>NZ_JBITII010000014.1:0-224842 GCF_044458845.1 Streptomyces sp. NPDC050416
AAGGAACGGTCGCTTCCTTTGTACTCACCCTCTCGGGCTTTCCTCCGGGCGCTTCCCTTCGGTCTTGCGTTTCCGACTCTATCAGATCTTTTTCTTCGATCTGACCCCCAGTCAGCGGGGTTCGTCTTCCCGGCCGCTGGGCCGTTCCGACGTGTCCAACCTTAGCGCGTTCTCTCGGCGTTTCCAAAATCGAAGCCAGTGCGGAGTCGATCAGAGCGTCGAGTCCCAATTCGAATTGAATTCGAGCACGCCGAAATCAATCCCGTTGGGAGCGATCTTGCTAGTGGTTGGGTGCCGCTCATGCGGCGGAAGTGCTGTCGCAGAACCGTTACGGCTCCGCGGCAACCCGAAGAACTCTACGGATCAGGGATGGGGCTGTCAAGTGACCCCTGTCAAGATCTTTTGCGCGGGCGTCAGTCCAGGTCGGAGAGGCGGCCGCCGGCGTCAGGCTGGGCGTCTTCCACCCGGCGCAGGAGCCGGGTGAGGACCTCGCCGAGCGCGGTGCGCTCCTGCGGGGAGAGGTCCTGCAGCAGGTCCTCCTCGAAGACCGACGCCAGGCGCATCGCCTCCAGCCACTTCTCACGACCTCCGCTGGTGAGTTCCACGATGACGCGGACCCTGTTGGACTCGTCCCGCTCCCGGGTGACCAGTCCTTCGCCGACCATGCGGTCGATCCGGTGGGTCATGGCGGCCGGGGTCAGGCCGAGGCGCTTGGCGAGGTCGCTCGGGCCCAGGCGGTACGGGGCGCCCGAGAGGACGAGGGCCTTCAGGACCTCCCACTCGGCGTTGCTGATGCCGAGGGCCGCGGTCTGACGGCCGTAGGCGACGTTCATACGGCGGTTCAGGCGGGACAGGGCCGAGACGATCTGCTCCACCTGGGGGTCGAGGTCCTGAAACTCGCGCTGGTACGCCGCGATCTGTTCTTCGAGGGTCGGCTCGCTGGGGCCGGGGGTGTCGCCCATGGGCGCAGTATGGCACGGCCGTTCTTTGCCTTGAAGTCCTTTGATATGTACTCTTTAGCTTCGAACTTTAGTTTCGAAGTCTTCACGTCTAACTAGTGAGAGAGGTGAACGTGACCAGGGCGATGGGCGCAGCGATGCGCCGGATCCACGTGGGCAACGCACTCAGCGCGTTCGGGCTCGGCTTCACCGTCCCGTATCTGTACGTCTATGTGGCGCAGGTGCGGGGACTGGGAGCCATGACGGCGGGTCTCGTGCTCGCCGTCTTCGCTGTGGCGGCGCTGGTCGTGCTGCCGTTCGCCGGGCGGGCCATCGTCCGGCGTGGACCGTTGCCGGTGCTGCTCGCCGCCCTGGTCACCGCCGCCCTGGGGGCGCTGAGTCTGGGGGTCGCGAGCAGTGCGGCCGCCGTTCTGGTGTCGGCTTCCCTGCTGGGGGCCGGGCAGGCCGTGATGCAGCCGGCGCTGGCCACGATGATCGTGGACTGCTCGTCGGCGGAGACGCGGTCGCGGGCCTTCGCCATGCAGTTCTTCCTGCAGAACCTCGGGCTCGGGGTCGGTGGCCTCATCGGCGGGCATCTCGTCGACACGTCGAGCGCCGCCTCCTTCACGCTGCTCTTCGCGATCGAGGCGGCGATGTTCCTGCTGCTGGTCGTGGTGATGGCGACGGTGCGGGTGCCGCACGCGCCGCGGATCGAGGATGCGCCCTTGACGTCGGGGCGGGGCGGCTGGAAGCAGTTGCTGGGCAACCGGGCCATGGTGCAGCTGTGCGTGCTGGGCTTCGTGCTGTTCTTCGCCTGCTACGGGCAGTTCGAGTCGGGGCTGAGCGCGTACGGGGTCGAGGCGGCCGGGATATCGACGTCGGCGCTGGGGACCGCCCTGGCGGCGAACACGCTGGTGATCGTCGTGGCGCAGTTCGCCGTCCTGCGGTTCGTGGAGCGGCGTCGGCGCTCGCGAGTGATCGCTGCTGTCGGGTTGATCTGGGCCGTGGCGTGGGCTGTCGCCGGGTACGCGGGGCTCGGGCACGGCAGCCAGGAGATGGCGACGGCCGCGTTCGTCTCGACGTACGCCTTGTTCGGGCTGGGTGAGGCGATGCTGTCGCCGACGGTCGCCCCGCTGGTCGCCGATCTGGCGCCGGAGGGGATGGCCGGGCAGTACAACTCCGCGTTCGCCCTGGTCAAGCAGCTCGCGCTGGCCGTCGGGCCGGCGGTGGGCGGGCCGCTGGGGGCCTCGCTGCACGCGCCGTACATCGTGGCGTTCCTGCTGTTCTCGCTGGGGATCACCGTTCTCGCCGTGCGTCTGGGGCGGCAGCTGACCGACGTGCAGGATCAGCCGTGGCTCCGAAAGAGCCGGGTCGTGGCGCGGGGTGGGGCGTCCGTGTCGGCGGACGTGTGAGGCACCCGCGCCGTCGGCGTGTGCCCGGGCCGGGCTGTCCGGGTCAGGCCGATCGCGCCTCGGTCACGCGCAGCCGGTGGGCCGAGTGGACCGCGGCGAGCAGCGCGGCGAGGTAGCCGCGGCGAGGACGGCCAGCTGCCACCACGGGACGCTCAGCACGAAGCCGGAGATCCGCGCCGCGAGGACGACGGTCGGAACACGGCGATCATCATGCCGAGCAGGGTGCTCACGGCGGTGAGGGCCGCGTGCTGGCAGAGCAGCACCTGGCGTGCCCAGCGCGGTGGGATGCCCACGGCGATCAGCCGGGCGAGGTAGCGACGCAGGATGCGGGTCTGGCTGCGGGTGGCGGCGAGCACCGCGGCGAGGGCCAGGGCCACCAGGCCCACCGCGGTGGCCAGGAGCGCTGCCGGGGCACCGGGTCGTCGGGCTCGACGTGGATCAGCACCGCACCGGCGTCCATGCCGGCCCTGCCGGAGGGACGACGGCACGCGGGGCCGGGGCAGCGCACCGGACGGCCCGCCGACGTCGTACTGGCCGAGCATCTCACCGGCCACGGCACACGCCGGCTGCCCGGCCAGGGCGCGGCGGGTGTCCTGCGCGCAGTACGGCCGCTCAGCACCTGCCCTGGGCGGTCACCGCCGTCGCCCTGACACGGTCAAGGATCACCTGCGCCGCACGGCGGTTGGTGACGCGGTTGGCCGGGGGGCGGCCTCCGATGCCGGTGCGGGCGTCGCCGTTCGTCACATCCCCCCGCGCGGCAGGGCGAACTCGCACCACACCGCCTTGCCGCCGCCCGGGGTCCGGCGGCAGCCCCAGTTCGACGCGATCGTGGCGACGATGGCGATGCCGCGGCCCGATTCGTCGCCCGGTTCCGCGCGGCGGCGCCTGGGCAGGTGGTCGTCGCCGTCGGTGACCTCGATGATCAGGCGACGATCGGTGCGGCGCAGACGCAGGCGCATCGGCGGGGTGCCGTGCTGGAGGGAGTTGGCGACCAGTTCGCTGGTCGCCAGGACGCCCAGGTCGTGCAGGTCGGCGGGGAAGCGCCAGCTGGTCAGGACGCCGGAGGCGAAGGCACGCGCGCGGGGGGCCGCTTCCACGCCGCCCAGGAGATCCAGGGCGGCGTTGCGGAACAGCTCGCTCTCCGGGCCGGTGCGGGCGGGGTGCTGGAGGACCAGGACGGCCACGTCGTCGTCGTGGTCGGGGGTCACGCCGGCGGAGCGGACCAGGCGGTCGCAGACGACCTGGGGTGTGCCGGTGGCGCCGGCCAGGGCGCTTTCCAGAGCGGCGATGCCCTCGTCCAGGTCGGCGTCCCGGCGCTCCACCAGACCGTCCGTGTAGAGGACGGCCGTGGAGCCGGGGCCGAGGGGGATCGAGCCCGAGGAGTGCATCCAGCCGCCGGTGCCGAGCGGCGGTCCGGTGGGTTCGTCGGCGCGCAGGACCGCGCCGTTCTCGTCGCGGACGAGGATGGGCAGGTGGCCCGCCGAGGCGTAGACCAGCTTGCCCTCGTTCGGGTCGTGGACCGCGTACGCGCAGGTGGCGATCTGGTTGGCGTCGATCTCGGCTGCCAGGCCGTCGAGGAGCTGGAGGACCTCGTGCGGGGGCAGGTCGAGGCGGGCGTAGGCGCGGACCGCCGTGCGGAGCTGACCCATGACCGCTGCCGCGCGGACGCCGCGGCCCATGACGTCGCCGATGACGAGGGCCGTGCGGCCGCCACCCAGCGTGATGACGTCGTACCAGTCCCCGCCGACGGCGGCCTCGGTGCCGCCGGGGTGGTACGTGGCGGCGACGCGCAGGTCGTCGGGTTCTTCGAGCTCCTGGGGGAGCAGTGATCTCTGGAGTGTCACCGCCGTTTCGCGCTGGCGGCGTTCGCTGGCGCGCAGGCGTTCGGCGGCTTCCGCGTGGTCGGTGACGTCGGTGGCGAAGACGAGGACACCCCGGCCGTCGCTGCCGCCCTTGCCGTCGCCCTGGGCGACCGGGGTGCAGGTGAAGGTGTAGGAGCGGCCGTCGGGGGCCTTGCGGGACTTGACCGTACGCGGCTTGCCGCTGCGCTGGACCTGGTCCAGGAGGGGGAACAGGCCGAGCGCGTCCAGTTCGGGGAGGGCCTCGCGGGCGCGTTCGCCCAGGGGGCGTACGCCGAAGGCGGTGGTGTAGGCGTCGTTGACGTAGGCGATGCGGTGGTCGGGGCCGTGGACCAGGGCGACGAGGGACGGGACGCGGTCGAGGACCTCGCGCACCCGCAGTTCGTCGACGGCGGGTACGGACGGGGGCTCATCGGTCAGTTGTTCGGCACGGGCGGCGGGTACGGAACCTTCCCCCCGCCGGTCCGGGGAGGCCGTCTGCTCGGTCCGCGCTGCGGCGCGGCGCTGCGTTCCGGGGAGCCGGGCGCTCCAGCGCGTGAAGTTCACGAATCCTTGCCTCGTGTAGTCGTCGGCGGCCGGCACCGGAACCGGCCGGGGCCCCGGGGGCCCGCACCGGGGCACGTGGTGGCACGCCCGCGGTGGTGGACCAGTCTGGCAGTGAGCGGACCGGACCGGCATCCGTCAGACGCCGGGCCGGCCGGAGGAGTTCCTGGGTCCGGTCAGGACGACCCCTTCGGGTTCACCGGGGGGTCTTGAGAAGGCTTTCCACCGGCCGCGAGTTCGAACTCGGCCCGGGGGTGTTCGAGTGAACCCAGGGAGACGATCTCGCGTTTGAAGAGCCCGGCCAGGGTCCATTCGGCGAGCACGCGCGCCTTGCGGTTGAAGGTGGGCACGCGGCTGAGGTGGTAGGCGCGGTGCATGAACCAGGCCGGGTAGCCCTTGAGCTTGCGTCCGTAGACGTGGGCGACGCCCTTGTGCAGGCCGAGGGAGGCGACCGAGCCGGCGTAGGCGTGTTCGTACGTCTGCGGGGGCTCGCCGCGCAGGGTGTGCACGATGTTGTCGGCGAGGACCTTGGCCTGGCGCAGGGCGTGCTGGGCGTTGGGGGCGCATTCACGGCCGGGTTCACCGGCCGTGACGTCGGGGACGGCGGCGGCGTCTCCGGCAGCCCACGCGTGCGTGGTGCCCTCGATGGCCAGTTCCGCCGTGCACCTGAGCCGTCCGCGGTCGTTGCGGGACAGGTCCGTGGCGGCCAGGACCGGGTGGGGTTTGACGCCGGCCGTCCAGACGACCGTACGGGTGGGGAAGCGGGCTCCGTCGCTGAGGACGGCGACCCGGTCCGCGCAGGACTCCAGGCGGGTCTGCAGGCGTACGTCGATGTTGCGGCGGCGCAGTTCGGTGACGGTGTAGCGGCCCATCTCCTCGCCGACCTCGGGCAGGATGCGGTCCGAGGCCTCGACGAGGATCCACTTCATGTCCTCGGGCTGGACGTTGTGGTAGTAGCGCGCGGCGTAGCGGGCCATGTCCTCCAGTTCGCCGAGCGCCTCCACTCCTGCGAAGCCGCCGCCGACGAAGACGAAGGTGAGGGCCGCGTCGCGGATCGCGGGATCGCGGGTGGAGGAGGCGATGTCCATCTGCTCGATGACGTGGTTGCGCAGGCCGATGGCCTCTTCGACGGTCTTGAAGCCGATGCCGTGGTCGGCGAGGCCAGGGATCGGCAGGGTGCGCGAGACGGAGCCGGGGGCGAGGACGAGTTCGTCGTACGTCAGCTGTTGCCCGCCCGTGCCCTCCTCCTCGGTGGCGAGGGTGGTGACGGTGGCGGTGCGCTTGGCGTGGTCGATGGCGGTGGCCTCGCCGATGAGGACGCGGCACCGGTCGAGGACGCGGCGCAGGGGTACGACGACGTGGCGGGGGGAGATGGCGCCCGCGGCGGCCTCGGGGAGGAACGGCTGGTACGTCATGTACGGGTCGGGGGTGACGACCGTGATCTCCACCTCGCCCCGATCCAGTTCCCGTTTCAGTCTGCGCTGGAGGCGCAGGGCCGTGTACATCCCGACGTAGCCACCACCGACAACGAGAATGCGCGCACGTTCCTTCACCATCCCATGACGCACCCGCCGCTTGCGTTTGTCCACAGCCTCGACGAATTGTGTGACCGGAGCGGGAGAGCGCGCGGAGTTGGCCGGAAAGGCAGGCTGCGGGGAATACTCGCAGGTCAGCTGGGGTGGTGCGGGGGGCGCTCGGGGGCACATTCAGGACGTTTGCGACCCGTACTCCGATCGGTGGGCGCTCCGTGCGGAACGTGCCCCTTCTGAATTGACTCCCTCTCAACTATGTTCGTGTGTCGACGGGGTGTAGGGGGATGCGCTCGCCGGGACCGCGACGGGCGGCCCGGGGACCCGGGCCTGGTCCTCCGTCCCGGCATCGTATGGCGGGGAGTGTCTCCGGGGGGAGACGTCATTACCGGGGGAATGCATATGCATGTTCAGGACTCTCATTGGTCGTCCGCGTCCGCTGTCGCAGCGGGTGGCGTGACGATGAGCGCGACGGCGGGCAACGGACGCGGGAACGGAGCGCGGAC
This sequence comes from Streptomyces sp. NPDC050416, assembly GCF_044458845.1. NCBI lineage: Bacteria > Bacillati > Actinomycetota > Actinomycetes > Kitasatosporales > Streptomycetaceae > Streptomyces > Streptomyces sp. NPDC050416. Next base: position 6,788 of record NZ_JBITII010000014.1, read on the forward strand.
GACGCCGCTGCGTGTGGACGCACAGCGCAATCTGGAGCACGTGCTGCGGGCGGCGCGCGAGGTGTTCGGCGAGCTGGGATACGGCGCGCCGATGGAGGACGTGGCGCGACGCGCGCGGGTCGGCGTGGGCACGGTGTACCGGCGGTTCCCGAGCAAGGACGTCCTGGTGCGGCGGATAGCCGAGGAGGAGACCTCCCGGCTGACCGACCAGGCGCGTGCGGCGCTCGGGCAGGAGGACGAACCGTGGTCGGCGCTGTCGCGCTTCCTGCGGACGTCGGTGGCCTCCGGCGCCGGGCGGTTGCTGCCGCCGCAGGTGCTGCGGGTCTCGGTCGAGGAGGACCGTGCCGGTCACGCGCGCGTGCCGCAGCAGCGGACGCAGCCGGGCCCGGGGGAGCTGCGGCTGGTGCCGGAGGAGCCGGTGGCGGTCGCCTCGGTGCCGGCGCCGGCGGTCGCGGCGGAGGACGACGCCGGGGCGTCGTCGCTGCTCGAGGTCGTGGGCCAGCTCGTGGAGCGGGCGCGTGCGGCGGGTGAGCTGCGGGCGGACGTGTCGGTGTCGGACGTACTGCTGGTGATCGCGACGGCGGCGCCTTCGCTGCCGGACGCGGCACAGCAGGCGGCCGCGTCGGCCCGACTGCTGGACATCCTGCTGGAGGGACTGCGGTCGCGTCCGGCGTGATCGGGGCGGGTTGGCGGAACGGGCGGTCGGGATCGGCAGCCGGGATCGGCAGTCGGACTCGGTAGCTGGGATCGGCAGCCGGGATCGGCAGCCGGACTCGGCAGTCGGAGCGGGCGGAGCGATCGGGCGGTGTGGTCGGCTTGCCGGTCGGCTGGGTTGATCGGCTTGGCTTGTGGGCTTGGCTGATCGGCTTGGCCGGTCGGCCAGCCGGTCCTGATCCGGTCCACCGGAACGGGCAGCCGGAGCCGGCGGGGCGGTCGGCCGGAGTGGTCGACCAGAACGGACTGCCGGAAACCGGCGGGGCGGTCGGTCGGTGTCGTCGGTTTGCCGGTCGGCTGGTCTGGCGGATCGGACCCGTTCATCGAAGTCGTCGGCTCTGGCGGTCGGGACCAGCCGCCGGAGCGGTCACGTCGCTTCCGAGCCCGGTTCGGGCGACAGGGGCTCGTTCCCCGAATGCGTGACGGCTAGTACTGGCGTGCGGCAAATCCCCACGGATGAGTGATCGTCCGAGTTCCGGGGTTCTGACGAAAAGCCAATATGGCACTCTGACCCGGTGGTCTGGACGTGTTGGCCGGCTGGCGGGGGCTTTCCGCGATGAGCGTTGACGGGCGGGACGAGTCGAGCGGTAACGGGGACGCCACAGCCGGCGGCCCGGTCCCGCCGCAGGTGCCGAGCCAGGGCGGACGCGCGGCCGTACCGCCGGGCGGGCGTCCCGCCGACGGCTCGGTCCCGCCGCAGCGCGCCCGGCGTGAGGACAGCGTCCTGCCGCCGCCGCGCGAGCTGCCGCCCTCCGACGCCGATCTCATCGGCCGGATGCGCTCGGGCGACGACACGGCGTACGAGGAGCTGTTCCGGCGCCACGCGCAGGCCGTGCGCCGGTACGCCCGGACCTGCTGCCGTGACGCCCACACCGCAGACGACCTGACCGCCGAGGTCTTCGCCCGCATGCTCCAGGCGGTACGCGCCGGCTCCGGACCCGAGCACGCCGTACGCGCCTACCTGCTCACCTCCGTCCGGCGCGTCGCCGCCTCCTGGACGCGGTCGGCGCGCCGGGAGCAGCTCGTCGACGACTTCGCGGTGTTCGCCGCCCAGTCCGCACGCGGCTCCTACGTGTCCGACGACGACACGCTCGACCTGGGCGCGGACGTACGGGCGATGCACGACGCCGAGCGGTCAATGGCCATGCGGGCCTTCCGTTCGCTGCCGGAGCGGTGGCAGGCCGTGCTGTGGCACACCGAGGTCGAGGACGAGTCGCCCAGCGAGGTCGCCACGCTCTTCGGGCTGGACGCCAACGGCACGCGCGTGCTCGCCAGCCGGGCCCGCGAGGGCCTCAAACAGGCCTACCTCCAGGCCCACGTCAGCGCCACGCTCACCGCCGACGAGGAATGCGCGCGCTACGCCGACCAGCTCGGCACGTACGCCCGCGGCCGACTGCGCACGCGCGCCGAGCGGGGACTGCGCAAGCACCTGGAGGAGTGCGTCAAGTGCCGGCTGGCCGCGACGCAGATCGAGGAGGTCGCCGGCGGTATCCCCGCAGTGGTGCCGCTCGCGGTCATCGGCTGGTTCGGCGCCGCCGGGTACGCCAAGGCGGCCGGGCTCATCGCCGGTGGCGCGGGAGCGGGGGCGGCCGGAGCCGCGGGCGCAGCGGCGGGCGGGGGCTCGTCGGGCGGGTCGGCGGGCGGGGCGGCGGGCGCCGGTTCGGCCGGTGGGGCTGCGGGGAGCGGCTCGTCCGGTGGAGCCGGAGGCGGTGCGGCCTCCGAGGGGGTGGGCGCACCGGTGAAGGCCGGTATCGCGGCCGGTGTGGTCGCCGTGGCCGTCGGGGCCGCGGTGGTGCTGGCGCTGACCGGCAACGAGAAGCCGAAGGACGAGGCGAGGCCGGCTCCCACCCCGACTTCGCCGGCGTCCCGGCCCGCCGAGCCCACGCCCTCTCCTTCGCAGCGAGAGCCCGGACCGCGGTCACCGGCGATCGTGCCCGCGCGGGCCGGGACGCCGGCGTCGGCACCGACACCCAGGACCAGCCCGTCGTCGTCCACCCCCTCCCCGGCCCCGACCGCGAAGCCCACCTCACCGCCCGTGCCTCCGAGGCCGACACCGCCCCCCAAGCCCACGCCCACGCCCACCCCGACACCGCCCCCGCCCCCGCCCCCGCCCCCGACCGAGAGGCCGCCCGCCCCGGCCGTCTACCAGTGGAGCGAACTGTCGTACGACATCAGCGGCGACGACACCGCCCCCGAGATGCGGATCGGCGAGAGCAGCTGGGTCTGGCAGCGGTACGGCCTGTCGGCCGGCGACCGGCGGTACACGCACGGCGTCACCGTGCACGGCCGCTCCTCCGTCACCATCGACCTCAACCGCCCCTGCTCCTCGTACGAGGCGCTCGTCGGGGCGGACGACATGGCGCTGAAGCTCGGCAACGTGTACTTCTCCGTCTACGCCGACGGGGCCCGGCTGTGGCGGTCCGGGCTGGTGGAGGGCGGCGACCCGGCGGTCCCCGTCCGGGTGAACCTCACCGGCCGCAGCACCGTACGGCTGGTGATGGAACCGCACGGCACCCTCGACAACCTGGCCCTGGCGGACTGGGCGGAGTCCAGGTTCACCTGCGGTTAGCGGTTTTCCGGCCCGGTGGCGTACGCACTCCGCGCCTTCTCCAGCTCGCGCAGGACGTCGTCCGCCGCGAGGGCCGCGCCCGCGGCGCGCTCCGACTCGCAGCGGGCAGGGCCCAGGGCGGCGCGCGCGGCTGCCCCGGCCCGTTCCACCTGGGCATGCTCCGGCATGGGGCGGGGGCGGCCGGCCCACCAGTGGTCGCCGGCACCGAGCAGCCGTGCCGCGCGCGGGAAGTCGCCGAGATCGGCCAGCAGTCCCGCCGCGCTGTCCACGACCGCGGCCCGGACCGTGTCGGAGCACCGCTTGTCCACGGCCTCGTGAAGCGCGCCGGTCAGCTTGGCCAGGGCGGCCCCCGGGCCGGACTCGCTCGCCGTGACCACGGCGTCCACCAGATCCAGCATCACCACGAACTGGGGCGGCGGCGTGCCGCGCGCGGCGTCCGCGCGCGCCAGGTCGCACAGCTCGCGCGCCCGGGCGGTGTGCCCCTCCTCGGACGCCATCTGGGCCCGCAACACCAGGACGAACGCCCTGGAATCCGCCACGCCGTACCGGTCGGCCGCGGCGGTCGCCTCGTCCAGCCCCGCGAGCGCGGCCGGGCGGTCTCCCGCGCGGTAGGCGATCTCGGCGAGCCGGGCGATGAGGAACGGCGACTCGGCGTAGGCGCCCACCTCGTAGGCGAGCCGCAGCGCCTCCTCGTACTCCCCCTTGGCCTCTTCGAAGCGGCTGCGGGCCATGGCCGCCTCACCGGCCGCGCCGCACACCTGGGCCCGCAGCCAGCGGTCACCGGCGCGGCGGCTGAGGATCCGCAGCTCCGCGAGGTCCTCGTCCACGCCGTCCAGGCCGCCGGGTCCGTCGACGACCATGTGCGTACGGAACATCAGGGCGACGGCGGTCTCCCAGTCCCCGCCGTGCGCACGGCAGTTGGCGACGGCGGAGTCCATGACGGCCCGGAGGTCGCTGCGGTCGCCCAGGTAGGAGGAGACGATCGGGCAGACGATGCCCGGGATCCGGGCCGCCCGTGGGCCCCCTTCCCGGAAGTAGGCCCACACCCGCTCCACATACGGCCGCCGCTCGTCGACGAACGCCTGTATGGGCCCGGCCTCGGTCATGAAGAACACATGCAGCACGCGCAGATCCATCCGCAGGGCGTGCAGCGGATGCCCCGCCTCCCCGTCCGGCGCGGCGAGCAAGTGGTCGACGGGATCGGGCAGGTCCGGCTCCCCGCCGGACGGCAGCAGCCCGGCGGCGGCGTCCTTCTCCACCCCGAGCCGCAGGGCCCGGTCGAGCCACTCCAGCCCCTCGTGCCGGTAGTTGCGCAACCACCAGAACCAGCCGATGGCCAGGACGATGGCGCCGGCCTGCTCCTCGTCCCCGGCCGTCAGGGCACGGTCGAGGGCCGCGCGGATGTTGTCGAGCTCGGTCTCCAGGCGGGAGACCCACGGCAGTTGCCCGGCGGAGCGCAGCAGCGGCTCGGCCTGCTGGACGAGTGCGCGCACCCACGCCCGGTGCCGCCGCTCGGCCGCGGCACGCAGCTGCGGAGCCTCGGCTGCGCGCTCGACGGCGTACTCGTGGATGGTCTCCAGCAGCCGGTACCGCATGCCGCCCGAGCCCTGCGAACCGTCCGGCTCACAGGGTGCCGCGACGACGAGGGACTTGTCGACGAGGGCCCCGAGCAGCTCGGCGGCCGGCCCGGTGCACACGGCCTCCGCCGCCGCCAGGTCCCAGCCGCCTGCGAACACGGACACCTCGCACAGCACCGTCCGCTCGGCCTCGTCGAGCAGCTCCCACGACCAGTCGACGACGGCCCGCAGGGTCTGCTGGCGGGGCAGGACCGTACGGCTCCCGGAGGTGAGAAGGCGGAAGCGGTCGTCGAGCCGGTCGGCGATCTGCCGGGGCGTGAGCAGCCGGAGCCGGGCAGCGGCCAGCTCGATGGCGAGCGGCAGCCCGTCCAGGCGGCGGCAGATCTCCGCCACCGCCCGCTCGTCACGGAGAACGGCGTCCGCGTCGGGACGCACGGCGGCGGCACGCTCCGCGAACAGCCGGCGGGCGTGGTCCGGCGGCAGGGGCTCGACCGGACGCACCAGTTCACCGGGCACGCCCAGGGGTTCACGGCTCGTGGCGAGGATCGTGAGCCCCGGGCAGCGGGTCAGCAGGGTCTCGGCGAGGTGGGCGGCGGCGCCGATGACATGCTCGCAGTTGTCAAGGATCAGCAGTTGGCTGCGCGGCGCGCAGTACTCCACGAGCAGGGCGACGGGGTCGTCCTGCAGGGCCGTCAGCTCACTGGTCATCAGCACGGTCTCGCGCAGACCGAGCGCACTGACCACCGCTCCCGGCACCGCCTCCGGCCGGTCGAGCGGGGCCAGCTCGGCCAGCCACGCCTGCGGGAGCCCGGCGGCGGCTTCCTCGGCGAGACGGGTCTTTCCGGAGCCGCCCGGTCCGGTGAGGGTGACGAGGCGGGCCCTGTGCACGTCTGAACGGATGGCGTCGATCTCGGGTTCCCGGCCGACGAACGAGGTCAGGCGGGGACGGATGTTCCCGGTGCGCTCGGGCGGAGCGGGCGCCGGCTTCCCGCTCATCGCGGCCGACGCGAGCAGCTCGGTGTGGAGGGCGCGGAGTTGCGGGCCGGGGTCGGTGCCGAGGCCCTCCGCGAGGGCGCGGCGGGCCGACTCGTACGCGGCGAGGGCGTCGGCCTCGCGGCCGGTGTCGCGCAGGGCGCGGATGAGGAGGGCGTGCAGTGGTTCGTCGTACGGGTGTACGGCGGTCAGTTCCCGCAGCTCCGGTACGACGTCCGGGGCGCGGCCGAGCCGTAGGCGGGCCTCGGCCCGGGCCCGGGTCGCCTCCAGGCGCGCGGCCTCCGGGCGGGTGGCGGCGGTGCGGTCGGGGAGGTCGGCGAGGGCGGGGCCGCGCCAGAGGGCGAGGGCGTCGTCGAGGTGGCGTTCGGCCAGGGCGGGGGCGTCGGCGGCGAGGGCGTCGGTGCCGTGCCGGAGGAGCCGTTCGAAGACGAAGAGGTCGATGTCGTCCGGCGTGGCCGTGAGGCGGTAGCCGCCCGGGTCCGAGGTCACGGCGTCCTTGCCGAGGGCGCGGCGGAGACGGCCGATGAGGGCCTGGAGCGCGGCGTGGGCGTCCTGGGGCGGGTGGTCCGTCCACACCTCGTCGATCAGCGTCTGGGGGGTGGTGACGCGGGAGGGGCGTAGGGCGAGGGCGGTGAGCAGGGCGCGGAGGCGGGGGCCGCCGACGGGTACGGGTGTGCCGTGCTCGTCCTCTGCCGTGGTGATGCCCAGGATTCTGTACCGCACCGGGTCATTGTCGCCCGGGTGGGTGCGAGGGCTGTGGGGTTTTCGGGGCCGGGTGTTTCCGAGGCCGGCGGGGATGGCGGGCGTTGCACGACTCGGCGCTGCCAGGTGCCCGGCGCTCCGGCCGGGGCGGGGTGGATCCGCAGCCCGGCGGAGCGGGGTGCCGCTGCGCCCACCCGTGCCGCCTGGGGGCACCTCCCAGGCCCTTTAAGGCACTGGGGGAGGCACGACTGCCCGCAGCTCAGCGGGACAGCGGCCCGCAGCACGGCAGCCTGCGGCAGCCAAGCCGGCACGCACCCGCAGCCGCCGACGCACGGAAGGGGACGTGTCGGGGGGTGTCCGCCCGCAGCGGTTGGCGCGTCAACGGACAGTTAGTCGGTACGCAAGCCCATCGCGCCGTTCCGAGGACGGACACCCCCGGCACGGCCCCGACCCACCGCACCCCGGTAGGCGTTACACGCGCCGCACCCCGGCGGCCCCCGCCCCCAACGCCCCCCGCTGCGGCGCGATCCCCGACGGTACAGCTCGCTGGCGGGCCGGTGTGCCCGTCCAGCACGTGCCGCGGCGGGACAGCAGGCGGCGGAGCCACAGTTCCAGGGAGACGAGGTCGGCGAGGCCGTCCAGAGGGAGGGGTTCGCCCGCCGCCGCGCAACGGAGGGCCTTGCGGACCACCCGGGCTTCGACCAGCCCCGCCTCCGCCAGCAGCGGCGTGTCGAACAGGGCGATCAGGGAGTCCGCCGCCACCCTCAGCCCCGTACGCGCCGCGGCCGCCGCCGTCGCCTGGGTCGGGACGCCCCACCCGGGCGGCAGGTCCCGTACGCCGGCCCCTTCCAGCACCGTGCGCAGTATGGCCGCCCTCGCCCCCGGCCGTACCCGCAGCGCCTCGGGCAGCGCCCGCGCCGCGCGCACGACCTGGTTGTCGAGGAACGGCGCGTGCAGCCGCTGGAAGCGGATCTCCGCGGCCTGCTCCAGCACCCGCAGGTCCGCCGCATACCGCGCCAGCGCCGCACGCGCGCGGAAGTCACCCGGCCGCTGCCCCGGCCCCACCAGCTCCGACCGGTGCGTCGCCGCCTGAAGACGAACCGATACTTCAGCGAGCGCCTCACCGGTCAGCCAGCGCGCCGCCGGCCCGGGTCTCCCCCAGGTCAGCGCGGCGAGCGAGGCCTCCACCGCGCCCCCGGGCGCGTCCGGGCCGTCGTCCGTACGGTGCTCGAGCAGGCGCTCGGCCAGGGATTCGAGCCCCGTCCGGTACGGCGTACGGGACAGCCGTCGCGCCGCCGCGTACACGCGCGCGGGGACCAGCACCGAGCCGTCCGTCCTGGCCAGCGCGGCGACGGGCCGCACCAGGTGGCGCCGCTTGCGGTCCATCAGCAGGTCGGCCAGCCGCGCGGGATGGGCGTCCAGGACCTGCCGCGCACCGTAGCCCGTGAAGTGGTCCGCGCTGCCAGCCGCCAGCCGTGCCCGGTGCCGTGCCGCCGTCACGAGGGACGCGCCCGGCTCGTCGGTCAGCGGGCCCTCCAGGTCGGCGTACGGCAGGGTGTCCTCGCCACCGGCGACGACGACATGGTGCAGCCGCGGGTTCGCGGCCAGCGCGCCCGCCCGCTCCAGTTCGGCCTCCCGCCCCCCGACGGCCAGGTCGTTGAACGTGACCGCCAGCAGCCGCTCCCCCGCGCCCGTGCCGTGCCCCAGCACCGTGCCCGGCCTCCCGGGCAGCCCCGCGGCCAGCAGCGCCAGCGTCCCCGAGGCGGGCCCGCCGGACAGGTCCGCCCCGATCCCCGGCACCGGCATCCCGCGCGCGGCACGCCGCTCGGCGGGCCCCATGCCAGGCACGGGCCCGGGGTCGATGTCCGCCCCGGGGACGTGCCGCGGCGCGGACAGCCGGGTCCGTACGGCCTCCACGAGCGCGTCGCGCACGGCGTCGACCGCGCTGTCGGGGTCGGCCGAGGGCGCCGCCACCGCCAGCGAGGCGACCGGCTCGTACCCGGCGATCTCACGCGCCCCCGCGCGAAGGATCAGCGCATGCCCCGGCGGAATGCGCTTCACGCCGTCGTACGGCGTGGAGTCATGAAGTGCCGCGGGCACGTCAGGGGCGGCCAGCAGCGCGGCGAGGTGCCCGAAGTCGAGGTTGGCCTCGATGAGGTCGGCCAGCGGCAGCGCGGCCGTCGCATACGCCGTGCCGCCGGCCCAGGGGGTGTAGAACACCGGCCGCGCGCCCGCGAGATCGCCGCAGACGGTCACCCTCCGGCCGACCTGCACGATGGCCGTATAACTCCCCGGCCAGGCGGTCAGATGCCGAAGTGCCCCGCCGCGCGCGGCGAACAGCGCGACGCGCAGCTGCTCGTCGGTGGCGCCGCAGATGCCGAGGACGGCGATGCGCGTCCGGTCGTCGGCCTTCACGACCCGCACTTCGTCGGGGCGCCAGTCACCGACCGCCCACAGCGGATCGGGGTCGCCCCACAGGAGCTGGGAGCCCACCGGGTGCAGGGTCTCGCCGTCGGGTCCCGTGGCCCCCGCCGAGCCGGCAGCGACGGCTCCCGCGGCGGTGCTGCTCCATCCCACCAACCACCGCATCGCCGCCTCCACAGGCTGTGGACAACCAGTGCACCGTACGAACCGGTTCACCATGCTGCCATGAAGGAGGCGTTCCAGAGTGCGCCCGCGCCGCTTGCGCTCCGCCGAACGCGCCCCGGCGGAGCCACCCACGCCGCCCGGAACACTCCCGAACGCCCCCAACTCCCCCATGCCACAAGAAGAGACGGGCGGGGAAGACCGCAGGGACGGCGGCAGTGGAAACGGATAGGGAAGACGGCGGCGGAAGCGGCAAGAACAGAAGGGACGGCCAGGAGGCAAGACATGTCAGCGACACGTCACCAGTACGACTGCGGCGCGAATGCGCCCCCGATGCACGCCCCGAATACGCCCGATGCGCCCTCAACTGCCGTGGTAGGAGGCCTGATACCCCACCATCGACGGGGTCGATTTTCGGCCAAATCCCCATCCCGCGCGCAGCGTCGAACACTCTCCGTACAGACCCTGCGGACCACCGCGCGGTCGCGCAGTCCGGGAGACGGAGCACGTCTCCCGGACCGTTCCGCCGCCCGCGGGGATGAAGGCGGCGGTGTCCCCCAGCCCACTGGATCCAGTACAGCGGGCCGACCCACGCAACGACCATGGAACCGCTCCCGCGATGGCCGGAGAAGAGCGCACGGACAGGCGCACGGCCACACACTGGGAGCACACCGCAACAGGCTGTATCTGAACCGCACTTCAGTACGGACCACAATCCCGCCAACCGGAACAATGCCCCTTAACGCTTGGGATGCGGCGAACTACGCTGGGTTTACGAATGCCGCGTGGTTATGCCAACGTCGGCAGCCGTCTGTGTCGAGGGGTGGCGCATGTCCAGGGAGCAACGCGGGCCGAACGAAAAACTCGGCGCCGTTCTCGCCCTCGCGGGAATCAGCAACGCAGGCCTCGCGCGGCGCGTCAACGATCTTGGCGCTCAGCGAGGACTGACGCTTCGCTATGACAAAACGTCGGTGGCACGGTGGGTGTCGAAGGGCATGGTGCCGCAGGGTGCGGCGCCGCACCTCATCGCCGCCGCCATCGGCCAGAAGCTCGGCCGCCCGGTGCCGCTCCACGAGATCGGCCTGGCGGACGCGGACCCCGCGCCCGAAGTCGGCCTCGCCTTCCCGCGGGACGTCGGACAGGCGGTGAAGTCCGCGACGGAGCTGTACCGTCTCGACCTCGCGGGCCGCCGCGCCGGGGGCGGCATCTGGCAGTCGCTGGCCGGATCGTTCGCGGTGAGCGCGTACGCGACGCCCGCCTCACGATGGCTGATAACCCCGGCCGACAGTTCGGTAGCGCGCGACGTGGGCCCCGGCGAGGACTCCGGCGCACCGCTCAAAGTCGGCCACAGTGATGTGCAGAAGCTGCGGGAGGCCGCCGAGGACGCGCGGCGCTGGGACTCCAAGTACGGCGGCGGCGACTGGCGTTCCTCGATGGTCCCCGAGTGCTTAAGGGTGGAGGCGGCTCCCCTCCTGCTCGGCTCCTACTCCGACGAGGTCGGCCGGGCCCTCTTCGGCGCCTCCGCCGAACTCACCCGGCTCGCGGGCTGGATGGCCTTCGACACGGGCCAGCAGGAAGCGGCCCAGCGCTACTACATCCAGGCCCTGCGCCTGGCCCGCGCGGCGGCGGACGTCCCCCTCGGGGGTTACGTCCTGGCCTCCATGTCCCTCCAGGCCACCTACCGCGGCTTCGGCGACGAGGGCGTGGACCTCGCCCAGGCGGCCCTCGAACGCAACCGCGGCCTGGCCACGGCCCGCACCATGAGCTTCTTCCGCCTCGTCGAGGCCCGGGCACACGCGCGTGCGGGCGACGCCCAGGCGGCCGGCGGCGCCCTGAAGGCGGCCGAGAGCTGGCTGGAGCGCGCCCGCCCCGGCGACAACGACCCGAGCTGGCTCGGCTTCTACTCCTACGACCGTTTCTGCGCCGACGCGGCCGAGTGCTACCGCGACCTCAAGGCGCCCCGCCAGGTCCGCCGCTTCACGGAACAGGCGCTGTCGAAGCCCACCGAGGAGTTCGTCCGCTCGCACGGCCTGCGCCTGGTCGTCTCGGCGGTCGCCGAACTGGAGTCGGGAAACCTGGACGCGGCGTGCGAGCAGGGCGTGCGGGCGGTGGAGGTCGCCGGACGCATCTCCTCGGCCCGCACCACCGAGTACGTCAAGGACCTCCTGCACCGGCTGGAGCCGTACGGTGACGAGCCACGGGTGGTCGAGCTGCGTGAACGCGCACGGCCGCTGCTGATGGCTCCGGCGTAACCGGGCAGGCATGCCGCCCTCCCCGCGTTTGAAGGCATTGTCAGTGGCGCAGTGCACTATCGAAGCGGGAGGTGGTGCGGGTGACGCGGGTGCCGGAGATCGCGTACGACTGTGACGTGCTGGTGATCGGCGGGGGGATCGTCGGCCTGTCGACGGCGTACGCGATCACACGCGCCGCACCGGGCACACGGGTCACGGTCCTGGAGAAGGAGCCGGGCCCGGCCCGGCATCAGACGGGCCGCAACAGCGGCGTCATCCACAGCGGCGTCTACTACCGCCCCGGCTCCCTCAAGGCGCGCTACGCGGTGGGGGGCGCGGCGGAGATGGTCAAGTTCTGCGCCGAGTACGGCATCCCGCACGCGGTCACCGGCAAGCTGATCGTCGCGACCGACCGCGCGGAGCTGCCCCGCCTGCACGCGCTCGTGCAGCGCGGCCGGGAGAACGGCATTCCGGTCCGTGAACTGGGCGGATCCCAGATCGCGGAGTACGAGCCGGAGGTGCGGGGCCTCGCCGCGATACACGTCGGGACGACCGGCATCTGCGACTTCGTCGCGGTCGCCCGCCAGCTGGCCCACGGCTCGGGCGCGGAGATCCGCTACGGCACGCGGGTCGTGCGCGTCGACCGCCGCCCCGAGCGGGGCGTCGCCGTGCTCACGGCCACCGGGGACGTCGTGCGCGGACGGGTGCTGGTGAACTGCGCGGGCCTCCACAGCGACGAGATCGCCCGGCTGACCGGGGACGACCCGGACGTCCGGATCGTGCCGTTCCGGGGCGAGTACTACGAGCTGGCCCGGCCGGAGCTGGTGCGGGGCCTGGTGTATCCGGTCCCCGACCCGGCGTTCCCGTTCCTCGGGGTGCATCTCACGCGCGGGATCGACGGGGGTGTCCACATCGGGCCCAACGCGGTGCCGGCGCTGGCCCGTGAGGGGTACGGCTGGGGGACGGTCCGTGCGCGGGAGCTGGCGGCGACACTGGCCTGGCCGGGCTCCTGGCGGATCGCCCGGCGGCACTGGCGGTACGGGGCGGGGGAGCTGCGGCGGTCGCTGTCCAAGGGGGCGTTCACGGAGGCGGTGCGGAGATTGCTGCCCGGGGTGTCCGAGGACGACCTGGTGCCGACGGCGGCGGGGGTGCGGGCGCAGGCGGTACTGCGTGACGGCACGCTGGTGGACGACTTCCTGTTCCGCGAGGGCCCTCGCACGGTCCATGTGCTGAACGCGCCGTCTCCCGCGGCCACGGCGTCCCTGCCGATCGGCAGGGAGGTGGCACGCAGGGCACTGAGCGCGCTCTGAGAGTTTCGAGGTGCTCGGTGTTGTTGCTGAGCCCGGGGCGTTGCGCAGCCCGGCGGTGCGGGGTGCCGCTGCGCCCGCCCGTGCCGCCTGGGGGAACCTCCCAGGCCCTTAAGGCACTGGGGGAGGCACGACTGCCCGCAGCTAGGGCGAGACGCGCCCGCACCCGCCGACGGCGAGAAGGGGACGTGTCGGGGGGTGTCCGCCCGCAGCGGTTGGCGCGTCAACGAGGAGTTGGTCGGTACGCAAGCCCATCGCGCCGTTCCGAGGACGGACACCCCCGGCACGGCCCCGACCCACCGCACCCCGGTAGGCGCTACGCGCACCCCCACCGAAGCAGCCACAGGCCGCCGCAGGCACACCGCCCCCCGGCAACCACACCGCGGCCGTAAAATCGGTCTCACTGTGTCTGACTCCGTGAATACCCCCGAAGCCCCCCAGCCGCCCGCCCCCGGTGCCTCCATCCGGCACAGTCGCGGCAAGGGTGAGCCGCGTTTTCCCGATGGGCCGAAGGCCGATCCCGCCGGGTCGCACTTCGAGCGGCGGATCCGGAGTTTCCAGCCGCGGCGCAGCCGGGTCACAGCCGGCCAGGCGGACGCGCTTCAGCGGCTGTGGCCCAAGTGGGGCCTCGACATCGACGGCAGCCGAACCCTCGACCTGCCCGACCTGTTCGGCAACGACAACCCCGTCGTCCTGGAGATCGGCTTCGGCATGGGCGAGGCCACCGCCCAGATGGCCACCGCCGACCCCACCACCAACATCCTTGCCGTCGACGTCCACACCCCCGGCCAGGGCAACCTGCTCAATCTCGCCGACCGGAACGGCCTGTCCAACATCCGGGTCGGCAACGGCGACGCGATCATCCTCCTGCGTGAGATGCTCACCCCGGACTCCCTCGACGGCCTGCGCGTCTACTTCCCCGACCCCTGGCCCAAGAAGCGGCACCACAAGCGCCGGCTCATCCAGCCCGACTTCCTGACCCTCGCCGCCACCCGCCTCAGGCCCGGCGCGATCGTGCACTGCGCCACCGACTGGGAACCGTACGCCGAACAGATGCTCGACGTACTCACGGCACACCCCGCCTTCGAGAACACGCAGGCGGACGGAGGTTTCGCGCCCCGTCCCGACTTCCGCCCCCTGACCCGTTTCGAGGGCCAGGGACTGGACAAGGGACATGTCGTGAACGACCTCCTCTTCCGCCGCGTACAGCACGTGGACCAACCCCCCGCCGGCGCCTGACCGCACTCCCACCGGACCCGCACCCGTATCCCTCCCGCCTGCGGACAGCGCCCATCCGTCGTTAGGGTCAATGCCGTGGCCACCTGCCCCCCACACACCTCGTATCCCAGCGTTCCCCCCAGCGGCCCCACCACCGGTGGGCCCTTCACCGGCGCACCCGCCGCCGCACCCCTGCGGCACGCCCACTGGTGGCAGCGCACATGGGTGCGCTACGGCGCGCTGACCACGCTGCTCGCGATATCCGGCCTCGTCATCCTCGCCCTGGTCCGCGAAGAGACCGGCACGGAAGGGTTCCTGGTCGGGCTGGGGCTGGCCACGCTCCCGGTGCCCCTGCTCATAGCCTCGTTCCGCTGGCTGGACCGGGTCGAACCGGGCCCCTGGCGGAACCTGCTGTTCTGCTTCGCCTGGGGCGCCTGCGCGGCGGCGCTGATAGCGATCGTCGCCAACAGCTTCGCGACCCGGTGGATAGCGACGGCCACGGCGGATCCCTCCAGCGCGGACACACTCGGCGCGACCGTCATAGCGCCGGTGGTCGAGGAGATCGCCAAGGCGGCGGCCGTCTTACTGGTCTTCCTCTTCCGCCGCCGCGACTTCACCGGCATCCTCGACGGAGTCGTCACAGCCGGCGTCACCGCCACCGGCTTCGCGTTCACGGAGAACATCCTCTACCTGGGCACCGCCTTCGGCACCGACCAGCTCACCGGCGGCACCGGCATCGCCTCCGTCACGGCGGCGACCTTCTTCGTGCGCATCATCATGTCGCCGTTCGCGCACCCGCTCTTCACCGTCCTCACCGGCATCGGCTTCGGCGTCTCCGCGCTCGCGGCGGACCGCCAGCACATCCGCCGCGTCGCCTTCCCGCTCTCGGGGCTGCTGCTCGCGATGGGCATGCACGCGACGTGGAACGGCTCGTCCTCGTTCGGCGAGTACGGGTTCTTCGCCGTGTACGCGGCGTTCATGGTGCCCATCTTCGGGCTGCTGACGTGGCTGGTGATCTGGACCCGGCAGCGGGAGCTGAGGACCGTACGGGCGGAGCTGCCCGCCTACGCCGTGGCCGGGTGGCTGTCCCCGGTCGAGCCGTACGCCCTCGGCTCCATGCGGGCCCGGCGGATCGCCCGCCAGTACGCCCGCCGCCACGCGGGCCGGGCGGCGGCACGGGAGGTCGCGCGCTACGAGGCGTACGCGACGTCCCTGGCGTTCCTGCGGCACCGGGGCCGGCGCGGCCGCGCCGGTGCCGACTTCGTCGTACGGGAACGGGAACTGCTGGACGAACTGTGGCGCCGCCGCGAGACGGCCCGTCCCGCGCTGGACTACGCCGCGCGCATCACGGCCCCTCCGGTACCGGTGGCGGCCCCGCCGTGGCCGGTGCACGGGGCGTACGGGTACGGCCCTACGACGACCCCGACACAGGCGCCGACGCCGACGCCGTATCCCGCGTACGAGACGCCGTACCCCGCGTACAACCCCTACCGGTCCTAGCCGACCCCCCAATCGGCCACCGGTCGGAACCGCTCAGGCCGAAGCCTCCGTGAGCCGCCCGGCCTCCGCCTCCGTCAGCGTCAGCTCCCCGACCCCGATCAGCGCGGGCAGCTGCTCCACCGTCCGCGCGGAGGCGATCGGCGCCACCACGGTCGGCTGGGCCGCCAGCCAGGCGAGGGCGACCGTGGCGACGGGGACGTCATGGGCCGCGGCGATCTCGTCGAGGGCGTCGAGGACCCGGCGGCCCCGCTCGGTCTGAAGGTGCTGGGCGGCACCGCCCGCCCGCGCGCTGTCGACGCTCGTACCGGGCCGGTACTTGCCGGTCAGGAAGCCCGACGCGAGCGCGTAGTACGGGACGGCCGCCAGGCCGGTCCGCGCGGCGAGGTCCTGGAGCTCGCCCTCGTAGGTGTCGCGGGAGACCAGGTTGTAGTGGGGCTGGAGGGCCACGTACCGGGCGAGTCCCTCGCGGTCGGAGAACTCCAGGGAGGCCCGCAGCCGCTCCGCGGAGATGTTCGAGGCGGCGATGTACCGCACCTTCCCGGTCGTCACGAGTTCGTCGAGCGCGCCGATGATCTCCTCCACCGGCACGTCGGGCTTGTCGTAGTGCGTGTAGTACAGGTCGATGTAGTCGGTGCCGAGGCGCCGCAGGGAGGCATCGGCGGCGGCCTTGATGTTGGCGGGGGACAGGCCCTGGAACTGGGGGTGCTGGCTGACCTTCGTGGCGACGACGACGTCCGCGCGGTTGCCCCGCGACGTCAGCCACTTGCCGAGGACGGTCTCGGACTCGCCGCCCTGGTTGCCGTCCGCCCACGCCGAGTAGACGTCGGCGGAGTCGACGAAGTTGCCGCCGGCGGCGGTGTACGCGTCGAGGACGGCGAACGACTGTGCCTCGTCCGCGGTCCAGCCGAAGACGTTGCCGCCGAGGGCGAGCGGGAAGACCTCGAGGTCGGAGGAGCCGAGCTTGCGAAGAGAAGTCATGCTCCGTGTCAACGGCCGTGCGGGGGAGGCCCATTCCACAGCGGACGCAAAACTCCCGTAAACGGCCCCGCACGAAACCCCGCACGAGACCGGAAACGCCGCCGTCGCTCAGACGTTCAGGCCCTTGCCCCGCAGCCACGCGAGCGGGTCGATGCCGTTGCTGGAGCCACCGGTGTGGACCTCGAGGTGCAGATGCGCCCCGGTGACGTTGCCGGTCGCGCCCACGCGGCCGATGACGTCGCCCGTGCTGACCTTCTGGCCGACGCTGACGCCGATGGACGACTGGTGCGCGTACCAGATCTCCGTGCCGTCATCGAGGGTCAGGACGGTCTTGTAGCCGTACGAGCCGTTCCAGCCCGCCTCGGTGATGGTGCCGCTGTGCACCGCCTTGATCGGCGTGCCCGTGGGGGCGGCGAAGTCGAGGCCGGTGTGGTAGCCGGAGGACCAGTAGGCGCCGGCCTGACCGAAGGTGGAGGTGATGGTGTACGCGGAGGTCGGCAGCGTGTACTGCTTGGCGAGGGCGGCGAGCCGCTCGGCCTCGGCCTTCTTCCGGGCCTCCTCCTCCGCCTTCTTCTTGGCTTCGGCGGCCTTGGCCTTGGCTTCCTGCTCGGCCTTGGTGGCGGCCTCCGCGGCCTCCTTGCGGGCGGCTTCGGCGGCGTCCTGCGCGGCCTTGGTCTCGATCTGTTCCTGCTGGTGCTCGACCTGCGCCATGATCCGGGCGCGCAGTGCCTCACCGGCGCCGGAGGTGCCCTGCTCGGTGTCGGCGGACGCCGTGGCGAGGTCGCTGAGCGGAGTGGCGGAGCCTTCGGGGGTGTCGTCGTCCGAGATGAGGGAACCCACCGAGGGAAGGTCCGGGACGGAGATCGACACCGGCGGCTTGCCGGTCTGGGCGCTGGCCATGCCGCCCGCGCCCACGGCGGCTATGACGCCGACGCCGAGGACGGTGGAGCTGCGCGCGAGGCCTCCGCCGCGCTGCTTGGTGACGCGATGCCGGCCACGGATGGGGCGGATGGACTCCGCGGTGGGGTTCCATTCCTGGAACGGGCCCTCGTCGGTGTGGTGACCGCCGTAGCCGAAGGTTTCGGTGTCGCGCTGGTTCGGCGCGGACGGGGCCGCGGGGGCAGGCCGGTTGGACGCCACGTGGGCGTACTCCTTTCCTTCCTTCTCGCCTACCGGGTTAGCTGACGGGTTCGGAGCAGGAAGGTCTCCTACGCGCGTATACCGGCCGTGCTTCCACGGCGGCATCCGCTCGATTCACCCCAAGTGGTGGTTCCCCGGTTCCCTTTCAGGATTCGGCGCGTGCGCACGGAGCCGCCTTCTGTGACGGCTGGGACGACCGCGCTGCGTTATCGAACGTTAATAGACGCGCGGTGGGTATTCCAGCGATTCCGCTTGATCATTAACCTTTTTCGCGCGGACCAACCTGCCATGACCGGCCTAAAACGGGCGAGTTGACCGCTGCGCAAGTGACTCACGGGTTTTGACGGTGTGTCAGTTGTGATGCGGAGCGGTGTGATTCACTCACCGACAGTGATGTCGGCAGTAATGGAGAACCCAGGAAACACCGAGGGCCGGAACCCTTTCGGATTCCGGCCCTCGGCCTTCAGTAGCGGGGACAGGATTTGAACCTGCGACCTCTGGGTTATGAGCCCAGCGAGCTACCGAGCTGCTCCACCCCGCGTCGTTGTGACTCCAGTGTACGCCATCCGCGGGACCACTCGCGCACACCCGGTACTCAGCGGCCCGGGTCGCCCGTCCGCGCTGTCGTAGCGGCCCTGGAGGCAGCGCGACCCGCGAGGCGGCCAGGCTGCAGGATCCGTGGGCCGATCGGCCCGAGCTCAGGGCGTCAGGTGGTGGTTCGGGGCCTTGGCGCGCTCCTCGTGCTCCGGGAGGACGAGGACCTCCACTCCCCCGGCCGCCAGCAGGCCGCTGCCGTCGGCGTCCGCCACGAAGGTGTCCGGCTCGCGCCAGGCCGTGACCACGCGTCGCACGCCCGCGTCGAGGATCAGCCGGGCGCAGGGTGCGGGGCGGGAGGCCCGGCGGGCGCAGGGCTCCAGGCTGCTGTAGACCGTCGCGCCGGCGAGCCTGGGGTCGGCCGGGTCGAGCTTGGCCAGGGCCGCCTCCTCGGCGTGCACGAGCGGGTCGCCGCCCTCGCGGGAGTGGCCGCGGGCCAGTTCGGTGCCGTCGGCCGCGACGACCACCGCGCCGACGCTGAACGCCGTGTCCGACGGCGGGCACTGCGCGGCCAGTTCGCAGGCCAGGGCCAGCCAGTGGTGGTCGGCGGCGACGGGGAGGGGGCCGGTGCCGGGAGCGGTCGGCTCGTAGCGCATGAGGACCACGTCCTCTATCCGCCGGGTCTCCAGCAGCCGGAGCCGGCCGGACTGGTAGCCGCCGGGTCCGAAGAGGCGGGGGGCCCCGGGGTCACCGACGAAGAGCGGGGCGAGGACCAGCTGGAGTTCGTCGGCGAGGCCCTGGGTGAGGAGCTGGGTGTGGATCAGGCCGCCGCCCTCGACCATGAGGCGCCGTACGCCCCGGACGTCGTGCAGGTGGGTGAGGAGCCGCCGCCAGTCGAGGTCGGCGCCGAGGGGGACGACGTCGGTGGCGTCGGCGGCATCGGTGCCATCGGCAGTGGCGAGGCCGAGGGCACGGGCGCGTTCGGCGCCCTGGTCGGTGGTGTAGAGGACCTTCTGGCCGCCGGTGTGCCAGAACTGTGCCGCCGGGTCGAGGTCGCCGGAGCCGCTGACCGTGACCTTGAGGGGGTACTCCGGCAGGCCGGCCGCCGTGCGGGCGGCGCGCCGCTCGGGTGAGTTGACCAGCAGGCGCGGGTTGTCGGCGCGGACGGTGCCGGCGCCGATCAGGATCGCGTCGACGGACGCCCGGACCTCGTCGACCCGGTCGAAGTCGGCCGGGCTGGACAGGAGCAGGCGTTCGGGGCCGGTGTCGTCCAGGTAGCCGTCGAGGGAGACGGCGGCGGACAGCAGGACGTACGGGTGGGGCATCGACGCTCCCGGCTCGTGGAAACTCGTGACGGACGGCGGACTGACGGGACGGCGGACTGACGGGACGGGCTTGGTTCAAGTTTGAAACAAACCTACACTGGGTGCATGACGACTCGCTGGCTCACCCCCAAGGAGCAACGCGCCTGGCGCGCGTACATCGCCGCCTCGCTGCTCCTGGAGGACGCGATCGACCGGCAGCTCCAGCAGGACGCCGGCATGCCGCACCTGTACTACTCCATCCTCTCGGTCCTGTCGGAGTCCCCGGAGCGGCGGCTGCGCATGACCGATCTCGCCGAGCGGCTGAAGATCACGCGCAGCCGGCTGACGTACGCGGTGACGCGGCTGGAGAAGGACGGCATGGTGCGGCGCGAGGCCTGCCGGTACGACAAGCGGGGCAGCATCGCGGCCTTGACGGACGACGGGTTCGCCGTACTGGACCGGGCAGCGCCCGGGCATGTCGAGACCGTGCGGAGCTTCCTGTTCGACCGGCTCAGCGAGGAGCAGGTGGAGCAACTGGAGGAGATCTCCACGGCGATCGCACAGGGGCTCCAGGAGGACGGGACGCGGCCGGCGTCGGACGACGTGCCGTGGCGACGGAGGTCCTCCACGGCCTGTTCGTGAGCCGCCTTTGGTGAGGCACGTCACAACACACCTCGATCTCACCGCCTTTCATTGCTTCAAATTTAAAGCAAGTGTAGGGTTCCGGACGTGGATCTGCTTCAAATCTGAAGCAGACTGCAAGCCGACGGCTGTGCAGCCGAACAGGAACGGAACCCGGAGGCCCCGCATGCCCGACACCCCCGCTGTCCTCGCCACCCCGCGCTCCCGCGTCCGGGTCCCGCTGCGCTTCCACGACGGCTACGAGGTCGACGCCGAGGTCGTCACCTTCCACGGCCTGGCCGACGGCCAGGAACACGTGGCCGTCGTCCTGGGCGAGCCCGGTCCGGTTCCGCTGGTGCGGCTGCACTCCGAGTGCCTGACCGGGGACGTGTTCGGCTCGGCCCGCTGCGACTGCGGCCCGCAGCTGCGCGAGGCCGTCGAGCGCATCGCCGAGCGCGGCGGCGTGCTCCTCTACCTCCGCCAGGAGGGCCGGGGCATCGGCCTCTACAACAAGCTCGACGCGTACGCCCTCCAGGACGAGGGCCTCGACACCTACGAGGCGAACGCGGCCCTGGGGCTGCCGGAGGACGCCCGCGACTACACGGCGGCGGCCCAGATGCTCCGGGCCCTGGGCGTCGGCGAGCTCGACCTGCTCTCCAACAACCCCGACAAGGCCGCCCAGCTGCGCGACCTGGGCGTGGCCGTCCGCGACCGCGTCCCCACGGGCGTCTTCACCACCGCGCACAACGTCCGGTACCTGCGCGCGAAGGTCCTCCAGACCCAGCACACGCTGCCGCTCGTCGCGCTGACGGGGCTCAGCGCGGGCTGAGCCTCCCGGCCCGGCCGGGTGCGTGAACGGGGCGGCTTGCCCCTCGGCTCATCGGGTACAGCCTTTGAAAGAGGGCGACCTCTGCAGTACCCGGAGCTTATGGAAAGTGACCGTTTCGTGACCGATCTCGGCGGCCCCGGCGACCCCCGGGCGAGGGGACCGGGCGATGGCCCGGAGGCCGTCGCGGCACAGATAGCCGATGCCGTGGAGAGCCTGACGGCCCTGTGGTCGGTCGCCGCCCAGGAGGCTGCACTGCGGCTGTCCCTGCACCAGCTGCGGGCGCTGCGCACCCTGGAGGCGGCGCCCGGCCTGAACCTGACGGCCCTGGCGGACCAGCTGGACATCGGCCTCCCCACCGCCAGCCGCCTCTGCGACCGCCTGGCGGCGGCCGGGCTCCTGGAACGCGCCCCGCACCCGGACACCCGACGCGAGGTGCAGCTGTGGCTCACCACGCACGGGCAGCACGTCCTGGGCGACGTCGCCGACCGCCGGACACGTGCCCTGACCACGGCGCTGGCGGCGATGGAACCGGCGGAACGGGTGGCGCTGAGCCGGGGCTTGCTGGGGTTCCTTGCGGCACGGGGCGCGGGGATCCCGCGCGTCGACGGGGCAGAGCGGGACGCCGGACCTGACGCGGCCGGCCCTCCTCCCGGGACCGACCCGCCCGGTGGGACGTAACGCCGTAACGCCCGTAGCGCCGTAAACAGGACGCCGTAGCGCCGCAAAAACAAGGGCAGGTCCGCCCCTCAACCCCCCGAGCCGTGACGGCTCCCGCCGCCCTCGCCCCCGCCCAGCACCGCCACACATGTGTCGTCCCGCACCGGGCGGGCCGCGCTGCCCGCGTCGCGGAGGACCACCGCGGCCACCACCGCCGGGTCGCAGCCGAGGAGCACGGTGTCGTCGGGGGGCGTCCAGCGGCCGGGCAGGCCGTCGCTGTGCAGGACCAGCAGGCTGTCGTCCTGCCACGGCTCTCGCTGCACGGACACGGACGCCGGGGCCTGCGCGCCCACGATGCCGGGCTGGGACAGCATCGCCTTCCAGCTGCCGTCGGTGCGCAGCCGGGCGCCGACGTTGCCGATCCCGGCGAAGTGCAACCGCCCCGACCCGAGATCCAGTTGGGCCACAGCGACGGCCGCACCCCGGGTGCGGCGCAGGGACCGGCCCAGATGCCGCAGCATCTCGGCGGGCGGCCGGTCGGCCACGTCGCGCAGCGCGTCCACGGCGGCGCCCGACGCCTCCGCGGCCTTGGGTCCGTGACCGAGCCCGTCGGCGAGCAGGAGGGTCAGGCGGTCACCGGTGCGGACCCGGCTCCAGGCGTCACCGGAGTACTCGGCACGGCCGAGGGGGACGTTCACGCCACCGGCGCGCGGACCCCGCGGGGCCGCCCGATACCGGTCGGCGGGGGGTTCATGGTCGATACGGGCCATGGCCACGGTGCCCCGGCCGGGGGCACTGTGCAGGTCGAAGTCGTTCGCTATGCGCCGGCACGTACCGAGGCCGGCGCCCAGGGAAGCCGCGGTCGTGTAGCCGTCGCGCATCGCCGCCGCGACGTCCGGGATGCCCGGGCCGTGGTCGAGCGCGACGAGCTGCACGGACAGGCGCCGGCCGTCGGCGGGTGCGCTCTCGACGAGGTTGATGAGGACGTACCCGCCGTCCGCGTGCCGCACCAGGTTGGTCGCCAGCTCCGTCGCCACCAGCGCGGCGGTCGCGATGCGGTGCGGGCCGAGCCCGGCGCACGCGCCGGCCGCCTCGGCCGCGACCCGGACGTCCCGCACCCGGGTCGAGTCGTCGACCGGCACGTCCCACACCCTGCTCATCACGACCCCGGCCGGGCCGACGGCACGACCGTGGCCCAGGCGGTGACGGTGACGGTGGTCCCCTCACCGGGCCGGCTGTCCACCTCGAACTCCTGGACCAGCCGCTTGGCCCCGCTCAGGCCGAGTCCGAGCCCGCCGCCGCTGGTGTAGCCGTCGGTCATCGCCCGGTCCAGGTCGCGGATGCCGGGTCCGTGGTCGACGAAGGCCAGCCGCAGACCGGGCGACGGCCCGGTCTCCAGCGGGGTGATCTCCACATGGCCACCCCCGCCGTGGACGAGGGTGTTGCGGGCCAGCTCGCTGGCGGCGGTGACGAGCTTGGTCTGCTGCACCAGTCCGAAACCGAGCTCGGCGGCGGCCTGCCGGACCTGCTGCCGTACCCAGGCCAGGTCGGCGTCCGAGCCGATCGGCAGGCTGGCCGGGGCGGCATGGCGGGAGGCCCGCATCACGGACTCCCCTCGCCCTGCCGCTCACCCGCGGTGAGCAGCTCCATCGCGCGTTCGACGTCCAGGGCCGTCCGCAGTCCGGGCAGGGTGAGCCCCAGCTCGACCAGGGTGATCGCCACCGCGGGGCGCATCCCGGCCAGCACCGTACGGGCGGCCAGCAGTCCGGCTCCGGCGGCGATCTCGGCGAGGACCCGCCCCAGGAAGGAGTCGACGATGTCCACGCCGGAGATGTCGATGACCACGCCGGTCACCCGGGTGCGCGCGATGCGGTCGGTGATGTCCTGCTGGAGCTGCTCGGCCATCCCGTCGTGCAGTTCACCCTGGAGGGTGACCAGCAGGACGTCCCCCAGCCGGAGGACCGGAACCGTGAAGCCGTGCCCGCCCATGGGCCCGGCGACCGACGGCCCGGCGCCCGAGGACACGGCGACCGGGGGCCCGGATCCCGCGGGCCCGTTCCCCGAGGGGCCCGTCATCGCGTGCCCGCGTCGGCCGGCCGGAGTGGCGCGATCTCGACGCCCTGCCGGCCGAGCGCGTAGGCCAGGGCGTCCGCCAGGCTCGCGCGGGTGAGCACCGTACCGAGGTCGATGCCCAGCTGGACGATCGTCTGCGCGATCGCGGGCCGGATGCCGGAGACGATGCACTCGGCGCCCATCAGCCGCGCCGCGGCCACCGTCTTCATCAGGTGCTGGGCGACCAGCGAGTCGACCGTGGGCACGCCGGTGATGTCGAGGATGGCGAACCGGGCGCGCTCGGCGACGATCGCGTTCAGCAGGCTCTCCATGACCACCTGGCTGCGCGCGCTGTCCAGCGTCCCGATCAGCGGTACGGCGACGGTGCTCTCCCAGAGTTTGATCACCGGGGTGGCGACTTCGTGCAGTTGCTCGCGCTGCCGTGCGATCACCTCCTCGCCCGCGCTGACCGTCGTCTCCAGTACGACCAGACGCAGCGTGCCCATCAGCACGGTGAGCGCCAGCACGCACTCCTGGGCCTCGGGGGCGTGCGGGTCGGGGAACTCGGCGCGCAGCAGCTCCGTCACCGGTTCGCGCAGGGCGGCCACCTCGTCGGCGAGCCCGTCCGTGTCGATGCCCATGCGGGCGCGGGAGGCCGCCATCCGGCCCAACTGGTCGCGCACCGCCGCGAATCCGGAGGCACGGATGTCGTCCAGCCGCCCGGCGGCCGCCACCGCGGCCAGGGCCGCCGCCACGGACCTGCCCGCCTCCACCGCCTCGTCGCGGGACACGGTGAAGACCGTGCGGAACAGCGCCGCGTCCGCCCACCGTTGGGCGACCTGCTCCCGGCGCCGTTCGAGGAAGGCACTCACCCGCTGCGCGGCCGGCTCTCGTTCCGCGTTCTCTTCCGACACCGACACTTGCATCGCTCCCTTGCACGGCCCGGGTCGCGCTACGGCGCCTCAGCCGTTACTTGCCGTATGACAAACATTAGGGCCGTCGTGCGGCCCCGCCAAACAGCCGCTCATCCACACCTCCTGACCTGCGTCTGCCCCCGCACTCACCGCCCACGCCAGTCCAGGCACACCACCAGGGCGTCGTCGTCCGGGACGGACCTGCCGCGGTGGCCGGACAGTTCGCGCAGGACGGCCCGGGGGACCTCGGCGGCCGGGAGCAGCCGGGTCGACTGGATCGCCCGGGCCAGGGCCGCGTCCCCGTAGGCCTCACCGCCCGGGGAGGCGACGTCGTACACCCCGTCGCTGACGAAGACCAGCCGGTCGCCGGGCTCGACCGTGAACTCCTGGGCCACGTAGTCGGTCTCCTCGAACATGCCGAGCGGCAGCTGGGCATCGAAGGGCACCCGCTCCACCACGCCCCGGCGCAGCCGCAGCAGTCGCGGGGAACCGGCGTCCACCGCCCGGACCCGCCCGGTGGCCAGCTCGATGTCCAGCATGAGCACGGACAGGTAGCAGCGGCCCCGGTAGTGGGCGTACACCGCCTGGTCGGCCAGGGCCGCCTGGTCGGCGAGCGGGAGACCGGCCCGGCGCGCGTTGCGCAGGGCGTTGATCGCCAGGTTCGTCAGCAGGGACGCCTCTATGCCCTCGCCCATGCCGTTGGTGACGTAGAGACTGAGCCGGTCGGCCGTGGCGGACCAGTCGAAGTTGTCGCCGAAGACCGCGTACGCCGGTTCCAGCTGGGCGCCCAGCTCGTACTCGGGACGGACGCAGGAGCGGCCCGGCAGCAGCTGCCACTGCATCTCGGCGGCCAGCGTGAGCCGGTCCCTGCGGCGTGCCTGGAGGTAGAGGTCGGTGTCCCGCTCGGCCACGACGATCTCGTGCCCGAGCACCTCGGCGATCTCGGCCAGTTCGCCGATGCGGCCGTCGGCGTGCTCGCCGCCCGGCAGGGTCACCGTCAGCACGCCGAGGCGGTCGCCGCGCACGGTGACCGGCAGATGCACGCGCACCCCGCCGGCCGGGTCACCCGGGAGCGTTTCCACGTACGGCTCCTGCGCGCCGAAGGCCCGGCCCGCCGGGCTGTTGGCGACGGACACCGGCTGCATGGTGTGCGGCAGCACGGACACCGGCTGAAGCGCCGTCAGTCCGTAGTCGGCCAGGTACAACTCGACGGAGTCCGCCGCGTACTGATCGGTCAGTACACGACGGACCGCGTCCAGCAGTTGGTGGGGCGCCGCCGTGCGCAGGGCGCGCTCGGCGGCGACGAGTCTGTTCACGATCGTCATCACGATGGTCGAAGCCCAATCCTTGATCCTCGTCGGACATCACTCCGGACATCTCCGGGGTCCTCGGACACGGCCCTCGGGCCGGGGGGCCGGTGACGGCCCTGGGTCGCGGCACGCCTAGTACGCTGACGGCCATCCCGGTGCCTGCGAGAGTGTGACTGTGACTTCCCTCCGACCCCGCCCTGAGCCAGCAGAGGTCGCACGTGTGACCTCCACGGCCGCGGAGTTGCTGGAAGTCCTCTGGGGCCGGGCCTCCACGGCACCCGCCTCGGCGTCCCAGCTGCGCGTGCTGCTCATCCTGGAGCACCACGAAGGCATCAACCTGCGCACCCTCGCCGACTCCCTCGCCTCCACCCCGCCCTCCACCAGCCGGCTGTGCGACCGGCTCCAGGCGGCCGGGTTCGTCGAACGCGTGGTGAGCGCGGCGGACCGGCGCGAGGTGCAGCTGCACCTCAGCGGGCGGGGCCGCGCCTTCCTGGCCGACCTGCGCGTCCGCCGGGAGCAGACGCTGCGCGCGGTGCTCGACCAGATGCCCGCCGCCAAGCGGGTCGCGCTGCTGCAAGGGCTGGAGGCGTTCTGCGACGCGGCCGCGGCCCAGATACACGACGACACCGACGACTCCACCGCGTCCGGTACCCGCACTGCCTGAACCGCCCGTCGTGGCACCGGGACGAACATTCCGGATCCTCCCCCGCGCCCACACGTCACGGCTAGATTGTTGTCCCACGACTATAGTTGTCAAACGACAACTGTCCGCCCCACGTGTCCCGTCGCCAACTCCTCCGTGCCGCACCGCCCCGCCTTCCTGCCCGTACCGTGAGCCGACCGTGCGGGTACCCCGTCACCGCCCCGACCTGCACCGACTGTGGTCAACGTCTCGGCGGGCAGAACACGGGGCATGAGCCGGGCGACCGCGGGTAGCGGCCTGGAGGTGGCCTGACGGGGGACGAGAGCGGGCCGGACGACGAGGGAGGGCCCGTGACGGCGACCACGCGCATCGGCACGACGACGGATTCCGGCACCGACACCGGTGAGGAGCTGCCGCAGATCGCCGAGCCGCAGAAGCTGGCCCCGCAGGACGCGCGCGAGCTGACCGGGCAGTTCCTGGAGCGGCTCGCCGAGCTGGAGGAGGGCACTCCCGAACACCAGTACGCGCGCAACACGCTCATCGAGATGAACATGTCGCTGGTGCGGTTTGCGGCCCGCCGGTTCCGTGCGAGCGGCCAGTCCATGGAGGACGTCGTCCAGGTCGGCGTCATCGGGCTGATCAAGGCCATCGACCGGTTCGAGGTCTCCCGCGAGGTGCAGTTCACCAGCTTCGCGGTGCCGTACATCATCGGCGAGATCAAGCGGTTCTTCCGCGACACGTCCTGGGCCGTGCATGTGCCGCGCCGCCTTCAGGAGGCCCGTACGGAGCTCGCCAAGGCCACCGAGGAACTGGCCTCCCGCCTCGGCCGCGCGCCCAAGGTCGGAGAGCTGGCGGCGCTGATGAACCTCTCGGAGGAGGAGGTCGTCGAGGCCCAGGTCGCGGCGAACGGCTACGTCTCCTCGTCCCTGGACGCCGCGGTCACCGGCGACTCGGAGGACAGCGACAGCACGCTCTCCGAGTTCATCGGCGAGGAGGACCCGGCCCTCGAACTCGTCGAGAACTTCCACGCGCTGGCCCCCCTGGTCGCCGAACTCGACGAGCGCCAGCGCCTCATCCTCCACCTCCGCTTCGTCGAGGAACTCACCCAGGCGGACATCGGCCAGCGCCTCGGCATCTCCCAGATGCACGTCTCCCGCCTGATCTCCCGGACGGTGGCCCGCCTGCGCTCGGGGATGCTGGCGACGGGCTAGGGGGACACGCGGGACACGCCCTAGTGGTGCCAGGCGCGGCCGCCCGTGTTGTGGATGAACCGCTGCAGCACCTTGAGGGTCGTCAGGTACTCCTCGTCGGAGATGCCCGCGTGCCGTTCCGCCCACAGCTCGTCCTGGAGCGCCGCGGCCTTGTCGTAGAACGCCCTGCCCTCCTCCGTGAGGGCCAGGCGCCCCTCGGAGTCCTCGGTGATCCAGCCCTGGGCGATGGTGGCGTCGATCTCCCGCTCCATGGTTTCCGAGCCCGTGTCGAGGTAGTTCTCGAGGAGGCGGGACACCTCGTGCCGGGTTTTGGCACGGTCGGCTCGTGCGACCTGGGCGAGGACCCACCACTGCGGCTGTGTGGTGCCGATCCCCGCGAGGGCGGCCCGGGTGCGGCTGACGACAGCCTTGTAGGCGGCCCAGCTCCAGTAGCCGATGGGCTGCTTGATCAGTTCGGCATCGCTGTGTGAGTACTCCACGGCAGGTCCTCCCGCTTGGTCTGGGCTACTTCGACCCGACCGACCGTAGAAACTCAACCTCGCTTGAGGTCAAGGACCTTCGGCGGGCGACGGGCGAGGTGGCGGCCCGCCTCGGCACCTCACCGGAAAACACAGCGGCGCCCGAGCCGGCCGAAGCCGACCCGGGCGCCGCGCAGCAGGCCGGGGGATGTTTCCCCACCCGCCTTCGGTAGGCCCTGTGGGACTCGAACCCACAACCAATGGATTAAAAGTCCACTGCTCTGCCAATTGAGCTAAGGGCCCAGGCGATGTTGCCCCCACGAGCATAGCCGGACGAGGCCGAGTCTCCGATCGGGTATCGGTGACCCGGCCGTGCCGGAGGTGTGAAAACCCCCTCCGGAACGGCGGAACGCCGTGGCCCCGTTGGGACGGGGGCCACGGCGCTCGTCACGCGTCGATGTCAGCCGTTGCGCTTCCAGCGCGGCTTGTCCTCGCGGCGCTGGAAGGAACCACCGCCGCGGTGGTCGTCACGCCGGCCCTGCGGACGGTCGTGCCCGGGACGGTCGTGCCCGGGACGGTCGTGCCCGCCGGCGCGGAAGCCCGGACGGTCGTCCCGGCGGTCACGGTTGAAGGGACGGTCGCTGCCGCGGTGTCCCGTGCGCTCGTCCCGGCGGAAGCCGCCGCGGTCGTCACGACGCTCGAACGGACGCCCGCCGCGGTCGTCACGACGCTCGAACGAACGGCTGCCGCCACGGTCGTCACGACGCTCGAAGGAGCGACCACCACGGTCGTCACGACGGAAGCCGCCGCGCTCACCGCGGTCGCCCCGGTCGTCCCGGCGAAAACCGCCACGGTCACGGTCGCGGTCGAAGGAACGACCACCACGGTCGCGATCCCTGTCCCGGTCACGGTTGAACCCGCCGCGATCGTCACGACGCTCGAACGAACGCCCGCCACGGTCGTCACGACGGTCGGAGGAGCGGCCACCGCGGTCGCGGTCGAAGGACCGGTCCCGGTCGGCGTACCGGTCACGCCCGGCCCCGCCGCGCTCCTCGCGCCGCTCCCGACGCTCGTACGGCGCGGAGGAAGCCTCGGCGCGCTCCACATCCTGCGCGGTCCGCTGCTCCGGCACCGACAGCTCGACGCCGGCCGGAACCTCCGCGGACTCCCCGGACACCGCCGCCTGGGGCTCCTCGCCCCGCTCCCGCGCGACCCGCGCGAGCAGCCGGTCGGACTCCTCGCGCAGCTCGTTCGCACGCCGCTGCGCCCGCTCCAGCTCCTTGGTGAGCTGGGCTACCTCACGCTCGGCCTGCTGCGCGGCGTTGCCCACGGACTCGGCCTGGACCTCGGTCATCGACCGGGCGCCGGTGATCTCGGCGACCTCGGGGTCGAAGGCGCCGGCGCCCTGGATGATGTGGCGCGTGGCGTCGACGCCCGCGTCCTCCATCAGCCGGAAGATCTGCCGCCGCTGGTGCGGCAGGGAGAGCGACACGACCGTGCCCGTGCGCCCGGCGCGGGCGGTACGGCCGGCACGGTGCAGGTAGTCCTTGTGGTCGCCGGCCGGGTCCACGTTCAGCACCAGGTCGATGCCGTCGACGTGGATGCCGCGCGCCGCGACATCGGTGGCGACGAGCACGTTGACGTACCCGTCCTTGAAGTCGGCCAGGGTCCGCGTCCGCGCGCCCTGCGTCATGCCGCCGTGCAGCGCGTCGGCCTTCACACCGGAGTCGCGCAGCTGCTCGGCGACGCGGTCGGCGCCCAGCTGGGTCCGGACGAAGATGATCGTGCGGCCCTTGCGGGAGGCGATGGCCGCGGTGACCGGCGCCTTGTCCTTGGGCTTCACGATGAGGATGTGGTGCGACATGGTCGTCACGGCGCCCTGGGCGGCGTCGACCTCGTGGCTGACCGGGTTGTTCAGGTACCGGTCGACGAGGGTCTTGATCTCGTTCTCCATGGTCGCGGAGAACAGCATCCGCTGGCCGCCCGCGGGGATCTGGTCCAGCAGCTCCGTCACCTCGGGCATGAAGCCCAGGTCGGACATCTGGTCGGCCTCGTCGAGAACGGCGATCTGCACGTTCTCCAGCGAGCAGGCGCCGCGGTTGATGATGTCGCGCAGCCGGCCCGGCGTGGCGACCAGGACGTCGACGCCCCGCTCCAGGGCGTAGATCTGGTTGCCCATGGACGTACCGCCGCAGACGACCTTCATCTTGAGGCCGAGGACGTCGCCGTAGGGCTGGAGCGCGTCGGCGACCTGCATGGCGAGCTCACGCGTCGGCGTGAGGATGACGGCGCGCGGCTTGTGCTTCTCGGTGCGGCCGCCGGCCAGCGTCGCCAGGGCGGGCAGACCGAAGGAGAGGGTCTTGCCGGAGCCGGTGCGGCCCCGGCCGAGGATGTCCTTGCCGAGCAGGGCGTCCGGGATGGTCGCGGTCTGGATCGGGAAGGGGGTGGTCACGCCGTTCTGCGCGAGCTTGCGGACGACGCCCTCGGGGAGACCGAGGTCGGCGAAAGTGACCTCGGGGGCGTCCTCGACTGCCTCGTTCTCGGGCACGACGACGTGATCAGTACTGGCGATGGACATGCGAATGCGAAACCTTCCGGAGTCTCGTCGGCACGCGCCCGTCAACTCCGTGATTCGCGATTCGCAATACGACCGCCTCAATGCGGTCCACCACGGCAAGGGAGAGAGTACGCGCCACACGGCGCGCTCTGCGGTGGCGCCGGGCAAGATGGGATCAAACGATCTGCCACCATACGCACTCCGGGCCCCTCAAGGCAAACCGGACTCCGCAGGAGACAGTTGGGACGCTCCGCCGGCCAGTGGCCCGGAGAACCTCCCGTGGTCTGCCAACCGACCGCCTCCCGGAATTGTTCCCGCCCGATGGTGCCCGCCCGGCGGCACCGGCCGGCAGGGCTACGCCGGTGCCCCCGCCTCCGGTGCCGGCTCCCGCTGCCCCAGCTGCGGCCCCGGCGGTTCGTGTGCCGACGACGACGGCTCCGGCTTGTCCGTCGGCTCCGGCGATGTCGTCACCTCGGTCGGCGTCGGCGCGGGCTCGGGTTCGGCCGTCCGGGTGGGCGTCGGCTGAGCCGGCGGCTTCGGCGTGGGCTTGACCGGCTTCCCCGGCTTGTCGCGCCCGGGCGCGGACGCGCTCACCACGGCGGACGGCGACACGCCCGGAGACGCCTGTCCCCCCGCCCCGCCGCCCTTGCCCTTCTTCCCCTTCTTGCCCTTGCCGTGCCCGCGCTCGCCGTCGGCCGCCGCCGCACCGAACCCGGTACCGCCGCCCGCCGCCGCGGACCCGCCGTCGGCCTCCCCGCCGCGCCGCCCGGCGGAGTGCGACGGCCTGGCGCTCCCTCCCGCGTCGTCGTCGCCGACGCTCATACAGCCGGCGGCAGCGGCGACGGCCACGACCGTGGCGGCCAGGCGGACGGGAACGTACAAGGGGCGCACGGGGCCACCTCCGGGAAGGGTGAGGGAGTCAACATCTCCAACTCCCGCCGCCCACAAGAGGACACGCGCCCCGTATTCACAACCCGCTCAGCCGTAACCCAGGGCGTGAAGGCGCGCGTCGTCGATGCCGAAGTGGTGGGCGATCTCGTGCACCACTGTGATCTCCGTCTCGGCGACGACGTCCTCCCGCGACTCGCACATCCGCAAGGTCGGATTCCGGTAGATGGTGATGCGGTCCGGCAGCACACCGGCGTACCACTCGCCCCGGTCGGTCAGCGGAGTCCCCTCGTAGAGCCCGAGCAGCTCGGGATCGTCCGAGGGCGGATCGTCCTCGACGAACACCGCGACGTTGTCCATCAGTCGCGTCAACTCCGGCGGGATCCGGTCGAGCGCCTCGGCGACCAGCTCCTCGAACTCCTCGCGCGTCATCTCCAGCACAGGCCCATTGTCGGCCACGACCGGGCGGTACGAGAGCCTTCCGGCGTCGCATATCCTGCCCGGGACTTGGGCATACGGGACCAATGGCCCGCGTCCCCGCCGCAGTCCTGAGTGTCCTGAACCCGATCCGCAAGGCCCCGCGCACCCTCGCCCGCCGCTACCGCTCCCGGCAGGCCCCGGCCACGATCGAACTCGTGCCGCAGCCGCACCCGTGGACCCGTGCGGTGGGACTCGTGGCCGTCGTCCTCCTCGGCGCCTGGCTGGGCCTGCTCGTCGTGGGCAATGTCCGGGTCCCGGTCGGCCCCATGAACACCACCATGACGCTGCGACCCTCCTTCACCGGCGGCACCAAGATCAACATCTCGCCCCTGGGCGCCCTCCAGCTGGACAGCCACATCGCCCCCGTCCGCCTGGACGTGAACGTCGACCAGCTCGACCCGGAGCGCTCCCAGGCCCTGGTCGACCACCCCGAGCGGCTCTCCGGGCTTCAGGACGAGGTCACCGAGGACGTCGGACGCGGCACCCTCGACCTGGCCGTCCGCTCGAGCGTCGCGGTCGTCGGCGGCGCCACCGCGCTCGGCCTCGCGGTCTACCGCCGCCCCCGCCGCGCCCTGGCGGCCGGCGGCCTCGCGCTCGCCCTCCTCGCCGCCTCGGGCGGCACGGCGTACGCCACCTGGCGCCCCGACTCCGTCCTGGAACCCAAGTTCTCCGGGCTGCTCACCTCGGCCCCCTCCCTGGTCGGCAACGCGCGCAGCATCGTCACCGAATTCGATGTCTACCAGAAGGAATTGGCCCGCCTCGTCACCAACGTCACCAAGCTCTACGACGCCACCTCGACCCTCCCGGCCTACGCGCCCGACCCCTCGACCATCCGGGTCCTGCACGTCTCCGACATCCATCTGAACCCGGCGAGCTGGAAGATCATCGCCTCGCTGGTGGAGCAGTACAAGGTGGATGTGATCGTCGACTCGGGCGACACGATGGACCACGGCACCGCCGCCGAGAACGGCTTCCTGGACCCCATCGAAGACCTCGGGGCGCCCTACGTCTGGGTCCGCGGCAACCACGACTCGATGATCACGCAGCGCTATCTGGGGGGCCTGAAGAACGTCCACGTCCTGGACGACGGCCGGGCCAAGACGATCAAGGGACTGCGCTTCGCGGGCATCGGCGACCCCCAGTTCACTCCGGACCGCTCGAAGCAGCCCGGCAACCAGCAGTCCCAGGAGCTGGCGGGCGCCCGCCTGGCCACGGCCCTGCGCGACCAGCGCACGGCCGGCAGCCCGGTGGACATCGCCATCGCCCACGAGCCGTCGGCGGCCCGCGAGGTCGACGGCGAGGTGCCACTGGTGCTGGCCGGCCACCTCCACCACGACGAGATGGAAATCCTGAAGTACGGCACCCGGCTCCGTATCGAGGGCTCCACGGGCGGCAGCGGCCTGCGCGCCATCGAGGGCAAGCACCCGGACCCCATCGAGGCGTCGATCCTGTACTTCGACCGGGACACCCGTCATCTCCAGGCCTGGGACGAGATCGAACTGGGCGGCCTCGGCCTCACGACGGCCGAGGTCAGCCGCCACCTCCCGGAGGAGAACCAGCCGGGCGCGAGCCCGTCCCCGAGCACCCCGTCGGAAGGCACTCCCTCCGCCTCCCCCTAAACCGTTTTGGCGATAGCTCCGCCATCCCATATGCTTCTCACGTCCCCGACGCGCTGAGAAGCGCCCAGGCGGGCCGATAGCCCTCATCGTCTAGCGGCCTAGGACGCCGCCCTTTCAAGGCGGTAGCACGGGTTCGAATCCCGTTGGGGGCACGCACCACCCTGTGCGACACTGTCGTACGACACGCTTGGTCCTGTGGAGCAGTTTGGAGTGCTCGCCACCCTGTCAAGGTGGAGGCCGCGGGTTCAAATCCCGTCAGGACCGCTGAGGTTTCACGTGAAACCTCGTGGCTGGGTAGCTCAGTTGGTACGAGCGTCCGCCTGAAAAGCGGAAGGTCGCCGGTTCGACCCCGGCCCCAGCCACCGCAGCCCTCACCAGGGCTTGAGCCCCTCTCCACTAACTCTGGAGAGGGGCTCTTTCGTGTCGCCTACGCCCACCGGCACGCCCACGGCTTTCGTTCCGGCATTCCAGGAGGTGCCCACCGCATGACGAACCCGTCCTCCACGCACGGTTTCCTCTATGCCGAAGACCTGACGCACGAGGACGTCACGGCTTTGGAGACCTTCCTCAACACCCATCTGGGACGCGTGTACGACGAGGTCGGCCCGACCGGCGAGATCTCCTTTGCGATGCGGTCGCTCCTCATCCTGGTCTCCGACTCGGCCGGCTTCCTTCACTCGCTGCTCAGGGTGAAGCAGCCCGAGGCCTGGCAGCGTGCGGCGATAGTGCGCGAGTGGCAGCGTCTGCGGAGCACAGCCGCCGATTTCAACCACTGCGACGGATACGACCACGACCGCTGGTCGGATCAGGTGCGGCACTACAACCCGGCAGACGAAGCGGCCGAGCAGGAGCGCATCCGCCGCATCGTCGACGCCGTCGACACAGGCGGCGGCACCCGTCCCGACCCCCGCGACCAAAAGCGTTAGCCACGAATTTCCCGGGGATGAGATCCTGGATCCCGTATGTCTACGCAATCCGCCCCCGCCCTCGGCGCTCTCGCCTCCCGCCTGACCGAGCTCTCCCTGCGCGACGCGCACCGGCTCGGGCGCAGGCTCGAAGGTGCGCGCAAGATCCGTAAGCCGGAGGCCCGCGCCGCCGTGCTGGCCGAGATCGAGGCGGAGGTCGCCAAGGCCGAGGAGCGGATGGCCGGGCGCCGCGCCGGCGTACCCGAGATCACATATCCCGAGCAGCTGCCGGTCAGCCAGAAGAAGGACGAGATCGCCGACGCCATCCGCGACCACCAGGTCGTGATCGTCGCCGGTGAGACCGGTTCCGGGAAGACCACGCAGATCCCGAAGATCTGCATGGAGCTCGGCCGCGGGGTCCGCGGCATGATCGGGCACACCCAGCCCCGCCGTATCGCCGCCCGCACCGTCGCCGAGCGCGTGGCGGAGGAGCTGGACACCCCGCTGGGCGGAGCCGTCGGCTGGAAGGTCCGCTTCACCGACCAGGTCGACCCGGACGCCACCTTCGTCAAGCTCATGACGGACGGCATCCTGCTCGCCGAGATCCAGACCGACCGCGAGCTGCGCGCCTACGACACGATCATCATCGACGAGGCCCACGAGCGGTCCCTCAACATCGACTTCCTGCTGGGCTACCTCGCCCAGCTGCTGCCGAAGCGCCCCGACCTCAAGGTCGTCATCACCTCGGCCACCATCGACCCGGAGCGCTTCTCCCGGCACTTCGGCGACGCCCCGATCGTCGAGGTCAGCGGCCGTACGTACCCCGTGGAGGTCCGCTACCGGCCGCTCCTGGAGGAGGACGGCGACGACGCCGACCGCGACCAGATCACCGCGATCATCGACGCGGTGGAGGAGCTCCAGAAGGAGGGCAAGGGCGACATCCTGGTCTTTCTCTCCGGCGAGCGGGAGATCCGCGACACGGCCGACGCCCTGACCAAGAAGAACTACCGCTTCACGGAGATCCTGCCCCTCTACGCCCGGCTCTCCCACGCCGAGCAGCACCGCGTCTTCCAGCCGCACACCGGACGCAGGATCGTTCTGGCCACGAACGTCGCCGAGACGTCCCTCACGGTCCCGGGCATCAAGTACGTCATCGACCCGGGCTTCGCCCGCATCTCGCGCTACAGCCACCGCACAAAGGTCCAGCGCCTCCCCATCGAGCCGGTGTCCCAGGCCAGTGCCAACCAGCGCAAGGGCCGCTGCGGCCGTACCAGCGACGGCATCTGCATCCGCCTCTACAGCGAGGACGACTTCAACGCCCGCCCGGAGTTCACGGACGCGGAGATCCTCCGGACGAACCTCGCCTCCGTCATCCTCCAGATGACCGCGGCCGGCCTCGGCGACATCGAGAAGTTCCCCTTCATCGACCCGCCGGACCACCGCAACATCCGCGACGGCGTGCAGCTCCTCCAGGAACTGGGCGCCCTCGACCCGGCGCAGAAGGACCCCCGCAAGCGACTCACGGACACGGGCCGCAAGCTCGCCCAGCTGCCCGTCGACCCGCGGCTGGCCCGCATGGTCCTGGAGGCGGACAAGAACGGCTGCGTGCGCGAGGTCATGGTCATAGCCGCCGCGCTGTCCATCCAGGACCCGCGCGAGCGCCCCGCAGACAAACAGACCCAGGCCGACCAGCAGCACGCCCGCTTCAAGGACGAGACCAGCGACTTCCTGGCCTACCTCAACCTCTGGCGCTACGTCCGCGAGCAGCAGAAGGAGCGCGGCTCGTCCTCCTTCCGCCGGATGTGCAAGCAGGAGTACCTCAACTTCCTTCGCGTCCGCGAATGGCAGGACATCTACAGCCAGTTGCGCACGGTCGCGAAGCAGATGGGCATCCACCTCAACGAGGACGACGCCCCGGCCGACCGCATCCACGTCTCCCTCCTCGCGGGCCTGCTCTCCCACATCGGCATGAAAGACGTGAAGGACGCCGGAGGGGAGGGCGGGAGGAACACCGGGAAGAACGAGTACCTGGGCGCCCGCAACGCCAAGTTCGCGATCTTCCCCGGCTCGGCCCTCTTCAAGAAGCCCCCGCGCTTCGTGATGTCCGCCGAGCTCGTCGAGACGTCCCGCCTCTGGGCCCGCGTCAACGCCAAGATCGAGCCCGAGTGGGTCGAACCCCTCGCCGGCCACCTCCTCAAACGCACGTACAGCGAACCGCACTGGGAGAAGGACCAGGCCGCGGTGATGGCGTACGAGAAGGTCACGCTCTACGGCGTGCCGATCGTGGCGCAGCGGAAGGTCAACTACGGCCGGATCGACCCGGAGGTCAGCCGCGAGCTGTTCATCCGGAACGCGCTCGTCGAGGGCGACTGGCGCACGCACCACAAGTTCTTCTCGGACAACCGCCGACTCCTCACCGAGGTCGAGGAGTTGGAGCACCGGGCCCGGCGCCGGGACATCCTCGTCGACGACGAGACGCTGTTCGACTTCTACGACCAGCGGATCCCCGAACACGTCGTATCCGGCGCCCACTTCGACTCCTGGTGGAAGCACAAGCGGCACGAACAGCCCGACCTCCTCGACTTCGAGCGCGAGATGCTCATCAACGAGAAGGCGAGCGAGGTCACCAAGGACGACTACCCGGACACCTGGCGCCAGGGCAACCTCAAGTTCCGGGTGACGTACCAGTTCGAGCCGGGCGCGGACGCCGACGGCGTGACCGTCCACATCCCGCTCCAGGTCCTCAACCAGGTCACGGACGAGGGCTTCGACTGGCAGATCCCGGGCCTCAGGGAGGAGCTCGTCACGGAGCTCATCCGGTCCCTGCCCAAGCCGATCCGCCGCAACTACGTGCCCGCGCCGAACTACGCGAAGGCCTTCCTGGACAAGGCGGTCCCCCTTCAGGAGCCCCTCACCACGACCATGGCCCGCGAGCTGCGGCTCATGGTGGGAGTCCCCTTCGACGCCGAGGACTTCGACTGGTCAAAGGTCCCCGACCACCTGAAGATCACCTTCCGGATCGTCGACGAACGGCGCCGCAAGCTCGCCGAGGACAAGGACCTGGAGGCGCTGAAGCTCAGGCTCCGGCCGAAGGCCCGCAAGGCCCTCTCCCAGGCGGCAGCGGCCACCGCGGAGCGCCAGGGCGGCGAGTCCCTGGAGCGCAAGGGCCTCACGGACTGGACGATCGCCACGCTCACCCGTGTGTTCGAGACCCGGCGGGCCGGCCAGCCGGTGAAGGCCTACCCGGCGCTGGTCGACGACGGCGACACGGTCTCCGTGCGCCTCTTCGACACGGAGGCCGAGCAGCAGCAGGCCATGTGGAAGGGAACCCGCCGCCTGATCCTGCGCAACATCCCGGTGAACCCGGCGAAGTTCGCCTCCGAGAAGCTGACGAACCCGCAGAAGCTGGCGCTGTCCGCGAATCCGCACGGCTCCATCCAGGCGCTGTTCGACGACTGCGCGATGGCGGCCGCCGACAAGCTGATCGCGGACTTCGGCGGGCCGGCGTGGGACGAGGAGTCGTACCGGAAGCTGTACGACAAGGTGCGCGCCGAGATCGTCGACACGACCGTCCGCACGGTGGGGCAGGTGCAGCAGGTCCTGGCCGCCTGGCAGGCCTGTGAACGCCGCCTGAAGGCCGTACGCAGCCCCGCGCTGCTGCCGAACCTCCAGGACGTGCGCAAGCAGCTGGACGGCCTCGTGAAGCCCGGCTTCGTGACCGAGGCGGGTCTGCGTCGCATGCCGGACCTGATGCGCTACCTGGTGGCCGCGGACCGGCGTCTGCAGCAGATGCCGACGAACGTCCAGCGGGACACCACACGGATGCAGAAGGTCCACGAGATGCAGGACGAGTACGCCTGGCTCCTGGAGCAGATGCCGCAGGGGCGGCCCGTGCCGTCGTCGGTCCTGGACATCCGCTGGATGATCGAGGAACTCCGGGTCAGCTACTTCGCCCACGCGCTGGGCACGGCGTACCCCGTCTCCGACAAGCGGATCGTGAAGGCGATCGACGCGGCGGTGCCGTAACGGGTGGCACACGCAGGGTGAGTTCGACCAGGACCCCACCCTCCTGTAGAGTCTCTTCTCGCAGCGCAACGCACGAATCGCGCCGCGAAACCTGGTCCTGTGGAGCAGTTTGGAGTGCTCGCCACCCTGTCAAGGTGGAGGCCGCGGGTTCAAATCCCGTCAGGACCGCAGTGAGAAGGGCCCGCACCCCGCAAGGGGCGCGGGCCCTTCTTCGTGAGAGAGCCCGGATCATCGGATCCGGGCTCTTTCTTTGTGCGTCCATGCGCCCCTGGCCTGCGCCAGGCCCCCTCGCGGGCTCTCACGCCGTCTTGACGGCCTCTCAATCCCTCGGTACCCAGAAACCAGGGCCGTTCCCCGTTCGGCCTTCCGGAGGTGGCGTATGGCGGCATCGGCTAGGCACGAGACGCGGGCCCTGCTCCGTGCGCACCTGGCGGCCGCGTCGTCGTACCGGCATCTCACTCGCCACTGTCCGATCTGCCATCACCTGCTGCGGCTGGCCATGGAGTCCGCCCAGTCCGCCCAGGCCTCCCAGGGGGCCGTCGAGAACGAGAGCCCGGCGCGAGCCTGACCGGAGGCCGACCTCAACACCCGTTCGCACACGGACTGCTGGAGCCGAACGGTTCCACTACCGCACCCGGAGCGGAGCTAACAAGCCGCTCGGTATGTGACGGGTGTCACCGCATGAGTTTTGAAAAGTGCGGTACTTACCCTCCACCTACAAAGGGTCAATTTAATATGTGCAATTGCACCCCTTCGACGGTGCCGCACACAGGAG
Organism: Streptomyces sp. NPDC050416; assembly: GCF_044458845.1. Lineage (NCBI taxonomy): Bacteria > Bacillati > Actinomycetota > Actinomycetes > Kitasatosporales > Streptomycetaceae > Streptomyces > Streptomyces sp. NPDC050416. The sequence goes on from NZ_JBITII010000014.1 coordinate 46,086, forward strand.
ACCCGACACCCCTCCCCAGACTCCGACAAGGCCGCTCACAGACGGGCCACGAGTCCGACAGCCGGCGCACAAAAAAGATCGCGCTGGACCCGGCGGAGTCCAGCGCGATCGACGACGCACCCTGTTGTATGCCTGGAGAACTCTGACTGGCGTGGGCCTGGGGCCTGTTGGGGCAGGACCCGCGTCGCTTGGAGCTGTGGTTCCGGACGTCACGGCTGATGGGGGACCAGCCGGTTTGCCCGGTTATTCAGTTGTTCAGGCCTCGCTGCGCTGCTGCGGAATGCCCGCGAGCAGAGCGCGGACCTCGGCCTCGCGGTAGCGGCGATGCCCGCCGAGCGTGCGGATCGACGTGAGCTTGCCGGCCTTCGCCCACCGCGTGACCGTCTTGGGGTCGACACGGAACATGGTGGCGACCTCAGCCGGGGTCAGCAGCGGCTCGGCATCAGGGGTGCGAGCGGTCATGAGCGGCCTCCTCGGGAGAACCGAACCTTCTCGGTTCTTTCCTCTAAATTCTGCACCTTGACCCGCGTTGCCCGAAATGGCGGACGCGAGTCGAGTCGGTTATAGGACGAACGGCTTGTCCTCGGCACTACAACTACACCATCTGTCCAGCCGCGTCGGCCAAACCGATGGAATTGCCCTCCCAGGTGTTCATCAGCGACGGAAGCCGATGGACCATGCCATAGCGGACAGTCACGCCGCTGTGACGATCAGTCACAGGGCGATCAGGAGTCACCAGACCCCCCAAAGCGTGCAATGCTGAGATTCCGCCCACAATGCAGCACATCGGGACGGAAGGAGCCCCCCGGACTCCTTGTCCTATTTTGGCATGAGGAGGGGCAAGGGGCGCAAGGGCCATGTACGTGCAGTCCGTCACGTTTGGCCTACTTGAGCGGTACGCCCGGATCGGAACCTACGTCCGTTGTTGACAAGGCGTCAGTAGACGCAGAGCGCACTTCAGCAACGTCGGTGCGAGGACGTAACCCCAAAACGGGCGGTACGTCAAACGCCTGTTCGTGACCGGTCGCGAGCGGTCCGTAGGAACGGAAGGTCAGGGGTCGGGTCGGCGGTCAGTTCGCCGACCGAAGATCCCGTACGGAACGCCACCGGGTCACCAGCCGGGCGTACGCCTCCCCGGCGGCCGCCCCGTCGCCCCGGCGCAGCGCGGCGATCCCCTCGGCCACGTCCGCCGCCGAGTGGTCGTCCTCGAGCGTCCCGGCCGGCACGGCGTGCACCAGGCCGCCGTAGTCCAGCTCCACGAGCGAGCGCGGGTGGAACTCCTCCAGCCAGCGCCCGACGTCCACCAGGCCGTCGATCAGCGGCCCCTCGTCCATGGCCTCCTTCAGGGCCCGCAGGCCCCGGGCCACCCGCCGCCGGGCCTGGACCATGGGCGTGCGGTAGCGCAGCACCGGCGGGCTGTCGTCGCTGTCGCCCTTGTCGTACTCGCGCTCCTCGTCGGTGACCAGCACGAACCAGCTGATCGGCACCTGCCAGGTCGCCGTACGGATCCACGGCCGGGCGTCCGGGTTCTCCACCAGCCAGCGCTCGTAGTCCTGGGCCGCCTGGTGGCGCAGGAAGGGCGGCAGGACCGCGTCCAGGACGGGCGGCGGGAGCTCCTCGGAGAGCTCCTCCAGGGCCTGCCAGCCGCGCAGCCGGGTGCGCCAGGGGCAGACGCACACGACACCGTCGACCTCCAGCACGAAGGCGTCCTCGCTCTCGTGCACCGGCACCAGGACCGGCGGAGTGGGCGCCAAGTCGGCCAGAGCGCGGCGGAGTTCGTCCTGGTACGAGGGACGGTCCGGACGGCGGGCGTAGCGGGCCCAGTGGCTGCGCTCCGGCTCCGCGAAGGCGGCCAGCGGTTCGTACACGCGCAGATAGGTCGCGTAGGGGACGATCACCGAGGACACCTTGGGCACGCCTGCTCCCTCCCCCGCCCATCGTCGCGAAAACCTGCGGAACCCACTCACAAACGTGCGGGAAATCTATGCAAATCGTCGCACGGGTGTACTCCGGTCGGAGGTGATCCTGAGCACTGTGCGGTCCGCGGGCCCGTCAGGCTCTAATCTCATGCCCAACAGCCCCCGCCACCCGCACGGGAGCTGGTCTCCACCCGCCGCAATTTACTCAGGAGTCACCACAGTGACCGACGTAACCGGCGCACCTGCTGATGTACTGCACACCCTGTTCCACTCGGACCAGGGGGGACATGAGCAAGTCGTGCTCTGCCAGGACCGCGCGAGCGGCCTCAAGGCCGTCATCGCCATCCACTCCACCGCCCTGGGCCCCGCGCTCGGCGGTACGCGCTTCTATCCGTACGCGAACGAGGCCGAGGCCGTCGCCGACGCGCTGAACCTCGCCCGCGGGATGTCGTACAAGAACGCCATGGCCGGTCTCGACCACGGCGGCGGCAAGGCCGTGATCATCGGTGACCCGGAGCGGATCAAGACCGAGGAGCTGCTCCTCGCCTACGGCCGGTTCGTCGCCTCCCTCGGCGGCCGGTACGTCACCGCCTGCGACGTCGGTACGTACGTCGCCGACATGGACGTCGTGGCCCGCGAGTGCCGCTGGACGACCGGCCGCTCCCCGGAGAACGGCGGCGCCGGGGACTCCTCCGTCCTCACCGCCTACGGCGTCTACCAGGGCATGCGGGCCTCCGCGCAGCACCTGTGGGGCGACCCCTCACTGCGCGCGAAGCGGGTCGGCATCGCCGGCGTCGGCAAGGTCGGCCACCACCTGGTGGAGCACCTCGTGAAGGAGGGCGCCGAGGTCTTCGTCACGGACGTGCGCGAGGACGCCGTACGGCGGATCACCGAGCGGCACCGGGACGTCATGGCCGTGAAGGACACCGACGAGCTGATCCGCATCGACGGTCTGGGCATCTACGCCCCCTGCGCGCTGGGCGGGGCGCTGGACGACGACACCGTGCCGGTGCTGACCGCCGAGGTGGTCTGCGGCGCCGCCAACAACCAGCTCGCCCACCCGGGCGTGGAGAAGGACCTCGCCGACCGCGGGATCCTCTACGCGCCGGACTACGTGGTGAACGCCGGCGGTGTCATCCAGGTGGCCGACGAGCTGCACGGCTTCGACTTCGAGCGGTGCAAGGCGAAGGCGGCGAAGATTTTCGACACCACGCTGGCCATATTCGCACGTGCGAAGGAAGACGGTATTCCGCCGGCTGCCGCGGCCGACCGGATCGCCGAGCAGCGCATGCACGACGCGGCCGCGGCCCGCCGGGCGCGCTGATTCGGGAGCGCCCTCGTACGTTTGGCCGGTACCCGCCGGTGGGCAGTTAGAGAGAACTCTCACTTCTACCGGCGGGTCGACCGCCGATAAGTGGTTAAAATCGCGGTTGACCAGCGAGGACGGGGCGCCTCGAAGGTCCTGGGCGCGGGCACGTCATGCGGGCGACGTACCGTATGGGCGCGGGCTCAGGTACCGTGGAAGCCCTACGGACCGGTCTCTCTGCGGAGGGGCCGTTCCGGACCATGAACGCGTGTCAAGACTCTGGGGCCGTCGAGCCCCGTCGTTGAGGGGGTCGAGCCATGGGGCGCGGCCGGGCCAAGGCCAAGCAGACGAAGGTCGCCCGCCAGCTGAAGTACAACAGCGGTGGGACTGACCTCTCACGCCTGGCCGAGGAGCTGGGTGCATCGCCTTCGAATCCGCAGCCGCCTAACGGCGGGCCGTTCGAGGACGATGATCAGGACGACGACCTGTACGCACGGTACGCCGACCTCTACGAGGACGACGACGAAGACGAGGACGACCAGTCCTCGCAACACCGTCGCGGCGCTTGACCTTGCACTGAGCATGTACCCGGTCGGTGACCGAAGGTCACCGACCGGGTTCTGTGCTGCCTGCAAGGTCCCGTGGGGTTCGCCCCCCGTGCCTCAGTTCGCGCAGTCACCGATCAGGGCGGCACCAGTGGTGTGCTCGCCCCTGTCCGTGATCTCTCCTGCCACCCAGGCGTCCACGCCGCGGTCGGCCAGGGTCGCCAGGGCCACCTCGGTGGACTCCTGCGGCACGATCGCGATCATGCCGACGCCCATGTTCAGCGTCTTCTCCAGCTCCAGGCGCTCGACGTTCCCCGTCCTGCCGACGAGGTCGAAGACCGGGCCCGGGGTCCAGGTGGAGCGGTCGACGATCGCGTGCAGGTCGTCTGGGATGACCCGGGCGAGGTTGGCCGCGAGTCCGCCGCCGGTGACGTGGCTGAAGGCGTGCACCTCGGTGGTGCGCATCAGGGCCAGGCAGTCCAGCGAGTAGATCTTCGTCGGTTCGAGCAGCTCCTCGCCGAGGGTGCGGCCGAGCTCGTCGATGTGGGTGTCCAGGGCGAGACCGGCCTGGTCCAGCAGGACGTGCCGGACGAGCGAGTACCCGTTCGAGTGAAGTCCGGAGGACGCCATGGCGATCACCGCGTCACCCGTCCGGATACGATCCGCGCCGAGCAGCCGGTCGGCCTCCACGACGCCCGTACCGGCGCCGGCGACGTCGAAGTCGTCCTCGCCCAGCAGGCCCGGGTGCTCGGCCGTCTCGCCGCCGACCAGGGCGCAGCCGGCCAGCACACAGCCCTCGGCGATGCCCTTGACGATGGCGGCGACGCGCTCGGGGTGGACCTTGCCGACGCAGATGTAGTCGGTCATGAACAGCGGCTCCGCGCCGCACACCACGATGTCGTCCATGACCATCGCGACCAGGTCATGGCCGATCGTGTCGTAGACGCCGAGCCGGCGGGCGATGTCGACCTTGGTGCCGACGCCGTCGGTGGCGGAGGCGAGCAGGGGCCGCTCGTAGTTCTTCAGGGCGGAGGCGTCGAAGAGTCCGGCGAAGCCGCCGAGGCCGCCGAGGACCTCGGGGCGCTGGGCTTTCTTCACCCACTCCTTCATCAGCTCGACGGCGCGGTCGCCCGCTTCGATGTCGACGCCCGCGGCTGCGTAGCTGGCACCAGTTGTCTCAGACATGGCTAATGAGAACCTTCGTGTCGTACAGCAGGTAGTGCGGGCTGCCTACGGTCGGCGGATCGCGTCGGCGGCGGCCGTGGCGGCCGGGCCGGCGGCCAGCTCCGTCTCCAGGAGCTGCTTGCCGAGCAGCTCGGGGTCCGGGAGGTCCATCGGGTACTCGCCGTCGAAGCAGGCGCGGCACAGGTTGGGCTTGGCGATGGTGGTCGCCTCGATCATGCCGTCGATGGAGATGTAGGCCAGGGAGTCGGCGCCCAGGGACGTGCCGATCTCCTCGATCGTCATGCCGTTGGCGATGAGCTCGGCGCGGGTGGCGAAGTCGATGCCGAAGAAGCAGGGCCACTTCACGGGCGGCGAGGAGATCCGGATGTGGACCTCGGCGGCGCCGGCCTCGCGGAGCATGCGGACCAGGGCGCGCTGGGTGTTGCCGCGCACGATCGAGTCGTCGACGACGACCAGGCGCTTGCCCTTGATGACTTCCTTCAGCGGGTTCAGCTTCAGGCGGATGCCCAGCTGGCGGATGGTCTGCGAGGGCTGGATGAACGTACGGCCCACGTAGGCGTTCTTCACCAGGCCGGCGCCGAAGGGGATGCCGGAGGCCTCGGCGTAACCGATGGCCGCCGGGGTGCCGGACTCCGGGGTCGCTATGACCAGGTCGGCCTCGACCGGGGCTTCCTTCGCGAGCTTGCGGCCCATCTCCACGCGGGAGAGGTAGACGTTCCGGCCGGCGATGTCGGTGTCGGGGCGGGCCAGGTACACGTACTCGAAGACACAGCCCTTGGGCTTCGCTTCCGCGAATCGGGAGGTGCGCAGGCCGTTCTCGTCGATGGCGACGAACTCGCCCGGCTCGATCTCGCGGACGTAGGCGGCACCGCAGATGTCGAGGGCCGCGGACTCCGAGGCCACGACCCAGCCGCGCTCCAGCCGGCCGAGGACCAGGGGGCGGATGCCCTGCGGGTCACGGGCGGCGTACAGGGTGTTCTCGTCCATGAAGACGAGGCTGAAGGCGCCGCGCACCTGGGGCAGGACCTCGCCGGCCGCCTCCTCGATGGTCAGCGGCTTGCCGTCCTCGTCGACCTGGGCCGCGAGGAGCGCGGTGAGCAGGTCGGTGTCGTTGGTGGCCGCCACGCGCGGCGTACGGCCGCCCTCCTGCTTGGGCAGGTCGGCGACCATCTCGGCGAGCTGGGCGGTGTTGACGAGGTTGCCGTTGTGACCGAGCGCGATGGAGCCGTGCGCGGTCGCGCGGAACGTCGGCTGGGCGTTCTCCCACACGGAGGCGCCGGTGGTCGAGTAGCGGGCGTGACCGACCGCGATGTGACCCTGGAGCGAACCGAGCGAGGTCTCGTCGAAGACCTGGGAAACGAGGCCCATGTCCTTGAAGACGAGGATCTGTGAGCCGTTACTGACCGCGATTCCCGCGGATTCCTGGCCTCGATGCTGGAGGGCGTAGAGCCCGAAGTACGTGAGCTTGGCGACCTCTTCGCCCGGAGCCCAGACACCGAAGACGCCGCAAGCGTCCTGGGGGCCCTTCTCACCGGGGAGCAGGTCGTGGTTGAGTCGTCCGTCACCACGTGGCACGCCACCGAGTGTAGGCGAGGTCGTCCACTGGTCCGAATTGGGGATACCGGACTTTTCAGCGGATCACCGCTCGGCGACGGCTCGCACACGCGTGCCGTTTTCGCTGGTCAGCGTCAGAGTTTGGTGATCGACTCCGTACTTCAGCTTCCCGTCGAAAAGTCGCAGCAGGGCCTTCTCGCCGGACATGAGTGAGTCTTCGCACATCATTCGGGTCGTCGCCGGGCGGCCGAGGGTGATATCGCCGTCGCGGACGGTGGCCTCGGCGTTCACCTTGTTGCAGCCGAGGCTGCCCGAGACCGTGCCCTTCTTCGCGTCGAAGGTGAGGTGGGCGCGGCCGTCGGTGTCCGGGGTCGTGACGGTCCACTTGGTGCCGCTCAGCGGGGCGTCCTTCGCCTTGGTCAGGCGGACGGTCTCCCCCTGGCCGGTGGTGAGGGTGAGGCGGTCGCCGTCCACCCGGGTCTGAAACTCCCGGCCGGAGAGCGTGCCGACGAGGGTCTGCTCGAAGTCCATGGGCGTGTTCTCGCAGGCCATCTGGGTGGACATGGTCCTACCGAGCCGGATGCGGTCGCCTTCGACGGTGGCGTCGGCCCTGAAGTTGTTGCACCCGAGGCTGCCCTCGGCCCGGCCCTTGTCGATGGTGACGTGGGCGCCGGTGGGGGCCTTCTGGGTCTTTCCGTCGGCGGTGACGCTGTCCACGTTCCACCGCACGCCCGTCACCGTCACCGGTTTCCCGGCACGGACCGAACCGCTGCCGCCGTCCGCCTTCTCGTTGCCGCAGGCCGCCATGAGCGGGACGAGCATGGCGGCGGCCGTCAGGGTCATGCGCTGCTTGTGCCTGTCCATGCCACTTCGACGGGGGACCCGGGGGGATCGGTTCCTCTTATGCCATCAGCGGCAGGTGGGCCGAAAGGTCCGCCCGCTCGCCACTGGCGCTCACGCGGGCGTCCTGGAGGGCCTGTGCCCAGGCCAGCCGCCCGGTCGCGAGCCGGATCCAGGTCAGCGGGTCCGTCTCGACGGCGCTGGGCGGGGTGCCCCGGGTGTGCCTCGGGCCGGAAACGCACTGCACCACCGCGTAGGGCGGGATCCGTACCTCGGTGGAGCCGCCGGGTGCCTTGACGGCGAGGGCGTCGGCGAGGAGGCGGGTGCAGGCGGCCAGGGCCTGCCGGTCGTAGGGGATGTCGAGGCCAGGGACGGCGGCGTTCAGGTCATCGGTGTGGACGACGAGTTCGACGGTGCGGGTGACCAGGTAGTCGGCGAGGGTGATGGCGCCGGTGCGGGCGGCCAGGACGCGGGCGCCGGGCGCGCCCGCCAGGCTCCGCATGAGGCGCTCCTCGGTGCGGGCGTAGAGGGCGTCGAGGTCGGGGTTGGCGGCGGCCAGGTCGCGGGTGCCGTCGGCGATGTCACGGGCGCGGGCGGCGGTGGCGAAGGGCCAGTCGAGGAGGGCGAGCTCCGGTTTCGCCGGCTCCTCGCGCTCCAGGTTGCGGCTGACGGTCTCCACGGCCATGGTCACGTGCGCGGCGAGCTCCCGTACCGTCCAGTCCCCCAGCCGGGTGGGCAGCGCGAGCTGGTCGGCCGTGAGGGTGTGTACGGCCTCGCGGACGTTCCCGAACTGGGTGAGCACCGCGGTGCGGATCTTGGCGGGGTCGTAGCTGCGGGCGCGCTTCTTGGCCGGGGGCATGGAGATCAGCCTATGCGGGCTGCGATGCCGCCGCGGGCGTCTCGAAGGCTTCGCCGTTGCGGGGGACGCCGATGCCGCGCCAGGTGAAGGGGACGCCGCGGGCCGTGTCCGGGTCGGGGGCGTCCATCAGCTGGAAGTGGAGGTGGGGCTCGGTGGAGTTGCCCGAGTTGCCGCAGCGGGCGAGCGGCTGTCCGGCGGTCACCCGGTCCCCCTCGCGGACGGTGAGCGAGCCGCGCTGGAGGTGGGCGTAGAGCGCGTAGGTGCCGTCGCCGAGGTCGAGGACGACGTGGTTGCCGACGATGCGCCGGGCACCGGACAGGTCGCGTACGGACGCCTCCAGGACCATCAGGTACAGCAGCGCGAGCGGCGACGTACGGCTGAGGTGGTCGCGCTGGCCGTCGGCGGCCCGTACGACGGTGCCGTCGGCGACCGCGAGGAGCGGCGCGCCGTAGGCGGGGAAGGCGCTGTTGCGACGCGCGAGCGGCCACAGCCAGCGGAAGCCCGGGCGGGCGCCCGGCTCGGGCTCGGCGACGACGTCGATGGCGTACGTCTGGCCGTAGGCGTGCGTGCCGTGGCTCGGGACGCGGTCGGCCGGGCTGTTCTGCGCGGTCCAGCGGCCGGTGACGGGCGGCCCGACCTCGACCGGCTCCCGGGCCGCGCGCGGACTGTCCGGCGCGCCGCCCCACCGGTGGGCCACGCTGAGGATCGCGTAGGCCAGGGCGATCGGCAGGAAGTTCCACCACCACGGATAGCCCAGGTCCAGCGCGGTATGGGCGATCACCAGGCCGAGGAACACCAGTTGCAGGGCGCGGTAGGCGACCTTGGCGAGTTTGCGTACGGACATCGTTCCCCCGGTTCGGTCGGTCACGGGTGCTCGGTCACGGGTTCGCGGTCGCGGGTTCAGCCGTTCACGGACGTGCCGTCGCCACCGCCACCAGCAGCGGTACGACCCGCCCCGGCGGCACCTCGTAGCGGCCCCGCCCGGTCGTGTGCAGCCAGCCGGCTCCGGTCAGCTGGCGCAGGTGGTGGTAGATCTGGCCGGTCGTGCCGACCTCTTCCAGCTCGGCGAGTTCCGCCGCGGTGCGCCGGCCGCCGATGATCTCGCGGAGCAGCCGGAGCCGGACCGGATGGCCGAGCGCCGCCAGCGACTCGGCGACCGGCGCCCAGTCGTCCTCGAGCAGCTCGTCCGTCAAGGCGCCCGTCTGCCACGCGTACTGCTCGCCCGTCGGCAGGCGTACGGAGCCGGTGTAGAGGACACCGCCGTCGGTGGCTCCCAGTTCGGACAGCTGCTCCTTCAGCCCGTTCAGGGCCCAGAAGTCGCCCGCGTCGAGGCGGGGTCCGGCGCGGTGGGCGCCCTCCAGGGCCGCCAGCCGTCGTTCGAGGTCGGCGACACGTTGTTCCAGTTCCACACCGTGGATATTACGGAACTACGTAATTGCGTGCAAGATCCCGTCCGGACATGCGAAAGCCCCGCCCGTCGCCATGACAGGCGGGGCGGGGCCTTCGTGCGTGACTACGCCAGCAGGGCCGGGATCGTCCCCTCGTGGAGCTCGCGCAGCTCGGACAGGGGGAGCGTGAACTCGCCCTGGATGTCCACCGAGTCGCCGTCCACGACACCGATACGGGTGGCCGGCAGGCCCCGCGCACCGCACATGTCGTTGAAGCGGAGCTCCTCCGAACGCGGCACGGCCACGACCGCGCGGCCCGCCGACTCGGAGAACAGGAAGGTGAAGGCGTCCAGACCGTCCGGGACGATCAGACGCGCGCCCTTGCCGCCCAGCAGCGCCGACTCGACGACCGCCTGGATCAGACCGCCGTCCGACAGGTCGTGGGCGGAGTCGATCATGCCGTCGCGGGAGGCGGCGATCAGGATCTCGGCGAGCAGCCGCTCACGCTCCAGGTCCACCTGGGGCGGCAGACCGCCGAGGTGGTCGTGCACGACCTGGGACCAGGCCGAACCGCCGAACTCCTCACGCGTCTCGCCGAGGAGGTAGAGCAGCTGCCCCTCCTCCTGGAAGGCGACCGGCGTGCGCCGGGTGACGTCGTCGATGACGCCCAGGACCGCGACGACCGGGGTCGGGTGGATGGCCGCCTCGCCCGTCTGGTTGTAGAGCGAGACGTTGCCGCCGGTCACCGGGGTGCCAAGCTGCTGGCAGCCGTCCGCCAGACCGCGCACGGCCTCCGCGAACTGCCACATCACCGCCGGGTCCTCGGGCGAGCCGAAGTTCAGGCAGTCGGACACGGCGAGCGGCTTCGCACCGGTCGTCGCCACGTTCCGGTAGGCCTCCGCCAGCGCGAGCTGCGCGCCCGTGTACGGGTCGAGCTTGGCGTACCGGCCGTTGCCGTCCGTGGCGAGGGCCACGCCGAGGCCGGTCTCCTCGTCGATCCGGATCATGCCGGAGTCCTCGGGCTGGGCGAGGACCGTGTTGCCCTGCACGAAGTGGTCGTACTGGGAGGTGATCCAGGACTTGGAGGCCTGGTTCGGGGAGCCGACCAGCTTCAGGACCTGGTCCTTCAGCTCCTCGCTCGTCGCCGGCCGCGGCAGCTTGTTCGCGTCGTCCGCCTGGAGGGCGTCCTGCCAGGACGGGCGGGCGTACGGGCGCTCGTAGACCGGGCCCTCGTGGGCCACCGTGCGCGGGTCGACATCGACGATCTTGCCGCCGTGCCAGTAGATCTCCAGGCGGTCGCCGTCGGTCACCTCACCGATGACGGTGGCGATGACGTCCCACTTCTCGCAGATCTCCAGGAAGCGGTCGACCTTCTCCGGCTCGACGACCGCGCACATGCGCTCCTGCGACTCGCTCATGAGGATTTCCTCGGGCGAGAGCGTCGAGTCGCGCAGGGGGACGTCGTCCAGCGTCACGCGCATGCCGCCGGAGCCGTTGGAGGCCAGCTCGCTGGTCGCGCAGGACAGGCCGGCCGCGCCCAGGTCCTGGATGCCGACGACCAACTTCTCCTTGAACGCTTCCAGCGTGCACTCGATGAGCAGCTTCTCCTGGAAGGGGTCGCCGACCTGGACCGCCGGGCGCTTCGACGGCTTGGCGTCGTCGAAGGTCTCACTCGCGAGGATCGACGCGCCGCCGATGCCGTCACCACCCGTACGAGCCCCGTACAGGATGACCTTGTTGCCCGCGCCGGAGGCCTTCGCGAGGTGGATGTCCTCGTGCCGCATCACACCGATGCACCCGGCGTTGACCAGCGGGTTGCCCTGGTAGCAGGAGTCGAAGACGACCTCGCCGCCGATGTTGGGCAGGCCCAGGCAGTTGCCGTAGCCGCCGATGCCGGCGACGACACCCGGCAGCACGCGCTTGGTGTCGGGGTGGTCGGCCGCGCCGAAGCGCAGCGGGTCGACGACCGCCACCGGGCGGGCGCCCATGGCGATGATGTCGCGGACGATGCCGCCGACACCCGTGGCCGCGCCCTGGTAGGGCTCGACGTACGACGGGTGGTTGTGCGACTCGACCTTGAAGGTGACCGCGTAGCCCTGGCCGACGTCCACCACACCGGCGTTCTCGCCGATGCCGACGAGCATGGCGTCGTTCTCGGGTGCCTTCTCGCCGAACTGGCGCAGGTGCACCTTGCTGCTCTTGTACGAGCAGTGCTCCGACCACATCACCGAGTACATGGCGAGCTCGGCCCCGGTGGGCCGGCGGCCGAGGATCTCGACCACGCGCTCGTACTCGTCCTTCTTCAGGCCCAGTTCGGCCCAGGGCAGCTCGACGTCGGGGGTCGCGGCCGCGTGCTCGACCGTGTCCAGAGGCGTCCGGCTCATGCGTTGACCAGCTTCTTGAGGATCGAGGTGAAGAACGGGAGGCCGTCGGTGCGACCGGTGCCGATCAGCGGCTCGACGGCGTGCTCGGGGTGCGGCATGAGGCCTACGACGTTGCCGGCCTCGTTGGTGACACCCGCGATGTCGTTGTTCGAGCCGTTGGGGTTGACGTCCAGGTACCGGAAGGCGACCCGGCCCTCGGACTCCAGCGTGTCCAGCGTGCGCTGGTCGGCGACGTACTGCCCGTCGATGTTCTTCAGCGGGATGTGGATCTCCTGGCCGGCGGTGTAGTCGCTGGTCCAGGCGGTCTCGGCGTTCTCCACGCGCAGCTTCTGGTCACGGCAGATGAAGTGCAGGTGGTTGTTGCGCAGCATCGTGCCGGGCAGCAGATGGGCCTCGGTGAGGATCTGGAAGCCGTTGCAGATGCCGAGGACCGGCAGGCCGGCCTTCGCCTGCTCCAGCAGGGGCTCCATCACCGGCGAGAAACGGGCGATGGCCCCGGCGCGCAGATAGTCGCCGTAGGAGAAACCACCGCACAGCACCACGGCGTCGACCTGCTTGAGGTCCTTGTCCTTGTGCCACAGGGCGACCGGCTCGGCGCCCGCGAGGCGGATCGCGCGCTGCGTGTCCCGGTCGTCCAGACTGCCGGGGAAAGTGACGACGCCAATACGAGCGGTCACTTCACGGCCTCCGCGACTTCCTCGACCCGGACGGTGAAGTCCTCGATCACGGTGTTCGCGAGGAAGGACTCCGCAAGATCGTGAATGCGGGCGAGGGCGGCCTCGTCGACCGGCCCGTCAACTTCCAGTTCGAAACGCTTTCCCTGGCGGACGTCCGAGATCCCTTCGAAACCCAGCCGCGGCAGTGCGCGCTGCACCGCCTGGCCCTGGGGGTCGAGGATCTCCGGCTTGAGCATGACGTCGACTACGACGCGTGCCACTGGCACTCCCGGTGTGTGGTGCTGAGCAGGTTCCTTCAGACTACCCGCACAAAAATTCTACGCGCGTCGACTTGTAGGAAACTACGTGACCGTCATCACGATCCGGCATCGACGGGCCCACGCACGAAAATTTCCAGGAAAGATTCCGGGTCGACACCTGAAACCTATTGCGTTCGGACACGCGGACAGATTTAGTCGGGTTTCACATTGCATTGTCAGGCACTGTAGAAATGAATTGGCAAGTGCCGCAGGAAGGGACCGATATTCGTGGCGCAGAAGGTCGTGGTCACTCTCTTTGACGACATCGACGGCTCGGAAGCGGCGGAAACGATCGCCTTCGGACTGGACGGCAAGTCGTACGAGATCGACCTGAACGAAGTCAATGCCGGCGAACTGCGGAAGGCGCTCGCGCCCTACGTGGAGGCCGGCCGCAAGCGGTCCCGCTCGGGCAGGGCGTACCGGCAGACGGAGGTCGCCCCCGACCCGTCGGCCGTGCGAGCCTGGGCCCAGGCCAACAAGATGGAGGTCCCCGCGCGCGGGCGCATCCCCAGGAGGGTCTACGAGGCGTTCACCGCCGCCCAGTGACGGCCCGGTGAGGCCCGGCGGACGGCCGGTCACCCGCCCCTCGCGGCAGCCGACTTGCGCAGCACCCCGGCTGATCAGCTAGAGTCTGGAGCACGCCGAGGGGCGAGGCCGAAAGGCCCGGCTCACGGATACATGCGGGTGTAGTTCAGTAGTAGAACATCCCCCTTCCAGGGGGAAGGCGCAGTGTGCGATTCCTGTCACCCGCTCTGCATCGCCAGTACCGACCACTCTTGTGGATCAGGTAGGCTGGTGCCCGCACCGATCGGTGGCCGTGCTTGTTTCAGGCTGGCGATCGGGAGCATATGCGGACGTAGCTCAGTTGGTAGAGCGCAACCTTGCCAAGGTTGAGGTCGCGAGTTCGAGCCTCGTCGTCCGCTCGGGAATGAGACCCCGGTCCTGATGGACCGGGGTCTTCTTCGTGTTTCCGTTCCTCGCCTCTGATCCTTGCTTCTGACATTTGTCATGCCGAGTGATGACAGTGCGCACTGCTCCCAGAGCCGCGCGGCCGGGACGCTGAAGACATGGAAACGAACGAACACGAACACGTGATTGAGGTCACTGACCTGCGGCGTGTGTACGGGGGCGGGTTCGAGGCGGTAACCGGAATCACCTTTTCCGTACGTCGCGGGGAGATCTTCGCCCTGCTGGGCACCAACGGCGCGGGCAAGACCTCGACCGTCGAACTGCTGGAAGGACTCGCGGCGCCCGCGGACGGCCGGATCCGGGTCCTCGGGCACGACCCGTACACCGACCGGGCCCTCGTACGGCCGCGCACCGGCGTGATGCTCCAGGAAGGCGGCTTCCCGTCCGAGCTGACCGTCGCGGAGAGCGCGCGAATGTGGGCGGGGTGCGTGAGCGGGGCCCGGCCGCCGGCGGAGGTCCTCGCGCTGGTCGGACTGGAGTCGAAGGCCGGCATCCGGGTCAAGCAGTTGTCCGGCGGGCAGCGGCGCCGGCTGGATCTGGCGCTCGCGCTGCTCGGCGACCCCGAGGTGCTCTTCCTGGACGAGCCGACCACCGGCCTGGACGCCGAAGGCCGTCACGAGACCTGGGAGTTGGTGAGCGCGCTGCGCGACGGCGGTACGACGGTGCTGCTGACCACGCACTACCTGGAAGAGGCCGAAAATCTCGCCGACCGGCTGGCGATCATGCACGAGGGCCGCATCGCCACCACCGGAACCCCGGCCGAGGTCACCGCCGCGGAACCGTCGCGGATCTCCTTCGAACTGCCCGACGGCTACTTCGTCGGCGATCTCCCGCCGCTCGGCGAGCTGGGCGTGAGCGGGCACGAGACCGACGGCCGGACCGTCCGGCTGCGCACCCGCGAACTCCAGCGGACGGCCACCGAACTGCTCACGTGGGCCGCGCGGGCCCGGGTGGAACTGCGCCGCCTGGACGTGCGGCCGGCCTCCCTGGAGGAGGCGTTCCTCCGCATCGCCAAGGACGTCTCCGCGGGCCGGACCACGGGAACGACGACGAAGGAGTACGCGGCATGAGCGCCATCACCACGACGCCCCGCCCGGCGCCGGCGGCGACCACTGCGCTGAGCCGGATGACCGCTCTCGCCCGCGCCGAACTGACCCTGCTCGGGCGGACCAGGGGCGCGCTCGTCGCGGCGCTGTTCGTACCGCTGGTGATGCCTTTCAGCGTGCGGTCGGCGGCCCAGGAGATGGACCTCACCGGAGCCGGACTGAACACCGGCACCCTGGTGCTGCCCGCCGCGGTCGGCTTCTCCCTGCTGTTCGCCGTCTACTCGGTGCTCGTCGGCACGTACGTCGTCCGGCGTGAGGAACTCGTCCTCAAGCGGCTGCGCACCGGTGAGCTGCGGGACGTCGAGATCCTGGCCGGCTCCGCGCTTCCCGCCGCCCTCACCGCACTCGCGCAGTGCCTGCTGCTCGTGGCCGGCTGCAGTGTGTTGCTGGACCTGTCCGCGCCGTCCGCGCCCCATCTGGCCGTCGCAGGACTGCTGCTGGGGCTCGTGATGTGCGCGGCCCTCGCCGCGGCCACCGCCGCCGTGACCCGGACCGGCGAGAGCGCACAGGCCACGCCCATGCCGCTGCTGCTCGTCTCGATGATGGGCTCCGGCATGTTCTTCCCGCTGGAGCTGATGCCCGACCGGCTGGCCTCCGTCTGCGAACTGCTGCCGCTGACACCCGTCGTCACCCTGGTGCGCGGCGGCTGGACCGGCGATCTGTCGGCGTACGAGGCGCTCGGCGCCCTCGCGACGGCGATGGCCTGGATCGTCATCGCGGTGTTTGCTGTACGGCGGTGGTTCCGCTGGGAACCGCGGCGCTGACCGAAGGGGGAGTGACGGGCTGATGCGCGGGCCGGGCAGGTGGTGGCGGCGGAAGAGCACACCGCAGAAGGTCGAGACGTACACGCGGTGGTCGTTCTACTTCTTCGCGGTGATGGAGTTCTTCTCCGTCGGCTTCACGTCCGTGGCCCCGCTGGGGGCGCGGCTGGGCGGTGCCGTCATGCTGGTGGTGGCCGTGCACGCCACCATCGCCTTCGTGACCGTGTCGCGGGCGGTGGACTGGACGCGGGGCCGCAGGCCCCAGCCCGTCGGGCTGATGTGGACACTGGCCGCCGTCACCGCCGCGGTCTCCGTCGCCGCGCTCGGGATCGCCGAGCACGGGCCCGCCGGCGAAAGCGTCGACACCGCCGCCGGCGGGGTCTTCGGAGTGATCCTGGTCTTCGGGCCCGGCATCATCGCGCTCGGCGTCCGCGACCGGCGGCGCGCCTTCGGCATCGCGGCCGGCTTCGCGGCGGGCACCTGGGTCGTGACGTTCGCGCTCGGTGCCTCCGCCCTCACGGCGCTGTTCACCGCGTTGATCGTGCTGATCGGCGGCACGTTCATCGCCTTCACGGCCGTCTTCTCCGTGTGGCTGCTCAACGCCGTCTACGAACTCGACGAGGCCCGCGAGACCCGGGCCCGGCTCGCCGTCGCCGAGGAGCGGCTCAGGTTCGGGCGGGATCTGCACGACGTCATGGGGCGGAACCTCGCCGTGATCGCGCTCAAGAGCGAGCTGGCCGTGCAGCTCGCCCAGCGGGGGCGGCCGGAGGCCGTGGCGCAGATGGTCGAGGTGCAGCGGCTCGCGCACGAGTCGCAGCGGGAGGTCCGCGAGGTCGTGCGGGGTTACCGGGAGGCCGATCTCGCCTCCGAACTGGCCGGTGCGCAAGGGGTGCTGACCGCGGCCGGTATCGACTGCACGGTGAGCGGGCGGACCCCGTCGGGGCTGCCGACCGGGGTGCAGTCCGCCCTGGGGTGGGTGGTGCGGGAGGCCGCGACGAATGTCCTGCGGCACGGGGACGCGCGGTGGTGTGCGGTGCGGCTCGGGGGTCTGGAGGGGCGAGTGGTGTTGTCGGTGGAGAACGACGGGGTCACGGAGGCCGCAGAGGGGGCGGAGGCGTCCGGCTCCGGGCTCGCCGGGCTGCGGGAGCGGCTGGCGCAGATCGACGGGACGCTGGAGGCCGGGCCGGCGGGAAAGGGGCTGTTCCGGCTGACGGCGGAGATCCCGCTGCCGTCCGAGTCCGCCCCGCCCGAGCCCCTCGCCGCTGTACCTGCTGTGAGTGAGGTCATGCCATGACGGCCCTGGAGCCCGTGCGGCTGCTGCTCGCCGACGACGAGCACCTCATCCGCGGGGCGCTCGCCGCGCTGCTGTCGCTGGAGGACGACCTCACGGTCGTCGCCGAGGCGGCCACCGGGCCGGAGGCGCTGGCGATGGCCCGGGCGCACCAGCCCGACGTCGCCGTCCTGGATCTCCAGATGCCCGGCGCCGACGGTGTGAAGGTCGCCACATCCCTGCGCATCGAACTGCCCGGCTGCAGGGTGCTCATCGTCACCAGCCACGGGCGGCCCGGGCATCTGAAGCGGGCGCTGGAGGCCGGGGTGCGGGGGTTCGTGCCGAAAACCGTCAGTGCGCAGCGGCTCGCGGAGCTCATTCGCACGGTGCATGCCGGGAACCGTTACGTCGACCCGGAGTTGGCCGCCGACGCGATCGCCGCCGGGGACTCGCCGCTGACCGCCCGGGAGGCCGAGGTGCTGGAACTCGCGGCCGACGGTGCGCCCGTGGCGGAGATCGCCGAGCGGGCCGCGCTGTCGCAGGGGACCGTGCGGAACTACCTGTCGTCGGCCGTGTCGAAGCTCGGGGCGGAGAACCGGCATGCCGCGGTGCGGCTCGCACGGGAGCGAGGTTGGGTATAGTGGTTCCCGCGCCACGGCGCATGCGAACGTAGCTCAGTTGGTAGAGCGCAACCTTGCCAAGGTTGAGGTCGCGAGTTCGAACCTCGTCGTTCGCTCCAGTGAGAAGCCCCCCGGCTCCGGCCGGGGGGCTTCTCTGTGTGTCCTGTGTCCCGCGTCCTACGACCAGCTCGTGCCGGTCAGGCGCTCGTACGCCTCCACGTACTTGGCGCGGGTGGCGTCGACGACCTGCTGCGGCAGCGCGGGCGGCGGCTGCTCGCTCTTGCGGTCCCAGCCGGACTCCGCCGAGGTCAGCCAGTCGCGGACGTACTGCTTGTCGTACGACGGCTGCGCCCGGCCCGGCTGCCACTCGTCGGCCGGCCAGAAGCGGGAGGAGTCCGCGGTCAGGACCTCGTCCGCGAGGACCAGGGAGTCCCCGTCGAAGCCGAACTCGAACTTGGTGTCCGCCAGGATGATGCCGCGCTCGCGGGCGATGTCCCGGCCCCGCGAGTAGACGGCGAGGGTCGCCTGGCGCAGCCGGGCCGCGGTGTCGGCGCCGACCTGGCGGGCGACCTCCTCGTAGGAGACGTTCTCGTCGTGCTCGCCGACGGCGGCCTTGGTCGCCGGGGTGAAGATCGGGGCGGGCAGTTCGCTGCCGTCGACCAGGCCCTCCGGGAGGGCGAGGCCGCAGACCGTACGGGACTCGTTGTACTCGACCAGACCCGAGCCGGTCAGATAGCCGCGCGCCACGCACTCCACGGGGATCATCCGGAGCGACTTGCAGACGAGGGTGCGGCCCTCCCAGTCGGCGGGGGCGCCCGGGGGCAGTTCCGTGCTCAGGACGTGGTTCGGGATCAGGTCGGCGAGCTGGTCGAACCACCACAGGGAGAGCTGGGTGAGAATCCGGCCCTTGTCGGGGATCTCGGTCGGCAGCACCCAGTCATACGCGGACATGCGGTCGCTGGCGACCATCACGAGGTCGCCCGCCTCGTTCTGGTACAGATCGCGCACCTTGCCGGTGTGCAGATGCACCAGGCCCGGAACCTGGATCGGCTCGGGCTTCTCTACGAATCCGGACACGGTTCCTCCCCGTGGTTGAACAAGAGGTGCGCCCGCAGGGCTCCCCTGGGGTGGTGGCGGGAGACGGGCGGGCCAAGTGGCTCGATTCTCCCGTATGCGAGCTTGATCGCGGACAGTGGGTCAGTCGCGTTTGCAGATGCGGTCCAGGAGGTTTGCGGTGGCCCGCTGGATGCGGGCGTCGACGTGTCCGGGGCGGTCCAGAGCCGGAGTCCAGGCGAACGTTCCTGAAGCGAAGACCCAGGCGCCGGAGGGGGCGCGGTACAGGGACGTCTCCTGGTGGCGGGCGGTGCCCTCCTTGTCCGTGTACGGCGAATGGGCGAGCAGCACACGCTCCTCGTGCTCGGGCAGCGGGGTGCGCGGGAAGTAGCGGTCGGCCTCGCCCGCCACCAGGCCCTCGATCTCGTCCCCCTCGTGCGCCCCGGTCGCCTCCCACAGCCAGTGGCCCGCGTTGCGCACGATCAGAGGGTGGGGCACGGGGACGTGCCCGGCGTACTGGATGCCGATGAGCTGCTGCTCCGCCCGGTCGATCTCCCGCCACAGCACCGGCTTGCCGGGGCCCCTGCGCTTGCGGCAGGTCAGCAGGCGGTCGGGGACACCGGACGGGGACGGGCCCAGTTCCACCTGCCAGTACATCGAGTTGGCGGAGAGGAAGACCAGCGAGGTGCCGGCGTCGCGGGCGCGCTCCACGGCACCGCGCATCCCGGCCGACCAGTACTCGTCGTGGCCCGGGAAGACCAGGCCGCGGTAGCGGGTGGGGTCGACGCGGCCCGCGTGCAGGTCGCTGGCGGTGGCGTAGGCGACGTCGTAGCCGTAGCGCTCGGCCCAGCGGATGAAGTCGTAGGCGTGCCCGACGTGCAGCGGGAGGCCCGCGCCCGCGTACGGGCGGTCGAAGGAGACCGTGGTGGCGGCATCGGACTCGCCCAGTAAGCGGCCCTTCTCGTCCCAGGCGTGGTAAAGGCTGGCGCCGGTGCGGCCGTCCTCCGGGTAGAGGTTGTACGCCTGCCAGGTGATGTCGGGCAGGACGAGGAGCAGGTCGGCGGGCTGGTCGTCGCGGACCGTGAACGGGACGTGGGAGCGGTAGCCGTCGGCGGTGGTGAGGACGGCGACGTATGCGCCGACGTTCCAGTACGACGGGATCTGGAGCCGCCAGGACAGCCACCAGTGGTGGCAGGAGACCGTACGGTCCGCCGTGAGCGGCGCGGACTGCACGATGCCGGACAGGCGCGGGCTGGTGGTGATCTTCGCTGCGCCGTCACCGCCGTAGTGGCCGATGCGGTAGATGTCGACGCCGAACTCCTGGGGCGGGTCGACGGTGATGTGGAAGTCGATGGCCTCGCCGGGCGCGACCGCGCCGGTGGAGGTGAAGCCCTTGATCTGGCAGTGGACGTCGTCGGCCGCGCGGGGGCCGCTCGAGCGGCTGCCCTCCTTCGGGTCCTGGGCCGGGTCCTGGTCCACGTACCAGGGGACGACCTGGCCGCTGTCGTCGAAGTACGTCACGTTTCCGCGCAGCCACGGAACGGGGCCCTGCCCGAAGGGATCCGTCACGGCGTGCGCCAGCGCTCCCGACTCCCAACGGCGGATCTGCTCCGAGTCCATGGTTGCTTCCCCTCCCCTTCGCCCCCGTGGCTGTGCGTGCTGTGTGGTGAGCTGCGACCCCTGTGGTTCCTTCGTGCCTATGTGTTTGTCGTATGTCGCAAGCCCTTGCCATGTGCGCGAACGGCCCAAGCACATCACATAATGCGCGCACTTCGTTACTGTTCGTTTCGAATTGGCCAGAAGCGGAAGTCGGTACTCCGGGAGTCGGCCCCGGGGTCAGCCGAGCCGGACCGGCTTCTCGGGCCGTATCCCCAGCTCGGCCAGCCAGGCCCGCAGGGGCGTGGAGTCGCCGTCCTCGATCAGGGTGAGGACTTTGGGCGCCAGGTCGGCGGTGCGCTCGCCGTTGTGGAGGAGGGTCGGGCCGTCCAGCCAGTCCAGGCCCGGTGTCGCGCCGGCGGTGTCCATGGCGGCGCAGCAGATCATCGCCGTGAGGTGGTCGGCGAGCAGTTCACGGGCCGTGCGCGGGGGCTGGAGGGGGAAGAGGGGGAGGGTCCGGTCCTCCCAGAGGGCAGCGAGGTCCGGGGTGGTTGGGGTGGCCGGGGTGGCCGGGGTGCTCGTGGGCGGTACGGCCGCGGGCGTGGGGGTGGTGGCCGGGGTTGCGGGGGCGGTGGCCGAGGTCGCGGGGGTGGTGGCCGCGGTGGTCACCGGGTTGGTGGGGGTCGACGTGGCGGCAGTCGGGGGGGTGGTGGCCGAGGTGGTCGCCGAGTTGCTGGGGGTCGACGTGGCGGCAGTCGGGGGGGTGGTGGCCGAGGTGGCTGTGGTCGAAGTGGCGGCGGTCGGCGGGCCCGGCGTCGCGGTGGCTTCCTCGCGGGACAGTTCGGCACTGAGCCGGGCGGCGAGGGTGGCGCTGCGGGGGGTCGTGCCCGCGAGGTCCTCTTCGTCGTCCGGGGGTGGTTCGGGGCTCCGGGTGGCGAAGGGGGGTTCTCCGGCCTGGTCCGTCAGGTGGTCGAGGACACGGGACAGCGTCGGGCCGCCGGTGTTCGGGGCCGTGCTCCCCGGGGCCGGGCGGACGCCCATGTCGTCCAGGACCCGGTGGAGCCGGGCCGCGTCGATGCGCCACTTGCGGTCCACGACCTCCTCCGGATACTCGCTCCAGCCCACCGGCGACCAGTCGGGACCGGGCCCCGCCGGGCCGCCGTGGAAGAGGCGGGCGGCGAGGAGGGAGGCGGCCTCGTCGACCGCGCCCGGCTCCTCCAGCAGATCGCAGGCGGGCCGCTCACCGAGACGGGACGCGAAACCCTCGGCCAGGCGGTCGCGCCGGGACAGCTCCGTGAGCGCCGCCACCACACCGGCGTCCAGCCGGGACGGCCAGCGGCCCATCCGCCAGGCGGGCAGGGCGACCCGGGTCAGCAGCCGGTCCCAGCCCGCGTACGCCAGGCCCACCTGCTCCTGGGCGACGATCCGCAGCCCGTAATCCACAGCCTGTGCACGCTCCGCGGCCGCGGCCGCCACGCCCCGCTCCATCTCGGCGGCGTGCACACGGCAACTGCGCAGCAGCAGCCGGGCCACCCAGCCGATACCGGCCAGCACAGCCCGCGACGGCGGCCGGCGATCCGGCGCCGAGGCCACGGCCACCGCGGCGTCCAGGCCGCGGACGAAGCGCCGGGCGGCGGCTATGTCGGGGTGCGCCGAGGGGCCCGTACCGGCGACGACCGGGGCGAGGACCGCACGCAGCTCGCCGACCCGCATCCACCACAGGAAGGGGGAGCCGATGACGAGGACCGGCGCGACAGGGTGCCGGCGGTGCGGGTGTCCGCCGCCGCCCGCTATGTCGTCGTGCTCCTCGGCGGGGGGCGGGGCGTGGGCCCGGTGGGTGCGGTCCTCCAGCCAGCTGTCGCAGTCCGGCGTGAGCGCTATGGCGGAGGGCGCGGGGACGTCGAGCCGGTCGGCGAGGTCGCGCACCATCCGGTACAGGTCCGGAGCCGACTCCTCGGCGATCGGGATGGTCGGGCTCATGGCGGGCCGGGCCCGGGCGACGACCAGGGCGACACCGGCGGCGGCGAGCAGCACGAGGACCGCGACCGGCGTCAGGATCCAGCGGACGGCATCCCAGCCGGGGCCGGCGAGGCGGCCGGTGGCGGCGGCCGCGAGCAGGATCACGGCGACGGCGGCGGGCAGCAGGGCGACGGCCAGCGCGCGGCTGCGGATGCGCAGCACGACCAGTGCTCGTGCCCGCGCGGCCTGCGCGCCTGCCTCCACACCCATTCCGGTCACGACCGACCTCACCCCCTCCCCGTTGACCTGACGCTTTCCTTGCTCACTCCCCCACTGTGGCACCCGCCACTGACATCGCAATGCCGGTGGGCCAAGTGCCGGAACGCTTGCGCCGCACCCTAGTTGGGGCTCCACCGCCCGTCAGCCGGATAGGACATCGGTCACTCGATGGAATGGCTTTGGGGAAAGGTGGATGACGGACAGCGAGGATCGGGCCCCGCATACCGAAAACTTCAGGCCCCGGATCCTGAGACGGATCCGGGGCCTGCGGGGTTCATCGAGCGGGGCGGTTTCCCACGTTGGTGTGACGCAGGGTGTCCGGGTTGACGGGTGATGGTGACGCGCGGTGGCGAACCCGGGTGTTGGTGCGTGATGGTGACGTCGGGTGGTGACGCGTGGTGGTGACGCCGGGTGGTGAACGCCGGGCGCCGGAATGGCCTGTCGGTCGGTTACGCGCCTGCCGCCTTCGCTGCGATGTCCGTACGGTGCTGGGAGCCGTCGAGGCGGATGCGGCCGACGGCCGTGTAGGCGCGGTCGCGGGCCTCGGTGAGGTCCTTGCCGGTGGCCGTGACGGACAGGACGCGGCCGCCCGCGCTGACGATCGCGTCCCCGTCGCGCTTGGTGCCGGCGTGCAGCACGTACGCGTGCGGGGCGTCCTGGGCGGCGACCTCGTCGAGTCCGGTGATCGGGTCGCCGGTGCGCGGGGTGCCGGGGTAGTTGTGCGAGGCGACGACCACGGTCACGGCCGCTTCGTCGCTCCAGCGCAGCGGCTCCAGGTGGGCGAGGTTGCCGGTGGCCGCGGCCATCAGGAGACCGGCCAGCGGTGTCTTCAGCCGGGCCAGGACGACCTGGGTCTCGGGGTCGCCGAAGCGGGCGTTGAACTCGATCACGCGCACGCCGCGGGAAGTGATCGCGAGACCGGCGTAGAGCAGCCCGGAGAACGGCGTGCCGCGACGCTTCATCTCGTCCACGGTCGGCTGGAGGACGGTCTGCATCACCTCGTCGACCAGCTTCGGGTCGGCCCACGGCAGCGGGGAGTACGCCCCCATGCCGCCGGTGTTCGGGCCCTCGTCGCCGTCCAGCGCGCGCTTGAAGTCCTGGGCGGGCTGGAGCGGCACGACCGTCTCGCCGTCGGTGACGGCGAACAGGGAGACCTCGGGGCCGTCGAGGTACTCCTCGATGACCACGCGCTCGCAGGCGGCGGCATGCGCCTTGGCGGCCTCGATGTCGTCGGTGACGACGACGCCCTTGCCGGCGGCGAGCCCGTCGTCCTTGACGACGTACGGGGCGCCGAAGGCGTCGAGGGCCGTGGCGGCCTCCTCGGGGGTCGTACACACGTACGACCGTGCCGTGGGCACCTCGGCCGCCGCCATGACGTCCTTCGCGAAGGCCTTGGAGCCCTCGAGCTGCGCGGCCTGGCCGGACGGGCCGAAGACCGGGATGCCGGCCTCACGGACGGCGTCGGCGACACCGGCGACCAGCGGCGCCTCCGGGCCGACGACCACGAGGTCCGCGCCGAGCCGCGTGGCCAGCGTGGTGACGGCCGTGCCGTCCAGGGCGTCGACCTGGTGCAGCTCTGCGACCTCGGCGATGCCGGCGTTGCCGGGAGCGCAGTGCAGCGCGGTGACGTCGGGGTCGTGGGACAGGGAGTGGCACAGGGCGTGTTCGCGGGCGCCGCTACCGATGACGAGGACCTTCACGGGGGTCAGCCTAACGGGAGGTGGCGGATTCCCTTTGTGCGGGCTTCCGAAGGGGGTGGGGGGGTTGGGTTGGAGGTTCCTCTAAAACGGGGGTTTGCGGCTGGTCGCCCGGGGCCGCTCGTCGGTGGGGCTGGGTCGGGCGGCTAGGGCTCGTTCGAGAACTCCTCCACCACTGTCGCCCCCAGCTCCCGGACGATCAGCTCCTGGCCGGAGAGGGCCGACTCGTCGAGGTCGGGATCGTCGTCCTCGGGGATGTCGTCCTCGACGGAGACGGACCGGGGCGCCGGGGCGGAGGGCTGGGGTACAGGGGCGGTGGACGCGGGGGCAGGGGTGGAGCCGCGGGTGGGCGTGCTCGACTGCTGGGCGGGGGTGGAGGGGGCCGCCGACTGGGACGGGGCGGGGCGCTGGGCGGTCGCCGTGCCGCCGCCGCTGCCGGCGTTGTAGCCGCCGCCTCCACCGCCGGGGCTGTAGCCGCCACCGGCGCCACCGCCGTAGCCACCGGTGCCGCCGCCGTGACCGCCCTGGCCGCCTCCGAATCCTGAAGGGCCGCCCGGGGCCTGCGGCGCGGAGCCGCCGGACGGGTCGACGATCGCCTCGATCTTCCACTGGACGTTGAACTGCTCGCCCAGCGCCTGCCGCAGCACGTCCTCGCTGCCGCTGCTCAGGAAGTTGTCGCGCGCACCGGCGTTGACGAAGCCGAGCTGGAGGGTGGTGCCGTCGAAGCCGGTCACCTGGGCGTTCTGGCTGAGCAGGATCCAGGTGAAGCGACGGCGGTTCTTGACCGCTTCCAGGATGTTCGGCCAGAGCATGCGGGGGTCGAGACCGCCGGGTGCCGGGGCGGGCGCGGCCGGGGCCGGGGCCGGTGCCGGGGACGCCGGTGGGGGGCTGGTGGGTGCGGGCGCGCTCGGGGCGGGGGTGCTCGCTGCCGGGGAAGCCGACGCGGGTGCGGATGCGGGCGCGGGTGCGGGTGCGCTCGAGGTGGCCGTGGGCCAGCCGCCGGGGCGACGGCCGCTGCCGGCGGAGGCCGCGGTGGGCCAGGCGCCGGGTGCCTGGGCGGAGGCGGCTGCGGGGGCCTGGGAGGGGGCCGGAGTCTGAGCGGGCGGTGTCTGGGGCGGCTGGGCGGGCTGGGCCTGAGCGGGCTGGGCGGGCCAGCCGTCGGCCGCGCTGCCGGTGGGCGCGGGTTCTGCGGGAGCGGCGGGCCCGCTGGGAGCGGGCGTGCCCGTAACCGCCGACTGCTGCGCTTCCTGACCCGCCGCAGCGGGGGCATGCGCATGCCCGCCTCCGGCCGCCGGATGACCGCCACTGCCGCTGCCACCACCGGGGCCCCCGGGGCCGGGACTCCCTGGCACGGGACTCCCCGGACCCCCACCACCCGGCGCTCCGGACGCACGGACCGCTGCCCGGGCCGCGGCCGGACCGCCACCCGGCGGAACGGGAGCAGCCGCCGGAGCGGCCGCCGCTGCCCCATGCCCCTCGGGCCCCGGCGCGTACCCCATGGCGGGCATGCCGGCCGGGCCCTGGGACGAGAAGTTCACGCCGCGCTCGATCCGGTCCAGCCGGGCCATGACGGACCGCTCATCGCCGTAGGCGGCGGGGAGCAGCACGCGGGCGCAGATCAGCTCCAGCTGGAGACGGGGCGAGTGAGCGCCGCGCATCTCGGTCAGGCCCTCGTTGACGAGGTCGGCGGCCCGGCTCAGCTCGGCGGCGCCGAAGGTGCCGGCCTGGGCCTGCATGCGTTCGATGACGTCGGCGGGGGCGTCGATGAGCCCCTTGTCGGCCGCGTCCGGGACGGCGGCGAGGATCACCAGGTCACGCAGCCGCTCCAGCAGGTCGGCGACGAACCGGCGGGGGTCGTTCCCGCCCTCGATGACGCGGTCGACGACCTCGAAGGCCGCGGCCCCGTCACCGGTGGCGAAGGCCTCGACGACGGAGTCGAGGAGGGAGCCGTCGGTGTATCCGAGCAGGGAGGTCGCCATGGCGTACGTCACACCGTCCGCGGCGGCGCCGGCCAGCAGCTGGTCCATGACGGACATGGAGTCACGCACGGACCCGCCACCGGCGCGTACGACGAGCGGGAGGACGCCGTCCTCGACCGGGATGGCCTCCTTCTGGCACACCTCGGCGAGATACTCCCGCAAGGTCCCGGGCGGGACGAGCCGGAACGGATAGTGATGGGTCCGCGACCGGATGGTCCCGATGACCTTCTCGGGCTCCGTGGTCGCGAAGATGAACTTGAGATGCTCCGGCGGCTCCTCGACGACCTTCAGCAGAGCGTTGAAGCCGGCCGACGTGACCATGTGGGCCTCGTCGATGATGTAGATCTTGTACCGGCTGCGGGCGGGCCCGAAGAAGGCCTTTTCACGCAGGTCACGCGCGTCGTCCACGCCACCGTGGGAAGCGGCGTCGATCTCGATGACGTCGATGGAACCGGGGCCGTTGCGCGCGAGGTCCTGGCACGACTGGCACTCACCGCAGGGCGTGGGCGTAGGGCCCTGCTCGCAGTTCAGGCACCGCGCCAGGATGCGCGCACTGGTCGTCTTGCCGCAGCCGCGCGGCCCGCTGAACAGGTACGCGTGGTTGACCCGGTTGTTGCGCAGCGCCTGCTGCAACGGGTCGGTGACGTGCTGCTGCCCGATGACCTCGGCGAAGGTCTCCGGGCGATAGCGGCGGTACAGAGCGAGAGACGACACGCATACGAGGTTATAGGCGCCCACTGACAACCGACCCCGCCCCAGGAACCCCAGAGCCCCGGACCCCCGGAACGCAGACGCCCCCCACGCACCCGCCAGAGCCAACCTACCCTTGCTGCCTTCCGGCCCTGGGGGAGTTCAGTCAGATAGCGCCGCGTGAGGGGCTGCGCCAAGGCTACCTGATGACCGGGGCAGGGAACGAGTTCGCGAGCACTCCTCTCGGTCATGTAATGTTTCCGGCGGAGGATTCGCCTAGAGGCCTAGGGCGCACGCTTGGAAAGCGTGTTGGGGGCAACCCCTCACGAGTTCGAATCTCGTATCCTCCGCCAGTGCCTCACCGGGCACGATGTCGAAGGGCCCCACCGTTCGCGGTGGGGCCCTTCGGCGTTGTCCTCAGCCCTCGTTGTCCTGGTTTTTGTCCACAGCGGGTGTGTCCGGGGCTCCCCAGATGGCATCGGCGATCTTCCGGGCCACCTCCTTGAGCATGGCGTCCGGCACGTGCCAGGTACCTCGCCCGCATGCTTGCGGAGGTGCCCGGCTTCCACCCGATCAATGACCCGGGCGGGGACACCGAGCAATATGAGCACGGTGGCGGCCGTGTGCCGAGCATCGTGCAGCCGGGCGTTCCGAACCCCCCGCGTCTTCCAGCAGCCGCTTCCAGTAGTGATAGTCACTCCTCCGCCAGTGCCTCACCGGGCACGATTCCGAAGGGGCCCACCGCGAGGTGGAACCCTTCGATGCGCGGTTGACGGGGCGGCCGAACAGCCACGGAACGGTTGCCGTCATTCCAGATGTAGACACCGCTGGTACCTGCGCCGTACCAACTCTCCGGCCCGACCTCGGCCGTGAGAGACGGGTACTCGCTGATGTAATCCCAGACCTCGGCCGGGTCCACCTGCCTGTACGGCTGGTTGAATACCAGAGCGGGCCTGCCGGTGGTCCGCGAAAGCCACGTGGTCGTGTGGTCGTAGAACCCCGGCCTGCCTTGGCATTCCCTCTTGGCGCAGCGGCCCCTGCCGAGCCAGTGCAGTCCGGACGAACACCCCGCCGGCTTCAGCGGCCAGTGCCAGCCCGTACAACGCGCCGACGAGCATGGCTGACCTCACCTCTGCGACATCGACGCAGAGCCTCCTTGAGACTCTCGCGGCCGACTTCCGCAGGTAGGCGATGATGAAGTACAACGCGAGCAACTGGCCACGCTGAGCCAAGTTCGGCACGTCGCTTCGGGCATCGCGCCCCACGCACCGCCACAGCGCATCCCGCACAGCAGCATCAGCGGCATCCCGTGCCGCCGCCGCTTCCTTCGCCTCCGAGAGCGTGAGGTGCTCGCCGACCGAACATCTCTCGGTGGCCGAGTGAAGCGGTACAAGTCGGCGATCACGCATGTGCAGGGCTCACGGATTGGCCATTGGCCTCCTTGTCCTACGGGTCACGGCAATCTGGTAGGGGCATTCACACCAAGAGTATGGTGACTTGTATGGCAACCAAGAAAGTAACGGTGACGATCCCCGAAGATCTCCTGGACGAGATCCGCGCCGAGGCGGCTGAGCGGGGACTTTCGGCGTACGTGGCCGAAGCATTGCGATACAAGCGCGATCGGGACCGGCTGCTGGAACTGGTCGACTGGCTGCAGGAGGAACACGGCGCGGTCACCGAGGACGAGCGCGCGGCAGCACTCTCGGAGCTGGAACATCTCGACGCCGAGCACGAGCGTCGCCTCACCGCCGGAGGACACAACGCCGGAGAGGCCGCGTGACCAAGCGAGCCAGTGAGCACGGGCAGCGGCCACTGCGCGCCTTCGTACTCGACTGCGAAGCGCTGTTCCTCGCTGTGCGTGGCGACCGGAAGATGATCGCCTGGCTCGATCTCGCAGCACGGGGCGAAGCCGAAGTAGTCACGTCGCCCATGACGCTGGTGGAGGCGTACGACGGCAGAACCACCGAGCAGCGCTGGGACTGGGTGCTCTCCCGGCTCAAAGTCGCCGACATCGGGAAGGACGAGGCCCGCCAGGCCCGCCGACTCCTGTCCGACGCCAAGCTTCACGGCCACAAGTACGCGATCGACGCGGTGCTCGCCATCATCGCCCGACAGCAGAAAGGGCAGGTCACCATCTTCACATCGGACGTGGACGACCTGGAGAAGCTGGTTCCGGAATCGATCGTCGTCAAGCGAGTATGACCGGCGCCCTGGTCTCAGTTCTCGTCTCATTCGTCGCCGTCCGGCGCCGTCCACCATCCGTCCGATGGCCTACTCCACCCCAGGTCAGAACGCCCCCGTCCCGCCCCGAACCCGCAGACGAACATTTGGAAAGCGTGTTGGGGGCAACCCCTCACGATTTCGAATCTCGTATCCTCCGCCAGTGCCTCACCGGGCACGATGTCGAAGGGCCCCACCGCTTGCGGTGGGGCCCTTCGGCGTGTGGTCTCAGGTGCCGGGACCGGATACGGGCCCGGCGTGGATCTCGGCAATCAACCATCGATCTCGGCGATCAGGGCCTCGATGCGCGTCCTGATCTCGTCGCGGATGGGGCGGACCGCCTCGATGCCCTTGCCCGCCGGGTCCTCCAGGGTCCAGTCCAGGTACTTCTTGCCAGGGAAGACCGGGCAGGCGTCGCCGCAGCCCATGGTGATGACGTAGTCGGACGCCTGGACCGCCTCGGTGGTGAGGATCTTCGGCTTGGCGGTGGCGATGTCGATGCCGATCTCCCGCATGGCCTCGACCGCGGCGGGGTTGACCCGGTCGCCGGGGACGGAGCCGGCGGAGCGGACCTCGATCCGGTCGCCCGCGAGGTGGTGGAGGAAGCCGGCGGCCATCTGGGAACGCCCGGCGTTGTGGACGCAGACGAACAGTACGGAGGCGAGCGGGCTGGAGGACATCGGTTGTTCCTTCGTTAGCCGGTCACTGGTGTGAAAGTATCAGCCCATGCTGACATCAGCCGACACTGACCTGATCCGGGTCCTGGCCGATCCGCTCAGGCTGCGGATCGTGACCTTGCTCGCGGAAGAGGCGCTGTGCACCACCCACCTGGTGGAGGAGACCGGTGCCCGGCAGACGAACCTCTCCAACCATCTGAGAGTGCTGCGCGAGGCCGGGGTCGTCGAGACGGAGCCGTGCGGGCGGTACATGTACTACAAGCTCCGCCCGGACGTCATCGCCCGGCTCGCCGGGCAGTTCGCCGACCTGGCCGAGTCCGCACGTACCGCCGCCGGCAAGAAGAGGGCCTGCCCGTGACCCGCACCGAAGCAGCCGCGACCGTCGGGGAGTACTCGGTCGTCGCGAAGCTGTCGACGCTCGACCGTTTTCTCGCCGTGTGGATCCTCGCCGCGATGGCCGTCGGGCTGGGGCTGGGGCGTGCCATCCCCGGCCTGGACGACGCTCTGGCCAAGGTCGAGGTCGGCGGCATCTCCCTGCCGATCGCCATCGGCCTGCTGATCATGATGTATCCGGTCCTGGCCAAGGTCCGCTACGACAAGCTCGACGCCGTCACCGGCGACAAGAGGTTGATGGTCTCTTCGCTCGTCATCAACTGGCTCGTCGGGCCGGCGGTGATGTTCGCGCTGGCCTGGATCTTCCTGCCGGACCTGCCCGAGTACCGCACCGGCCTGATCATCGTCGGGCTCGCCCGCTGCATCGCGATGGTCATCATCTGGAACGACCTCGCCTGCGGTGACCGGGAGGCGGCTGCCGTGCTCGTCGCGCTGAACTCGGTCTTTCAGGTGGTGGCGTTCGGCCTGCTGGGCTGGCTCTACCTCGATCTGCTGCCCGGCTGGCTGGGCCTGGGCGACGGGGAGCAGCTGGACATCTCCATGGGGAAGATCGCCCTGAACGTCGTCATCTTCCTCGGCGTCCCGCTGCTGGCCGGCTTCCTCACCCGTCGCGTCGGTGAGCGGAGGCTCGGCCGGGAGAAGTACGAGAACGGCTTCCTCCCCGCGATCGGGCCGTGGGCGCTGTACGGGCTGCTCTTCACGATCGTCATCCTCTTCGCCCTCCAGGGGAAGACGATCACCTCGCAGCCGCTGGACGTGGCCCGTATCGCGCTGCCGCTGCTGGTGTACTTCGCGGTGATGTGGTTCGGCACCTTCGCCCTCGGCAAGGCCATCGGCCTCGCCTACGACCGCACCGCGACTCTCGCCTTCACCGCGGCCGGCAACAACTTCGAGCTGGCCATCGCGGTCGCCATCGCCACCTTCGGCGTGACCTCCGGTCAGGCCCTGTCGGGCGTGGTCGGGCCGCTGATCGAGGTGCCGGTCCTGGTGGCGCTCGTGTACGTGTCGCTGGCCTGGCGGCGGAACTTCGGCGCCAAGGGCTCAGCCTGATCGTGTTTCCGGTGGTGGGTCAGGCTGCGGCCGACGGGATGGTCAGCAGCTTGCCCATCGCGGACAGCACGGACGGCTCGACGCGGTAGTAGACCCAGGTTCCGCGCCGCTCGGAGGTCAGCAGGCCGGCCTCCTTCAGCTTCTTCAGGTGGTGGGAGACGGTCGGCTGCGAGACGCCGACGTCGGAGATGTCGCACACACACGCCTCCCCGCCCTCGTGCGAGGCCACCGCCGAGAACAGCCGCAACCGCACCGGGTCCCCCAGGGCCTTGAACATCCGCGCGGCCGTTTCCGCCTCCTCCGCGGTGAACGGGCGCTCGGTGAGGGGCGGGCAGCACGGTGCCACGGCCTCGGGGGCCTCAGCGAACTCGGAGACCTCGGAGACCTCGAGGTCCAGTAGCGGCAGCACTCGCGTATTCGACATGCATCTATGTTGACATGTGTCGAACCAAAGAGGCCAGGGGAGGGCTCGACCTTGGTTTGATGAATGTCTATGTTGACGACTATCGAAGCAGGTGGGACGCTGGCAGCGCAGGCATCGACAGATGTCGAATCAAAAAGGGGAATCTCGTGTCCGTGTCGAACGACAGCGTGCCCACTGGTCAGCTACCCACTGGTCAGCTGCCCGTCGTGGTCATCGGAGCCGGGCCGGTCGGCCTTGCTGCCGCCGCCCACCTCATCGGGCGGGACATCGAACCGCTGGTCCTGGAAGCCGGGTCGTCGGCCGGCACGGCCGTGCGCGAGTGGGCGCACGTACGGCTGTTCTCGACCTGGTCGGAGGTGATCGACCCGGCCGCGGAGAAGCTCCTCGCGCCGACCGGCTGGACACGTCCTGACGGCTCCACGTACCCCACCGGCGGAGACTGGGCCGAGCACTACCTCCAGCCCCTCGCCGACGTCCTCGGCGACAAGGTCCGCTACGGCGCCACCGTGACCGGCGTCGTCGACTCCGGCCGCGACGCGCAGCCCTTCGCCGTGCACATCCGGTGGGCCGACGGCCGCGAGGAACGGATCAGCGCTCGCGCGGTCGTCGACGCCTCGGGCACCTGGTCCACCCCCGGCCCGCTGGGCGCCGACGGGCTGCCCGCCCTCGGCGAGAGGGCCGCCGCCGGACACGTCTCCTACCGCGTCCCCGACCTGGGCGACCCGGTCGTCCGCGCCCGGTACGCGGGCAGGCGCACCGTCGTCGTCGGCTCCGGAGCCTCCGCCTTCACCGCGCTCGCCGCCCTCGCCGACCTGGCGCAGGAGGAGCCGGGCACCCACGCGGCGTGGGTCCTGCGCCGCGGTATCACCGGCTCCACGTTCGGCGGCGGGGAAGCCGACCAGCTGCCCGCTCGGGGCGCCCTCGGCCTGCGCGCCAAGGCCGCGGTGGAGGAAGGCCACGCGAGCGCGGTCACCGGGTTCCGTACGCAGGCCGTCGAGCGGGACGGGGACCGGCTGGTCCTGGTCGCCGAGGACGGGCGCCGCCTGGATCCGGTCGACGAGGTGATCGTCCTGACCGGTCTCCGCCCGGACCTGTCCTTCCTCTCCGAGCTCCGCCTGGGCCTGGACGACCGTCTCCAGGCGCCCACCGCCCTGGCCCCGCTCATCGACCCCAACGTCCACTCCTGCGGCACCGTCTACCCGCACGGCGTGAACGAGCTCTCCCACCCGGAGCAGGACGTCTACCTGGTCGGCATGAAGTCCTACGGCCGTGCCCCCACGTTCCTCGCGATGACCGGCTACGAGCAGGTCCGCTCCGTCACCGCCGCGCTCGCCGGTGACCGTGAGGCCGCCGAGCGGGTCGAACTGACCCTGCCCGAGACGGGTGTGTGCGGCGGGGCCGGGCTGTTCGACGAGCCCGGCACGGCCGCCGCCGAGGGCGGAGGCTGCTGCGCCGCCCCGGCCACCCTGCAGATCGGCACCGGCACCCCGGCCATCCCGTCCGGCGGCTGCTGAACTCCCCCTTTGCTCCAGGAGGTTCGCCATGACGTCCCGTGTCCAGCTCGCCCTCCGTGTTCCCGACCTCGCCGAGTCCGTGGCCTTCTACACCAAGCTCTTCGGCACCGAACCCGCCAAACTCCGCGACGGCTACGCCAACTTCGCCGTTGCCGAGCCTCCGCTGAAGCTCGTTCTCATCGAAGGCACCGCAGGCGAGACGACCCGCCTGGACCACCTCGGCGTCGAGGTCGGGACGGCCGAGGCGGTGCACGCCGCCACCGCACGTCTGGGCGAGGCGGGCCTGGCCACCGACGTGGAGAACGACACGACCTGTTGCTACGCCGTCCAGGACAAGGTCTGGGTCCGCGGTCCCGGCGGGGAGCCCTGGGAGGTGTACGTGGTCAAGGCCGACGCCGACTCCCTGGCCAAGCAGCGGGGCAGTACCTGCTGCGCCGACCCGGACCCGGCCGGAACCGGCGCCGGGGAACAGGCCGCCGCGAGCGGCTGCTGCTGATCCGCCGATGGCCGACCTCGGCACCGCGCCGTGACCGGGGTGGGGTCAGGTGCAGCAAGCGCAGGCCGGGCGGCAGTCGCACGATCCCTCCGCGTCCGCGTCCGTGTCAGCG
Source organism: Streptomyces sp. NPDC050416 (assembly GCF_044458845.1). Lineage (NCBI taxonomy): Bacteria > Bacillati > Actinomycetota > Actinomycetes > Kitasatosporales > Streptomycetaceae > Streptomyces > Streptomyces sp. NPDC050416. The sequence continues at coordinate 79,907 of NZ_JBITII010000014.1, forward strand.
CCGGCGACCGGGGCCGGCCCGGCCGAGGGGGCGCAGCAGCCCTTGCCCTGCCAGGCGTCGCGGCCTTCCTTGACGGCGATGGCCGCGATGACGAGGGCGGCGATGGGGTCGGCCCACGACCAGCCCAGGGTGGCGTTGAGGACCAGACCGGCCAGGAGCACGGCCGAGAGGTACGTGCACAGCAGCGTCTGCTTCGAGTCGGCGACCGCGCTGGCCGAGCCGAGTTCACGGCCCGCGCGGCGTTGGGCCGCCGACAGGAACGGCATGACCGCGAGGGACAGGGCGGCGAGCACGATGCCGGGAACGGAACGTTCCGCCTCCCCCGGCCCCGACCCGGTCAGCGCGCGGACGGCGTCGACGGTGACGTAGGCGGCGAGCGTGAAGAAGGACATCGCGATGATCCGCAGGGTCGTCTTCTCCCGCGCCTCTCGCACGGCGTGCTCCCGGGCGGAGAACTGCCAGGCAACCGCGGCGGCGGAGGAGACCTCGATGACCGAGTCCAGGCCGAAGCCGATCAGGGCGGTGGAGGAGGCGAGGGTGCCGGCGGTGAGGGCGACGATCGCCTCGATGACGTTGTAGGCGATCGTCACCGTGACCAGCAGCCGGACACGCCGGGCGAGTTCCTCTCGGCGGGCCGGTGAGGGGGCGAGGGATATCGCCGTCATCAGCAGCATCCCTTGTCGTCGGCCTCCGCACAGGTGCGGTCGGTCTCGACGGCCACCACGGCCGCGCGCAGGTCGTCCAGCGCGTGCCCGAGGCGCTCGTCGGCCAGTTCGTAGCGGGTGCGGCGGCCGTCGGGCACGGTGACGACCAGTCCGCAGTCGCGCAGGCACGCGAGGTGGTTGGAGAGCCGGGTGCGCGAGATGCCGAGTGTGTCGGCGAGATCGGCGGGATAGGCCGGGGCCTCGCGCAGCGCGAGCAGGATGCGGCAGCGGATCGGATCGGCGAGCGCGCGGCCGAACCGGGCCAGCACTTCGATGTCGGGGGCAACAGTCAGCACAGCGCGAGAGTACATTGTTTCCTGAATTCAGGAAACCTTGTACCGTCGGTCGGTGTGATCCGTGCAGGCGATCCGCCTGCTCGCGGCCCGGTCAGCCCTCGTCGTCGTCCGACCCGCGTGGCCAGATCGCGAGGGCGATCAGGACCGCCGCCCACACCGCCAGCGGCGTGACCGGCCAGTAGTGGGTCAGTTCTCCCCGCTGGGCGCAGCGGGCGGCCCAGACGGCGGAGAGGATCACCGCTGCGCCCAGCCAGTAGCGCCATTCCGTCAGCCAGTCGTGGAGGTCCTTACGGTCCCGGTCGGCGCGGGTGAGCGCGGGGGTGGGCAAGTCGGCTGTCAGGGCGGCCAGTTCGGTGGTCGTGCGGGCCTTGAGGGCCCGTTGGGCGCGGGCCCCGTGTTCCGGCGGATCGAGCCGGCCCTCGGCCAGCGCCGCGGCCAGTACGGCGAGCGCCTTGTCCCTGTCACTGTCCGAGACCCGCAGCACGGGCGGGGCGGGCTCGTGCCGGTCGTCCATCATTGTCCCCTCTCGGGCACCGTGGGGCACCCGACCTGCGGCGCTTTAGAATACGACTGTATCTTAAAAGGGGAGCGTGACGATGCCCAGGACCGTCGACCGGGAGGAACAGCGGCGTCAGATCGGTGCCGCCCTGCTCCAGTTGGTCTCCGACCGCGGCCTGGACGAGGTCAGCGTGCGCACCGTGGCCGCCGCGTCCGGCCGCTCGGCCGGGGCCGTGCAGAAGTACTTCCGCACCAAGGACGAGATGCTCGCCTTCGCTGCCGAGCTGGTCGGCGAGCGGGTGGAGCGCCGGATGGCCGGGGTGGACACCTCGCTGCCGTTGCGGCGCGCGCTGCGGGAGCTGATCCTGACCACGCTTCCCGTGGACGTGGAGCGGCGGGCCGAGGCCACGACGCAGCTCGCCTTCGCCGTGTACGCGGCGCACCACCCCCGCCTCGCCGCGATCCGGCAGCAGGTCGACCAGGACATCCGTCAGGCACTGGCCGCCTGGCTGGAGAGCGCCGGGCACGGGGGCGGGGCGGCCGTCCTCGCCGATGCCGTGATCGCGGTGTCCGACGGGCTGGCCCTGCGCATGCTCTACACCCCGCAGGAGCGCGAGCACCTGCTCACCGTCCTGGACCGGGCCCTGGACGCCCTGCTTCCGGAACGGGCGGCCGGTTCATGAAGTTCGTCATGAAGTGCTGCTTGGGATGACGCAGTTCTGCGGTTGCGGCTTGCCCGTCGGCCAGCCCAGGCCGACGAACTTCAGGGTGCCGCGGCCCTTTCGGCCCGGGTCCAGTTCGACGATCGAGGCCGGTTTGTCGTAGGCGTTGCCGCCCGTGGTGAGGCAGATCAGGCCGCTGGTGCCCTGGACGCGGTGGCGGGACTGCAGGAGGGGCCACTGGCGGCCCACGTCCTCGCGGGTGGGGACCGACTCCGGGTCGTTCTTCTGGGCCTGGTGGAGGGCCTTGCCGATGGTGATGAGGCCGTCGTGGACGAGCATCGTCCGGGAGTCCTCCAGGTTGGGAGCGGAGCCCAGCTTGATCCCCTCGTTCTCGGTCGCGCCGATCTGCTGCCTGAGGGCGTCCAGGGCCGCCTTCGGTTCGGTCAGGTACTGGGGGAGGTCCCGGTCGGCCGGCTCGCGGTCGTGGGTCGCCCTGTACTTCTTCGTCCAGGCCGTCAGTTCCGTCGTCCAGGCGTCGGGGTGGGCGGGGGCCGCGTACTGCACCGTCACCTTCGGCCTGCCGTCGTCGCCGCGGAGTCTGGCCCAGTCCCGCTCCGTCATGTCCTGCCGCAGCGAGGCCGCGTCCGAGCCGCTGACGATGGTGTAGTGGCGGTCCTTGCAGCCCACCTCGGCGAGCTTCAGCGCGAAGATGCGCAGGTGGAGGGTGCGGCCCGCGAAGTAGACCGTGTCGGCCCGGGAGTCGCATATGTTGTTGGCCGTCTGGGTGAACTGGTTGCCGGTCGAGCCCGCCTCGTCGATCGACGGGGACTCGAACGACATCGCGGCGGGGCCGGCCGGGCCCTTCTCCTCGATCCTGCTGAAGGCCTTCGCCAGCGACTCGTTGTAGCCGTCCGGGCGTTTGTCGTAGACCAGGACCGTCCTGAGATTCTGGCGGCCGCGTTCGCCGTTGAAGTTGGCCAGGGCCTGGGCCGCGTCATGGTTGGTGGGGAGGATGCGGGCCAGGCCCGGGAAGCGGAGCTTCGCCATCCCGTCCGGCCGGTCCTCGTTGGCGATCCGGTCTCCGCTGATCCGGGCCGCGAGCACCGGGATCTTGTTCTCCGTCAGCCGGGCGACGGCCGCCTCGGTGGCGGCGAGGCTCAGGTTGAAGCCGGTGACCGCGCGCAGCCGGTCCTCGGGCGAGGCGGCCATCCGCAGCAGGGTGTCGACGACCTTCGCCTGACGGCCGTAGTCCTGCCCGGGGTTGGCCAGCACCAGGCGGATCTTCGGGGGTTCGCCCTCGCCCGCGTTGGCCTGGCGCTGGCCCAGGTACGCGCCCTGGAGGTCACTGCGCATCTGCCGGCGCAGGGCCTCCCGGTCCGACTGGAGCGGCAGCATCATCGCGACCGTGACGTACGGCTGCTTCTCGATCCTCTTGTTCTCGCGTGCGATGGCCCGGGCCACGTCGGTGATCTCCGGGGTGCCGAAGTCGTAACCCTCGCCGTTGACGCCAATGCACTCGCCGTCGATCCGCTCCACACCGTCCGCGCAGGTGTCCGGCCTGGTGACGAGCAGGTAGACGAGCACGAGACCGGCCGCGAGCGCCGCCGCGCCCAGGAGTGAGAAGAGGATCTTCCGCCATCTGGGCATGCCCGTTATCTCCTTCTCCGGAGCTGTTCGGTGCAGGTGCAGCGCAACAGGGGCTGTTCGTTCTCCGCGAGTCCGCTCCAGTCCGTCGCCGTCCTGCTGAGCAGGCCCGCGCCCTCGAAGTCCATGATCGACAGGAGGTCCAGCAGCTTGGCGAGGGTACGGGCGGTCTCCTTGCCGGTCGGCCTGGTCCGCTCCTCGCAGAGCCAGACCGCGTGCAGCAGTTGGTCGACGGTGCGGCGCAGCGGGGGGCCGTCCACGGGCACCAGGCCCTGAGCGCGTTCCCGCCGGGCGTCCGCCCCGCCCGGGTACGGCGCCTGGGCGATCTCCAGGAGTTCCGCGCACCACTCGCGGGGGCGGCCGGGGAGGGTGGCGGCGAGGTGGCTGACGACGTCGTCCACGCCGCCGGAGACCAGGTGGTGGTTCATGCGGTGGGCGGTGAGCGAGCGGAAGGCACCGCCGCCGGGGGTTCCGCCCCAGGGCTCATTGCCGGGGGCTCCGCTTCCCCAGGGGCCGTTGCCGGCCCGGGCCGCGCCGCCGCGCCACGCTCCGCCGCCGCCCCACGCGGCGCCGGGTGAGGCTCCGGTGCGCCGGCCTCCGGCGCCCGGCGCCCCCTCGCCTGGCGCGCCCGGGGGCGGGGCCTCGCCGTCCGGCACGCCGCCGCGCAACGCCCCGCCGTCCCGATCCGCGCCGCGCACGGCGGCGCCGCCCGGCTCTCCACCGCGCGAGGCCCCTACGTCTGGCACACCACCGCGCACGGCCCCGCCGTCCGGCACCCCGCCGTGCGAGGCCGCACCGCCGAGTACCCCGCCACTCGGCGACCCGTCAGCCAGCGACCCACCACCCAGCACTCCACCACCCGACGCCGAACCACCCAACGCCACACCACCCGAAGCCCCGCCACCCGACGCCGCACCACCCGGAGCCGCACCACCCAGCGCCGCGCTCCCCCGACCCCCCACCGCACGCCGCGCATAGTGGTCGCGCAGTAGGTGATGGTCGGCGTACCAGGCGGCCCCGTCGGGGCGTAATCCGTACAGCCGGTGCACCAGCAGTTGGCGGAGGCCGAAGTCGCCTATGAAGTGGCGTTCGCAGCTGGGCCAGCCCGTGTCGGTGAGGAGCCGGGCGACGTGATGGGCGGTCAGGTGGTGGACGTGGCCCTGCTGGTGGTGGCGGAGCAGGACGTCCGCGCACTCCGTGTCGTGGGCCACCGACAGGTGGGTGAGGAGGTCGAGCCAGTGGTCGTGGTGCTCGGTCGGGAGCCGTACGGGTAACTGGTCGAGGATCAGTTCCCGCAGGAGGACGTCCGCGACGGGGGGTTCGAGGGGGTCGTCGCCGGGGAGCCGTAACGGGGCGTCCAGGATGTCCCGGTCGTTGGCGTCCGCCGGCATGCGGAAGGCGGCGGCGGCTTCTGCCAGGCGGATCACGGTGTGCGGCCGGCCGCCGCTCAGCCGGGCCACGGCGGCGTCGATACGGCGGCGGTTCGTGCCGCCCTCCGGCTCGGCGCGCTGCTGTCTTCGTACGGTCTCCCGGCGGAGCTGGTCGCCGGTGAGCAGCGGCATCCGCAGCAGGAGCACGCCGTCGGCCAGGGGTGCCCGGTCCGCGCCCTCGTCCGTACGGCGGGACCAGGCGGGCGGGGCGCCGTCGGCGGGGCGGTACTCCGCCGGGGGCGTCGACTCCTCGGGCGGCAGGCCGCCGTGCAGGAAGGCGCCGCCGTCCGGCCGGCGTGCCGTGCCGACGATGACCACGCGGTCGCGCTGTCCGCCCCGCCGGTCCGCGAGCACGCCGCGCAGCAGCTGCTCGCCCAGGGGCGACTCGGCGTGGTCCAGCAGCAGGCCCGGGCGGCCGACCCGGCGCAGCCAGCCCGCGGGTGAGGCGTACGCCGCCTCCAGGTCCTCGCGCAGGGCCCGGAAGAGAAAGCTTTCCGCGACCTCGCGTGCCTCGCCGCCGGCCCGGAAGTCGGCGGCGAGGATGCGCAGCCCGATCCTGGGCTGCCCGGCGGCGCCGGGATACGCGCCATAGATCCGCCCCAGTTCCGCCCTGCCCCGGGGCGCGAGCCCCTCGAACAGGGCGTCCAGGAGGGCGTTGCTCACGGCCGCCGAGTACGGGTCGAGCGCCTGCCCGAGGGTGGTCAGGAGGTTGCGGATGGTGCCACGCAGGACACCGCGCCAGAAGTCGCCGGTGCCCAGCCCGCGCAGGCGCTGCTTCTGGGCCAGGTCCTCGTAGCGTTCGGCCTCCGTCGCGACCGCCTCGGGCGTGCCCTCCGCGACGCCGGTCGCGATCATGGCCAGGCCCGTGAAGAGACGCGGGAAGGCGAACGAGCCGCCGGTCCCCTGCCAGGTGCACAGCCGCCGGGCCACCTCGACCAGGGCCTCGGTAGTGGCCGAGCGGGCGCCGGGCTCCGGGTCCGCGCGGTCCGCGTACACCGGGGAGGCGCAGTCCAGGTGGATCACCGGCACCTTCGCGGCGAAACGGTCCCGTACGGCGCGCAGCAGCCGGCCCTTGCCCATGCCCGGGCCGCCGGTCAGCAGGACGACGGGCAGGTCGGGGCCGTACAGCAGGTCCCGGCCGGCTCCCGAGGGCGCCCGCCCCAGCAGCCGCGCGAAGAAGCCCTCATCGCCGAGGAGTTTCTCGAACCCCAGTTCTTCACACACGGCTCCCCCACGGAGTGCCTGCCCGCCCGGGAGCGGGTGACCGGTGACCGATGTGCCAGAAAAGATCCAGTGGAACACGGAACGGTCTGATCGGACAACGGGGGCGGCACGGAAGGAAGTTGGCCGTAAGGCCCACGCGGCCGCCGGTCCGACGCCGACCGGTCCTTACCCCGGCCAGTCCGAAGCCGACCGGTCCTACCCCGGCCGGTCCGACACCGGCCACACGTACGGCACGTCGTCCGGGACGCCGGGGAAGAGGTCGGCGTAGGTGGCGGGGTCCTTGCGGACGAGGGCCGAGCGGTGGCTGTGGTGGAAGGGGGTGTCGCCCAGCCACGGGGGCAGTTCGCCCTCGGCCGCCAGGACGTGCTGCTCGCGGACCGGGGCGTGCGGGCGGATCACCCCGAGGTCTGCGACCAGGGTGGCCGCGCAGCTGTCCTGGCGGCCCTGTTCGCGCCAGACGCGGCAGATCTCCAAGCCGTAGCGGACGAGGGCCTCCTCGTATCCGGCCCACATCCGGACGGCCGGGTGGTGGCGCCAGCCATACCCCGGTACGACCAGGCCGCGCAGCACCTGCAAGGCCTCGACCCGCTGTTTGCCGAGCCGGCGGCGGTCCAGGACCAGGGCCGACTCCCGGAAGCCGGGGTGAGGGAGGAAGGTCTGCACGACGTCCGTCCGGGATGCCTACCGGTCCGCGCCGGTGCGGGAGGTGCGGGCCGGGCGGCGGCGGCCGAGGGCCAGAGCCAGGGCGATCATCACGATGCCCAGGGCGAAGTGCAGCCAGTCGTCCGCCGCGTTGAGGGGGACGAAGTTGGCGTCGCTGTCGTGGCCGACGGACAGGCCGTAGACCCACAGCACCAGGTAGACCGCGCCGCCGACCAGCAGGTACGAGTACGCTCCGGCGGCCGTGCCGGCGAGGGCCAGGCCGAGCAGACCGTAGATCAGGTGCACGAGGTTGTGCAGGACCGAGACCTGGAACAGGCCCAGCAGTTCGGCGCCCGACTCGTGGGAGGCGATCTCCATCGAGCCGTAGTCGGTGGTGACGCCGGGGATGAACCCCAGCACACCGACCAGGAGGAAGACGAAGCCCACCAGCTGGGCGGCCCGCTGCACGGGTGCCGCGGCGGCCCGGTGGGAAGGGTGTGTGGTCATGGCCGGTGGATCCTCACGGGAGAGGCAGTGTCTGTTCCGCCCAGATGGTCTTGCCCGCGGCGCCCTGGCGCGTGCCCCAGCGCTCGGTCAGCTGGGCCACGAGGAGCAGGCCGCGCCCGCCCTCGTCGTAGGTCCGGGCACGCCGCAGGTGGGGAGCGGTGTTGCCGCCGTCGGAGACCTCGCAGATCAGGGTGTTGTCGTGGATCAGACGGAGCTGGATCGGCGGCTGCGCGTGCCGGATGGCGTTGGTGACGAGTTCGCTGACGACCAGTTCGGTGACGAAGACCGCGTCGGACAGCCCCCACCTCTCCAGCTGCGCCACCACGTCCTTGCGGGTCTGGGCGACCGCGGACGGGTCGTCCGGCACCGCCCAGGTGGCGACCTGGCTCGCGTCGAGCGCCCGGGTGCGGGCGACGAGCAGGGCCACGTCGTCGGCCGGGCGCTGCGGCAGCAGGTCGGCCAGCACGCGGTCGCACAGGGCGTCCAGCGAGAGAGCCGGGCGGGCGAGGGCCTCCCGCAGCCGGTGGACGCCGGCGTCGGGGTCCCGGTCCCGGTTCTCGATCAGGCCGTTGGTGTAGAGGACGAGCAGGCTGCCTTCGGGCAGGACCACCTCGGTGGCCTCATGGGGCAGGCTGCCCATGCCGAGCGGGGGCGCGGCCGGGAGGTCGATCAGCTCGGCCCTCCCGCCGTGCCGCACCACGGCCGGCATCGGATGCCCGGCCCCGGCGAAGCAGCAGCGCCGCGACACGGGGTCGTACACGGCGTACAGGCAGGTCGCGCCCACGTCCCCGGAGGTCTCGCCGTCCTCCCCGTCCTCCCCCTCCACGCTCAGCCGGGCGACCAGGTCGTCCAGGTGCGTGAGGAGCTCGTCGCACGGCAGGTCGATGTCGGCCAGGGTGCGTACGGCCGTCCGCAGCCGGCCCATGGTCGCGGAGGCGTGCAGGCCGTGGCCGACGACATCACCGACGACCAGGGCGACTCGCGCTCCGGACAGGGGGATGACGTCGAACCAGTCCCCGCCGACGCCGGCGTGCCCGCCCGCCGGCAGGTAGCGGGAGGCGACCTCGACCGCCGCCTGCCGGGGCAGCCGCCGCGGCAGCAGGCTGCGCTGGAGCGTGACGGCCGTGTTGCGCTCCCGGGTGTAGCGGCGGGCGTTGTCGATGCTGACCGCGGCCCTGGCCACCAGTTCCCCGGCCAGCACCAGGTCGTCGTGCCGGAAGCCCTCGGGGTTGCGGTGCCGCAGGAGGAACGCGACTCCCAGCGTGGTGCCGCGGGCGGTGAGCGGCACGGTCAGTACAGAGTGGATGCCGAACGCCCGGATCCTCTCGCCACGCTCCGGGGCGTGCGCGAGCCAGGCCGTGAACGCCGGGTCGGTCACCTCGTGCAGGGTGGGGCGTCCCGCGCGCAGGCTCTCGTAGGGCGCCGAACCCTCCGGGTAGGAGTCCACCTGGCCGGCCGCCACGACCGCCTCCGGGGCCCCCGGGATCACGGACCGCAGCGCCACCCGCCGCAACAGCAGCGGCCCGTCCGACGGAAGGACCCGGGCGGGCGGTTCGGGCAGGTCGTCCAGCGCGGCGACCAGATCGACACTGACGAAGTCGGCCAGGGCCGGGACGATCACGTCCGTCAGTTCCTCGGCCGTGCGCCGCACGTCGAGAGTGCCGCCGATGCGCCGGCCGGCCTCGGCGATCAGCTGGAGCCGCTTGCGGGCCCAGAACTGTTCCGTCATGTCGTGCGCGGAGAGGCAGACGCCCTGGATCGTGCCCTCGGCGTCGCGCAGCGGGGACTCGAAGACCGACCAGGCGTGCTCGCGGGTCTCGCCCGGGGCGCGCAGGTAGTTCTCCTCGTACTGCGGCTCACCGGTCCGCAGCACCCGGGCCATGCTGCGTTCCGCCCGCTCACCGGCCTCGTTGTCGACGATCTCGGAGACGCGCAGGCCCAGCATCTCCTCCTCGGTGAGCGCCATGGCCTGCTGCATGCCCTCGTTGGCCCGGCGGAGCCGGAGCCGGGTGTCGTAGAGCGCCAGGGCGCAGCACGGGGACTGGGTGAAGCTCCAGCTCACGAGGGATTCGTCGAGGCTGGGCCGGGGCTGCCCGTGGGTCAGGGCGGACAGGAGGAGCCAGGCGGGGGCGCCGGTGCCGGGCGTCCTGTGGTGGGCGAGGACCGGGACGGTCACCTTCCGGCCGTCGTGGTGCCGGAGCCTGACCTCGCCGTTCCACCGGGGCAGGCCGGCGAGCGCGGGCAGTCCGCCGCCCCGGGCCGGGATCGGCTCGGCCAGGAGATCGACGGCGGGGCGGCCGGTCATCTGCCGGGCCGAGTACCCGAGGAGCCGCTCGGCGCCCGTGTTCCAGCCGGTCACCCTGCCCTGCTCGTCGAGGGTGACGCGGGCGGTGAGGGACTCGCCGACGAGCTCCGCGAGGGCCTCCGGCGTTTCGGGGACGTCGGGGGCTTCGGGAGCCTGGGGGACCGGGGGGACTCGGGGTTCCGCTCCGAGCGACCGGTCGGCCCGGTGGCCGGCCCGGCCGGCGGTGACGGGCTGCTCCATGATCGGTCATCTCGCTCTGGCGGGGAGTCTGCTCTGGCAGGGAACTGCGGTGCTCCGGAGACTCGGAAGGCAGTCATCCGATATGTGACCTATCCCCTGATTACCCCGATTGTGACGGCCCTTACCCTGCTGCCGCGGCCCGGCCGGGAGCCTGCCGCCGCCCCGCCCGGGTAACCGGTGCCCCATGGGCGAGATCCTGGTGGGCACGTGTTCCTGGACCGACCGGGCCCTGGTCGGCAGCGGCTGGTATCCGGCGGGGCGGCGGGACGCGGAGGGGCGGTTACGGCACTACGCCGAGCGCTTTCCGGTGGTCGAGGTCGACGCCTCCTACTACGCGCTGCCGAGCGAGCGGAACAGCCGGCTGTGGGCCGAGCGGACACCGGACGGGTTCGTGTTCGACGTGAAGGCCTTCTCGCTGCTGACCGGGCACCCCACCCGGGAGGCGGCAATGCCGGCCGGGCTGCCGGCCGACCATCGCGACCCTGCCGTGCTCGACGAGGTGTGGGCCCGGTTCACGGCCGGGATCGAGCCGCTGCGGCGGGCCGGGCGGCTGGGGAGCGTGCTGTTCCAGTTCCCGCCGTGGTTCCGGCCCGGGGCGCGGGCGGAGGCCTTCCTCCAGGAGTGCGCCGAGCGGACGCGCGGGTGGCCCCTCGCCGTGGAGTTCCGGCACCCCTCGTGGTGGGAGCCGGGCCGGGCGGAGGCGACGTGCGCGCTGCTCACCCGGCTCGGCATGGCCGCGGTCGCCGTCGACATGACGCAGACGCTGCCCTCGTCGATGCCGCCCGTCACCCCCGTCACCTCACTCCGGCTGTCCGTCGTACGGTTCCACGGACGCAGCACCGCCTGGGGGACCGGCAGCAAGGAGGACCGGTTCCGGTACGCGTACGGCGAGGACGAACTCGCCGAGTGGCTGCCCCGCGTGCGCGGGCTGGCCGAGCGGACCGGACAGGTCCACGTCCTGTTCAACAATTGCTGCGGCGACGCCGCCGTCCGCGCCGCCGAGTGCATGACGCGGCTCCTGGACGGCGACCCGCCGACGGCACCGAGGGTGCCTAGGGCACGATCCGCACCTGCTTCTCCACCGTCACCTGGTCCACGTCCGACACCCGCACGGTCGTCTTCATCGTCCACGTCCCGGCGAGGGGCAGATTGACGGAGTCGGCGCTCCAGTAGCCGCCGACGTCGGTGAGTCCGGCGTCGATCGGGCCGACCTTCCGGGAGGGAAGGGTGAAGGTGATGCGGACCTCGGGGACGACGATCAGCCCCTTGTCGGCGCCGTAGACCACGGCCTGGACGCCGTTCTCGCCGACCCGGGCCGGGTCCAGGGTGACCTGCACCGTGCCGCGGCCGGACAGGGTGCCGGAGCTGCCTCCCGTGTCGAAGGGCACCGAGGCGAGGGTCGTGGGCGGCAGCGCACCCACCGGGGACCGCTGCGCGGCCTCGGCCTGCGCGCGGCCCGGCAGCGTGGTGGTGAGCAGTGTCGTGATCAGCAGCACCACGGCGGCGACGGCGACCTCGACGAGGACGGAGCGGCGCAGACCGCGACGGCGGATGTCCGGGTCGCCGGACTCGGGAGCCGGCTCGGACGCCCCCTCCCGTTTCTCCGGCACGTCCGGCTTCTCCGGCTCTCCTGCCGCGCTGGATTCGCCGGGCTCCTCCGGCCCCTCCGGCTGGGCCGGCGCCCCGGCTCCGACCGGCTGTGCGACCCGTTCCGGTACGGCCGTCCGCGTGACGGCGGCCGACGGGGCCGCGAGGCGAGCCGTCCAGCGGCGCGAGTATCCGGCCGCCAGCAGCAGCGCGGTCACCGCGACCAGTTTGGCCAGCAGCAGCCGGCCGTACGACGTGCCGGTCAGCGCGGCGAGTGAGCCGAGGCCGCGCCAGGACTGGTAGAGGCCGGTGACGGCCAGGACGGTCACACAGGCGAAGGCGATCCGGGAGAAGCGGGGCACGACCTCCGTCAGCGCGTCGACGGAGGCCCGGCGCAGGGTCAGCAGCAGCGCCACGAGGCCGCCGAGCCAGACGCCCGTCGCGACCAGGTGCAGCACGGACGACGTCATCGCCAGCGGCACCTGGATCCCGGCGGAGGCGTGCTCGGCCGCCGCCCAGGTCAGGGCCAGGGCGACGGCCAGGGTCGCACCCACCGCCCGCAACACGGGCTCCCGGTGGTCGCGGTGCCGGGACAGCCGCAGCAGGAAGGCGGCGGTCAGCAGGAGGACGGCCAGCCTGGCGAGCAGGGCCAGGCCCGGGCGGCCGGTCACCGTGCGTTCGAGGACGGAGAGGTCGAAGGCCGCGGCCGGGCCCGCGCCCGTCTCGTACGGGGCACGCAGCAACAGCAGGACGACCGTCGAGCCGAGCAGGGTCCACCAGGCGGCCACCAGTGGTCTGCGCAGCGGAGAGGTGTCCGCGGGGCGGCACAGGAGCGCGAACGCCACCGTGCCGACGAGCAGAGCGGCGGCGAGGTAGGCGAGATAGCGGGCGGCGTCGTAGAGACCGCCGGTCAGCGGGTCCTCGTCCGGGCCGGTGTCGACGGGCGCGGTCGTCGCGGACCGTTTGCCGACGGAGAAGGTGAAGGCGCCGGAGACCGGGTGGCTGTCGGCGGACACCACCCGCCAGGCCACCGTGTAGGTGCCCCGGGCGAGTTTCCCGGGCAGGCCGACCCGGGCCGTCTCCGAGCGGCCGTCCGCGTGCCGCGCCTCGCCGGTGTGCACGCGGCGCTGGTCCGGGCCGAAGACCCGGAAGGAGTCGTCGAGCAGGCCGACGGACTCGGTGAACGTCAGGGTGAGGTGGCGGGGGGCCTCCTGGACGACCGACCCGTCGTCGGGGTCGGTGCTGCGGAGGGCGGCGTGGGCCGAGGCGGGGGCTGCTCCTGCGAGGAGCAGTACCAGCACGGTGCCGAGCAGCACCAGGGCTTGGAATCGCCGGGGGTGTCCGACATTGCGCTCCACGTGGGTCTCCGGGGTCGGGCTGTACGGCTCCCGGCTATGTACGGATGGGAGTTGTGGAGCGCTCAGCGAGGGGGTGGTGGTTGTTGTTCGGCGGGTGCGGGTGTGTGGGGGTTGTTCGCGCCCGCGCGGCGGAGCCGCAAATCGGCACAGCCCCGCGCCCCTAAGAAGCAGGTCGGCACAGCCCGGGGATGCGGTCCGCCTCTGCCGGATAGCGCGCCGTCAGCTCCGCCGCGTCCCCGTGTTCATAGCCCTCGAACGTGAAGCCGGGAGCCATCGTGCAGCCGAACAGGGTCCACTGTCCGCCCTCGCGCACCCTGCCGCCCATCCACGTGCCCGCCGGGATCGTCAACTGGACGTGCTGGCCGCCGAGGACGTCCGGTCCGATGACGGCCGTCCGCGTGCTGCCGTCCGGGGCGAGCAGGAGGAGTTCGAGGGGGTCGCCGAGGTAGAAGTGCCAGATCTCGTCGGTCGGCAGGCGGTGGAGGGCGGAGAAGTCGTCGGGTCCCGCTGTCAGAAGGGCGACGATCGCCGTGCCCTCCGGCCTGCCGTCGGGGCGTTCGGGACCGGCCCAGGTCTGGCGGAACAGGCCGCCCTCGCGGGGGATCGGCTCGAGGCCGTAGTGAGCGATGAGGTCGTCGGGCGTCACGCGGGGAAGAGTATCTCCCGGTCGAGGAAGGCGAGCTGGGCCTTCTTCTCGGGCAGGTACACGTCCGGCAGGTCGATCTCCGGCAGGACCACCACCGGCCCCGCCGTGAAGCCCGTCCTGAGGAAACGGGCGACCGCCTTCTCGTTGCGGACGTCCGGGTCGACCACGATCCGCCGGCGGTCCAGGCCGAGCAGGACGTACCGGGCGACGGCGGTCACGAGCCGTGCGGTCCAGCCGGAGCGTGCGCCGCCCGGGCCGGCGGGGGCGAGCAGCAGGTGGACGCCGATGTCGCCGGGGCGGACGTCGTAGCACTCGCTGACGCGGTCCGCCTCGGGCTCGTAGGTCTGGAGGAGGGCGACCGGCTCGCCGTCGCGGACGACGAGGTAGGCGTGGTGGGTGGTGAGGGTGTCCATGTGGGCGTAGATCCCGGCGACCTGACGCTCGGTGAGGCCGGTCATGCCCCAGAAGGCGGCCCGGTCCTCGCTCACCCAGCGGTGGACCGTCCCGGCGTCGGCCTCCGGGTCCAGGGGAAGGAAGCGGACGGTGCCGAAGCCGTCGGTCACCTGCTCGTGGACGGCCGTGCGGGAGGCGTACGGGTCAGACATCGGTCTCCTTCTTCAGCAGGGCCCAGTCGGTGACGACCGGGACGAGGTCGCCGGCGAGCCACAGGGGGAGCTGGTCGCGGTGGTGGGGTGAGCCGGGGACGCCCGAGGCCCCGAGCGGGACGACCCAGCGGCTGTCCTCGCGCCGGGCCAGGTCCCAGACGTACCGGGCCGCCGGGCCGCGCGCGGCGCGGTCGGTGAGGCCGGGCACGCCCGAGGTGCACAGCACGCAGTCGTGGTCGCCGGACAGCCCCGGTTCGTCGTACGGCGTCTCCGGCTCCCGTGCCCGCCAGGGGGCGAGCCGGTGGGTGTCGCCCCAGACACCGGCGGGCGGCCGGGCGGCCACCTCCTCGACCGCCGCGCGCACGGCCGACGGGCGGTCGATGCCGTACAGCTCCTCGGCCCGCAGCAGGTGTTCGAGGGCGAAGCCCACGCGGGGGAGGAGGGCGAGCCAGGGCTGGAACACCTCCGGATACGGCGGCGGTGTGGTGAGTGCGGCGAAGGCGGGGTGCGCCGCCAGTTGCCGTACGACCGCGCCGCGCACGGCCGAGTAGAGGGTGGCGTCGGCGCTGCCGGCGTCCATGCGGCGGTTCCAGGCGAGGAGGCGGTCCCGGAGGGCGGAGGCCTCGGGGGTGAGGGCGTCGAGGGCCCGGAGATGGTCCAGGAGGGCGGACGCGGAGGCGAGGTGGGTGTCCGTGTGGATCGCGGGCATGTCGGCGGCGGACCAGCGGTCCTTGCCGGCGAGCAGCGCGGCGATGCGGTCGTGACGGTGGGGCGGGGCGAACTCGACACCGAGGGGTGCGGCCGGACCACGCTGGTTGGCCATGACGGCGACGCCGTCGGTGAGCCCGGCGCGCGGCGTCTCCTGCCAGCCCCGCCACTCGTGCCCTGGTTCCCACGCGGGTACCAGGCGCAGGCGGTTGGCCTCGGCGCGCAGCGGCACCCGCCCGGCGACGCGGTGCAGGACGCCGCCCTCGGTGTCGGCGGCCTGGACGACGTTGACCGGCTCGGCCCAGCGGTCGAACGCGCGGTCCACGTCGGCGACCCGGCGGGCCCGCAGCAGCGGCAGCAGGGCACCGAAGCCGAGGTCGCCGGTGACGCGGGGCGGGTAGCGCAGGCTGATCGCGACGGGCGGGCCGACCGGGTCCGTCGGCTCGCCGTCGAGCCCCTCGGGACCGCCGATGACCACCGGGCCCCGGTCGGTCTCGATGACCTCGACCTCGACCGGCTCCTCGCCCGCCACCTCGACGACCTCCGTGTGCCGGGCGGCGCGGTGCCAGACCCCGTCCGGGCCGAGGGCCTCCACCCCGGCGCCGGTGCGCCGCAGCCGCTCCCGGTACAGGTCCTGGTAGTCGGCCATGGCGTTGGTGATGGCCCAGGCGACCGTGCCGGTGTGCCCGAAGTGGGCGATGCCGGGGACACCCGGGACGGCCAGGCCGACGACGTCGAACTCCGGGCAGGACAGGCGGATCTGCTGGTAGACGCCCGGGTCCTCGATCCAGCGGTGGGGATCACCGGCGATGACCGCCCGCCCGGTGACGGTCCGCTCCCCGCTCACCAGCCAGCCGTTGCTGCCGGAGGTGCCGGGGCCGTCGGTGGCGAAGAGGCCGATGGCGTCGGCGCCCAGGCGGGCCGCGACCTGCTCACGCCAGAGCTTGGCCGGGAACCCGGCGAAGAGGATGTGGGTGGCGAGCCAGACGCCGAGCGGGGTCCAGGGGTGCCAACGGCCCGGGGCGAGACCGGTGTGGGCGAATTCGGGAGCGGTGCCGTCGGCGAGCCCGTCGTTGACCCCGTCGACGTACGCGCGCACCCACCGCGCCGTCTCGGGGTCCCGTCTCTCCAGGTCCGTGAAGCAGCGTCTGGCGGTGTCGTCGAGTCCGGCGCGTCTGGCGAACCGGTCCCAGGGCAGGGCGCTCTTGCCGAGGAAGGACGCCGAGGTGCCCTGGGCCCGGTGCCGCTCGACCTCCAGCTGCCAGGCCCGGTCGCGGGCGGTGACGAGGCCCTGGGCGTGGGCGAGTTCGGCCGCGCTGCCCGCGCGCAGATGCGGAATGCCCCAGGCGTCGCGGTAGATCTCGGTGGCCACGCTGTGCCCCCACTTTCCTTTAGGTTAGCCTTGCCTAAGTCAGAGCTGTGGCGGAAATCGTACGCGAAGGGTGAATACGGGATGGGGCAGGGGCGGGGTTGGGAGGGCGCGGTCCTCAGGCTGCTGCGCGCGAAGGATTTCGTGTTCACCGTGACCGACGCGGAGGACGTCACCCCGGACTACCGGCGGCTGCGCTTCACCGACGGCGGTCTGCTCGCTGCGGCCGGCGTGCACCCGACCATGTGGGTACGGCTGTGGTTCGACAACGCGGGCAAGCCCCACCAGCGGGCCTACACCCTGGTCGACCCGGACCCGGCGGCCGGGACGTTCAGCCTGGAGTTCGCCCTGCACGAGGGCTGCGCCAGCGACTGGGCCAGGGCGGCGAAGCCGGGCGACACCATAGAGGCGACGGTCCAGGGCACCGGCTTCGAGCACCCCCACCCCGCTCCCTCCCACGTCTTCGCCGTCGGCGACCCGGCCTCGCTGCCGGCCATCAACTCCCTGCTGGACGCGCTGGGTCCCGCGAAGGCCACCGTCTGGTTCGAGGGCGGCGACGACGATCTGCCGTTCCGCACCGACCCGGCCCGGCACGAGCTGCGCAAGGTGCCGCGCCAGGACGCCGGCGCGCACCTGGTCGAGCAGGTGAAGACGGACCTGCCCGGCCTGCTCCAGGACACGTCCGACCCGTACGTCTGGATCGCCTGTGACACGACGACGACCCGGTCGCTCGCGGCCTACGTCCGCAAGGAACTGGGCCTGCCCAAGCAGCGGGTGCACGCACTGGGCTACTGGCGGGCGACGTCGTAGGCCCGGGCGGGCGGGCCTCCGGACGCGGCCCGGCTCGCCCCGAGGGATGATCGGGGCATGGACGTCACTCTTCACCTCGCCCAGGACCCGGAGGCCGACGCGCTGCTCGGGCGCAGTCCGCTCGCCGCGCTGGTCGGGATGCTGCTCGACCAGCAGATCCCGATGGAGTGGGCGTTCAAGGGCCCGGCGACCATCGCCCAGCGGCTCGGCACGGACGACCTCGACGCGCACGAGATCGCCGCGCACGACCCCGAGGCCTTCGCCGCGCTGCTCTCCCAGAAGCCCGCGGTGCACCGCTACCCGGGCTCCATGGCCAAGCGGATCCAGCAGCTGTGCCAGTACCTCGTCGAGCACTACGACGGTGACGCCGAGGCCGTCTGGAAGGACGCCGCCACCGGCAAGGAACTCCTGAAACGGCTGGCCGAGCTGCCCGGCTTCGGCAAGCAGAAGGCCCAGATCTTCCTGGCCCTGCTCGGCAAGCAGCTCGGTGTGCGGCCACCCGGCTGGCAGGAGGCCGCGGGCTCCTACGGCGAACCGAAGTCCTTCCGCTCGGTGGCCGACATCACCGGCCCCGAGTCGCTGGCGAAGGTCCGGGCCCACAAACAGGAAATGAAGGCAGCGGCCAAGGCGGCGAAGGCGACGGGCAAGTAGCGGACCGCGGGGGCGGCCCCAGCCCCCGGCCCCCGTGGCCATCAGCCGCGCGGCCCGTCCCAGGTGGCGGGAGCCTCCCGGACGGGCCAAGCATGGATCATGAGCGAGCCATCGAGCGGCTCCCCCCGGGGTCCGGAGCGCGGCCCTTTCCACCGGCACGCGCCCGGCCCGCCCCGGGACTTGGGGCCCCACGTCATCGCCCGGCGTAACCGGGGTCGTCGTACGCCGAGCGAGCGGAACTCGCAGCCGGCGGGATGAACCGCGTGCCCACGACGGGGAACCACCTCCCGTGAACCCCGCACCGCAGCCGGCCCCCCGCGCCACCCGTCGAAGGACGTGGCCGCGGGTGCTCGTCCTGCTGCTCGCCCTGCTCGTCCCCGGCGCGCACGCCGAGGCGCACGCGGGGCCGACGGCCGCCGTCTCCGCGGAGAGCACGGCCGTCGAGTGCGACGTCCTCGACACCGCCCTGCGCCCACCGGCCAGAGGCGCCCGGCGCACCGCCGTCCCCCTGCGCCCCGCCCCGCTCCCGAACTCCGGGCCCGCGTACACCGCGCCGCACCCCGTGCCCGTGCCGCCGGGCCCACGGCACAACCCCCGACCCCTGCGTTCCGAGGTCCTGCGCTGCTGACGGGACCGGACACCTGTCCGTAAGCCCGTACGCGGCCATGCGCAGCAACACGGAACGAGGAACACAGCCATGCTGGAAGACCCGTACGCGGTCCTGCGCGCCCTCCTGCGCGCCGAGGCCGTCCGCAACACCCCCAAGCCGTCCCGGCCCCAGCCTCAGCCCCCGTCCGGGCCAAAGACGCGGGAGCGGCAGCAGACCCCGGAGGAGAGGGAACGCGGCTGACCGAGCCGCAGAGGCAGAAGCGGAGGCGGAGGCGGTGACGGCCAGGCCGAGGCCAGGCCGAGGCCAGGCCGAGGCCAGGCCGGCGCCTCCGCCGCCCGGTCGCCGGGCCGTCCGGATGAGCGAGCGCGTGATCTGCCATCCAGTCCGCGCCGACCCCCTTTCGGGCGAGTCAGGCGCACGCATTGCGTGATCCACTCCGGGAACGCCGCGGCGGCGCGGGCCTGGAGCCGACCGGCCTGCCTCGGGCGCGCGGGGCCGCCGGCACGGTCTCGCGCTCCGGCATATTCACGCCCCGGTTCCCGGTTCATACCGCCTTGTGGGGTTTTTTTCGGCGTCGCACTCCGTCGCCACGGCTGCGCCCGGAAGGTCCTGCCCGGTAGGCTTTCCGTGTGATCTTCAAGCGCATCGGAAACGGCCGGCCGTACCCCGACCACGGCCGGGACAGCACCCGGCAGTGGGCGGACGTCGCGCCGCGCCCGGTCCGCCTCGATCAGCTCGTGACGACCAAGCAGCAGCTCGATCTCGAGACGCTCCTCGCCGAGGACTCCACGTTCTACGGCGACCTCTTCGCGCACGTCGTGAAGTGGCAGGGCGACCTGTACCTGGAGGACGGCCTGCACCGCGCGGTGCGGGCGGCGCTCCAGCAGCGTCAGGTGCTGCACGCGCGCGTGCTCGAGCTCGACTGACCCCGCCGGTCACGGGTTGACCCTTTCGGGTCTGCCGGGCGACGTCGAATGATCATCTAGTAGGCATCGTCGCTCAGGCGCACTACGCTGCGCTCATGAGCATGCTGACTCCCCCCGGCATGGGCGGCAAATACCGCATCAAGGGAAACAAGTACCCGCGGATGCGCCGGCCCCGGCGGCGCGGCAGGCTCGTCGGGCTGGTCGTCGTCTCCGCCGCCGTGCTCGCCGTGGGCGGCTGGGGCACGTGGCAGCTCATCGACGTCTTCACCGGCGGCGGCGAGAAGGCCTCGGCGGCCGGCAGCGGAACGGACTGCGCCCCGAAGACCAAGGCGAGCCCCTCGCCCCGTACCAAGGCCCTGCCCGAACCGCGCACGATCACGGTCAACGTGCTCAACGCCACCACCCGCAGCGGCCTGGCGAAGAAGACCGCCGACGAGCTGAAGAAGCGCGGCTTCAAGATCGGCGACGTGGGCAACGCGACCAAGCAGTACGACAAGAAGGTCAAGGGCACCGGCGTGCTGCTCGGCCCCGCCTCCGCCCTCGACACCTCGCTGCCGGTGCTCGGCACCCAGCTCCCGGGCGCCGAACGGCGTACCGAGGCGGCCCGCAAGGGCACCGCCCTCGACCTCGTCATCGGCGACGGCTTCAAGGAGCTGGCGAAGAAGCCGGACGCCGACCGGGCCCTGACCAAGCTGGCCACGCCCGAGCCGGCGCCGTCGTCGAAGAAGGGCTGCTGAGCAGCCCGGGCCGCGGGACCTACTCGGCCGCGCCGTACATCCGGTCCCCCGCGTCGCCGAGGCCCGGCACGATGTAGCCGTGCTCGTTCAGGCGCTCGTCGACCGACGCGGTCACGACCGTCACCGGGGTGCCCGCCAGCTCGCGCTCCATGACCTCGACGCCCTCCGGCGCGGCCAGCAGCACCACGGCGGTCACGTCGTCGGCGCCGCGCCGGATCAGCTCCTGGATCGCCGCGACCAGCGTGCCCCCGGTGGCGAGCATCGGGTCCAGCACATACACCTGACGGCCCGACAGGTCCTCCGGCATACGCGTGGCGTACGTGGAGGCCTGGAGCGTTTCCTCGTTGCGGATCATGCCGAGGAAGCCCACCTCGGCGGTCGGCAGCAGCCGGACCATGCCGTCCAGCATGCCGAGGCCGGCCCGCAGGATCGGCACCACCAGCGGACGCGGGTGGGACAACTTGACGCCCGTGGTCGTGGCCACCGGCGTCTTGATGTCGACCTGTTCGGTGCGCACGTCGCGCGTGGCCTCGTAGGCGAGCAGGGTGACCAGCTCGTCGGCGAGACGGCGGAAGGTCGCGGAGTCGGTGCGCTGGTCGCGCAGCGTGGTGAGCTTGTGGGCGACCAGAGGGTGGTCGACGACGTGGAGACGCATGCCGACAACAGTAACCGGGCCCGTTCACCCCGGCCGCACGGCAAGCCCGCCGTCCGGCCGTCACCCATGCGCCGGAGTCAAACCGCCCGTCCGGGGGAAAGCGGTAGAGACGGACTGGGGGTGGTGAGCCTGATGCCCGACCGGGATTACCGAGACGATCCGTCGCCGCGCGCACGGCCCGCGCCGGCCGCGGAGACATACGAGACCGGGGCCTACGAGACCGGCAGGACCGGTAAGACCCGTAGGTCCGGCAGGACCGGCAGGACCGGTGCTGCCGACAGGACCGGTACGACCA
Organism: Streptomyces sp. NPDC050416; assembly: GCF_044458845.1. NCBI lineage: Bacteria > Bacillati > Actinomycetota > Actinomycetes > Kitasatosporales > Streptomycetaceae > Streptomyces > Streptomyces sp. NPDC050416. The sequence continues at coordinate 101,016 of NZ_JBITII010000014.1, forward strand.
GCAGGACCGGTACGACCAGCAGGGCCGGTGCGGCCGGTGCAGCCGCTGCGGCCGGTGAGAGCCGTAGGTCCGGTGCGCCTCCCCGCACCGTCCAGGCCGAGCCGGTGGACGGGACGGACGAGACCGACGCCGAGCGGCGGCGGCGGCGCGCCCGGTTCCTGCGGGATCTGGCCGAGGCCCGGGAGCTGCGCGACCGCGTCCAGCCGCGCCGCGTCAAGGTGGCCCGGCTGCGGCACGCGATGCGCATGCGCACGTTCCGCTGGTAAGAAACGCCCGGGGAAACCCCCGATGAAACCTCCAGGGAAGATCACGAACCGCGCGGACGTTGTCGAGGTGGCCCGTGCGTGGAGCGGGGGAAAGCCGCGTACGATCCGCAGGTGGCGGCAACGAGCGTGCGAGCAGATCTGCCGGACACAGGGAGCCGAAGACGTCCCCTGAACGCCTTGTTTCTGCCACGATTCCGAGTGGGTGGGGCTCGGACGAGCACTCCCCGCCCGCAACCTCCGCCGGGGGGACCCCCAACCGGCACGCCTATGACCAGTGGGAGAGTCACGGTGTACTTCGCCGCACTGCTCGCGCGCACCGAAGACGGGTGGGAAGCGAGCGACACAGAGCTCGACGATGTGGAAACCCTGTCGGATCTGGCCGACCTGGCCCGTGAAGCCTCCCCCGACGAGGACACGGTGCTCGTGCTCATCGAGCAGGAGGACGCCTGGTTCGGCGTCGTCCGCGTGGACGGCGAGGACGACCCTCGCATCTACGTCTCGGACGCCGCCGCCGCTGCCCGCAGCAGCTACGGCGAGATCCTTCTCACCGACGAGCTGCTCGGACGCGACCCGGACGCCGGGGACGACCTGGACGCCCTCGATCTCGACGGCACGGAGGACGGTGATTCCGACGACGACGAGGCCGGCGACGGCGACCCGGTCGCCGGAACCGGCGAGGCCGTGCCGCACGGCCCGGTCGGCGACGCCCAGATCCTGGACGACCTCGGCGTGAGCGAGAAGGAGCTGCGCTCGCTGGCCACGGACGCCGTCACGGAGATCGCCGAGGCCCTCGGCGCCTCGGAAACCCTGGAGACGGTCCGCTGACCGCACGCACCACCCCAGGACCACCGGACCCCCCGGACCAACCGGAGCCGCCGGACTCCCCGGGACCCGGGGGCCCCTCTGCAGCACCGAGGCAGCCGGCCCACCCGGGTCCGCCGGGATCCCCAGGTCCGCCGGGAGCCCCGGGCCAGCCGGATCCGCCGGGAGCGCCCGGAGTCCCGGGACCACCGGACCCCCCAGGACCACCGGATCCCCCGGACCAACCGGGGCCGCTGGATTCCCCGGGACCCGGGGGCCCCTCTGCAGCACCGAGGCAGCCGGCCCACCCGGGTCCGCCGGGAGCGCCCGGAGTCCCGGGACCTCCGGACCCCCCGGGAGCACCGGATCCCGTACGGGACCCCTGGCGGCCCGCGATGCGACTCGCCCTGGAACAGGCCGCCGAGGCCGTCCGGGGCGGGGACGTCCCCGTCGGCGCCGTCGTCCTGGCGCCGGACGGCACGACCGTGCTCGCGACCGGGCACAACGAACGCGAGGCCGGCGGTGACCCGACGGCCCACGCGGAGGTCCTCGCCCTCCGGCGGGCCGCGGCCGCGCTCGGCCGGTGGCGGCTCGCCGGATGCACCCTCGTGGTGACGCTGGAGCCCTGCACGATGTGCGCGGGCGCGATCCAGCAGTCCCGCGTCGACCGGCTCGTCTACGGCGCCCGCGACGAGAAGGCCGGCGCGGCCGGTTCCCTCTGGGATCTCGTCCGCGACCGGCGGCTCAACCACCGGCCCGAGGTGATCGAGGGCGTGCTCGCCGAGGAGTGCGCCCGGCTGCTCACCGAGTTCTTCCGCGGCCGCTGACCGTCGCCGCTTACCGATTTCAAAGCACGCCGCACCTTGCTGTAAGGTCTCCCTCGGTAGCGTGTCCGAGCGGCCGAAGGAGCTCGCCTCGAAAGCGAGTGTGGCGCAAGTCACCGAGGGTTCAAATCCCTCCGCTACCGCTGGAGAAGGGCCCCGTCGTCAGACGGGGCCCTTCGTGCGATCATGTGCGCTGCATGGGACACCAGTGACAGGGGAGGCCGCGATGGCGGTGAACGCGAAGAAGATCGCCGTCTACGTCGTCGTGGTCTTCGTGATGTATGTGATCATCACGGACCCGCAGAAGGCCGCCGACTACATGCTGATAGGGTTTCAGGGCATATCGGACGCCGCCCGCGCCCTCGGCGACTTCGCCACCTGGGTCGCCGACGGAGGAAAGTGATGATCCGCCACCTGGTCCTCTTCAAGCTGCACGAGGGTGTCGAGCGCGACGACCCGCGGGTCGTGAAGGGCGTCGAGGCCTTCCGCGCCCTTGAGGGCACGATCCCCGGGATCCGCTTCTGGGAACTCGGCTGGAACGTCAGCGACCGCCCTATCGCCCATGACTTCGCCATCAACTCGGCCTTCGACGACGCGGACGCGCTGCGCCGGTACGTGGAGCATCCCGACCACCAGGCGGGTGTCGCGCTGTGGCGCGAGTTCGCCACGTGGGTGATCGCCGACTACGAGTTCTGAGTCCGCCGCTTCGAGCCCCCCGTCGCTCCGACGGGGGGCTCTTCTGCTGCACCTGCACATCTATGCCGTATTTCATCCCTCAACACGTAGTTATGGGGTGCTTGCACACAGTGGACATGTCTTGTGATGCTATGACCGCTTTTGATGGAAGAGAGAGTTGACGGATGGGTTGACGGATGACGAGGTGGAGTTGACCGTGCTGGCCAGTACCGCACCTCAGGCACCATCCTCGGAACCGGCTCCGCAGCGGAGCCGCGGCGCGGACACCCGCGCCCTCACGCAGGTCCTCTTCGCGCAGCTCAAGGAGCTCCAGCCGGGCACGCCGGAGCACGACCGGGTGCGCGGGGCGCTCATCGAGGCCAACCTCCCCCTCGTGCGCTACGCGGCCGCCCGGTTCCGCTCCCGCAACGAGCCGATGGAGGACGTCGTCCAGGTGGGCACCATCGGGCTCATCAACGCCATCGACCGTTTCGACCCGGACCGGGGCGTGCAGTTCCCCACGTTCGCGATGCCGACGGTGATCGGCGAGATCAAGCGCTACTTCCGCGACAACGTCCGTACGGTCCACGTGCCGCGCCGGCTGCACGAGCTGTGGGTGCAGGTCAACAGCGCGACCGAGGACCTGACGACCGCCTTCGGGCGCACCCCGACGACCGCGGAGATCGCCGAGCGGCTGCGCATCACCGAGGACGAGGTGCTGTCCTGCATCGAGGCCGGACGGTCGTACCACGCGACCTCCCTGGAAGCCGCGCAGGAGGGCGACGGGCTGCCGGGGCTGCTGGACCGGCTCGGCTACGAGGACCCCGCGCTGGACGGAGTGGAGCACCGGGATCTCGTACGGCATCTGCTCGTCCAACTGCCCGAGAGGGAGCAGCGGATCCTGCTGCTGCGGTACTACAGCAACCTCACGCAGTCTCAGATCAGTGCGGAACTCGGCGTCTCGCAGATGCACGTCTCGCGGCTACTCGCGCGTAGCTTCCAGCGGTTGCGGTCTGCGAACCGGATCGACACGTAGCCGCGAACCGGGGTGGTGGGCGACTGTGAGCCGCCTCGGCGTGTAACCGCAAACAGTTGCGAGTGGTAACCGTGGAGGGGGAATCGCTCATCAGGGCCGTTCCCGACGGTTGCGGGCCGAAAATGCGTCAGACCCCTTGTTTGCAGGGCGGATTGGCGTCTCAGATGTCGACATGTCACTACAGCGTGTTGCCGACATGTGACATTCTGCGGGAAGCGCGTTTGCCGGGGCTTCGGCTCCGGTATTCAGGTGAAGGCTGCGTTCCTCAGACGGGAGCGTCCGCCGCGACCGTCCCGCGACCCAAAGGGGGTGGCATGTCCGCAGAACAGGGCAGCTCGAAGGTGCTCACGCTCGCGGAGAGCGACACAGCTCCCCATGCTCTCGACTCACTTGGCCCCATCGACGACGTTCCGGCCGAGCTCGCGACCGAGCCCGCCCCGGCGCCTGTGGCCACGGGGGCCATCGACACCCGCACCCTGTCCCGCTCCCTGTTCCTGCGGCTGGCCGCGCTCGACGAGGACAGCCCCGAGCGTGCGTACGTCCGTGACACGCTGATCGAGCTCAACCTGCCGCTGGTGCGGTACGCAGCGGCGCGGTTCCGCTCCCGCAACGAGCCGATGGAGGACATCGTCCAGGTCGGCACGATCGGGCTGATCAAGGCGATCGACCGGTTCGACTGCGAACGGGGCGTCGAGTTCCCGACGTTCGCGATGCCGACCGTCGTGGGTGAGATCAAGCGGTTCTTCCGCGACACGTCGTGGTCGGTACGGGTGCCGCGCCGGCTTCAGGAGCTGCGCCTGGCCCTGACGAAGGCCAGTGACGAGCTCTCGCAGAAGCTGGACCGCTCGCCGACGGTCACCGAACTCGCGTCCGTGCTCGGAGTGTCCGAGGAGGACGTCGTCGACGGGCTGGCGGTGGGGAACGCGTACACGGCGTCCTCACTGGACTCCCCGGCGCCGGAGGACGACGGCGGCGAGGGCTCGCTGGCGGACCGGCTGGGGTACGAGGACAGCGCCCTGGAGGGCGTCGAGTACCGGGAGTCGCTGAAGCCGCTGCTGGCCAAGCTGCCGCCCCGTGAGCGGCGGATCATCATGCTGCGGTTCTTCGCGAACATGACCCAGTCGCAGATCGGCGAGGAGGTCGGCATCTCGCAGATGCACGTGTCCCGCCTGCTGACAAGGACCCTGGCCCAGCTGCGGGAAGGCCTCATCTCGGACTGACCGCGCGCGCCCCGTCGCCCACCCGGTGGTGGTGGGCCGGGGCCGCGCCGGGGGGTGTCCGTCCTACGAACGGCGCGATGAGGTCGGACACCCCCCGACACGCCCCCTTCCGTGCGTCGGCGACTGCGGGTGCGTCGTGGCTTAGCTGCCGCAGGCGTGAGCTGCGGGCAGTCGTGCCTCCTCCAGTGCCTTAAGGGCCTGGGAGGTGCCCCCAGGCGGCACGGGTGGGCGCAGCGGCACCCCGCTCCGCCGGGTTGCGGACTCACCCGGCCTGAGAGGCAGCGCCGAGCACCCCGCAACGCCGATAGCGATGCCGGGTAACCGGACAGCTCCGAGTGTCAGTAAAACCGCCGTACGCGCCGCACGGCAGGCCGCGTCAGCCGAGCGCCAGCCACGCCACCGCCGCGATCACCGCGACGGCGACGACGACGCCGAGGATGAGACCGATACGCGGCCCGCCACCGCTCGTCGCCGCGGCCTGCCGCCCCTGCGGCGCCTCGTCGACGAACGCGCGGAACATCTGGGTGCTGCCGGCGGGGTCGTGATTGCCCTGCGGGGCCTGGTAGTTAGCCATGGCCCGAGACCCTAGCGAAAACGCCGGGGCTCCCCAAGTGGGGGTTGGCATTCCGTTCAGCCCCACCCGACCCCTCCCCCCAGCCTCACGACCTGCACATTTACTACCGCAATACTTGCCTTTGCCAACTTTTTATGCCGCAGCCATCCCTTTTTATTTGCCTGTAGCAACCAACCGCTCCTATGGTTGCCCTAAGCAACGAAAGCGGGAGGTGTCATGGCCGAGAGGGCGCAGTACGAAGAGCTGGTCCGCCAGTTCAGTGCCTTCGGCGCCGTGAAGCGGGAGCTCGGCCGGATCATGCCGGCCGACTGCCCCGGCGGTTCGGCGACCGTACTGACCATCCTCGGTCGCCACGGCGACATGCGCATGAGCAAGCTCGCGGAGCTGCTCGCGGTGGACATGTCGGTCACCAGTCGCCATGTCGCGCACGTCGTGGACCGGGGCTGGATCGAACGCTCCCCCGACCCCGCGGACAAGCGCTCCCGGATCCTGCGCCTCACCCCGGCGGGCCACGCACAGCTCGACGAGCTGTCCCGGCGGACCACCGAGGTCCTCGCCGAGCGCCTGAGCGACTGGACCGACGAGGACGTCGGCCGGCTCACGGACCTGATGGCGCGGCTGAGGGAGAGCTTCGACTGCCGCCCCGCGCCCCGGGCGGCACCACCCGCTGTCGCACAGACCACCCGTACACCCGCAAGCACGTAAGAAAAGGAAGCCCATGGCAACGACCACACCAGCCGGTGTGCGGGCTCATGCCAAGCACGGGGGAGGCTCCCACGGCTCCCCCGGCGGCGGCGCTCCGATGACGCACCGGCAGATCATGGAGGCCCTCACCGGCCTCCTGCTCGGCATGTTCGTCGCGATCCTGTCGTCGACGATCGTCTCCAACGCCCTGCCCCGGATCATCGGCGACCTCGGCGGCGGCCAGAGCGCCTACACCTGGGTCGTGACCGCGTCCCTGCTCACGATGACCGCGTCGACGCCCCTGTGGGGCAAGCTCGCCGACCTGTTCTCCAAGAAGCTGCTGATCCAGCTCGCACTCGTCGTGTTCGTCCTGGGGTCGGCGGCGGCCGGTATGTCACAGAACCCGGGCATGCTCATCACGTTCCGCGCGGTCCAGGGCATCGGCATGGGCGGTCTGTCCGCGCTGGCCCAGATCATCATGGCGGCGATGATCTCGCCGCGTGAGCGCGGACGGTACAACGGCTACCTGGGTGCCGTCTTCGCCACGGCCATGGTCGGCGGTCCGCTGGTCGGCGGTGTCATCACCGACACCGACTGGCTCGGCTGGCGCTGGTGCTTCTACGTCGGCGTGCCCTTCGCGGTGATCGCCCTGATCGTGCTGCAGAAGACCCTGCACCTGCCCGTCGTGAAGCGGAAGGTCAAGGTCGACTGGGCCGGCGCCTTCTTCATCACCGCGGCCGTCTGCCTGCTGCTGGTCTGGGTGACCTTCGCCGGTGACAAGTACGACTGGCTGTCGTGGCAGACGTACGCGATGGTCGGCGGCTCGGTCGTGCTGCTGGCGCTGTTCGTCCTGGTCGAGGCCAAGGCGAGCGAGCCGATCATCCCGCTGCGGCTGTTCCGCAACCGCACCATCACGCTGGCCTCCGTGGCTTCCCTGTTCGTCGGTGTCGCGATGTTCTCGGGGACCGTGTTCTTCAGCCAGTACTTCCAGCTGGCGCGGGACAAGTCGCCGACGATGTCCGGCGTCATGACCATCCCGATGATCGCGGGCCTGTTCGTCTCCTCCACCGTCTCCGGCCAGGTCATCACCCGGACCGGGCGCTGGAAGGGCTGGCTGCTCGGCGGCGGTGTGCTGGTGACGGCCGGGCTCGGGCTGCTGGGCACGATCCGGTACGACACCGAGTACTGGCACATAGCGATCTTCATGGCGCTGATGGGCCTCGGCATCGGCATGATGATGCAGAACCTGGTGCTGTGCACGCAGAACCAGGTGGAGCCGGGTGACCTGGGCGCCGCCAGCTCCACGGTGACCTTCTTCCGGTCCCTGGGCGGTGCCGTGGGCGTCTCGGCGCTGGGCGCGGTCCTGGGCAACAAGATCACCGACTACGTCAAGGACGGCCTCGCCGGCCTCGGCGCCAAGGGCCAGGCCCTCGGCCACGCCGGCACCGGCGGGGGCGGCATCCCCGACCTCGATGCCATGCCCGCGCCGATCCGCACCGTCGTGGAGAGCGCATACGGCCACGGTGTCGCGGACGTGTTCCTCTACTCCGCGCCGCTGGCGCTGCTCGCGCTGCTGGTGTCGCTGTTCATCAAGGAGGTCCCGTTGAAGACGAAGGGTGGGCTGGCGCAGGCGGCGGACACCGACGCCCGCGCGGAGACTCCCGCCGAGCAGGCCGCCGAGGCTCCCGCCGCGGAGAAGGCCGCGCCGAGCTGGGCCGTGGCGGACACCGAGGCCGCCGACGGCACCGGTCCCGAGGGCACGCAGCGGCTCGCCGCCGTCGCCACGGCGGCCCGGGCCGAGGAGCCCGCGTCCGGTGGGAACGGTGTGCCGGTGCGCGGCTTCGTCCGCGGCAACGAGAGCGCGCCCGTGCCGCGGGCGGCCGTCACGCTGATCTCGCTGGCCGGGCGTCAGCTGGGCCGGTCCGTGGCACAGGCCGACGGCTCCTACGCCCTCGACGCGCCGGGCGCCGGATCGTACGTGCTGATCGCCTCCGCCGACGGCTACCAGCCGCAGGCCTCGACGGTCGTGGTGAACGGCGAGCCGGTCGCCTACGACATCCTGCTCAGCGGCACGAGCGGGCTGACCGGCCTGGTGCGGGCCGCCGAGGGAGGGCAGCCGGTCGAGGACGCGATGGTCATCGTGACCGATGTGCGCGGGGACCTGCTGGCCACTCAGGCCACCGGTGAGCAGGGCGAGTTCTCCTTCGCCGAGCTGGTGCCCGGGGCGGTGACCGTCGCGGTGAACGCCGCCGGGTACCGGCCGCGCGCCCTGCCCGTCGAGGTGGGCGGCACCGGGGTCACCCGGGTCGAGATCGACCTGGACGCGGGCGCCCGCGTCCAGGGTGTCGTCCGCGCCCCGCACGGCCCGCTGGCCGACGCCCGGGTGACGCTGGTCGACCAGGCGGGCAACGTCGTCGGCTCGGCCACGACCGGCTCGGACGGGGCGTACGCCTTCACCGACCTGGACGGCGGCGAGTACACCGTCATCGCCACGGGCTACCCGCCGGTGGCCACCGCCCTGACGGTCACCGGCCGCGGCACCGACGCCCACGACATCGAACTCGCCCACCCCGGCGAGTAGGACAAGCCCCGGCCCGTGGCGGTGGGCGCGCTCCGAGCGGAGGCGCGCCCCTGCCACGGGCCGGTTTCCTTTCGAGTTTCTGTTTTTGGGGAGTTAGCTGAGATGGGACTGACCGCGAGGATCCGTACCCGGGACGGTTGGGCCGTGTCGCACGCGGTCGTCACCGTGGCCGACATGACCGGTGCGCAGGCGCTGCGTGCCGAGGCCGACGCGGAGGGCGCCGTCCGGGACGCGACGCCGCTGGAGTCGGGGGCGTACACCGTCATCGTCACCGCCGTCGGCTACGCGCCCGCGGCCTCCAGCGTGATCGTCACGGCGAGCGGCCGGGCCGAGGTCGGCACGGTGACGCTGGCACGGCAGGGCGGCACCGAGCTGCCGCCGCCGGGGCCGTGGACGGTCGATCCGGTGCACTCGAGTGTGGCCGCCGTGGCACAGCACCTGGGCATCTCCAGCGTGCACGGCCGGTTCACGGAGTTCTCCGGCTCGATCGAGATCGCCCCGGACGACGTCACCAAGTCGCGGGTGGAGGCGGTGATCCGGGCCGGGTCCGTCGACACCGGCAACGGCATGCGCGACGGGCATCTGAAGTCGCCGGACTTCCTGGACGTCGAGCGGTTCCCCGAGATCACCTACCGCTCGACCGGGCTCACGGCGACCGGCTCCGACCGGTGGACCGTCCACGGCGAGCTGGGCATGCACGGAGTCGTACGGGCCGTGGACCTGGACCTGGCCTATCTCGGCACGGGCCCGGACCCGTGGGGCGGCACCCGCGCGGCGTTCCGCGCCACGACCGAGCTGCACCGCGAGGACTTCGCGATGAACTACAACCAGGTCCTCCAGGCGGGCATCGCCGCCATCGGCACGACGCTCAAGGTGGAGCTGGACATCCAGGCCGTGCAGGGCGAGTCACTTCCGGCCGTCTGAGGCCGGTCCCGAGACCTTCGCCACCAACTGGTCGCACAGGTCCCGGAGTTTGACGTTCCGGTGCTGCGAGGCACGGCGCAGCCGCTCCAGCGCGTCCCGGGCGTCGATCCGCTCCCGGGCCATGAGGATGCCGATCGCCTGGTCGATGACGCTGCGGGAGAGCAGCGCGGTGCGCACGTCGGCCGCCGACTGGCGCTGGTGCTCGATACGCAGCGCGACGTCGATCGCGCCCCCCGCCCGGGCCGCGAAGGTCCGGGCCGTGTCCCGGGCCGTGCCGAGCACCCCGGGCCGCAGGCCGTAGTAGTTGATCGCCGCCCCCGTCTCGCCCTCGACGGCGAGCGGCACCGCCAGCGCGCACCTCACGCCCTTGGCCAGCGCGTACGGCGTGTACGCCGGCCAGCGGGACTCCTCGGCCAGGTCGGGTGCGTACTGCTCGACGCCGGTCTCGGCGGCCTCGACGCAGGGGCCCGAGCCGTTCTCGTACTGCCTCTGGTCCAGGCCGCTGGGCAGGCCGTCGCTGCCGGCCAGGGTGAGCAGCCGGCCGCCGCGGCGCACGGTGATGCTGCACGCGGCGGCGCCCGGCACCTCCTGCACCGCACGGTCGGTCAGATCGCGCAGCAGGGTGTCGAGACCGCTGCTGCGCACCATCGCCTGGTCCAGCGTGTCGGACGTCTCGGAGCTCATGAACGTACGGGTATCCCGTCGGCGTCCCTTAACGCCCTCGCCCTAACTCACGGTGGCTCATTCGGAGTTGTGAGACCCGACGATCCCGCGGGCCAGGTCGCGCAGTTTCACGTTCTCCCGCTGGGAGGCCCGCACCAGGCTCTCGAAGGCGGCGGCGGCGTCGATGCCCTGGCGCTCCATGAGGATGCCGGTGGCCTGGCCGATCAGGTCCCTGGTGTGCATGGCCTCGGTGAGCTGCTCGCGCACGGTGGCGGAGTCCAGGGCGATGCTGACGTGCGCGGTGAAGAGCCGCCCGATGCGCGCCGCGTCCTCGTCGAAGGCGCCCGGTTTGCGCGCGTAGGCCGTGAGCACGGTCAGCCGGCGGCGGTCGGCGCGCAGCCGCAGCGACAGCGCCGAGCGCAGCCCCAGGGCGGACAGCACGTCCCAGCCGTCGTCGGCCTCGCTGTCGGTCACCCGCGCCACCGGTGTGTGCCACAACTGGTCCCAGTGCCCCTGCGGTTCGCGGCCGCCGTGCCGGGCCTCGGCGGAGCGTACGACGTCGTCGCTCCAAGCGAGCGTGCGGAACTTGTTGCCGCGCTCGATCTCGGAGATGCCGGCGTGCTCGGCCCCGGGCATGAGGTGCACGGCCAGCCGGACCGCCGTGCGCAGCGTGTGGTGCGGTGAGGTCTTCTCGTGCAGTTGCTGAGCCGCCACCGTCAGGGCCTCGGCCAGCTCGAAGCCGACCGGAAAACGGGGCAAATCAGGAAACTCGGACGCAGCCACCACGAACCTCTTCGGCATGCACGACCATGGCCGTGCGCAGGAGAGCTCCGCAGCACATTCCCGACTGCGAGCACAGGACGGACAGCACTCTAGCTGCTCGGTTGCGTCCAGGTGACGTCCGGCCGACGGCCGCCACGGGCGCTTCCGCAGCCGCGGCCCGGCGTGGTGGAATGGGCCCGAGGGTCAGGAAGCGGCCTTACCGGAACACGGACGAACGTCTGCCAGGTGAGTGCTGTGACTTTCTTCCCGAATCCCACCGAACCGCCGGACATGCCCGGCCGCGTTCGTCTCACCCTGCCCGCCGAGATCGACTTCGGCAACGCGGAGCAGCTGCTTCCGCTCATCATGTCCGAGACCCGGGCCCGCGGTGACCGGCTGGAGGTGCTCGTCCTCGACCTCACCGCGACCCACTTCATGGACTCCCAGGGCATCCGCCTCATCAACGACGTGCGCCTCCGGCTGCGCCCCGGGGCCCGGATGCGTGTGGTGGCCCGGCCGGACGGTGTCGCGAGCCGCGTACTGGAGCTGACCGGCCTGCGCCGGGACGTGCCCGTGTACGACAACCTCGCCGAGGCCATGGCGTCGTAGGCTGCCTGGCATGGCACCGAACATCGCGACGAACACCCGCGTCTCCCTCGACGAGTTGCTCGACTTCGTACGGCCCCGGCACCACGCGATCCTGCTGACCCGGCGGTCCGACGGCGGCCCCCAGGGCTCGCCGCTGACCTGCGGGGTCGACGACTCCGGCCGGATCGTCGTCTCGACGTACCCGGAGCGGGCCAAGACCCGCAACGCCAAGCGGGACCCGCGCGTGAGCCTGCTCGTCCTCAGCGACGACTGGAACGGCCCCTGGGTCCAGATCGACGGCACGGCCGAGGTCCTCGACACCCCCGACTCCGTCGAACCGCTCGTGGAGTACTACCGGAACATCGCCGGGGAGCATCCCGACTGGGACGAGTACCGCGCGGCGATGGTCAAGCAGGGCAAGTCGATCATCCGCATCACACCGGAGCGGTGGGGGCCGGTGGCCACCGGCGGGTTCCCGGCGCGGCTGGTGGAGGGGGAGTAGCGGGAACTCCCGCTCAGTCGTCCCACTCAGTCCTCCCGCTCAGTCCTCCCGCTCCCGGGCGACCATGGCCTCGATGCCCGCGATCAGCAGTTCCAGCGCGAACTCGAAGTCCCGCTCCAGCATCTCGGCGACGGTGTCACCGCCGCGCGCCGCCATGATCTCCTGGGACTCCTTGAGGACGTCGGCGGCCTGCGGGGCCGCGTTCGCCGTGCTCAGGGACTGCTGGAAGTACTCGTCCACGGTCATGCCGCCGGCCGCGGCCCGGGCGGAGAGGTGGCCCTCCAGCGTGCCGTAGCCGTAGACGAACTGGAAGACGGCCGCGATCGTGCTCGTCAGCCGGTTCGCGGGCAGTCCGGTCCTGCGCACGACGTGCTGTACGGCCCGCGAGAAGGCCAGGTTCTTGGGGCCGATGTTGAGGAAGACGCCGACCAGCGCGGACACCCAGCGGTGACGCACCAGCAGCGTCCGGTACTCCCGGGCGAGCGCCCGCACCTGGTCCCGCCAGTCCTCGTCGGCGTCCGGATCGGGCAGCCGCATCTCGCCCATGACCTCGTCCAGGGCGAGTTCCAGGAGGTCGTCCTTGGTGTCGACGTACCAGTAGACGGACATCGCGGTGACGTTCAGCTCACCGGCCAGCCGCCGCATCGAGAACCTGGCCAGCCCCTCGGCGTCGAGCAGCCGCACGGTGACCTCGACGATGTGCGCCCGGTCCAGCCCCGAGGGCTGCCCTGAGCCACCACGCCGCCGGTGCGCTTTGCTCTCCAGCCAGACGCTGGTCCGCGCGGCCTTGTCGGACGCCTTCGCCATGGCGCACCTTCCTCGACTTGCTGATGCCGATCATGCTAGGCGCCCCTGTTTTTCAGGGGCGCGGGGCCGTATCGACTTGCGACTCCGCCGCGCGGGCGCGACCAGCCACAACGAACCCGCACCCGCACGACAACCGCACACCCCGAGCTCCTAGGCGGATTCTGCCCGCTCAGCCCGCCGCAACAACGCCGCCGCGACCAGACCACCGGCCAGCACAGCCACAGCCCCGACCAACTGACTGGTCTCCAGCCCGGAGGCGAACGCGTCGGAGATACGCGCCTTCTCGTCAGCCGAGTCCGCTGCCGCGAGCGCCGCCGGCAACGACGCCGCCGACACGGCGACCAACGACGCGAACCGCGAATTGAGCACCGCGCCGAGGACCGCGACCCCGAGCCCGTTGCCGAACTCCGCGAGCGTCCCGTTGATCCCCGCTCCGACCCCCGCCTTCTCCGGCGGTATCGCACTCATGATCGCGTTGGCCATGGCGGGCATGGACAACGCCACACCCGCGCCCATCACGACCAGGCCGAGCAGCATCCCGCCGTACCCGTGCCCGCCGAGCAGCGCGATCGCCGCCAGCCCGGCCGACACCAGGGTCATGCCGAGCGCGATGGCCGCCGGCGTACCGGCCTTGAGCACGAGCTTGGCGCCGACCCCCGTGAAGTTGAGCGCCACCACGGTCAACGCCAGCGGCGCCGTCCGCAGACCGGCGTCCAGCGGCTCGTAGCCGAGCACGAACTGGAGGTGCTGGGTGAGCAGGAACAGCGAGCCCGTCATGCCGAACGCCACGAGGATCGCGCCCGCGACCGCGCCCACGAACTTCTGGTTGCGGAAGAAGTGCATGTCGAGCATCGGGTTCCCGGTCCGCAGCTCCCACAGGACGAAGAGCCCGAGTACGGCCACGCCGATCAGCGCGGAGACCAGCACCTGGCCGGACGTCCAGCCGTGCTCGGGACCGGTGATGATCGCGTACACGACGGACGTCATGCCGATGGTCGACAGCACCGCGCCGACCAGGTCGGGCCGGTCACCCGTCTTGTGCTTGGACTCCGGCACGAGGGCCGCGACCGCGATCAGGCCGAGCACGGCGACCGGGATGTTGATCAGGAAGATCGCACCCCACCAGAAGTGGTTCAGCATCACTCCGCCGATCAGCGGCCCGGCCGCGAAACCGAGCGAACTGACCGTGGACCACAGCGCGATGGCCTTGACCCGCTCCTTGTCGTCGAAGATCTGCACGACGACGGCGAGGATCGTGGTCATCAGCAGCGCGCCGCCGACGCCCATGCCGGCGCGGGCCGCGATCAGCTGGACCGGGCTCTGGGACAGCCCGGCCACCAGCGAGCCCACGCCGAAGATCACCAGGCCCGCCATCAGCAGCAGCTTGCGGCCGTAGCGGTCGGCGGCGTTGCCCGCCGTGAGCAGCAGGCCGGACTGCACCAGTGAGTAGGCGTTCATCATCCACTGGACGTCGGCGGTCGTCGCGTCCAGCTCGCGGGTGAGCGAGGGGATCGCCACGTTCAGGATCGTGTTGTCGAGCAGCACGGTGAGCTGCGCGAGGCAGATGACACCGAGGATCAGCCAGCGCTGGGGGTGGCCGCCGGATGCCGTCTGCGGCAGGGCCTCTTCCTGGGGGGACGTCGTCATGCTGTACACCGTAGAATAGTTCCCATACGCCGTACAACCGAGTAATCGGGCAACGGGAGAAGGGCGGTGGCCGAGAGCCACCGCCCTTCTCCCGGTCAGGGAACGGTCAGCTGCTCGCCTTCTGCGTGAGGTCGTAGAAGGTGGCCGAACCGGCCGTGACCTTCTTGAAGTTGGCCTCGACCCAGGAGGTGATCCGGGAGGACGTGGCGTCGCTGCCGCCGCGCATGCCGCCGCCCGTGCCGGACGCGATGAAGTAGTGGATCTTTCCTTCCGCCACGTACTCCTTGAACTGGGCCAGGGTCGGGGACGGGTCCGTGCCGTTGAAGCCGCCGATGGCCATCACCGGCTCGCCGGTGGACAGCTGGTAACTCGCGGCGTTCTGGGCGCCGATGGCCGCCCCGGCCCAGGTGTACTGGTCGGCGTCGGTCGCCAGCAGCTTCTTGGCCTCCGAGCCGACGCCGGCGCCGTTGAGCAGACCGCCGATCCCGCCACCGCCCATGCCGCCCATCCGGCCGCCGTCGCCGGTCCGGCCTCCAGGGGTGGTGTTCTGGCCCTGCTGGTTCTGGCCCTGCTGGTTCTGGCCGGCGCCCGGGGAACCGCCGCCGGGGAAGCCGTTGCCCTGCCCGCCCTGGGCGTTGCCGGTGCCGGTGCCGTTGCCGGTGCCGTTCTGCTGGTTCTGGCCGCCGCCGCCCGGGAAGCCGCCACCGCCGGGACCGCCACCACCGCCCGGACCGCCCCGGCCGCCCGCGACCGCCGGCCCCGCCGTGACGATCGAGCCCGTGTGTCCCTCGTTCACCGTGGTGAGCGTGTACGCCGCCGGCCCGGCCAGCGCCGCGACCAGGCCCATTCCGGCCGCCCCCAGGGCCAGTCCACGTCCCAGCCGGCCCGCGAAGATCAGGCCGAGCGCCGCCGTCAGGCCTCCGACCAGGACGAGCCACTTCAGCCAGGGCAGGT
This sequence comes from Streptomyces sp. NPDC050416, assembly GCF_044458845.1. Classification (NCBI taxonomy): domain Bacteria; kingdom Bacillati; phylum Actinomycetota; class Actinomycetes; order Kitasatosporales; family Streptomycetaceae; genus Streptomyces; species Streptomyces sp. NPDC050416. The sequence continues at coordinate 116,524 of NZ_JBITII010000014.1, forward strand.
AGTCGGAGGAGCGGTTGAGCAGGACGTAGCCCCAGGCCGCGGTGGCCGTCATCGCCGCCGCCAGGGTCAGCGACGCCCAGACCTTGTCCCGCTTCTGCCAGAGCAGCGCCGAGCCCATGCCGATCAGCGGCGCGATGTAGGGGGCGAGCGCCACCGTGTAGTACTCGTGGAAGATGCCCTGCATGTAGCTGAAGACCAGCATGGTCGTGAGCAGCGCGCCGCCCCAGACGAGGAACGAACCGCGCGTCACCGACGTACGCCGTGCCCTGCGCGTGGCCACGAGGGCCGCGACGAGCAGGATCAGCGCGGCCGGGATCAGCCAGGAGATCTGGCCGCCGATGCTGGAGCCGAACAGGCGGTCCCAGCCGGTCTCGCCCCAGTTGCCACCGCCGTTGCCCCCGCCGCGTCCGCCTCCCACACTGCCGGTCTCGTCGCCGTTGATGCGGCCCAGGCCGTTGTAGCCGAAGGTCAGCTCCAGGAAGCTGTTGTTCTGCGAGCCGCCGATGTACGGGCGGGAGGACGCGGGCCACAGCTCGACGATCGCGACCCACCAGCCGCCGGAGACGACCAACGCGACCGTGGCCACAGCCAGTTGCCCGAGGCGCTTCTTCACCGAGACGGGTGCGCACACCCCGTAGACGAGGGCCAGCGGCGGCAGGATGAGGAAGGCCTGGAGGGTCTTGGCGAGGAAGGCGAAGCCGATGGCGACCCCGGCCCACACCAGCCACTTCGTACGGCCGTCCTCCAGGGCCCGGATGACGAAGTAGCAGGCCACGGCCATCAGCAGGGCCAGCATCGCGTCCGGGTTGTTGAAGCGGAACATCAGCGCCGCGACGGGGGTGAGCGCGAGCACCGCGCCCGCGATCAGACCGGCCGCGGGGCTGAACCGGCGCCGTACGGAGGCGTACACGACGGCCACCGTGCCGACGGCCATGAGGACCTCGGGGACCAGGATCGCCCAGGAGCTGAGGCCGAACAGCCGCACGGACAGGGCCATCGGCCACAGCGCGGCCGGGGGCTTGTCGACGGTGATGGCATTGGCCGCGTCCAGCGAGCCGAAGAAGAACGCCTTCCAGGACTGGCTGCCCGCCTGGACGGCCGCCGAGTAGAAGGAGTTGGCGTAACCGGAGGCGCTCAGGTTGTAGAGGTAGAGCACCGCGGTCGCCAGGAGCAGGGCGAGGAAGGCCGGGCGGGCCCAGCGGGGGTCCTCGGGCCGGCCGCGCCACAGCCGGTGCGGCAGGGGCCGCTTGGGTTCACCGGCGTCGGGGGCCGGTGCGTGGGCAGGGGTCCGATGGGACCCGACATCGGGACTCTGACCTCTGTCGGTGATCTGCTGGTCGTAGTGGACGGTCATCGGAAGTCCCTCGCATCGGTGTTGTGGGGGCGCATGGGCAGCAGTTGCACGGTGGCGTCCTGCCAGGAGTCCGCGACATCGCCGGCGCGGAACTGGGTGGTGTCGTACGAAGCGGCCACCAGAGAGCCGTCCTCGCGCCGGTCCGGGAACACCCACGCCCGGAAGAGCAGGAAGCGCAGCACGGTCGCCGCGAGGTTGGCGGCGATGAGGACCGCCAGCTCGGTGGAGTGCGCCGGCTCGGACGTGGCCGCGCCCAGCGCGGCGAGCGAGCCGCTGGTCAGGGCGAGCCCGATACCGAAGACGACCAGGCCCTGCGCCTGGTGCCGTACGGCCCCGCCGCGCCCGCGTACCCCGAAGGTGAGCCGCCGGTTCGCGGCGGTGTTGGCGACCGCCGAGACCAGCAGGGCGAGGGCGTTGGCGGTCTGGGAGCCGGTGAAGACGCGGAAGCCGCTGTAGAGGAGCAGGTAGAAGAGGGTGGAGAGACCGCCGACCACGCAGAACCCGACCAACTGACGGGCCAGGCCCCGCGGTACGTCCGTGATCTCACGGTCGCGCGGGTCGTCGCCGAACGGCCGGGCGAGCCGGTCCAGCGGCAGGGAACCGGTGGCCAGGGCCCTGCCGATCCGCCACACACCCTTGAGGTCGTCGGTCGCGGTCCTGACGATGTGCACGGTCGAGTCGGGGTCGTCGACCCAGTCGACCGGCACCTCGTGGATCCGCAGCCCCGCGCGCTCGGCGAGCACCAGCATCTCCGTGTCGAAGAACCAGCCGGTGTCCTCGATCAGGGGCAGCAGCACCTGCGCCACGTCCCGGCGGATCGCCTTGAACCCGCACTGGGCGTCCGAGAAGCGGGCCTGGAGCGAGCCGCGCAGGATGAGGTTGTAGACCCGGCTGATGAACTCCCGCTTGGGGCCGCGCACCACGCGGGAGCTGGGCGCCAGCCGGGAGCCGATCGCGAGGTCGGAGTGGCCGGAGATCAGCGGCGCCACCAGCGGGAGGAGGGCGTTGAGGTCGGTGGACAGGTCGACGTCCATGTAGGCGAGGACCGGGGCTTCCGAGGCCGACCAGACGGCCCGCAGGGCCCGGCCGCGGCCCTTCTGCTCCAGGCGGAAGGTGCCGACCTCGGGGATCTCCGCCGCCAGCCGGGCCGCGACCTGCGGGGTGGTGTCCGTCGAGGCGTTGTCCGCGATCGTGATGCGGAACGCGTACGGGAACGTGCGGGCGAGGTGATCGTGCAGTCTGCGCACGCACGGCTGGAGGTCCTTCTCCTCGTTGTAGACGGGGATCACTACGTCCAGGACAGGCGTACCGGCTGGTGCGGCCGGGAGGTGCTCCCGCGCCGGCAGGGTGCCGGGAGAAGAGTCGGTTCGCATGGAACCGACTTTCGTCAGGCGCCCTGTCGCACCCATGTGGTGACGCTGTGGCGTGCCTGTGAGTGCTGCGGCCGGTTCATGTCCGGCTGTGGTTGCGGGGGCAGCGCGGGCAGGTGCACCGTGAACACGGTCCGCCCGGGCACGCTGTCGACGGTCACGGCACCGCCGTGCGCGCTCGCCACGGCCTGCACGATGGCGAGGCCGAGACCGGTCGAGCCGGTGGCGCGGGTCCGCGCGGAGTCGCCGCGCGCGAACCGTTCGAAGACGTGCGGCAGCAACTCGGCGGGAATGCCCTGCCCGTTGTCCTCGACGTCCACGCACAGCCAGGGGCCGCGCCGCTGGACGCGGGCGGTGACGGTCGTACCGGGCGGGGTGTGGGTGCGGGCGTTGCCGAGCAGGTTGACGAGGACCTGCTGGAGCCGGGCCGCGTCCGCCGACACGAGCGCGGGCTCGTCGGGCAGATCGAGACGCCAGTTGTGGTCCTGACCGGCCGCACGGGCGTCGCTGATGGTGTCCACGACGAGCGGTACGAGGTCGGTCTCCTCGAACTGCAGCGGCCGCCCGGCGTCCAGCCGGGCGAGCAGCAGCAAATCCTCGACGAGCAGGGTCATACGCCCGGCCTCGGACTCGATCCGCCCGAGGGCGTGCCGGGTGTCGGGCCCGACGTCCTCTCTGCCGCGCCGGGTCAGCTCTGCGTACCCGCGGATGGAGGCGAGCGGGGTCCGCAGCTCGTGACTGGCGTCGGCGACGAACTGCCTGACCCGTGTCTCGCTCTGCTGCCGGGCGTGCAGGGCGCCGTGGACGTGGTCGAGCATCCGGTTGAGCGCGGCACCGACCTGGCCGACCTCGGTGTGCGGATCGGTCTCGGAGTCGGGCACGCGCTCGCTGAGATTCACCTCGCCGGTGTGCAGGGGCAGTTCGGAGACGCGGGTGGCGGTGGCGGCCACGCGGCGGAGGGGGCGGGTGGCTACGCCGACCAGTACGGAACCGGCCAGTCCCGCGGCGGCCAGTCCGGCTGCGGTGACGCTGATCTCGACCAGGATGAGGGTGTTGATGGTGTTGGTGACGTCCGTGGTCGGGAGGGCGACGTAGTAGCTGCCCTTGTCGCCGCTCGTGTACTCGACCCGGTACTCGCCGAGGCCCGGGATGTCGACGGTCCTCGGCGGTCCGTCGGTCTGCGGCACGGAGGCGAGCGCGGCGGTCTGGGCGGAGTTCAACGACCTCGCGCTCATCGGGTAGTTGTCCACGGACACGCCGTACTTGGACTCCGTGATCCGGCCGTCCTCGATCTTGGCGGCGACCGTGCCGCCCGGCTGCGGTCCCCGGGTGACGAACTCGGTGAGGCTCTCCTTCTTCTGCGCGGGCGCGTCGGGGCCGCCGTTCAGATCCTCGCCGGAATCCCTGGGCGGGCTCTGGGCGGCCCTGGCCGCGGCCCCGCGGAGTTGCCCGTCCAACTGCTCGTACAGATGCGACCGCAGGGCGAGGGTCGTCACCGTCCCGATCACCGCACACACGACGGCGATCAGCACCACGGACGCGACGACGAGCCGCGTCCGCAGAGTGCGAGGCTTGCCCGCTCGCGACAGTCTGCCCGCCCTCTGCTGCGCATTCGGCCGTCGCCGCCCGCTCACGAGACCGCGGGCTTGATCAGGTAACCGGCACCACGCCGGGTGTGGATCATCGGCTCGCGCCCCGCGTCGATCTTCCGCCGCAGATACGAGATGTACAGCTCGACCACGTTGGCCTGCCCGCCGAAGTCGTACGACCACACACGGTCGAGGATCTGCGCCTTGCTGAGCACGCGCCGCGGATTGCGCATCAGGAACCGCAGCAGCTCGAACTCGGTCGCGGTCAGGTGAATGTTCTCACCGCCCCTGGTCACCTCGTGACTGTCCTCGTCGAGGGTGAGGTCGCCCACGACCAGCGTGGAGTCGGAGCGCCGGTCGGCTGCACCGGACCGCCGTATCAGCCCGCGCAGCCGCGCGACGACCTCTTCGAGGCTGAACGGCTTGGTGACGTAGTCGTCCCCGCCGGCCGTCAGCCCGGCGATCCGGTCCTCGACGGCGTCCTTGGCGGTGAGGAAGAGCACCGGCACATCGGGCAGCTCACGGCGCAGCCGTCCGAGCACCGCCAGCCCGTCCATGTCGGGCAGCATCATGTCGAGCACGACGGCGTCGGGCCGGAAGTCCCGCGCGGTCTGCAGGGCGCCGGTGCCGTCACCGGCGCTCCGGATCTGCCATCCCTCGTAGCGCAGGGCCATGGACAGCAGCTCGGTGATCGACATCTCGTCGTCCACCACGAGCACTCGGACGGGGCTCCCGTCCGGCCTCAGCAGTTCGGTGCGCCCCTGGGGCGAGGTCGTGGTCATGGTGAACACGATGTCGGCCCGCTCTGAGAGCCACCTTTCCGCAGCCTGTGATTTCTCTGAGAAACACACAGGCGCTTCTCAGGGAACGGCTGGGAATGCCGGCGGGCGGGGTTCATCAGCGGGCGGGGTTTATGAGCGAGCGGGATTCATCAGCGGGTGGGTCAGAACAAACCGTCCTGCACCCCGGCCTCCTCCTTGAACTCCCGCACCGGCACGGTCACTTCCCCACCCCCGGCAGGCACCAGCCCCCACCCGCTCATCAACCGCGTGTCCAGCACGACGACCCCGCCCCCGGTCGCCAGATGCAGATCGGGCCCGGCGGCAGCCACGAGCTCCCCGCTCACCACCCCGCCGGCGACGAGCTCACCCACCTCCCCGACGGCGACGGGCAGCCCGGCGAGCCCGAACACCTCCACGTGGTCGACAACGCGCAGGGGCTCCCGCACGAGCGACTCCGGCCACGCGGGAAGCGCCACGGCCCGCCCATACAACTCGGCGACCTCGGCGGCCCGGTCAGCCGCCGCCTCCGGCAGCACGGCCCGTACGGTCCGCTTCTCGACGTAGGGAATCCGGTCGGGCACTCCCAGCGCGGCCCGCAACAGCTCTTCGGTACGCCGCGCGGCCATGAGCGGCCCGACACCGAGCCAGCTGAAGCACACGGCTCCCTGCTCCAGCAGCCGCGCGGAGCCCCGCTCCTCCGCCGTGATCCCGACCTTGACCATGCCGGGACCGAACCACGCCAGATATACGTGATACGGCCGCGGGTCGTCCGCGATCGTGTCGGCGGCCACGGAGTGCGCCCGGTCCAGCCGCGCGCACTCCTCGCACCTCGCCCCCGTACTCCGCGCCGACACGGCCGCCCCCGTCGGACAGGAATGCCCCCGAGCCCCCACGCATGTCCGCACACCCCCCTCCGCGACCCCGAAGGCCACGCGTTTCCCCCAGGTCAGCGCACTGCGCCGCCCACCGTCCCACACCAGCACGGGACCACCGGCCAACCACCGCAGCCCCGAGCACTTCCATGCCTGTGCCATCTCTGTCGAGCGTAGAGGGCACCACTGACACCGGCGTCGGGCGAGCAGCAGCGTCCGATTCAGCGCCCGGAGTCGGCCCCCACGGCAGCGGGCTCGGCCTCGCCGCGTACGGAAGCACCCCTGGCCACCTCGGTCACGCGGCCCGAGCCCGCCGTACGCCCCCGCCCAGCCAACCGGCACCCGAGGCACTCGTCATGCCCGGCCCGCGCCCCCGAGTCCCGCACCCGCCAGCCCCACTCCTCCCTGGGCCGGATCCCAGGCCCCTTCCCCCAGCCGGCCAAATGCAGCGCCCAGGTGACCAACAGGCCGACCACACCGATCGCGAGCCCACCGGCGATCAGCACACCGGAGACGAAACACACCCCCGCCCCCGCTACGACGGCCCCGACACTCCCGATCCCGGTTCCGACCCATCCCGCGACGGTATGGCCGTGGTCATACTGATGTGCGCTCATATGCTGCCCCCTTACACACCAAGGCCCGGGGAACCCGCACCCGCGAACCCCTCACCAACTAAGCCTTTTAAAGCCCAAACATCTCACGAACTAAGGGATCTGGGAATGCAAGCCAAGCCGCGTCCGGCCGCCACGCCGGAGCAGGCGCTGTCGGCGATGGACCACCTCATCGCGACCCACCTGGTCGGGCAGCACGAGATCGCCCAACAGGTGGGCCTGAGTGTGACCGACCTCACCTGCTTCGCCTACGTCATCGAGGCCGGGGAGAGCCTGCCCACGGCCGGCGACCTGGCAGCCCGCGTCCACGTCACGACGGGCGCGGTCACCGGCATCCTCAACCGTCTGGAACGCGCCGGCTACATCATCCGCCGCCCCGACCCGACCGACCGCCGCCGCATCCGCGTAGCCGCCCAGCCCGACGCGGTCGCCCGCGTCCGAGAGGTCTACGAGCCGTACTACGCCCGCCTCACGCAGCTCTTCGCCGACTACTCTCCCGACGAAATCGCGGTCCTGAACGACTGGTTCACCCGCGCGAGCGCGCTGGCGGCGGACTACTTGGAGGATCACTGCGGCACTGACTGAACACCACCGGCACGGTTCAGGTCTTCCCAGGTGCCGCTCAGCCGACGTGGACCTCGTCCGCCGACGCGGCGAGGTCGGCGGTGTCTTCGGACGGCGGTGCCTCCACGGTCACCGGCTGGTTGATGTCGAGGAAGGTGACGGTCAGGTCGAGGGGCTCGCCGTCGATGAACTCGAGTGGCTTGCCCTCGGTGCCGCCCCGTGTGGCGCGCGTATCGCCCCGCATGCGGTACTGCTTGGTCTGGTTGTCGTCACCGATCCACAGATCCATGGTGAGCGTGCCGTCGATGCTCAACGCCATGAACTGATCAAGGTTGTCGATCTGGCGCTCCCGAGCCGTTTTGTTCACGGCGGCGTCACGGGCGGCGCTGATGCCACGACCGATGACCGTTCCTCTGTAGTGAGTGGTCCGGGCGCCGTCGATCGTCTCCGTCCCGATCCTCCGCACGTCCTTGGAGGCGGTGAGGATCGTGGACTGCGCGACCGGGCTGCCCTCGATAGGACGCGGCAGTACGCGGTAGGAGTTGTTGTCCACCGCGCCGCGTCCCCATACAGCCGGTTCGGCGCTGAACCAGCCCTTCCCGTCCAGCTTCTCGGAGTCGACCGCGCTCCCGCTGACGTACATCACCTCGTCGACGAACCGGATCTCAAGTTGGCCGTCTGCGCTCTGCTCGGTCGCGTTCATCTTCATCTCCATGACCGCCGGTTCCGTGCGCATAGATGCCTCGGCCTCCAGCCGGCCCTTCTCCGGCACGGTCCCGGTGACCCGGTAGTGGAGCGACCTGATGCGCCCGGAGACCGCCGCCGCCTTCGCGACGGCCGTCGCGGGCGTCACCCTGCGCGAACCCTCATTCGGGGAGTCACTCGCCGAGCCCTCTCCGCAGGCAACCGCTCCCCCGGTGAGCAGCACAGCGGCGAACGCCGCGCTCGTCACTGTGCGCGGTACGCGACCGCGAGATGAAATCCCCACAATTCCCCCCGGAATCAAGCTTGGCTGGTCCATGCCAAGGTCGGCAGCCTATCCCGGCGGTATGCCCGACCCCGGATGCTCCAACCGATCCGGACCGCTACGTGCCAGGAGCCCGGTACCGAACCTGCTCCGCTGTTCGCAGGGCCTCGATCGTCTCGTCGACGGTGAGGAGAACCGTCGTCTCGAACGAGCTCAGCGCGCCGCCTCCACTGATCGCCAGCGCGACCGCGGCCATGGAGACGTTGTCCGGGGCCTCCCACAGGTTGTAGCCGTCGTGCGTGCCGAAGGCGTACCAGAAGCCATGGAGCTTTCCGCCGACGGACTCGATGTACGACTGCGCGGCCCGGGCCCGGTCCTCCGGGTTGGCGATCAGCCTCGCCCAGGTCTCCGGGGTGTAGCTGAACCTCGACAGGTAGAGCGGCATCATGTCTCCCTTTCGTTGCCTCAAGGGATGCCCCCGCGGGGCGGGAAAGCGCCGGCGGCGGCCCTCACATCCCTCGAACGGCCGGGGGGCGGACGATGGGCGCCCGTCGAGCGGGGCGCATCTCCGACGCTGTCAGTGCTGCCTGGCACTGTGCCGCCATGACGACAACGACAGAGCTCACCCTCTTCGCCGACTACTTCCAGATACACGTGTCCGATGCCGACTCGGACGGTGATCTCAGCGACGCGTGGACGGATCAGGCCGTTGCCGACCAGCTCGCGGTTGCACCGGATGCGCTGGGCATCGGCACGTCGGTCAATGTCAACGTATCCGTCACTGTCGTCGTCCTGCCTGGGGAGCCGATCGACGACAGTTCGGAATTCGATCACGTGGTTGAGGCCGGCCTCGATGTGTCGTCGGGGCGCCTGATGGTTCTGGGCTGCACGGACCACGCCCCCGATGCGGCAACGTTCGACGTCCCGTCAGGCTGGAACCGCGTCCGCGTGTCTCGGAGCAACTTGGCTCGGGCAGCCGAGGCCGACGTCGACTCCGACGAGAGCCCCGAAACGACCGAGAAGATCCGTATCCAGGTGTGGCCGGCCCCGGAATCTCCAGGTGGACGACAGTCCGCTCGACGCCACCGCAGTGAGGTCGGTACGTCCGTACGTGACCGCCCACGAGCAGCGCCGACGCGAAATGGCAACCACCGCCCTGGGCCAGGAGACGACCGCCGGCCCGTACTGGATCCACGGGCTGGAGGCGGCCTGATGCCGAACGATCTTCGTCTACTCCCTTGGACCGGCGGTGAAGGCAAGCGCTGCTACCTGATCACCGACGACCTTGGCGGACCGGTGTCCCGGCTGGCCGACGTCACAGAGTCGATCCAGCTCGGCATGGGCAGCGAACTCCTCGCTCACTCCTACAACATGCTGCCGGACACCCCGCCCGGAGAACTCCGCTTCCTCGCCGAGCGCCTGACCGAAGCGCTGGCAGACGCGCTCCGTATCGCCGAGAGCCGGGGATGCGGCTGAAGAATCTGAACTAGCCGGCGAAGCGGTCCAAAACGCCAGGAGCCCCGGATCTCTCCGGGGCTCCTGATCTGTGTGCACTCGGCAGGATTCGAACCTGCAACCTTCTGATCCGTAGGATCGGGCAGGGCGTCCTGCCCCCTGCCGACAGCCTCTGACCTCGATCGCCCAGGTTGGCGATCGCGTGCGAGCGTGTGCCGTCGTTGCCGTCAGAACTGCCGTCAGATCAGCACGCGGGTGAGGCCAGACACCGGCTCAGGGAAGTCTAGAAAGATCCTGCGGTGCGCTGTTCCAATCCGTAGTCAGAGGCAATGGGATTCCAGTGCGAAACGAAACCCTCCTTGCTCTCGGTAGCTAGCTGATCAGTGGGCTGTGCAGCCTTGTAGCTCGGGGTACGCGGCGCCGGCCCACCAGGAGGGCAACCAGCATCCCCCGCCTCAACCGCCCAGGATGCGTAACTGCGATCGGAATCTGCCGAAGCATCCCAAGCATCCTCAAGGTCAACGCGCAGTGTCTCCCAGCCAGGCAAGGCGGACAGCTCCATACTGCCCAAATCTCGCACAAGCCTCTCACGGTTTGCTGCCGCTTCAGAAAGCTCTTTCCGGGCCCCAGTTAGATTCGTACATCTCTCGATCTGCCCGATTGCAGTGGACACTCTGCCCCGATCCACGGCACTTCTGTCGAGCAGGCTGTCAAGATCTGCGGCTTGTTGGCGCCGGGCGTCAACCGATACCGATGGCTCGTTGGCGGTTGGCGAGGGGGCCTCGGATGTGGGCACGGTATTCGCTGTCTTACCCGAGTCTGAATTTGTCAGATGAGTGATACCGAAGTATGACCCGGTGCCGATGAGTATGACGAGGAGCATGACTCCGAGGGCAGTGAGCAACCTCCGTCTATGCTTTTTGCTGTGGGCCGTGCGTGGGCCCCCGAAGGTGGTATCTGCGGGTCGGGAGTGGGAGGCGATGGCAGCGCCGTCGTCTCTGCGTGAAGGGAGCCGTATAGAAGTTATCGGTTCACCGCACACGCTGCAATAAGGAGCTGGTCTCACCTCATGGCCGAGGGGACATGTAACGACTATTGGCGCTCCGCAAAGTACGCAGAACCTTGACGCCGCCTTGCCTGGCGGAGGGATATGCCCATTCGTGCAGTGGGGTCGCGACTCATTCGTCATCGGCAGTCCCCGAATCCGAATTAAATCTTCCTGGTTCCACGTTGCGCCCTGAGGCCGAGCTACACCTCTGGCTGCGGACGATCTTTTTGCCGGTCACCGCCGCAGCGGCTCTCGGCGCATTCCAAATCACGGCTTATTGATTAGTCGCGCGTCACCCCATGCTGCATAGCAGTATTCACGAGGCTCAATTGGGCCAGCGTAGCTGACGGAGAGCTTCAAGCGCAAAGACTTGTGAATCCGAATGGAGATGCTTACTGAATCACCTATAGAAATCACATGCTGATACACAGACTTGCCGTCGACAAACACGTCAAACTTCACTGAACATTCAGATGGAGAGTCGTCTCGGATACCAATCACGGCACCGAAATTGTCCCATCGACGACCGATATTGTATTCGAGCTCGACAGCCGGAATGGAGGTCTTGTCAACCGCTTCTATAACACTGCGCGGGTAGTATTTCCCGTTTATATCGGCCGGTCCTCCCTCTGCAGGATAGGTAAATGAAAGTGGCTCAACATCAGTAAGATACTCAGTCTGCGACGTAGGCGATTCTCCAGCATTCTCTGACCGGGTAGAGTTCCGACTAGGCTCTGCCGAGGTAACTGCACGCGTCTCGGTGGCCGTCGTCTGACCAGGTTCAGACTCCGAGCCGCAGGCTATCGGTGTCATAATCGCCGCTACTGCAATTGTGGTAGCGGCCGAGCGAGCTACTGTCCGGGACTTTAGTCGGTATCCTCTGCCGGTTAGCATGAGATCCCCCATAGCCCTCAGGTATTGTCTGCATCTACGCGAGCGACATCGATCCCGACGAGCCCTCGCCTAAGGGCATGGGCCAATCCGAGCAGAAACAGCGTGAGGAATGAAAAAGCAAGGCCCAGCCATATGCCAGCACCCATCGAGATATCTAGCCCCCCCTCATTGCCCTTATCTATGTATTCGTAAACAACCCCTGCCTCGACGAGGTATATTACGAACAAATTGGAAGTCAACACCAAAGCGACAATAGAGTATTGCGGCCCGCCGCTAGCTAGACCAAGCGCTATAAAAAACAGCACCAAAATCGCTATGATGGCTATCAGAACCGGTCCAATCTGGCCAGCAATTCGAAGCCCTGGACCTTCACCTATCTCTTCAAACGCATTAGCGTCAACGTCCCCTGATATCCATGAAGGAAAGAGCATGAGAAAGCAGAGAATCAGGGACACGGCAGCGGCAATCAGGGGCCAGTCACGTCGAGGGACAAAATGAATCTGAAGCTGTACCTGCTTCGGGACCATGTTCGCCCTTTCCCAGCTTTGCCGACGAGCATCACCTGAAGAGGGTTCAGACGAGGGAGCAGATTGTTGTTCGAGCCTGCTCCCACAGTTATGACAGAAGGAGGCGCCATTCTCTACTGACACACCGCAATTGGGGCAGTTCTTGATGTCGGTCGTCATCGCCTGACACCTTTCCTTGCGATTCTTCGACACATTCAATGTTTGCCGCAACTATTACCCACCGCGCACAGCGCAGCTGTCTGCCAAGTAGCGGTGAAATTGCCTAGGGGAAGACGTTGTGACCTCAGTCGTCGTGGCAGTGGACGCTCGGCTGGGTGGGGCGATGGCCACTCAAAGTGAATCACCAGGACACAGTGACGCGCCGCATATCGAATAATAGGTGACAACGATTGGTGCGCCGCCACTGATGCGAGTGCCCTTTTGGGCAAGTGGCTGCAGTTGACGCCTCATAGGTAGCCCCCGCCTAATCGAGGATCTTCCTAGTCCTAGTACTCATGTTGCGCCAACTCGGCCGCGCCCGCATCTTGTATCGGAGGTCTCAACTGATCCCATCATCGTGCGAGGACGGGTGCGTTGCTGCCGCTCGGTGGGTGTCCTACCTCAGTAGCCACAAGGCAGTTGACGAAGTGATCGCATAGTGAGTGGGCTGGCACAGATCCCAGCGTGTCGTCGCATTGACGATAATCTCGTGCCCAGCTCCAGCTTGGTCTGCGATGCTGGGTGTACCGCGTGAGAGGGGCCGCAGGTATGGAGTGGAAGACCCACGGTGAGCGACAGGTCTACACGAACAAGTGGGTGAATCTGTGTCTGGTCGACGTCCAACAGCCTGACGGACGCAGGTGGGAGTACCACGTCGTCCGCCTCCGGCACCTGGCCGTTGCCGCCGTGGTCAACGACCGCCAAGAGGTCCTGATGATGTGGCGGCACCGCTTCATCACGGACTCCTGGGCCTGGGAACTGCCCATGGGCCTGGTCGAGGACGGCGAGACCCCGGAAGAAGCTGCCGCCCGCGAAGTCCTGGAAGAGACCGGCTGGCGCCCCGGCCCCATCAAGCCTCTGATCTATGCCGAGCCGGCAAACGGGATCACCGACTCACAGCACCACGTCTTCCGCATCGACGGCGCCACCTACGCCGGTCCGCCCACAGAGAAGAACGAATCCGACCGCATCGAGTGGATCCCCCTCTCAGAGGTGCGCGGGATGATAGACCGCCGCGAGGTCGTGAGCAGCGGATCTCTCGTAGGGCTGCTCTACCTGCTCATGGACGAAGCGATCCGCTGACCGGCGGGAGGAGTTCCCGTAGTCGTGCCTCGAAGGCAAGGGCTACGGGCTCCTGCCTGTGAGGGGCCAACTGGTCGTAGAACTCCCTGAGATGCCCTGATACCCGCTCGGAGGCCACCGCCGAGGCAGGTTCCAGAGCTTGCGTGGCGGTGCTGCACGCCTGGTCAAGCTTGCCCTGGTCTAGCTGCGTACGGGCCAGCCAGAACGAGTGGAACGCGCGGCCTCGCTGGTTGGTGTGGTCCTCCCGCCGCAGGGCGTCTGCGATCAAAGGTTCGGCGGTCGCCGCTTCGCCCAGACGGCCGTGGGCAATGCCCGTGTCCACGACGAGCTTCGGCTCGTCGAAGTAGGTCACCCATGAGGGGTCCGGATCGCTCGCCCCGATCCGCTCGAATTGGCTGTGTGCTTCCCCGATCGCCCGGTGCGTGTCATCACGGTTACCGAGTGTGGCGTGGGCGAATGCTTCCCGCATGGCCAGCATCGACATAACGCGCGGCGTACTGCCGAGTGCTGACCGAGCCTGATCCTGGGCTGCGGTCACGAGTGCCAACGAGTCCGCGGGCTTGTCCTGGTAGGTCGCCTGCAAGCTCATACAGGCGAGGACGTTGGCCATGAACTGCCGGTCGTCGATCTCCTTCGCCAGTTGCAGGGCCTCCGTGAAGTACGCGCGGGCCTGGTTGTACTGGCGGGCGTCGAAGTAGGTCCAGCCTGTCAGGCGGGCCAGCTCGGCCGCGATGCCGTAGAGACCGTTCTGGATCGACGGCGGACGGCTCTCCTTCAAGAGTCCGACGACATAACGGAGCTGGCCAACGATGGCGGGCCGCAGTGCTTCGCCACCGTGCTGGTCGTCCCGTCGCCAGTAGTCCTCGATCGAAGAGCGGAAGGCTTCAAGCGTGGCCTTGTTCAGACTGGTTCGCGTGGCCAGCGCCAAGATGCTGTCCACGTCAGGACCTGGCAGAGACGCGGGGGCAGGCTGCTCGGCTTCCGGTATCTGGGGCGCCTCGCGCTCGTCGACCACCAGGGCCTGAGGCGTCTCCCACGCTCGGCGAGCAAGCCCCAGCATGTCTCCTGGGATGCGCAAGCCGTCTGAGATTCGCTCGATGACATCCATGTGCTGCAAGTGGCGTCGGCCTGCGATGACTTCGCCCACTCGGCTCGGCGTCAGGTCACAACGCCGGGCGATCATCGACGGGTAGATCCCCGCCCTGACCTTCACCAGCCGGAAGACTCTGGCGAAGTCCCGGACCCGACACGCATCGATCATCTCGGGATCGGTGAGCAGCCTGGCCGGCAGTTCCTGCGGCCGGTCCGGGTCGGGCATCGGCAAGCTCCCACACTGCGAGGGCTACGCAACGTCGCTGGTTCTCTACTTCCCGCGATGTTACCCAAGTTGGGTAATCAGCCTGACCTTTTAGCGGCGGCCTTCCGATCGCGATGCTCGTGTGCATGGCGAGCAACCAGCAGACCAGACCAGGCATCGGTGAACTGGCGAAGGACACCGCCAAGGGACGTATCGGCATCGTCATGGTGAGCTCGGCGGCCGAGTGCAGATACGGCCCATCGGCGGCGGCCGGGAGTGGGACGCCATGCCGGACATGGTGGTGCAGCCGAGTGCTCGGGAGGAATTGAGCGCACGCCTGGCCATCAGGAACGGCAACAGCAGGGACGGGCTGTGATGCGCGCCATCGGCCGATACGCGGGAGTCCTCTTCATCATCATGATCAGCGGGTCGTGCGGCCTGGTGATCGGCATGGCTCTCGCTGTCGGCCAGTAGACCGGCCGCCCCGGACGGGTGCTCATTCCCCGGTTCCCCCACCCCCGTCGGGGCGGCCTCCCAACTCCGTAAGTGCCACGCTCCACTACCCAAAAAGGGAGTACTCGCATGACGGCAACGGCGAACGAGCAAAGGGCCGGCCGCGCGGTGGCTGGCGAGGAACTGTTCCAGAGCCTCGCCCACTTCGTGGTCGTCCACAACGGGCAGTCACCCGAGCGTGCCGAGCGGATCGCGGACCAGGCGGTCGCCTTCGTGGTCACCGCAGCCACCGCCACCGTCCCCATGGTCCCGTCGGACGACGTGGACCTGGGTCTGCACGCGCTCATCCTGCACACGAAGGAGTACGCCGAGCTGTGCGAGCGGTACGCGGGCCGCTTTCTGCACCACAACCCGAAGCCCGGTGGTGGCGGCCGTGACCCGAAGCAGGTCGCCGCTTCGGCACGCGCCATGAAGACGGCCGGGTTCATGGTCTTCGACGACCTGTGGACCGTGAACGGCACGAACCTTGCCCAGTGCGACTCCGACTGCGGCCGCCCGTACGGCCAGGCGTAGCACAAGACAGCAGCGGCGCGGCCGGCCTCGACTCGTGGTCGGCCGCGTTCGCCCGGAAGGAGAACAGACGTTGTCCGGCTCACCCTCTGAACTGCCGATCGTGGTGCTCGACGCCCTGATGCCCACGTCTCAGCGCCTGGTCCTGAACCGCCGGGGCTCCATGGTCTGGGAGGTGCAGAGTCATCGAGGTCACTACGCCGTCAAGGTCGGCTATCCGATCGAGGCTACGGCCGACTGGCCCGCCCAGCCCTGGACTGCCCTCGCGCCCGCACGCGAGGGTGCCGTACTGCATCGCCTCGGCTTCGACGACTTCGCATACGGAGAGTGGGAGGGCGGGACGTGGAACTTCCAGCCGTGGCATGAAGGGCCGGACCTGTACCGGCTGTGGGAGCCCTGCCGTAGCAAAAGCTCGTCCGTCGCACCGCCCGCCGGCGTGGCGCTGGGCTGTGTCGAGGCCCTGGCCGAACTGCACGCCAAGGGCTGGGCCCATGGTGACGTGCAGCCCGCCCACTTCATCATCGGGCCGGAACGAACGCACCTGATCGACCTGGCTCTAGCCCGAGGCGGACGCGTCCCCGAGGGATACGACTTCCCCTTCCGCGGCTGTCTCGTCCACTACGAAGCACCGGAGATCTCGCGCAGCGTGCTCGCCACGGGTGAAGCCGAGCCAACGCCAGAAGCCGACATCTACGCCCTCGGCTCCTCCCTGCTCATCTCCGCCACCGGTTGGCGGGCTGTCGAGTACCCGGATGACGCTCCACGCCCCGTCCAGAGAGAGGCCGTGGCCAGTGGCAGACGCCGCCCCGTGAAGGTGCCTGGTGAGCTAGGCGAACTGATCGACGCCATGCTCAGCCATGCGCCCGAGGACAGGCCCACCCTTTACGAAGTGGCCAAAGCCCTTAGCTGACCCGCAAGCGCCTCATCCGGCACTGTAGGGACGGGAGCGGGATCGGTGCCTACGCCTCTTTCTCGGCGTCGGCCTCCACAGGCCGCTCGGCGACAAACGAGCCCAGGCCGACCTCGGCTCGGATGAGTCCTTCCGCCTTGAGATGAGCCAGCGCCTTCTGTGCCGTCGAGCTGGCGATGCCGAACTCGGCCGACAACTCGACGACGGAGGGGACACGAGCACCGACCGGGTACTCGCCGTCAGCGATGCGGGTGGCGATGGTTGCGGCGACCTGGCGCCAGACGGGACGAGTGCGGTCAAGCTCGGGACACATGCGGTGGACGCTAGAACTCTGCGGTAGACCGCGCGACCGCAGTAGACCGCGGTACACCGCGCTGACTTGTGAAGAACCCCCGCGACGGATGCCGCCGTCCGGGGGCGCGGCCACCAGCCAAACCGATCGGAGCTGACGACGTGACCGACCTTATCCGCCTCCTCACCGCCTGGGCTTCCCTCTTGCTGAAGGGAGGGCGCGGTGCGGACATGCCCTCCGAGCCTCCCAGCTCGGTCTTGCCGACCGACGTCCCTCGGGCCTCCTGGCCACCGCTGCCGTGCAGCCCGTATGCACTGGACGACAGTCCGCTCGACGCCACCGCAGTGAGGTCGGTACGTCCGTACGTGACCGCCCACGAGCAGCGCCGACGCGAAATGGCAACCACCGCCCTGGGCCAGGAGACGACCGCCGGCCCGTACTGGATCCACGGGCTGGAGGCGGCCTGATGCCGAACGATCTTCGTCTGCTCCCCGGCGGTGAAGGCAAGCGCAGCTACCTGATCACCGACGACCTTGGCGGACCGGTGTCCCGGCTGGCCGACGTCACAGAGTCGATCCAGCTCGGCATGGGCAGCGAACTCCTCGCTCACTCCTACAACATGCTGCCGGACACCCCGCCCGGAGAACTCCGCTTCCTCGCCGAGCGCCTGACCGAAGCGCTGGCAGACGCGCTCCGTATCGCCGAGAGCCGGGGATGCGGCTGAAGAATCTGAACTAGCCGGCGAAGCGGTCCAAAACGCCAGGAGCCCCGGATCTCTCCGGGGCTCCTGATCTGTGTGCACTCGGCAGGATTCGAACCTGCAACCTTCTGATCCGTAGTCAGATGCTCTATCCGTTAAGCTACGAGTGCTTGTTTTGTTTTTTCGCCGCTCCCGGGCCTTGTGGCTCGCTCGCGGCGACAGGAAGAACATTACATGACTGCCGCCGCCATGTGAAATCCGTTTGCCATACCCCTTGTGACCTGCATAAATGGCCTCAGATGGGGCCTCGTGTTCGAGTGGTGGAGGGGAGCCTTCGTGGGCGGTCCGGTGGTGCTCGAGGTGGCGCAGTGGCAGGGGTCGGGGGCCCCTACGGCCCGTCGGTTGCCCAGCGGGGCCGCCTGGCTCGCCGGGCTGATACCCGCAGGTCGACGGCGGACGGTCACGATCGACGACGGCGTCGGCGAGGCGCGGGGCGGCGTGCGGAACGCCGATGTGCTGGAGCGCCATCTGGTGGCGGTGCGCGCGGCCTTGGCCGAGGTTCCGGCAGGCGAGCCGGCCGTGACCGTCGGCGGCGACTGCGCGGTCGACCTCGCGCCGGTCGAGGCCGCGCTCTGCGCGTTCGGGGACCGGCTGACGGTGGTGTGGTTCGACGCGCACGGGGATCTCAACACCCCCGAGTCGTCGCCTTCCGGAGCCTTCCACGGCATGGTGCTGCGCGCCCTCATCGGCGACGGGCCCGAGGGTCTGCGGCCCGCGCGGAGTCTGGCGGCCGACCGCGTCGTGCTGGCGGGCACGCGGTCGCTGGACCCGGGTGAGCAGGACTTTGTCGCGAGCCGCGGCGTACGGCACCTCGGCGTCGAGCAGCTGGCGGGACCAGGGCCTCTCCTTGCTGCCGTGCGCGCCACCGGCGCCGAGGCGGTGTACGTGCACATCGACCTCGACGTCCTGGACCCGACAGTGTTCCCGGCCGTCGGTACGCCCGAGCCGGGCGGGCTCGGCGTGGAGGAGCTGGTCGGGGCGGTGCGGGCACTGACTGAGGAGTTCACTCTCGCCGGCCTCGCGCTCACCGAGTACGAGCGGTCGGAAGCCGCCGGCCAGGAGGAGGCGGTGCTGCGGCGGATCGTGGAGGGGCTGTTCGGGGCCGATCGGTGAAGACGGCCTGAACGACTCAGGGAGTCCAGCCGCGTGGGGCCGAACTCCCTGGTCGGAGTGCGGAGGCGGAGGGATTTGAACCCTCGATGGGCTTTAAGGCCCAAACCGCATTAGCAGTGCGGCGCCATAGACCGGACTAGGCGACGCCTCCAGTGCACATCCGCCCGCGCGAGCGCGAGTCGGTGCGTGCCGATGATGACACAGTCGAGCGTGCTGTCACCAATCGACCCCCACGGTACTAGGCGGGAAGGTCGCAGGGCAAAGGCCTTGTGCGGCCCCTGCAGCCTGTATCGGGGGGCGCGGGGCGGGTGGGTGTGCGGTGGAGTCGTGCGGCGCCGCCGACCGGCGCGCAACGTAGTGGGCCGCGCCGCGTTAGTCAGGTCATGTCGATGTCGCATGCCATTCGCCGGGGTGCCCCCGGAAACGCGTCCCGGACCTCGCCGGCCTCCGGTGCCTCCTCCGTCACCCCTGAGACCGCCGTCACCTCTCAGACCTCCGGTGCCTTCCCGGCCACCGCCCGTCCCCGTCTGCGGCGGCTCGTCGTCGGGGCCGCCGCCTCCGTCGCCGCCTTCGGGGCGCTGGCGGCGGTGTCCCCGTCCGCGTACGGCCAGGCCGGGCCGTCCCCGGCCCGGCTCGTGGGGGGCCAGGGCCCGGACCGGGACCATCTCACCGTCGCCGTGCGGAACGCGGGCGGTGAGGTCGACGGGACGTACGAGCTGTACTGCGGGCCCCACGGCGGCAGTCATCCCGACCCGCGCGGAGCCTGTGCCGTCCTGGAGCGGGACACGCGGTGGGGGAAGGACGTCTTCGCACCCGCCCCGGAAGGAGGCTTCTGCACCATGCAGTACGGCGGACCGGCCACCGCGCACGTCACCGGCACCTGGGCCGGGCGGCCCGTGGACGCCACGTACGACCGCCGTGACGGCTGCGGGATCGCCCGCTGGGACCGGCTCGTGCCGCTGCTGCCGGACATGACGTCCGAGAAACGCCCCGGAGGGAAGCCCGTGACGGTTCCGCCCCGTGTCGCCGCACTCGCCCCTATCCGGCCACCTCACGGCCCCATTCGGCCAGCCGGGCGAAAAGGTACAGAAACGCTGACCTCGTAAAGGTCCCGCGAAGGTCCCGCGACGTCCTTGCAGGAGGGCGGGCGTTTCCGCTTACTCGGTCGTCGGTTCGGGGTCACTTCCTCGTGCGACCTCGCTCTCATCCGGCGTCGCGAGCGCAACCGCAGCCCTTAGACTCCCTCGCGTGACACGCCGCGGGACGGTTGGCAAGATGGCCCGAGCGGTCGGCAAGGTGCGGTAACAGGGAGGAAGCGTCTCGTGAGCAGCAGGCCATCCCGAGGCGCTGCTCGCCTCGCAGCCATACTGGACGCCCTCCCCGACGCGTTGGTGCTGGTCAACGCCAACGGCACGGTCGTCAACGCGAACACCATCGCCCTGGAGGCCTTCGAGACGCCGGGGACCGCTCTGGTGGGCCGCGGGCTGCTCGACCTGCTGCCGCAGTTCGACTCCAAGCTCATCCCGGGGTCCATGCGGCGGCCGGAGCACCTCGATCCGCAGGCCCGGACCAAGCCGACCCGGATGATCGCGCGCAGGACGGACGGGACGCAGTTCCCCGTCGAGGTCACCAGCGCGAATCTGCAGAACGGGCAGCAGGCCTACGACGGGTACGGGTACAGCGGTGACGAGCTGCTCATGCTCGTCGTGAGGGACCTGACCGGGACCGTCGACACCGAGGCCGAGCTCGCGCGTTCGCAACGGCAGACCGAGATGATCCTGCGGGCCGCGTCCGAGGGCGTCGTCGGGACCGACACCGACGGGCGGATCGTGCTCGTCAATCCGGCCGCCGCTCAGATACTGGGTTTCCGGGCCAGCGATCTCGGCGGGCGCGCACTGCACGATCTCGTGCTGCACTCGCGCGCCGACGGATCGCCCTTCCCGTACGAGGAGTCGCCGCTCGCCGACACCCTGCGCTCCGGGCGCAAGCACCGGGTGCGCGGGCAGGTGCTGTACGCCAAGGACGGCGGCAAGGTGCCGGTCGATCTGACGACCGCGCCCGTGCGCGACGGCGACCAGCTCGTCGGCGCCGTGATGACCTTCACCGACCGGCGGCCGTACGACGCCGTCGTCGAGGAGAAGGAGGCGGCGGAAAAGCGCCACGCGGAAGAGCTGGAGCGGATCGCCGAGGAGCACGCCTCCGAGCTGACCGCGCTGCGCCAGCAGCACGTCACCGAGCTGGAGGAGCTGCACGAGCGGCACGCCGAGGCGCTCGGCGCGAACGAGGAGCGGTACGCCGCCCTCGGGGAGCGGGAGAAGGACCGGTACGAGGCGCTCGCCGCGCGGCACGAGCAGCTGCTGACCCTGCTCGGGCGGTCCCTGCGCGGGCCGCTGGAGGAGCTGCGGCGCGAGCTGGCCGCGCTGGCGGCGGACGACGCCGGGCAGCTGTGGCCCGAGGCCAACCAGGTGCTGCACCACCTGTCCGCCGGCTATTCGCGCATCACCACCCTCATCGACAATGTCCTCGGCTACCAGCGGCTCGACGCGGGCGGCGAGGGCATCTCCCGTACGAAGGTGATGCTGGACGCCGTCGTCGCCGCCGGTGTCGACGGGGCCGTCGAGCTCATCGGGCCCGGGCGGGTGCAGTTCGCCGTGCACGCGCCGCCCATCGAGGCCGAGGTCGATCCCCGGCTGCTCGCCACCGCCCTCGCGCATCTGGTCGCGGACGTGGCGGGGGTCGACGCGACCGGCAACACGCCCGTGTCGGCGGGCGGTTACCTGGACAACACCGTCGTGGTGGCGGCGGCGCAGCGCGGCGAGGTCGTACGCATCGAAGTGCGCGGGCCGTACGCCGGCGGCGACACCGTGCACGAGCCCATCGTCCGCGGGATCGTCCGGGCTCACGGCGGCGTGCTGCAGACGCATGAAGTGCCGGGGATGAGCGGTAACGCGTACGTCCTCGAAGTGCCGATCGGGGGCGGGGCCGGGGCCGTTGCCGCGGATGCGGACGCCGGCCAGGCAGTCGGCGACGCTGCCGATGACGGGCAGACGTCCGGTGGGCAGACTTCTGGCGGGGGGCGGCGCCGGGCGCGGCGGGTCACCACCGATGCCTTCCTGGACGGTGATGTCCCGGCTGAGGGTGAGCCCACCGGGCGGCGGCGGAGGCGGGCCGCCGGGGAACCGGCCGCCCTTCCCGCGCAGGCTTCCGGTGAGGGCGCGCCCGCATCGGGCGGTACCGGGCGGCGGCGGCGTGCGGCCGAGGACGCCGGTGCGGTTCCGGCCCTGCCCGTCGGGGGTGCCGTCCAGGGTGTCGCCGAAGGGGCCGTCGTCACGGCCGCCGAGCATGCGGCGGGGACCGCCGCCTCGGGTACGGGGCTGGGCGGGACCGTTCCGCCGCAGGGCGTGCCCGCGCCGCCCTCCGGGCAGCGGGCCCGGCGCGAGCCCGGTGAGCAGCACGCGCTGCCGCCTGCGTTGCCCGCGCCGTCCGGCGAGGCCGCGGGCGGGTCCGCTGATGCGGCGCAGGGGCAGGGTCAGGGGCAGACTTCGCAGCCGACCGGGCGTCGGCGGCGGGCGCTGGCTGCCGCGGCCGAGCGGGCGGCTGCGCAGGAGGCTGCCGCGGCGGGGCCGCGTCCCGTGTTCGCCCTGCCGCCGGCCGAGGCGGATCAGGCCCCGGCCGCCCTCTCCGACCCGTCCGGCCCGTTCGGCCCCTCCGATCAGGGGCAGCAGGTCGCGCCAGGTGGCGTGCCCGGTCACGGGCAGGTGCCGGACCAGGCCGCGCACGGGGGCGTGGCGGTTCACGGTTCGGCTGCCGCCGGGGTGGCCGAGGAGGGGCGGCACGACGCCGTCCCGCACGACCAGTCCGCCGATCACACTCCGCCTCAGCCGCATCCCACGAGTGCGCCGACCGGGCGTCGGCGGCGGGCCGTGGCGGCTCAGCCGACCGACGGGGCCGGAGCGCAGGCGCCGGGTACGGCGGCGGGTGCGGTGGCCGGTGTGCCGGTGCAGGGCGCCGGACAGCAGGTTCCTGTGCCGGCCGGGGCCGTGCCCGCGGGGTCCGTGCAAGGGGTTGACGCGCAGGGGGTTCCCGCGCAGCAGGACGTCACCGGTCAGGTTCCGGTGAGCCAGGCCGGGGTGGCCGCCGGGCAGGTCGCTCCCGGTACGGCCGTGCCGCCGCAGGGCGTGGCGGTTCCGGCGCAGGGCAACGCCGCTCACCCACAGGCCAACGCCATGCATCCCCAGGGGAACGTCCCGCAGGGGAACATCCCCCAACCGCAAGGTGTCGCCGTACCCCCGCAAGGTGTCGCCGTACCTCCGCAGGGCGTGTCCGTCCCCGCCCCGGGCGGTCTCGGGCACAGCGTGCAGGCGGCGGCTCTCCCGGGGCAGGCGCTTCAGCCCGTGTCCCCGAACCAGCCCCTCGGCGCACAGCCCCTGCCGCAGCAGGGCGTCGCCGCGCCGGAGCAGCAGCCTTCCGCCGGTCAGCCGCTGCCCGCCGAGGCCGCGCCCGGACCGGGCACGCCGGCCCAGGGCACCCCTGCCCCGGCCCAAGGCGCCCCCGCCCCCCAGCCACAGCCCTGGCCCGCCGCCGACGACAGCTCGGGAGCCGGTGTCGCCGTACCGCCGAACGGTGCGGCACAGCCGGCACAGTCCGTGGCCCCCAACGGCACGGCCCATCCCGTACACCCGAACGGCACCCCCGCAGCCCAGGCCCAGGCCCCGGCCGCGGCTCCGGCACCCCAGAGCCACACCCCGGCCCCCGGCACCCCGTTGCCTCCGGAGGGCGCGGCGCAGGCGCATCGCGCGGCTCAGCCGTTGCCCGCGGAGGCGGCCGCGCCCGTCGACCCGAATTCCACACAGGGACGGGCGATCAGCGTGCGGACGCTGGGCCAGGGCGTGCCGTTCAACCGGCAGGCGGCCCAGGTGCAGCAGCCGTCGGGCATGCCCGCCGCACGTCCGGCCTCCGCCCCGCAGGTACCGGGCGCGCCCGCGCCCCAGTCGTCGGCGACGCCGCCCCCGCACCAGTCGGGCGGATCGGGCCGGCGCCGCAAGCTCGGCACACCGCCCGACCCGGCCACACGGACGGAAGGGAGCGGGCGGCCCGAACAGGCCTCCCGCCAGGAACCGGCGCCCCGCCCGGAGCACGCCGCGCGCCCGCATCCGACGGCCGAGCCGACTCCCGCACAAGGCACCGCGCAGGGCACCGCCCCGGCCCCCGCTCCCGTTCCGGCGCAGCCGTCCCTCGCCGGTCAGTCGCGGCTCGCGCAGATGACCGAGGGCGGCGGACGGTCGTACGCCATAGGCGCGCCGGACGAGAACGCCGCCGAGGGGCCGGAGCCGCTGGACGGGCCCGGCGGTGCCGTCGAGGTGGCCGATCCGCCGCGGCCGCAGCCGATGGACGACGAGCTGCCGCCGGAGCCGCTGGACAACCCGCGGCGGCTGCTGGTGTGGCCGGCCCCGGACGTCAGCACCTCGCAGGCGCTGAGCGACCGCGGCTACCGGCCCGTGATCGTGAACTCGCGCGAGGAGGTCGACGCGCAGATCGCCGCTTTCCCGGCGGCGCTGTTCGTCGACCCGCTGACCGGACCGATCACGCGTACGGCGTTGCAGTCGCTGCGGCAGGCCGCGGTCGCCGCCGAGGTGCCCGTCCTGGTCACGGCCGGACTCGGGCAGGCCTCGCGGGACGCGGCGTACGGTGCCGATCCCGCCGTCCTGCTCAAGGCGCTGGCGCCGCGCGACAGTGAGCAGCACCCGCCGCGTGTGCTGCTGATCGAGCAGCACGCGGAGATAGCGCTCGCGCTGACGGCGACGCTGGAGCGGCGCGGGATGCAGGTCGCGCGGGCGGCGAGTGACGCCGACGCGGTGACGCTGGCGGGGCAGTTCCGGCCGAACCTGGTCGTGATGGACCTGATGCAGGTGCACCGGCGGCAGGCCGGGATCGTGGACTGGCTGCGCGCGAACGGGCAGCTCAACCGCACCCCGCTCGTCGTGTACACGGCCGCGGTCGACCAGGCCGACCTGCCGCGGCTGGCCTCCGGCGAAACGGTGCTGTTCCTCGCGGAGCGGTCCACCAGCGGCGAGGTGCAGACCCGGATCGTCGAGCTGCTCTCCCGGATCGGGACCAACTAGGCCCTACCGGGGCCAACCCGGGGCTACCTGGCCGGTCCTACCTGGCCGTGAGGCGGCGCGCCGCCTCCTGGACCGAGCTGCGCAGACGGTCCTGGTCGGGCTCCCGGCCCCCGACCAGGATGCGCCGCATCTGCGGCACGACCACGGTCCAGTTGGCCAGGGCCGTGAGCAGGAACAGCAGGTCGGCCGCCGGGATGGCGTCGGTGACGACTCCGCGGTCCTGGCCGTCCTGGAGGGCGGCGACCTTGCGGGCGTAGTGCTCCTGGCGGTCGGACTCGTGGGGCAGTTCGTCGGTGCCGTACTCCAGGCCCTCCCAGAAGAGCAGGCGCAGCAGCTCCGGGTGGGCGGCGTGGTAGTCCATCAGGCGGTCCACCCAGCCCTCGATGTCGTCCGGGTCGACGGGGACGGCCTCGGCGAGGTGGAGCATCTTCTTCTCGAGGACGATCGCGAACAGCTCCGCCTTGTTGCCGAAGTAGGCGTAGATCAACTGCTTGTTGGCCTTGGCCTCGGCGGCGATGCGGTCGATGCGGGCGCCGGCGATGCCGTGCCGTGCGAACTCGGCGACCGCCGCCTCGAAGATCCGGGCCTTGGTGGCCTCGGGGTCCCTTGCTGCTCCCATGGGGGAGAGGGTAGCGCGCCAAGTAACCAACTGTTTGGTTGACAGGGAATCGAAGGGCGGCCCACACTGTTGCCCCATCATCCAACCAACCAGTTAGTTGTTAGAGCCGACTCCAAGGAGTCCTCCTCCCATGCCGTCAGCGACCACCGCCACGACCGTGTCCCGCCCGGCCGGCACCGCCTCCGCACGCGAGGCGCGTACGCCCGGCCCCGGTCTCTTCCTCACCCTGATCGCCGTGTGCAGCGCGGTCACCGCCGCCAACATCTACCTGGCCGCCCCCCTGCTCTCGCTTATGGCGCGCGACTTCGGATCGGCGCCCTCGGCCATCGCCTGGATCGCCTCGGTCGCGCAGCTCGGCTACGCGGTCGGCCTGCTCTTCTTCGCCCCGCTCGGCGACAGCGCGAACCGGCGCCGGCTGGTCGGCGGGCTCACGCTCGTCACGACCGCCGCACTGGCCGCCAGTGCGGCCGCTCCGGGGGTCACCGCCCTCGCGGTCGCCGTGTTCGTCGCCTCGGCCGCGACCGTGATCCCGCAGCTGCTCGTCCCGCTGGTCGCCGAACGCGCCCCGGCCGAGCGGCGTGGCCGCCATGTCGCGGCCGTCATCGCGGGCCTGTTCACCGGCATCGTCGCCGCCCGGGTGCTGGGCGGACTGGCCGGGCAGGCCTTCGGGTGGCGGTGGGTGTTCGCGGGCGCGGCCGTGCTCACCCTCGTCCTGGGGCTCGCGACCGCCCTCGTCCTGCCGTCGCAGCGGCGGCGGGAGGGCCCGCTGTTCGCCGGGCTCGCCGCGCTGCCCGCGGTGCTGCGCCACTCGCGCGACCTGTGGCGCGCCTGCCTGCGGCAGGCCGGGATGTTCGGGGCGTGGAGCGCGCTGTGGACCTCGCTCGCCCTGCTGCTGACCGGGCCGGAGTACGGGCTGTCCACGGCGACGGCCGGGCTCTTCGGGCTGTTCGGGCTCACGGCGAGTGCGGTGGCGCCGCTGGCCGGCGGGCTCGTGGACCGGTTCGGGGCGGCGCGTGTCGTGCGGTCCGCGTATCTGCTCGCCGCCGTGTCCGTGCCGCTGTTCTGGCTGGGCGGGCACACCCTGGGCGCGCTGTTCGCCGCCGCGGTGCTGATCCACGCGGCGCTGGTGGCGTCCCACGTCGCCAACCAGACCCTCGCCCTGACCGCCACCTCCACCCCGGCCACCGCCAACACCGCCTATGTCGTCGCCGGTTTCGCGGGCGGCGCCAGCGCCTCGGCCCTCGCCGGGTCGGCCTTCAGCCACTTCGGCTGGGGCGGGGTGTGCGCCGTGGCGGGCCTGTGGCTGGTGCTGGGGTGGGGGCTGACCGCCGTACGGCGATGACGTCATGGCCTACGGCGGTCAGCGCGACACCGGTCAGAGCCGGGTGACCTCCAGCTCCCCCTCCGCGTACTGCCTGCGCAGCACCTTCTTGTCGAACTTGCCGACGCTCGTCTTCGGCACCGCCTCGATGACCGTCCAGCGCTCCGGGAGCTGCCACTTGGCGATGCCGCCCTCATCGGCGAGGAAGGCGCGCAGCGTCTCGAAGGTGGCGGTGGCGCCCTCCTTGAGGACGACCGTGGCCAGGGGACGCTCGCCCCACTTCTCGTCGGGGACGGCGACGACGGCCGCCTCGGCCACTTCGGGGTGGGACATGAGGGCGTTCTCCAGCTCCACCGACGAGATCCACTCGCCGCCGGACTTGATGACGTCCTTGGCCCGGTCGGTGAGGGTGAGGTAGCCGTTGGGCGAGATCGTCCCGACGTCGCCTGTCTTGAGCCAGCCGTCCTCGCTGAACTTGTCGGCGGGGCGGAGCGGGTCGGCCCCCTGACCGTTGTAGTAGGCGCCCGCGATCCACGGGCCGCGCACCTCCAGCTCACCGGCCGACTCGCCGTCCCAGGGGAGGCGTTCGCCGCCCGGTCCGGTCAGCCGGGCCTCGACACCGGCCGGGAAGCGGCCCTGGGTGAGGCGGTAGGCGAACTCCTCCTCCGTGCCCACCACACCGGCCGGGGGACGGGCGATCGTGCCGAGCGGGGACGTCTCCGTCATGCCCCAGGCGTGGCAGACCCGCATGCCCAGCTTGTCGAAGGCCTCCATGAGGGCCGGCGGGCAGGCCGAGCCGCCGATGGTGACCTGGGTGAGGGAGGAGACGTCGCGGGGGTGCGCGGTCAGCTCGGCGAGCAGGCCCTGCCAGATGGTCGGGACGGCGGCGGCGTGGGTCGGCCTCTCGCCCTCGATCATCGCGGCGAGCGGGGCCGGCTGGAGGAAGCGGTCCGGCATCAGCATGTTCACGCCGGTCATGAAGGTCGCGTGCGGCAGCCCCCACGCGTTCACGTGGAACTGCGGCACCACGACCAGCGAGGTGTCCTCGTCGGTCAGGCCCATCGACTGGGCCATGTTGACCTGCATGGAGTGCAGATAGATGGAGCGGTGGCTGTAGACCACGCCCTTGGGGTCGCCGGTGGTGCCGGAGGTGTAGCACATGGAGGCGGCCTGGCGTTCGTCCAGCTCCGGCCAGTCGTACGAGGTGGGCTTCCCGGCGATCAGGTCGTCGTACTCGTGGACCCGCGCGGTCGCGTCCGCGAGCAGAGAGCGGTCCCCGGGGCCGGAGACGACCACGTGCTCGACCGCCTTCAGGTGCGGGAGCAGCGGGGCGAGCAGGGGGAGCAGCGAACCGTTGGCGACGATCACGCGGTCGGCCGCGTGGTTGACGATCCATGCCAGCTGCTCGGGCGGGAGCCGGAGGTTCAGGGTGTGGAGGACCGCGCCCATGGAGGGGATCGCGAAGTAGGCCTCCACATGCTCCGCGTTGTTCCACATCAGGGTGGCGACCCGGTCGTCGCCGGCGACGCCGAGGTCCTCGCGCAAGGCGTGGGCGAGCTGGGCCGCGCGGGCGCCGATCTCGGCGAAGGAGCGGCGGTGCGGCTCGTCCTCACCGGTCCAGGTGGTCACCTGCGATGCCCCGTGGATCGTCGACCCATGGGTCAGGATCCTCGAGATCAGCAGCGGTACGTCCTGCATCGTGCTCAGCACGGCGTCCTCCCGGGCGACATTGCCTACGCGGTGGTAAAGGTTGCGCTGATTCTGCGCACATACCGCGTGGTATGTCACTAGGACCGGGTGATCGATCAGGTCACGGCTGCCGACGGAACCGCTCACCGCCGACCGACAGATCCCCTCACTGCCGGACAAGTCCCAGCTCAGCGTCCTCGCGGAGCTTGCTGATCGCACGGGAGACGGCCGACTTCACCGTGCCCACGGAGACGCCGAGCACCTCCGCCGTCTGGACCTCACTGAGGTCCTCGTAGTACCTGAGGACCACCATCGCCCGCTGCCGGGCCGGCAGCCGCATGATCGCCCGCCACATCGCGTCGCGCAACGCCTGCTGCTCGGCCGGGTCGTCACCGCCGGGCACCGGATCCGGCTCGGGCAGCTCCTCGCAGGCGAACTCGTCGACCTTGCGCTTGCGCCACTGCGACGTCCGCGTGTTCAGCAGCGCCCGGCGCACATAGCCGTCGAGGGCGCGGTGGTCCTCGATACGCTCCCAGGCGACGTACGTCTTGGTGAGCGCGGTCTGCAACAGGTCCTCCGCATCGCTCGGGTTGCCGGTGAGCGAGCGGGCGGTACGCAACAGCACCGGCTGGCGGGCCCTGACGTACGACGAGAACGACGGGTACGGAGGAGCCTGCGCCGCTGGTGCGGCGGCCTTCGACGCGCTGGTGCAGACGAGTGTGGTCATGGCTCAACGCTATGAGCGGGGCCACCGTCAGCGGATCGGCCGCAGGTCCCGAAGCGGGGTCCCCCTCAGGTTGTACGGGTGGGGTCAGCCGCACCTCCTGTAGGTGGAGCGAAGGACCCGGGGTACTGCGGGTCAACCCTGAGGGTCGGCTGTCAGTACGAGTCCCGAGGTGGGCACGCCCGTCCCCGCCGTCACCAGGACCCGTTCCGCACCGGGTATCCGGTTCACGGCCGTCCCTCTGATCTGCCGGACCGCCTCCGCCACGCCGTTCATCCCGTGCAGGTACGCCTCCCCCAGCTGCCCGCCGTGCGTGTTGAGCGGCAGGCGTTCCCCGGCCACGAAGTCCGCCGCCTCGCCGGGGCCGCAGAAGCCGAACTCCTCCAGCTGCATCAGCACGAACGGCGTGAAGTGGTCGTAGAGGATCCCCACGTCGATGTCGGCCGGGGCGAGACCCGAGGTCCGCCACAGCTGCCGGGCCACCACCGCCGTCTCGGGCAGGCCGGTCAGGTCGTCGCGGTAGAAGCTGGTCATCTGCTCCTGCGCGCGTCCGGCGCCCTGGGCCGCCGCCGCGATCACGGCGGGCGGGTGCGGCAGATCCCGGGCCCGCTCCACGGAGGTGACGACGAGTGCCTGACCGCCGTCCGTCTCCTGGCAGCAGTCCAGCAGCCGCAGCGGCTCGACGATCCAGCGGGACGCGGCGTGGTCGGCCAGGGTGATGGGCCGGCCGTGGAAGTAGGCCGCCGGGTTGGTCGCCGCGTACCTGCGGCCGGCCACGGCCACGTGTCCGAAGGCCTCCGGGGTCAGCCCGTAGGCGTGGAGGTAGCGCTGGGCCGCCATCGCCACCCACGAGGCCGGGGTGAGCAGGCCGAACGGCAGCGTCCAGCCGAGCGCCGCCCCCTCCGCCGACGGCTCCCGGTGCCGTACCCCGGAGCCGAAGCGGCGGCCCGAGCGCTCGTTGAACGCCCGGTAGCAGACGACCACGTCCGCCACGCCCGCGGCGATCGCCAGGGCGGCCTGCTGGACGGTGGCGCAGGCCGCGCCGCCGCCGTAGTGGATCCGGGAGAAGAAGGAGAGCTCGCCGATGCCGGCCGCCTGGGCGACGGTGATCTCGGGGCTGGTGTCCATGGTGAAGGTGACCATCCCGTCCACGTCGGCGGGCGTCAGCCCCGCGTCCGTGAGGGCCGCGCGCACCGCCTCGACGGCCAGGCGCAGTTCGCTGCGGCCCGAGTCTTTCGAGAACTCGGTGGCCCCGATGCCGGCGATGGCCGCGCGCCCGCCGAGCCCGTCCCGTCTCCTCAGGCTCATGCCGGTACCCTCACCGTCACCGTGCCCGTGACGTGCTTGCCGAGACCGTTCGCGCCGACGACCCGGACGGTCGCCGTGTCCCCGTCGACCTCCTCGACCGTGCCCGTCAGCACCATCGTGTCCCCGGGGTGGTTGGGCGCGCCGAGCCGGATCGCCACCCGGCGCAGCTCCGCCCGGGGCCCGAAGTGGTCGGTGACGTACCGCCCGACCAGGCCGTTGGTCGTCAGGATGTTCATGAAGATGTCGGGGGAGCCCTTCCGCCGGGCGAGCTCCGGGACGTGGTGCACGTCCTGGTAGTCCCGGGAGGCGATCGCCCCGGCGACGATCAGGGTGCGGGTGATCGGGATCTCCAGCGGCGGGAGGCGGTCGCCGGCGTTCACCGCGTCACCCCCTGGAAGACCGGCAGCACCAGCTCGTCGTCGTACCGGCGGAACTCCAGCCGCACCGGCATGCCGATCCGCACCTTGTCGTACGGCACCCCCACGACGTTGCTGACGATCCGCACGCCCTCCGCGAGCTCGATCAGCCCCACCGCGAAGGGGGGCTCGAAAGCCGGGAAGGGCGGGTGGTGCATGACGACGTACGAGTAGACCGTGCCCTCGCCGCTCGCCTCGACGGTGTCCCAGTCCGGCCAGCCGCAGCTGTTGCAGCCCGGCAGCCAGGGGAAACGCAGGGTGCCGCAGCCGGTGCAGCGCTGGATCAGCAGTTCGTGGCGCGCCACGCCCTCCCAGAAGCCGGCGTTGTCGCGGTTGACGACGGGGCGGGGGCGGCGCTCTTCAGGGGCGTTCGAGGCTTTCGGCCGGTGTGCGGGGGCGTATTTGAGGATGCGGAAGCGGTGGGTGCCGGCGAGTTCGCCGCCCACCCTGACGTCCGTGCGGGTGGTGACGAAGTAGCCCGGTCCCAGTTTCGTGGTCTTGCGCTCCGACACCGACTCGATCACCGAGTCGAAGGTGATCTCGTCCCCGGGGCGCAGGGGGCGGAGGTACTCCTGCTCGCAGTCGGTGGCGACGACCGCGTGGTGGCCCGACTCGTCGAGCAGGCCGAGGAGTTCGTCGTAGGCCGCCGTGCGTTCGGGGCGGCGGGAGAGGCCGGCCATGGTCCACGCCTGGAGCATGGTGGGGGGTGCGATGGCGTCCGGGCCCGTGTACGCCGGGTTGGTGTCGCCCATGGCCTCGCACCAGTGCCTGATCATCGGGGCGTTGACGGGGTCCCGGCCGACCCCGGTGGCGGCGGCCGGGCGGCCCTCGTAGGCCTTCAGGCGCGCCTCGAACTCCTCGTGGACCTCCGGCTCACCGTTCACGGTTTCTGACTGTCCGTCAGTTCCACGGTTCCGTCAAGGCCCCGCAGCCGTCGAAAACGCCTGCGCGGTGACACCGAAGCACCGCCGCGCAGGCGCTTGTCAATCCCAGGTGCCGCAAGGCCGAAGCGTTCCCATGTTTTTCCCGTCCGCCTCTCCGCCCCGGCGAGCCACACCCGTTCCCTCTTTCCTTTTTCGAACGTACGTACGAAACTAGGAGCATGGCCACCACCGACCGGCAGGCCACGACGCTGGCCCTCGCACACGCCCTGTCAGCCGCCGAACGCGGACTGGCCGTCATCCCCCTGTCCCGCACCAAGCTCCCGGCCCTGCGCTCCCCGCACCGCGACGACCCCGCCCCCTCCCCCTGCCACGGCGAGTGCGGCCGGCTCGGCCACGGGGTCTACGACGCCTCAACCGACCCCGCCCGCATCCGCGAACTGTTCGCCGCGGCGCCCTGGGCGACCGGGTACGGCATCGCCTGCGGCCTGCCCCCGCACCATCTGATCGGCATCGACCTGGACGTGAAGACCGGCACGGACGCCTCGGCCGCCCTGCGCGAGCTGGCGTTGCGGCACCTGTTCACCATCCCGCCGACCGTGGTCGTCGTGACCCCGTCCGGCGGCCGTCACCTCTGGCTGAGCGGCCCGCCCGACGTGGTCGTCCCCAACTCGGCGGGCCGCCTCGCCCCGGGCATCGACATCCGGGGCGCCGGCGGCTACCTCGTCGGCCCCGGCTCCCGCACCGGCCAGGGCGTGTACGCCGCGGCCCCGGGGACCGCGCACCTGGCCCCCGCCCCCTGTCCGCGCTCCCTCCTTCGCCTGCTCCTCCCGCCGCCCCGCACCCACCACCCCACGCCCCCGGCGACCGGCGGACACGGCCAGGGCCTGGTGCAGTTCGTCCTCGCCGCGCACGAGGGCCAGCGCAACACCCGGCTGTTCTGGGCGGCCTGCCGGGCCTACGAGGACGGCATCGGCCCCGCGCTCGTGGACGCGCTGGTCGACGCCGCCCGGGGCACCGGCCTCACCGAACGCGAGGCCCGGGCGACGATCGCATCGGCAGCGCGGCTGACGGGGCACCGGCCCTGAGCCAGGGCCTGCCCATGAGCACCGAAAGACTTCCATGCGACAGCACGTCACAACGCCGGCCCTGGCGCTCGCCCGCCTCGTCCTGGCCTCCGGCCGCCCGGTGGATCTCGCCGAGCTGCGGTTCACGTCGACGTACGGCGACCTGCTGGAGGGCTACCCCTGCAAGCCCGTGAACGATCGGCGGATCCGCGGCCTGCTGCGCGCCGCCGGGCGGGCCCGCCCCGGCACACCGGTCCACCTGCTCCCGCCCCGGCGCGCCTACCCCGACCAGTACGCGGGCGGCCTCGGGCCCGTGGAGGTCCTGCCCGCCGTGGCCTGCGTCGGCACGTTCCACTCCACGGCTCTCGATCCGGCCCACGACCCGGTCGCCTACCGCTCCCGGCTCACCGTCGTCTGGTTCCAGGCCACGCCCCGCCTGCCCTCGGGCTGCGACGCGGAGCCCGGGCTGCGCGACCTCGACTGGGCGGGCCTGGCCCGGGACGCCAGGGCGCTTGCGTAGTGTCGTGCGATGAGCGTTTCCCGCACGGAACTGCTGCGCTGGCAGCACGAGTTGATCTGGTCGTTGTTCGAGTACCACCTGGAGCGGCTGGAGCCGGGGGACTTCCTCTGGGAGCCCGCGCCGCACTGCTGGACGCTGCGCAAGGGCCCCGACGGCACCTGGGTACCGGACTGGGCGGAGACCGAGCCCGACCCCGTGCCCGTCCCCACCGTCGCCTGGGTCAGCTGGCACATCGGCTGGTGGTGGAGCGTGGCCCTCGACCACGCCCAGGGCCGCCCGCCCCGCGACCGCACGGACATCACCTGGCCCGGCGAGGGCGCACCGGCCGTCGACTGGCTGCGCGGCCTGCACACGCAATGGCTGACCGTCCTGGACGACCTCACCGACGCCGACCTGGACACCACGGCCCCGTTCCCCTGGCCGAACGACCCGCAGTACACGGTCGCGCACATGGCGGCATGGCTGAACGCGGAACTGATGAAGAACGCGACGGAAATCGGCCAGCTGCGGATGCTGCGGGCGGCTTCCCCGTAGGGCCTGTCTGACACATCCCCGTCGTCCGCCCGGAGGGCGGGCTCCGCCGCGTCTGGTGCGTGCGGCCGCAAGGCGCCGGAGCGCCCTCGATGGGGTCCCCAGCGCGAGGTTGGATGAGGCAGGAGCCACGTGGGCGGTTCGGCAACGTGGCGAGCGGGCGTGCCAGACGCCGCGGAGCAGGCGGGGATTCGGCGGACAGGCCCTAAGGCGCGATGCGGTGGACCGTGGACTCGCGGGCCCGGAATCCGAGCCGCTCGTAGAGGCGGTTCGCGGCGGCACGGTCCGGCCGGGACGTGAGGTCGACCGTACGGGCCCCGGCCTCGCGGGCGATCCGCACGGCCTCCTCGATGAGCAGGCCCGCCACGCCCTGCCCGCGCGCCGCGTCGTCGACGACCACATCCTCGACGCGGCCCCTCAGCCCGGACGGCAGGGGCAGCAGCGCGAGGGTCAGGGTGCCGACGATCACGCCACCGGCCCGGGCCACGAGCACGGTGACGGCGTCGCAGCGGACCATCCGGTCGACCGCCGCCCGGTCCAGGGGCCGGGCCGTCGTGGACAACTGCGGAAGCAATCGCCCGAAGGCGTCGAGGAGCTCCTCGCTCGGATCCCGGATGATCTCGACACGGACGTCCATGACGGAAGCGTATCCGTACTCCTAAATCACAATGGCAGCCCTGTGACCAGCGGCGAAGCAGTCCGTTGAAGCGGGCATGCGATCTCGTCTGCTGTCTCGTGCCGTTGCGCTGCTCCTCGCGCTCGTCGTTCTTCAAGGCGGTTCTTCCGCCCTGGCCGCCGAACCCGGTGGCGAGGGAGGGGGCGGGCGACAGCACACCTAGCCCAGCAGTTCGTGACATCGTGGAGGCATGAGCATCGACGTTCGGCCGGCCACGGTCTTCGAGGACGTCCGTGCCGTGCTGGGACCCAAGTCGCCCGGGGCGAACGTCTGCTGGTGTCTGAGCTACCGGATTCCCTCCAAGCTCAACAACGAGCTGCGCGGCCCGGCCCGCGGCGAGTACGTCGCCGAGCTGTGTCACCAGGATCCTCCGCCCGGTGTGCTCGCCTACGACGGCGGTGAACCGGTCGGGTGGGCCGCCGTCGCCCCGCGCGCGGACACCTCCTTCGCCCGCAACCGCAAGATCCCGCACATCGACGACCTGCCCGTCTGGTCGCTGTGGTGCGTCCGGGTCCGCCCCGGTCACCGCAAGCAGGGCATCTCACACGCCCTCATCGCCGGCGCCGTCGAGTTCGCCCGCGCCCACGGCGCACCGGCGATCGAGGCGTACGCCCTGGACAACGGCGACGCCAAGGTCGACCTGACGATGGCGTACCCCGGACTGCGGAAGAACTTCGAACGCGCCGGTTTCACATACGCGGCGGACACCACCTCGGTGCTGGCCGGCCACCCCCGGGTCCTGATGCGGCTCGACCTGCGGGCTCAAGCGCCCGCATAAGGCCCGACGCGCCCACACAAAGGCCCGACCGCTGGCGACGGGGGATGCACCAGCGGTCGGGCTATGGCCAAGGGTAACAAGCGCTTGCCCATGGGAACCGGCTGTTCGTCAGCAAAGCCCAGGTTGTGACTCGTATCACTCAACTGCCGGGCGAGGGCGGCCTGTTGGGCGACCGGCCCCGTCAGGGCTCGCACGGCGGGTCGTAGGACAGCCGGGGCAGGTACTCGCTCCAGGTCTCCGGTGTCAGAACACCCCGGGTCATCGTGCAGACGCGGCGTGCGGCCGCCTCGACGTCCAGGTTCCACAGCCGGATGGTGTCGGTGCCGCTCGACACCCCGATCATGTGGCTGTTCGGACTGAACGACAGGAAGGTGCCGCCGTTCCTGGAATTGGGGCTCATCGACTGGCCGATCGCGGTGGCCCTGGCGGGGTCCGAGAGGTTCCAGAGCCGCACGGTGCTGTCGTTGCCGCCGCTGGCCAGAGTGCGGCCGTTCCGGCTGAATGTCAGGGACACGACCGCCTCCGTGTGGCCCGTGAGGCTCTTGCGCTGCGAGGCCCTGTCCGGGTTCTCCAGGTCCCAGAGCCGGACCGAGTTGTCGTCGCCGCCGCTGGCCAGCGTCCGCCCGTCGGGGCTGTAGGCGAGGACGTTGACGGCTCCGAGATGCCCCGTGAGGGGTGCGCCACGCAGGACGGCCCGCCCGGGGTCCGTCACGTTCCACAGCCGGATGGTGCCGTCGGCGCTGCCGCTGGCGAGCGTACGGCCGTCCGGGCTGAAGACGAGGGAGTTGACGTACCCCTTGTGCCCGGTGAGGGGCGCGCCGAGCGGGCGCGGGCGGGACGGGTCGCCGATGTCCCACAGCTGGACGGTGCGGTCGTCATCGGCGGTCGCCAGCAGGTGCCCGTCCGGGCTGAAGGCCAGCGGATCGGCGAACCGGATGTGCAGCGGGACGGGCGGCCCGTGGGGGACGGGGCGGTCCGGATCGCCGACGTTCCACAGCTGCAGGGCCCGGTTCCCCGTCACCATCGCGAGCGTGCGGCCGTCCGCGGAGAACTCCAGCGAGCGCACGCCGCCCTTCGGCCGGAAGGGCTCACCCATCGGCACGGGCCTGCCCGGCTTGCGCACGTCCCACAGCCGGACCCGCCCGTCGAGCGCCGACGTCGCGAGCACCCGCCCGTCCGGCCGGAACACTCCCGTCCGGCCGATCATGTCCGCCGTCGGCAGCGCCCACAGACGGACCTTGTTGTCGCCCGACCCGGTGGCCAGGGTGCGCCCGTCGGGGCTGAAGCCGAGCGCGTACATCTCGCCGCTGCTGCCCGCCAGGGGCGCGCCGACCTGCGACGGGTACGCCGGATCACCGACCTTCCACAGACTCGCCGTGCTGTCCGCGCTGGCGGCGGCGAGCATGCTGCCGTCGGGGCTGAAGGCCACGGACCACACCGGGCCCGTGTGGCCGGTGAGCGGCGCTCCGATCGCCGCCGGGTGACGCCGGTCGGCCATGTTCCAGAGGCGGATGGTGTTGTCCGAGCTGCCACTGGCGAGCGTACGGCCGTCCGGGCTGAAGGCCACGGAGTGCACCGTGGCGGTGTGGCCGGTCAGCGGCTTCCCGACCGGCTCGGGACGCCGCGAGTCCGCCACGTCCCACAGCCGGATCGTGCCGTCGTCGCCGCCGGCCGCCAGCGTCCGGCCGTCCGGGCTGAACGCCACCGACCGTACGGCGGCCTCGTGCCCGGTCAGGGGCTTGCCGAGCGCCCGCGGCCGGCGTGGATCGGCCACGTCCCACAGCCGTACGGTGTGATCGTCGCCGACAGAGGCCAGCGTGCGTCCGTCCGGGCTGAAGGCGACCAGGTAGATCGTGCCGTCGTGGCCGGTCAGGGGCTTGCCGAGCCGCTTCGGGTGGCCGGGGTCGGTCACGTCCCACAGCCGGATCGTGCCGTCGTCGGAGGCACTGGCGAGGGTCCGGCCGTCCGGGCTGAAGACCGCGCTGCTCACCCAGCTGGTGTGACCGGTGAGCGGCTTGCCCAGGGGCTTCGGGCGTTTGGGGTCGGTCGTGTTCCACAGCCGTACGGTCCGGTCGTAGCTGGCGGTGGCGAGGGTACGGCCGTCCGGGCTGAACGTCGTGAGGTAGACCGCGCCGCTGTGGCCGACCAGCGGCGTGGACAGCGGGGCGTTCACGATGGAGATCAGGCGGCTGTTCGCGCCCTTGTCGTCCGGGCGCAGCCGGTGTGCCACCAGGTCCAGCTGCGCGGAGAGCGAGGGGTCGGTGTACTGGACGCGATCGGCCTGGGCGAGCACCTGCTCGAACACGGCTTCGTCCCGCTGCTTCCAGGCGACGACGGCCGCCCCGACGGCCAGCACCGCCAGCACGACCAGGGTCGCCACCGCGCCCCGGCTGATCCAGATGATGCGCCGGCGCAGCCGGACCGAGGCGGCCAGGAACTCCACCGCGCTCCGGGTCAGGAACGTATCCCCGGCGGATTTCGCCCACCCGTGGGCCTGTTCCAGCCGGGAGCCCCGGTAGAGCAGTGAGGTGTCGCGGTCCGACTCCTCCCAGGCCCGGCCGTCCTCCTCCAGACGCTGGCGCAGCAGATTGCCCTGCCGGTCGTCGTCGATCCAGTCGCGCAGCCGCGGCCAGGCGTGCAGCAGCGCCTCGTGGGTGATCTCCACGGTCTCCGCGTCGAGCGTGACCAGCCGGGCGCGGACCAGGGCCTCCAGGGACTCCTCGGTCTTGCCGGGGTCGGTCGACTCCTCCGCCAGCTGGCGGCGGGTGCCCCGCCTGCGCGTGGCCTGGGTGTCCTCGCCCAGCCGGACCAGCCGGAGCAGGAGCAGCCGGGCCGCCGTGCGCGCCGCCGGGTCGAGACCGGACCAGGCCCGCTCGGCGGTCGCCGCGACCGCGCCCTGGATGCCGCCGGCCGCGCGGTACCCGGCGAGCGTCAGCCGGCCCGCCTTCCTGCGCTGCCAGGTGGCGAGCAGGGCGTGCGAGAGGAGCGGCAGCACGCCCGCGCCGTGCGCCCCGCGCGGGCCGTCGGCGCTCACCTCCCGGACGATCAGCTCCGCCAGGCCCGGTTCCAGTTCCAGACCGACGGCCTTGGCCGGGCCCGTCACCGCCTCGCGCAGCTCCGCGGTGGTCAGGGGGCCGAGCACCATGTGCCGGTGCTGGAGCGCGTCGGCCAGTTCGGGATACCGGAGGCACCGCTCGTAGAAGTCGGCCCGTATGCCCAGCACCACGCTTGCCGGGGCCGGGTCGCCGTCACCGGCCGGCGAACAGGCGGCGTGCAGGACCTCGATGAACGCACGGCGCTCCGTCTCGTCGGTGCAGAGGGTGAACGTCTCCTCGAACTGGTCCACGATGACGACCGGCCGGGCACCGGACGGCGCCTCGCGCCGCGCCCAGGCTGCGACGGCGGCGCGGACGTCGGGGGCCCTCGCGACGCGGGGACCCACGGTGGTGGGGACGACGGGGTCCTCCGCGCCGGGAGCGTCGGGTGGGTCGGCCGCGATCACGGCCGAGACGACGGGTGCCAGCTCCGGGATGCACCGGGTCAGCTCCGCCAGGGGATGAACGCCGGGGACGAGCTGCACGACTTCCGTGGCGTGACGGGCCTCGTCGGCACCACCTGCACCACTGCGGTCACTGGACTCACTGGACTCACCGGAGCCGTCCCCACCATCACCACCCTCGCCACCATCATCCAGCGCCCCGTCCCGCAGCGCGGGCACCAGCCCGGCGTTCAGCAGTGAGGACTTCCCGGCCCCCGACGCGCCCACGAGCATGACCAGGCCGCCCGGCCCCGCCACGGCCCGGAGCTGGTCGACGAGCGCGTCCGTGCTCCGCTGCCGGCCGAAGAACCACCGGGCGTCCTCCCTGCGGTAGGAGGCCAGCCCCCGGTACGGGCACACCCCGCCGGGCGGCACGGGCGGGGCTTCGCCCTCCGGCCGCCCCTGCTCCGCGGCTTCCGAGCCGCGCTCGCCGACCGGACCGGCCACCGCCGCTTCCCACAGCCGCTGCCACTGCCCGAGGTCGTACAGGCCCGGGGACACCGGCGTGGGCCGCGTGCGCCGCGCCTCGGGGATCAGCACGTGCAGCACCGCCGCGAGGGCGGTGAACTGAGCGGGTACGTTCCGGGCCCGGCGCCAGTCGCTGATGCGCTGCGCGGACACCCGGACGGGACGCCCGCGTTCGTCGACCCGCTGGAGCCGGACGACCGCTTCGGACACCCGCTTGAGCGGAGGGTTCCCGGCTTCCTTGTACAGCAGTGCGAGGCGCTCCGCGAAGGCGGTACGTGCCCCGGAGTCGGAACCCAAGGTCTCCACTCCTTAACTCTCCGCGCCTGGACGTCCGGACCGGAAAACTCACTCTATATGCCTGACCTGCGGTAATACCGCCTACCCGGAACCGGAGACTCCTCGTCGGTGGCCGGAACTGGCAGGATCCGGACGCAGCAGCGCACTGATCCGGTCGGCTTCCAGCGGAGCCGGACGAGTTGACCCCCACCGTTCGGTACCGGTCCCCACGAGGGGAGGGACCGGTGCCGGACGACGTGGTGATCCTCCCCAGCGGCCAGCGCTCTCCAACCCTGGATAACTGACGACCCGTCAGCTATGGTCGCCCTGCCGCCGCAAGCGACGTACAGGGGTGAGCACAGTGGAGCCACGTCCCGAGAGCCCGCGCCCGCAGGGCGCCCCGCGCTGGGTGGCGATGTACTGCCGCCCGGCCGAGCAGACCTGGCGGACAGCCGCGGAGTCGCCCCACCGCTCGCCCGTTCTGCATGCCCTGGGCGAGATGACACAGACCCTGCGGGCGCGTGGGGACGAGGTGACCTTCACCCTGTGGGGCCCGAAGGACGGCGACTGGCACCGCTTCGACACACCCCGGACGTCCGGCACACCCCTGACGTCCGGCACACCCCCGAAGTCCGGCACCTCTGTCCCCCAACCGACCGGGCTGTCGGAACGCATGACCGGCCGCCGCCACCAGGTCCTCCTGTCCGGGCTGAGCAAGGCGGGCCTCTACGACCTCTCCCCCGAGGACGACGCGACCGTCCAGGCCCTCGCCGAACGCCTCGACGAGGCCGCCGTACGCCGGGTCGCCCACTGGCTGGCGGCGGCCGCCGCACGGTAGGGAGGGCCGGTTCAGCCGGCCTCGCGCTGGGCAGTCAACACCTCGGGTCACCGGCTTCCGGCATCGGCCGGTGGGGGACGAGGGGGATGAACGGAATGAAGGCGCACAAGGTCTCTGTCGACCGCGACCTCTGCTACGGCTCCGCCGAGTGCGTCCACAGGGCCCCGGAGGTCTTCGAGTTCGTCGACGGATTCGGTGCCGTCCGCCCGGGCCGCGAGGAGGCGGGCGACGCCCCGGAGACCCTGGAGGCGGCGGAGAAGTGCCCCAGTCAGGCCATCAGCATCAGCATCACCGTCACCACCACAGCCACAGCCACCGCCGCCGCCACCGACGCGCCCTCGTCACCGGACCGCCCGTAGCGAGGGCCTGTGCCGGTACCGAGCCTGCTCGCGGTCTTCGCCCACCCCGACGACGAGTCCCTGACGGCGGGCGGCACCCTCGCCCGGCACGCGGCGGCGGGCGCCCGCACGGCCGTCGTCACGGCGACCTGGGCGAGGGACACCCCGCGCGCCGCGGAACTGGCCGAGGCGCTCCACATCCTCGGCGCCGGCCGCCCACGCATGCTGGGCTATGCCGATTCCCGCGTCCCGCGGTCGGCGCCGGGCAGCCCGCGCCTGTGCGACGCCCCGCTCGACGAGGCGGTGGGCGCCCTGGTCGCCCAGATCCGGGACTTCCGCCCCGACATCGTCGTCACCCACGACGCCTACGGCGGCCTGACCGGCCACGAGGACCATGTGCACACCCACCGCGTGACCCTGTCGGCAGTGCACGCCGCCGGATTCGAACGCCTCTACCCGGACGCCGGTGAGCCCTGGCAGCCGAGCGCGCTGTATCTGTCCACCCACCCGCACTCCGCCGTCCGGGCGTGGGGCGGCCACCTGGCCCCCACGGGCAAGACGATGCGCACGGTCCCGGACGACCGGGTCACGGCGACCGTCGACGTCACCGGCTGGCTGGACCGGAAAATCGCCGCCGTGCTGGCGCACCGCACGGAGGTGGAGCGGGGAGCAGCCCCGGGCCTGATAGCCGCGCTCCCGGCGCCCGAGCGGGAGCGGTTGCTCGGTACGGAGTGGTACATCCGCCATGAGCTGCCCGCGAAGGCGCCGAGGGAGACCGAGCTCAAGCCATAGCCGATTGATCGGCTCACGTCAGTGCCCGGCCGGAAAAGGCCACCGGAAACCGCCCAGCGCCCGGGCCCTGGCCTCCACGACCGCCATCCGGGCAGCCCGCTCGGCACGGTCCACATGGGCGGTCTGGCCGGTCACCTGGCCCTCCCACTTCCGGTACAGCAGCCCCACCTCGCCCGAGAACCACCCCCGGCTCACCGCGTTCAGCGCGAGCAGCAGCCCCGTGTCCTCCGACGCGGGCAGCGCCATCCAGCCGCCGAGGGCGAGCAGCAGCTCCCGTCGTACGAACAGCGAGGCCGGATGGACCGGGGCGAGGAAGCCGTTGGCCTTCCAGTGCGCCAACACGGCTCCGCGCTCGATCGGCCCGGGGTCGGGGTCGCCCGGGAAACCGGCCGTCGAGCCGTCGGGCATGAGGTCCAGCACCCGCGACGTCGCCCACCCGAGGCCGCGGTCGGCCTCCAGCGCCGCGAGATCCCGCGCGAGCGTGCCCGGCGTCAGCTGGTCGTCGGCGTCCAGGACCTTCACGTACGCACCCTCGGCATGCGCCAGGGCCATGGTCCGAGCGACCCCGGGCCCTCCGGCCCGGCCCTGCCGGAACGTCACCCGCTCGTCGTCGGGCACGTACGGCCGTACGTCCGCGCTCTCC
This sequence comes from Streptomyces sp. NPDC050416, assembly GCF_044458845.1. Lineage (NCBI taxonomy): Bacteria > Bacillati > Actinomycetota > Actinomycetes > Kitasatosporales > Streptomycetaceae > Streptomyces > Streptomyces sp. NPDC050416. The sequence continues at coordinate 158,781 of NZ_JBITII010000014.1, forward strand.
CCGTCCTCCTGGATCACCCAGTGCCACGCCCAGCCCTCCGGCAGCCACTGCTCGCACAGGGACGTGTGGGCCTCCGGCAGGAACCGGGCCGACGGGCCGTGCACAGCGGTGACGACGACGATGCGCCCGCTCACGCCGTAACCCGCGCTGCCACACCGGTCTTCAACCCGTTCCCTCCGGCGACTGCATCTGCCACTCCCATCGCCCCGTCCCACCTGGGGAGGAGCGCTGACAGCCTACCGACGTGCCCCGGGTGGGCCGTTCGGCACCGCGGGCGCCGGGAGCCCGCCCCGGTGTGCGCGGTCGGCGCCCGGGTATGCGCAGCACGGAAAGCCGCTCCAGAGTGGTGAGCACAACGAAAGAGCCCCACATGGTCATCCCGCTTATGAAGCAGGCGGCAGATGAGCAGGGCATGGGTGAGCACGCCACGCTCCGTTCCGACGTGGCGTGGGACAGCGGTGCGGCCAGCGCCGCTGAAGCGCGCCGCGTTCTCCGCGCCTTCCTCGCCCGCGCCCCGCTGACCGGCCGCACACCCGTACCGGCCTTGCCGGCCAGGGACGCCGAACTGATCGTCAGCGAACTCGCCACGAACGCCATCCGGCACGCTCCCGGCCCGTGCGGGCTGGTCCTGCAGCTGTCGGCCGGCACACTCGCGATCACCGTGTGGGACACCTCCCCCGACGAACCGGTGGTGCACAAGCGCGACCGGCACCGCGTCGGCGGGCACGGACTCCACCTGGTGCACACGGTCAGCGACACAGTCGTCGTCGGATTCCGCGCCGTGGGAAAGCAGATCACGGCCCATCTGCGTCTGCGCCCACACCGGAGCGACACGATGCCCACCTCTACCCCCGGGGGCCGGCCGACCCTCTACGAGGTGGGCAAAGCCGCCGACGAGTAAACGGGAGCCGTCAGCCGGGCCAGGTGCCTGTCAGGCGGCGGGTGGCCGTGGCGCCACCGCGGTCGACGGCGGCTTTGACACCGGCGAAGATCGCACCTTGCAGGACAGCTGCCGGCAGCACCTCCCGCCACGTGCGGTGCTCGTCGGTGGCGTCAGGGGCGTCCTCCTCGTGCCCGAGCCGTTTCCAGACCTCCTTGAACACCGCCCCGGCCAGCACACCGCTGAGGGCACCCATGGCCAGGCCGACCGGCTTGTAAGCGATCTTCGAGGCTTTCATCGGTGCCTCCGGGAACGGCGGATGAGCAGCAGTGCGACGAACGCGCCAGCGGCGGCGAGCAGCGTGGTCCGCTTGGCCCGCGCCGCCTCCATGCCGTGGCCGGCCTTCTCACGGACCGGTTGCGGGGCCTTGTCCCGGGCCAGCTCTGCGACGTGCACGGCCTTGTCGCGGACCTGCTCAGTGGCCGCAGCGGTCTTGGCACGTACCGGTTCCGGGGTCCTGTCCTGGACGGCGTGAGCGGCGTGCGTCGCCTTGTCCTTCAGCTGGGCCCTGACCTGTGTGGTCTTCTCGGCAACCTGCTGCCTGACGGCTGCCGTCTTCTCCTGGGTGCGGGTCTTGACGTCGGACTTCGCCGCGAGTGCCTCGACGGTCTCGCCGAGTTCCTCACGAGTTGCCTCGACATGCTCGCGCAGTTCCTCCGGGGAAGGTGCTGCTGCCTCATCGCCCGTGTGTGACTTGTCCGGGATCATCGCTGTGCCTTCTCCTTGACCTCGGCCACATCGGCCTTGACGCTGTCCATGGTCCGCTCGGGCGTCGGCGGCGATGCCTTGCCGACCTGCTGCTTGCCGAGCGCCGCCATCAAGGCGGTGATGGCGGCCAGGACGCCGGTGACGATCAGAGCCGCCAGCCACACGTCCATGGTGAGCGACAGCGCGGCGATCACGGTGACCACCAGCGCCTGCAGGGTGAGCACACCCACCAGTCCGGCGCCGCCGAACAGGCCACCGCCCTTGCCGAACCGCTTGCCCTTTTCGGTCATCTCCGCCTGCGCCAGGCGCATCTCGTCACGCACCAACTGCGAGAGCTGCTGCGAGGCACGCTGCACCAGGTCGCCCACCGGTTCCTGCGCTCCGGCACCGGTGCGGTGGGGGCTGTCTGCCGTCATGCATGCTCACCTGCCCTACGTCGGCGTTCCGGGCGGGCCCCGCGAGTGTTCGCATGGGCCTGGCTCGCCCATTGATCCGGTCGGCTGTCCGGGTACCCCCTGCGGCGCCGCCTCACCGTCCGGGCGTGTGGTCACCCTGCCGTACCTCAGGGTCCAAGACGGCGGCGATCCTCCTCGTCCCACTTCCGGGTGTCGCGCGGCTCGACGTACGGCTCTTCCCCGGCCGGCTGACCGCCCGCCACCGCGCGTTGCCGGGCCATCTCCGAGTCGAACTCCAGGCCCAGCAGGATCGCCAGATTGGTGATCCACAGCCACACCAGGAAGATGATCACGCCGGCGAAGGTGCCGTAGGTCTTGTTGTACGAGGCGAAGTTCGCCACGTAGAGCGCGAAACCTGCCGAGGCGATCATCCAGATCACCAGCGCCAGGAAACTGCCCGGCGTGATCCAGCGGAAGCCGCGAACCTTCGCGTTCGGTGTCGCCCAGTAAAGGATCGCGATCATGATCGTCACCAGGACCAGCAGCACCGGCCACTTCGCGATCGACCACCAGTGAGGGCCGTGTCGCCCACTCCCAGCGCAGTGCCGATCTCCCGTGCCAGGCCGCCGGTGAATACGACGATCACCGCGCTGACCACGGCCATGACCATCAGGACCACCGTCACACCGATGCGCACCGGCAGCACCTTCCACACCGGACGGCCCTCCGGGACGTCGTAGACGGCGTTGGCACTCCTGATGAACGCGGCGACATAGCCGGAGGCCGACCACACCGCCAGCAGCACACCCACGATCGCCATGACCGAACCGATCCCGGCGTTGCCCTGCATCTGCTGCACCGCGTTGCGCAGAACGTCCCGCGCCGCGCCCGGGGCCAGATTCTGGATGTTGTCCAGCACCTGCCGCGACGCCGACTGCCCCACGACTCCCAGCAGCGAGATCAGCGCCAGCAGCGCCGGGAACAGCGCCAGAATCCCGTAGTAGGTCAGCGCCGCCGCCCGGTCGGCCAGCTCGTCCTTCTTGAATTCCTTCAGGGTGCCTTTCAGCACCACCACCCAGGAGCGCTTGGGCAGTTGCGCCAGAGTATCCGGCGCCTGCCGCTCCACCTGCTCATCCGGCCCGGCCTCAGGCGCCCGCGCGGTCTCGGCCTTGTGGTCGGTCGCGCTGTGCCCGCCGTGCCTCCCATGCCGTTTCAGCGTCCCAACCATTGCACCCGGGTATCCAGGGCGTACTCCGCCCACACCCCCATACAGAAGGGGCGCCCCTCACCGCGGGGCGCCCCTTCTGACCTGCAAGGTTCATGACCTGCGCGGAGGCGGTGGGATTTGAACCCACGGTGACATCGCTGCCACGACGGTTTTCAAGACCGTTCCCTTCGGCCGCTCGGGCACGCCTCCCCGCGCCGGCCGTGATCGGCGGCGCGGGACAAGGGTAACGGGTCGGTGCGTGCGGCTGCCGGTCAGTTGTCGCCGACGCGCGAGCCCAGGGTCACGTCGACCGTGTGCTGCTTGCCGTCGCGCTCGTAGGTGATCGTGACCTTGTCGCCGGGCTTGTGGGTCCAGATCTCGCCGATCAGGGTGGGGCCGGAGTCGATCACCCGGTCGTCGAGCTTGGTGATGACGTCGCCGGGCTTGAGGCCGGCCTTGGCGGCCGGGCCGCCGGGCTCGACCGGTGAAGCGGCGCCGCCCGCGCCCTCCTTGGAGATCTGCGCGCCGCCCGAAGTGTCCTCCAGCGAGACGGACGCGCCGATCTTCGCGTACACCGGCTTGCCGGTCTTGATCAGCTCCTGGGCGACGTACTCGGCCTGGTTGATCGGGATGGCGAAGCCCAGGCCGATCGAGCCGGACTGGCCGGTGCCGAAGCCGCCGTTGCCGGTGGACTGGATCGCGGAGTTGATGCCGATGACGTTGCCCTGCGCGTCCAGCAGCGGACCGCCCGAGTTGCCCGGGTTGATCGAGGCGTCGGTCTGCAGGGCGCTCATGTACGACGCCTGGCTGCCGCTGCCGTCGCTGGAGGCGACCGGGCGGTTCTTGGCGCTGATGATGCCCGTCGTCACCGTGTCGGACAGGCCGAAGGGTGCGCCGATCGCGATCGTCGCGTCGCCGACCGCCACCTTGTCCGAGTCGCCGAGGGTGAGCGGCTTCAGGTCCGACGGGGCGTCCTTGAGCTTGATGACCGCCACGTCGTAGCCCTGCGCGTGCCCGACCACCTGGGCGTCGTACTTCTTGCCGCTCGGGAACGTCGCGGTGAGCTTGCCGCCGTCCACCGCGCCGGCCACGACGTGGTTGTTGGTGACGATGTGGCCCTGCTTGTCGAAGACGAAGCCCGTGCCCGTGCCGCCCTCGCCGCTGTTGCTCTCGGCCTCGATCGTGACCGTGCTCGGCAGCGCCCTGGCGGCCACGCCCGCGACCGTGCCCGGGTCGCGTTTGACGTCGCCCCCGCTGCTGGAGGCGGAGACCGTCGTCGAGCCGCTGCTGTCGTCGTTGTTCTTCGCCAGTGTGTAGCCGAGACCGCCGCCCAGGCCGCCCGCGACCAGCGCGGCCACCAGGAGCGCGGCGACCAGACCACCACGGCCACGGCCGGACTTCGGCGCCGGCTGCTGGTACGAGGAACCCCAGCCGCCGCCGGAACCGGAACCACCGTCGCCGTACGGGGAGGTGGGCGGCGGGGGCGGGGGCCAGGAGGGGTCGGGAGCGGAGGAGGAGACACCGTGATGCGCGGTGTCACCAGGAGCGCCCTGGCCGGGGGCGGGCCGGCCGGGGGCGGGCTGTCCCTGCGGGTCCTGTCCGTACGGTCCCGGCCCCTGGGATGCCTGCCCCTCGGGCGCCGGAGCAGCGGGAGCGTCCACCGGCACGGGGGGTGCGGACGGGGCGGGGGGTACCGCGGTGCCCTCGTTCTCGGTGCTCACAGCTTCTCTCCTCGATCCACGGCTGTTTCCTGGGTCGCACTCGGTCACGCTTTTTCACGCTGGTGACGGTCCGGCGCGATACAGCTGTGCTTGTCCCTTTGTATGGCGTCAGCTTTTCCCACTGGCCGTCAGAGCACCATAAGCGGTGGCTGTGGGTCCGGGGCCATTCTTTATATAGGTCATTACCGACGAAAAGGATGCAATTCCAGTGTCTCCGTCCGGACCTGTGAATCCGCCGGGTCCGTCCGACCAGACGCGTACCCGCGCGCGGTGGCACCATGACGCGGTGACTCACGCTCGACAGCATGTGATTCAAGTCGTCGCCCACCGCGGTGCCTCCGAGGACGCCCCGGAACACACCCTGGCCGCGTACACCAAGGCGATCGAGGACGGCGCGGACGCCCTCGAATGCGATGTGCGCCTCACCGCCGACGGCCACCTGGTGTGCGTACACGACCGCCGGATCAACCGTACGTCCAACGGCCGCGGCGCGGTCTCGGCCCTGGAGCTCGCCGACCTCGCCGCCCTGGACTTCGGCTCCTGGAAGAGCGGTGAGGCCTACAAGGGGCGCGACGAGGACCCCGACTGGGAGCACCGCCCGGAGGACCGTGAGGCGACGTCCGTCCTCACGCTGGAGCGGTTGCTCGAACTCGTCGCCGACGCCGGGCGCCGGGTGGAACTGGCCATCGAGACCAAGCACCCCACGCGCTGGGCGGGGCAGGTCGAGGAGCGGCTGCTGGTCCTGCTGAAGCGGTTCGGCCTCGACGCCCCGGCCACCGCCGAGGAGTCCCGGGTGCGGGTCATGAGCTTCTCGGCCCGCTCGCTGCACCGCGTGCATGCCGCCTCGCCGACCCTGCCGACGGTGTACCTGGCGCAGTTCGCCTCGCCCCGGCTGCGCGACGGACGGCTGCCCCCGGGCGTGCCGATCGCGGGCCCGTCCCTCCGGATCGTGCGCAACCACCCCCTCTATGTGGAGCGGCTGAAACGGGCCGGCCACCAGGTGCACGTGTGGACCGTGAACGAGCCCGAGGACGTGGACCTCTGCGTCGGCCTGGGCGTCGACGCCATCATCACCAACCGCCCGCGCGCGGTGCTCGACCAACTCGGCCGCTGAGGTCCGCCGAGCCCATAAGTCCCACCAGACTCACGCACACCTCTTGACCTCATACCTTGCCGGACGGGATCCTCGCGTCTCGGCCACACCGATGAAATCCAGCCACGCGATTACGGGGAGTGCTCCGGCGCGTTCGATCCGTATTCGATCGTGGTGAATGCGTCACCGGACGTGGATTGGCCGGTTTCCGGTACAGGCCAATGGGGCATCCACACCGTGGCGTGGGGCGAAGGAGGTCTCGGGGGTGGCGTTGGTGGTGGCACAGGAGGTGCCCACGTCGTCGAGCATGGCCGTACCCCATGGCCCTGCGGGCGTGGGGGAAGCGAGACACCGTATGCGTGCACAGTTGCGCAGAGGTGGCGTAGCGGAATCGGTCATCGACGACGCCGTACTGATCCTTTCCGAACTTTTGAGCAACGCGTGCAAACACGGCAGGCCCCTGGGCGACGCGTTCTCCGGTGACGGTGACGTCCGGGCCGCGTGGCGCGTGGACCCGTCCGGCCGGCTCATCGTCGAGGTCACGGACGGCGGCGGCCCGACCCGTCCCGCCCCCGCGACCCCGTCGGTCACGGCGCACGGCGGCCGGGGGCTGAACATCATCACCGCGCTGGCCGACGACTGGGGTGTGCGGGACGACATCCGCGGCGAGGTCACCGTCTGGGTCGTCGTCCACGCCGACGTGTACGACCCGGACGCCGGCCACCGCCGCGACGACTTCGCGACCCGTGTGACGGCCCCGGCGGTGTCCCAGATACCCGGACTGGACTTCGCGGACGCCTTCGACGACATGGACTGACCCGGCACCGGCCCGGCCCAACCTGTTACTCGCAGGGTCCGCCTTGTCTACACGGGCCGCCTCGGCCACAGGGCCCGCCCTGTCACGGGGTTCGCGTTGTCCACAGGTCGACAGGCCCGTGTAGTCCACAGCCCCGCGCCGCCCCGGACCCGCGTTGTCCACAGGACCCCGCTCCCCGGGGCACGAACGGCTAGGCTCGCGACCGTACGAGACGAGCCGTAACCGGGAGACCCATCGATGGCCAAGAAGCGACCCCAGACGAAGGCCAAGCGCCCGCAGATCACCGACGGAGAGATCCCGGTCGTCGGCGCTCGTGAGCCCTGCCCCTGCGGCAGCGGCCGCCGCTACAAGGCCTGTCACGGCCGGGCCGCGGCCCACGCCGTGACCGAGCTGGTGCACCGCCCCTTCGAGGGCCTGCCCGGCGAGTGTGACTGGGTGGCCCTGCGCGAGCTGGTCCCGGCGGCCACGGCCGGGCTGACGCTCAAGGACGGCCTCCCCGAGGACGTCCCGTCGGTCACGCTGGCCACGGTCCTGCCGATGGCCTGGCCCGCCCTGCGCCGCGACGACGGCTCGGTCCTCCTCGGTCTGCAGAACGACACCTCGTCGGGCGACCTCAGCCGCGACCTCGCCGACATCCTCCAGCGCGCCCTGGAAGCCGAGCCCGGCACGCCGGTGCAGGGCCGCCGCGCCCCGGCCGACGGACCGCGGCTCCAGGATCTGCTCGACCCGGAGGGCGCCTTCGAGCCAGAAGTGCACAGCGGCTTCGAGTTCTGGGTGCCGGACCCGGACAACGCCACACCGGAGGTGACCGCCTCCCTGGAGCGGGCCAACGCCGCGGCCATCCCGACCGTCAAGCTCCAGAGCGTGGACGCCGCGTACTGGTGCGAAACGCCCGAGAAGAACCATTTGCGGTGGGTCATGCCCCACCCCGAGGAGCAGCTTCTGGACGCTCTCGCGCGGCTGCACGCCGCGGGCCGGTCGAGCCTGGGCGAGGGCACACGTCTGGTGGGCTCCTTCCGCGCTCACGGGCTCACCGTGCCGGTCTGGGACCTGCCGAGCGGGGTCAAGGCCGAGGACGTGGAGAAGCCGGCGGCCGAGTTCGCCGAGCGCCTCGCCGCCGCCCTGGCCGCGGACGCGCCGCTGACTCCGGACGAGCGCCGCGCGCGTGGCGGTCTCACCAACCGGCAGGTCACGCTCAGCTGACGGCTCGGCACAGGGCCCGGTCCGGCCCTTCGACGGCCGGCCGGACCCTCGCGCTCGGACAGGTGACGCCCTTCACAACTGCCGGTCGGGACAAGCCGATCGGTGACCGGAAAGGGCGAGATCGAATTTGCGAACCGCCGATCTCTTGTTACCGTTCCAGTAGCCCGGTTGCTGGTGCATCCCCCGTCGCCAGCAACCGGGTCTTTTCATGCGCGCGGCCGTTCACCGAACGCAGCCGCTCCTCAACTGCCCGCTGCCGTGGGCGAGTTGCTTCCCGAGCGCAGCAGCAGCGGCCCCTGGCCGGCCCGCCGGGCGAACTCCGCGACCGCCGTGTACGCCCGCAGCTCCCCGCGTGCGGGCTCGCGGGGCGTCTCACAGGTCCCCGGCTCGTCCTCGGCGCCCACCGCGCAGGTGATCCGCACGGTCCGGGCGCCGGGCCCCATCAGACTCAGTACGGCGTCCAGCGTCTCGCCGGTCGCGTTGCGGTAGTAGGTCCGCGCCCAGGTGTCCGCGGCCTGCGTCACGACACAGGTCTGCGCCTCGACGCCCTCGGGAGAGGAGAGTTCGGGACCGCAGCGCGCGGCGGTCGACAGGCCCGGGCCGAGGGCGGGGAGGCCGGCCCCGGCGGAAGGCTCCTCACCGCCCGCGGACGGCGTGGACGAACGCTCGCCGGCATGGTCCACCGAGCCCCCGGCACGGGTCGTATCCCCTGAACCGCGGGAGCCCGGGGAGCCCGCGGACGCCACCGCCAGGGGCAGTGCGACCGCGCACGCCGCCACGACACCCGCGAGGGCGAGAAACCGGAACTCTCTGAGGTCCCGGGGACGGCCCCGGGAATGACGCGGCATGACCCCGGAACTTAACGCCCCGGGGCGGAACCCGGGCTCGGCGCGCCCGACAGTCCTAGAACTCGGGCGCGCTCACACCCGTACGAGTGAGGGCCTCGACCACGGCGTCCACCACGGCCTCCACATCGGGCACCCACGGCGAGGCCGAGCCGGGCAGCGGCGCCCGCTCCCAGCGGATCTCGCCCTGGCCCGTCTCGGACGGGGGCAGCGCGAGGTAGCCGCCCTCGCCGTGGAAGCGGAGAGAGCCGGGCACGAAGTCCTTGGCGTAGAGCAGTTCGCCGAGCTGCTCCATGGAGTACGGCTTGACGAGGATGGCCCACCGGCTGGGGGAGGCGACGACCGGGCCGAGCCGCAGCCCCGAGCGGTCGAGCGCTTCGAGGGCGCGGGCGGCCGGCAGGGCCGGCAGGGAGACCGCGCAGGGGGCCTTGCCGCCGGTGGCCAGGACGATCGGCGCCGCCGGCCGGTTGCTCCACCACCAGCGGACCATGCGCCCGTCGGTGGTGGCCGCGAGCAGGCCGGGGTCGAAGGGGTGCGCGCCGGGCACCGTGCACTCGGGGTCAGGGCAACCGCAGCGGCCGCGCCCCTCGGGGTCCGCCGCCACGCCCGGGAGTACGGGCCACTGCCATTCCGTCGCGTAGGTCAGGGCCGCGCCGATCAGCTCAGGCCTCCCGTCGCTGCGCTTGGACAGGAGCCTGCGTCGCCTTCCGAGGATCTCGCGCATGAGCGCTCGTTCCTTTCCGTTGCACGCCGGCAACACCGTGGTCCACATCACATCATGTGTCGATCACTTCACTGTGCGTACCTGTTGGCGCATCACACCCCTGCCGTGGGCAAGGGGAACCCCTATGGGTCGAGCTTTGGCTGCCTCCGCGGCCGTCCCGCCCATACTGCGTCTATCAAAAGCACGGGCGTGGCGTAGGGGTGGCGAAGTATGGCGTTTGCCGTCGCGCGTATTTCTCTCCGCCTCCGCCACGGGAGGATGGGGCACGGTCGTCGGTGGATAGGACGCCCGGGTCCGTCACCAGGTTCCGGGTAGTTCGCAACCACCCCTGGCCTTCACCGAGTACGTACCCATCACGACCGTTGTGACGCTCGGTCGAGCAAGCCCAGTCGACCGCAATAAGCCGTCCCTTGCGGCAGTTTTAAGCCAACTTTGCATTTAAGCAAGAGGAAGGAGAGTTGTTCCCTCAAACCTCATGGACACCAGGAATCCCAGCAGGACAATGCTGGACATCTCCTCACGAGTGCGTGTACATGTGGAGACACTGCTAGCGGCGCAGAATGACATGGGGGTTTGCGATGCTTTTGAGCAGTACGCGCTGGTCGGAAAGCCGGACGCCATGAACGCCCCGCACCCTCCGAAAGTGGCTGGAATCGATTCAACGGTTCCGGCACCCGCACACACTGTCGCGCCCGTCGCGGCGGGTTCCTCCCCGCCTGCCCCGCCAAACCCTCCGGTCCCACCGGGCGCGGTACTCCAGGACCGTCTCGCCGGCTGGGTCTCCGACCTCACCACTCTGCACGAGCTGACCGAGCGTCTGACCCGCACGTCCGCGCTCGATCAGGCGCTCCAGGAGCTGCTGCGGGCCGGCGCCGCCCTGGTGGGCGCCCGCCGCGGCCTCGTCGTCCTGGAACCGGGCGACGGACTCGGCCCGGACACCACCGTCGGCCTGGGCCTGGCCCGCGCCGACCTCGGCCACATCGAGACCGTGCCCCGCAGCGCCCTGTCCTACGGCCGGATCCTCGACGGACTGTCCGGCGGCGAGGACGGCATCGCCGAGCCCGACCTGTTCGCCCAGGAGGGGCTCGACCCCCGCCACCGCGAGGTCGCGGCCCGCCTCGGCTACGCCGCCAGCTACGCCCTCCCCCTGACCCCCGAGTCCGCCGCGTCCCCCGATTCCGCCGGATCCTCCGAGTCCGCCGACCGCCTCGGCGCCGTCGCGTGGCTCTACGACGAACCCGCCGAACCGATCGAACGGCAGCGCCACCTCGTCGGCCTGTACGTCCGGTACGCCGCCGAGCACCTCTCCCGGCTGCTCGAGCTGGAGCGCACGCGTGCGGCCATGGCGACCATGTCGGACGAGCTGCTGCCCGCGCGGCTGCCGCGGGTGGCCGGTGTCCAGCTCGCCGCCCGGCACCGCACCGGCCCGCGCGGCGGCGGCGACTGGTACGACGCGCTGCCGCTGCCCGACGCCGCCCTCGGCCTCGCCGTTGGGTCCGTCACCGGAGCGGGGCCCAGCGCGGTCGCCGCGATGGGCCGGCTGCGGGCGTCCCTGCGCGCGTACGCCGTGATGGAAGGGGAGGACCCGGTCGCCGTCCTGTCCGACCTGGAGCTGCTGCTGCGGCTGACCGAGCCGGCCCGCTCGGCCACCGCCCTGTTCGGCTACTGCGAACCGGCCGCCCGCAAGATCACGCTGGCCGGTGCCGGGCACAGTCCGCCGCTGTTGATCGGCCAGCGCCGCACCGAGTTCGTGGAGACGTCCGTCTCCGCCCCGCTGGGCATGCTCGCCTGCTGGGAGGCGCCGAGCGTGGAGATCCTCGCCGAGCCCGGAGAGACGGTTCTGCTGTACACCGACGGGCTGCTGCACCGCACCGGCGAGACCATCGACCGCGCCTTCGCCCGGCTGCACGCGGCGGCGGCCGGAGCGCCCCGGGCACTGCGGTGCGACCCCGGCGCCCTCGCCGACCATGTCCTGCGGAACGTGCTGCCGGACGGGCTGGACGAGGGGGTACCTCCCGGTCGAGCGAATTCGAGACTGGGGGAGGACGGAGCGGAGGACGTCGTCCTGCTGGCGGTGCGGTTCGAGTAACGCTCCTCGTCATCGCCCTGAGGCCGCTTCCCCGCCGCCGTAGAGTGGAGGGCGGTCCAGCGCCGTATCGAGGAGGATGACCGCCGTGGCAGAAGAGCCTTCGGACACCCCGGAGACTGCCGAAGAGGAGCCGATCAAGCAGCGGAAGAACGGACTGTACCCCGGCGTGTCCGACGAGCTTGCCGAGAACATGAAGAGCGGCTGGGCCGACACCGAGCTGCGTGACCTCCAGCCCGTTCCCCAGGCCGCCGAGACCGCCGCCCGCCGGGCCGCGCTGTCCGCGCGCTTCCCGGGCGAGCGGCTGGTGATCCCCGCGGGCAACCTGAAGACCCGCTCGAACGACACCGAGTACGCCTTCCGCGCCTCCGTCGAGTACGCCTACCTCACCGGCAACCAGACCGAGGACGGTGTCCTGGTCCTGGAGCCCAAGGGCGACGGCCACGAGGCGACGATCTACCTGCTGCCGCGTTCGAACCGGGAGAACGGCGAGTTCTGGCTGGACGGCCAGGGCGAGCTGTGGGTCGGCCGCCGGCACTCCCTCACCGAGGCGGAGCAGCTGTACGGCATCCCCGCCTCCGACGTGCGCGAGCTGGCCGGGGCGCTGCGGGAGGCCACCGGCCCGGTGCGGGTCGTGCGCGGGTACGACGCCGGTATCGAGGCCGCGCTGACCGACAAGGTCACCGCCGAGCGCGACGAGGAGCTGCGGGTCTTCCTCTCCGAGGCGCGGCTGGTCAAGGACGAGTTCGAGATCGGCGAGCTCCAGAAGGCCGTCGACTCGACCGTGCGCGGCTTCGAGGATGTGGTGAAGGTCCTCGACAAGGCCGAGGCGACCTCCGAGCGGTACATCGAGGGCACGTTCTTCCTCCGCGCGCGGGTGGAGGGCAACGACGTCGGCTACGGCACCATCGCCGCGGCCGGGCCGCACGCCTGCACGCTGCACTGGGTGCGCAACGACGGGCCCGTGCGGTCGGGTGACCTGCTGCTGCTCGACGCGGGCGTGGAGACGCACACGTACTACACCGCCGACGTCACGCGGACACTGCCGGTCAACGGCCGCTTCAGCGAGATCCAGCGGAAGATCTACGACGCCGTGTACGAGGCCCAGGAGGCCGGGATCGCCGCGGTGCAGCCCGGGGCGAAGTACCGGGACTTCCACGATGCCGCGCAGCGGGTGCTGGCCGAGAAGCTCGTCGAGTGGGGCCTGGTCGAGGGGCCGGTGGAGCGGGTGCTGGAGCTGGGGCTTCAGCGGCGTTGGACGCTGCACGGCACCGGGCACATGCTCGGGATGGACGTGCACGACTGCGCTGCCGCGCGGACCGAGACGTACGTCGACGGTGTGCTGGAGCCGGGGATGTGCCTGACCGTCGAACCGGGGCTGTACTTCCAGGCCGACGATCTGACGGTGCCGGAGGAGTACCGGGGTATCGGTGTGCGGATCGAGGACGACATCCTCGTGACGGAGGACGGCAACCGGAATCTGAGCGCGGCGTTGCCCCGGCGGTCGGATGAGGTCGAGGCTTGGATGGCCTCCGTCAGGGGCTGAGGTTCGGGTGCGGGTGATCTGTGGCTGGTCGCGCCCACGCGGTGGAGCCGCAATCAGACACAGCCCCGCGTCCCCAAGGCGTCCAGGAACAGCGTCCCCGCAAGGAGAGGGGCGCTGCCCCGGGGAATCCAGGCGCGTGCCCGAAGATCTTTGTCCAGGGCCGACAGGGCCGCCGCCCCCGGCTCCGTGGCCGTACCGCCCGCTTCCAGCACACCGCGTGCGCCCGCCTGGACATGGCGTAGACCCATCGGACCCGCTGTGTGGAGCAGTTCGGTGTCCTGGAGCGTCGACATCACCGTGAGCAAGGCGTCCAGGCGGGCCTGGGGCTCGGAAGCGCCCTGGACACGGGCGGTGGTGAGGGTCGTCAGGGCCCGGCGGACGTGCGGGAATCCCGCCCTGGCCTCGCCCCGGGCACCGGCCGCGCCGTAGCGGGCCGAGACCGTGGAGCCGCGTGAGGGACGGCGCGGCGCGCGGCGGTCCGGGTGGGCGGCGATGTGCTGGGCCAGGGTCGTCGTTTCGGCCGGGTCGGCGCCCGGTTGCAGCGCCGCCGCCGCGACCAGCAGGCCGAGCGTCCACAGAGCGCCCCGGTGGCCGCCGCCCGCGAGTGCCACCGTGTGTTCCGTCGAGCGGCCGATCGCGCCCAGTTCCGCACGGAGACGGGCACTGGGTTCGCCCGTGCGGCGGGCCGCGGCGGCCATGGCCGTGAGGCCGGGGAGCAGTGCCCTGGCCGACCAGCACAGGGCGCGGTGGTCCCGGCGGGTGGCCCGGGCCGTCAGGTCGCGCGGGTCGGGCAGGCCCGGCTTGGGGGCCAGGGCCAGCTGACCGACCAGCGCGTCGACGGCGGCGTGTGCGAGTGCCTCGTCCTCGGGGCTGCTCATCGCCGTACCGGGGGCGGTGGAGGTGTTCCGGTGGTTTCCCGTCATGGAAGGGGGAACTTAGGGACGGCACCCGTCAGGTGTGTGAGGCCGGGCTGAGAGCCGACTGTGAATCGACCGGCGGCATCCGGACAGTGATCGGAAAACCGCAGGTCAACGGTAGTTGGCGTGTGAGATCATGGCCGACCTTGCCGGTCCGACTCGGGGAACAGGCGCGATCATCATGAAGAACGTCCAGACGGCGCTGACCATGCAGGACGCCATCCTCACCCTGCAGAAGTACTGGAGCGACAACGGCTGCATGATCACGCAGCCGTTGAACACCGAGGTCGGAGCCGGTACGGCCAACCCGGCCACGGCACTGCGGGTGCTCGGTCCCGAGCCGTGGAGCGTGGCCTACGTGGAGCCGAGCGTGCGGCCGGACGACTCGCGCTACGGCGAGAATCCCAACCGGCTGCAGACCCACACCCAGTTCCAGGTCATCCTCAAGCCCGACCCGGGCAACCCTCAGGAGCTGTACCTGGGGAGCCTGGAGGCGCTCGGTGTCGACCTCGGCGCGCACGACGTGCGGTTCGTCGAGGACAACTGGGCCTCGCCCGCGCTCGGCGCCTGGGGGCTGGGCTGGGAGGTCTGGCTGGACGGCATGGAGATCACCCAGTTCACCTACTTCCAGCAGGTCGGCGGTGTCGCCCTGGACCCGGTGTCGGTGGAGATCACGTACGGCCTCGAACGCATCCTGATGAACCTTCAGGGCGTCGCCCACTTCAAGGACATCGTGTACGCGCCGGGCATCACGTACGGCGAGGTGTTCGGGCAGAACGAGTACGAGATGAGCCGCTACTACCTCGACGACGCGGACCTCGACACCAACCAGCGGCTGTTCGACGCGTACGCGGCCGAGGCCCGGCGCCTGCTCGATCTGGAGCTGCCGGTCCCGGCGTACACGTACGTGCTCAAGTGCAGCCACACCTTCAACGTGCTCGACGCGCGCGGTGCGATCAGCACCACCGAGCGGGCCAAGGCGTTCGCGCTGATGCGCGGCCTGACGCACGAGTCGGCCAAGCTCTGGGAGCGGCGGCGGGCGGCGCTGGAGCATCCGCTCGGGGTGGCGGCCGCGCCGGCCCCGGCCCAGCGGGCCGCACTGCCCAAGGTGCCCGACGCCGAGACACTGCTGTTCGAGATCGGCGTGGAGGAACTGCCGTACGCCGACGTCCCCGCCACCACCGAGGCGGTGCGCGAGTCGGTCACCGCCAAGCTGGCCGCGACCCGGCTGGGGCACGGCGCGATCACCGTGATGGCCACGCCGCGCCGGATCGTGATCACCGTCGAGGGTGTGCAGCCGCGCGAGCGGGACACCATGCGGACCGTGCGCGGCCCCAAGGTCGCCGCCGCCTTCAAGGACGGCGCTCCGACGCCTGCCCTGCTGGGCTTCGCCCGCAGTCAGAGGGCCGAGCCGACCGACGTGCGGATCGTCAACGTCAAGGGCGTCGAGTACGTGGCCGTCACCCGCCACGAAGAGGGCCGTCCGGCCGTCGAGGTGCTCAGCGATCTGCTGGCCGAAGTCGTTTCGGGGCTGCGCGCCGGCCGCAACATGCGCTGGAGCGACCCGGGTCTGTCGTTCTCACGGCCCGTGCGCTGGCTGCTCGCCCTGCTGGGCCGTACTCCCCTGCCCGTGGTGGTCTCCTCGCTCGCCTCGAGCGACACGACGCGGGTGCAGCGCCAGGCCCCTGACCCGGAGGTCCGGGTGACCTCCGCCGAGGGCTACCCGCACTTCCTGCACATGCACGGCATCCTGCTGGACCGGGACGCCCGGCGCGGTGCGGTGGTCCGTGGTGCCCTGGAGGCGGCGGCCGAGGTGGGCGGGCGGATCGACGTGGAGGGGCAGGCCGATCTGATCGACGAGATCACCGACATCCTGGAGTTCCCGTATGCCGTGCGGGGGTCGTTCGACGAGCGTTACCTCGAACTGCCCGCGAGCGTCCTGACCACCGTGATGCGCAAGCACCAGCGCTATCTGCCGGTGCTGGACGGTGAGCGGCTGATGCCGCACTTCGTCACCTTCGCCAACGCCCTGTGTGACGACGACGTGGTGCGGGCGGGCAACGAGGCGGTGCTGCGGGCCCGTTACGAGGACGCCGCGTTCTTCTGGCGGGCGGATCTTAAGGTGCCGCCGGCGGAGTTCCGGCGCCGGCTGGACAAGCTGACCTTCGAGGACCGGCTCGGTACGGTCGCCGACCGCGCCGACCGGCTCGCCTCCCTCGCCGTGGACCTGGCCGGGCGGGCCGGTCTTCCACAGGAGGCTGTCGACGTCGTCCGGCGCGCCGGTGCGCTGGCGAAGTTCGACCTGGCGTCGCAGATGGTGATCGAGTTCTCCGGACTGGCCGGGGTGATGGCCGAGGAGTACGCGCGCCGGGCCGGTGAGTCCGCCGAGGTCGCGCGGGCCCTGGCCGAGATGGAGCTGCCGCGCTCCGCCGGCGGCGCCCTGCCGGCCGGGGACGCGGGGGCCGTGCTGTCGCTCGCCGACCGGTTCGACCTGGTGACCGGCATGTTCGTGATCGGGGCCGCGCCGACCGGGAGCTCCGACCCGTACGGGGTGCGCCGGGCCGCGATCGGGCTGCTGAATGTGCTGCGGAGCCTTCCCGCCGTGGCCGGGGTGCGGGTGAGCGAAGGGCTGCGCGCGGCGGCCGTACGGTATGCCGCGCAGGGCGTCGAGGTGCCGGCCGAGCGGGTCGCCGAGGCCGCCGAACTGATCACCCGGCGCTACGAGCAGCAGCTCACGGACGCCGGGCACGAGCACCGGCTCGTGCAGGCCGTCCTGGTGTGGGCCGACCGGCCCTCCCACGGCGACCGCACCCTGGCCACGCTGGAGCGGCACATCGGCACGGAGGAGTTCGAGGCACTCGCTGCCGCGTTCCAGCGGGTGGTGCGCATCCTCCCCGAGGGCGGCGTCGAGGCGGCGGATCCCTCCCTGCTGACGGCGCCCGCGGAGCGGCGTCTCGCCGAGTGCGCCGACGCCGTACGCCAAGCACTGCAGGGCCGTGAGGACGACCTCGGCGCACTGATCGAGGTTTCCGCCCCGCTGGTCGAAGCGATCAGCGCCTTCTTCGACGAGGTGCTGGTGATGGACCCGGATCCGGCGGTCCGCGCGGCCCGGCTGGCGCTGCTCACGCAGGTGGCGGAGCTGGCGCGTACGACGCTGGACTGGGGTGCGCTGTAGGGGGCTGACGGTCAGGGGACGGACGGTCAGAGGGCGGAGGGTCAGAGGGCGGGCGGTCAGGGGACGGACGTTTCACGTGAAACACCGCCTCCGAGCCGCTCGGGCGTCGGCGGAAGTCAGACCGCCATCAGGGGCGCGGCGTCCTCGCGCCACTTGAGGATCTTGTCGAAGCTCACCACAGCCCCGCCCCGGCCGGGCTTGTTGCCGATGTGGACATGGTCGGCGAGCTGCTCGATGAGACACAGCCCTCTGCCGTTCTCCGAGTCGGTGTGCGCGGGCCGGATCGGCGGGCGGGACCGGTCGGCGGACCCCGCGGGGAATCCCGGGCCCGCGTCGGCGACCTCGATCCGGCACTTCTCGCCGTCGAGATACGCCGTGACCCGGTACGCCTCCGATCCGGGGCCGCCGCGTGCCGTGTCCCCGCCGTGCTCCACGGCGTTCGCGCAGGCCTCGCTGAGGGCGACGGAGAGGTCGTAGGAGATATCGGGATCGACGCCCGCGGTCTCCATCGTGCCGATCAGAAGGCGCCTGGCGAGCGGCACGCTCGCAGCTTCGCGCCGCAGATGGAGTGACCACCAGATGCTCATGCTCCAGCCTCCTGGCCGCGGCTCGACATACCGTTACGTATTGCCCTGAGTCCCCGCATGTAAGCGTGAAGTTGACGTGACGCCGCCCATACGGCGGATGCGCCCTAGCCCTGATCGGTGTATGTGGAGGGACGGGCGGGGCCAGAGGGTGACGTTCCGGTCGTACGGCATCTTGTGGACCTGCCGCACGAGGCCTGGGTGGCCAGTGCGATGATGAGCCCGCCATGACTGCCCCCCACGCGTGCGCGACGCGCTCCGGACTCACGCTCCGGATCCTGCGGGCCGCGGTGTTCGCCGCGGTCTGTGTCGTGCTGGCCGGGGCAGGTCACGCGCTCGCCTCCTGCGACGGCATTCCGCTGTGGACGCTGGGCGCCGGGTTCCTCGGGGTGCTCGCCGTGGCGGCGCCGTTCGCCGGGCGTGTGCGCTCGCTGGCGGGGATCGCGGCGCTGCTCGCGGTCGGCCAGACGGTGTTGCACACGCTGTTCGGACTCGGTCAGCACGGTACGGCCGCCGTCACGGCGTCGGCGCCCGCGGGCACGGGTGACGCCGCGCTGGTCCAGCAGGCCGCGCGGTTGGTGTGCGGCACGACGGCCGCGGCGATCAACCCGGCACAGGCGCACAAGATCCTCACCGACGCCCGGATCCAGCCGGCCGCGGGCGCGCACACGCATCTGACGTCGGACGCCGGGGTGTCGGCCTCGCTGTGGCCGTCCCTGCCGATGCTGCTCGGCCATGCCCTCGCGGCGATCGCCGCCGGCTGGCTGCTGCGCCACGGCGACCTGGCCCTGCTGCGGCTCACCGAACTGTCGGCGCAAGGGGTCACGGAAGGGGCGCTCGTGCGCTCCCTGTGGGCCGCGCTCGCGCTGGTGCGCGCTCTGCGCGCCGGGCTGCCGGGGGCCCCGGATGCATGCCCGCGCCCCGTGCACGCCGTGCGGCCCGCGCCTGCGATGCCGCGCACGACCGCGCTTCAGCACACGGTGATCCGGCGCGGTCCGCCGACCGCCACGGCTCGCGCCTCCGCACTCGCCCTCGCCGCCTGACGCGACGCGACCACCACTCCGCCTTTCGGACGGTTCGGAGGGGATCGCCGTCGTGCGGCACGCGCGCGTGCGCGCATCCCCCTTCATCCTCCCGACTCGACTCACAGCGGAGTGTTCCCTTCCATGAAGGCTTCCCGTATCGCCGCGGCCGGTGCCGCCGCCGGTGTCACCGTTCTCGCCCTGTCCGCCCCCGCCTTCGCGCACGTCAGCGTGCAGCCCGAGGGCGACGCCGCCAAGGGCGGCTACGCGGTCGTCGACTTCAAGGTCCCCAACGAGCGGGACAACGCCTCGACCACCAAGCTCGAGGTCACCTTCCCCACCGACCACCCGCTGGCCTCGGTGATGCCGGAGCCGATGCCCGGCTGGAAGATCGACGTCACCAAGTCCAAGCTGGACAAGCCGCTGGAGCTGCACGGCGAGAAGATCTCCGAGGCCGTCACCAAGGTCACCTGGACCGCCGACGGCAAGGGCATCCAGCCCGGCTACTTCGAGAAGTTCCCGCTCTCGATCGGCCAACTGCCCGAGGACACCGACCAGCTGGTCTTCAAGGCCCTCCAGACGTACTCCAACAAGGAGGTCGTCCGCTGGATCGAGGTGCCGCAGGAGGGCCAGGAGGAGCCCGACAACCCGGCCCCGGTGCTGGAGCTGTCCGCCGCCTCCGAGGACGGGCACCACGCCTCCTCGGGCGACGAGGCCTCCGACGCCAAGTCGGCCGAGAAGGCCTCCGCCGACACCGCCGCCGACTCCACCTCCTCCGGCGGCACCGACACCACCGCCCGCGTCCTGGGCATCGTCGGCATCGTGGTCGGCGCAGCGGGCGTCGCCTACGGCGTGCTGGCCGGGCGTCGGCGCACCAACGCCTGACGCCGTTTCCGTTGCACGGCGCGCGCCGGGTTCCCGCCCTGGGCGGGGCACCCCGGTGCGCGCCGGGTCACCGACATCTGGGACATTTTTCTATGCGCACCAAGACCTTCGCCGCGGCCGCCCTGCTCGCCGCGGCCTCCCTGACCCTGACCGCCTGCGGCAGCGGCAACGACAGCGACAAGCCCGCCGCCGTCGTCTCGGAGCAGGCCGGCAGCGAGAAGGCCGCCACCGTCCTCGACAAGCCGTTCGAGAAGCCGGACCTGGTCCTCACCGACACCCAGGGCAAGAAGTACGACCTCCGCAAGGAGACCGAGGGCAAGCCCACGCTGATCTACTTCGGCTACACCCACTGCCCCGACGTGTGCCCGTCGACGATGAGCAACATCGCCGTGGCCAAGAAGCAGCTGCCCAAGGCCGAACAGAACGAACTGCGCGTCGTGTTCGTCACCACCGACCCGGACCGCGACAAGCCGGCCGAGCTCGGCAAGTGGCTCAAGGGCATCGACCCCCAGTTCATCGGCCTCACCGGCGACTTCCCGACCATCCAGGCCGGCGCCCGTACCCTCGGCATCTCCATCGACCCGCCGCACAAGGACAAGAACGGCAAGATCATCTCCGAGCACGGCACCCAGGTCATCGCCTTCTCGCCGAAGACCGACGGCGGCTATGTGCTCTACGGCGAGGACGCCACCGTCGACGACTACACCAAGGACCTCCCCAAGATCGTCAAGGGGGAGAACCCGTGAGGCGGCGACTCCGCCCGGCGGCCCTCGTCATAGCCGGGGCACTGGCCCTGGCGGGCTGCGGTGGCTCGGACTCGGACTCCGGGGACTCCGGTTCCGGCAGCGGTAAGGCGGAACTCTCCGTGGGCTCCGCGTACATGCCGCAGCCCGTCTCCGACGAGATGGCGGCCGGTTTCTTCACCGTCACCAACAAAGGCGGGGCCGCCGACGAGCTGACCTCGGTCACCAGCGACGTCGCCGGGCAGGTCACCGTGCACGAGACCGTCGGCTCGGCCATGCAGGAGGTCAAGAGCCTGAAGGTCCCCGCCCACGGCGAACTCGTGCTGAAGAGCGGCGGCAACCATCTGATGTTCGAACAGCTGAAGCGCAAGCCGAAGGAAGGCCAGACGGTCTCCGTCGAGCTCCACTTCGTCCACTCCGGCCCGGTCAGGGTCGAGATGCCGGTGAAGTCGGCGACCTACACCCCGAAGACCGGACACTGAGGGAGGGACCACAGTGACGCAGACCATCGCCCCCCGCGTCCGGACCGTGGTGCTGCTGCTCCTGGCCGCGGCCTGCGCACTCCTGGCCGGTGCCGGACCGGCCTCCGCGCACGCCGCGGTGACCGGCAGCGACCCCGCGCAGGGGGCGGTGGTCGACAAGGCCCCGGCCCGGATCTCGCTCACCTTCTCCGAGCAGGTCGCGCTGTCCGACGACTCGCTGCGCGTACTCGACCCCGAGGGCAAGCGCGTCGACGCGGGCAAGCCCTCCAACGTCAGCGGCACGACCTACGCGGTGCGGCTCCATTCCGGCCTGCCCGACGGCACCTACACGGTCGCCTACCAGGTGGTGTCCGCGGACAGCCATCCCGTCGCCGGCGCCTACACCTTCTCCATCGGTGCCCCCTCCAAGACGTCCGTGTCGGTCTCCGGGCAGAACGCCGACGACGGCCTGGTCGGCTGGCTGTACGGCTTCGGGCGGTACGTGTCCTACGCCGGGTTCATCGTGCTGGCGGGTGGCGCCGCCTTCGTCCTCGCCTGCTGGCCACGCGGCTCCGGAGTGCGGCCCGTGCAGCGGTTCGTCGTCTCCGGGTGGCTCGCGCTCACCGCCGCCACCCTCGCCCTGCTGCTCCTGCGCGGCTCCTTCACCGGCTCCGGGAAGGTCGCCGACGTCTTCGACCTGTCCCTGCTCGGGCAGGTGCTCCAGACCAAGACCGGCGCCGCCCTGGTGTCCCGGCTGCTGCTGCTCGCGGCGGCGGCACTGTTCATCGCCGTGCTGTTCGGGGCGTACGACAAGCGGGAGGACCCCCAGGAGAAGCGGGACCTGACCTTCGGGCTCGCCATCGGCGGCGTCGTCGTGGCGGCCGGGCTCGCCGCCAGCTGGGCGATGTCCGAGCACGCCTCGGTCGGACTCCAGGCGGGCATCGCCATGCCGGTCGACGTCCTCCATCTGCTCGCCGTCGCCGCGTGGCTCGGCGGGCTGGGCGCGCTGCTGGTCGCCCTGTACCGGGCACCGGCCGACGCTCCCGTCGACGCGTCGGCCGTACGCCGCTTCTCCCGCGTCGCCTTCGGCAGCGTCCTCGCGCTGATCGCGACCGGGACGTACCAGTCCTGGCGCCAGCTCGGCTCCTGGTCGGCCTTCACCGACACCCGCTACGGACTGCTGCTCCTCGCCAAGATCGGCCTCGTGGCCGTCCTGGTCGGCGTCGCGTGGATCTCGCGACGGTGGACCGGGCGGCTGGCCGAGACGGTGCCGGCAGCGGCGGAGCGGGAGAAGGCGCCGGTCGGAGCCATGGCCGATGCTCCCGGCGCAGCCATGGCGGATGCCCCCGCCGGAGTGGGGGCCGATGACTCCGCCGGAGCAGGGGCCGATGCCTCAGGTGACCCGCCCGGCGGCGCCGAGTCCGCCGTGACCGGCGGCGACCGGCCCGGCACGGGCACAGAGACCGGCTCCGACGCCGGTGAGCAGCCCGGCTCCGAGCCCGCCGGCACCGAGCGGGCCGCGCAGCTCGCCCGGCAGCGGGCCGCCCGGGACGCCGCCCGCCAGAAGCGGCTGCGGGATGCCGACCCCGACCGCTTCGGGCTGCGCCGCTCCGTCCTGGCCGAGGCCGGCATCGCGGTCGTCCTGCTCGCCGTCACCACCGTCCTCACCCAGACCGAGCCCGGACGCACGGTGGAGGAGGCCAAGGCGGCCACGTCGTCCTCCGCGTCCACCTCGCCCGACACGGGCGCGTCCGGGGCGCTGACCCTGAACATGCCCTTCGACACCGGCGGCAAGGACGGCAAGGGCATCGTCACGGTCGACCTCGACCCCGCACGCGTGGGCGACAACGAGATGCACGTCTACGTGGAGAGGCCCGACGGCCGGGCCTTCGACATCCCCGAGGTGAAGGTCGACTTCACCCTCAAAGCCAAAAACCTCGGGCCGCTGCCCGTAGTCCCCGATCACCTCGCAACCGGACACTGGTCGGCGAACGGAGTGCAGATCCCCATGGCCGGCGACTGGAAGGTCGACGTGACCGTGCGGACCTCCGACATCGACGAGGTGACCGTCTCCAAGAACGCTCAGATCGGCTGAACCACCATGGCTGACCAGTCCATTCCGGAAACCCGCACTCCCCGTACCACCCCGGCGGAGACCGAAGCGGCCTCGGCCGGCGACGGCATCTCACGGCGACGCCTGCTCGGCACCGCCGGTGCCACCGGGCTCGTGCTCGGCACGGCGGGCGCAGCGGTCGGATACGCCGCCGCCCCCTCCGATGCCGCCGCTCCTCTCACCTCACTCGGCACCGACCGGGCGATGTTTCACGGGAAACATCAGCCCGGCATCACCGACGGCCTCCAGGCCCGCGGCCATCTCATCGCCTTCGACCTGGCTGCGGGCGCCGGCCGCAAGGAAGCCGCCGCCCTGCTGCGCCGCTGGTCGCAGACGGCCCGGCGGCTGATGGCGGGCGAGCCGAGCCCGCACGACGACACCGACGTGGCCCGCGACGCCGGTCCCTCGTCGCTGACGATCACCTTCGGCTTCGGCCACAGTTTCTTCGGCAGGACCGGCCTGGAGAAGCAGCGCCCGACCGCCCTGGACCCGCTGCCCGAGTTTTCCTCCGACCACCTCGACAAGAACCGCAGCAACGGCGACCTGTGGGTGCAGATCGGCGCCAACGACGCCCTTGTGGCCTTCCATGCCCTGCGCGCGATCCAGAAGGACGCGGGCTCGGCGGCCCGGGTCCGCTGGCAGATGAACGGCTTCAACCGCTCGCCGGGTGCCACCGCCCACCCCATGACCGCCCGCAACCTGATGGGCCAGATCGACGGCACCCGCAATCCGAAGCCGTCCGAGCCCGACTTCGAGCAGCGGATCTTCGTGCCGGAGAAGGCCGAACCGGCCTGGATGGCGAACGGCTCCTACGCCGTCGTACGCCGGATCCGCATGCTCCTGGACGACTGGGAGAAGCTCTCCGTCAAGGCGCAGGAAGACGTGATCGGCCGCCGCAAGTCCGACGGGGCGGCCCTGTCCGGCGGCACCGAGACGACCGCGATGGACCTGGAGAAGACGGACGCCAAGGGCAACCTCGTCGTCCCGATCAACGCCCATGCCCGGATCACCCGGCCCGACCAGAACGGCGGCGCTGCGATGCTCCGCCGCCCGTTCTCCTTCCACGACGGCATCGACCAGGACGGCGTCCCGGACGCGGGCCTGCTCTTCATCTGCTGGCAGGCCGACCCGCTGCGCGGCTTCGTGCCGGTGCAGCGCAAGCTCGACCGCGGAGACGCCCTGTCGCAGTTCATCCGGCACGAGTCGAGCGGGCTGTTCGCGGTGCCCGGTGGGGCCCCGGAGGGCGAGTACGTGGGGCAGAAGTTGCTCGAGGGGTGAGAGTCGAGCCGTGTGCGGGTTGTGGGGCATAGCGCTTCCGCAAGCCCATTAGGGTGAGGTCATGCCAGCGAGCTATGCGTATCTCGGCCCCGAGGGCACCTTCACCGAAGTCGCCCTGCGCACGCTTCCCGAGGCCGCCACCCGGGAGCTCATCCCGTACGTGTCCGTCCAGTCCGCGCTCGACGCGGTACGCGCCGGCGAGGCCGAGGCCGCGTTCGTGCCGATCGAGAACTCCGTCGAGGGCGGCATCACCACCACCCTCGACGAGCTGGTCGCCGGCGCGCCGCTGATGATCTACCGCGAGGTGCTGCTGTCGATCACCTTCGCGCTGCTGGTCCGCCCGGGCACGAAGCTGTCGGACATCAAGACGGTCTCCGCCCACCCGGCCGCCCAGCCGCAGGTGCGCAACTGGCTGAAGAAGCACCTGCCGGACGCCCACTGGGAGTCGGCCGCCTCGAACGCGGACGCCGCCCGGCTGGTCCAGGAGGGCCAGTACGACGCCGCCTTCGCCGGCGAGTTCGCCGCCGCCCGCTACGGCCTGGAGGCCCTGGAGACCGGAATCCACGACGCGGAGAACGCCCAGACGCGCTTCGTGCTGGTCGGCCGGCCCGCCCGGCCGGCGGCGCCCACCGGCGCGGACAAGACCTCCGTCGTGCTCTGGCAGCGCGACGACCACCCCGGCGGCCTGCGCGATCTGCTGGGCGAGTTCGCCACCCGCGGCATCAACCTGATGCTGCTCCAGTCCCGGCCCACCGGCGCGGGCATCGGCAACTACTGCTTCTGCATCGACGCCGAGGGCCATATCTCCGACCGCCGGGTGGCCGAGGCCCTGATGGGCCTGAAGCGGATCTGCCTCCAGGTGCGCTACCTCGGCTCCTATCCGCGCGCGGACATGGAGCCCGGGGATGTCCAGCCCCCGCGGCTGGGGACGTCGGACGACGAGTTCGTGGCGGCGGCTGACTGGGTCGCGCGGTGCCAGGACGGCCGGTTCTAGCCCGGTACGCAGCGGGTCCCAGGGCGGTCGTACCTGCTGATTGTCGTTGTCCACAGAAGTTATCCACAGGCCGGGTTCTCGACCTGGGGACAAGTCGACAACGAAGCGTGAGTCAGTCGACAAATCGCCCTACAGCCCTCCGATGCGCCCATCGACGGGCAGGTCACCCTTCGTCCACCGTTTCCCCTTGCGTAACTCTTCCGGGTGACCCATTTCCACTCGAAAGTGAGGGTAGAGCGGGTTTGCATCGGGAATTCTTCGGCGTGACAGGGTCTTCCGGAGTGATCAATTCCGAAGTCCACAGATCTCCCCCACAGCCTGTGGATAACTTTTCGGCGCGCGTGGACCCCTGTGGACAACCGGAGTGCAAGTCCCGCTCCCCGCAAGGGATTCGAGTCAATGCCGCGCCCTGCGGATGCCTCGTTCCGGGGAGAGGCGGTCGGTTTATTGACACAGTGCGCAATTCACGCATAGCGGTACGTAAGCCACACCTGAATAGTGAGTCGTGGACGGTCACCCCGCACCGGTAGCCTTGAGCACGTGATTGACCTTCGCCTGCTCCGTGAGGACCCCGACCGTGTGCGCGCGTCCCAGCGCGCCCGTGGAGAGGACGTCGCGCTCGTCGACTCCCTCCTGTCTGCCGACGAGCGGCGCAGGTCATCCGGCGTCCGCTTCGACGAGCTGCGCGCCGAGCAGAAGGCGCTCGGCAAGCTCATCCCCAAGGCGTCCGGGGACGAGAAGGCCGAGCTGCTGAAGAAGGCGAGCCAGCTCGCCGCCGACGTCAAGGCCGCCGACGCGGAACGCGACTCCGCCGCCGCCGAGACCCAGGAGCTGCTCCAGAAGCTCGGCAACCTCGTCCACCCGGACGTGCCCGTGGGCGGCGAGGAGGACTTCGTCACGCTGGAGACGCACGGCACGATCCGCGACTTCGCCGCCGACGGCTTCGAGCCCCGGGACCACCTGGAGCTCGGCCAGATCCTCGGCGCGATCGACGTGGAGCGGGGCGCCAAGGTCTCCGGCTCACGCTTCTACTTCCTGACGGGCGTGGGCGCCCTGCTGGAGCTCGCCCTGGTGAACGCGGCGATGGCCCAGGCCACCGCGGCCGGCTTCACGCCGATGCTGACCCCGGCCCTGGTGCGCCCCCAGTCCATGGCGGGCACCGGCTTCCTCGGCCAGGCCGCCCAGGACGTCTACCACCTCGCCGACGACGACCTCTACCTCGTCGGCACCTCCGAGGTCGCGCTCGCGGCGTACCACATGGACGAGATCCTCGACGCCGACCGCCTCCCGCTGCGCTACGCGGGCTTCTCGCCCTGCTTCCGCCGCGAGGCCGGCTCGCACGGCAAGGACACCCGGGGCATCTTCCGCGTGCACCAGTTCGACAAGGTCGAGATGTTCTCCTACGTCGCCCCGGAGGACTCGCAGGCCGAGCACCAGCGGCTGCTGGAGTGGGAGAAGCAGTGGCTGACCTCACTGGAGCTGCCGTTCCGGGTCATCGACGTCGCCTCCGCCGACCTCGGCTCCTCGGCCGCCCGCAAGTTCGACTGCGAGGCGTGGATCCCGACCCAGGGCAAGTACCGCGAGCTGACCTCGACCTCGGACTGCACCGAATTCCAGTCCCGGCGCCTGTCGATCCGCGTCCGTGAGGGCAAGCAGGTCCGCCCGCTGGCCACGCTCAACGGCACGCTGTGCGCCGTGCCGCGCACGATCGTGGCGATCCTGGAGAACCACCAGCAGGCCGACGGCTCGGTGCGGGTGCCCGAGGTGCTGCGCCCGTACCTGGGCGGCCGGGAGGTCCTGGAGCCGGTGGCCAAGTGACCACCACCGGTTTCCCGTACCAGCTGATCGCCACCGACCTCGACGGGACGCTGCTGCGTTCCGACGAGTCGGTGTCGCCCCGCACCCGTGAGGCGCTCGCCGCGGCCACCGCGGCGGGCGCCGCGCACATCGTCGTCACCGGCCGCGCGGCCCCGTGGACCCGGCACATCCTCGACGACCTCGGCTACCGGGGACTGGCCGTCTGCGGCCAGGGCGCGCAGGTGTACGACGCCGGCGCCCACCGGCTGCTGACGTCGGTGACGCTGGACCGGCAGCTGGCCGGGGTGGCGCTGGCCAAGATCGAGGCGGAGGTCGGCCCGCTGTATGTGGCGGCGAGCCGCGACGGCCTGGACGGCGAGGTGATGGTGGGTCCCGGGTACGCGGTCCACGGCAACCTGCCCGCGACGCCGTTCACGGACGCGTCGGACCTGTGGGCCGCCCCTTTGAACAAGCTGTACATCCAGCACCCGACGCTCTCGGACGACGAGCTGTGCGAGGTGGCCACGCGCACCGCCGGCGGTTTCGTCACCGTCGTCATGGCGGGCAAGGGCATCGTCGAACTCCTGCCCCTGGGCCTGTCCAAGGCGACCGGCCTGTCCCTGGCGGCCCGCCGGCTCAAGGTGAAGGCGGCCGACACGATCGCCTTCGGCGACATGCCCAACGACATACCGATGTTCGCCTGGGCCTCCTACGGTGTCGCGATGGCGGACGCCCATGAGGAACTGAAGGCGGTGGCCGACGAGGTGACGTCCTCGAACGAGGAGGACGGGATCGCGGTGGTACTGGAGCGGTTGCTGGGCTGAACCTTCGTGTCGCGCGGGTGCGGCGGAGGATGCACGGATCGAACGTGCGCGGGCCTTTCAGCCCGACCATGACGCGCATTTGATCGAACACAGCGCAAGCCAGTGCCTTACCACTCGGCCAATCCTCCGGGTGGGCGGCCTCACGCGATGTGCGATTCGCGTGCTCGAAGCGGCCGCCCCGGGCAGCTCCCCGTGCGGGGCGGGCTCTACGGAGGGTAGCGAATTACTCCGGAACCCGCCGCGGGCTGCCCTGACGGGAGCTGGACGTACTGCCGTGCATGGACATCGTCCGGCTCCTCTCCCAGAACGTGACGCCGGTCTCATCGCCCGGCAGGGACACGACTACTCTGCCTGCCGGACGAATTGGACGCCACCGATTAAATCGACGGTCGGACGGGGGCCGGTCAGCGCCTGCGCCACCTGCGCCTGCGGGCCTTGCTGAAAAACCAGCCCGCGGGTGGCTCGTCGGAGCGCCAGGGCTGCGGCTCAGGCTCCTCGCGGCGCCAGCGCTCGGCGAGCATCCGGGCGCGGGCGGACGGCTCGGAGGTTCCGGCGGAGCGTATGAACTCCTCGTCCAGGACGACGCCGTCGAGGTCGTCCCAGGCGTCGCCCCCGGACCCGGACCCGGGTGCGGACCGTCCGTGGTCGTCGTACTGAGCCCTCTCGTCCGCCATCCCCGTCCCTCCCAGCCGTCCAACTTCCGTGCGATAGCACTGCATACCGTTCGCCCAGTGTGCCCTGACGGAGGTGAAGCCCCCGTCAGGGCCGGGGCACGTCACTCCTCGCCGGCGAGGGTCAGCGAGCGCAGCTTCTGACCGGCGTACCAGGTGGCCAGCACCGTGACGGCCACCAGCAGCACTGTCGCCGTGGTGAGGCCCACGTCCGAGGTCACCAGGTCGCCGCCGGAGACCTTCTGGGCCACGGCCAGCGCCCACTGCTGGACGCTCAGCGTGCGGGCGCCGGGCACCAGGGAGCCGAACAGGGCCTCCCAGACCAGCGCGTAGACGAGGCCGAACACCACCGCGTGCCGGGAAACCGTGCCGAGCAGCAGGAACAGGGCGGCATACGCGATGGAGGCGACCAGTGCGGCCACCGTGTAGGCGACGGCGATCTGCTGGCCGTTGCCGTTCAGGACGAAGCCGGCGATGAGCGTCGGCACCGCGGAGAACACCATCGTCACCGCGATCGCGACGATCAGCTTGGTGAAGATGATCGTCGGCCGTTTGATCGGCTTGGACAGCAGGTACACCACCGAGCCGTCGTCGATCTCCGGCCCGATCGCGCCGGTTCCGGCGATGACGCCGATGATGGGCACCATGGTGGCGAGGGCGAGTCCGCCGAGCAGGTCCGCCGCCGTCTGGTCGTCCGCCCCGGCGAGGAAGCGCACCACCACCGAGATGGCGATGAGCAGCAGCGGCAGGGCTCCGAGGATGAGGGCCCGGCGCCGGCCGAGCAGGGCCCGGTACGTGAGCCGGGCGACTGTGGGGTCGTACATCAGGGCCTCCTACGCCGCGACGAGATACGAGAAGACGGACTCGAGGGACTCGTCGGACGGCGAGACCGTGAGCAGCCGGATGCCGTGGTCCCTGGCCACCCGCGGCAGCAGGGCCGTGAAGCGGCCGAAGTCGACGGCCTGGACGCGCAGCGCCCCCTCGGCGAGGTCGACCTCGATGCCGGACGTCGACGGGTCGGCGATCAGCGCGGCCGCGAGGGCACGGTCGTCGCTGGAACGCACCAGGTAGCGGTGCGGCCGGTCGGTCATCAGGCGGCGGATCTTGCGGAAGTCGCCGCTGGCGGCGTGCCGGCCGGCGACGACGACCTCGATGTGCCAGGCGAGTTGCTCGACCTCTTCGAGGATGTGGGACGAGAACAGCACCGTGCGGCCCTCGTCGCCCATGCGCCGCAGCAGGTCCATGAGCTGCATGCGCTGGCGCGGGTCCATGCCGTTGAAGGGCTCGTCCAGCAGGAGCAGGGACGGGTCGTGCACCAGGGCGGAGGCCATCTTCACGCGCTGGCGCATGCCCTTGGAGTACGTCTGGATCTTGCGGTCCTGCGCGTACTCCATCTCGACGGTGGCGAGCGCCTTCTGGGCCGCCCTGGCGCCCAGGCCGTGCAGTTCGGCGTTGGCGAGGACGAACTCCTTCCCCGTGAGGAAGTCGTACATCGCCTCCCGCTCGGGGACGACGCCGATCTGCTTGTAGATCTGCTCGTTGCGCCACACGGCCTGGCCGTCGAGGGTGACGGTGCCGGTGGAGGGGGCCAGGAAGCCGCCCATCATGTTGATGAGGGTGGACTTTCCGGCGCCGTTGGGGCCGAGCAGTCCGGTGACGCCGGGGCCGACGGTCATGGTGATGTCGTTGACGGCGACCACGTTGCCGAACCAGCGGGAGACGTGGTCGATGGAGAGCGTGGTCACAGTCCCACCTTCTTGTAGCGGCGCATCAGGAGGCCGTAGCTCGCCGCGATGAGGCCCAGGGCGACGAGGACGTAGACGACGCCCTCGGCGGTGCTCGGGCCCACCCCGCTGGGGGAGGCGGAGGTCGCGCCCAGGAACGCGGACTGCACCCCGTCGACGATCGTGATCGGCGAGAACAGTCCGATCCACGGCACGGCGTCACCGCTGCCCTGTGCGTCGGCGATGGCCTGGAGGGTGGAGACCGCGCCGTAGGTGATGGTCAGCACGGCGATCACGGCCGCGATGCCGAAGCCGCGGCGCGGGGTGAAGGACGCGATGACCAGGCCGATGCCGGCGAAGAGCAGTGAGAGCAGTGCCACGGAGACGAGTCCCTGTGCGAATCCCTTGGTCTGGTCGGCGAAGTCGAGTTTGGCCAGCAGCGCGCCCACGTAGAGCACGAGCAGGGGAGCGGCCGTGAGGATGAACAGCGCCGAGGCGAGCGCCGCGAACTTGGCGCGGACGTAGTCGGCGGTCTCGATGGGCCGCGAGAAGTACAGCGGCACGGTCTTGAAGCGCAGGTCGCGCGAGACGGACTGGGGTGCCTGCGAGGCGACGTACAGGCTGATGACGGCCTGCATGATGATCGCGTAGCGGGTGTAGTCGACGGGCAGGGCGTTGGCCTTGGTGAAGACCGCGACGGCGACCATGATGGCCGCGGGCACGCACATCACCACGAAGAGCAGCATCGGCAGCACCTTGGACTTCACCGAGCGGCCGAGGCCGTAGGCGCCGCGCAGGGACTGCGAGTACAGGGAGCGGCGGGCGTAGGCGCGGCCCAGGCGGGGGCCGTCGTAGCTGCGGTAGCCGATGTTGTGGATTCGGGTCTGGTCGCCCGGCGCCGGGGCGGGTGTGCCCGTGGAGTGCTCAACCGCCATGGCCGACCGCCTCCTTCCGCTGCTCGTGCTGGTCACTGGCCGTGAATACCTCGGAGATGTGGTGCCGGCGCTGCTCCATGCGCACCAGGCCGAGCCCGAGGTCCGCGATCACGTCCCTGACCAGGTCATACGTCTCCTCGCCCTGGGCGGTGAGGAGCAGGATGTGGCCGGCGCCCGGCAGGCCGCTGCCGTCCTCGACGCTCACCCCGCGCGCGTGCAGCGCCTCGCGCATGGCGCGGGTGCCGTCCGGGTGTTCGTCGGTGTCGGTGACCTCGATCGCGAGGGTCGTCGTGGTCTGGGTGAAGTCCGTGGTGGAGCTGGAGCGCAGGAGCTTGCCGCCGTCGACCACGACGACGTGGTCGCAGGTGCGCTCCAGCTCGCCCAGCAGGTGCGAGGTGACCAGGACCGAGATGCCGAAGTCGGTGTGGATCCGGCGGATCAGGCCGAGCATCTCGTCGCGGCCGACCGGGTCGAGGCCGTTGGTCGGCTCGTCGAGGAAGACCAGCTGCGGGTCGTGGACCAGGGCCTGCGCGAGCTTCACGCGCTGCTTCATGCCGGTCGAGTAGCCGCCGATGGGGCGGTAGCGCTCCTCGTACAGACCGACGTGCCGCAGCGTGTCGGCGGTGCGCTCGCGTGCGGCGGTGGGCGGGAGGCCGGACATGCGCGCCATGTGGACGACGAACTCGGTGGCCGAGACGTCCGGCGGCAGGCAGTCGTGCTCGGGCATGTAGCCGACCCGCTCGCGGATGTCGGCGCCCTTGGTGGCGACATCGAGGCCGAGCACTTCGGCGCGGCCCTCGGTGGCGGGGGACAGACCCAGCAGGATCTTGATCAGTGTGGACTTGCCGGCTCCGTTGGCTCCGACGAGTCCGGTCACACCGGGCCCGACGTCCACGGAGAGCCGGTCAAGAGCGGTCACCCTGGGGAACCGCTTGCTCAGGCTTTCGGTCGCGATCACAGTCACGCTTCGAAGGTAGGGGCCGCGCTCGTGGCGGTCGTCACTCCGCAGAGCTGTATTCAGGTCAACCTGGAGTAGTACGGGCCCTTAGGGGACCTGGTTCTTGAGAGTTACCACGACCGGGGAGCCACTATTGACGAACCCTCTAACAACTGCCAGATTCGCCGGATGACGTTGCTCACGGGTGCGCGGGAGCGCAGGGTGCCGGCCGGCGAAGTTGAGCTGTGCGTGGCCGAACTGGGTGATCCGCGACGGCCGACGGTCGTCCTCGTGCACGGTTACCCCGACAGCAAAGAGGTGTGGTCGGAAGTCGCCGAGCGTCTCGCCGAGCACTTCCACGTGGTCGCCTACGACGTCCGCGGCCACGGCCGGTCGACGGCACCGCGCCCGCTGCGGGGCGGGTTCACACTGGAGAAGCTGACGGACGACTTCCTGGCCGTCGCGGACGCGGTCAGCCCGGACCGGCCGGTGCATCTGGTCGGGCACGACTGGGGCTCGGTACAGGGCTGGGAGTTCACCACCGTCGAGCGGACCGAGGGCCGCATCGCCTCCTTCACCTCGATGTCCGGGCCGTCCCTCGACCACTTCGGCCACTGGATCAACAAGCGCGTCAAGCGCCCCACCCCGCGCCGGATCGCCCAGCTCCTCGGGCAGGGCGCCAGGTCCTGGTACGTGTACCTGCTGCAGACGCCCGTGCTGCCCGAGCTGGCCTGGCGCGGCCCGCTCGGCAAGCGCTGGCCCGGGGTTCTGGAGCGCGTCGAGAAAGTGCCCCGGGGTGGTTACCCGACCGCGTCCCTGCCGTCGGACGCGGCACACGGGGCCTGGCTGTACCGGGACAACGTACGGTCCCGGCTGCGCAGGCCACGTACGGACGCGTACGCGCACGCTCCCGTGCAGATCGTGACGCCCCTGGAGGACCGGTTCCTGTCGGAGCGGCTCACCGACGGGCTGGAGCAGTGGGTGCCGCAGTTGACCCGCCGGACGGTTCAGGCGGGGCACTGGATCCCCCGCACCCGTCCCGATCAGCTGGCCACGTGGATCGAGGAGTTCGTGACGTCCGTGGAGAACGGGCGGTCCCCGGTGGCGGCGCGCGGCAGGTACGCCCAGCGGTTCGGCGGGCAGCTCGTGCTGGTCACCGGGGCGGGCAGCGGCATCGGACGGGCGACGGCGCTGGCGTTCGCCGGGAACGGCGCGCGCGTGGTCGCCGTCGACCGGAACGCCGAGGCGGCGGCCCGCACCGCCGAGTCGTCCCGTCTGGCCGGCGCTCCCGAGGCCTGGGCGGAGACGGTCGATGTCTCCGACGAGCAGGCCATGGAGAAGCTCGCCGAGAAGGTCACCGCCGAGTACGGGGTGGTGGACGTCCTCGTGAACAACGCCGGGATCGGACTGTCCGGTTCCTTCTTCGACACCACACCGGAGGACTGGAAGAAGGTCCTCGACGTCAACCTGTGGGGTGTGATCCACGGCTGCCGGCTCTTCGGCCGCCGGATGGCCGGGCGGGGGCAGGGCGGCCACATCGTGAACGTGGCGTCGGCGGCGGCGTACCAGCCGTCCCGGGCACTGCCCGCCTACAGCACCTCCAAGGCTGCCGTGCTGATGCTCAGCGAGTGCCTGCGGGCGGAACTCGCCGGCCGGGGGATAGGCGTGACGGCGGTCTGCCCGGGCTTCGTCAACACCGCCATCACATCCACGGCGCACTTCGCCGGGGTCGACGCGGGCGAGGAGAAGCGGCTCCAGCAGCGTGCCGCCCGTCTGTACGGGCTGCGGAACTACCCGCCGGAGAAGGTCGCCGCCGCGATCCTGCGGGCGGTGGTGCGCAACGAGGCGGTGGTCCCGGTCACGCCGGAGGCGCGGAGCGCTCGCTGGCTGTCGCGGTTCGCGCCGGGGGCACTGCGGGGGATCGCACGGCTGAAGCCGCCGATGTGATGGCAAGTCGCTTGATGTGAGGGACAGTTGTCCACAGGTTCGTCGAATTCGCCTGTGGATAACACCACTTGGCTGTGGATCAAACCTCCAGGGGCAAACTCAATCGCGTGATTCAGGTCTCTCCCGCACCCTGAGAGGATGGACGAAAGACGCACCGTGAAGGTGTCGAAGTACCTCTCGAAGCATCTGCGGCATCAACCGGAACGTATCGGGCTCGCGCTCGACGAGGGTGGCTGGGTCGAGATCGACGCCCTGATCGCCGCAGCCGCCGCCCATGGCTTCCGATTCACCCGCTCCGAGCTGGACCATGTCGTCGCCACCAAGGACAAGCGGCGCTTCGCCATCGAAGGCACCCGGATCCGCGCCAGCCAGGGCCACAGCGTCGAGGTCGACCTCGGGCTGCCGACGGCGACTCCGCCCGCGTACCTCTACCACGGCACCGTCGCCCGCACCCTGGACGCGATCCGGGCCGAGGGGCTCAGGCCGATGAACCGGCATGCCGTGCACCTCTCGCCGGACCGCGAGACGGCGACCCGCGTCGGCGCCCGCCGCGGCCGGCCGGTCGTGCTGGCCGTGGACGCGGCCGCCATGCACCGTGACGGTCATGTCTTCCATGTGAGCGCGAACGGCGTATGGCTCACCCAGGCTGTACCGCCGCGGTATCTGCGCTTTCCCGGACCTCACTGACGTGCTGTGCGGGACGCGCCGCTCACGGTGGCTGTTTCACGTGAAACACAAGCCACCCGCAGCGCTCCCTTAGGCTCGATGCCATGAGTCTGCGTCTGAGCACCGTGATCCTCCCCTATCGCCGCTGGCAGGAAGGCGGTCGTGCGGCCTGGACGCGTGCCGAGCAGCTCGGCTTCCACACCGCGTACACCTACGACCACCTGTCGTGGCGAAGCTTCCGGGACGGCCCCTGGTTCGGTGCCGTACCGACTCTCACCGCCGCCGCGACCAGCACCGACCGGCTGCGGCTGGGCACCCTGGTGACCTCGCCGAACTTCCGGCACCCGGTGACCCTCGCCAAGGAGCTGATCTCCCTCGACGACATCTCCGGCGGGCGGGTGACGCTGGGCATCGGCGCGGGAGGTTCGGGCTTCGACGCCACCGCGCTCGGCCATGAGCCATGGACCCCGCGTGAGCGGGCCGACCGCTTCGCCGAGTTCGTCCCGCTGCTCGACCGGCTGCTCAGCGAGGACGCGGTGTCGTACGAGGGCGACTTCTACTCGGCGCACGAGGCACGGAACATCCCAGGGTGTGTGCAGCGCCCCAGGCTGCCGTTCGCGGTGGCCGCGACCGGGCCGCGCGGCATGCGGCTCGCCGCACGGTTCGGGCAGGCGTGGGTAACCACGGGCGACCCCAAGTTGTACGAGAACGGCACTCCTGAACAGTCGGTTCAGGCCATCCGCGGGCAGGTGGAGAAGCTCGCCGACACCTGTGCCGAGACCGGCCGGGACATGACCGACCTCGACAAGGTCCTGCTCACCGGATTCACCCCGGACCGCGGCGGGCCGCTCCAGTCCCTGGACGCCTTCGTCGACTTCTCCGGCCGGCACATGGAGCTGGGCTTCACGGAGATCGTGATCCACTGGCCCATCCCCGACTCGCCCTTCGCGGCGGACGAGAAGGCCTTCGAGCAGATCGCCATGGAGGCACCGGCGCAGTTGCGCTGAGGGCCTGGCGGTAAGCCCCTCGAAGATCCTGGTGAGGGCGGTACCCACTCACTTGTGCGGACTCCCGCACGCCCGTGCAGGCATATGCGGGACAATGACCGGGTGATCTCAGCGACCCCACAGCCCGATACCGCGGCCGATACCCTCCCTCCGCGGCTGATCGCCACCGACCTCGACGGCACCCTGCTGCGCGACGACAAGTCGGTGTCCCCGCGCACGGTGGCCGCGTTGGCCGCCGCCGAAGAGGCGGGCATAGAGGTCTTCTTCGTCACCGGCCGCCCGGCCCGCTGGATGGACGTCGTGAGCGACCACGTGCACGGCCACGGCCTGGCGATCTGCGGCAACGGCGCCGCCGTGGTCGACCTGCACGGCGGCCCCGGCTCCCACCGGTTCGTGAAGGTACGGGAGCTGGAACGGGCGAACGCGCTGGACGCCGTACGGCTGTTGCGCGACGCGGCACCCGGCACGGTGTACGCCGTGGAGCAGACGTACGGCTTCTACCAGGAACCGGACTACCCGAAGCTGCACATGGAGATCCCCGACAGCCTCGCCCCGGCGGAGGAACTGCTGTCGCCGGACCACCGCGCGGCGGCGGAGCCGGTCCTGAAGATCCTGGCCTACCACCCCGACATGGACCCCGACGCCTTCCTGACCCTGGCCCGGCTCGCCATCGGAGACCGGGCCAACGTCACCCGCTCCAGCCCCAGCGCCCTGCTCGAGATCAGCGGCCCCGGTGTGTCCAAGGCCAGCACGCTCGCCCTGTGCTGCGCCGAGCGCGGCATCTCGCACGAGCAGGTCGTCGCCTTCGGCGACATGCCGAACGACGTCGAGATGCTGACCTGGGCGGGCCGGTCCTACGCGATGGGCAACGCCCACCCTGACGTGATCGCCGCGGCCTCGGGACGGACGGTCGCCAACAACGAGGACGGCGTGGCGGTCGTGATCGAGCAACTGCTCATGGAACTGCCGTAGTTGTCACGGTCAGAGCGACACTCCGCGAGCCGCCAGCCATGACACCGGATTCACGGACGAGCCCATCTCCGGCGTGACCCTGGTCTCGAAGTGCAGGTGCGGACCGGTGGAGTTGCCCGTGGTGCCCGACTGGCCGATCCACTGGCCGGGTTCGACGTGCTCCCCCTGGTCGACCGCGACGGACGCGAGATGGGCGTACTGCGTGTAATAGCCGCCCGCGTGCCTGAGCACGATCTCGATGCCGAAGGCACCTCCGCAGGACACCTTCACGACCCGGCCCGCGCCCACGGCCCGCACCGGCGTGCCGATCGGCACCGCGAAGTCCTGCCCGGTGTGCCGGCTCGACCACCGTGCACCGCCGCTGCCGTAGGACGCGGACAGCTCGTACGTCTCCACGGGTGCGACCCACGCGCTCGTGAACCCCCTTTCCGGCTGGTCGTGCCGCACGGCACCGCGGCACGCCCCGGCGGCGACCGAGGCGTCCGCCTGACCCTGGAGCTGCGAGCGTGCCGTTTCCAGCTTCTGCTCGATGTCCGCCTTGAGGGCCGCGAGTTGGGTGTTCCGCTTCTCCAGCGCCTGCCATTGGGTCGCGGCCTCGGCCTCGTCCGCGGCGAGCCGTGCCTCGGCCCGGCTGCTCTTGGAGATCGCGTTGTTCACGGCGAGATTCGTCTGAGAGAAGGCGTGCTGGCCCCGCATCAGATCGTCGGGGCCGTCGGCGAGGATCATCTGCGCGGCCACCGGCAGGCCACCGCTGGAGCGGTACTGGGCACGGGCGATCCGGCCCAGGTCCTCGTGCAGGGCCGCGATGTGCCGCCGCTGACCGTCCAGGAGTTCCTCGGCCCGCTGGGCTCTGGCCCGTTGCTCCTCGGCCTCCTGGCGCCCCGCCTCGTACTGCTGCGTCGCCACCGCGGCCTCCTCGTACAGCCGCGCCACCTCGGCGCTGAGCGTCGAGTCCCCGCCAGTGCCGCTGTCAGATTCCTTGTGTGCCGCCGTCGGCCGGGCCGCGAGCACCGCCAGCGCGCACAGCAGGAACGGAACGAGCAGCCGATGGCGGCGATATGAGCGCATGTGAGTGATCGTCACCCGGCCCGGCCGCCCTGACCCTGTTGGCCTCGTACGCCCGGGGGACCGGCTGCCCCGAACGGCTCAGTGCGAGGCCAGTCGGGCCCTGCCGGGGGGGCGGTGCGGCGCCGTCGGGCCCCAGCCAGTGCGCGGCTCGATACGGTGCGGTCGGGCCCAGCCAGTGCGCGGTTCGGTACGACGCCGGTCGGGCCCTGCTAAGACGTGGCCATCAGGGATTCCGAAGCCGCCTCGCGCTGCGCCATCTCCCGCAGCGGCCCGTCCACGGCCACCAGCTCCCCGTACGCCCCGCGCTGCACGACACGTCCCTGGTCCAGCACGATCACCTCGTCCACCGCCTCGAGACCCGCCAGCCGGTGTGTGATGAGCAGGGTCGTACGGCCCTCGGTGGCGGCCAGCAGGTCGGCGGTGAGCGCGTCCGCGGTCGGCAGGTCCAGGTGTTCGGCGGGCTCGTCCAGCACCAGGACAGGGAAGTCGGCGAGGAGTGCCCGGGCCAGCGCCAGCCGCTGCCGCTGGCCTCCCGACAGCCGCGTCCCGTGCTCGCCGACGAGCGTGTCGAGCCCGTCGGGCAGGCCGTCGGCCCAGTCCAGCAGCCGGGCCCGGCCGAGTGCGGCACGCAGGTCGTCCTCGGTGGCGTCCTTCCTGGCGAGCAGCAGGTTCTCGCGCAGCGAGCTGTCGAAGAGGTGCGCGTCCTGCGCGCACAGCCCGACGAGCCTGCGCACGTCGTCCCCGCGTAGGGCGTACGCGTCCACGCCCGCCAGGGTGTACGAGCCCGCGTCCGCGTCGAGGAACCGCAGCAGCACCTGCGCCAGGGTCGTCTTCCCGGAGCCGGAGGGTCCGACCACGGTGACGCGGCGGCCCTCGTCGAGGGTCAGGTCCAGCCCGGCGAGCGCGTCCCGGTCCTGCCCCGCGTGCCGCGCGACCAGCCCCTTGACGACGACCGGGAACGGCGACGGGGGCGCCTGCCGGGGCTGCTCGGACTCCCCCACGGGCTCCGGGGCGTCCAGCACCTCGTACACCCGCTCGGCGCTCCGGCGCACCCGCTGCCGGTACTGCACGGCGAGCGGCAGCCCGAGCACGGCCTCGAAGGCGGCCAGCGGGGTGAGGACGACGACGGCCATGGTCACGCCGTCCAGCCGCCCGGCCGCGACCGCCTGCGCGCCGACCAGGGCGGCGGCCGTGACGGTCAGGCCGGAGATCAGGGCGATGAGCCCGTCGCCGAGGGCCGTGGCGGTGGCGGCGCGGGACGCGATCCGGGTCAGGACCCCGTCGGCCTCGCGTGTCTGGGCGGTCCGGGCGGGCAGGGCACCGGCGACGGTCAGCTCCGCGGTTCCGGTGAGCAGATCGGCCACCCGCGTCGCGAGCACCCCGCGGGCGGGCGCCAGCCGGTGCTCGGCCCGCCGCGCCACGGCACCGGTGACGAGGGGCACGCCCGCCCCCGCCGCCAGCAGCCCGGCCGCGAGCACGGCCCCGGCCTCCGGCAGCAGCCATGCCGTGAAACCGACGGACGCGGCCGACACGACGACGGCCGCCCCGGCCGGCAGCAGCCACCGCAGCCAGTAGTCCTGCAACGCGTCCACGTCCGCGACCAGCCGGGACAGCAGATCGCCCCGGCGGGTCCGGCGCAGCCCGGCGGGCGCCAGCCGCTCCAGCCTGCGGAACACCGCGACCCTGGTATCCGCCAGCATCCGCAGCACGGCGTCGTGCGAGACCAGCCGCTCGGCGTACCGGAACACGGCCCGCCCGATCCCGAAGGCCCGCGTCGCCGTCACGGCCACCATCAGATACAGCACGGGCGGCTGCTGCGAGGCCCGCGAGATCAGCCACCCGGACGTGGCCATGAGCCCTACGGCACTCCCCAGCGCGAGGCTCCCGAGCAGAAGGGCGAGTCCGAGCCGTCCGCGCCGGGCACCGGACATGGCGCGGACGCGCGCGAGGACGCCGCCCGAAGCGGGCCTACCGCGTGGCTCCGCCTGAGAGGCCGCGGCGGACACCTCGGCCTCTCCTACGGAAACCGTTCCGGCATTCCGGACCACCGCGGACCCGGCAGGCACCGCGGCGGTCTCGGGCTTCGTCAGCCGCACCACCCGGTCCGCCACCTCGAGCAGCGCCGGCCGGTGCACCACGAGCAGCACCGTCCGCCCGGCAGCGAGCCGCCGTACAGCCGCCACGACCTCGGCCTCAGTGGCCCCGTCCAGCGCGGCCGTCGGCTCGTCGAGCAGCAGCACGGGCCGGTCCGCGAGGAACGCCCGGGCCAGCGCGAGCCGCTGCCGCTGCCCGGCCGACAGCCCGGCCCCGTCCTCACCGAGCACGGTGTCCGCACCCTCGGGCAGCGCCTCCACGAACTCCAGCGCCCCGGCGTCCCGCAGCGCCCGCCGTACGGCATCGTCGTCGGCGTCGGGCCGCGCCAGCCGCACGTTCTCGGCGATCGTCCCGGCGTACAGATGCGGTCGCTGCGGCACCCACGCGATCCGGGACCGCCACTGTTCCAGATCCACGTCGGCGAGGTCGGCTCCCCCGACCCGCACCCGTCCCTCGGCCGGCGGCACGAATCCGAGCAGGACGTTCACCAGCGTCGACTTGCCCGCACCGCTCGGCCCGACCAGCGCGACCGTCTCCCCGGGCTCGACGGTGAAGGAGACGTCCGACACGGCGTCCGACGACCGCCCCGGGTAGCGGACAGTCACACCCTCGAAGGCCAGCGAACCCGTCGGCACGGCCCCCGAACCGGAGGCCGGCACGGGCGTCTGAAGAACCTCGAAGATCTCCTCGGCCGCGGCGAGCCCCTCAGCCGCCGCGTGGTACTGCGCCCCGACCTGCCGCAACGGCAAATACGCCTCCGGCGCCAGGATCAGGATGACCAGGCCGATGTACAGGTCCATCTCGCCGTGCACCAGCCGCATGCCGATCGTCACGGCGACCAGCGCCACCGAGAGCGTCGCGAGCAGTTCCAGCGCGAAGGACGAGATGAAGGCGATCCGCAGCGTCCGCATGGTCGCCTGCCGGTACTCACCCGTGATCCGCCGGATCGACTCGGCCTGCGCCTTGGCCCGGCCGAAGACCTTCAGCGTCGGCAGTCCCGCGACGACGTCCAGGAAGTGCCCGGACAGCCGCGACAGCAGCCGCCACTGACGGTCCATCCGGGACTGGGTGGCCCAGCCGATCAGCACCATGAAGACCGGGATGAGCGGCAGGGTGCCCACGATGATGGCCGCGGAGACCCAGTCCTCGGTGACTATCCGCGCCAGCACCGCCACCGGCACGACCACCGCGAGACCCAGCTGCGGCAGATACCGCGAGAAGTAGTCGTCGAGTGCGTCGACGCCCCGGGTGGCCAGGGCGACCAGCGAACCGGTCCGCTGCCCGCTCAGCCACCCCGGACCCAGCTGCGCGGCACGCTCCAGCAACCGCCCCCGCAGCTCGGACTTCACCGCCGCGCTCGCCCGGTGCGCGGCGAGTTCCGTGAGCCAGCCGACCAGCGCCCGGCCGACCGCGACAGCGGCCAACAGCAGCAGGGGAGTGCCGAGTTCGGACACCGCCATGCGGTGCTGGAACGCGCCGACCACCACCTCGGCGATGAGCATCGCCTGCGCGATGACCAGGCCCGCCCCGACAGCACCCAGGGCGACGACCGCCACCAGGAAGACGCGGGTGGCACGGGCGTACCGGAGCAGACGCGGGTCGATTGGTTTCACGTGAAACACACCTCAGTGCACGGGGTCGGCGATGTGCTGCGTACCGATCCGCTTGCGGAAGACCCAGTACGTCCAGCCCTGGTAGACCATCACGACCGGCGTGGCGACCGCCGCGCACCACGTCATGATCTTCAGCGTGTACGGGCTGGACGAGGCGTTGGTGACCGTCAGGCTCCAGTCCGGGTTGAGCGTCGACGGCATGACGTTCGGGAACAGCGTCAGGAAGAGCATCGCCACCGTGGCCACGATGGTGAGCCCCGACAGGGCGAACGCCCACCCCTCACGTCCCGCCCGCGCCGCGACCATGGCCAGGACGAGCGACGCCACCGCCACGGCCACCGCGACGAGCGAAGCTCCGTCACCCCGGTCGGACTGCGTCCACAGCAGGAAGGCGAGAGCCAGCAGGGCGGTCACCAGCCCGACCCGAAGCGCCAGCTTCCGCGCCCGCTCCCGGATCTCCCCGACCGTCTTGAGCCCGACGAACACCGTCCCGTGGAAGGTGAACAGCGCCAGCGTGACCAGACCGCCTAGCAGCGCGTACGGGTTGAGCAGGTCCAGGACGCCGCCGGCGTAGTTGAAGTCCTGGTCGATCTTCACGCCGTGCACGATGTTGCCGAAGGCCACACCCCACAGGAACGCGGGGATCAGCGAGGTCCAGAAGATCGCTGTCTCCCAGTTGCGCTGCCAGTTCTCCTCGGGCCGCTTGGCACGGTACTCGAAGGCCACACCCCGGACGATCAGGCAGACCAGGATGGCCAGCAGGGGCAGGTAGAAGCCGGAGAAGAGCGTGGCGTACCACTCGGGGAAGGCCGCGAAGGTGGCACCGCCCGCGGACAGCAGCCACACCTCGTTGCCGTCCCAGACGGGGCCGATGGTGTTGATCAACACCCGCTTCTCGGGCCGATTGCGGGCGAGCAGCTTCGTGAGCACACCGACCCCGAAGTCGAAGCCCTCCAGGAAGAAGTATCCGGTCCACAGGACGGCGATCAGGACGAACCAGACGTCGTGCAGTTCCATGACTGTGCAGCTCCCTCGGCCTAGTACGAGAAGGCCATCGGCTTGTCGGCGTCACGGGACTCGCCGCCGATCTTCGTGGGCGGGTTGAGGTCGGCCTCGGTGAGCTCCGGCGGACCCGCCTTGACGTACTTGACCAGCAACTTGACCTCGACGACGGCGAGGATCGCGTACAGCGTGGTGAAGACGATCATCGAGGTGATGACCTCGGCCTGGGAGACACCGGGGGAGACCGCGTGCCGGGTCTGGAGCACGCCGTAGACGACCCACGGCTGGCGGCCCATCTCCGTGAAGATCCAGCCCCAGGAGCTGGCGATCAGCGGGAAGCCCAGGGTGAGGATCGCGATGCGCCAGTACCACTTGGTGAGGGTCGGACCGAGGGCCTTCTTCGGCAGCAGCACGAGGTTCGGCACCTCGTCCTCACCCACCCGCAGATGCTGCGGCAGCATGAACTTCTTGCGGGTCAGCCACAGCCCGGCCAGACCGATGGCGAACGACGTCATACCGAAGCCGATCATCCAGCGGAAGCCCCAGTAGGCGACGGGGATGTTGGGCCGGTAGTCGCCGGGCCCGTACTTCTCCTGCTCGGCCTTGTTGACGTCGTTGATGCCGGGCACGTACGAGGTGAAGTCGTCCTTGGCGAGGAAGGACAGCAGGCCGGGGATCTCGATGGCGACCTTGTTGTGCCCCTTGTCGACGTCGCCGACGGCGAAGATGGAGAAGGGCGCCGGCTTCTCGCCGTCCCACAGCGCCTCGGCCGCGGCCATCTTCATCGGCTGCTGCTGGTACATGATCTTGCCGAGGGTGTCACCGCTGACCGCGGTGAGCAGACCGCCGACGACGACGGTGACGAGGCCCAGCCGCAGCGAGGTCTTCATCACGGGGACGTGCTTCTTGCGGACCAGGTGGAAGGCGGCGATGCCGACCATGAAGGCGCCGCCGGTCAGGAAGGCGGCGGTGAGCGTGTGGAAGACCTGGGCGAGCGCTGTGTTCTGGGTCAGCACGAGCCAGAAGTCCGTGAGCTCGGCCCGCCCCTTCGCCTCGTTGATCCGGTAGCCGACCGGGTGCTGCATCCAGGAGTTGGCCGCGAGGATGAAGTAGGCCGACAGGATCGTGCCGATCGAGACCATCCATATGCAGGCCAGGTGGATCTTCTTGGGCAGCTTGTCCCAGCCGAAGATCCACAGGCCGATGAAGGTGGACTCGAAGAAGAAGGCGATCAGGGCCTCGAAGGCGAGCGGCGCACCGAAGACGTCACCCACAAACCGCGAGTAGTCGGACCAGTTCATGCCGAACTGGAACTCCTGCACGATGCCGGTGACCACACCCATCGCGATATTGATCAGGAAGAGCTTGCCCCAGAACTTCGTCGCCTGGAGGTACTTCTCCTTCTCCGTCCGCACCCAGGCGGTCTGCAGTCCGGCCGTCAGGGCGGCCAGCGAGATCGTCAGGGGGACGAACAGGAAGTGGTAGACGGTGGTGATGCCGAACTGCCATCGCGCCAGGGTCTCCGGCGCCAAAGCGAGGTCCACGTCGCCGCTCCTTACCTACGCTTGTGAAAGCGTTCACATTCACAAGCCATTATGCAGCACGCAGTTTCGAGCCCTGGAGGGGGTCCCCTGTCTCCCCGGTCACAGTTAACCCCTTGGCCGGAACTTCAACACA
Source organism: Streptomyces sp. NPDC050416 (assembly GCF_044458845.1). NCBI lineage: Bacteria > Bacillati > Actinomycetota > Actinomycetes > Kitasatosporales > Streptomycetaceae > Streptomyces > Streptomyces sp. NPDC050416. The sequence goes on from NZ_JBITII010000014.1 coordinate 203,172, forward strand.
TTGTTGAATCGATGGCATGAAGACACCACCCTCGCTACAGATCCGGATTTCCTGGCCCTCTGGTCATCTCACCGCGTCGCTCGACGACACTCCGACCAGCCAGGCCCTCACCAAGGCGCTGCCCCTCGTCTCGACAGCGCGTACCTGGGGCAAGGAGGTGTACTTCGACACAGGAGTGTCGGTTTCACGTGAAACAGGCGCCAGGGAGGTCGTCGAGCCCGGCACCGTCGCCTTCTGGGCCGACGGCGACGCCCTCGCCCTCCCCTATGGGCCGACTCCGATCTCACAGGGCGACGAGTGCCGCCTCGCGAGCCCGTGCAATGTCCTGGGACGCATCGACGGCGACCCCGCTCTACTCGCAGCCGTGCGGGACGGCGCCCCGGTACGCGTGGAGCCGGTCGACGATTAGCGCCGACCGGCTCATCCCACGGTTCTCAGCTCCTAGATCTCCTTGCGAAACCCTTCCGCCACCTTCAGGAAGATGTCATTCGCCTCGGTCTCCCCGACCGTGACCCGCACACCCTCACCCGGGAACGGCCGGATCACCACACCCGCCTGCTCACACGCCTCCGCGAACGGGAGCGTGCGCTCCCCCAGCCGCAGCCACACGAAGTTGGCCTGCGTCTCGGGCACCGTCCAGCCCTGGGCGCGCAGCCCGTCGACCACGCGCGTGCGCTCACACACCAGCGAGCCGACCCGGCCGAGCAGTTCGTCCTCGGCACGCAGCGAGGCGATCGCCGCTTCCTGCGCGAGCTGGCTCACCCCGAACGGGACCGCCGTCTTGCGCAGCGCCGCGGCCACGGGCTCGTGGGCGATGGCGAATCCGACGCGCAGACCGGCGAGGCCGTAGGCCTTGGAGAACGTGCGCAGGACGCAGACGTTGGGCCGGTCTCGGTAGAGCTCGACACCATCCGGCACCTCGGGGTCGCGGATGAACTCGCGGTAGGCCTCGTCGAGCACCACCAGCACATCACCGGGCACCCGGTCGAGGAAGCGCTCCAGCTCCGCCCGCCGCACGACCGTGCCCGTCGGATTGTTGGGGTTGCAGACGAAGATCAGCCGGGTCCGGTCGGTGATCGCGTCGGCCATCGCGTCGAGGTCGTGCACATCACCGGAGGTCAGCGGCACCTGCACCGACGTCGCGCCGCTGATCTGCGTGATGATCGGATACGCCTCGAAGGACCGCCAGGCGTAGATGACCTCGTCGCCGGGGCCGGAGGTGGCCTGGATCAGCTGCTGGGCGACACCGACCGACCCGGTGCCGGTGGCCAGGTGGGAGAGGGGCACGCCGAACCGCTCGGACAGCTCGTTCATCAGCCCGGTACAGGCCATGTCGGGGTAGCGGTTGAAGGCGCAGGCCGCCGCCGTCACCGTTTCCATCACGCCCGGCAGCGGCGGGTAGGGGTTCTCGTTGGAGGACAGCTTGTAGGCCACCGGCCCACCCGCCGCGGCCGGCTTGCCCGGCTTGTAGGTGGGGATCCCCTCCAGCTCGGCGCGCAGCTTGGGGCTCGTCTCGCTCACCGCAGTCCTCCTCGCGAAGACCGGCGGCCCATGACCGCCGCCGACATCCAATACTCCTCACCTTATGAGGATTCGGCGCCGCTGCGTATAGCCACGACGGAGCGACGAAGGCCGGCCTCGTGCGTCCCATGGGCATCACTCGTGCGTCCCACCGGCATCAAGGGCATCACCGTACGAAGGCGTACGAATTCAGGGGCGCGCCGCACATATATCTACGCGCCGGTGGTGCGCGCCGTGGCGCGCATCCCCCGTGCAGGTGAGTTGAGACCTCTTCGCAACCTCGGCCACTTGGCAGGCCCGTGCGGGCCCACAAGCCACGTACTGGCATGGGAGCCGCCAACGCCCTTGTTTTCCAAAGCAATTGGGGCTAAATGATCATGCAGAAACGTGCCTGTCAACGCGTGCATATGCGTCCGCACTACCCCACCGCATGAGCCCTACTATCGGCTCGCCATGACAGCAGCAGGGAAGCACCAGGTGAGCCGCGCGGAAACCTCACGTCGAGGCAGTCGGCCGGGTCGGGCGGGTATCAGAGACGTGGCCGCCGCCGCCGGAGTGTCCATCACGACCGTCTCCGACGCCCTCAACGGCAAGGGCCGGCTCCCGGACGCCACCCGGCGCCATGTCCGTGAGGTCGCCGACCGGCTGGGCTACCGGCCCTCGGCCGCCGCCCGGACCCTCCGTACCGGCAAGTCGGGACTCATCGGCCTGACCGTGACCACGTACGGGGATGAACCTTTCACCTTCACCGAGTTCGCGTACTTCGCCGAGATGGCGCGGGCCGCCACCTCCGCGGCGCTCGCCCGCGGTTACGCCCTCGTCATCCTCCCCGCGACCTCCCGCCACGACGTGTGGTCGAACGTCGCCCTGGACGGCACGGTCGTCATCGACCCCTCCGACCAGGACCCGGTCGTCAGCGAACTCGTCCGCCAGGGCCTGCCGGTCGTCTCCGACGGCCGCCCGGCCGGCTCGCTGCCGGTCACGGCCTGGGTCGACAACGACCACGAGGCCGCCGTCCTCGGCATCCTCGACCACCTGGCCGACGCCGGCGCCCGCCGCATCGGCCTGCTGACCGGTACGACCACGGACACGTACACCCACCTGTCGACCACCGCCTACCTGCGCTGGTGCGAGCGCGTCGGCCAGGATCCGGTGTACGAGGCTTACCCGGCGCACGATCCGTGCGCGGGCGCCGTCGCCGCCGACCGGCTGCTCGCCCGGCCCGACCGGCCCGACGCGGTCTACGGCCTGTTCGACCCGAACGGCACCGACCTGCTCGCCGCCGCCCGCCGCTACGGCCTGCGCGTACCCGACGACCTGCTGCTGGTCTGCTGCAGCGAGTCCACCGTGTACGCCAACACGGAGCCGCCCATCACGACGCTCTCCCTGAAACCGCGCCGCATCGGCACGGCGGTCGTGCAGCTCCTCATCGACGCCATCGAGGGAGTGGACTCCGACCGTCCGGTAGAGCAGGTGATACCGACGGAGCTGATCGTGCGCACGTCGTCCCAGCGGCGCTCGCCGCGCACGACGGTCAGCCCGCCGCGGTCACCCGAGGGGACCTAGACCCGTCCGATCGGGTCAACGAACGTGCGCACCCCTGGGGAGAACGTGCGTACTCCTGGGGAGAAACAGGGCCGGTCCCCCGGAGAGAAGGGATCGTTCTCGCGAAGAGAAGGAAAGCGAGGACGGTCACACGGTGGTCAAAGCCCGGCCCAATCGGGGCGAAAGCCGCGGTGAACTGGACTCTTGCTCTGATTCACCACCCCTGGGTCATCACATGGCGCGATCCGCATTCCTATGATGGGCCCACGACACCCACGGGCCGCTACGACCAGGCAGTCCGATGCGGTGCAGATGCGGCGCGATGGTGGAGGGGTCGATGACTCAGGGGGCCGGTCAGGGACCCGAGGTGGAGCGGACGGCGACGCTGCGCGACTTCCGGGTGCCCGCGTACGTCCACGAGGCCGGTCCGTACGTCCACAGCGCCCAGCCCGGCGAGGTCGCCCCGCCGGCCGAGGAGACCTACCCCGAGGGGTACACGCCGACCGAGCGCGACCTGCCCGTGATCAACCGCGGCGACACCGTCCAGGTGGCCGTCGACCCCGAGACCGTCGCAGCCCCGCAGGCCGACACCGGGCAGGGCCCGCTGTACGTCGTGGGTGATGTGCACGGCTACCTCGACCAGCTGGTGGCGGCCCTCCAGGAGAAGGGCCTCCTCGACGCCGACGGCCACTGGTGCGCGGGCACCGCCCGGCTGTGGTTCCTCGGCGACTTCACCGACCGCGGTCCCGACGGCATCGGCGTCATCGACCTGGTGATGCGGCTGTCCGCCGAGGCCGCCGCGGCCGGCGGCTACTGCAAGGCACTCATGGGCAACCACGAGCTGCTGCTGCTCGGCGCCAAGCGGTTCGGCGACACCCCCGTCAACTCCGGCGCCGGCACCGCCACCTTCCAGGCGGCCTGGCTGCTCAACGGCGGCCAGAAGACCGACATGGACCGCCTCCAGGACCACCATCTGCAGTGGATGGCCCGTCTGGACGCCGTCGAGGAGGTCGACGGCCACCTGCTCGTCCACTCCGACACCACCGCCTACCTCGACTACGGCCGCTCCATCGAAGAGGTCAACGACACCGTCCGCGAGACGCTCACGCGCAACGACGCGGACGAGGTCTGGGACCTGTTCCGCAAGTTCACCAAGCGGTTCTCCTTCCGTGACGAGGGCGGCGCGGACGCCGTACGCTCCCTGCTCGATACGTACGGGGGCAGCCGCATCGTTCACGGTCACAGCCCGATTCCGTATCTCCTGGGCGAGGTCGGCTCCGAGGAAGACGAGGACAGGACCGACCCCGTGGTCGAGGGTCCGCACGTCTACGCCGACGGACTCGCCATCGCCATGGACGGCGGCGTGACCATGGCCGGAAAGCTGCTGGTCCAGCAACTGCCGCTGGATGCGTGAACGTTCACCGGGCAGGCGCTTCCCGTCACAGGACCGGACCTGTGAGGGGCCAATTTCGGTAAACACCCTGTCACCGCCCACCTTCGCGGCTCTACCATCGGCTTATCCGTAGCAGGCTCCCCTCCGTTTCTGCCCGACGGCTCGTCAGCATGCCGAGCCCCAAGCCCTACGGAGCATCGGGGGATGCACATGAACAGCGTTCCGCAGCACCTGCTGAGCGAGGACCGCCAGGAATACGAGCGGATCCTCGATGAGGCGCTGCGCTCCGCACCACACCGTCCGGAACTGGCCGCTGTCGGACAGCGGCTCAACCCCGAGCAACTGCGCACCATGGCGCTGAACGCCACCGCGCTCATCACGGCGGCCGCGTCGACCGAATACCAGCACTACGTCAAGGTCCGCGAGGCACAGCGCAGGCCGGCGACGGCCGACCGGCCGGCCGTGCGCGCATCCGGCTCCTCCGAGCCGGACGCGGGCGCGGCGGGCCTCGCCGCCACCATGGGCGAGGTCGCCGAGACCGCCGGCGCGGGCGCCGTCGCCGTCGTCGCCGTCCTCGCTCCCGTCCTGGCCGGAACCGCCGCGGCGATCTTCCTGCTCGTCGGCTACATCCTTCAGATGCTCAACCCCGAGCAGACGTTCGCCCGGACCATGCTCACCACGGGCTGGGTGTTCGGCGCCGTGACCGCGGTCGCGATCCTCGTCGCCGCGGTGGGACTGCTGATCACCGCCCTGCGCAACAAGCCGACGGCCGAAAGCGACCCGCACGGCGAACTGCACGGGGAGGTGGACCGGGCCAGGGAGGCCTGGCGCGAAGCCCTGCTGGAGCGCGGCATCGTGCCCTTCCTCCGGGAGGCCCTCGTCGACCCGAGCGCGACCGCCGCGCTGCACCACACCTCCCCGTCCACGCCGGTCAGCCGCATCCCGCACCTCGGCTACGACCGCCCGGGTTTCACCAGCCCGGACGACGGCGACCGCGGTTCTCGGCCGAGCTTCAGCAGTCCGGACTACACCAGCCCGGACTTCGGAGGCCCGGAACACCAGCCGGAGTAGCCGTCGGGTCGGTGCCCCGGGGCCGGACCCCTCCCGCGGGCCAGGGGACCAGGGACCACCGGTCCCCGGCCCTCGGCCTGTGTGCGGGCGGCTCAGTCCGCGATGGGCAGGTACACGCGGTTCCCGCTCGCCGCGAACTCCTTGGACTTCTGGGCCATGCCGTCCTCGATCTCGGCCTGGGTGCCGCCGTGTTCACGACGGATGTCGTGCGAGATCTTCATGCTGCAGAACTTGGGGCCGCACATCGAGCAGAAGTGAGCCGTCTTGGCGGGCTCCGCCGGCAGCGTCTCGTCGTGGAACTCCCGTGCCGTGTCCGGGTCGAGGGCGAGGTTGAACTGGTCCTCCCACCGGAACTCGAAACGGGCGTCGGACAGCGCGTCGTCCCACTCCTGGGCACCCGGATGTCCCTTGGCCAGATCCGCTGCGTGGGCGGCGATCTTGTAGGTGATGACGCCGGTCTTGACGTCGTCACGGTTCGGCAGGCCCAGGTGCTCCTTGGGCGTGACGTAACACAGCATCGCCGTGCCCCACCAGGCGATCATCGCGGCGCCGATGCCGGAGGTGATGTGGTCGTACGCCGGCGCGACGTCCGTGGTCAGCGGGCCGAGCGTATAGAACGGAGCTTCATCGCAGATCTCCTGCTGAAGGTCGATGTTCTCCTTGATCTTGTGCATCGGGACGTGGCCCGGGCCTTCGATCATGGTCTGTACGTTGAAACGCTTCGCGATCCGGTTGAGTTCCCCGAGGGTCCGCAGTTCCGCGAACTGCGCCTCGTCGTTGGCGTCCGCGATCGAGCCCGGCCGCAGTCCGTCGCCGAGGGAGTACGTGACGTCGTACGCGGCGAGGATCTCGCAGAGTTCCTCGAAGTTCTCGTACAGGAACGACTCCTTGTGGTGCGCGAGGCACCAGGCCGCCATGATCGAGCCGCCGCGCGAGACGATGCCGGTCTTCCGATTCGCCGTCAGCGGCACGTACGGCAGGCGCACGCCCGCGTGGACCGTCATGTAGTCCACGCCCTGCTCGGCCTGTTCGATGACCGTGTCCTTGTAGATCTCCCAAGTCAGCTCCTCGGCCCGGCCGTCGACCTTCTCCAGGGCCTGGTAGAGCGGCACGGTGCCGATGGGCACGGGGGAGTTGCGCAGTACCCACTCGCGCGTGGTGTGGATGTTGCGGCCGGTGGACAGGTCCATGACCGTGTCGGCGCCCCAGCGGGTCGCCCAGGTCATCTTCTCGACCTCCTCCTCGATGGAGGACGTCACCGCCGAGTTGCCGATGTTGGCGTTGACCTTCACCAGGAACCGCTTGCCGATGATCATCGGCTCGATCTCCGGGTGGTTGACGTTGGCCGGCAGTACCGCCCGGCCCGCCGCGATCTCGTCGCGGACCACCTCGGGCGAGACGTTCTCCCGGATGGCCACGTACTCCATCTCGGGCGTGATCTCGCCGCGGCGGGCGTACGCGAGCTGCGTGACCGCCTTGCCGTCCTTGCTGCGGCGCGGCTGACGCGGCCGGCCGGGGAAGACGGCGTCGAGGTTGCGCAGGCCGCCGCGCGGCGAGGTGTGCTTGATGCCGTCGTCCTCCGGACGGACGGGCCGGCCCGCGTACTCCTCGGTGTCGCCACGCGCGATGATCCAGTTCTCGCGCAGCGGCGACAGGCCCCTGCGGACGTCGGTGTCGACGAGCGGATCGGTGTACGGGCCCGACGTGTCGTACAGGGTGACCGACTGCCCGTTGGTGAGATGCACCTGACGGACCGGCACGCGCAGGTCGGGGCGGCTGCCCTCGACGTACGCCTTGTGCCAGCCGATGGACTTCCCGGCCTCCTCGGACTGTGCGTCCTGAACGGAGGCAGGCGTGCGTGCGTCCTTGTTGGTCATGAGACCTACTCCCTACGCCGGCATTACCCGGTAACAGGTTCGGCGGTCGACGCAGCGGCTTCCGTCTGCCGACGTTCCGTGTGAAACATCACTCGACTTCGGTGATGTTTCATGTGAAACATCGCTGGGACGGAGGTCAGCGCCCTCTCAGCCCGGTGCTCCGAGCTCCCGCGTGTACAAAAGGTGCCTCCACGCTAGCGGCAATTCTGGCGCGGTGAACAGAGGGCCCCCCTCGTTCTTGCGATGATCGGTCGGTGACCACGACGCAGCGTCCTCCTTACCCACCGCCCGAACCGCCCCGCGGGTCCGGCGCCGGCGACGGCGACGGCCGTGGGCGTGAGCACGATTTCGCCGCCGGGGGCGGGCTCGGTCCTGCCCGCGGGCAGACGCACGCGCACCGGCCCGGTCCCGGGAACGGACAGGGCGGCGGTCCGGCCGGTCCGGCCTCTTCGTACGGTGCCGGCTCCGGAGGCTGGCAACCCACCGGCTCCGGAGCCGGTTCCAGGGAAGGTGACGCGCACAGCGGAGGCGACGGGTACGGCGGAGGCGACGGGTACGGGCGCGGCGGAGGCGACAGGCCCGGCGGACGCGATGGATACGGCGATGGACACAGCCCCGGCGGAGGCCACGGGCACGGTGGCGGCGACAGGCACGGCGGAGGCGGCCACGGGCATGGTCACGGAAACGGGCCCGGCTCCGAGCCCGGCGGCGGGCACGGGCACAGTCACAACCACGGTCCTGCCACGCCCGTCTCCATGCACCTGCGCAAGGTCATCGCGGCGGTCCTGATCCCGTTCGCCGCCGCCGTGCTGGTCGGTCTCGCCGTGCTGTGGCCGGGCGGCGCCCCGCCGCACGAGCGCACCGGCGTCGGCTTCGACCGGCAGACGCAGGAGGGCTCGGTCACCAAGGTCGTGGCGGTGAGCTGCAAGGAGGCCGGCGCCTCGGGTGTCCCGCCGACCGGCGACACCTCCACCGCCGAGGGTTCCTCCGCGGTGCAGCAGGAGAAGGGCACCTGCAAGCGGGCGACGATCCGGGTCGACAGCGGCAAGGACAAGGGCCGTACCTTCACCGAGATCGTCCAGCCGGACCAGTCCCGCCAGTTGGAAGAGGGCCAGGAGGTCGTGGTCGCCTACGAGCCCTCCGCGCCGAAGGATCTCCAGTACTCGGTCACCGACATCAACCGCCGCCTGCCCATGGCGCTGCTCGCCGGCATCTTCGCCCTCGCCGTCGTGGTCGTAGGGCGGCTGCGCGGTGTCATGGCCCTGGTCGCGCTGGCCATCAGCTTCCTGGTGCTGAACCTCTTCATCCTGCCCGCGATCCTTCAGGGCTCGAACCCGCTGCTCGTGGCGGTGGTGGGCGCGAGCGCCATCATGCTCATCGCCCTGTACCTGTGTCACGGCCTGTCCGCCCGGACCTCAGTGGCGGTGCTCGGCACCCTCGTCTCGCTGCTGCTGATCGGTGTTCTGGGCTCGCTGTTCATCGACTGGGCCGCGCTCACCGGCAACACCGACGACAACACCGGTCTGATCCACGGCCTCTACCCGACGATCGACATGAGCGGTCTACTGCTCGCCGGCGTCATCATCGGATCGCTCGGTGTGCTCGACGACGTGACGGTCACGCAGACGTCGGCGGTCTGGGAGCTGCACGATGCCAACCCGACCATGGGCTGGCGTGGCCTCTACCGCGCGGGGATCCGGATCGGCCGCGACCACATCGCCTCGGTCGTCAACACGCTGGTCCTCGCATACGCGGGTGCCGCGCTGCCGCTGCTCCTGCTGTTCTCCATCGCGCAGAGCGGTGTCGGGACGGTCGCCAACAGCGAACTGGTCGCGGAGGAGATCGTGCGCACGCTGGTGGGTTCGATCGGCCTGGTCGCCTCGGTGCCGGTCACCACGGCCCTGGCCGCGCTGGTGGTCTCGGCCGATCGCCCGGGAGCGCAGCCCGCTGCGGAGGCCGCCGCGGCCCCGGCACGCGGGGGGAAGGGCCGGCGCCGCAAGCGCTGACGGCTCGTGACCTGTGAAGCCGGTTGTCCCGTCGTACGGAGAAGCGTTCCTGCACAGCTCGGCGGCATCCGGTGAAGCGTTACTCCACCGTGCCGCCCGACGGATGTCTCAGCCGGCGCCCTGTTCCGCCAGGATGCGGTCCAGGGCCTCGTCGAGATGGGCGTCGAAGTCGGCGAGCGAGCCCTCCTGGCCCAGCGGCACCAGCTTGTCGGTGCGGTCGAGGAAGGCGACCAGCGGTGCCGTCGAGGACCGGAACAGCGCCTGGTCGCTGCCCACCTGAAGCCGGATCAACACCTCGCCCAGCGAGTCCGGTTCGACCGGCGTGACCCGCACATCGCCCTCCCCGCACGGCCGGCCGACACCGTCGATCAGCAACTCCCGGCCGAAAGCCCAGGTCACCGGGGCATCACCGGGCAAGTGGAAAGTCAGCCTGACGGCATAGGGATCACTGGTCTCATAGCGCAGTTCCACCGGAATGCGGAAGGAGAGCTCCTCGGACACGAGAAAGCTCATCATGACCTCTGCCTGTACGGACTCGCGCATCGCTAACCCCGTCATTCGCCGTGGACTGGCCGGGAACGAACCTCTGACACTTCATGGAATCTTGCTTAACGTACACAGCAGATCACAAGGAGTGAGTTTTCACATACTGATAGAGAGCGCGAGCGAGCCCAGCAGACTCCCGATCTCGCTCTGCAACTGCCGGGCCGCCGGGAGCAGCCGGTGCTCCTGGTGGGCGGGCAGGGAGATGGCCATCGTCGCGGCCGTCGTACCGAGGGTGAGCGGGATCGCCGCGCAGACGGCGCCCAGGGCGTATTCCTGACGCTCGGTCACGGGTTCCATCCGCCGCACCCGCTCCAGACGGCGCAGCAGGCTGTGGTTGTCCCGCACGGTGTACGGCGTGAGGGCCTGCACCGGATAGCGGTCGAGGTGGTCCCGGCGGGCCTCCTCGTCCAGCTGGGACAGCAGGCACTGCCCGATGGCGTGCGCGTGCCCGGTCTCCCGGAAGTCGGCCCACTCCTCGACCGCGGGATTGCCCGGGGTGTCGGAGACGCACATGACCTCGATCTCGCCCTCGCGGTACACCGCGTAGTACACGGGGACGCCGAGCACGTCCCGCCAGTGCGCGAGCGCGTCGACGACCGTGCTGCGACGTTTCTGCCGGGCTCCGCTGCTGCTCAGCCGCTCGGCGGCCTCACCGAGGAAGAACAGGCCCTTGTCCCGGTGCAGATAGCCCTCATGCACGAGGGTGCGCAGCAGGTGGTAGGTCGTGGGCAGCGCCAGCCCGGTCTCCCGGGCCAGTTGCTTGGCGGGGGCGCCGTATTCGTGCGCGGCGACGGTCTCCAGCAGGCGCATCGCGCGCTGCACGGACCCGATGAGGGTCGCCGGAGGGGGTGGCGGTGCGGGAGGCGGTTGCTCGGAGGGGGGCGCCGAGCGGGGTTGCGCGGGGACGGTACGCAGGTGGACAGGTGCGGTGTCAGCCGGGGCCAAGGGTCACTCCCGAAGCGCGAGGGGGCGGCCCGTGCCGATGGACACGGGTGGGGGTGTGCCGCTCACGGGGGGATGTCCCCGCGTCGAGTTCCGGACTCTATTCGTCTGCCACCGCACGCAGATGGCCCGGAACGGAAACTTCCCCCGGCCGAGGGAACCGGTGACTCCGGGTGTTTCCCGCTACCCCCACCGGTTTCCCACCGGTCTCACCAGTCGCTGCGCGACGAGGAGCTCGCCGTGAACTTCCGTACGACGTAGATCAGTCCGCCGACCAGTGCCACGAAGACCAGCACCTTGAAGAGCAGTCCGATGACGAAGCCGACCACGCTGGCGATCAGCCCGCCGAACACGACCAGGGCGATGACCGGCACCGCGATCCACTTCACCCACCACGGCAGTCCCGTGAAGATCTCTCGCATCGCCCTCGTCCTTACCTCTCCACCCGTTCGAGTGCCGGGCCCTGTCGGTGTCTTCTGGATCTCTTGACGTCCTGCACTCGATGCTAGGTCCGGGAGGGGGCCCTGCGGGGGCCTCGCACCCCTTGTCCTCCCCTGATCGATCCCCTAGGGAACCCCGAGAGGGCTCGTCAGTTCTCGGGGGGAGAGAAGACCACGAGCACCCTCAGGTCCTCGGTGATGTGGTGGAACTTGTGCGCGACACCGGCAGGTACGTAGATCACGCTGCCGCGCGCCACCTGCGTCGTCTCCAGGCCGACCGTGATCGCGGCACGACCGCTCACAACGAAGTAGACCTCGTCCTGATTGTGCGGCTTCTGTGGATCCTGGTCGCCAGCGTCGAGGGCGTACAGGCCGACCGACATGTTCTGCTCCCGCAGAAACTGCAGGTAGGCGCCCTCGTTGGCGGCGCGCTCCGCCTCCAGTTCGTCCAGCCGGAATGCCTTCATCGTTTCTCCGCCCCTGCCTCGTGTCCCCATGTCCGACCAGGTCTGCCACGATCAGACACATGATGAATTTTGTAGTCAAGACGATCGCCAACGCGGGTGCCCTGGCGGTCGCTGTATGGCTGCTCGACAAGATCACCCTGACCGGTGACAGCACGGGCAAGAAGGTCGGCACCCTGATTATCGTCGCGCTGATCTTCGGCCTGGTGAACTTCCTGGTCAAGCCGGTCGTCAAGCTCCTCAGCCTCCCGCTGCTGATCCTGACGCTGGGCCTGTTCACCCTGGTCGTCAACGCGCTGATGCTGCTGCTCACCTCGTGGCTGGCCGACAAGCTCGACCTCAGCTTCCATGTGGAGGGCTTCTGGACGGCCGTCCTGGGCGGCCTGATCATCTCTGTCGTCTCCTGGGCACTGCACGTCGTCCTGCCCGACAAGGACTGACCGCGCATGACCTACCGCGTCTGCTTCGTCTGCACGGGCAACATCTGCCGTTCCCCGATGGCCGAGATCGTCTTCCGCGCGCGCGTGGCGGAGGCCGGTCTCGACGGCCGGGTCGAGGTCGACAGCGCCGGCACGGGCGGCTGGCATGAGGGCGACGGCGCCGACCCCCGCACGGTGGCCGTCCTCGAGGAGAACGGCTACGTCACCGGCCACACCGCCCGGCAGTTCCAGCCCTCGTGGTTCTCCCGCCTCGATCTCGTCGTCGCCCTCGACTCCGGCCACCTCAGGGCGCTGCGCCGCCTCGCGCCCACGGAGCAGGACGCGCAGAAGGTGCGCCTGCTGCGTGCGTACGACGCCGCGGCCGGCGACGACCTCGACGTACCGGATCCCTACTACGGGGGCGCCGAGGGCTTCGAGGAGTGCCTTGAGATGGTGGAGGCGGCGAGCGCCGGTCTGCTCGCCGCGGTGCGTGAGGACGTGGAGGGACAGGCGGCATGAGCGAATCCGCGACGGGTGACGGCACGCGCGCGGTGCGGGCCGGGCTGCCCGAGCCGGCCAAGTACGAACCGGCCCTGCCCGGGCCTGTCTTCGCCGCCCACTATCACCTGCCGGGCGAGCCCACCGGCCCCTACACCTACGGCCGCGACGAGAACCCGACCTGGACGCTGCTGGAGCGCGCCGTCGGTGACTTGGAGGCGCCCGGCCTGGACGGCGTCGAGACGCTCGTGTTCGCCTCCGGCATGGCCGCGACCTCGGCCGTGCTCTTCTCCCAGCTGGCCGCCGGGGACGTGTGCGTCCTGCCCGACGACGGCTACCAGGCGCTGCCCCTGGTGCGCGCCCAGCTGGAGGCGTACGGCATCGAGGTGCGCACCGCACCCACCCGCGACGACGCCCAGCTCGACGTCCTCGACGGCGCCAAGCTGCTGTGGATCGAGACGCCGTCCAACCCCGGCCTCGACGTGTGCGACATCAGGCGGCTCGCGGAGGCGGCACACGCGCGTGGCGCAACGGTGGCCGTGGACAACACCCTGGCGACACCGCTCGGCCAGCGCCCCCTGGAGCTCGGCGCCGACTTCGCGGTGGCCAGCGGCACCAAGCAGCTCACCGGGCACGGCGACATCCTCCTGGGTTACGTCGTCGGCCGGAACGCCGAGGCGATGACCGCCGTACGCCGCTGGCGCAAGATCGTCGGTGCGATTCCCGGGCCGATGGAGGCCTGGCTGGCGCACCGCTCCATCGCGACGCTCCAGCTGCGCGTCGACCGGCAGAGCGCGACGGCCCTGGCGGTCGCCGAGGCACTGCGCGAGCGGCCCGAGGTGACCGGGCTGCGCTACCCCGGACTTCCCGGCGATCCCGCCCACAAGATCGCCGCGCAGCAGATGCGGCGCTACGGCTGCGTGGTGTCGTTCACGCTGCCCACGCGCGCGCGTGCCGACCGTTTTCTCGACGCCCTGCGGCTCGTGGACGACGCGACGAGCTTTGGCGGAGTGCGGTCCACGGCCGAACGGCGCGGACGCTGGGGCGGCGACGCGGTGCCGGAGGGCTTCATCCGCCTCTCGGTCGGCGCCGAGGATCCGCATGACCTGGTGACCGATGTGTTGCGCGCGCTGGACGCGTCGGCAGCCTGATATCCCCCACGGACGGTCCGAGCCTCCCCCCTCGTGGCTCGGACCGTCCCCCGGTTCCGCGCGCAAGAACCGCGCGACCAAGGCTAGTTGACTCTCTGTCAGTGTCCAATCACAGTAGCGACAGAGACCTATCGACTTATTTATAGTTGGGCGCGGCCGGGGGGCTGGGAGCGGGGCCGAAGAGGGGAGACTGCGCGGTGGATCTGGCCTTGCTGCGGACCTTCGTGACCGTGCACCGGGCCGGCTCCTTCACCCGCGCCGCCGCCCTGCTCGGACTCTCCCAGCCGGCCGTCACCTCGCAGATCCGCACGCTGGAACGGCAGCTGGGCCGCCCTCTCTTCCTGCGGCAGGCCCGCGGTGTGACCCCGACCAGCATCGGTGACGAGCTCGCCCACAAGGCGGCCCCGCATCTCGACGCCTTGGTGGAGATTGCCGAGACCGGCCTCGACGACGACTCCTCCTTACGGACGCTGCACCTCGCCGGCCCCCCGGAGTTCACCGCCGAACGAGCCCTGCCCGCCCTCACGGAGCTGACCGGAGAGGACGGGCAGGGCTTCGCTCTGCGCGTCTCGTTCGGGAACGCCGAGGAATCGCTGGAAGGGCTTTCCGCCGGGCATCATGATCTGGCCATCAGCACGGCCCGTCCGCGCGGCGCCCTGCTCACGGCGACTGCGCTCTGCGACGAGGAGCACGTCCTGGTCGCCGCCCCGCGCTGGGCCGAGCAGATCGGCGCCGGGCAGCCGGACCGCAAGCCGGAACCGGCCCTGGAGCACGTGCCCGTGGTGGAGGTGCACGAGTCGCTGCCCTTCGTCTCCCGTTACTGGGCCTCCGTCTTCGACTCGCGCCCGGCCGCCCCGGGCACCGTCGTCGTCCCCGACCTACGTGCGGTTCTCGCGTGCGCGGTCGCGGGCGCGGGCCTGGCCGTGCTGCCGCGCTATCTGTGCGCGGCCGCGTTGGAGCGGGGTGACGTCGTCGCCCTGCACGAGCCGGCGGTGCCGCCGCTGCGCACGTACTTTCTGGTGGTGCGCACCGGGACGCTCGCGATGCCTCATATCGCACGGGCACATGAGTGGTTGCAGCGGGCGGCGGCGGACTGGTGCTGAGGAGGCGCCCGAGGGCGGATGCCGGGTTGCGCGGGCGCACAGGTCGGCTGCCCGGGCAGGGCCTCACTCTGAGAGCTCGGCCGGTGACTTTTCGCGATGTTTCACGTGGGACCAGTCGGGCCACATTTCACCCATGACCGTCCGACCCGTGGTCAAGCGCACCGCCCGTGCCGTTCTGCTGGACGGGAACGACCTGATCCTGATCAAGCGCACCAAACCGGGCATGGATCCCTACTGGCTCACGCCCGGCGGCGGGGTCGAGCCCGACGACTCGACCGTTGTCGACGCCCTGCACCGCGAGGTGTACGAGGAACTCGGCGCGAAGATCACCGACGTGGTGCCCTGCTTCGTGGACACCGTGGAGCACATCGGGGAGGACGGCGGCGCGACCGGTGTGAAGGTGCAGCACTTCTTCGTCTGCCGCCTGGAGTCCATGGATCCCTCCCTCCGCCACGGCCCCGAGGTGGACGAGCCGGTCGGCGAGTACGAGATCGTGCGCGTGCCCTTCACCCGGGTCGGCATCGCCTCGGTCCATCTCGTTCCGCTGTCGCTGCGGCACTACCTGGACGGCAACATCGAGGGCGTACGTGCCATGCACGCTCCCGACATGGGCTGACACCGGCGGCGGATCAGGGAGCGACCGCGACCAGTTCCTCCACGGAGTCGTGCCGTATGCGCTCCGAAGGGATGCCGATGTCCCGCAGGGCGTCCACACCGTTGCGGATCATTCCGGGCGGGCCCGAGAGATAGGCGTCGAACTCGTTCCACGGCCCGTAGGCGCGTACCGCGTCCGGGAGCTGCTGGTGTGCCAGCTGGTCGATGATCGCGCGGACCGAGAGCCAGGGGTGGCTCTGCTGGAGGCGGAGCATGGTGTCGATGTCGTACAGGTCATGGTCCGTGCGGGCCCCGTAGAAGACCTCGACCGGCCGGCGCTCCCCGTGCTCGGCGACATCCTCGACCAGCGCCTTGATGGGCGCTATGCCGGTGCCGCCGCCCAGACAGAGCAGCCCGCTGTCGGTGGTGTGGTCCACGGTCATGGAGCCGGCGGGCGGGCCGAGCCGGACGATGTCACCGGGGCGGGCGCGGTGCACCAGGGCGTTGGACACCCAGCCCGCCGGGACAGCCTTCACGTGGAACGACAGCAGGCCGTCCGAGCGGGGGGCCGAGGCAAAGGAGTAGTGCCGCCATATCCGGGGCCACCAGGGGGTCTCCAGGCTTGTGTACTGCCCGGCGAGGAAGGGGTAGGGCTGGTCCGGGCGGACGGTGACGACCGCGACGTCGGGGGTCCTGAGGTCGTGCGTGACGATCTCGGCGTACCACCAGGCCGGGGCACGCAGTTCGTCGGCGGCCGCCGCGTCGATCATGATCTGGGAGATCGTCGTGTACGTCCGGACCCAGGCCGCTTCCATCTCCGCGTCCCAGACCCCGGCGGCGTACTTGCTCAGCGCGCCGATCAGGCATTCGCCGACGGCCGGGTAGTGCTCGGGCCGCGTCCCGTACTTCCGGTGGCCCCGACCGAGGTTCCGTAGGTAGTCGACCAGGACATCGGTGTTGTCGATGTGCTCGGCGGCCGTGAGCAGTGCCTTGAGCAGCCGGTCCCGCTGGGTGTCCATCGCGGCCGGGAAGAGCGGGCGCAGGTCGGGGTAGCGGACGAAGAGCAGCGCGTAGAAGTACGAGGTCACCTTGTCGGCCACGGGCGTGACCTCTGCCATGGCGCGGCGAACGAGGATGGCGTCCGGGGAGGCTTGGCCGGCCGGGGCGGAAGTGTCCGGCCCCGGGGGCGACGTCGGTGCCGGCCGCTGGGCGGGGACGCGCGGCTCGGCGTGAGGAGCCGCGGCGGAGGAGAAGGGCGCCGGAGGCGGTGTTCCCGTCGCGGGCGCGGGTCGTGGCGACGAGGCCTCGGGAGAGGGGGCGGAGTGCGGTGCCGTGGGGGCGGGCCCGGGGATCGCGTCCGGGGATTCGCGGGATGCGCGCTCCTGGTCCGGCACACCGGTGCTCGCGCTGTCTGTCGCCGAGGCGGGCGGGGCCGCCGTGCCGTCTGCCGGCGCTCCCCGGTCGGCCGTCTGCCGGCCCACCGGGCGTATCACCGCCGGGCGACGGCCGTCCGGCGTCCCGGAGTCACTGTCTGGCGTCCCGGACTCGTTGTCCGGTGTTCCGGACTCGCTGTCCGGCGTCGTCGTCGGCTTGTTGCGGGGCGTGAACCAGTCGCCCCCGCCGCCAGAAGTGCCGTTGTCGGCCGACGTGGTGGTCGGAGCGTCCATGGTGTGCCTCGCCTCGAACATCTTTCGGTCGGTCTGCGCACTTCCCCAGTCGGAAGGTGCCTGCTTTCCCCCGTGGACGGACGGCGTTCCCATCCGGTGTCGCGGCCAATGCGGCCACATTCAACCCGTGTTCCGGCTCTGTACGGACAAGTAAGGCAAGAGTGTGACATTGGCCGCAGTGCTCCCCCTAAGCCTCCTACCCGCCTGGGCGGCTCAGTGGCATAACCGGAAACGCGGGTTTTCGATCTCTCCGTCCCGTTAGGCTGCATTGCCCTCTACGCGGCCCACGCAGAACGGGTCAGCCGCCCCGGATGTGAACCGGAGTCGACCCTACCGGCCACCGCTGTGCACACAAGTCCCCCCTTGCCCGGTCACGAATGAGGGCACGGCGCGAACCATCAGCGCGGTCAACCACCGGGCGACGCGTCTGTGTTTCACGTGAAACGTCCGGCGTCTGTCCGCATTCTGTGCAGGGGGCTACGACTGGCCAAAAGCTCGCGTGTGTCTACGGAAAGAGGTGGACGCCGGGGGCTCCGGTCGGACAGCCTGACCTGCGTGCCGACTCCTTCCCTTGACTCTCTGCCCATCCGCCGTCTGACGCTCCGCGATCTCGCCGCCTGCGCCGACTTGTCCGAGGACCGGGGGTGGCAACGGGAGGAGCACAAGTGGGGCTTCCTCCTCACGGCCGGGAGGGGCTACGGCATCGACGACCCCGACGGCGGCCTCGTGAGCGCCTGTGTCGTCACCGATTACGGACCGCAGGAACACCCCGCCCTCGCGGCGATCGGCATGGTCCTCGTCGCCGAACGGCATGCCCGACAGGGCGTGGGGCGCCGGCTGATGCGCCACGTCGTCTCCGCGATGGGCACCACGCCCCTCACCCTGCATGCGACGCCGTACGGCCGGCCCCTCTACGAGGAACTCGGCTTCAAGGTCACCGGGCGGGCGGAGATGGTGAGCGGGCGTTTCACTCCTGGCGGGCCGCGACCGGTGGTCGCCACCCGTGCCGCGACCGCCGAGGACCTCTCCGCCATCCTCCGGCTCGACGAGCAGGCGTTCGGGACCGACCGCACCCACATCGTCACCCGGCTGCCGGCCTTCTCCGACCAGCTGCGCGTGGCGGAGGAGGACGGGCGGATCATCGGATACGCGGCCGCCTGGCCGAACATGGACACCCATGTCATCGGTCCGCTCATCGCGCGTGACACGTCGGCGGCCCAGGCCCTCATCACCTCCCTCGCCGCCCACACGGACCGCCCCCTGCGCACCGATATCGACGTACGGCACACGGAGCTGCTCGCGTGGGCGAAGGAGCGCGGTCTGGCGTCCGTGGCCTTCAACTCGGTGATGACCTACGGGATCACCGAGCTGCCCGGGGACTGGAGCCGTCGGTTCGCGCCGGTCACGGTCGCGGCGGGCTGAGCCACCCCGATACGAGCGCCGGCTCCCAAGGATCGGGAGCCGGCGTCGTCTCGCTGAAGGGGCCCGGTCAGGCGAGGGCCTCCAGGGCGGCCGTGGCGAAGGCGTGGTCCTGCTCCGGCGCACCGCCGCCGACACCGATCGCGCCGATCAGCCGGCCGTCGCGATGCACCGGTACGCCACCGGCGATGAAAAGCAGCGGCCGGTCGAGTGCGGTGGGCAGGGTGTGGAAGAGGCCTCCGGGCTGCACGGCGTCGACGAGGTCGGCGGTGGGCGCGTTCAGCTGCAAAGCCGTGTAGGCCTTGCGGGTGCTGGTCTCGCCGGAGATCAGCACGGCGCGGTCGTCTCGCCGGAAGGCGAGCAGATGGCCGCCCGCGTCCAGGACGGTGACGCTGACGGTGCCACCTGCGGCCTCGGCGGCACGCCGGGCGGCGGTGACGAGGACCTCGGCGTCCTGGGTGGTCAGCGGGGCGACTGCGGTGGTGGTGCTCATGAGGGGGTTCTCCTCTAGACGTGCACAAGTGCTGGACCGGGTCGGAGGAAGGCGGTGATCCTGGTCGGCCCGGTGGCTCAGTGGTGGACGGCGGTCCGCTGCTCGCTCGGCGCGGATCCCGTGATGACGGTGCTGGTGGCACCCGCGCGGCGTTCCAGGGCGGCGGAGAGGAAGGCCAGGACCAGGGCTCCCGCGGCCAGGGCGGCGCCGACCCAGTTGGGGGCGGTGTAACCGAAGCCCGCCGCGATCACGAGGCCGCCGAGCCAGGCGGACAGCGCGTTGCCGAGGTTGAAGGCGCCGATGTTCACGGCGGAGGCGAGCGTGGGGGCTCCGTGCGGCTGGTCGAGAACCCGCTTCTGGAGCGGCGGGACGGTGGCGAAGCCCAGGGCGCCGATGAGGGTGATCGTGGCGGCCGACAGCAGCTTGTCGTGCGCGGTCAGGGTGAACAGCGCCAGGACGACGGCCAGGGCGCCCAGGGACACGTACAGCATCGGCATCAGGGCGCGGTCAGCGAACTTGCCGCCCACGAGGTTGCCGCCGACCATGCCAAGGCCGAAGAGGACCAGCAGCCAGGTGACGGAGCCGTCGGCGAAGCCCGCGGTGTGGGTCATCATCGGCGCGATGTAGGTGATGGCTGCGAAGACGCCGCCGAAGCCGAGGACGGTCATCGCCATCGCCAGCAGAACCTGCACGTTCTTGAAAGCGGCGAGCTCGTGCCGCAGGCGCACTCCCTCCGGCTTGGGCATGTCGGGGACGAGCCGGGCGATGCCGGCCAGGCCGACGACGCCGAGGGCGGCGACGATGCCGAAAGTCACCCGCCAGCCGACGGACTGCCCGACGAGTGTGCCCAGCGGGACGCCGACGACGTTGGCGACGGTCAGGCCGGTGAACATCATCGCGATGGCTCCGGCCTTCTTGTCCGGGGCCACGAGGTCGGCCGCGACGACCGAGCCGATCCCGAAGAAGGCACCGTGGGCCAGCGAGGCGATGATCCGGCCGATCAGCATGACGGCGAAGGCGGGAGCGAGTGCCGAGAGCAGGTTGCCGACGATGAACAGGCCCATGAGCAGCATCAGCATCCGCTTGCGGGAGACCTTGGTGCCCAGCACGGTCATCAACGGGGCGCCGAACATGACACCGAGCGCGTAGCCGGTCACCAGGTACCCGGCGGTGGGAATCGAGACCCCGTAGTCGCCCGCGACCTCGGGCAGCAAGCCCATGATCACGAACTCGGTCGTTCCGATTCCGAAGGCCCCGATCGCGAGGGCCAGAAGCGCGAGAGGCATGGAGAGGTACACCTTCCCAGATGATTGCAGGAGCACTGCGTGCGTCCACAATAGTTGCACACGCGGGCTACAGGCAACCGCCGTCAATTGCGGCGCTGCTCTATCCTGGATGTCAGCCGCTCCGGGACGGAGGAAACGCCAATGACAGCGACGGACCCCGCGCTCACCGCTCTCGCCCAGAGCTGGTGCGCACTCTCCCTGCTGCACGGGAGGATCGAGGCCCACATCGAGCGCGCCCTGCAGGCCAAGCACGACCTGAGCGCACGCGAGTACTCGCTGCTCGACGTGCTCAGCCGCCAGCACGACGGGGACGGAGGGCATCTCCAGATGAAGCAGGTCGCCGACGCGGTCGTCCTCAGCCAGAGCGCCACCACGCGTCTGGTCACCCGGCTCGAGGACCGCGGGCTCCTGGAGCGCTACCTCTGCCCCACCGACCGCCGGGGCATCTACACGAACGTCACCGAGGCGGGCCTCAAGCTCCTGGAAGAGGCCCGGCCGACCAACGACGCCGCCCTGCGCGAGGCCCTCGACGAGGCGGCGAAGAATCCGGAGCTCGCCCCGCTGGTCCGGGTCGTGGAGACGCTGAAGGCTCCGGTGCCCGCATAAGCCCGCCTCCGCCCCGGGCGTCTCTGCATAGGGTGCGGTCATGGGAGATCTTGAGATACGCCCCGCGACCGCCGGCGACGTCCCCGCGATCGTCGCCATGCTCGCGGACGACCCCCTGGGAGCCCAGCGTGAGTCGCCTGACGACCTCACCCCGTACCTGACCGCGCTGGAACGGCTCAGTGCCGACCCCAACCAGCACCTGATCGCGGCGGTCCGGGAAGGCCGCGTCGTCGGAACGCTCCAGCTCACGATCATTCCCGGACTGTCCCGGCGCGGCGCGACCAGGTCGATCATCGAAGGCGTACGCGTCCATGCCGATGAGCGCGGCAGCGGCCTGGGAACACAGCTCATCGAGTGGGCGATCGACGAATCCCGGCGCCAAGGATGCCAGTTGGTCCAGCTGACCTCCGACAAGACCCGCACCGATGCCCACCGCTTCTACGAGCGGCTCGGCTTCACGGCCTCCCACACGGGCTTCAAGCTCCCGCTGTAACCGCATGCGGGTGGGGGGGGGGGGTTGGGGGGGGAAAACCCCCCCCCCCCCCCCCCCCCCCACACCACCCCCCCCCCCCCACCCGGCACACCCCCCCCCCCCCCCCGGGGCCCCCGGCGGAGCCGGGGGGCCGGCGG
>NZ_JBITII010000015.1:0-60799 GCF_044458845.1 Streptomyces sp. NPDC050416
GTTACATTCCGAACCCGGAAGCTAAGCCTTACAGCGCCGATGGTACTGCAGGGGGGACCCTGTGGGAGAGTAGGACGCCGCCGAACAATTATTGACAGGGCTGGACCCGTAACTTCGGTTATGGGTCCAGCCCTTTTTTGTTCTCCGTCACTTGAAGTTCACGTTGCGCGATCAGCATCCAGAGCATGGGTACTGCTGCAATGCTCAGGGCCGCAGGTGTCGGACTCGGTGACGAAGTCGTCGTGCCGGCCTTCGGGAACGTCGAGGTCGCCGAGGCCGTGGCCAAGGCCGGGGCGCTGCCGGTGTTCGCCGACATAGATCCGGTCAGCTACTGCCTCGATGCCTCCGCTGTGGAAGCGGCGGTGACCCTGCGGACCGCGGCCGTCGTGGTGGTCCACCGCTTCGGGCGGCTGGCCGATATCGCGCGGCTGCACGCGCTGGGAGCGCGGCACGGGCTGCTCGTGCTGGAGCAGGGGGAGTCCGAGGCGCCGTACGACGAGATAGCCCAGCGCAGGGAGCGGGCGGCTTATCTCCATGCGAAGTTGAGGGGTGTGCGGACGCCGGACGACGGTGACGGGCACACGTATCAGCAATACGTCGTGCGCGTTCCTGGCAATGGGCGGCCGGACCGGGACGCTTTCGCGCGGGCCGTGCGGGGCAGGGGAGTCGAGTGCCGGGTGCCGGTGAAGACTCCGGTGCATCGACTGCCCGAATTCCGGCGGTGTGTTTCTCTTCCGGAGACGGAGCGGGCTTCCGACGAGACGCTCGCACTGCCGGTGGACGCGACCCTGACCAAGCGGGACATGCAGCGGATCGTGTCCGCCTGTAATGCCCTGGGAGGGCTTCTCCAGCCCGCTTTCTGACGTGGTTGGGAGCACGGGTCTGTTCGGGGTATGATCTGTTCCGTTGCCGCGCGGGAAACCCCGCAAAGCGACAGGCCCCTATAGCTCAGTCGGTAGAGCGTCTCCATGGTAAGGAGAAGGTCAACGGTTCGATTCCGTTTGGGGGCTCCAGCAGAAAAGGCCTCACCCTCACGGGTGGGGCCTTTTCATGTCCTAGTCCTTGTGGAGGCCCGGGACGCGCATCGCCAGGATCGCCATGTCGTCGGACGGGGCGTCCGAAGCGAAGCGTTCCACCGCGCGCATGATGCGGGCCGCGACCGCGCCGGCCGTGAGGCCCGTGCAGGTCGTCAGGACGTCGGCGAGGCCGTCGTCGCCCAGCATGCGGGCGCCTTCGCGGCGTTCGGTGACGCCGTCCGTGACGCACAGCAGGACATCGCCCGGGTCGAGGGTGACCGTCTGCTCGTAGAGCTCCAGGTCGTCGATGACACCGAGGAGCGGCTGGGGTTCGGCCGCCGGTTCCACCGAGCCGTCCTGGCGCAGGCGCAGCGGGAGCGGGTGGCCGGCGCAGACGACCTTCAGTTCGGCGCTGCCGTCCTCCTGGGGGCGCATCTCGCCGTACAGGAGGGTGAGGAAGCGGCTGCGGGCGCCTTCGTCGAGGATGGCGGAGTTGAGGCGCTCCAGGACCGCCGGGCCGCTGAGGCCCTCGCGGGCCAGGAGGCGCAGGGCATGGCGGGCCAGGCCCGTGACCGCCGCCGCGTTCGGGCCCGTACCGCAGACGTCGCCGATGGCGAAGCCGTAGGCGCCGTCGCTGATGGGGAAGACGTCGTAGAAGTCGCCGCCGACCTCGTTGCCCTCGCCGGCGGCGCGGTAGATGACCTCGACCTCGACTCCCTCGATCGTGGGGAGTTCCGGCGGGAGGAGGCTGCGCTGGAGGGACTGGCTGATGGCCGTGCGCTCGGAGTAGAGGCGGGCGTTGTCCAGCGCCAGTGCGGCTCGGCGGGACAGGTCCTCGGCGAGTTCCAGGATCTCCTGGCGGAAGTGCTCGTCGGTCGGCTTGCCGAGGGTCAGCATGCCGATGACGCGGTTGCGGGCGACCAGGGGGAGGACGACCGTCTCGCCGCCCACCGCGGAGGCCGTGGCGAGCGTCGGGCCGATGCCTGGGGTGACCTGGTGGGTCGGGCCGCCGCTGAGGCCGAGGCTGCGCATGGAGCTGCGCAGAGCCGCCTGGTGGGCCACCTCTGCGGGGGCCGTCCAGACGCGGGCGCCCGGGGTGGGGACGGGGTCGGGCGGGGGCACCTTCGACAGCAGGGACTTGATGCCGTCGATGAGTTCCTCGTCCTCGTGCAAAACGTACGAGAGGTAGGGCTCGGAGGCCTGGTGGGCGATCGTGTAGACGGCACACCAGGTGGCGAGCGTGGGGACCGTCATCTGGGCCATCAGGGCCAGGGTCTGGTCGCGGTCCAGGGTGCCGGCCAGCAGGTCGGAGGCCTCGACCAGGAAATTCAGGGAGCCGCGGCGCAGGCGCTCCAGTTCGCCGAGGCGGGCCGATTCGACGGCGAGTGCGATACGGTCGGCGGCGAACTGGAGGCGCAAGGCCTCCTCGTTGGAGTATCTGCCGGGGGCCTCGGCGGCGACGCCGAGGGAGCCGGTGAGGCGGCCCTCGACCTTCAGCGGGACCGTGACGACCGAGCGCATGCCCGTGCCGTTCAGCAGCGGCACCGCGCCGGGGACCGCGGTCAGGTCGTCGTGGACGGCCGGCATGCGGGCGGAGCCGTAGCGTCCGGAGCCTGCCTCGACGGGGACGCGGGCGAAGCGCTGGCGGGCGGAGGGCAGGCCCGTGGAGGCGCGGACCTCCAGTTCCGTCTCGTCGTCGGTGGCCAGCAGGAGGAACGCGGAGTCGCCGTCGAGCATGTCGCGGGCGCGTTCGACCGTGCGCTGGAGGAGGCCGTCGAGGTCGTCCGGGGCGGGGTAGCCGATGAACACCTCGAAGGGGTCGGTGCTCTGGCCCTCGGAGGTGGTGCCGGTGTCGGAGGCGGGGACGCGCAGGGGTGTCTGGAGAACGGCCCGTTCGTGGTCCCGTACCAGGAGGCACACGGTTGACGGTTCGCCGCCGGTGTCGCGGACGCGCAGGTGGGAGGCGTAGACGGGGGTCACTCGGCCGTCGGCGGCGCGGATGCCGTAGCTGCCTTCCCAGCGGGAGAGCCGCAGAGCCTCCGCGATGCCGGTGCTGGTGCCCGGGGTGTGCGGCCAGGCCGCGAGGTCGGTCAGGGGCTTGCCGGTGACCTGCTCTGCCGGGTAGCCGAAGAGGTCCTCGGCGTCCTCGTTCCAGGCGGTGATGTGGCCGGTGCGGTCGATCTGGACGACGGCCACGCGGACCCGGCCGTCGGCGAGGGGGAGGAGGTCGGCGGGGAGGGCCGGGCCGGCCGCGCGGGTGCCCACCGCCCGGGCCGGGAGGTCGAGTTGGAACCAGACGGTCTTGTGGGTGGGGGTGTACTCGACGCCCCAGCAGCCGGCGAGGGCCGCGCACAGCTGGAGGCCGCGTCCGCCCTCGCGGTCGGGGCTGCCCATGTTGATCGCCGAGGCCTGGAGGGGGATCTCACGCTCGGGGTACCGGTCGGCCACCTCGATGCGCACTCCCTCGTCGGTCCGCAGGCAGAGCAGGTCGGCGGAGGTGCCGGCGTGGACCACGGCGTTGGTCACCAGTTCGCTGGTGAGAACGACGGCGTCGTCGACGATGTCCGCGAAGCCCCAGCCCTGGAGGGTGTCGCGGACGAAGGAGCGGGCGCTCGCGACAGATCGCCCGACGGGCTCGAAACTGGCGGCCGCGCGCGCGGTGATCACAGAACTCCTCGACCGGTTCTCGACGTGCTGGGCTGCGTGGCCGACCGGCTCGCGCCGCTGTTGCGGCAGGCCACCCGTCGGCCGGGGGTCCGGGGGCTGTCCCCCAGGGATCAGTCCGGTGGTCATGTGTGCGGCCGCCCCTCCGATGCCCGCTCGTCTTCGTGCCACCGCCCAGGCCGGACGAACCGGCGCGGCTGGACAGCCGGATGCAAGGTTACTTACCTTCGCGGTCCATGCGGATGCCGGTCTGCAGTGTTTCCGTCCGGAGGGTGTGCGGACGATGTGCGAAGCTGCCGAACTGTTATGGCCTGGTTCGGGCAGGGTGAAACACTGGGCAAGCTTCTTGTGAAAGTCCGGGCAGGCTGAATGTCTTCTGCGTACGGGGGGCAGCAGCCCCCTGGGCACGGCCTGGTATGCAGGGCGGAGAATACGCAGTAGTAACCGGTACGCCGAGCGTGGTACCCAGCGCAACAGTGATGGTCGACCCCTGCGGGAGGGACACAGTGGAGTCTGGCGCAGCGACGCGTGGCAAGAGGACGCGCGCGAAAGGCGGACAGTCCCCGAGCAACCAGGGAAAAGTGCGCAGCGGCACGACTGAGGTGGACACGGCAGCCCTCAACCGGCTGATGGTCGCCCTGGTGGCGATGCGGGACGGCAACTTCCGCAAGCGGCTCACGGTGTCCGGGGACGGCGTGATGGCCGAGATCGCGGCCGTTTTCAACGAGGTGGCCGACCGCAATCTGCATCTGACGGGTGAGCTCTCGCGGGTGCGGCGGATGGTGGGCCGGGAGGGCAAGCTCACCGAGCGGCTGGAGACGGGGGCCTGCGAGGGCTCCTGGGCGACCGCGATCGACAACTCGAACGCCCTGGTGGACGACCTGGTGCGGCCTGTTTCCGAGGTCAGCCGGGTGCTGTCCGCGGTGGCCGAGGGTGATCTGTCGCCGCGCATGGAGCTGCGGACGCAGGTGCCGGACGGGAACGGGCAGCCGCTGCGCGGCGAGTTCCTGAAGGTCGGGCGGACCGTCAACAACCTGGTCGATCAGTTGTCGACGTTCACCGACGAGGTCACGCGTGTGGCCAGTGAGGTGGGCACCGAGGGCAAGCTGGGCGGGCAGGCCCGTGTGCGTGGTATGTCGGGTTCGTGGCGGGACCTCACGGACTCCGTCAACACGATGGCGTACCGGCTCACCGCTCAGGTGCGGGATATCGCGCTGGTGACGACGGCGGTCGCCAAGGGTGATCTGTCCCGGAAGGTCACGGTTCAGGTGGCCGGCGAGATGCTGGAGCTGAAGAACACCGTCAACACGATGGTGGACCAGCTGTCGGCGTTCTCCTCCGAGGTGACCCGGGTGGCCCGTGAGGTGGGCACCGAGGGCGCGCTGGGCGGGCAGGCGCAGGTGCCCGGGGTGGACGGGGTATGGAAGGAGCTCACCGACTCCGTCAACACCATGGCCGGGAACCTCACCGCGCAGGTGCGCGGGATCGCGGAGGTGACGACGGCCGTCGCCAACGGTGACCTGTCGCGGAAGGTGACCGTGCCGGCGCGGGGCGAGGTCGCGCAGCTCGCCGAGACGATCAACCAGATGACCGAGACGCTGCGGATCTTCGCGGACGAGGTCACACGTGTGGCCAACGAGGTCGGGGCCGAGGGGCGGCTCGGTGGTCAGGCGAACGTGCCGGGTGCTGCGGGGACGTGGAAGGACCTCACCGATTCGGTGAACACGGTCTTCCGGAATCTGACC
This sequence comes from Streptomyces sp. NPDC050416, assembly GCF_044458845.1. Taxonomy (NCBI): domain Bacteria; kingdom Bacillati; phylum Actinomycetota; class Actinomycetes; order Kitasatosporales; family Streptomycetaceae; genus Streptomyces; species Streptomyces sp. NPDC050416. The sequence goes on from NZ_JBITII010000015.1 coordinate 5,426, forward strand.
ACTCAGGTGCGGGACATCGCCGCCGTGACGACGGCGGTGGCCAATGGTGACCTCTCGCAGAAGGTCACGGTCGACGTGGCCGGCGAGATGCTGGAGCTGAAGAACACCGTCAACACGATGGTCGACCAGCTGTCCGCCTTCGGTGCCGAAGTGACTCGTGTGGCACGTGAGATCGGTGTCGAAGGTGAGCTGGGCGGCCAGGCGCAGGTACCGGGCGTGGCCGGGACCTGGAAGGACCTGACGGACTCCGTCAACACGGCGTTCCGGAACCTCACCGGTCAGGTGCGCAACATCGCCCAGGTGACGACGGCGGTGGCCAACGGTGACCTCTCGCAGAAGGTGACGGTCGACGTCTCCGGCGAGATGCTCAAGATGAAGAACACCGTGAACACCATGGTGGACCAGCTGTCGAGCTTCGCCGACCAGGTGACCCGGATGGCCCGGGACGTGGGCACGGAGGGCCGGCTCGGCGGTCAGGCCCGGGTGGACGGCGTGTCCGGCACGTGGAAGGAGCTCACCGACTCCGTCAACTCCATGGCCGGCAACCTCACCTCCCAGGTGCGCAACATCGCGCAGGTGACGACGGCCGTGGCCCGGGGCGACCTGTCGCAGAAGATCGACGTCGACGCGCGCGGGGAGATCCTGGAGCTGAAGAACACCATCAACACGATGGTGGACCAGCTCTCGGCGTTCGCCGATCAGGTGACCCGGGTCGCGCGTGAGGTGGGTACGGACGGGCGGCTGGGCGGTCAGGCGCAGGTGCCCGGGGTCGCCGGTGTGTGGCGCGACCTGACGGACTCCGTGAACGGCATGGCCGGGAACCTCACCGCGCAGGTGCGCAACATCGCGCAGGTGGCGACGGCGGTGGCCCGGGGTGACCTGTCCCAGAAGATCACCGTGGACGCGCGCGGGGAGATCCTGGAGCTGAAGAACACCCTGAACACGATGGTGGACCAGCTGTCGTCGTTCGCCCAGGAGGTCACGCGTGTGGCCCGTGAGGTGGGTACGGAGGGCATCCTGGGCGGCCAGGCCGAGGTGCAGGGCGTCTCCGGCACCTGGAAGGACCTCACCCAGTCCGTGAACGGCATGGCTAACAACCTCACCATCCAGGTGCGCAACATCGCCGAGGTCACGACCGCGGTCGCCCGGGGTGATCTGTCGAAGAAGATCACCGTCGACGCCAAGGGCGAGATCCTCGAGCTCGTCACGACCGTCAACACGATGGTCGACCAGCTGTCCTCCTTCGCCGAGCAGGTGACCCGGGTGGCCCGTGAGGTGGGCACCGAGGGCATCCTGGGCGGTCAGGCGCACGTGCCGGGTGTCACGGGCATCTGGAAGGACCTGAGCGACAACGTCAACCTGATGGCCAAGAACCTCACCACTCAGGTGCGGAACATCTCCCAGGTCTCGGCGGCGGTCGCCAACGGTGACCTGACGCGGCAGGTCACGATCGAGGCGCGCGGTGAGGTCGCGCAGCTCGCCGACACCATCAACACGATGGTGAAGACGCTGAGTTCGTTCGCCGAGCAGGTCACCAAGGTGGCCCGCGAGGTGGGCACGGACGGCATCCTCGGCGGTCAGGCGCACGTGCCGGGTGTGGCCGGTACGTGGAAGGACCTCACCGAGTCCGTGAACCAGATGGCGTCCAACCTGACCGGCCAGGTGCGCAACATCGCCATGGTGACCACGGCCATCGCCAAGGGTGACCTGACGAAGAAGATCGACATCGACGCGCGCGGGGAGATCCTGGAGCTGAAGACGACCATCAACACGATGGTGGACCAGCTGTCGTCCTTCGCCGAGGAGGTCACCCGCGTCGCCCGCGAGGTGGGCACGGAGGGACAGCTCGGCGGTCAGGCACGCGTGCGTGACGTCGACGGCACGTGGCGGGACCTGACCGAGTCCGTGAACGAGATGGCCGGGAACCTGACCCGGCAGGTGCGTGCCATCGCGCGCGTGGCGACCGCGGTGACCCGTGGCGATCTGAACCTGAAGATCGACGTGGACGCGTCCGGGGAGATCCAGGAGCTCCAGGACTACATCAACAAGATGATCGCCAATCTGCGCGACACCACGATCGCCAACAAGGAGCAGGACTGGCTCAAGGGCAACCTGGCCCGGATCTCCGCGCTGATGCAGGGCCGCCGCGACCTGGAGGACGTGGCCTCGCTGATCATGAGCGAGCTGACGCCGGTGGTCTCGGCACAGCACGGCGCGTTCTTCCTGGCGATGCCGCTGGTCGACGGCGAGGACATGAACGCCACCGACGACGACCAGTACGAGCTGCGCATGCTCGGCTCGTACGGCTACTCGATGGGCTCCATGCCGACGTCGTTCCAGCCCGGTGAGGCGCTGATCGGCACGGCCGCGACGGAGAAGCGCACGATCCTGGTGGAGAACGCGCCCAGCGGCTACCTGAGGATCTCCTCGGGGCTCGGAGAGGCGCCGCCCGCGCAGGTGATCGTGCTGCCGGTGCTGTTCGAGGGGAAGGTGCTCGGCGTCATCGAGCTGGCGTCCTTCACGCCGTTCACGCAGATCCAGAAGGACTTCCTCAACCAGATCGCGGAGATGATCGCCACCAGCGTCAACACCATCTCCGTCAACACCAAGACCGAGTTGCTGCTGGCGCAGTCGCAGGAGCTGACCGAGCAACTGCGTGAGCGCTCCGCCGAGTTGGAACAGCGGCAGAAGGCCCTCCAGGCGTCCAACGCCGAACTGGAGGAGAAGGCCGAGCTGCTGGCCCAGCAGAACCGCGACATCGAGGTGAAGAACACCGAGATCGAGGAGGCGCGGCAGGTCCTGGAGGAGCGCGCCGAGCAGCTCGCGGTGTCGATGCGCTACAAGAGCGAGTTCCTGGCGAACATGTCGCACGAGCTGCGGACGCCGCTCAACTCGCTGCTGATCCTGGCCAAGCTGCTCGCCGACAACGCCGAGGGGAACCTCTCCCCGAAGCAGGTCGAGTTCGCCGAGACGATCCACGGGGCCGGTTCCGACCTGCTCCAGCTCATCAACGACATCCTCGACCTGTCGAAGGTCGAGGCGGGCAAGATGGACGTCTCCCCGACGCGGATCGCGCTCGTCCAGCTCGTGGACTACGTGGAGGCCACCTTCCGGCCGCTGACCGCAGAGAAGGGCCTGGACCTGTCCGTACGGGTGTCGCCGGAGCTGCCGGCGACGCTGCACACCGACGAGCAGCGGCTGCTGCAGGTGCTGCGCAACCTGCTGTCCAACGCGGTGAAGTTCACCGACTCCGGGTCGGTGGAGCTGGTCATCAGGCCGGCTCGGGACGACGTGCCGCAGAAGATCCGGGAGCAGTTGCTGGAGACCGGGTCGCTGACCGATCCGGACGCCGAGCTGATCGCGTTCTCCGTGACCGACACCGGGATCGGCATCGCGTCGAGCAAGATGCGGGTGATCTTCGAGGCGTTCAAGCAGGCCGACGGCACGACCAGCCGCAAGTACGGCGGTACGGGTCTCGGGCTGTCCATCTCGCGGGAGATCGCCCAGCTGCTCGGCGGTGAGATCCACGCGCAGAGCGAGCCGGGCCGCGGCTCGACGTTCACGCTGTACCTGCCGCTGCACCCCAGCGAGCTGCCGCCGCAGGGCTACCAGCAGCAACTGCCGTCCCTTGAGCCCGGTGACCTGATGGCCTCGACGTCGGACCTGTCCGAGCTGTCCGAGGTCGAGGCCGAGACCCCGGCCGAGGTCAAGTCGTACCGCGAGACGCAGAACGGACCGGCCGCCCTGTTCCGGCGGCGGCGCAGGATGCCGGAGCTGGCTCCGCGCCCGGCGCAGCCCGAGCAGTGGACGCCGGCGGAGCAGGAGGCGGCGCCGAAGCCGCGGCGCGGCATCCGGTTCGGCGGCCAGAAGGTCCTGATCGTCGACGACGACATCCGCAACGTCTTCGCGCTGACCAGCGTCCTGGAGCAGCACGGCCTGTCCGTGCTGTACGCGGAGAACGGCCGTGAGGGCATCGAGGTCCTGGAGCAGCACGAGGACGTGGCGGTCGTCCTGATGGACATCATGATGCCGGAGATGGACGGGTACGCGACGACCACGGCGATCCGCAGGATGCCGCAGTTCGCCGGGCTGCCGATCATCGCGCTGACCGCGAAGGCGATGAAGGGCGACCGGGAGAAGGCGATCGAGTCGGGCGCATCCGACTACGTCACGAAGCCGGTCGACCCCGATCACCTGCTGACGGTGATGGATCAGTGGATGCGAGGGGAATGAGGGGAACGTTGGACCCTTACGCAACGTTGGCGGGAAGGTTCGGTGTTCACACGGAGTTGCGAACTCAGTGTGCGCATAGTCGTGTAGAAGTACGAGATCTGGGGAACCTTCTGGTCTCCTGCTGCGTTTCTGCTACGTGCACAGTGACATCCCGGTGACAGGGTGTGGCGACAGGCGGGGTGCGGCTACGATGACCGGCACAAGGACGGGCGGCGCAAGGGAGTCGTCCCCTGGGGCGGCACCCACCGGTGCGACCCCAGGTCCTGCGGACAGGGGAGGCCCCACGCCGGGGCGAGGAGGGCGGGCCATGGTGCAGAAGGCCAAGATCCTCCTGGTCGATGACCGGCCGGAGAATCTGCTTGCGCTGGAGGCGATCCTCTCTGCGCTCGATCAGACGCTGGTGCGGGCATCGTCCGGGGAGGAAGCGCTCAAAGCGCTGCTCACGGACGACTTCGCGGTCATTCTGCTGGATGTCCAGATGCCGGGCATGGACGGCTTCGAAACAGCCGCGCACATCAAGCGGCGGGAGCGGACCCGGGACATCCCGATCATCTTCCTCACCGCGATCAACCACGGGCCGCACCACACGTTCCGGGGTTATGCGGCGGGCGCGGTCGACTACATCTCCAAGCCGTTCGACCCGTGGGTGCTGCGTGCGAAGGTCTCCGTCTTCGTCGAGCTGTACATGAAGAACTGCCAGCTGCGTGAGCAGGCGTCCCTGCTGCGGCTCCAGTTGGAGGGCAACGGCAAGGACGCGGACGGAGAGGCCAAGGAGTCGGCCGGGCTGCTCGCCGAGCTCTCCGCGCGGCTCGCGGCCGTCGAGGAGCAGGCCGAGGCGCTGACCAAGCAACTCAACGACGACTCCACGGACGCGGCGGCGGTGGCCACGGCGGCTCATCTGGAGCGCAAGCTGACGGGGTTGCGGCGGGCGCTGGACGCGCTGGAGCCGGGCACCGGAAGCACGTCGTCAGTCTCCTCGCAGAACTGACGCCCGGGCAGGCGTGGTTGCGCGCCGATGAGCCCGCGTCAGTTCTGTGCCTCTCCCGGAGCGACACGAACGGGTGAAGCCGTAGGCACACGTGTCCCTTGTCGTCTCCCCCGGTAACCTCACACCCATGGCCTCACGTCCCTCCGCAGCCAAGAAGCCGCCCGCGAAGAAGGCGGCCGGTTCGGCGAAGGCTCCGGCGAAGAAGGCCGCTGCCAAAAAGGCTCCAGCGAAGAAGGCGCCCGCCAAGAAGGCCGCGGCTAAGAAAGCCGCGCCCAAACCGGCTCCGAGCCCCACCGGGGGCATCTACCGGCTCGTGCGCGCCCTGTGGCTCGGGGTCGCACATGCCGTCGGCGCCGTGTTCCGCGGCATAGGGCAGGGCGCCAAGAACCTCGACCCGGCACACCGCAAGGACGGCGTCGCCCTGCTGCTGCTCGGCATCGCGCTGATCGTCGCCGCGGGCACCTGGGCCGACCTGAAGGGCCCCGTGGGTGACCTGGTCGAGATCCTGGTGACCGGTGCCTTCGGCCGGCTCGACCTGCTCGTGCCGATCCTGCTCGCCGTCATCGCCGTGCGGTTCATCCGCCACCCGGAGAAGCCCGAGGCCAACGGACGCATCGTCATCGGCCTGTCCGCGCTCGTCATCGGGGTGCTCGGCCAGGTCCACATCGCCTGCGGCGCACCCGCCCGCGGTGACGGCATGCAGGCCATAAGGGACGCCGGCGGCCTGATCGGCTGGGCCATGGCGACCCCGCTGTCGTACGCCATGGGCGACATGCTCGCCGTGCCGCTGCTCGTGCTGCTGACGGTCTTCGGGCTGCTGGTCGTCACGGCCACCCCGGTCAACGCCATCCCGCAGCGGCTGCGGCAAGCAGGGGTGCGGCTCGGGATCGTCCGCGACCCGGCCGAGGACGAGTTCGGCTTCGCCGAGGACGACGAGCGCTACGACGAACAGTGGCGGGAGGCGCTGCCCGCGCGCCCGCGCGGCAGGCGTACGCCGGCGCCCGCGGCGTACGACCCCGACAGCGTCGAGCAGGAGGCGCTCTCCCGGCGCCGTGGCCGTCCCCCCCGGCGGTCCGCCGTGCCGCAGCCCGACATGGACCGGCCCATGGACGCCGTGGACGTCGCCGCGGCGGCGGCCGCCGCGCTGGACGGCGCCGTGCTGCACGGGATGCCGCCCTCGCCGATCGTCGCGGACCTCACCCAGGGCGTGACCGTCGGGGACCGCGAGCCCACCACGCCGACGCCCGTCCCGGCCGCCCGGCCGCAGCAGGAGAAGCTCAAGCAGGACGAGCCCGAGCAGGAGAGGCCGAAGGCGGGCGTCCGCGACCTCACCAAGTCCCCGCCCGCCAAGCCCCGCGACCTGCCCCCGCGCGCGGAACAGCTCCAGCTGTCCGGGGACATCACGTATGCCCTGCCGTCCCTCGACCTCCTCACGCGCGGGGGCCCCGGCAAGGCGCGCAGCGCCGCCAACGACGCCATAGTCGCAGCGCTCACCAACGTCTTCACCGAGTTCAAGGTGGACGCCAGCGTCACCGGCTTCACGCGCGGGCCGACGGTCACGCGCTACGAGATCGAGCTCGGCCCCGCCGTGAAGGTCGAGCGGATCACCGCACTGGCCAAGAACATCGCCTACGCCGTCGCCAGTCCGGACGTGCGGATCATCAGCCCGATCCCCGGCAAGTCCGCGGTCGGCATCGAGATCCCGAACACCGACCGGGAGATGGTCAACCTCGGTGACGTCCTGCGGCTCGCGGAGTCCGCTGAGGACGACGACCCGATGCTGGTCGCCTTCGGCAAGGACGTCGAGGGCGGCTACGTCATGCACTCGCTGGCCAAGATGCCGCACATGCTGGTCGCCGGCGCCACCGGCTCCGGCAAGTCGTCCTGCATCAACTGCCTGATCACCTCGATCATGATGCGGGCGACCCCCGAGGACGTCCGGATGATCCTCGTCGACCCCAAGCGGGTCGAGCTGACCGCCTACGAGGGCATCCCGCACCTGATCACCCCGATCATCACCAACCCCAAGCGGGCCGCCGAGGCGCTCCAGTGGGTCGTACGCGAGATGGACCTGCGCTACGACGACCTGGCCGCCTACGGCTACCGGCACATCGACGACTTCAACAAGGCCGTGCGCGAGGGCAAGGTCAAGCCGCCCGAGGGCAGCGAGCGCGAACTCCAGCCCTATCCGTACCTGCTGGTCATCGTCGACGAGCTCGCCGACCTGATGATGGTCGCGCCGCGGGACGTGGAGGACGCGATCGTGCGCATCACGCAGCTCGCGCGCGCGGCCGGCATCCATCTGGTGCTGGCCACACAGCGGCCGTCGGTCGACGTCGTCACCGGCCTGATCAAGGCGAACGTGCCGTCGCGGCTGGCCTTCGCCACGTCGTCGCTCGCCGACTCGCGGGTCATCCTCGACCAGCCGGGCGCCGAGAAGCTCATCGGCAAGGGTGACGGGCTGTTCCTGCCGATGGGTGCCAACAAGCCGACGCGTATGCAGGGCGCCTTCGTCACCGAGGAGGAGATCGCGGGCGTCGTCCAGCACTGCAAGGACCAGATGGCGCCCGTCTTCCGGGACGACGTCACCGTCGGGACCAAGCAGAAGAAAGAGATCGACGAAGACATCGGCGACGACCTCGACCTGCTGTGCCAGGCGGCCGAACTGGTCGTCTCCACGCAGTTCGGGTCGACGTCCATGCTTCAGCGCAAGCTGCGCGTCGGCTTCGCCAAGGCCGGGCGGCTGATGGACCTGATGGAGTCCCGGAACATCGTCGGACCGAGCGAGGGTTCGAAGGCTCGTGACGTTCTTGTGAAGCCTGACGAGCTGGATGGCGTGCTCGCCCTGATCCGGGGGGAGTCTGAAGGGTAGGGAAACGGGACACGGTGGTCGCCTCGCGGGGCGTTACGGCAATCGGGTGTCCTGATCGTGACTCACCCGTAAGGGATCATTGAGCAACCGTTTCCCTTCGGCGTACGTCAAGTTGAGGGAAGCGACAAGCAGCGAGCCCACCATCGGAATGTCGGGCCATTCCGATGGCGTACAAAGTGCCACCGCCCGGTTGCCCCACCCTTTTGTACCCCCCCTAGACTGAACTTCCAGCACAGGCGGCTACACGCTCGAAAGGCGCCCCCGTGTCCATCGGCAACTCCCCTGAAGACGAGCGTCCGTTCGAAGACGAGCGCGTCGAAGAAGACCGCGAGGAAGCCCGCCCCTCCATCGGTCGTGTCCTGCAGCAGGCTCGTATCGCCGCCGGGCTGACCGTCGACGACGTCAGTAGCGCCACCCGGGTCCGCATGAACATCGTGCACGCCATCGAGGCGGACGACTTCTCCGCCTGCGGTGGGGACGTCTACGCCCGGGGGCACATCAGGACCCTCGCCAAGGCCGTCCACCTCGACCCGGCGCCGCTGCTCGCCCAGTACGGCGACGAGCACGGCGGGCGCCCGGCTCCGACCCCGGCAGCTCCCCTCTTCGAGGCGGAACGCATCCGTCCGGAGCGGCGGGGGCCCAACTGGACCGCCGCCATGGTCGCGGCGATCGTCGCCGTGATCGGATTCGTCGGGTTCACCATGTTCCAGGGCAGTGGTGACAGCGGCGGCGAGGCGAACGTGGCCGAGGGTTCCACGCCCACCACCGGCGGCTCCGCCTCCCCGCCCACCAAGACCAAGAAGCCCGCCGACCCCAAGCCCGAGGCGTCCGACAGCGCCATCGCGGCCGCGCCCCAGGACAAGGTGACGGTCCAGGTGGCCGCCGCCGACGGCCGCAGCTGGATCGCCGCCAAGGACCACAACGGCCGGTTGATCTTCGACGGCGTCCTCAAGCAGGGCGAGACCAAGACCTTCCAGGACAGCTCGAAGGTGCACCTCGTCCTCGGGGACGCCGGCGCGATCGACCTCTTCGTCAACGGCAAGAAGATCAAGGACGACTTCCAGCCGGGCGCCGTGGAGCGCCTGACGTACACGAAGGGTGACCCCGAGGCCGGATAACCGGTCCGGAGCGTCCAGTCGCCACGGGGTTGGTCCGGAAACGGCCAACCCCGTCGACGTGGGGTGTCAGCGGGACGAAGTACTCTTGAGCCCATGCCTGAACGCCGTACCGTCGCACTCGTCACCCTTGGCTGCGCCCGTAACGAGGTGGACTCGGAGGAGCTCGCAGGCCGTTTGGAGGCGGACGGCTGGCAGCTCGTGGAGGACGCCGAGGACGCGGACGTCGCCGTCGTGAACACCTGTGGCTTCGTCGAGGCCGCCAAGAAGGACTCCGTCGACGCCCTCCTGGAGGCCAACGACCTCAAGGGGCACGGCAGAACCCAGGCCGTCGTGGCTGTGGGCTGCATGGCCGAGCGGTACGGCAAGGAACTCGCCGAGGCCCTCCCGGAGGCCGACGGTGTGCTCGGGTTCGACGACTACTCGGACATCTCGGACCGGCTCCAGACCATCCTCAACGGCGGCATCCACGCCTCGCACACCCCGCGCGACCGACGCAAGCTGCTGCCGATCAGCCCGGCCGAGCGGCAGGAGTCGGCCACCGAGGTCGCGCTGCCCGGGCACGCCCCGGCCGACCTCCCGGAAGGTCTCGCTCCGGCCTCCGGTCCGCGTGCGCCCCTGCGGCGCCGTCTGGACGGCTCCCCGGTCGCCTCCGTGAAGCTCGCCTCCGGCTGCGACCGGCGCTGCTCCTTCTGCGCCATCCCTTCCTTCCGCGGCTCCTTCATCTCCCGCCGTCCGAGCGACGTGCTGAACGAGACGCGCTGGCTGGCCGAGCAGGGCGTGAAGGAGATCATGCTGGTCTCCGAGAACAACACCTCCTACGGCAAGGACCTCGGCGACATCCGCCTGCTGGAGTCGCTGCTGCCCGAGCTCGCCGAGGTGGACGGCATCGAGCGGGTCCGGGTGAGCTACCTGCAGCCCGCGGAGATGCGGCCGGGCCTGATCGACGTGCTGACGTCCACGCCGAAGGTCGCGCCGTACTTCGACCTGTCCTTCCAGCACTCCGCGCCCGGCGTGCTGCGCGCGATGCGCCGCTTCGGCGACACCGACCGGTTCCTGGAGCTGCTCGACACGATCCGCAGCAAGGCGCCCGAGGCCGGCGTGCGCTCCAACTTCATCGTCGGCTTCCCGGGCGAGAGCGAGGCCGACCTCGCCGAGCTGGAGCGGTTCCTGAGCGGCGCGCGGCTGGACGCCATCGGCGTCTTCGGCTACTCCGACGAGGAGGGAACCGAGGCGGCGACCTACGAGAACAAGCTCGACGAGGACATCGTCGCCGAGCGGCTGGCCCGTGTCTCACGGCTGGCCGAGGAACTCGTCTCACAGCGTGCCGAGGAGCGCGTCGGCCAGACGGTGCACGTGCTCGTCGAGTCCGTCGACGACGAGGAGGGCGTGACCGGCCGTGCGGCGCACCAGGCGCCCGAGACGGACGGCCAGGTGCTGCTCACGAGCGGCGCGGGCCTGAGCAGCGGCCGTATGGTCGAGGCGAAGGTGGTCGGTACCGAGGGCGTCGACCTGGTGGCCGAGCCGCTTCAGGGCTCGTTCGCGTCGCCGGCGTGGAGTGAGGAGGCGGGCAGATGACCGGTGTTCCGGCATCCGCGGCGGGAGGCCCCTCCGGCGCGAGGAGGGCGGCGGCCGGCGCGGCCTCGGGCAAGGTTCCCGGGGCTTCTGTGGGCCGGTCGGCCGCGCGGTCGGCCGAGGGCGGGGCGGCCGGTGCGGCGCCAGCTGCGGGGCAGGGCGCGGCGCCGGATACAGGGCCGGGGGCGGCGGGCGGTGCCGGTGACGGTGGGGCCGCCGTCGGTGACGGCTCCGAGAGCGCCGTCGTCGACGCGCAGGACGACGGGAAGCCCGCCCGGGGCGGGAAGCTGGCGGCCGCGGCCGTCAACCAGGCCAGCGTCTGGAACGTCGCCAATCTCCTGACCATGCTCCGGCTGATTCTCGTACCGGCCTTCGTCGCGCTGATGCTCGCGGACGGCGGGTACGACCCGGCATGGCGGGCCCTGGCCTGGGCGGCATTTGCCATCGCCATGATCACCGACCTCTTCGACGGTCATCTGGCGCGCAGGTACAACCTCGTCACGGACTTCGGGAAGATCGCCGACCCCATCGCCGATAAGACGATCATGGGGGCGGCGCTGATCTGTCTGTCCGCGCTCGGTGATCTGCCGTGGTGGGTGACCGGCGTCATCCTCGGCCGGGAACTCGGGATCACCCTGCTGCGTTTTCTGGTCATCCGGTACGGCGTCATCCCCGCCAGCCGCGGCGGCAAGCTCAAGACGCTCACCCAGGGCGTGGCCGTGGGCATGTATGTGCTGGCACTGACGGGGTGGCTGGCCACCCTGAGGTTCTGGGTGATGGCCGCGGCGGTCGTTCTGACCGTGGTGACGGGGCTCGACTATGTGAAACAGGCCATTGTGCTGCGCAGGCGGGGAATCGCCGAGCGCAAGGCCGCGTTGGAGGAGAAGGAAGCGTGAGTTCCACGGCCACCGACGTGGTGCGACTACTCACGGTGAAGGGTGAGACGCTCGCCGTCGCGGAGTCGCTGACCGGTGGTCTCGTTGCGGCGGAGATCACATCCGTGCCCGGGGCGTCCAAGGTCTTCCGGGGCTCGGTGACGGCGTACGCCACCGAACTGAAGCAGGAACTGCTCGGTGTCGACGCCACCCTGCTGGCGGCGCGAGGAGCGGTGGATCCGCAGGTCGCGGCCCAGATGGCGGTCGGAGTGCGCAAGGTGCTCGGCACGGACTGGGGCGTCGCGACCACCGGTGTCGCGGGTCCCGAGCCGCAGGACGGACAGGCCGTCGGGACGGTCTTCGTCGCCGTGGACGGGCCCCGGAGGACCGATTCCGGTTCTGCCGGCGGCGGAAAAGTGGAGGCTCTGCGGTTGAACGGCGACCGCGAGGAAATTCGTAGAGAGAGTGTACGGAGCGTACTCGCACTGCTCCTTGAGGAGCTTGCGGGCGAACAGACTGGGAATGAGCGGGCACAGGATACGGAACGGAACGGGGGGTTTTGATGTTTGCAGCCCTGAGTGAACACGACATCGCTCCCCGCACGGCCGCGGCGCAAGGCGGTACGGTGGGGCGTAATGGATGCGGCTACGCGGTCCGAGGAGGGAGCCACCGATGATTCTGCTCCGTCGCCTGCTGGGTGACGTGCTGCGTCGGCAGCGCCAGCGCCAGGGCCGTACTCTGCGCGAAGTCTCCTCGTCCGCCCGAGTCTCACTCGGCTATCTCTCCGAGGTGGAGCGGGGGCAGAAGGAGGCTTCCTCCGAACTGCTCTCCGCCATCTGCGACGCGCTGGACGTACGGATGTCCGAGCTCATGCGGGAAGTGAGCGACGAGCTCGCCCTGGCCGAGCTGGCCCAGTCCGCTGCGGCAACCCCCAGCGAACCTGTGCCCACGCCGGTTCGCCCGATGCTGGGTTCCGTTTCGGTGACCGGTGTTCCACCGGAACGGGTGACCATCAAGGCGCCCGCCGAGGCGGTGGCCGCCACCGCCGCGTGACGCTTCGCGCGTGCGTGGCATGAGCGAGCGGCGCTGACCAGGCGTCGACACTGGTGAGGCCCCGGCCGGGGTTCTCCGGGAGATCCGGAGGGGTGACGGTCGGGGTTTTCGCTTGCCCTCAGACCGCGGGGCCGGGTCGTGCCCGATTTGTCTGCGTTTGCCCGTAGGGCTTGGGGCGGTCATCGTTGAGGGGATGGCCGGGGAAAGCCAACGGAGGTGCGGATGTACGTCGTGAAGAGCCCGCTGTCCGACGCGAGCCTGAAGACCGTGTCCGAGGCGTTGCAGGGCGCCCTCGTCGACCTGGTGGACCTCGCCCTCGTGGCGAAGCAGATCCACTGGAACGTGGTGGGGCCGCGCTTCCGTTCCGTGCATCTCCAGCTCGACGAGGTCGTCGACATCGCGCGGAAGTACTCCGACACCGTGGCCGAGCGCGCCGCGGCGCTCGGAATCTCGCCTGACGGGCGGGCCGCGACGGTCGCCGTCGGCAGCGGGATCGGCGTGACTCCCGAGGGGTGGGTCGACGACACGACCGCCGTGGGGGCGCTCGTCGAGGCGCTGGGCGCGGTGATCGCACGGATGCGGGAGCGGATCGAGGCGACCGGTGAGCCGGATCCGGTGAGCCAGGACATCTTCATCGGGATCACAGCGGATCTGGAGAAGCATCACTGGATGTTCCAGGCCGAGAACGGGTGACCGCAGCGGACACGGCAGCGGGCAACGGGCCGGCCGGAGGGCTCGCCGCTCGAGGTTTCGCGGCTCGCGGTCTCGCAGCTCGGCGCAGTGGGGCGCGCGGTGCGCCTGTGGGCCGTTGGTGCGCCCTGTCCGCCGGCCCGGGCGGCCGAATAGCGTCGGGCTGGAGGTGGCGGCCATGGCGGGGATAGGGCGCTGGCGGGCCCGCGGAGCCGTGCTGGGGCTGGGGGCGCTGTGGTGGTGGGCGGTGCTGCGGCTGGCGGTCGCGCCCGGGGCCGGGGTGCTGGAGGCGACGGTAGCGGCCGGGGGATGGGGGCTGAGCGTGCTGCCGGTGCACTGCATGCCGAAGGGGCGGGCGGAGGGGGCCGTGCGTACGGGGCGGTGGCGGAGGGTGCTGGGGGTGGGAGGCCGGGGTGCGGTGTCGCGGAGGGGGTGACGCCGTGGCGGGTGCTTCTGGTGCTTCCGGGTGCGGCGTTTTCGGGTGGGCGGGGTGTGTCAGGTGTGTCTCTGTCCTACCAAGGCATCGCCACGCCGCCGTTCGGGCGGATGATCTGGCCCGTCGTGAACGACGAGGCGTCGGAGGCGAGGTGCAGGACCGCGTGGGCGATGTCCTCGGGGGCGCCGACCCGGCCCAGGGGTGACATACGGGCCATGACCGCCTCGGTCTTCGCCTGGGCCTCGCTGTCGTGGCGGTCCGTCATGGGGGTACGGATCCAGCCCGGCGCGACCGTGTTGACGCGGATGCCGTGCCGGCCCACCTCGGTCGCGAGGGTCTTCGTCAGCTGGACCACCGCCGCCTTGGCCGCGCCGTAGCAGAGCAGCCCGGGGGCGCCGGTGTCGACGGCGCCCGAGGCCATGGTGACGATGCTGCCCCCGGCGCCCCGGGCGATCATCAGACGGGCCGCCTCCTGGCAGGCGTACAGCACTCCCTTGAAGTTGACGTCGAGTACTCGGTCGAGGTCCTCGTCCCGGGTCTCCAGAACCGGGCTGCTGTGCATGATCCCGGCGATCGCGGCCAGGACGTCCAGGCGTTCGCAGGAGGTGATGGCCTGCCTCAGCCGGGCGCGATCGGTGACGTCGAGCTCGTGGGTGTGGGCGGTGCCGCCGCCGTCCTTGATCAGGGTCGCCGTCTCGTGCAGGCCCTCGGGGTCGCGGTCCGCGCAGTGAACGGTGGCGCCCGCCTCCCCGAGCAGCAGCGCCGAGGCACGGCCGATGCCGCTCGCGGCTCCGGTGACGAACGCGGTGCGGCCGGTGAGGTCGTACGCCGTGACGGGCATACAGGGAACGTACGAGCGATTCTGACAGCCCGTCAATTGGTGCGGCTGCGCCTCCGGGGCGAGGGAGTGGCCGGGGCAGGGCCCGGCTGGCAGGTAGGGCACCAGTACGTGGGGCGTTCGCGGGAGCCGTCGCCCTGGTCGGCGACGCGGACGGAGGTGTGGCAGCGCAGGCAGGGGCGGGGCGCCCGGCCGTACACGAAGAGGTCCTGGCCGTGGCGGCCCGTCGTCGTGCGGATCGGGCGGTCGCGGTTGGTCTCCAGCAGCTTCTTGGCGAGCGCGGGCAGCTGCGCGGCGCGCTCGGCGGGCAGGTCGCCGACGGGGAGCCAGGGGGTGACGCCGAGCAGGAAGCAGAGCTCGCTCTTGTAGACATTGCCGATACCGGCGAGGTTGCGCTGGTCGAGCAGGGCCTCGCCGAGGGGACGGGAGGGGTCCTTCAGGAGATTGGCGAGGGCCCGGTCGGGGTCCCAGTCCGGGCCCAGGAGGTCGGGACCGAGGTGGCCGATCGCGCGGTGCTCGTCGGTGGTGCGCAGGAGTTCCAGGACGGGGAGGCGGTAGCCGACGGCCGTGCGGTCGGTGGTGCCGAGGATCGCGCGGATCTGGTGGCCGGGGCCGCCGCTCCAGCGCCGGCCGTTCTCGTACACCTTCCAGGAGCCGTCCATCCGCAGGTGGGAGTGGAGGGTCAGGCCGCCCTCGACGCGGGTCAGGAGGTGTTTGCCGCGCGGGGTGACGTCGAGGACCGCACGGCCGGTGAGGTCGGCCGTGGCGAGCCGCGGCACCCGGAGGTCGCTGCGGGTCAGCACCTTGCCCGCGAGGGCGTCGTGCAGCCGGCTCGCGGTCTGCCAGACCGTGTCACCTTCGGGCATGGGTCAAGAGTGGCACGTCGCCGGGACCGTCAGGCGCGCAGCCGGAGGCCACGGGGGGTCGCGATGAAGCCCGCTCCTTCCAGGAGGGTGCCGATGGGGGAGGTCAGGGCCTGGGCGCCGTTGACGCGCTCCACCGTGACCGTGCCGAGGGAGCCCGCGCGGGCGGCCGCGGCCAGGGCCTCCGACGCGGTGCGCAGGCGGGGGTCGTCGGTGGGGTCGCCGTCCGGGTCGGTGGCCCAGGCGAGCAGGGTCTTGCCGCCGCGCTCCATGTAGAGCGTCAGTTCTCCGTCGACGAGCACCACCAGGGAGCCCGCCTTGCGGCCCGGCTTGTGCCCGGCGCCGGTCGGGGGCTCGGGCCAGGGCAGGGCGGCGCCGTACGCGTTCGCCGGATCGGCGGCGGCGAGGACGACGGCCCGGGAGGCGGGGTCCGGGCGGGTTCGGCGGCCCGGGGATCCGGGGGCGTACGGCGCGCGTCCGCCGTTCTGCCAGGGCGGGGGGTCCTGCGGGGCGTAGTCCCGCGGCGAGACGTACTCGTCCCGGGACGGCTGGGGGGGCGGGGTGACGTAGGGGGGGCCGAGGCCGGGGAAGCCGTCGGGGCCGGGGTCGCCGGAGTCGCGGGGGTGGCCGTGGGAGGGGAGCCCGTCGTCCTGTCCGGCGAAGTCATGAGCGGGGAAGTCACGGGCGGGGAAGTCATGGGCGGGGAACGGATCGAGGTCGGGGCCGGGAGGGGGGCCAGGCAGGTCCTCGCCGCGGTCACGGGCGTTGGCCACCGCGCGCAGGCGGTCCACGGCACCGTCCATCGCGAACTGCGCGGCGCCGAGGCCCTCCACGACGTAACCGCGGCGGGCCTGGCCGCTGTCCTCGAAGGCGGACAGGACGCGGTACGTCGCCGAGAAGCCGCCCTCGACACCCTCCGCCGAGACCGCGCCCCTGGTCACCACGCCGTGCCGGTCGAGGAGAGTGCGGGCGAGGGCGTGGGCCCGCACCGTCGGGTCCGGCTCGTGGGCCGGGAGCAGGGACCAGCGGCCGGCGACGGTCGGAGGGCCGGAGCGGGAGGCGGAGCGGGCCGCGGCCGTCAGGGAGCCGTAGCGGCCGCGCGGGACCGCGCGCTTGGCGCGGTGGGCCGTGGAGCCGGCGGTACGGCCCGAGCCGAGCAGGGAGCGCATGGGGGCGAGCGTGTCGTTGGTCAGGCGGCCGGACCAGGCCAGGTCCCAGAGCGCGTCGGCCAGCTGGGGGTCGGTGGCGTCGGGGTGGGTGGTGGCCCGGACCTGGTCGGCGATCTGGCGGAAGAACAGGCCGTAGCCACCGGAGAGGATGTCCAGGACGGACTGGTGCAGAGCGGTCAGCTCCAAGGGGTGCGGGGGCGGCAGGAGCAGGGGTGCCGCGTCCGCCAGGTAGAGGGAGACCCAGCCGTCCTTGCCGGGGAGGGAACCCGCCCCGGCCCAGACGACCTCTCCGGCGGCGGTGAGCTCGTCCAGCATGGCCGGGTTGTAGTTCACGACCCGGGAGGGCAGGACCAGCTTCTCCAGGGCGGAGGCGGGCACGGACGCGCCCTGCATCTGCTCGATGGCGCGCACCAGGCCGTCGATGCCGCGCAGGGAGTGCCCCTTGCCGATGTGCTGCCACTGGGGAAGGAACTGGGCGAGCGCGGCCGGCGGCACCGGCTCCAGCTCATGGCGCAGGGCGGCCAGGGAACGGCGGCGCAGCCGGCGCAGCACGGCCGCGTCGCACCACTCCTGGCCGATCCCGGCCGGGTGGAACTCGCCCTGGACGACCCGGCCCGCCGCGGCCAGCCTCTGGAGGGCGCCCTCGGTGACGGCCACGCCCAGGCCGAAGCGGGATGCCGCCGTGGTCGAGGTGAACGGGCCGTGGGTGCGGGCGTAGCGCGCGAGGAGGTCGCCGAGCGGGTCCTTGACGGGCTCGGTGAAGGCCTCCGGGACGCCGACCGGCAGGGCGGTGCCCAGCGCGTCGCGCAGCCGGCCCGCGTCCTCGATCGCCGCCCAGTGGTCGCTGCCCGCTATCCGGACCCGGATGGCCCGGCGGGCGCCGGCCAGGTCCTCAGCCCACTGCGGTTCGGCGCCCCGCTCGGCCAGTTCCGCGTCCGTGAGCGGGCCGAGCAGGCGGAGGAGGTCCGCCACGCCTTCGGCGTCCTTGACGCGGCGGTCCTCGGTGAGCCACTGGAGCTCCCGCTCCAGCTCCGTGAGCACCTCCGCGTCGAGCAGCTCGCGCAGCTCCGCCTGGCCCAGCAGCTCGGCCAGCAGCCGGGAGTCCAGCGACAGGGCGGCGGCCCGGCGCTCGGCGAGCGGGGAGTCCCCCTCGTACAGGAACTGGGCGACGTAGCCGAAGAGGAGGGAGCGGGCGAAGGGGGACGGCTCGGGGGTGGTGACCTCGACGAGGCGCACCTTGCGGGACTCCAGGTCGCCCATCAGCTCGACGAGACCGGGGACGTCGAAGACGTCCTGGAGGCACTCGCGGACCGCCTCCAGGACGATCGGGAACGAGCCGAACTCGCTCGCCACCTGGAGCAGCTGGGAGGCGCGCTGGCGTTGCTGCCACAGCGGCGTGCGCTTGCCCGGGTTGCGGCGCGGGAGCAGCAGCGCGCGGGCGGCGCACTCGCGGAAACGGGCCGCGAACAGGGCCGAGCTGCCCACCTGGTCGGTGACGACCTGGTCGACCTCGCCCTTGTCGAAGACCACGTCCGTCGCGCCGACCGGTGCCTGGTCGGCGTCGTACTCCCGGCCCATCTTCACCGGCTCCTGGTCCAGCAGGTCCAGGCCCATCAGGTCCGCGTCCGGCAGGCGCAGCACGATGCCGTCGTCGGCGTGCATGACCTGGGCGTCCATCCCGTAGCGCTCGGAGAGCTTCGCGCCGAGCGCCAGGGCCCAGGGGGCGTGCACCTGGGCGCCGAAGGGCGAGTGCACGACCACGCGCCAGTCGCCGAGCTCGTCGCGGAAGCGCTCCACGACGATCGTCCGGTCGTCCGGGACGTGGCCGCAGGCCTCGCGCTGCTCGTCCAGGTACGACAGCACGTTATCCGCCGCCCAGGCGTCCAGGCCGGCGGCGAGGAGCCGCAGCCGGGCGTCGTCCTTGGACAGCGAGCCGACCTCACGCAGGAACGCGCCCACCGCCCGGCCCAGTTCGAGCGGGCGGCCCAGCTGGTCGCCCTTCCAGAAGGGCAGCCGGCCCGGCACGCCCGGGGCCGGGGAGACCAGGACGCGGTCGCGGGTGATGTCCTCGATGCGCCAGGAACTCGTGCCGAGCGTGAAGACGTCGCCCACGCGGGACTCGTAGACCATCTCCTCGTCGAGCTCGCCGACCCGGCCGCCGCCCTTCTTCGGGTCGGCTCCGGCGAGGAAGACGCCGAAGAGGCCGCGGTCGGGGATCGTGCCCCCGGAGGTGACGGCGAGGCGCTGGGCGCCGGGGCGGCCCGTGATCTCGCCGGTGACGCGGTCCCACACCACGCGCGGGCGCAGCTCGGCGAAGGCGTCGGACGGGTAGCGGCCGGCCAGCATGTCGAGGACCGCCGTGAAGGCCGACTCCGGGAGCGAGGCGAAGGGGGCGGCCCGTCGGACGGCGGCGAGGAGGTCGTCGAACTGCCAGGTGTCCATGGCCGTCATGGCGACGATCTGCTGGGCCAGGACGTCCAACGGGTTGGCGGGGACCCTGAGGGACTCGATGGCGCCGGTCCGCATGCGTTCGGTGACCACCGCCGCCTGGACCAGGTCGCCGCGGTACTTCGGGAAGACCACGCCGGTGGAGACGGCGCCCACCTGGTGGCCCGCCCGGCCGACGCGTTGCAGGCCGGAGGCCACCGAGGGGGGTGATTCGACCTGGACCACCAGGTCGACCGCGCCCATGTCGATGCCCAGTTCGAGACTGGACGTGGCCACGACCGCGGGGAGGCGGCCCGCCTTGAGGTCCTCCTCGACCAGGGCACGCTGTTCCTTGGACACCGAGCCGTGGTGGGCGCGGGCGATGACCTGGGGTGCGCCCTGGGCGGCTCCCGAGCCGCCCATGAGCTCGGCGGGGGAGTGGTGCTCGTCGAGGGTCTCGCCCGTGGCCCGTTCGTACGCGATCTCGTTCAGGCGGTTGCACAGGCGCTCCGCGAGGCGGCGGGAGTTCGCGAAGACGATCGTGGAGCGGTGGGACTGAACGAGGTCGGTGATCCGCTCCTCCACATGCGGCCAGATCGACGGGCGCTCGGCGCCCTCCGAGCCGTCCGCCACCGGGGAGCCGCCCAGTTCGCCCAGGTCCTCGACCGGGACGACAACGGAGAGGTCGAACTCCTTGCCCGACTCCGGCTGGACGATCTCCACCTTGCGCCGCGGCGAGAGGAAACGGGCCACCTCGTCGACCGGGCGGACCGTCGCGGACAGGCCGATGCGGCGGGCGGGCTTGGGGAGGATCTCGTCCAGCCGCTCCAGGGAGAGTGCGAGGTGGGCGCCGCGCTTGGTGCCCGCGACCGCGTGCACCTCATCGAGGATCACCGTCTCCACGCCGGTCAGCGCGTCGCGCGTGGCCGACGTCAGCATCAGGAACAGCGACTCGGGGGTGGTGATCAGGATGTCCGGCGGGCGGGTGGACAGGGCGCGGCGCTCGGCGGCGGGGGTGTCGCCCGAGCGGATGCCCACCTTGACCTCGGGCTCGGGCAGACCCATCCGTACGGATTCCTGGCGGATGCCGGTCAGGGGGCTGCGGAGGTTGCGCTCGACGTCCACGGCCAGGGCCTTCAGCGGGGAGATGTACAGCACCCGGCAGCGCTTCCTGGGGTCGGCGGGGGGAGGGGCCGAGGCGAGCTGGTCCAGGGCGGCGAGGAAGGCGGCCAGGGTCTTGCCGGAGCCGGTGGGGGCGACGACCAGCACGTCCGAACCCTCATGGATGGCCTGCCACGCACCGGACTGGGCCGTGGTGGGCGCCGAGAAGGCGCCCGAGAACCAGGCGCGGGTCGCGGGGGAGAAGCCGTCCAGGGGTCCGGGTGCTTTGCTGGGCATGCGTCCATCGTGCACCCGGGCACTGACAACGGGAGGCCGAGGCGGCTCCGCCTGCCGTTTCGTGGTGGGCCGGGGGACCGGACAATGGCCGTATGAGCGAGCGTGCGCGGCACTGGCAGTACGACGAGCTGCCCGGGGTGGATCTGCTGCGGGCCCGGTACGTGCGGAAGACGTTCGTGCGGCATACGCACGAGAATTTCGTGATCGCCGCCATCGCCGACGGGGTGGAGGTCTTCCACCACGGCGGGGGCGATCAGTACGCGGGCGCGGGCGCGCTCGCGCTGGTCAATCCGGACACTCCGCACACGGGACGGGCCGGTGTGCCCGAGGGGTGGCGGTACGGGGCCGTGTATCCGTCCGTCGATGTGGTGGCGGAGATCGCGGCCGCGACCACGACGCTGCGGGGCACACCGGGGTTCGTCAGCCCGGTGGTGGATGATCCGTATGCCGTCGGGCTGGTGCATCAGGTGCTGCGCGCCGCCGACGAGGGCAACGCCCTGGCCGCGGACACACTGCTGCGGGTCGCCGTGACCAGGTTGCTGCGGCTGAACGGCGGGCCCATGCCGCGGCGGGAGGTGCGGACGGCCGGGACCCGGATCGCCGCACGCGCGCGTGCCGCGCTGGAGGAGCGGATGGCGCGGCCGCCGACCCTGGAGCGGTTGGCGGCCGATCTCGGGACCAGCCCGTTCGCCCTGCTCCGGGCCTTCCGGGAGGCCTACGGGATGCCGCCGCACGCGTGGCTCACGGACGCGCGGGTACGGCGGGCGCGGCGGCTGCTGGACCTCGGGACGGCGCCCTCGGAAGTCGCCGTGACCGTGGGATTCACCGACCAGCCGCATCTCAACCGGCACTTCAGCCGGATGGTCGGCGTGCCTCCCGGGGCCTATCAGCGGGAGCGCAAGAACGTACAAGACCTGCGGTAGCGGCTCCTCATAGCGTGCGGGGCGTGGCAGATCAAACAGCTCTCGGAGATACAGAGTCCGGTGGGAAGACGGACCGGGCCGTCGTGCGGGACGCCCTGGGGGTCGGGGTGGCCGTCGGGCTCTCCGGCTTCGCCTTCGGGGTGACGTCGGCGGGCGCCGGACTCACGCTGATGCAGACGTGCGCGCTCAGTCTGCTGGTGTTCACCGGGGCGTCGCAGTTCGCCCTGGTGGGCGCCCTCGCTGCCGGTGGCGGCCCGTTCACGGCGGCGGCCGGGGCCTTCTTCCTGGGTGTGCGGAACGCCTTCTACGGCCTGCGTCTGTCGCAGGTGCTGGCCCTCCCGCGCGCGGTGCGGCCGTTCGCCGCCCAGTGGGTGATCGACGAGACGGCCGCCGTCGCGCTCGCACAGCCCACGCGGCGCAGCGCGCGGATCGGCTTCCTGGTGACGGGGCTGAGCCTGTACGTCCTGTGGAACCTCACCACGCTGCTCGGTGCCCTGGGCGCCGAGGCCATCGGGGACACCGACGCCTGGGGGCTGGACGCGGCGGGACCCGCGGTGTTCCTGGCGCTGCTCGCGCCGATGCTGAAGACCGGCACCGAGCGGGCCGTCGCCGGGCTCGCCGTGCTGCTGGGGCTCGGGCTGCTGCCCGTACTGCCCGCCGGAGTGCCGGTTCTGCTGGCCGCGCTGGCGGCGCCGGTCGTGCTCTGGGCGGACGGCCGTCGCAAGGGACAGCACAGGGGACAGGGGGAGCAGGAGTGAACGTCTGGATCGCGATCGGGGTGACCGTCCTCGGGTGTTACGCCGTCAAGCTGGCCGGGTTGCTGGTGCCCGCGGGGGCTCTCGAGCGGCCCGTCGTGAAGCGGCTCGCCGCGCTGCTGCCCGTCGCGCTGCTGGCGGCCCTCACGGCCCAGCAGACCTTCGCCGACGGGCAGGCGCTGGTCCTGGACGCGCGGGCCGCCGGGCTCGGAGCCGCCGCTGTGGCGCTGATGCTGCGGGCACCGTTCCTGCTCGTCGTCGCGGCGGCCGTGGTGGTGACCGCGGGAGTGCGGGCCATGGGGGCCTGATCAGCCGATGCCGCGGCCGTACGCCCTGAGGGTGCGCAAGGCCTCGATGGTCACTGCCGGGCGGGCCTCCAGGGCGGGAGCCGGTGCCCAGCGGCGCCAGCTGAGGGGCCAGCCGCCGTCCTCCTGCTGCCGGGCCGCGAGGTGGTCGAGGGAGCGGGCCATCTCGTCGTCCGTGAACCACGCGCGCGCGAGGGAGCTCGGTGTCGTCGCGTAGTCGTACGGGAAGTGGTGCTCGCCCGGGGCGTAACCGGGAGAGACCGGGTACGCGTCCAGGTTGTCGGGGTCCAGCGCCGCAAGACGGTGCTCGCGGACCAGACGGCCCAGCCGGTCGGCGGCCGCCTCCGCGCGCGGGCGGTCCGGGGCGGAGTCGAGGAAGGCCACGGCGGCCTCGATCTCGTACGGGTGGGACTTCTCCAGGGATTCCACCGCCTGCCAGCAGAAGTCCGTGGCCCGGAACAGCCAGGCGTGCCAGACCTCGTTGCGGTGCAGCAGCCCCACCACCGGCCCGGTGGCCAGGAGGTCGCTGGGCGGGTCGTCCACGACCGGCACGAAGGGTGCCGCCGGGTAGCCGCGCTGGCTGGGGTGGATCGCCGGGAGGGCGCCGTCCGCCGTGGAGACGGACGTCAGATAGCGGCACACGTGTTCCACTCGCTGACCGGCGCAGCGCCCCACGGCGTCCAGGACGCGCAGGGCGCGGGCGGTGTGCAGCGGCTGGCTGACCGGCCCGCGCAGATCGGGCTCCAGCGCGTGGCCGTACCCGCCGTCCTCGTTGCGGTAGGCGTCCAGGGCGGTCTCCACCGGGTCGGCGGTGCCGCCCCGGAAGTGGTGGGCGAAGAGGCGCTGCTCGAGCACGCGCGCGGTGAGCCAGACGAAGCGCTCCGCACGCGCCACGGGGGTGTGCGGCGGGGGCGACTGGGGGAGTGAGGGAGCTCCTGTTTCGGCCATGGATCAGACCGTAGGGCGGAACACGGCGCCGGCAGGCGGTCCAGGCCCAGGCCCACCCTCAGGGGCGGGATACTGGACTCATGCGGTTGACGGTCTTCTGGCAGCGGATGGCGGAGCACTTCGGTCCGGGGTACGCGGACACCTTCGCGCGTGACCATGTGATGGCGGAGCTCGGCGGGCGCACCGTCCACGAGGCGCTCGACGCCGGCTGGAGCGCCAAGGAGGTCTGGCAGGTGGTGTGCGCGGTGATGGACGTGCCGAGGGAGAACCGTTGACCCGTCGTGGAGACCGCTGACTGACGGCCCACGAAGATCGCATGCGGGCAGACGGCTGTCGGTGGCGTGGGCGAGACTTGGTGCGTGGCACCCACTGACGAGACCGGGCAGGCAGCTCCGCAGTCCTCCCCGTTCGGTACGACACCGCCCGCCCCGCCCCCGCCCCCGGCCGGAGACACCGGGGCGAACGGCCGCATGCCGCGCTGGCTGCCGCGCGCCCTGGTGCTCGCACTCGCCCTCGTCGCCCTGTTCCAGCTGGGCAGTTGGGCCTTCCACCAGCTCACCGGGCTGCTGATCAACATCCTCATCGCGTTCTTCCTGGCGCTCGCCATCGAACCGGCGGTGAGCTGGATGGCCTCGCGCGGGATGCGCAGGGGACTGGCCACGTTCATCGTCTTCATCGGCGTGATCATCGTGTCGGCGGGGTTCGTCACACTGCTCGGCTCCATCCTCGCGGACCAGATCATCAAGATGATCGAGGGCTTCCCGGCCTACCTCGACTCCGTCATCAACTGGATCAACACACACTTCAAGACGGACCTGAAGCGCGTGGACATCCAGGAGGGCCTGCTCCGCTCCGACTGGCTGCGCAACTACGTCCAGAACAGCGCCACGGGCGTCCTGGACGTGTCCGCCCAGGTCATCGGTGGTCTCTTCCAGTTGCTGACGATCGCGCTGTTCTCGTTCTACTTCGCCGCGGACGGCCCGCGACTGCGCCGCACGATCTGCTCCCTCCTGCCGCCCGCACGGCAGGCCGAGGTGCTGCGCGCCTGGGAGATCGCCGTGAACAAGACCGGCGGCTACATCTACTCGCGCGGCCTGATGGCACTGATCTCCGGCGCAGCACACTTCGTCCTGCTGCAGGCCCTGGACGTGCCCTACGCGCCCGTGCTCGCCGTGTGGGTGGGCCTGGTGTCGCAGTTCATCCCCACCATCGGCACATATCTCGCGGGCGCGCTGCCCATGCTGATCGCGTTCACGGTCAACCCCTGGTACGCGCTGTGGGTGCTGATCTTCGTGGTGATCTACCAGCAGTTCGAGAACTACGTGCTCCAGCCGAAGCTGACGGCCAAGACCGTCGACATCCACCCCGCGGTCGCCTTCGGCTCCGTCATCGCGGGCACCGCACTCCTGGGCGCGGTCGGCGCGCTGATCGCCATTCCCGCCATCGCCACGCTCCAGGCCTTCCTGGGGGCGTACGTGAAGCGGTACGCGGTCACGGACGACCCCCGGGTGCACGGCCATCGCCGACGCGGGGAGGGGCCGAGCCTCGTCACGCGCGCGAGACAGCTGTGGGTACGGCGGGCCGGGACAGAGCGGCCCGAGGGCGGGCATGCCGAGGACAGGGGTTCCGGGGGTGGGCGGTCCGACGGCGGGGAGTCCCGGGACGGGCGGTCCGGGGACGGGCGGTCCGAGGACGGGGAGTCCGGGCAGGGCCCGGCCTGAGTCGTTGCCGGGTGTCACGCAGGTGCGCGTGGTGCGCTTGACACGAAAATCGAACATCCATTCTTATGGAGTCTCCGGCGGAGCTCAACGACGGGCAGTTCGACGTACTTTGGGTGGAGAAGTGCCCGAGTTATCCACAGGCCGGACGTGCGTCGGGGCGCATTGTCAGTGGTAGGCGTTAGCGTCTTTGACGTGAAGCGATCGACTCAAGCAAATCGGGTGGAACCCATGGCAGGAACCGACCGCGAGAAGGCCCTGGATGCCGCTCTCGCACAGATTGAACGGCAATTCGGCAAGGGCGCGGTCATGCGCATGGGCGACCGGACGAAGGAGCCCATCGAGGTCATCCCGACCGGATCCACCGCCCTCGACGTGGCCCTCGGCGTGGGCGGCCTGCCCCGCGGCCGTGTCGTGGAGATCTACGGACCGGAGTCCTCCGGTAAGACCACCCTGACCCTGCACGCGGTGGCGAACGCGCAGAAGGCCGGTGGCCAGGTCGCCTTCGTCGACGCGGAGCACGCACTCGACCCCGAGTACGCGAAGAAGCTCGGCGTCGACATCGACAACCTCATCCTCTCCCAGCCGGACAACGGCGAGCAGGCCCTGGAGATCGTGGACATGCTGGTCCGCTCCGGTGCCCTCGACCTCATCGTCATCGACTCCGTCGCGGCGCTCGTCCCGCGCGCGGAGATCGAGGGCGAGATGGGCGACAGCCACGTGGGTCTGCAGGCCCGCCTGATGAGCCAGGCCCTGCGAAAGATCACCAGCGCGCTCAACCAGTCCAAGACCACCGCGATCTTCATCAACCAGCTCCGCGAGAAGATCGGCGTGATGTTCGGCTCCCCGGAGACCACGACCGGTGGCCGGGCGCTGAAGTTCTACGCCTCGGTGCGCATCGACATCCGCCGCATCGAGACCCTGAAGGACGGCACGGACGCGGTCGGCAACCGCACCCGCTGCAAGGTCGTCAAGAACAAGGTCGCGCCGCCCTTCAAGCAGGCCGAGTTCGACATCCTCTACGGTCACGGCATCAGCCGCGAGGGCGGCCTGATCGACATGGGCGTGGAGCACGGCTTCGTCCGCAAGGCCGGCGCCTGGTACACGTACGAGGGCGACCAGCTCGGCCAGGGCAAGGAGAACGCGCGCAACTTCCTGAAGGACAACCCCGACCTGGCCAACGAGATCGAGAAGAAGATCAAGGAGAAGCTGGGCGTCGGCGTGCGTCCCGAGGAGCCGGCCGCCGAGCCGGGTACGGACGCGGCGGTCTCCCCGGCACCGGCCGAGGCTGCGGCGGTCCCCGCTCCGGCACCGGCCAAGACAGCCAAGTCCAAGGCCGCCGCAAACAAGAGCTGACCCGTGACACGACGAACCGACTGGGCGGAGTACGAGTACGCCGCCTCCGGTGCCCCACGGGGGAGGGGCACCGGAGGGGAGCCGGGCTCGGCCGTGGACGGGGAGGGCGGGCGCTATGAGGCTGACGGGCCGTACGGGGAAGCCTCCCTGGGAGGCGGCTCGTCCGGCAGAGGCTCATCGGCTGGAGGCGCACGCGGAGGCGGTTCCTCCAGGGACGGCTCGCGCGGCGATGGGCCGCCCGGCGGGCGTGGACGTGGGCGTCGCCGACGCGGCTTCGACGCGGCGGATGCCGAAGACGGAGGTTCCCTCTCCTCGTCGAGGGCCGAGCAGGGGGAGCCTCCGGGGGACCCGGTCGAGCAGGCTCGGGCGATCTGCCTGCGCCTGCTCACCGGGACCCCGCGGACCCGCAAGCAACTCGCCGACGCCCTGCGCAAGCGGCAGATCCCGGACGACGCCGCCGAGGAGGTGCTGTCGCGGTTCGAAGAGGTCGGCCTCATCAATGACGGCGCCTTCGCGGACGCCTGGGTGGAGTCCCGGCACCACGGCCGTGGGCTGGCCCGGCGTGCGCTCGCCCGCGAGCTGCGGACCAAGGGCGTCGACTCCACGCTGATCGACGAGGCCGTCTCCCAGCTCGACTCCGAGCAGGAGGAGGCGACCGCGCGGGAACTCGTCGCGCGCAAGCTCCGCTCCACCCGAGGGCTCGACCGGGACAAGCGTCTCCGTCGTCTCGCGGGCATGCTCGCCCGCAAGGGCTACTCCGAGGGCATGGCCCTGCGCGTGGTCCGGCAGGCGCTGGAGGAGGAGGGCGAGGACACGGACTTCCTGGGGGACCAGGGGGTCTGAGGCAAGGGCGAGACCTCCGTGGGGGCGCGCCCGATACCGAGTCCCGGAGTCACACCAGGGGAAGCCCCTCCGCCCGCCAAGCCTGGAACCCGCCGACCAGATCGGTGGCCCGGTGCAGTCCCAGTTGGTGCAGGGACTGCACCGCCAGGCTGGAGGCGTACCCCTCGTTGCAGATCACGACGACGCGCAGGGCGTGGCTCGTGGCCTCGGGGAGCCGGTGGCTGCCCTGCGGGTCGAGGCGCCACTCCAGCTCGTTGCGCTCGACGACGAGGGCGCCGGAGATCAGGCCGTCCCGTTCGCGCAGGGCCGCGTAGCGGATGTCCACCAGCAGCGCGTCACCGGCCAGCGCGGCCTCGCACGCCTCCTGCGGCTCGATTCGCTCGTAGCCCGCCCGTACGCGCTCCAGCAACTCGTCGATTCCGACGGGTCGTTGGACATCACCACCAGCACTGCTGCTGCCACTGCCGTTCCCGTCGCTCACCCGCTCGTGCGTCGCGCTCACTGCCAGTCCTCCGGTCGTTCCACCTGCTCGAGCCGCAGGATCGACCCGCTGCGGCTGAAGCGGCGGATCTGCGGCAGGGGCGGGTAGTAGGCGTGGACGGAGATCGCGTGCCGGTCGGGGGACTCGTTGAGCACCTCGTGGACGTGGTGGCGGCCGAAGGCGCGGCCCTGGCCGGACCGCAGCCGGCGTTCGCGGTCGACACCGTCGGTGAGTTCCAGCGTCTTCCAGCCGTCGGTGGGCAGCCGCGCGGCGAGTGAGTTCTCCTTGAGCTCGCCCGACGCCGTCAGGAAGGCGCCGACGGAGTCGGCGTGGTCGTGCCAGCCGGTGCCCGTGCCGGGCGGCCAGCCGATCAGCCAGGCCTCGCTGCCGCCGGGCCCGTCCAGCCGCACCCAGGTGCGGCCTTCCGGGTCGAGCGGCAGGGAGGCGATCAGTTCGGTGTCGGCGGCCGTGCGCCGCACGAAGTCGAAGAGGTCGGCCTGAGTGGGCGCCGCAACGGCGGAGGAGGCAGATGAGGAGCCGGAAGCGGATTCGGGGGCGGATCCGAGGGTGGCTCCCGGAGCGGGCTCGGCAGAGGAGACAGCGGGGGATGCGGAAGGGGATGAAGGGGATACAGACACGGGTGCCGTCCTGAAGGTCCTGATGAGAGTTCGCGGATCAGGCGCGTCGGCCGCGGCAGACAGAGCGCGGCGCGCGCACAGAGGAAGAGGGAGGCGAAGTCAGCAGGACGGGCGACACACGCAGCCCGCATAGCGGACGAGGTCCATATGGACCCTCCGCCACAGGCGCACACAGGTGTCGGTCACGCACCGGAGTACACCATGACCGCCCGGACCGGTCAACTCACTGTCACCATGCGGACGCACGGTGACAGTGAGCACGTCACCCCGGTGCAGGCGTCAGCGCGAGCCGGCCGACGCACCGGCTTCGGCCTGTGCCTTCACCGGTCCGCCCACCGCGGCCTCCGCCGCCGCGTACAGGTCGTCCGGGCGCACTCCGCTCAGCGCGGTGATGAGGTGCCCGTCGGGCCGCACGAGGAGCACCGTGTGCGCGGCAGCGCCCGGATAGCTCTCGGCGACCAGCAACTCGGCGGGGTGCGGCAGTGCCGT
Source organism: Streptomyces sp. NPDC050416 (assembly GCF_044458845.1). Taxonomy (NCBI): domain Bacteria; kingdom Bacillati; phylum Actinomycetota; class Actinomycetes; order Kitasatosporales; family Streptomycetaceae; genus Streptomyces; species Streptomyces sp. NPDC050416. Next base: position 34,414 of record NZ_JBITII010000015.1, read on the forward strand.
GACGGCGGCCGCGAGCCGGGGCATGATGCCGGCGCTGACCCAGTGCTTGCGCTCCCACACACCCGTGCCCGGCGCGATGAGCACCACGAGCAGCGCGCCGCGGCCGAGCCGGTCACGCAGCCGCACGAAGGTGCCGTCCTCCGCGGTGACCCGCACATCGGTGACCGGCGCTCCGGGCGGTGTGTCGACGGGGGTCTCTCCCTCAAGGCGTGGGGGGGCGAGGGGCGAGTCGGCGTACGCCCCCGGCGCGCCCAGTTGGCCGTGCCCCAAGTGACCGTCCGTGAGGAGCGCGTCATGGCCCCGGGACGAGCCGGGGACGTAGGAGCGCAGACCTCTGCCGCCGCGCAGCAGGGGCAGTGCCTGGTCAGCGGCGCGCAACCGGGCGGCGACGACCGCCCGGCGCTCGGTCTGGTAGCTGTCGAGGAGCGCCTCGTGCGGCCCGTGGTGCCAGGCCAAGGCCAGCTTCCAGGCGAGGTTGTCGGCGTCCCTGAGCCCCTCGTCAAGACCGTGCGTGCCCAGCGCGCCGAGCAGGTGGGCCGCGTCCCCGGCGAGGAAGACGCGGTCGGCGCGCCAGCGGCGGGCCAGCCGGTGGTGGACCGTGTGGACGCCGGTGTCCAGCAGCTCGTACGGCGGGATCGTGCCGCCCGCCCAACCGGCCAGGGTCTCCCGGATGCGGGTCAGCAGCAGCTCGGGGGTGACCAGGTCCTTGCCGGGCGGCAGGAGCCAGTCCAGACGCCAGGCGCCGTCGGGCAGCGGGCGCGCGGTGATCTCACCGGCCGAGGGGCCCGACATGCGCCACGGCGGCATGCGGTGCAGCAAAGCCTCGTCGTGCCAGGGCAGTTCCGTACGCAGCGCGGCAACGGCGTGACGTTCCACCGCCGTACGGCCCGGAAAGCGGATGTCCTGGAGTTTGCGGACGGTCGAACGTGGGCCGTCGCAGCCGACCAGGTAACTGCCTCGCCACCAGGTGCCTTTGGGGCCGCGCGTGTGGGCCGTGACGCCCGAGGACTCCTGTTCGATGCCGTCGAGCCGGCTCTCCACCGCGACCTTGACGAGCCGTTCGCCGGAAAGGGCCGCGCGCAGGGCGCCGGTCATCTCGTGCTGGGCGATGTGCAGGGGGGCGGGCTCGGTTCCGTCGAAAACGATCTCGCGCATCACCTGCTTGCGCCGCATCGACCGCCATCCGGCCCAGTGGGCACCGGCCCGGGACAGGGGCACGCCGGTCAGCCGTTCCACCAGAGCGGCGGTGTCCTCGCGCAGGACGACGGTGCGCGCCGCACGGGGTTCGTCCTTGCCCGGTCCCTCGTCGAGGACGACGCACGGCACGTCCTGACGCGCCAGTGCCAGGGCGAGCGTGAGCCCGACGGGCCCCGCTCCGACGATGATCACCGGGTCCACGGCGCGGCGCCCCCTGCCCGTGGTGATGTCCTGGGAGACGTAGGTGAACAGGAAATTGGAGCAGGGTGCACGATCACAGAACGTATGCAACCCATTGCCGGTGCTTGCGTCAAGTGACCGGCGGCCGGTGGCGATCATGCGTCACACCAAGGGTAGCCGGGCGACACGCTCGTCACGTGATGGGGTGTCAGCGTTGGCCGGAGCCGGATGGCTCAGGGCTCGGCATGACTGTGGCCCGCCGGAAATCCGGCGGGCCACAGTCATGCCGGTTGGCGGGCTGTCAGAGCCTGCCCTCGGCGCCGGTGCCGTAGGTGCCGCCCACTTCGGCCGCGTTCACGTCGTCGACCTTGTCGGCACCGAGAACAGCTCCCGTGCTGCGCTTGCTGCGGCGCAGTCTGCCCTCCAGCCAGGAGGCGAAAGAGGTGAGGATGAAGTTCAGGATGATGAAGATGACCGCCACGACGATGAAACTGGGGATGACGTTCGCGTAGTTGGCCGCGAGCGTGCTGCGCGTGTTGAGCAGCTCGGTGAATCCGAGCATCACGCCGCCCAGCGCGGTGTCCTTCACGATGACGACGAGCTGGCTGACGATGGCGGGCAGCATGGCGGTGACGGCCTGCGGGAGCAGAATGCTCGACATGGTCTGGCTCTTGCGCAGCCCGATCGCCATCGCCGCCTCCGACTGCCCCTTGGGCAGGGAGAGGATGCCCGCGCGGACGATCTCGGCGAGGACCGACGCGTTGTAGAGCACCAGTCCGGTGACGACCGCGTACAGGGGCCGCTCATCGCTGGGGATGCCCGTGGAGCGGACGTAGAACTCGTTGGCGAACAGCATCAGCAGCAGCACCGGGATGGCCCGGAAGAACTCGACCACCGCGCCGGCCGGGATGCGCACCCAGCGATGGTCGGACATGCGTGCGATGCCGAGGACGGCGCCCAGTGGGAGAGCGATGACCATGGAGAGGGCCGCGGCCTTCAGGGTGTCGGCCAGGCCCGGCAGCAGGTACGTCGTCCAGGCCTCGGAGGTGGTGAAGGGCTTCCACAGAGCCCACTCCAGCTGGCCCTTCTCGTCCATGGTCTGCCAGATCCACCACAGAAGCAGGGCCAGCAGGACGAAGAAGACCACCGAGAACAGCACGTTGCGCCGCTTGGCCTTCGGGCCGGGGGCGTCGTAGAGAATGGACGTCATCGCTTCACCGCCAGTCGCTTGCTCAGCCAGCCGAGGATCAGGCCGGTGGGCAGAGTGAGTACCACGAACCCGAAGGCGAAGATCGCGCCGATGAGCAGCGTCTGCGCCTCGTTCTCGATCATTGACTTCATCAGGAGGGCGGCCTCCGCGACACCGATCGCGGCCGCCACTGTTGTGTTCTTGGTCAGCGCGATGAGCACGTTGGCCAGCGGCCCGATGACGGAGCGGAACGCCTGCGGCAGTACGACGAGCCTCAGGACCTGGCTGAAGCTGAGCCCGATGGCCCGTGCCGCCTCAGCCTGCCCGACGGGCACGGTGTTGATGCCGGAGCGGATCGCCTCGCAGACGAAGGCCGCGGTGTAGGCGACGAGGCCGAGGACCGCCAGGCGGAAGGCTCTGTCCTTCAGATCCTCGGTGCCCATCGTCACGCCGAAGATGTTGGCGAGGCCCAGCGAGGTGAAGACGATGATGACGGTGAGGGGGATGTTACGGACCAGGTTCACATAGGCGGTGCCGAAGCCGCGCATGAGCGGAACCGGGCTGACCCGCATGGCCGCCAGTAGGGTGCCCCAGATCAGGGAGCCGACGGCCGAGAAGACGGTGAGCTGCACCGTGACCCAGAAGGCACCCAGCAGGGTCGGGTTGTCATAGTCAGAAAGAAAGTCGAACACGATCTCCCGCGCTTCCGGGTGTGTGGCTTAGGTGGCGGACGGGCCGCGCCGCCGCCGGAAAAGCGAGTGGCGGCGGCGCGCCTGCGGATCCCCGCTGCGACCGCGGGGATCCTGCGTCGGCGGAGTCCCGCGTTACTGGACGATCTGGCCGATCTTCGGGGCCTTCTCGTTCTTGTAGTTCGCCGGCCCGAAGTTGTCCGTGACGGCCTTGTCCCAAGCGCCGCTGCTGACCATCTTTTCCAGAGCGTCGTTGATCTTGTTCAGGGTCGCGGTGTCCCCCTTCTTCACACCGATGCCGTAGTTCTCGTTGCTCAGCTTCAGTCCGGTGAGCTTGAACTGCCCCTTGTACTGGCTCTGCGCCGCGAAGCCAGCGAGGATCGCGTCGTCCGTAGTTACGGCGTCGAGGGCGCCGCTCTGCAGGCCCGCGATGCACTCCGAGTAGCCGCCGAGCTCCTGCAGCTGAGCCTTCGGCGCGATCTCGTTTTTGACATTCTGCGCCGAGGTGGAACCGGTCACCGAGCACAGCTTCTTGCCGTTGAGGTCGGTGCCCTCCTTGATGTCCGAGTCCGCCTTCACCAGCAGGTCCTGGTGGGCCAGCAGGTACGGACCGGCGAAGTCCACCTTCTGCTTGCGCTCGTCGGTGATCGAGTACGTGGCCGCGATCATCTTCACGTCACCGCGGGACAGCGCGTTCTCACGGTCGGCGCTCTTGGTCTCGACCCACTCGATCTGGTCGGGCTTGTAGCCCAGTTCCTTGGCCACGTACGTCGCCACGTCCACGTCGAAGCCGGAGAAGGAACCGTCGGGCTCCTTCAGGCCCAGACCGGGCTGGTCGTACTTGATGCCGATCTTGATCTTGTCGCCGCCGCCGGAGCCGGAGTTGGAGTCACCGCCGTCATCGCCACCACAGGCCGTGGCGGTCAGGGCGAGAACGAGAGCGGTGGCGGCCGCGGCGGAGACCTTGCGGAGCTTCATGGTGAACATCCTTTGCCGTGAAGAGAAAAACCGTCGTTTCGGGTGACGCGGGTCGTCGCAGGAGCGACGCGCGCCTCAGTGATGCAGGATCTTCGACAAGAAGTCCTTGGCACGGTCGCTGCGCGGGTTGCTGAAGAACTGGTCGGGCGCAGCCTCCTCGACGATTCGGCCGTCCGCCATGAACACCACGCGGTTTGCGGCCGATCGTGCGAAACCCATCTCATGGGTGACGACGATCATGGTCATGCCGTCCCGGGCGAGCTGCTGCATGACCTCCAGCACCTCGTTGATCATCTCGGGGTCGAGCGCGGAGGTCGGCTCGTCGAAGAGCATGACCTTCGGCTCCATGGCCAGCGCCCGCGCGATCGCGACGCGCTGCTGCTGGCCGCCGGAGAGCTGTGCCGGGTACTTCTCGGCCTGCGCGGCCACGCCGACCCGGTCGAGCAGGGCACGGGCCCGCTCCTCGGCCGCGGCCTTGTCCTTCTTGCGGACCTTGATCTGGCCGAGCATCACGTTCTCGAGCACGGTCTTGTGCGCGAAGAGGTTGAAGGACTGGAAGACCATCCCGACGTCGGCCCGCAGCCGGGCGAGCCCCTTGCCCTCGGCGGGCAGCGGCTTGCCGTCGATCTCTATCGTGCCGGAGTCGATCGTCTCCAGGCGGTTGATGGTGCGGCACAGGGTGGACTTGCCGGACCCGGAGGGTCCGATGACCACGACGACTTCACCGCGCGCGATCGTCAGGTCGATGTCCTGGAGTACGTGCAACGCGCCGAAGTGCTTGTTGACGCTCTTCAGGACGACCAGTTCTCCGGTCGCGGCCACATCTTCCTTGGCCACCGATACTTCGGTCATCGCTCTCAGGCTCCGTCCTCCTCGGTTTCGGAGGACAGTAGTGACGCTCTACGACCTGCGTCATTACATCTGAGGGGAATCTGAGCATCACGATCCGATAGCAATCGGACACGTGTCGTAGCACTTATGAGCAGCGCTCATATCGGCCGGGTAACGGAAGCTCTGCGCAACCGGAACCCTCTTGACGCCGTCCTCATCCATCAGCGTGACTGCACAAGGTGCACGCGCGCGCGTGCACGCGTTTTTGTACACAGATAGATCGTACGGCCAGCGAACCGAAGGGGGCCCGGGTGAGACTGCTGCTCGTCGAGGACGACAACCACGTCGCCGCCGCCCTGTCGGCGGTCCTGGCGCGGCACGGGTTCGACGTCACGCACGCGCGCAGCGGCGAGGAGGCCCTTCAGGCGCTGGTCCCCGAGGTCGACGGCTTCGGTGTCGTCCTGCTCGACCTCGGCCTGCCCGACCAGGACGGATACGAGGTCTGTGGCAAGATCCGCAAGCGCACCAGCACACCGGTGATCATGGTCACCGCGCGCTCCGACGTGCGCTCCCGGATCCACGGCCTCAATCTCGGCGCCGACGACTACGTGGTGAAGCCGTACGACACCGGGGAACTGCTCGCCCGCATCCACGCGGTCAGCCGGCGCACCTCGCACGAGGACACCTCCAGCGGCATCGAGACCGAGCTGCGCCTCGGCCCGGTGCACATCGAACTGCCCACCCGCCGCGTCAGCGTGGACGGGACCGTGATCCAGCTGACGCGCAAGGAGTTCGACCTCCTGGCCCTGCTCGCGCAGCGGCCCGGGGTGGTGTTCCGCCGGGAGCAGATCATCAGTGAGGTGTGGCGGACCAGCTGGGAGGGGACCGGGCGCACCCTGGAGGTGCACGTCGCGTCCCTGCGCTCCAAGCTGCGGATGCCGGCCCTCATCGAGACCGTACGCGGAGTCGGCTACCGGCTCGTCGCGCCTGCCGGATAGCGGGGCCGAGTGCGCACTCGTCTGCTCCCGCTGCTGATCGTCCTGATGGCGGCCGTGCTGCTCGCGCTCGGCGTCCCGCTCGCCGTCAGCCTGGCCGGCGCCCAGCAGCAGAAGGTCGTCGTCGACCGCATCGACGACACGGCACGCTTCGCCGCTCTCGCCCAGTTCGTGACCGACTCGCCCACCGGAACCGCCAGCGCGTTCGAGAACGAGCGCCTGGCCACCCTCAGCAGCGAGCTCCGCAGCTACTACGAGGTCTACGGCATCCGCTCGGGCGTCTTCTACCGCACCGGCACTGCCATGGCTCACGCACCGGCCAAGTGGTCCCTGCCGAAAGAGGGCGAGGTGCGCGACGCCTTCGAAGAGGCGAAGCTGAGCCGCCGCAGCCACGACCCGCGGCAGGTGTGGCCCTGGCAGCGCCGCAACCTCGTGGTCGCCTCGCCGGTCATCCGGGACGGTGACGTCGTCGCGGTCGTCGTCACCGACTCGCCCACCGGGCAGCTGCGTTCGCGCACCCTGCACGGCTGGCTGGTCATCGGCGCGGGCGAGTTCGCCGCGATGCTGCTGGCCGTCGGTGCCGCCCTGCGGCTGACCGGCTGGGTGCTCAAGCCCGTACGGGTGCTGGACGCCACCACCCACGACATCGCCACGGGGCGGCTGAAGTCCCGGGTCGCCGCCGCCGGCGGTCCGCCGGAACTCAGGCGCCTGGCCCGGTCGTTCAACGAGATGGCGGACAACGTCGAGGACGTGCTGGAGCAACAGCGCGCCTTCGTCGCCGACGCCTCGCACCAACTGCGCAACCCGCTCGCGGCGCTGCTGCTGCGCATCGAGCTGCTCTCCTTCGAGCTGCCCGAGGGCAACCAGGAGATCGCCTCGGTCCAGTCCGAGGGCAAGCGCCTCGCGCAGGTCCTGGACGATCTGCTCGACCTGGCGCTGGCCGAGCACACCGAGGCCGATCTGAAGATCACCGACATCGGCGAGCTCGCCGCCGAGCGGGTCGCGGCCTGGTCCCCGACCGCCGAGGCCAAGGGCGTACGCCTCGTGGGCGACTGCCCGCCGACGACCGCGTGGGCCGACCCGGTGGCGCTGTCCAGCGCGCTGGACGGGATCATCGACAACGCGGTGAAGTTCACGCCCGAGGGCCGGACCGTCGAGGTGACCGTCGCGCGTGACGGCGACACCTCCACCGTCGTCGTCACCGACGAGGGGCCGGGCCTCACCGACGAGGAACTGGCCCGCATCGGCGACCGCTTCTGGCGCAGCAGCCGCCACCAGAACATCAAGGGCTCGGGCCTCGGCCTGTCCATCTCACGGGCGCTGCTCGCGGCGGGCGGCGGTTCGATCACGTACGACCATCACGAGCCGCACGGGCTGAAGGTGACGGTGACGGTGCCCAGGGTCGGGCCGGCGTAGCGAAGCCGAAGCCGAGGTGAGGGCGGGCTATGGCTTGACGGACTGGTAGTAGCGCCGGGCCCCGTCGTGCAGCTTGAGCGGATCGGTGTAGATCGCCGTGCGGACGTCGACCAGCTGGGCGGAGTGGACGGTCGCGCCGATGCCGTCCCGGCTGTCGAGCACCGTACGGGTCAGCCACTCGGTGAGCCGGGGGTCCAAGTCGTCGCGCGTGACCAGCAGGTTGGACACCGCCAGGGTGGGGACCGGGTCGCCGCGCTGGATCGTGGGGTAGGCCGACTCCGGCATCTTGGTGGCGCGGTAGTAGCGCGTGGCACCGCCCTGGTCGTGCAGCTTGGCCACGAGGCCGGCGTCGACCGGCACGAAACGGAAGGCCGACGCCGACTTCTTCGCCAGCCGGCTGAGCCCGTCCGTGGGCAGTCCGCCGGACCAGAAGAACGCGTCGAGCCCGTGTCCCAGCCGTTTGGGCCCGGTGTCGATGCCGTCCGACGACGGCTTGATGTCCTTCTCCGGGTCGATGCCGGCCGCCCTGAGCACGCCGTTCGCGATCAGCCGTACGCCCGAGTTCGGCAGCCCTATGGCCACGCGCTTGCCCCGCAGATCCGCGACGGAGCGGATGTCGGAGTCCGGCGGTACGACGAGCTGGACGTAGTCGTCGTACAGGCGCGCGACCCCGCGCAGCCGGTCGGCGCCCGTGCCGTGGTCGAGCTTGTACGTGGCGACCGCGTCGGCCGCGGCGATCGCGAAGTCCGCCTGGCCCGTCGCCACGTCCGCGACGTTCTCCTGCGAACCGGCGCTGGTCAGCAACCGTACCTTCAGATCGGGCATGTCCTTGGCGATCGCTTTGCGCAGGAGGTCGCCGTACTCGTAGTACACCCCCGCGCGCGTGCCCGTGCTGAACCTGATCGTCCCGCCCGGAGGCTCCTCGGCCCAGGGGCGCAGCCACCACAGCAGCAGCCCGAGAACCACGAGGGCGGCGCCGCCGCCCTGGAGGGCCCGGCGCCTGCCGACAGGGGGGAACATCGTGGACATGCGCGAGATCCTGCCAGCCCCGATGCCCCGGTGACCAGGGGCGGGCTCACACGGTGGGGGTGAGGGGAGTGTCAGTGGCGGCCACTACAGTCGGCCCCATGAGCTCCTCGCCCGCTGACCTGGTCCGTGAATTCCACCTCGCCTTCGGCCTGGACGCCCGCAGTACCCCGACGGAGGTGTCCCCGGAACTCGCCGCCCACCGCGGCGAACTCCTCGCTGAGGAGGCGGCGGAGGTCGCCGAGGTGTCCGTGACGGGCCCGCTCGACCGGCTCGCCCACGAACTCGCCGACGTCGTCTACGTGGCGTACGGCACCGCCCTCGTCCACGGCATCGACCTCGACGCGGTCCTGGCCGAGATCCACCGTTCCAACATGACCAAGATCGGTCCCGACGGCTCCGTCGCCCGCCGCGCGGACGGCAAGGTGCTCAAGGGGGAGCACTGCGAGGCACCGGATGTGCCGGGGGTGCTGCGGAGGCAGGGGTGGGAACCGGCAGCGGGGGCCTGAGTCGCGGCCCGGGCCGGCGGCTCCACTGTCCCCTTCGGCGCCGCCCCTCAGTCGGCCACCTACGCGTCCGCCTCCGCCGTTCGCGGCGCAGTCTCCGCCGTCTCCGCCGCATCCCGGCGTGGCTCGCGGCGCCGGGTCCACCAGGTCGCCACGGGCTCCGTGTAGCGCGCCGTGAGCGGGCCGAGGACGACCAGGATGAGGACGTAGGCCGTGGCCAGGGGGCCGAGGGACGGTTCGATGCCCGCCGAGACGGCCAGACCGGCGATGACGATCGAGAACTCGCCACGGGCCACCAGCGCACCGCCCGCACGCCAGCGGCCCTTGACGGAGATCCCGGCCCGCCGCGCCGCCCAGTAGCCGGTGGCGATCTTCGTCAGGGCGGTGACGAGGGCCAGGCCCAGGGCGGGCAGCAGCACGGGCGGGATGCTGGACGGATCGGTGTGCAGGCCGAAGAAGACGAAGAAGACCGCCGCGAACAGGTCACGCAGGGGGCTGAGAAGCGTGTGCGCACCCTCCGCCACCTCTCCCGACAGCGCGATGCCCACCAGGAAGGCACCCACCGCCGCCGACACCTGGAGCTGCTGTGCCACACCCGCGACCAGGATCGTCAGACCCAGCACGACCAGCAGCAGCTTCTCCGGGTCGTCGCTGGAGACAAAGCGGGAGATCACCCTGCCGTAGCGCAGGGCCACGAACAGGACGATGCCCGCCGCGCCCAGCGCGATCGCCAGGGTCAGGCTTCCGGCCAGCAGCCCGGCTCCCGCCACCAGCGCCGTGACGATGGGCAGATACACCGCCATCGCGAGATCCTCCAGCACGAGCACGCTGAGGATCACCGGCGTCTCCCGGTTGCCGACCCGGCCCAGATCGCCGAGCACCTTCGCGATCACGCCGGACGACGAGATCCAGGTGACACCGGCCAGGACGACGGCCGCCACCGGCCCCCAGCCGAGCAGCAGCGCCACCGCCGCCCCCGGCAGCGCGTTGAGCGCGCAGTCGACCAGACCGGACGGGTAGTGGGTCTTGAGGTTGGAGACCAGATCGCTCGCCGTGTACTCCAGGCCCAGCATCAACAGCAGCAGGATGACGCCGATCTCGGCGCCGGTGGCGATGAACTCCTCGCTCGCGCCCAGCGGCAGCAGACCGCCCTCGCCGAAGGCCAGACCGGCCAGCAGGTACAGCGGTATCGGCGAGAGCCGGAAACGGGCGGCGAACCGGCCGAGCAGGCCGAGGCCGAGGATGATGGAACCGAACTCGATCAGCAGAACCGCGGAGTGCACCGGCTCACTCCCGACCGAGTATCGTCGCGGCGGCGTCGACGCCCTCACGGGTACCGACGACGATCAGCGTGTCACCGCCCGCCAGCCGGAAGTCCGGCGCGGGGGAGGGAATGGCCTCGGCCCGGCGCAGCACCGCCACGACCGACGCGCCCGTCTCCGTACGCATCCGCATGTCGCCCAGCACCCGCCCGTTCCAGCGCGAGGTCGCGGCCACCTCGATCCGCTCGGCGACAAGCCCCAGATCCGTCGTGTACAGCAGACTCGGGCTGTGATGGGACGGCTTCAGCGCGTCGATCAGCGACCCCGCCTCCGAACTGGTCAGCCGCAGCGACTGCGCGCAGGAGTCCGGGTCGTCGGCCCGGTACACGTTCACCGTGCGCGTGCCGTCGCGGTGCGCCACCACCGACAGATGGCGGTGTTCCCGGGTCTCCAGGTCGTACTGGACCCCGATGCCCGGCAGCGGCGTCGCCCTCAGGCGCGGAGCTGACACGTTTCTTCCCCTTGTTCGTCTGGCTTTTGTCGGTCTGGTGAACGGTGTCGATCAACGGACGGGTCAAGTCCGCATGCTGTCATCCAGCCGTACGGTGACGACATGGGTGTCGTCACGGATATGCGCAGCGGCCGCTCGCCGCAGAGGGTGGAGGGGGCGGTGTCAGACGCGAAGTCCGGAAGGAGCGGATCCAGGAACGTGTCGTTGTTCTGGCGGATCTTCTCGCTCAACGCGGCCGGCCTGGTCGTGGCCACCGCGCTGCTGCTCGGCCCGGTCACCGTGTCGACCCCCGTCCTGGCGGGCGAGGCGATCGTCCTGCTCGGCGGCCTGGCGGTGCTGCTCGCCGGCAACGCGCTCGTGCTGCGCTTCGGCCTCGGGCCCCTGCAACGGCTCGACCAGGCCATGGCCACCGTGGACCTGCTGCGTCCGGGGTCCCGCCCGGTGGTCGCAGGATGCGCGGAGACGGCCGGGCTGATCACGACGTACAACGCGATGCTCGACCGGCTGGAGGCCGAGCGGACCGCGGGCGCCGCCCGGGCACTGTCCGCACAGGAGAGCGAACGGCACCGGATCGCCCGGGAGCTCCACGACGAGGTCGGGCAGACCCTGACCGCCGTCCTCCTCCAGCTCAAGCGCGTCGCGGACCGGGCGCCCGAAGACCTGCGCGACGAGGTCGGCCAGGCGCAGGAGGCGACCCGGGCCGGCCTGGACGAGATCCGCCGGATCGCCCGGCGGCTACGCCCCGGCGTCCTGGAGGAACTCGGCCTCGCCAGCGCCCTGCGCTCGCTCGCCGCCGAGTTCACGACCCACGGGCTGACCGTGCGCCACCACGTCACCGGCGACCTCCCCGCCCTGACCCCGGAATCTGAACTCGTCGTCTACCGAGTGGCCCAGGAAGGCCTGACCAACACCGCCCGGCACGCCGGCGCCGACCGTGCCGAACTCCGCCTCCGGCCGGTCCCCGGCGGCGTCGAACTCCTCGTACGCGACAACGGCACGGGCCTCGGCGACGGCCCCGAGGGCTCCGGCATCACGGGCATGCGCGAACGCGCGCTGCTGATCGGGGCCGCTCTCACCCTCGAACCGGCGCCGGGCGGGGGCACCGAGGTACGGCTGCGCATTCCGGTGACCTTGCGCGAACCAGTGACCGAAGGACCCCGCTGATGTCCACACCGATCCGAGTCCTGCTCGCCGACGATCACACCCTCGTACGCCGGGGCGTGCGCCTCATCCTGGACGGCGAGCCCGACCTGACGGTCGTGGCCGAGGCCGGGGACGGGGCCGAGGCCGTAGCGAAGGCCCGGGACACCGCCGTCGACCTGGCCGTCCTGGACGTCGCCATGCCCCGCATGACCGGCCTCCAGGCGGCCCGCGAGCTCTCCCGCCGGCTGCCCCACCTGCACATCCTGATCCTGACGATGTACGACAACGAGGAGTACTTCTTCGAAGCGCTCAGGGCCGGAGCCAGCGGCTACGTCCTCAAGTCCGTCGCCGACCGCGACCTGGTCGAGGCCTGCCGGGCGGCCGTGCGCGACGAGCCGTTCATCTACCCGGGCGCCGAGCGGGCCCTCGTCCGTTCCTACCTGGAGCGGCTGCACCGCGGCGACGGCCTGCCGGAACGCGCCATCACCGAACGCGAGGAGGAGATCCTCAAGCTGGTCGCCGAGGGCCACACCTCCAAGGAGATCGGCGAACTCCTCTTCATCAGCGCCAAGACGGTCGAACGCCACCGCGCCAACCTCCTCCACAAGCTCGGCATGCGCGACCGTCTGGAGCTGACCAGGTACGCGATCCGCGCCGGTCTCATCGAGGCGTGAGCCCGGGCCCGGGTTGTCCACAGGCGGCCGGGCCACTCCCGGCGACCGCCTACCCTTGTCCCCATGAGCAGCATCGACCGGAGCCAGTCAGTGGGCGGCACGCGCACATATGAGGTACGCACCTACGGGTGCCAGATGAACGTCCACGACTCCGAGCGATTGGCCGGTCTGCTGGAGGACGCGGGCTACGTCCGCGCCCCCGAGGGCGCCGACGAGGCCGACGTCGTCGTCTTCAACACCTGCGCCGTGCGGGAGAACGCCGACAACAAGCTGTACGGCAACCTCGGTCACCTCGCGCCGAAGAAGGCCGCCCGCCCGGGCATGCAGATCGCGGTCGGCGGCTGCCTCGCGCAGAAGGACCGGGACACCATCGTGAAGAAGGCGCCCTGGGTGGACGTCGTCTTCGGCACGCACAACATCGGCAAGCTGCCCGTCCTGCTGGAACGCGCGCGCGTGCAGGAGGAGGCGCAGGTCGAGATCGCCGAGTCGCTGGAGGCGTTCCCCTCGACGCTGCCGACGCGGCGCGAGAGCGCGTACGCGGCCTGGGTCTCCATCTCCGTCGGCTGCAACAACACCTGCACCTTCTGCATCGTCCCGGCCCTGCGCGGCAAGGAGAAGGACCGCCGCCCCGGCGACATCCTCGCCGAGATCGAGGCCCTGGTCGCCGAGGGCGTCTCCGAGATCACGCTGCTCGGGCAGAACGTCAACGCGTACGGCTCGGACATCGGTGACCGCGAGGCCTTCAGCAAGCTGCTGCGCGCCTGCGGGAAGATCGACGGTCTGGAGCGCGTCCGCTTCACCTCCCCGCACCCGCGCGACTTCACCGACGACGTCATCGCCGCCATGGCCGAGACGCCGAACGTGATGCCGCAGCTGCACATGCCGCTCCAGTCCGGCTCGGACACGGTCCTGAAGGCCATGCGCCGCTCCTACCGCCAGGAGCGCTACCTGGGGATCATCGAGAAGGTCCGCGCCGCCATCCCGCACGCGGCGATCAGTACCGACATCATCGTGGGCTTCCCCGGCGAGACCGACGAGGACTTCGAGCAGACGCTGCACGTGGTGCGCGAGGCCCGCTTCGCACAGGCCTTCACCTTCCAGTACTCCAAGCGCCCGGGCACCCCGGCCGCCGAGATGGACGGCCAGATCCCCAAGAAGGTCGTCCAGGAGCGCTACGAGCGCCTGGTCGCCCTCCAGGAGGAGATCTCCTGGGAGGAGAACAAGAAGCAGGTCGGCCGCACGCTGGAGCTGATGGTCGCCGAGGGCGAGGGCCGCAAGGACGACAGCACCCACCGCCTGTCCGGCCGCGCCCCCGACAACCGCCTCGTCCACTTCACCAAGCCGGACCAGGAGGTCCGCCCCGGCGACGTGGTCACGGTCGAGATCACCTACGCCGCCCCGCACCACCTCCTCGCCGAGGGCCCCGTGCTGGACGTGCGCCGCACGCGCGCGGGCGACGCCTGGGAGAAGCGCAACGCCGAGAAGGCGGGCAAGCCGGGCCAGCCGGCCGGCGTGCTCCTTGGCCTGCCCAAGATCGGCGTACCCGAGCCGCTCCCGGTGGCGGCGAGCGGCTGCGGCTGCGACTGAGCCGGGCTGCGGCCGGCCGCGGCGGAGCTGACCGCGCTGGGCTTGACTGGGCCTGTGTCCTGCTGGGTTACCCTGCCGATCATGCTTGTCGCCGCCGCTGTCTGCCCCTGCCCGCCCCTCCTGGTGCCGGACGTCGCCGCGGGCGCCGCTCCGGAGCTGGACGCCGCGCGGGCCGCCTGCACGGACGCGCTGGGCGTGCTCGCCGCCGCCCGGCCCGGCCGGCTCGTGGTCGTCGGGCCGGTGGAGAGTGACGGGCCCGTGGCCTACCCGGAGGGCACACCGGGCTCGTTCCGGGGCTTCGGCGTCGATCTCGACGTACGGCTGGGAGGGGACGCGGGCGCGCCCGCGGACCAACGGCTGCCGTACTCGCTGGCGGTGGCGGCATGGCTGCTGGAGCGGACCGGGTGGTCCGACGCCCCGGTCGAGGGACTCGGCGTGGGGAACCGGCTCGAGCCCGAGCGGTGCGGCCGGATCGGACGGGACCTCGCCTCACGGGCCGAGCGGGTGGCGCTGCTGGTGATGGGGGACGCCAGCGCGTGCCGGACGCTCAAGGCCCCGGGGTATCTGGACGAACGGGCGGCGCCCTTCGACGCGGAGGCCGCGCGCGCACTCGGCACGGCGGACATGGCCGCGCTCACGGCCCTGGACACCGGGCTGGCGCGCGAGCTGAAGGCCTCCGGCCGGGCGCCCTGGCAGGTCCTGGCGGGCGCGGCCGAGAGCGCGGACCTCGGCGGATCACTGCTGTACGAGGACGCGCCGTACGGGGTGGGATACCTGGTGGCCACCTGGTCGTAGCCCCGGCGGCAGGACAGCCACCGCAGCGGGACACGCGAAACGGCGGACGGCCGGGAGCCCTCGTGCTCCGCGGCCGTGCGCCGATGTGCCCTTCGGTGTGCCGATGTGTGCTCAGGACCTGGTGCGTCGATGTGCGCTCAGGAAGTGGGCGGTGGTGCGTCCCGCGGTGGTGCGTCCGGCGGCGGGGTGCCTCCGGCGTCCCGCGGAGGTGCCGTGCGGCCCGTGTCCGGCGGCGCCGTGCCGGCCGTGTCCGACGGTGCCGTGCGGCCCATGGCCGGAGGCATAGTGCCGGCCGGGCCCGGCGGCGGTGTCGTGCCGCCCGTGCCCGGCCCGCTGTCGCTCTTGTGCGCGAGTCGTTCCATGGCGCCCTTGGCCTTGCCCGTGCCCGACTGGATCTTGTCGCTGTACTTGCCCTTGGTCCTCTTGTCGACGACCTGCGCGGCCTTGTCGAGGCCGTGCTGGATCTTGTCCTCGTGCCGCTGTGCGAGGTCTGAGACCTTGCCCTTGGCCGGGCCCAGTTTGGCCTTCACGTTGTCCAGGAGACCCATGGTTCACCTACCCTCGCGCGGGGCGGTCAGGTGCGGGCGCCCTCGCCGGCCTCGTTGTCGGCCGCCTTGTCGGTGGACTGCTGCCTGGGGATGTCGACGCCTTCGGTCTCGGTGACCTCGGCCGCCTCCGCCACCGGCTCGGCCGCTTCCGCTGCCCCGCCAGCCCCCTTCGCCGCCTCTTCCCCTGCTGTTTCCTCCGCCTCGGTCCCGGCCGTCGCCTGGTCGGCCTGAGTCTCGGCGGCAGGCGCCGCCTCCCCCGTGGCCTTGGACCGCCGGAGAAGTCGTGCAAAAACGCCCATATCCACTCCATACGTTACTCGTGCGGGCGAAATCCCGCGTCGCCCGGTGCGTCCGTTTGCGCGACCCGGGCCACCGCCTCTGCGATCCGGCGGCAGGAACCTCGCAACGGGCAACGAACCCGCGGCCGTGGCGTCACGTAACTCGTTCGAGAGCAGGGTTCGAGGTTTGCGAGACTGGGGCCGTGAGCAGTGCACCCCCCGCCCCCCGCGTCATCGCCGTCGTCGGACCGACTGCGGCCGGAAAGTCCGATCTGGGCGTTTTCCTGGCCCAGCGTCTCGGCGGTGAGGTCGTCAACGCCGACTCCATGCAGCTCTACCGAGGGATGGACATCGGCACCGCCAAGCTGACGCCCGAAGAGCGCGGTGGCGTACCCCACCACCTCCTGGACATCTGGGACGTGACCGTCACGGCGTCCGTCGCCGAGTACCAGCGCCTGGCCCGCGAGCGGATCGAGGCCCTGCTCGCCGAGGGCCGCTGGCCGATCCTGGTGGGTGGCTCCGGACTGTATGTGCGCGGGGCCGTCGACAACCTGGAGTTCCCGGGCACCGACCCCGAGGTCCGCGCCCGCCTGGAGGAGGAACTCACGCTGCGCGGCTCGGGCGCGCTGCACGCCCGGCTGGCCGCGGCCGACCCCGAGGCCGCGCGGGCGATCCTGCCGAGCAACGGCCGCCGTGTCGTCCGGGCCCTGGAGGTGATAGAGATCACCGGCAGGCCCTTCACCGCCAACCTCCCCGGGCACGACTCCGTGTACGACACGATCCAGATCGGTGTCGATGTGGCCCGGCCCGAGCTGGACGAGCGCATCGCGCGCCGGGTCGACCGGATGTGGGAGGCCGGCCTCGTGGACGAGGTGCGCGCACTGGAGGCGCAAGGGTTGCGCGAGGGGCGTACCGCCTCGCGCGCGCTCGGCTACCAGCAGGTGCTCGCGGCGCTCGCCGGGGAGTGCACCCTGGAGGACGCGCGGGCCGAGACCGTACGTGCCACCAAGCGCTTCGCGCGCCGTCAGGATTCATGGTTCAGGCGCGATCCCCGGGTGCACTGGTTGAGTGGGGCCGCGGCCGATCGCACGGAACTTCCGCAGCTCGCGCTGTCTTTGATCGAACGACCGGTTACAGCCTGATCACGTCATGGCATCGGGACGCCCAGGCCGTCATCCGGGCCTGCGGTGGCGTGCCATCATCGAGCTTCGATCGACCGAGTTGAGTCCTAGTTGGGAGGGCGCGTGGCGATGGAGGCCGGCCCTCGCGACACCGCACAAGGCACCGATCACATCACCGCCGACCGGGATGAACCCGAGCGCCGGGATGACCCGGGGCACCGGGACGGACCGGAGCACGGGAACGGACCGGAGCACGGGAACGGACCGGAGCAGGAGTCGGACCGTCTCAGCTCCGACGGTCCCGACGAGACGCAGGGTGTGACGGACGACGGCCCCGAGCCCGAGGAGATGTTCGCGGGCGAGGTCGAGGTCGAGCTGCGCCCGCAGCGCAGGCTGCGCATCTGGCAGCTCGCGCCCATCGTGAGCCTGGCCGCGCTCGGCTCCCTGATGTTCGCGTTCCCGCTCGCCTTCGACTTCGGTGACAGCGGGGCCGTGATCGCCATGCTCGGGCTGCTGATCTGCTCGTGCGCGGCCGGCTGGGGCATGATGGCCGCCCGCCGCGTGGGCTACACCCTGCCCGGCCTGCCGGCCAAGGGCTCGGACCGCAGACCGGACTGGCGGGTCGTCCTCGCGTACGCGGTGATGGTGGCAGCGGTGGTCGTACTGGCGGTCTGGCGAGTAGCAAGACTCCGCTAGCACGCAACGCCCCTCTAGGTGCGCGGGGAACTGCGCGACAAGCCACGACGCACCCGCACACCGCGAAGCACCCGCACACCCACGACGAATCCGCCCGGCCCTCACCGCGGAACACCCCGTACGATCGAGGAATGAGCACGCGGATCCCCTTCCTCAAGGGCCACGGCACCGAGAACGACTTCGTGATCGTGCCGGACCCCGAGAACGCCATCGACCTGCCCCCGGCCGCCGTCGCCGTCCTCTGCGACCGCCGCGCGGGCATCGGCGGTGACGGACTGCTGCACGTGGTGCGATCCGCGGCGCATCCCGAGGCGAAGGCCATGGCACCCGAGGCGGAGTGGTTCATGGACTACCGCAACGGGGACGGCTCGATCGCGGAGATGTGCGGCAACGGCGTGCGGGTGTTCGCGCGCTACCTCCAGCGCGCCGGACATGTCGCCGAAGGGGACCTCGCCGTCGCCACACGCGGGGGCGTGAAGACCGTACACATCGCCAAGGACGGCGACGTCACCGTGGGCATGGGCAAGGCGCTGCTCCCCGAGGGCGACGTCACGGTGAGCGTCGGCGAGCGCAGCTGGCCCGCGCGGAACGTCAACATGGGCAACCCGCACGCGGTCGCCTTCGTGGACGACCTGTCCCACGCCGGTGACCTGCTCTCGCCGCCGCCCTTCAGCCCGGCCGCCGCATATCCGGACGGCGTGAACGTCGAGTTCGTGGTCGACCGCGGCCCCGGGCACGTCGCGCTGCGCGTGCACGAGCGCGGTGCCGGCGAGACCCGTTCCTGCGGCACGGGCGCGTGCGCGGTCGCCGTGGCCGCCGCTCGCCGCGACGGCGCCGACCCGACGGCCACCGGCACCCCGGCGACGTACACCGTGGACGTGCCCGGAGGCACCCTGGTGATCACCGAGCGGCCCGACGGCGAGATCGAGATGACGGGCCCTGCGGTGATCGTGGCCGAGGGCGAGATCGACGCGGAGTGGCTGGCGCGCGCCACGCGCGCGTGAAGCGGGCGCGGCCGGCCGGTCCGTCCGTCCGTCCGTCCGGAAATTACTGCCCGATGTCGGCCGCACGACCCGAAACAGTCGTAAAGAACCGGCCACTTGGCGGGAACGAAACCGTAAGGCCACGACGTACCGGGGTGCAAACCTCACATTCATCCCTCGAATGGGTGATCAGTTTCACGCTCGGCGAGAGGCGGTCAGTCACGCGTGGTGGGCTCGGTAGCATCAAGCACCGGCCCGGACGGGGGACCGAAGCCACCCCCTGAGCCGTGTCCGCCCTGGGGCACCCCGTCCGCCGGTCCATGCAGCCGGAGGTGCCCATGAGTGCGGAGGCCACGAATTCCGTGACCCCAGGCCCGATGCCGGGCGCGGTGTCAGGGCCCGTGACGCCGACAGCCCCGCGCAGAAAGTCGCGCCCCCGGATCGACCTGCGCCGTCTCGGCCGCGCCGCGCTGCTCGGCCCCGCCGCCCGTGGCCGGCTGCCCGACGCCATCAGCCACGTCGTCGACGCGCACCGCGCCCACCACCCCGACGCGGACCTCGAACCCCTGCGCCGCGCCTACGTCCTGGCCGAGTCCTCGCACCGCGGCCAGATGCGCAAGAGCGGCGAGCCGTACATCACGCACCCGCTCGCCGTGACCCTGATCCTCGCCGAACTCGGCGCCGAGACCACGACGTTGACCGCGTCCCTGCTCCACGACACCGTCGAGGACACGGACGTCACGCTCGACCAGGTCGGCGAGCAGTTCGGCGAGGAGGTCCGCTACCTCGTCGACGGCGTCACCAAACTGGAGAAGGTCGACTACGGCGCCGCCGCCGAGCCCGAGACCTTCCGCAAGATGCTCGTCGCGACCGGCAACGACGTCCGCGTCATGTCGATCAAACTCGCCGACCGGCTGCACAACATGCGCACCCTCGGCGTCATGCGCCCCGAGAAACAGGAGCGCATCGCCAAGGTGACACGTGACGTGCTGATCCCGCTCGCCGAACGGCTCGGCGTCCAGGCGCTCAAGACCGAACTGGAAGACCTCGTCTTCGCGATCCTGCGCCCCGAGGAGTACGAGCACACAAGGGAGTTGATCGTCCGCAACGCCGCCCGCGCGGACGACCCGCTCGCCGAGGTCGCCGACGAGGTGCGCACGGTGCTGCGCGAGGCGGACATCCCGGCCGAAGTCCTCATCCGGCCCCGCCACTTCGTCTCCGTGCACCGGGTCTCCCGCAAGCGCGGCCGTCTCCGCGGCTCCGACTTCGGCCGCCTGCTGGTGCTGGTGAACGAGGACGCCGACTGCTACGGAGTGCTGGGTGAACTCCACACCTGCATGACGCCGGTCGTCTCGGAGTTCAAGGACTTCATCGCCGTACCGAAGTTCAACCTGTACCAGTCGCTGCACACGGCCGTCGCCCGCGAGGACGGCCAGGTCGTCGAAGTCCTCATCCGCACGCACCAGATGCACAAGGTCGCCGAGGCCGGCGTCGTCGCGCTCGGCAACCCGTACGCACCGGCCCCCGACGACCCGGCCGACGGCGAGCGCGTCGACCCCACCCGCCCCGGCTGGCTCTCCCGGCTCCTCGACTGGCAGGAGGCGGCACCCGACCCGGACCACTTCTGGTCGACCCTGCGCGAGGACCTCGCCCAGGACCGCGAGATCACGGTCTTCCGGCCCGACGGCGGCACGATCGGCCTGCCCGAGGGGGCGACCTGTGTGGACGCCGCGTACGCGCAGTACGGCGAGGACGCGCACGCGTGCATCGGCGCACGCGTCAACGGCCGTCTGGCGACGCTGAGCACCGTCCTGAAGGACGGTGACACCGTCCAGCTCCTCATGGGGCAGGACCCGGCGTCCGAGCCCTCCCGGGAGTGGCTGGAGCACGCGCACACGCCCGCGGCCCGGATCGCCATCCAGCGCTGGCTGGCGGCCCACCCCGCGCAGGCCGAGGCCCAGCAGACCGAGGCCCGGGAGGACCGGCAGGCCGAGGAGCGCGGCGCGGCTGTCCGGCCCGCGACCGCCGACGCGCCGGATCCGGCCGGGCCGGCGCCCGAGCAGGCGGCCGTGCGCCCGGCCGGCGGTAACGTCCTCACCGACCGGCCCGGCGCGACCGTCCGGCTCGCCGGCTGCTGCACGCCCGTACGACCCGACGAGATCACCGGCTTCGCCGTACGCGGGGGAGCGGTCACCGTCCATCGCGTCGAGTGCGCCGCGGTGGCGCGTATGAAGGACGCGGGGCGCGCGGAGGTCGGCGTGCGCTGGGGTGAGGCCACCGAGTGCCGGGTCACGCTGGTCGCCGAATCGTTCGTCCGTCCCCATCTGCTCGCGGACCTCACGGAGGCCATGGCCCTCGAAGGCGCCGAGATCGTCTCCGCGACCGTCGAACCCCCGACCCAGCAGCAGGTCCGTCACACGTACACGGTGCAGCTCCCGGACGCGGCCCACCTGCCCGCCCTCATGCGCGCGATGCGCAATGTGGCCGGGGTCTACGACGTCACCCGCGCCCAGCCCCAGACGCAGGGCGGCTGAGCCCGCACGGCGCCGGGCACCGGCCGGATACGGGTCGGCAGCCCGACTGGGCGGCGGCCACCGGTTGCGGGGCCGGTTGAGCCCGACTGGGCGGCGGCCACCGGTTGCGGGGTCGGCTGAGCCCGACTGGGCGGCGGCCACCGGTTGCGGGGCTGGCTGAGCCCGACTGGGCGGCGGCCACCGGTTGCGGGGCTGGCTGAGCCGACTGGGCGGCGGCCACCGGTTGCGGGGTCGGCTGAGCCGACTGGGCGGCGGCCACCGGTTGCGGGGCTGGCTGAGCCGACTGGGCGGCGGCCACCGGTTGCGGGGCTGGCTGAGCCGACTGGGCGGCGGCCACCGGTTGCGGGGTCGGCTGAGCCCGCCGGGCGGCGGCCGTCCGGCCTGGGGCGGCACCCGGCGCAGGCCCCGGTCCCCGGTTCGGGTGGGACGGACGCGCGTCGTCCGCGCCGCGCACGCGCGCGCTGGTAGCCGTGAGGCATGCGCCTCACCCCCCACCGCATTCGCACCCGCCCCCGTTCCGGATCCTGTCGTCGGCGGATGTCCGCGGCGCTGCTCGCCTCGGCCGTCTCCGTCTGCCTCGTCGCCGCGAGCGCCCCCGTCGTCCCGCTCGGCGTCGGCGACCGCCTCTTCCCGTACCTGGGCAACCCCGGCTACGACGTCGCGTCGTACGACCTCTCCTTCACCTATCCCGGCAGCAACAGCGAACCGCTGCGGGCCGTGACCACCATCGACGCCTGGACCACCGCAGACCTGGACCGCGTCAACCTGGACTTCGCCCACGGCACGGTCCACTCCGTCGAGGTCGACGGCGAGCCCGCCACCTTCAGCACCGCCGGTGAGGACCTGGTGATCACACCCGAGCACTCCGTGTCGGACGGCAACTGGATGCGGATCACCGTGTGGCACACCAGCGACCCCGTGCCCGCCGAAGGGCGTCAGGGCGGCTGGCTGCGTACCGCGGACGGCCTCGCCATGGCCAACCAGGCCGACGCCGCGCACCTGGTGTTCCCGTGCAACGACCACCCCTCCGACAAGGCGATGTTCACCATCCGGGTCACCGCACCCGACGGTCACACGGCCGTCGCCAACGGGCTGCCCGCCGGAGTGGACCGGTCCGGCGGGTCGACCACCTGGACGTACCGCACCCAGCACCCCATGGCCACCGAGCTCACCCAGGTCTCCATCGGCCGCTCCACCGTGCTGCACCGCGCCGGCCCGCACGGGCTGCCCGTACGGGACGTCGTCCCCGCCAAGCACCGCAAGGCGCTCGAACCCTGGCTGGAGAAGACCCCGAAGCAGATCGCCTGGATGGAGAGCAAGGTCGGCCGCTACCCCTTCGAGACGTACGGCCTGCTCATGGCCGACGTCTCCACCGGCTTCGAACTGGAGACCCAGACGCTCTCCCTCTTCGAGCGGGAGCTGTTCACCGGGTCCGTCTACCCCGCGTGGTACCTCGAGTCGATCATGGTCCACGAGCTGGCCCACCAGTGGTTCGGCAACAGCGTCGGCCCCCGCACCTGGTCCGACCTGTGGCTCAACGAGGGACACGCCACCTGGTACGAGGCGCTGTACGCCGAGGAGCAGGCCGGCAAGCCGATGCGGGAGCGTATGAAGGCCGCGTACGGCGCCTCCGACAGCTGGCGCGCCTCCGGCGGACCACCCGCCGCTCCGAAGGCCCCCGAGCCGGGCCGCAAGACCAGCATCTTCCGGCCCAACGTCTACGACGGCGCCGCGCTCGTGCTGTACGCCCTGCGCGAGGAGATCGGCCGCCCGGCCTTCGAACGCCTGGAACGCGCCTGGGCCGACCGGTACCGGGACGACACCGTCACGACGGAGGACTTCGTCCGGCTCGCCGCCGAGATCTCCGGGCGCGACCTGGACGGCTTCTTCCAGGGCTGGCTGTACGGCGAGAAGACCCCGCCGATGCCGGGGCACCCGGACTGGAAGCCGACCACACCCGCGAAACCGGCCGCGAAGCCGGCGGCGCCCGCGAAGGCGGCCGCGCGATAACACGGTGACGAGACGCCCCGTGCCGTGCGACTATCTTCAGGTCGGCGCGGCACGGAGCGCCGGGAATCTCCCGGCACGCTCGCGCGTTATACCCGGTGACGGAAAGCTCGCAGCGCTCCGTCGCCGTAAACGGTTTCCCAGCTACGTAAGGATCCAATGACCTCCTCTTCTTCCCCTTCCCAGGACACCCAGCGCTTCGCGCACAGCCACCCCGAGGGTCTTCGGGCCGATGCCCTGATGGAAGAGGACGTCGCCTGGAGCCACGAGATCGACGGAGAGCGGGACGGCGACCAGTTCGACCGCTCCGACCGCGCGGCCCTGCGCCGTGTGGTGGGCCTCTCCACCGAGCTCGAGGACGTCACCGAGGTCGAGTACCGCCAGCTCCGTCTGGAGCGGGTCGTGCTCGTCGGCGTCTGGACCACGGGAACCGCGCAGGACGCGGAGAACTCCCTCGCGGAGCTCGCCGCCCTCGCGGAGACGGCCGGTGCGCTGGTGCTCGACGGTGTGATCCAGCGCCGCGACAAGCCCGACGCGGCCACCTACATCGGCTCCGGCAAGGCCGAGGAACTGCGCGACATCGTTCTCGAATCGGGCGCGGACACCGTCATCTGCGACGGTGAGCTGAGCCCGGGCCAGCTGATCCACCTCGAGGACGTCGTCAAGGTCAAGGTCATCGACCGGACCGCCCTGATCCTGGACATCTTCGCCCAGCACGCCAAGTCCCGAGAGGGCAAGGCGCAGGTCGCGCTCGCGCAGATGCAGTACATGCTGCCGAGGCTGCGCGGCTGGGGTCAGTCGCTGTCCCGGCAGATGGGCGGCGGCAAGGGCGGCGGCCTCGCCACCCGTGGTCCCGGTGAGACCAAGATCGAAACGGACCGGCGGCGGATCCGCGAGAAGATGGCGAAGATGCGCCGGGAGATCGCGGACATGAAGACCGGCCGCGAGATCAAGCGCCAGGAGCGCAAGCGCCACAAGGTGCCCTCGGTCGCCATCGCGGGCTACACCAACGCCGGCAAGTCCTCGCTGCTCAACCGCCTCACGGGCGCGGGCGTGCTGGTCGAGAACGCCCTGTTCGCGACCCTCGACCCGACCGTGCGCCGGGCCGAGACCCCGAGCGGCCGGCTGTACACGCTGGCCGACACGGTCGGGTTTGTGCGCCATCTGCCCCACCACCTGGTCGAGGCGTTCCGCTCCACGATGGAGGAGGTCGGCGAGTCCGACCTGATCCTGCACGTGGTGGACGGTTCGCACCCGAACCCGGAGGAGCAGCTGGCCGCCGTGCGCGAGGTGATCAGGGACGTCGGTGCCACCGACGTGCCCGAGATCGTCGTGATCAACAAGGCCGACGCGGCCGACCCGCTGACGCTCCAGCGGCTGCTGCGCGTCGAGAAGCGGTCCCTGGCCGTCTCGGCCCGCACCGGCCGGGGCATCGACCAGCTGCTAGCGCTCATCGACAACGAGCTGCCGCGCCCGTCGGTCGAGATCGAGGCGCTCGTGCCGTACACGCACGGCAAGCTGGTGGCCCGTGCCTACGACGAGGGCGAGATCCTCTCCAAGGAGCACACTCCGGAGGGCACCCTGCTCAAGGTGCGGGTGCACGAGGAGCTGGCGGCGGAGCTCGCGCCATACGTCCCGGCGCCCGCGCTCTGACGGCTTGAGG
Organism: Streptomyces sp. NPDC050416; assembly: GCF_044458845.1. Taxonomy (NCBI): domain Bacteria; kingdom Bacillati; phylum Actinomycetota; class Actinomycetes; order Kitasatosporales; family Streptomycetaceae; genus Streptomyces; species Streptomyces sp. NPDC050416. Next base: position 59,223 of record NZ_JBITII010000015.1, read on the forward strand.
CCTGAAGTGAGAAGGCCCCTGATGTGAGAAGGCCCCTGATGTGAGAAGGCCCGCCCTCTGTCCGCAGGGAGCGGGCCTTCATCACGCTCCGGTCAGCGACCGCCGTACGTCTTGCTCATGTTCTGGTAGAGCGCCTCGGCGTCGCGGCCCAGCTGCGGACCGGCCAGCCAGGTGTTGTCGGCCGGGCCGATCGAGGTGTTGGAGACCAGCACGGACTTGCCGTTGACCACCCGGAACCAGCCGCCGCCGGACGAACCGCCGGTCATGGAGCAGCCGATGCGGTACATCGTCGGCAGGCTCGGGCTGAGCGAGAACCGGCCCGGGACGTCGACGCACTTGAACATCTTCAGCCCGTTGTAGGGCGGCGCCGCCGGGTAGCCCCAGGCGCCCATCTTGGCGGCCTCGGCGGCGGACGGTGCGGAGAAGTCCACGTCCAGCGCGGCACCGACCGTCTCCTCCAGGGACTTGGCACCCTGCTCGGGCTTCACGTGCAGCACGGCGTAGTCGTACGCCGCTCCGTCACCGCCCGTCTCCGATCCGCCCTGGATCCACTGGTTCGAGGTCGAGGCCCAGTCCGCCCACCAGTCGCCGTACGGGGCCACGTCGGTCGGGTTCGCGTTGCTCAGCTTCGCCTCGGACTTGCCGAGGTCGTTGTAGGCCGGGACGAACACGAGGTTGCGGTACCAGCCGCCGTTGTCGCCGGCGTGCACGCAGTGGCCCGCCGTCCACACCAGGTTGGACTTGCCCGGGTGGTTGACGTCCTTGATCACCGTGCCGGAGCAGACGGCCGGGCCGTCGGGGGAGTCGAAGAAGACCTTGCCGACCGGGGCGGCGTTCCGGTGGTACGGCGTCTTCTCGGCCTGCGCCCGGACCGGCGCCGGATCCGGGTCGCTGATTCCCTGGCCGGCCGACGCGTCCTTCGTCGTGACCGTCTTGTCGGCCTCCTTCGCGGACTGCATCCGCTCCGGCTTCCAGAGGCCCTCGATCACCGGGTTGACGAAGTCCTTGGCCTCACTGAGCCACTTGTCCCTGTCCCAGTCCTTCCAGCCGCCGTCCTTCCACCGGTCGACGTCGATCCCGTGCTCCTTGAGCTTGCCGGCGAGGTCGGCCGGGATCTCTACCTTGCCGGCGCCGTCCGCGGCCTGAGAGGTGGTGGCGTCGGGCTTGTCGCTCGCCGAGTCCGCCGAACCCTCACAGGCGGTCACGGTGAGCGCCAGAGCGGCGACGAGCCCGGTGGCTCCGAGAGCGGTGCGCCGCCCGCGCCTCGGCACTGCGGGCGTACGTGCGGAACGCATGGTGCGATGACCCCCGTTGGTGTGTGACAGTGTGGCGCTGCGTGTGCATGTCATGGCGTGGGCGCCGGTGCGCCCGGCGCGAAACCCCACCATGCCCGTGGAGTTGAGGGTGTACCGGGGTGGGGTGGTGAAGGTTTCCGTGAGTCCACGGGCCGGGGGGGGCCGGCGCGCCCCCCCCGCCGGGGGGGGGGGGGGGCCGGGGGGGGGGGGGGCCCCGGCGCCCCCCCCCCCCCCCCCCGCTGCTGCGCCCCCCCCCCCGCCGCCCCCCCACAGCACGCACAG
>NZ_JBITII010000015.1:60809-187197 GCF_044458845.1 Streptomyces sp. NPDC050416
GGGCGGTGGAGTTGTGGGTGTCCCGGGGTGGGGGGGTGACGGTTCCCGTGAGTCCACGGGCCGGTGCACCGGCAGCGCACCCGGTGCCTTGTCGGTGCACCGGGTGCGCTGCCGGTGCACCAGGCGGCCACCCCCCCGCCGACTGTGATCAGCCGGCCGTCAGCGGCCCGCGAACTTCCCGCTGACCGAGTCGTACACGCCCTTGGCCACCTCGCCCAGGCGCGGACCGGCCAGCCATCCCGACCTCACCGGGCCGATCGAGGTGTTGGACACCAGGGCGGGCTTGCCGTCCGAGCCCGTCGCGACCCAGCCTCCGCCGGACGAACCGCCGGTCATGGTGCAACCGATGCGGTACATCGTCGGATCCGACGCGGTGACCGACAGCCGGCCCGGCTGGTCCTGGCACCGGTACAGCTTCTGTCCGTCGTACGGCGGTGCGGCCGGGTAGCCGATCGCCGTGACGCTCTTCACCTTCGGTACGGCGGGAGCCTTGAAGTCGACCGGCAGTGCCGAACCGACCGCCTCCTCCAGGGACTTGCCACCGCTGCCCTTCTCGGGCGTCACATGGATGACCGCGAAGTCGTAGGGCGCGCCGTCCCCGCCCGTCGCGCCGCCCTGCTCGATCCACTGGTCCGAGGTCTGCGCCCAGTCTCCCCACCAGACGCCGTAGGGAGCGACGTCCTGCCTGGTGGCGTTCTCCAGTTCCGCGACCGGCTTGCCGTCGTCGTTGTACGACGGCACGAACGCGATGTTGCGGTACCAGCCGCCCTTCTTGCCCGCGTGCACGCAGTGGCCCGCCGTCCACACGAGGTTGGACTTGCCCGGGTGGGCCGGGTCCTTCACCACCGTCGCCGAGCAGACGGCCGAGCCCTTGGGGGAGTCGAAGAACACCTTCCCGGCCGTCGGCGCGTTGGCGTGGTACGACGGCGGCACGGCCTGCGCCTCGACCGGCTCGGGCGTGGGATCGGTCACGCCCTGGTCACCGGAGAGGTCGCTGTCGTCGACGCCCTGGTCGGGCTCCTCGGCGTCCCGCATCCGGTCCGGGTCCCAGAGCCCCTCGATGATCGGGTTGATGTACTCGTTGGCCTCGCGCAGCCAGTCGTCCCGGTCCCAGTTCTTCCAGGCGCCGTTCTTCCACTTGTCGATGTCGATCCCGTGCTCGCGGAGCCGGTCCCTGATGTCGTCCGGGATCCTCAGCTTGCCGTCGTCGGAGGCGCCGGCCGACGCGGAGGCCTCCCCGCCCGCCGCGGCGTCGCCCGACTCGCAGGCGGTGGCGGTCAGCGCGAGCGCCGAGGCGAGGGCCATCGCGGCCAGTACGGGGGAGTTGCCGCGGCGCGCCCTCCCGCCTCGGCTGGTGGTGGACGACGGCCGTGTGGATCGCATGATGTGACTCCCCCTGATGCGTAACGAACATGGACGAACCGGTATTCAGGGCCTGGTTTCCGCCGGCTCACGGGGAGTTCAGGCCAAGCTCACGGCGTCCGGGAACGGCACCACACACTATGCGGTGGCTGTGGGGGCGGCCCGACGGAACCGCAACAGTTCCGTCACGGAAAGGATCTTGAGGCAACCCGTAACCCGGTGAGCCGATCGGGGTTGGTAGCGGTTGGGGGCCTGCTGTCTGTGTGCGGTCCTCTGTGCCCGTGCCCAGTGGGAGGTCAGGGAAGTCGTGACGGAAACCACCCATGGGGGATGTGCGTCCGAGGAGGCCACTGTGGGGCGTATGCCGGTGAGGGCCCTCCCCGGCGCCGTCGACGGCACGGCACCGGGAGCGCGCGCCGCTCACGAAGGGATTCTGCGCCGCCAGCCGGCGCGCGAGTCCGCGGCCCGCACCTACGCCCGCGCCCTGCCGATCGTGCCGGTGCGGGCCCGGGGACTGACCATCGAGGGCGCGGACGGCCGCCGCTACCTGGACTGCCTCTCCGGCGCCGGCGCGCTCGCCCTCGGGCACAACCACCCGGTCGTCCTGGAAGCCATCCGCAAGGTCCTCGACTCCGGCGCGCCCTTGAACGCCCTCGATCTGGCCACCCCCGTCAAGGACGCCTTCATCACCGAGCTGTTCCGCACCCTGCCCCCAGGGCTCGCCGACCGGTCCCGCGTGCTGTTCTGCGGACCGGCCGGCAGCGACGCCGTGGAGACCGCCTGCGCCCTGGTGCGCGCGGCGACCGGCCGGACCGGCCTCATCGCGTTCACCGGCGCCTCCCACGGAAGGGCGGCCGGGACATTCGACGCGTCCGCCGCCGCCCACGACGTACGGGTCACCCGCCTGCCCTACCCGCAGGACTACCGCTGCCCCTTCGGCGTCGGGGGCGAGCGCGGGGCCGACCTCGCCGCCCGCTGGACCGAGTCCATCCTCGACGACCCCGGCTCCGGCGCTTCGCTCCCCGCCGGGATGATCGTCGAGCCCGTCCAGGACGAGGGTGGGGTGATCCCCGCACCGGACGCCTGGCTGCGGCGCATGCGGCAGCTCACGGCCGACCGGTCCATCCCCTTGATCGCCGACGAGATCCAGACGGGCGTCGGGCGGACCGGCGCCTTCTGGGCCGTGGAGCACAGCGGAGTGACCCCCGACGTGATGGTCCTGTCCAAGGCCATCGGAGGCAGCCTGCCGCTGGCCGTCGTCGTCCACCGCGACGACCTCGACGTCCCCGAACCAGGTGCCCCCACCGGCACCTTCCGCGGCAACCAACTCGCCATGGCCGCCGGCACCGCGACTCTCACCCACGTCCGGGAAAACCACCTCGCCGAACGCGCGGCGACACTCGGGGAACGCATGCTGAGCCAACTCCAAGGACTGGTCGGGGACTTTCCGTGCGTGGGGGAGGTGCGGGGGCGGGGGCTGATGATCGGGGTGGAGTTCGTGGACCGTGAGGGCGCGGCCGGGGAAGCCGGGCAGACGGTCGGGGCTGCGGGGAAGCCTCTTCCCGCCGCCTCCGAACTGGCAGCCGCCGTCCAACGAGAGTGCCTGCGGCGTGGCCTCATCGTCGGACTCGGCGGCCGGCACGCCGGCGTCGTCCGGCTGCTGCCGCCCCTGACCATCACCGACGAACAGGCAGCCGCCGTGCAGGACCGCCTGGCCGACGCGATTCGGGCGGCGGCCCGGTGCGGTGGGGGTACGGCCGCGGCGCCGTAGACGCCATGAGCGTCGATGCCGTGAGCCTCCATGCCGTGAGCGCTCATGCCAGGAGCCTGCCACTCCGCCGTCTCGGACCACCCAACGAGGTACCTGCCTTGAACACCACCCCCAAGCCCGACGACTACGCCACGACGCCGGGAGGAGGCTCTGCTGATGTCCGGGGGTTGGGGATGCCGGCGAGCCTTGCGAACCCGGTGGATCTCGGGAACCCGGTCGATGCGGGGAACCGGGTGGATCTCGGGAACCCGGTCGATCGGGGGAACCGGGTGGATCCGGCGGACCCGGTCGATCGGGGGAACCGGGTGGATCCGGTTGATCGGGGGAGCCGGGTGGATCCGGCGGACCCGGTTGATCGGGGGAGCCGGGTGGATCCGGCGGACCCGGTCGATCCGGTGAACCGGGTCGATCCGGTGAACCCGGCGGTCTCCGCGGTCCCGTGTCTGAGGCCTGGGGTGACGCAGCTCGCCGAGGGGCTGAGCGGTGAGGTGCGGGGTGCCGAGGTGCGGGCTGACGGGGTTGTCACCGACCCCTTGGAGCACCCCGACCCACACATCGTCGCCCAGGCAGCAGCTGTGGAGGCGCTGTTGCGCTGCTGGGTGCGCGAGACCGGCCAGCCCGCCCCTGCCGACGGGGTTCTGCGCATCCCGTTGCCCGCCAGCGGCACGGCCCTGATTGTCCCCGTCCGCTACTGGTCCCCGACGGGCTGGCACCGCTTCGGCCTCCCGCGTCTTGCCGGCGCACCGGACCACGCTCCACCGGCCGACGCCGTCACGATCGCGGCGCTGCTCTCCAGGGAAACGTCCGCAGACGGACTCGGACACGGACACGGACCAGGCCACGGTAACGACGAAGGTCACGGTAACGGCCATGGTCATGGTCCTGGCCGTGAGAACGGCGGCCGTGGCGTCGACGGCGTTGAACTCGTCGCGGGTGTCGCCGACTCCCTCCGCCACGTCACCTCCTTCCTCAGCGACCGTCGCCAACTCCCGCTGGACGGCTCCGATCTCTTCCTCACCGCGGAACAGTCACTCCTCCTCGGACATCCCCTGCACCCGACCCCCAAGAGCCGCGAGGGTCTCTCGGAGGCCGAAGCACGGCTGTACTCGCCCGAGTTGCGCGGATCCTTCCCTCTGCACTGGATGGCTGTCGCCCCCTCCGTCCTCGCCACCGACTCCGCCTGGACCGAACGCGGCCGCCCTGTCCCCGCGGCCCGACTCACCGCACGTCTGGCCGGGTCCGACTTGCCTCTGCCGGACGGGTACGTCCCACTGCCCCTGCATCCCTGGCAGGCACGCGGGGTCCGGCACCGCCCGGAGATCGCCGCCCTGCTCGAGAGCGGACTGCTCCGCGACCTCGGCGCCCACGGCACTCCCTGGCACCCCACCTCCTCCGTACGAACCGTCTACCGATCCGGTGCCCCCGCGATGCTCAAGCTGTCGCTGGGCCTGCGCATCACCAACTCCCGTCGAGAGAACCTCCGTAAGGAACTCCATCGCGGTGTCGAGGTCCACCGCCTGCTCCGCAGCGGACTGGCGCAGCAATGGCGGGCCGTTCACCCGTGCTTCGACATCGTGCGCGACCCGGCCTGGATCGCTGTGGACGGATCCGGCGTATCCGGGAGTTCCGATGGATCCGGGAGTTCCGATGGAACCGGAGGTTTCGGCGGTTTCGGAGGCTCCGACGGCGCCCCGTTGACCGGGCTGGACGTGGTCATCCGCCACAACCCGTTCAGCCCCTCGGACGATGTCTCCTGCGTCGCCGGATTCGTCTCCCCGCGCCCGTGCTCATCCGCACGGCCGGGAACCGCTCCCGACCACCCGGAAATTCACGGCCAGCTCCTTCGATCCCGGCTGGCCGAAGTCATTGCGCGTCTCGCCCGCCGGACCGGTCGGTCCCGCGGAGCCGTCGCCGCCGAGTGGTTCCTGCGCTACCTTGAGCACGTCGTTCGTCCCGTCCTGTGGCTGGACGGTGAGGCCGGCATCGCCCTGGAGGCTCACCAGCAGAACACTCTGCTCCTGCTGGACGCCGACGGATGGCCGACGGGCGGCCGTTACCGCGACAACCAGGGCTACTACTTCCGCGAGTCCCGGCGCGCGGACCTCGACGCCCGGCTGCCGGGCGTCGGTGAGCGGAGCGACACGTTCGTCTGCGACGAGGTCACCGATGAGCGCTTCGTCTACTACCTGGCGGTCAACAACGTCCTCGGTCTCGTCGGTGCGTTCGGCTCCCAGGGGCTGGCCGACGAGCGGCTGCTGCTCGCCGCCTTCCGCCGTTTTCTCGGGAACGTCGCCGCCGGTCCGGCCCGACTGCGCTCCTCGCTGCCGGCCCGGCTGCTCGACTCACCCGTGCTGCGCTGCAAGGCCAATCTGCTGACCCGGCTCCACGGACTTGACGAACTCGTCGGTCCGGTCGACACCCAGTCCGTCTACGTCACCATCGCCAACCCCCTGCACCTCTGATCACTCTGACCGTCCCCGAACACAACCGACCTCCTTCATCCCTGAGGACACGCCTCACCCCTTTTCCCGAGAGGAGCGTTTGGTGCCTTCCGCCGACCGGGCCGCCGATGCCGGTGCCGCTGTCCCGGCCGCGGCCGACGTCAACGCCGGTGCCGGCTCCAACGCCCGTTTCTCCGCTGGTTCCGATACCGGTTCCGACCTCAACTCCAGCGCGGGAGCCGCCGCAGATGCCGGTGCGGACCTCGGTGCGGATTCCGGTGCGGACGGCCACGGGGAAGACACTATGGACCTACGCCTCTCAGACGAACTCCTCGCCCCCATCGCGGACGAGGCGTCCGGCAGCCGGGGAGTCTGGTGGCCGGGCCAGACCACCCCACAGCCCTCCGTGTCGGACGATCTCCTCGACCGCGTCGCCGACTGGGGCCCGACCGACACACCCGTGGGCCTCTTCCACCTCGTCCCCGTGCGTGTCGAACGCGATCTTCCGCTCATCAGCCGCTGGATGAACGACCCCACCGCTGCGGCGTTCTGGGAGCTGTCCGGTCCCCAGCACGTGACCCAGGACCATCTGCTGTCCCAGCTGGCCGGCGACGGACGCAGCGTGCCGTGCATCGGTGTCCTGGGCGGAACACCGATGAGCTATTGGGAGATCTACCGGGCGGATCTGGACCCCTTGGCCCGCCACTACCCGGCCCGGCCTCACGACACCGGAATCCACCTCCTGATCGGCGCTGTCGCCTGCAGAGGGCGTGGTCTCGGCGGTCTGCTGCTCCGAGCCACAGCCGATCTCGTACTCGCGCAGCGGCCCTCCTGCGCACGCGTCATCGCTGAGCCCGACATTCGCAACACCCCCTCCATCGCCGCCTTCCTGACCGCCGGTTTCCGGTTCTCCGCCGAGGTCGACCTGCCCGACAAGCGAGCCGCCCTCATGATCCGAGACCGGTCCACTCGACATCTGATGTAGCGCTGTGTCACCGCGCCATCACTCATTGAACGCGGCGGGGATCGCCGCAGTTCCCACCCGCGCCGCAGAAAATTCTTGAGCTGCTCGCCGGCGTCATGTCCCCCGCAGCACCGCCCCACCTCGCGTCCACCCCCCAACCCACCCATCCGAGCCACCCGTACCGAGGAGCCCAAGGTCTTGATCCCGTCCCCCGTCCCCGCCTTGATCACCCGTTTGTCGGTGCTGGGTCGTAGGGTGGTCGCGCTATGACGAAGCCCTCACTCCCCGAACTCCTGCATGCTGCCGTCACTGCCGTCGGCGGTACGGAGCGCCCCGGGCAGGTGGCCATGGCCGAAGCGGTCGCAGAGGCGATCGACGACGGCTCCCACCTGCTGGTCCAGGCCGGCACCGGCACCGGTAAATCGCTGGGCTACCTGGTGCCCGCGCTCGCGCACGGGGAGCGTGTCGTCGTCGCGACCGCCACCCTGGCCCTCCAGCGCCAGCTGGTGGAGCGCGACCTGCCGAGAACGGTCGAGTCGCTGCACCCCCTGCTGCGCCGCCGCCCGGAGTTCGCGATGCTCAAGGGCCGGTCGAACTACCTGTGCCTGCACCGTATGCACGAGGGTGTCCCGCAGGACGAGGAGGAGGGCCTCTTCGACCAGTTCGAGGCGGCCGCGCCCACCAGCAAGCTGGGCCAGGACCTGCTGCGGGTGCGTGACTGGGCCGACGAGACGGAGACCGGCGACCGCGACGACCTCACACCCGGCATCTCGGACCGGGCCTGGGCCCAGGTGTCGGTGTCGTCGAGGGAGTGCCTCGGCGCCTCGAAGTGCGCGTACGGAGCGGAGTGCTTCGCCGAGATGGCCCGCGAGCGCGCCAAGCTCTCGGAGGTCATCGTCACCAACCACGCTCTGCTCGCGATCGACGCCATCGAGGGTGCCCCGGTCCTTCCGCAGCACGAGGTGCTGATCGTCGACGAGGCCCATGAGCTGGTCTCGCGGGTCACCGGAGTCGCCACCGGTGAGCTCAGTCCCGGCCAGGTCAACCGCGCGGTGCGCCGGGCCGCGAAACTCGTCAACGAGAAGGCGGCGGACCAGCTCCAGACCGCCGCCGAGGGCTTTGAGCGGCTGATGGAGCTCGCGCTGCCCGGCCGCTTGGAGGAGATCCCCGAGGATCTGGGCTACGCCCTCATGGCACTGCGTGACGCGTGCCGCACCGTCATCTCCGCCATCGGCACGACCCGCGACAAGTCCGTCCAGGACGAGGATGCGGTCCGCAAGCAGGCGCTGGCCTCCGTGGAGAATGTGCACGACGTGGCGGAGCGGATCACGAACGGCTCCGAGTGGGACGTGGTCTGGTACGAGCGCCACGACCGCTTCGGTGCCTCCCTGCGCGTCGCCCCCATGTCCGTCTCGGGCCTGCTGCGGGAGAAGCTCTTCGCGGACCGCTCCGTGGTCCTGACGTCCGCGACGCTGAAGCTGGGCGGCGACTTCAACGGCGTCGGTGCGTCCCTCGGGCTCGCCCCCGAAGGCACCGAGGGCGATGACCTCCCGCAGTGGAAGGGAATCGACGTCGGATCTCCCTTCGACTACCGCAAGCAGGGCATCCTGTACGTCGCGAAGCACCTGGCGCGCCCCGCGCGGGACGGCGACCGCGGGGACATGCTCGACGAGCTCACGGAGCTCATCCAGGCGGCGGGCGGCCGCACCCTGGGCCTGTTCTCCTCCATGCGGGGTGCCCAGTTGGCCGCCGAGGAACTGCGTTCCCGGATCCCGGAGTTCCCGATTCTCCTCCAGGGCGAGGAGACGCTCGGCGAGCTCATCAAGAACTTCGCGGCCGACCCGAAGACCTGCCTGTTCGGCACCCTGTCGTTGTGGCAGGGCGTGGACGTCCCCGGACCCAGCTGTCAGCTGGTCGTCATGGACAAGATCCCGTTCCCGCGCCCGGACGACCCCCTGATGAGCGCCCGCCAGAAGGCCGTGGAAGACGCGGGTGGCAACGGCTTCATGGCTGTCGCCGCCACCCATGCCGCGCTCCTCATGGCCCAGGGCGCCGGCCGTCTCGTACGGGCGTCGGGCGACCGGGGTGTGGTCGCCGTACTGGATCCGCGTCTGGCGACGGCCCGCTACGGCAGCTATCTGAAGGCCTCACTGCCCGACTTCTGGTACACGACGGACCGCAACCAGGTACGGAAGTCGCTGGCCGCGATCGACGCGGTGGCGAAGCAGTCGGAAGCCGACTGAGCCCCAGGGTCGGCCTGCGGCGACGGAGCCGCGGGCCGGCCTCCACACCAGGAGTACTGGGCCCCGACGCCACGTACCGGAGCCTCCGGACATCCCGCGCACCGGAGCCCCAGGACACCGCCTACCGGGGCCCGGACAGCGCAGGGCCCCGGAACCGGCGCAGGGGTCCCGGGGCCCGGTCAGAGGGCGGGCCGACTTGGGCGGCCCACCCGACGCGGTGCGCAGACTCAGACGCGGCGCAGTACGGCCACCACCTTGCCGAGGATGGTCGCGTCGTCGCCGGGGATCGGCTCGTAGGCCGCGTTGTGCGGCAGGAGCCAGACGTGGCCGTCCTCGCGCTTGAAGCGCTTGACGGTGGCTTCACCGTCGAGCATCGCGGCCACGATGTCGCCGTTCTCGGCGACCGGCTGGCGGCGGACCGTCACCCAGTCGCCGTCGCAGATGGCGGCCTCGATCATCGAGTCGCCGACGACCTTCAGCACGAACAGCTCACCGTCGCCGACGAGCTGGCGGGGGAGGGGAAAGACGTCCTCGACGGACTCCTCGGCGAGGATCGGCCCGCCGGCGGCGATGCGGCCGACCAGCGGGACGTACGACGCGGCCGGCTTGCCCGCGGTGTCCGTGGGCTGCACGGAGGCGGCCTGGTCGGAACCGCGCACCTCGTACGCGCGCGGGCGGTGCGGGTCGCGGCGCAGGAAGCCCTTGCGCTCCAGCGCCATCAGCTGGTGTGCGACGGAGGATGTGCTGGACAGGCCGACGGCCTGGCCGATCTCGCGCATCGACGGCGGGTAGCCGCGCCGCTGCACGGAGTCCCTGATGACCTCGATCACGCGGCGCTGGCGGTCGGTGAGCCCGGAGCTGTCCGCCCGGATGCCGGGAGGTCGCCCCGGCAGGGAGCGCTTGTGCCCCTCAGGGTTCGTGGCTTCGTTCATCGCATGCACCGGCTCCAGTCGGCCCTGGGAGCGGTCCTGGGCAGTGATGGCGGCACTGTCTGCGGTGGTGGTCACGTCGGCCCCTCTCGATGGTCTCCCTGCTGGACAACGGTAGTTGCTTTCGAAAGGTTGCGCCAAACACACGTTCGAGTGAAAAATCGCGAATCGGCTGACGCGATCATGTTTCCGGGTGTATTGGCTACCGCTCCACCTGGCGGGCAAAAGCGCCCATTGCTGTACTCTTCACCGCCGGGTGATCGCCTCGGGGTCTGCCGCCCAGTCTGCCATCCGGCATTCTCCCGCCCCGGGATCAGCCCTCATCTGTGCGGGAGTCCCACGTCCCCTCCTCGCGGCGACCACGGTATCTCCGCATGTGCCGCAGCGATACGGCTGTACGCGTACGGATGCGGCCGGCGAGGTCGGCCGGGCCTATTCGATGGTGCCGCTGAGGGCGCGCGAGGCGGGTGCGGCGGGGCCGGTCGCGCGTCACCTGCGGCTATGCGCGCGACACGCGCGTATTGGCGTGCATGTATGAGCCAATCCCCACATCTAGTGGTTGGATTGCAGCAGCAGCCCACAAGTTGTGGTCCCCCGGGTCTTCGCGGCCATGGTCATCGCCTATGCTTGGGGCTGCTTCGTGGGGCACAGGAGGCCCAGCGATGCTTATGAGTCTGCTGTGAGGAGGGTTGGAGTTTATGCACTGCCCCTTCTGCAGGCACCCTGACAGCCGTGTCGTCGACAGCCGTACGACCGACGACGGCACGTCCATCCGCAGGCGCCGCCAGTGCCCTGACTGCTCCCGTCGTTTCACGACTGTGGAGACGTGCTCGCTCATGGTGGTCAAGCGGTCCGGAGTCACCGAACCATTCAGCCGTACCAAGATCATCAATGGTGTGCGCAAGGCGTGTCAGGGACGGCCCGTCACCGAGGACGCGCTCGCCCAGCTCGGCCAGCGGGTCGAGGAGGCGGTGCGGGCCACCGGAAGCGCCGAGCTGACCACCCACGACGTGGGGCTGGCCATACTCGGCCCGTTGCAGGAACTCGATCTCGTCGCGTATCTGCGCTTCGCCTCCGTCTACCGGGCGTTCGACTCGCTCGAGGACTTCGAGGCGGCCATCGCGGAGCTCAGGGAAGAGACGGGACGCCCCGACGCGGACGACGGAGACCGCGAGGACGCGGGGGCGGGGAGCCAGGAAGACGACCGCGGGTCCGGAGGGACGGGACACGTCCCCGAGCCCGCAGGCGCCGCCGACTGACCGGCGGGCCGGACCCGGACGGCAGCTCCGGGCCCGGCCGGGCGGCGGCGATGTGAAGACCTGTTGCGGGCGATGTGAGTGGGTGCCCGCAGCATCAGACAGAACACCGTGCCACGGGAACAACGGGGCACTTCAGGGCGTTTTCGCCCGTACAGGGAGGCGGCATGACAGAGACGGCGAGCGGTCCGGCACGGAGTTCCCGCGCCAAGAGCGCCAAGGCGAGCAAGAGCCTGCGTATCGACCGCATCCACACCACCCCTGGTGTCCACCCGTACGACGAGGTGGCCTGGGAGCGCCGTGACGTCGTCATGACCAACTGGCGCGACGGCTCGGTCAACTTCGAGCAGCGTGGCGTCGAGTTCCCCGACTTCTGGTCGGTGAACGCGGTCAACATCGTCACCAGCAAGTACTTCCGCGGTGCCGTCGGCACCCCGCAGCGTGAGACCAGCCTCAAGCAGCTGATCGACCGCATCGTGAAGACGTACCGGAAGGCCGGCGAGGACCACAAGTACTTCGCCTCGCCCGCCGACGCCGAGATCTTCGAGCACGAGCTGGCGTACGCCCTCCTGCACCAGATCTTCAGCTTCAACAGCCCTGTCTGGTTCAACGTCGGTACCAAGCAGCCCCAGCAGGTCTCCGCCTGCTTCATCCTGTCCGTCGACGACTCCATGGAGTCGATCCTCGACTGGTACAAGGAAGAGGGCATGATCTTCAAGGGCGGCTCCGGTGCCGGCCTGAACCTCTCCCGGATCCGTTCCTCCAAGGAGCTGCTGTCCTCCGGTGGCAACGCCTCCGGTCCGGTCTCCTTCATGCGCGGCGCCGACGCCTCCGCAGGAACGATCAAGTCCGGTGGCGCCACCCGCCGCGCCGCCAAGATGGTCGTCCTCGACGTGGATCACCCCGACATCGAGGACTTCATCGAGACCAAGGTCAAGGAAGAGGAGAAGATCCGCGTCCTGCGCGACGCGGGCTTCGACATGGACCTGGGCGGCGACGACATCGCCTCCGTCCAGTACCAGAACGCCAACAACTCGGTCCGGGTGAACGACGAGTTCATGACGGCCGTCGAACAGGGCGGCAAGTTCGGTCTGCGGGGCCGGATGACCGGCGAGGTCATCGAGGAGGTCGACGCCAAGTCGCTCTTCCGCAAGATCGCCGAGGCCGCCTGGGCCTGCGCCGACCCCGGCATCCAGTACGACGACACCATCAACAACTGGCACACCTGCCCCGAGTCCGGCCGGATCACCGCGTCGAACCCGTGCAGCGAGTACATGCACCTGGACAACACGTCCTGCAACCTGGCCTCGCTGAACCTCATGAAGTTCCTGAAGGACGACGGCAAGGGCAACCAGTCCTTCGAGGCCGAGCGCTTCCAGAAGGTCGTCGAGCTGGTCATCACCGCGATGGACATCTCGATCTGCTTCGCCGACTTCCCGACCCAGAAGATCGGCGAGAACACGCGCGCGTTCCGCCAGCTCGGCATCGGCTACGCCAACCTCGGCGCCCTGCTGATGGCCACCGGCCACGCCTACGACTCCGACGGCGGCCGCTCCCTCGCCGGCGCCATCACCTCCCTGATGACGGGTACGGCGTACCGCCGCTCCGCCGAACTCGCCGCGGTCGTCGGCCCGTACGACGGCTACGCCCGCAACGCCGACGCCCACAAGCGCGTCATGAAGCAGCACTCCGACGCCAACGACAAGGCCGTCCGCATGGACGACCTGGACACCCCGGTGTGGGCCGCCGCCAGCGAGTCGTGGCAGGACGTGCTGCGCCTCGGCGAGAAGAACGGTTTCCGTAACTCCCAGGCGTCCGTGCTGGCCCCGACCGGCACGATCGGCCTCGCGATGTCCTGTGACACCACCGGTGTCGAGCCCGACCTCGCCCTGGTCAAGTTCAAGAAGCTGGTCGGCGGCGGCTCGATGCAGATCGTCAACGGCACCGTCCCGCAGGCCCTGCGCCGCCTCGGCTACCTGGAAGAGCAGATCGAGGCGATCGTCGCCCACATCGCCGAGCACGGCAACGTGATCGACGCGCCCGGTCTCAAGCACGAGCACTACGAGGTGTTCGACTGCGCCATGGGCGAGCGGGCCATCTCCCCGATGGGCCACGTCCGCATGATGGCCGCGATCCAGCCGTGGATCTCCGGCGCCATCTCCAAGACGGTCAACATGCCGGAGACGGCGACCGTCGAGGAGGTCGAGGAGATCTACTTCGAGGCCTGGAAGCTGGGCGTCAAGGCGCTCGCGATCTACCGCGACAACTGCAAGGTCGGCCAGCCGCTCTCCACCAAGAAGTGGGAGGAGAAGAAGGAGAAGACCGAGGAGCCCGCCGCCGTCGAGGCCAAGGTCGAGAAGGTCGTCGAGTACCGCCCGGTCCGCAAGCGCCTTCCGAAGGGACGTCCCGGCATCACCACGTCCTTCACCGTCGGCGGTGCCGAGGGCTACATGACCGCCAACTCCTACCCGGACGACGGTCTCGGCGAGGTCTTCCTGAAGATGTCCAAGCAGGGCTCGACCCTCGCGGGCATGATGGACGCCTTCTCCATCGCGGTCTCCGTCGGCCTCCAGTACGGCGTCCCCCTGGAGACGTATGTCTCGAAGTTCACGAACATGCGCTTCGAGCCGGCCGGTATGACGGACGACCCGGACGTGCGGATGGCCCAGTCGATCGTCGACTACATCTTCCGCCGCCTGGCGCTGGACTTCCTGCCGTTCGAGACGCGCTCCGCGCTGGGCATCCACTCCGCCGAGGAGCGTCAGCGTCACCTGGAGACCGGTTCGTACGAGCCGAACGAGGACGAGGTCGACGTCGAGGGCCTGGCCCAGTCGGCGCCGCGGGCCCAGGAGCTGAAGGCCGTCTCCGCGCCGAAGAACGAAGAGGTGGCCAAGCCCGCCCCGCAGACGGCCCACACCAGTGCCGAACTGGTGGAGATGCAGCTGGGCATCCAGGCCGACGCCCCGCTGTGCTTCTCGTGCGGCACGAAGATGCAGCGCGCCGGTTCCTGCTACATCTGCGAGGGCTGCGGCTCGACCAGCGGTTGCAGCTGACGCCAGCGCCTTGAGTAGATGACAGAGGGGCACCGCCTTCGGGCCGGTGCCCCTCTTGTCGTCACGGGCTCGGGAAGCCGGGGCGCCTGTCCAGTACACAGGGGGTTCACCCGAGTCCGGACGGCGGGGAGGGCGTTCGACCCAGCGGCCGTCGACCAGCCGGGCGTCAGTCCCAGCCACCCGGGGACACGGGGCTCACCCCCGGCCCCATGGGCTGTCCGGGGACAACTCACGGCTGGTGTGCGGCACCCATCGTCCTGGCGAAGTCCACGGGGTCACCCTCGAAGCCACGGAGGCCGGGGCGGAAGTCCCAGGGACCGGAACCGTCCCGGACGAACTCCGCGACCGTCGCCGCCGTGGCTCCCAGGACACCCCCGAAATCGTCCTCGGCCAGGACCGTGTACCCCTCGCGGATACGCAACCCGGGGTTCACCACACTGACGAACGTGCGCTCCGCCGGGCGCTGCTGGATGACGACACCGACCACCACGCGCGGGTAGCGGACGTCGAGCCGGTCGAGTTCCAGCGTCATGACCTCGTCGTAGCCGAAGCCCTGGCCGTCCTTGCTGTCCCGGTTGAGATAGATGGTGCCGTCGGGGGAGCGGCTGTCGAAGTGGACGACGTATGAGGGATCACCGTATGGACTCTCCGCGGGGTAGGTCGCCGCGATGAGGTCCAGGTCGGTGGACGGCTGCCCCGCCGGACTGGGATCCCACCGCACCGCGATCTCGACCTTGCGCAGCCCCTTGTTCAGCCCGTCCACCAGCGTCCCCTTCCCCGTACCGACCCGCCCGTTCGCCTCAACTGCCGGGCAGCCATGACTGCTTGTCCATCCTGCCACGCCTGCGGGTGCGCGCGCCGGAGAGCGGTCGAGCCGAGAGTGACCGACGCCACGCTCCGTGGCCTTACCATGGCGCGGTGCTGGTCAAGTGGATTCGCTGCACCGTGGTGGACCGCCGCGGTTTCGAGCGGGGGCAGCGGAAGTGGGCGGGGCTTCTGGGGGAGCCGGGGTTTCGGGGACAGGGGGGTGGCTGGAGCCGGGGGCGGCCGGACGTGGCGCACATCTTCGCGTTCTGGGAGAGCCGCGCCTTCTACGACTCCTTCATGGCGCGGTCCCACGACCGGCTTGCGTCGGCACAGTCGGGCACGTTCAAGGACGCTCAGGTCAGGCTCTTCGACTACCGCTTCGATGTGAAGACCGGGTTCGAACCGCGCTTCACGGACGCCGACCTGCTGCGCGTGGCGCTGTGCCGTGTCCACGAGGAGCGGGTCGAGCATTTCGTGTTGATGCAGGAGAAGGTCTGGAACCCTGCGATGGCCGGCTCGCCCGGCATGGTGCGCGGGCTGTTCGGTGAGGCACCCGGGAACGAGTTCATGGTGCTGTCGATGTGGCGGTCGGCCGCCGAGCACGGCAAGTACCGCACGGAACGCGTGGAGCGGCTCGCCCTGCGGGCCCAGACGGAGGCGGACGTGGCGGCACTCACCGGGGACGTCGTGGACATGGAGCCGAGCTGGACGGTCTGATCTCCGGGCGGGCCGGGCGGGCCCGGACTGATTGATTCCGGCCGGACAGGCGTGCGACCTGTGTGATCTTTGGTGCAGGATGTGTGTGACCTACGCTGTATGGGGGCGGTACGAGTGCTCGATGTGGCCTCACCCGATCTAGGGTTTTGGCATGGCACGACCACGGCGCATCGTCCTTGTCCGGCACGGCGAGTCAACGGGCAATGTTGATGACTCCGTGTACGAGCGTGAACCCGACCATGCCCTGGCGCTGACCGAGCGCGGTCGGCGGCAGGCGGAGGCGACGGGCGAGCAGTTGCGCGAGCTGTTCGGCGGCGAGCGCGTCAGCGTGTACGTCTCCCCGTACCGCCGCACGCACGAGACGCTGCGCGCCTTCCGCCTCGCCCCCGGGCTCATACGGGTGCGCGAGGAACCCCGGCTGCGCGAGCAGGACTGGGGCAACTGGCAGGACCGTGACGAGGTCCGCCTCCAGAAGACCTACCGGGACGCGTACGGCCACTTCTTCTACCGTTTCGCCCAGGGAGAGTCCGGCGCCGACGTCTACGACCGGGTCGGCGGCTTCCTGGAGAGTCTGTTCCGCAGCTTCGAGGACCCGGACCATCCGCCGAACGTCCTGATCGTCACTCACGGTCTGGCCATGCGGTTGTTCTGCATGCGGTGGTTCCACTGGACGGTCGCCGAATTCGAGTCGCTGTCGAACCCGGGGAACGGCGAGGTGCGCATGCTCGTTCTGGGAGACGACGGCAAGTACACGCTTGACCGGCCGTTCGACCGCTGGCGAGATCCCGAGCCTTACGGGATCACTGGATAGAGTGGCAGGGCGATGACCGATGATTCCTCCCCCGACGGGCGCTTGGACCGCGCCCTGGCCAGCCTGCGCGGCCTGTCCGTCGGGGACGCCCTGGGCTCCCAGTACTTCGTGCCCGTGAACTACCCGCTGCTGAAGCGCCGCGAGCTTCCGTCCGGGCCGTGGCAGTGGACCGACGACACGGAGATGGCCGGCTCCGTCGTCGCCGTCCTGGTTGCTCACCACCGCATCGACCAGGACGCGCTGGCCCGCTCCTTCGCCGAGCACCACGATTTCGACCGGGGCTACGGACCCGCGGTCAACCGCCTGCTGCGGCTCGTCCGGGAGGGCGGCGACTGGCGCGAACTCGCCGCCGGGCTCTTCAACGGACAGGGGTCCTGGGGCAACGGCGCCGCGATGCGGATCGCCCCGCTGGGCGCCTGGTACGCGGACGACCCGGAGCAGGCCACCCACCAGGCGGAGATCTCGGCCTACACCACCCACCAGCATCGCGAGGCCGTCGTCGGCGCCATGGCCGTCGCCGCGGCCGCCGCGTTCGCCGCCGCTCCCGGTGGGCCGCCCGGGTCCGAGGCCCTCCTCGATGGGGTCATCGACCTGGTGCCGAAGAAGAGCGCGGTGGGCGCGGGACTGCGCCGGGCCCGGGACATGCTCGACTACGCCGACCCGGCCACGGTCGCGGCGGTACTGGGATGCGGCCGGCGGACGACCGCTCATGACACGGTGCCCTTCGCCCTCTGGTCGGCCGCGCGAAGTCTCGGTGACTACCAGCAGGCTTTCTGGACGACCGCCCAGGTCGGCGGGGATGTCGACACCACCTGTGCCATCGTGGGCGGCGTGATCGCCTCGGGCAAGGCGGGGGCGCCGCCCGCCGAGTGGGTGGCGCGGACGGAGCCGCTGCCGGACTGGGTGCCGGCGTCGGTCTAGCGGTCAGAACCTCTTCTGCGTGGTCCAGCCAGCAGAACCCTGCGTTGGTCCAGCCATCAGAACCGGTGGTCATCGGAACTTTGCCTGCGCATCAGCACCCTCCAGCGCGCATCAGAACTCTCCGTGCGCATTGGGAACTCTCCGTGACCGTCCGCTCGTTGTCGCGACATCAGCGGTGCGAGCCATGAGGCGGCACGCGCTGGAGGTGCCTAACGTGAGGGCGAAGGGGGTGATCATGGAGGTTCTGCTGGCTGTTCTGATCCACTGGTGGAACGCATGCGCACGCCGTCTGCGACAAGCGCGACCGGTCGTGGACCGGCCCGGCAGCCGCCGGCAGGCCCCTTCCGGGCCCGTCGGCGAGCCGCCGAAGCCGTCTCGCGGTGCCTTCGCGTCAGCCCAGCCCCGGCCCGGCCGAGCCGGAGAGAGCCTCCAGGTCGCTCTTGCGGACCCGGATCACCAGCCAGGCGGTGGCCAGGGCGAGGACGGCCATGGCCGCGGCCGGGATGAAGGCGGCGGAGATGCCCTGGGCCAGCACCTCGTGCCCCCACGGCGCGGGCAGCTGATGCGTCGTGGCGAACTCCGCCTTCTGCTCGGGAGAGCCCTCGGCCATGAACTGCGGAAGCTGCTTCTCCGCCTCGTCCCTGGTCGCCGTGCCGAACACGGTCGTCAGGATGGACAGACCCAGCGATCCGCCCACCTGCTGCGTGGTGTTGAGCAGTCCGGACGCGGCGCCGGCCTCGTGCTGGGCCACACCGGAGACGGCGGTGAGCGTCAGTGTCACGAAGTTCAGGCCCATACCGAAGCCGAACACCAGCATCGGGCCGAGAACCCCGCCGACGTACGAGCTGTCGGAGCTGATGAGCGCCTGCCAGGCCAGTCCGATCGCCGCGAGCGTCGAGCCCAGGACCATGAACGGCTTCGGGCCCAGCACCGGCAGGAACCGCTGCGACAGACCCGCGCCGAGCGCGATCACGACGGTCACGGGCAGGAAGGCGAGCCCCGCCTCGATCGGGCTGTAGTCGAGCACGTTCTGCACGAACAGCACGATGTAGAAGAACATGCCGAACATCGCCGCCGCGAGACTCAGCATGATCACGTACGTGCCCGAGCGGTTCCGGTCGGTGAACATCCGCAGCGGGGTGATCGGTTCCCTGGCCCGGGACTCGATGATCCCGAAGGCCAGCAGCAGGACCACCGCGGCGGCGAAGGACCCGATGGTGAGGCTGTCCCGCCAGCCCTCGTCCGCCGCCCGGATGAAGCCGTAGACGAGGGACGCCATGCCCGCGGTCGAGGTCACCGCGCCCGCTATGTCGAAGCGTCCGGTGTGCCGTTCGGACTCGCTGATGTAGAGCGGAGTGAGCACGGCGATCAGCACACCGATCGGCACGTTCACGAAGAGCACCCAGCGCCAGTCGAGCCACTCGGTGAGCATGCCGCCCGCGAGCAGGCCGATGGCACCACCACCCGCGGACACCGCGGCGAAGACGCCGAAGGCCCGGTTGCGCTCCGGGCCCTCGGGGAACGTGGTGGTGATGAGCGCCAGCGAGGTGGGCGACGCGATCGCGCCTCCCACGCCCTGGAGGACCCGCGCGGCCAGCAACTGCCACGGCTCCTGGGCGAGCCCGCCGAGCAGCGAGGCGAAGGTGAACAGCAGGATGCCGGTCATGAACACCCTGCGGCGCCCGAGGAGGTCACCGGCGCGGCCCCCGAGGAGCAGCAGACCGCCGAAGGTGAGTGTGTAGGAGCTGACGACCCAGGTGAGGTCGGTGGTGCTGAACTTGAGTGCGTCTTGAATGTGCGGGAGCGCGATGTTCACAATCGTCGCGTCGAGTACCACCATGAGTTGGCAGGCCGCGATGACGGTGAGCGCGATGCCGGGGTGTCCGTCCCGGCGTGCCGCACCTGGCTTCTGGTCCTTGAGCAATGGAGAGGTTGTCACTATGGGTCCCCCACGAGTGCGTTAGTGAACGCTCGCGTTCACTGCCGCGTCAAAGGCAGTGAGTCCCCGACAGTGAACGCAAGCGTTCACTTGTGGCGTCGTCGTGCGGCACGTCCCCCTTTGCCGCCGCCCGGCACGTCCCCCCACCCCGGAATCCCCGCTTCATCTGCTCGTTGGAGAGAGTTCGATGGTTACCCCGAGCTGGGCGGACGCCCCCGCTCAGACGGCCGCCCGCCGCCGCGGCGCCGTGCTCGAACGCGCGATCCTCGACGCCGCGCTGGATCAACTCAGCACCGTCGGCTGGAACGGCCTGACGATGGAAGGCGTCGCCGCAGGTGCCCAGACCGGAAAGGCCGCCGTCTACCGTCGCTGGCCATCCAAGGAGGACCTCGTCGCCGACGCCCTGCGCGCCGGACTGCCGCGCTTCGAGGCGGTACCGGACGAGGGGAGCGTGCGCGAGGACCTCTTGGCGCTCTGCCGGAGAGCCCGCGACGCGATGTTCTCCCGCCCGGGCTTCGCGCTTCGCTCGGTGATTCACGAATGTGACACAACGCAGGCCGAGCGGTTCCATGCCGTGATCTTCGACGGGGTCGTCGAGCCCACCATCAAGATGCTGCGGGACGTCATCGAGCGCGGAATCAGGCGAGGCGAGGTACGTTCCGACGCTGCGAACGGATACGTCTTCGATGCCATCCCGGCGATGATGATGTACCGCTCCAAGATGTGCGGCTGTGAATGGCGGGACCAGGAAATCGAGGAGATGATCGACCAGTTGATGGTTCCGCTGCTGCGGTCGAGCGTCACCTGACCGGGCCCGGCCGGGGCCGTCGCGCTGCTATGGCCGACCGGGGTGTCGCGGGCGGTTCGGGGCGGCGTAACCTATGGTCGCCATGCCGTACGAACCGCCTACTCACACCGTCGAGCGCTCCCTTCGAGCCACGACCGGAGCGAAGATCGTTGCAGGTGTCGACGAGGTGGGGCGCGGCGCGTGGGCCGGTCCCGTCACCGTCTGCGCGGCGATCACCGGACTGCGCCGGCCGCCCGAGGGTCTTACCGACTCGAAGCTGCTCACCATCAAGCGACGCACCGAACTCGCCGAGGAACTGCGGAAGTGGGTGACGTCGTACGCCCTGGGGCACGCCTCTCCTGAGGAGATAGACCACCTGGGGATGACGGCCGCCCTGCGGCTCGCCGCAGGACGTGCCCTGGACGCCTTGCCGGTCCGCCCCGACGCGGTCATCCTCGACGGGAAGCACGACTATCTCGGTGCGCCCTGGCGAGTCCGTACGGTGATCAAGGGCGACCAGTCGTGCGTGGCGGTCGCGGCGGCCTCGGTGATCGCCAAGGTTCAGCGCGACAAAATGATGGCCGAACTGGGTATCGACCATGCAGACTTCGGTTTTGCGGACAACGCCGGGTATCCCTCACCCGTGCACAAGGCCGCACTGGCGGAGCGGGGCCCCACCCCCCACCACCGGTTGTCGTGGGCGTATCTTGATGCGCTGCCCCAGTGGCGGCACCTCAAGAAGGTCCGCAGCTGGACGGACGGAAGTGTTCCGGAAATCGAGGGTCAGCTGGGCTTCGATTTCTGACGGTTTCGTTCGTACGCATGCGCCACCCGCCGACGCGGGCCGTACCAACGTTTGATAAATATCAACCCATGCCTCTCATTCCCGAGGAGCCTCAGATTCACGAGAGTGCCCAGGGTCCCCGCGCCACTCCGGCCAGCGGCCGCACCGCGCCGACCCCTCGCCCCGTACCCGGCCCCCGTCCCGCGGCTCCGTCGCGCCCTGGCCGTCCCGGTCCTGTGCGGCCTGCGCCGCCGGTGCAGCGCACGCCGCGTGACGCGGCCGCCAAGCCCGGCCCCTCGGGTCCGGCAGCCGATGCCGCCGCTCCGGCCACCCCGCAGATCCAGCTGATCCCGGCTTCCGCCGAAGGCGCGCTCGACGCCGCCGAGGAGGCCGTGGACCTGCTCCTGGACTCCGGTCGCGCCCCCGGCGACGTCCTGGTGATCACGACCGGCGAACAGCACCCGTGGGCCGCCCACGAGCTGTCGTTCGGCGAGACCTCCTACTGGGCCCAGCACGACGCCGGTGACGACGTCTTCTACACGGACGCCACCGTCGCCGGACGTGCCGCGTCTCGTCCAGTGGTCGTGGTCGCCGTCAACGGCGGTGCCGAGGCCGCAGCCGCGAGCGCCCTGTCCCTGGCCCACTCCCGGGCCACCGCCCTGCTGATCGTCTGCGGTGATCCGCAGCGGATCAACTCGGTGCTGGGCACGAGCGTCTGAGTCCATGCCGTGGCGTCCGGTCGGGCGCCGGGGGCTGACCCCAGGCGCCGTTCCGGCGGCTCCGCACGGCGGGTGGTTCGGCATGCCCGGAGGGCTGGGCGCCGTGGCTGCGCACGGTCCTGCCGGGGTGGCGCCAGTGCTGTTCGGGGATGCTCGTTCCCCGACTGCCGGTCACAGGAACCGTGGTCTGCCGTAGGACGGGGCACGGCTCCTCACAGCCCGTGCGGACCTCTCCCTGGGCGGGACGGTCTGCCCAAGCGCAGCCTTCGCGGGGAGCTGTCCCTCCCAGGGGGTCTCAGGGACAGCTTGTGCCTGGGACGGTGTGTCCCAGGAACGGTCTGTCCGGAGACCTCAGCGTGCCGCCGCAGCGCGGCGCAGCACCTCGGAGGCGGCGCCACCGGTGCGCGGCAGCGGTAGCGGTGCCTCCGACGTGTCGAACGGCTCCGGTGCCGACGCAGAGTGCGGGCGGCGTCCGCCGCGGCCCTCGCCGAGCACCTGCCAGCCGTCGCGGGTCAGCGTGATGTACGCCCCGCAGCGCAGCCCGTGCAGGGTGCAGGCGTCGCGCAGCCCCCACATCCACGCGCCGTCCTCCTCGGTCCAACGGGCGTCGCCCTCACGGCAGTAGAGCAGCACGGCGGTGCGTACCGGTGTGCGGCGTCGCAGATCGTGCGGGATGATCCGGCGCAGCTGCGCCAGCAGCACGTTGCGGAACATCCAGCCGTCGGCCGCGGCCGTCCGGCGGACGAAAGAGGCACTCGCCCGCAGCCGCTCGTCCGGATCGAGCACGGCGATGACGGCGGTCGCCGGCTGCGGGTGGTGCCGGGCGTGCAGTCCGCTGACGACTTCACGGGGGTCACGGAGAAGCGGGATCCCGGCGGCGGCCCATTCCGCGGGTTCGAGCAAGCGGTTGGCGGAAGCGGCGGACGTCGATGCCGCTGCCGAGGCCGGAGCGAATCCGAAGGTCACGGTCCTCCCTTCGGCTACGCGCCCACACTGCGGGCGGGGTCGGAATCGGGGAGCGCGCACCGCAGCGAAGCCCTACCGGATCGGCGGTCGTACCGTGCGGGAGCGGACCTCAATTCTTCCTGTCGAACTTGAATGCGGCAACGAGCAATTGGCGCAGTCGACCGTTATCAGATGATGCGCGGCTAATATCCTCACCCTGTGCGTCGCCGGGCCACCCATGGGGCGTTCGAGCACGACACGTTCGTACGTCACTGGCGTGCGCGGCGTCCAGAGGTGTGCGAGACCGGGCAGGTGGCGCTGCCCGGTCGAAGGGCCGATGCCCGGCCAGGATGTGGCGGCCGCGCCTCCCGACGTGCTGTCAGCCCTGGACGGCCAGCACCAGCGGCAACACCCCCTGCGCACCGGAGCGCCTGAGCATGCGGGCCGCGACCGCGAGGGTCCAGCCGGTCTCCGTGTAGTCGTCCACGAGGAGGACCGGGCCCTGGACCTCGGCGAGGGCGGACGCGAGGGCGGGCGGCACGGTCAGTGCCCCGTCGAGCGCCTTCAGCCGCTGGGCGCTGTTGCTCCGGGGCCCCGGGTACACGTCGCCCGTGTATGCGACGGTGCCCAGCAGAGGCAGTCGGCCGACCTCCGCGACGCGCGCTCCCAGGGAGTGGATCAACTGGGGCCGGGTGCGCGAGGCGACGGTGACGACGCCCACCGGGCGGGGCTGCGGGTCCGGCACGCCCGGGGCCCAGCCGCCGGGTCCCTTGGCCCAGTCGGCCAGCACGCCCACCACGGCCTTCGCCACGTCGTCCGGCACGGGTCCGTCGGGTGCCTGGGGCGCGAGCATCGGCCGCAGCCGGTTGCCCCAGCCGATGTCCGACAGGCGCCCCAACGCACGTCCGGGAGCGGCTTGTTCGCCGGCCGGGATGCGTCCCTTCAGGTCCACTCCGATCGCCGGCAGCCCGGTCGGCCACATCCGGCGGGGCTCCACCTCGACACCCGCACGCCCCAGGTCCACGCGCGCCGCGTCGAGCGCCTCCTCGGACATGTCCGCGGTGAAGCGCGGGCCCGCGCAGTTGTCGCAGCGACCGCAGGGCTTGGCGGCCTCGTCGTCCAGCTGGCGCTGCAAAAACTCCATCCGGCAGTCGGTCGTCGACGCGTACTCGCGCATCGCCTGCTGCTCGGCCTTGCGCTGCCGCGCCACCCACGCGTACCGCTCGGCGTCGTACGTCCAGGGCTGCCCGGTCGCGATCCAGCCTCCCTTGACCCGCTTGACCGCCCCGTCCACGTCGAGGACCTTGAGCATCGATTCCAGGCGGGAGCGGCGCAGCTCCACCAGGGGCTCCAGGGCGGGCAGCGACAGGGGCTTGTCCGCGTGAGCGAGGATGTCGAGCGTGCGGCGCACCAGCTCTTCCGAGGGGAAGGCGAGCGACGCGAAGTACTCCCAGATCGCCTCGTCCTCCTTCCCGGGGAGCAGGAGCACCTCGGCGTGCTCCACGCCGCGTCCCGCACGGCCCACCTGCTGGTAGTAGGCGATGGGGGAGGAGGGCGAACCGAGGTGCACCACGAAGCCCAGGTCGGGCTTGTCGAAGCCCATGCCGAGCGCTGACGTGGCGACCAGGGCCTTCACCTTGTTGGCGAGCAGATCCTCTTCTGCCTGCTGCCGGTCGGCGTTCTCCGTCTTGCCCGTGTACGAGGTGACCGTGTGCCCCCGCTGCCGGAGGAAGGCGGTGACCTCCTCGGCGGCGGCCACGGTGAGTGTGTAGATGATCCCGGAACCCGGCAGTTCGTCGATGTGTTCGGCGAGCCAGGCCATCCGGTGCGCGGCGTCCGACAGCCGGAGCACGCTCAGACTCAGGCTGTCCCGGTCGAGCGGGCCCCTCAGTACGAGAGCGTCCGAGCTGCCGCCGGTGCCGAGTTGTTCCGCGACGTCGGCCGTCACACGCGCGTTGGCGGTGGCGGTGGTGGCGAGCACCGGCACACCGGGCGGGAGGTCGGCGAGCATTGTGCGCAGCCGGCGGTAATCCGGCCGGAAGTCGTGGCCCCAGTCGGAGATGCAGTGCGCCTCGTCCACCACCAGCAGCCCGGTGGCGGCCGCGAGCCGGGGCAGTACCTGGTCGCGGAAGTCCGGGTTGTTGAGCCGCTCAGGACTCACCAGCAGGACGTCGACCTCGCCCGCGGCGATCTCGTCCTGAACGGTTTCCCACTCCTCGGTGTTGGAGGAGTTGATGGTCCGGGCGTGGATACCGGCCCGGGCCGCCGCCTCGACCTGGTTCCGCATGAGTGCGAGCAGTGGGGACACGATCACGGTCGGACCGCTGCCTCGCGACCGCAGCAGCGAGGTCGCCACGAAGTACACCGCGGACTTGCCCCAGCCCGTTCGCTGGACGACCAGGGCGCGGCGTCTGTCGGCGACCAGTGCCTCGATCGCCCGCCACTGGTCCTCACGCAGCCGGGCCGTTCCCGAGATGTCCCCGACGAGACGGGCGAGGACCGTGTCGGCCGCCGCCCGGAGATCCGCGTTGCTCGTGTGCTCCATGCGTTCCATACAACAGGACGGCACTGACAGCGCGAGCGGTGCACGAGTCGACCCGGCATCTCGCTGTTCCTGTGACGTGTCCCTGATCGGAGTTATCCACAGGGTCAAGCGGAGCTTCAGATTCCGCGAGATCGTCTCCGCATGACGAATCACAGCGAAGCGACTGGATCCTCCGAAAACGGCGACATCACGGGACCCGACGGGCACGACAAGCACAAGGACGGCGGACCGCGGAAGCAGGCGGGCGAGGCGACCGGGACGCACGTCCCCGGTCCCGCATTCGACGGCCACGGCGGCGAACACCAGGTCACCCTGCGCACCCCGGCCGAACTGGCCGACGCCCTGCCGTATCTGCTCGGGTACCGCCCGGAGGACAGCATCGTCCTGGTAGCCCTGCACGACAAGGACGGACGAGGCCGGTTCGGGGGCCGGGCCCGCCTCGGCATCCCCGCGAACGCGGACGACTGGCCGTCAGCGGCACGGCAGCTGGCCCACGGACTGGTGACGGGCAGCGAGCGCCGAGGGGCCCGCCCCGAGTCAATGGTCGCCTTCCTCTGCCAGGAACCGGAGAAGGGCGAGTCCGGCCGCCAGGTCATGGAGCGGCTGAAACCGCTGGCGCAGAGGCTGCGCGTGGAGTGCGGTTCCCTGGACGTGACGGTGGTCGAGGCGCTGTGCATCTCTGACGGCCGTTACTGGTCGTTCTGCTGTGACAACGCGGTGTGCTGCCCGCCGGAGGGCGCCCCCATGGGCCTGCCCGGCACATCGGTGCTGGCGGCTGCTGCCACCTACGCGGGCATCCAGGTGCGCGGCACGCTGCGGGAACTGCGGGCCCGGCTGCTCCCCTGGGAGAACGCCGCCGCTCTCGAGCAGGAGAGCGCCCTGGACACCGCCAGCCTGGCACTGGTCCCGAGGATCCTGGACGAAGCCGGTCGCGCCGACGTCGCCGACGAGACACTGCGACTGGCAGAGCGGGTCCTGGACCGCTTCGCCGGGGCACAGCCCGTCTCCGGCATGCTCCTGGCGGATCTCCGCGACGACGAACTTCTCACACACGACGAGGCGGCCCGGCTGATCCTCGGCCTCCAGGACCGCGCGACCCGTGACCGCGCGGCCGAGTGGATGGAGGGCGACGAGGCCGGACTCGCCCTGCGCCTCTGGCGGTCGCTGGCCCGCCGCTGCGTCGGCTCCTACGGCGAGCACGCCGCGGCGCCGCTCACTCTCGCCGGATGGGTCGCCTGGTCCACCGGCGACGAACTGGAAGCCCGGGAAGCCCTCGCCATGGCCCTGGGCGCGGACCCCGACTATCTCTTCGCCCGTCTCCTGCACCAGGCCTGCAACGAAGGTCTCGACCCGGAATCGATCCGCAGCTGCCTGCGAGCGGAGCGCGACGGCCGTGGACGCTCGGGAGCCGTCGAGTCGGCGGCTCGGGTCGACGGCATGGGTGCCGGGGCGGGCGGATCCCCGCCTCGGGCGGAAGAGTCTGCCGATCGGCCGGACGACTCCCTTGTGCCTATGGACGACTTGGGCGGGCGGGTGACCGGCTCCGTCGCGCAGCACGACGCCTCCCCCGTTCGGTCCGCCACCGACGAGGTCGTCACGGGCGAGGCAGCCGCGTCCGATTTCGAGCCGGAGCCCGCAGCCGCGTTCGAGCCGGAGCCCGCAGCTGCGTCCACGGCGGTGCCCTCACGTCGGCGACGCCGTGCCCGTTCCACCCGTTCCACCGGTGCTGCCGGCACCGCCCCGGGTGATGCCCGGAGGGGGGACCGTGCCCCCAGCGCCCGGGTTCCCCGTCGGCGCACACCGGCAGGCCCTACGCACCCTGCCGGTGCCGCAGAGACCGGCACGCGTACCGGGCGAGCCAACGCGGGCACGGCGCGGTCCGGCAGCGGACGCACGGGCGGCAGGGGTGCGCGTACGTCGGGGAAGACGGCCATGCCGTGCGGGGGCATCGGTCAGGAAGGCGTACAGCCCGGCCAGGGCACGGAGGGGGAGGAGTGAGTGTCCCCATG
The DNA here is from genome assembly GCF_044458845.1 of Streptomyces sp. NPDC050416. Lineage (NCBI taxonomy): Bacteria > Bacillati > Actinomycetota > Actinomycetes > Kitasatosporales > Streptomycetaceae > Streptomyces > Streptomyces sp. NPDC050416. The sequence goes on from NZ_JBITII010000015.1 coordinate 87,813, forward strand.
GGGTCGGCGACGCGCGGGGCGGGGACACAGGCGTGACCCGAAGGAGGTTCACGCCGTTCACCTGAGTGGCGGAACGCCTGGACGGGCCGTGACGCCGCACCGCTCCTGCCCCGCCGGAACCCTCCGGCACCGGCGCCCAACCCGATCGAGGCGCACAGAGCGCAGAGGAAGCCTCTCCATGCATCAGCCGACTCCGCCCTCCGCCGCCGACGACCGCCACGCCCCGGGTGGGCCGCCAGCACCTCGTGGGTCGGGCCCCGGCCGGCCCGAGGCGGGCACTCCACGGTCGGGGGCCCAGAACGCGCCTCCGCGGCCGGCGGCACGTGTCGACGGCTTCGGGCCCAGGTTCCCCGGGGGCGCCTCACTGGCCTCGCTGCCCACCGGCCCGGACACCTGCCCGCCCTCACCGGCCCGGGGCCGCTCGTCACCCCAGGGAGCGGGCCAGAACCTCCGCCCCGGTTCCGCGTCGGGGTACGGCTCGCCCTCGCCGCCCGTGGCCCAGAGCCGGGGCCCGTCACCCACAGGGCAGCCCGCCGCGCCTCCTCGGGGCGCCACGATCCCCGGGTTGCGCTGGTCCGCCGACCTGCCGCCCGCCCACACCATGATGATCTGTGTCGCGCTTCCCGGTCTGGCCATCTCGACGCAGGAGGGGCAGATGACCGGCCGGGGACTGGAAGGGTTCTACCGCGCCGGTCGACGGGTGCTCTCGCGGTGCGAGGTCCGTGTGGCCGGGCGGGAACCGCTCGCCGTGCAGGCCCGTATGGCCGCGGCCGACCGCGCCAGGTTCGTGGGCACGCTCCGCACGTCGCCGCAGGCAGGCCCGGATCCGGACGTGGTCGTGGAACGCAACCGTCTCGCGGACGGCACGGAGCGGATCACCCTGCACAACTCGGCTCCCCGTCCGCTGCGTCTGCCGGTCGAGGTGTCCCTGGGCACGGACCTGGCCGACCTGGGGTCGATCGCCTCGGGCCGCGCCGGACCCGAACTCCCCGCCAGTGTCCACGACTCAGGCCTGCGCTGGTCCTGCGCCACTGGCAATGCCTCCGTCACGGCCGCACCGCCTCCCTCGGACGCCCTGGCCTCGGCCGGGCTGCTGCGGTGGGAGCTCGACCTGCCGGCGGGCGGCAGCAGAAGCGTGGAACTGCGGGTGTGGCCCGACGGCGCCGGTCCTCTCCGAGCCGTGGGCCGCGCCGCGACCAGCCCACTCGCCGCCGCACGAGCGGAAGGCGACGACCCGAGAGTCCCCGCACTGCTGAGGACGAGCATCGAGGACCTCCAGGCCCTCCTGCTGCGTGATCCCGCGAACCCCGCCGACACGCACCTCGCGGCCGGGGCACCCTGGCGCTGCGGTCTGGCCCCCGCCGACGCGCTCGTGGCCGCCCGGATGGCTCTGCCGCTCGGTACGGGCCTGGCGGTGGGGACGCTGCGGATCCTCGCCCGTACGCAACTCACCGGTCCGGGACCACAGTCCGGGATGATCCCCGGCCTGAGACGGGACGCGGGCCCGCACCTTCCGCCCCAGTGCACCGGTACGGAGGCCACGCTGCTCTTTCCCGTACTGCTCGCCGAGGCCCGCCGCTGGGGCCTCGGCGAGCAGGAGACGGAGGAACTGCTGCCGGCCGCCGAGCGCTGTCTGACCTGGCTGCGCACCACCGTGGGCGACGACACGTATCTGCGCGACCCGCATCCCGGCGGTCCCGTCCGCTGCGAGACACAGGCCCACGCCCACCGTGCCGCTCTCCTCGGCGCCGACCTGCTCGACGCCTGCGGCCGCACGGGCGGATCGGCACTCCGGCAGTGGGCGCAGGCCTTACGGACCGCCTTCCGCGGGGACTTCTGGGTCGACGACCGCGGGGGTGGCCGGCCTGCGGCAGCCCGTGCTCCGGACGGCAGGCCGGTGCCTCACCTGGGCGCGGCCGCCGTCCACCTCCTCGACACCGGCCTGCTGGGCGAGGGCGCCCTGGCACCGGGTCTGCTCGACAAGGTGCAGACCGAGAACCTCGCCCGGCTGCTCGGCAGCCCTGTCATGGACTCGGGCTGGGGCCTGCGGGGGCTGGGCGCCAAGGAGCCGGGGTTCAATCCGTTCGGCCACCGAGCCGGGGCCGTACGGGTCCAGGAGACCGCTCTCGCCGTCGCGGGTCTGGCCGCCGCCGGTTACGACAAGGAGGCGACCTCGCTGCTGCGCGGCGTACTCGCGGCCGCCGAGGCCTTCACCCACCGGCTGCCCGACATGTACGCGGGGGAACAACGTACGGAGGGCAGTGCCCCCCTCCCGCACCCGGCGGCCTGCCGCCCCGCGGCCACATCGGCGGCCGCCGGAGTGCTGCTGCTGACCACGCTCGTCGGCATGCGCCCCGACGCTCCGGCCGGGACGGTCACCCTGCGCCCGATGCGCAGTGCGCCCCTGGGCGAGATCGGCTTCACGGGCCTGCGGATCGCCGGCGCCCCGTTCTCCGTGCGGGTCAGCCGGCTCGGCCTCGCCATGGTCGAGGAAGCGGCCGACGGACTTCAACTGGGGGCGTGACCTGGTACGACGTTCAACTGCTGGACCACCGGGCCCCACAGCGGAGTCCATGTCCGACCGAAGTGGATCAGTCGTCGATGCGGCCGGCGAAGGGAGTGTTTATCGTCAGGCAGACGACTATGATCGCGGCATGCCCTACGACCCGTCAGCGTTTCCGCCCTTCGCCGTCACCGTGGACCTGGTCGTGCTGACCGTTCGCCGCCATGCCCTGTGTGCGCTGGCGGTACGCAGGGGGGAACCGCCGTTCCAGGGGCGCTGGGCGCTCCCCGGCGGCTTCGTGAGGGCCGACGAGGACCTGGCGCAGGCCGCGGCGCGCGAGCTGGCCGAGGAGACCGGACTGCGCGTCCACGACCCGTCCGTCCCAGCCCAGGACAACGGGGCACATCTGGAACAGCTCGCCACCTACGGCGACCCCAAGCGGGACCCCAGGATGCGGGTCGTCAGTGTCGCCCACCTCGCGCTCGCACCCGACCTGCCCGCGCCCAGGGCCGGTGGCGACGCCAGCAACGCGCGGTGGGCCCCGGTGGAGGAACTGCTGCGGCAGGGCGGTTACGGGCGTGACGCCGAACCGGTGGCGCCGCTCGCCTTCGATCATGCGCAGATCCTGTCGGACGGAGTGGAGCGCGCCCGCTCCAAGATCGAGTACTCGTCGCTGGCCACGGCCTTCTGCCCGCCCGAGTTCACCGTCGGCGAGCTGCGCCGTGTCTACGAAGCGGTCTGGGGCGTGGCGCTCGACCCGCGCAACTTTCACCGCAAGGTCACGGGCACACCGGGCTTCCTCGTCCCCACCGGTGGGACGACCACCCGTCAGGGCGGCCGCCCTGCTCAGCTCTTCCGTGCCGGGGGTGCGACTCTCCTCAACCCCCCGATGCTGCGCCCCGAGATCTGACGCGGGTCCGCAACGCCCGGCGCCCGCTGCCCGGACACGGGAGATTGTCGTACCCGAGGCAGGCCTCGTGCTGCCCGAAAAACCGGACATAGCGCGCTATCTTGCTGCGGGTGATCCAGGCCTTCGGACTGACCAGCAACCCCCGCAAAGGGCTTCCGCCCGCAGCCGATGACGTCTCCTTCGAGGCGCGAGCGGGCCGCGTCACCGCGCTGCTCGGAGCACCGGGCGCCGGCAAGACGACAGTCCTCAGGCTCATGCTGGAACTCCAACAGGGGCGTGGCATCACCTACTTCCGGGGCCGCCCCCTGCACCGCATCGCCCATCCCTCGCGCGAAGTCGGTGTGCTGCTGGGCGACGTGCCGGGGCACCCGGCCCGCACGGTCCGCGGTCATCTGCGCATGCTGTGCGCCGCGGCAGGGGTCCCGGTCCGGCGTGCCGACGAAGTCCTCGAGGCGGTCGGGCTCGTGAGCCTGCGCGACGAACGCCTCGGTACCCTCTCGCGCGGCATGGACCGCCGCCTGGGCCTTGCCTGCGTCCTCCTGGCCGATCCGCACACGCTCGTCCTCGACGACCCGGCCGACGGTCTGTCCGTCCGCGAGAGCCACTGGCTGCACGGCATGCTGCGCGCCCACGCCGCCCAGGGCGGCACGGTCCTGCTCACCACGGCCGACCCCAAGGGGGCCGCCCGCATCGCCGACCGTGTCGTCACGCTGGAGCAGGGCAGGCTCGTGGCCGACCAGGAGGTCGCGGAGTTCTCGCGCACCCGCCTGCGTCCCCGGGTCGCCGTACGCAGTCCGCACGCGGCGCGTCTGGCGGTTCTCCTGACCAAGCAGGCCCGCACCGCGCGGCGCTCCGTCGAAGTCGTACGAGAAGGCGGCAACCGCCTCTCCGTGTACGGCAGTACCTGCGCCGAGGTCGGCGAGACGGCGTTCCGTCACGGCATCGTCGTCCACCAACTCGCCGACGAGATCGGCGACATGGGGCCGGGGGCAGGAGCGACGCGGGCAGGTGAGCCGCAGGTCAGCCGTGACCCGGTACCGGGCACGGCAGGGCAGACGGCGGGCGGCTCGCACGGGGTCGCCGACACAGGGCGAACGTCGGACGGCACGCTCGGGAGCATCGGCGCCGAGCCGGAATCCGCCGACCCCAGGCCAGGGCATGTCACCGACACGCACCGGACAACGATTGCGTTCCAGGCCGCCAACGGTGAGCCGCGCCCCTCCCTCGACGCGCCGGAGCCGGTCCCGGTCACTGCCGAACCCGTGGCCGCCGGCGCCGAGCCGCAGTCGTCGGCTGAGCCACGACCTACCGTTGACGCGCCGAAGCCGGTCGCCGACGAGCCGTTGTCCTCCGACGGGCCCGCACAGCCCGCCACAGAGCCGCAGGAAAGCCCGGACGTTCCCTCGGTCGGCCACCTGTCCGACGCCGAGGCCCGTCCTGAGGAGACAACGGCACCTCTTGCTCTCCACCGCGCCGGCGCACGCACGGCGCGCACGCTCGACGCTCTGCCCCCTCTGCCGCCTCCCATCTCCGTCCGCCCCGCTCCCAGCCCCCTGCGCCCCCTCCGCTACGAGATCCGCCGCGCCGCCGGGATCGGCACCGGGTTCCTCACCGGGGCCGCCGTGCTCGCCGTGTCCGCCGTGACCGCCGTCGTGCTCGCCCGGATCGGCCACACCCCGCAGCCGCGCCTGCTGGCCGCGTGGCCACAGGAGCTGCCCCTGCCGCCCGCGGCGCTCGGCGCGGGACTGCTCGGCGCGCTGGCCTTCGGCGACGAGTTCCGCCACCCCGCCCTGGCCGCGGACCGCGGCACCGTGCCCCGTCGGCTGGGGCTGCTGGCCGCCAAACTGCTCGTCGCCACGGCCACCGCACTGATGCTGGCCGCCCTCACCATCGGCTGCGACGCCGAAGTGCTCTATCTCGTCTACGGACGGGAGCTCGCCCAGGTTCCCGCCGACTGGCTGCCCATGAGTGCGAGTTGGATCGGGCTCGTGGTCGGCTGCGCCTGGGCGGGCGTACTGGCGGCGGGCGTCTTCCGGTCCACCACGGCCGGGCTCGCCGCCGTGGCCGCCGTGCCGCTTCTCGTCGTACCCGCGGTGCACAAGGTCCTGGAAGGACCGTCCGTGCGGACCGCGGCGGGACTTCCCATGCGGCTGCGCGAGGCTCTCCTGCCGCGATGGCCCTTCGGGGGAGAGCGCTATCTGGAAGCCGCGTTCAGCGTGATCTCCCAACCCGTCGGCGGCGCACTGACGTTGTCGCTGACCGCACTGCTCTGCGCGTACCTGCTCACCGCGCTGCGGAGCCGGTTCCGGTGACGACTGTCCGTAACCCTTAGTCCGGCCATGCGCACAACTCCCCGCAGAACGCCCATTTCTTTCCGATAAGGCGTCAATTGCGACGGGGTGAGCGATCACCCTTTCGTGTGCTTTTCACCAAAGACCTCAAGGGAGTTGGAGGCGGCGCCGACAAAGGATGCGTGAGTACCCTTGCGCACACCATGATGACCGCCGCCCGCTCCGCTGACTCCGGCCTCGCGAGCCCGGGCGAACTCGACCGCTACCCCTTCGCGGAGGCCCCCGCCGTCGACCGCGTCGGTGCCCCTGCCTGGGACGGCGGGGACCCCGAGCTGGGCCGGGTGGGCAGGCGCGCCGCGGGCAGCCGCGGACGCGGGCTGCACGGCCAACTCGTCCAGCAGCTCGGTCAGATGATCGTCTCCGGCGACCTGGGCGCCGACCGCCCGCTGGTGCCCGAGGAGATCGGCCAGCGGTTCGAGGTCTCCCGCACCGTCGTCCGCGAGTCGCTCCGCGTCCTGGAGGCCAAGGGCCTGGTGAGCGCCCGCCCGAACGTCGGCACGCGCGTGCGCCCCGTCAGCGACTGGAACCTTCTCGATCCGGACATCATCGAGTGGCGGGCCTTCGGTCCGCAGCGCGACGACCAGCGCCGCGAGCTGAGCGAGCTGCGCTGGACGATCGAACCGCTCGCCGCCCGCCTGGCCGCCGGGCACGGGCGCGCGGACGTCCAGCAGCGCCTGGCGGACATGGTCGAGATCATGGGGCACGCGATGGCGCAGGGTGACGCGCTCACCTTCTCCCGCGCCGACTCCGAGTTCCACTCGCTGCTCATCCAGGTCGCCGGCAACCGCATGCTGGAGCACCTCTCCGGGATCGTGTCGGCGGCCCTCCAGGTCTCCGGCGGTCCGGTCACGGGCTGTGACCGGCCGAACGAGACGTCGCTGGCGCACCACGGCCGTATCTGCGACGCCCTCGGCGCCGGCGACGGAGCGGCGGCTGAGGCGGCGATGCGGCAACTCCTCACGGTCCATCCCGGGGTGGAACGCGTAGTGCCCGCTCCCCGCGAGCACTGACCGCGTTCCGCGGGCGGCGCGGCCGGGTGTGCCACCCCCCTCCTGTGGCAGTGCCCGTTCGGTGATCCGCCTCCCGTCGGACCCCGCAGGATCCTGGCGATCCTGCGGGGTCCGACGGCGCGAAGGGGCCGCATGATCCGCCGGAGCGGCCGGATAACAACCAGATGTGACCTGCTTTGCCCGCGTCTGATCTCTTTTGTGCGCTTACGGGGTGTGACTCGGGCCACGCGAATTGGGCGTAACGCTCGCGGGAAGAACGCGATGACCTAAGAGGTGACAGCCGCGGAGGGAATACGGACGCCGTTCACGGCGCTGTGAATCTTCCCGGCCCCCGCCCGCGCCGTCGGCCCACCCCCAAGCCGGCGGTCGGCTCCTGTCCACTGTGGACGGGGCCGGAAGCCGTTTTCCAACGTTCCGAGAGGTTGTTCGTGTCGGCCAGCACATCCCGTACGCTCCCGCCGGAGATCGCCGAGTCCGTCTCTGTCATGGCTCTCATTGAGCGGGGAAAGGCTGAGGGGCAGATCGCCGGCGATGACGTGCGTCGGGCCTTCGAAGCTGACCAGATTCCGGCCACTCAGTGGAAGAACGTACTGCGCAGCCTCAACCAGATCCTCGAGGAAGAGGGTGTGACGCTGATGGTCAGTGCCGCAGAGCCCAAGCGCACCCGAAAGAGCGTCGCAGCGAAGAGTCCCGCCAAGCGCACCGCCACCAAGACGGTCGCGGCCAAGGCGGTGACCACCAGGAAGCCCACTGCCACGCCGGAGGCGCCCGCCGCCGAGCCCGCCGCCGAGGAAGAGGCGCCCGCCAAGAAGGCAGCGGCCAAGAAGACGACCGCCAAGAAGGCGGCCGCGAAGAAGGCTCCCGCCAAGAAGACCGCGGCGAAGAAGACCAGCGCCAAGAAGGACGACGTCGAGCTTCTCGAAGAGGAGGTGCTCGAGGAGGCCGCTCCCGGCAAGGCCGTCGAGGAGCCCGAGGGCACGGAGAACGCCGGCTTCGTGCTGTCCGACGAGGACGAGGACGACGCGCCGGCGCAGCAGGTCGCCGCCGCCGGTGCCACCGCCGACCCGGTCAAGGACTACCTCAAGCAGATCGGCAAGGTCCCCCTGCTCAACGCCGAGCAGGAGGTCGAGCTCGCCAAGCGCATCGAGGCCGGTCTGTTCGCCGAGGACAAGCTGGCCAACGCCGACAAGCTCGCTCCGAAGCTCAAGCGCGAGCTGGAGATCATCGCCGAGGACGGCCGCCGCGCCAAGAACCACCTCCTGGAGGCCAACCTCCGTCTGGTGGTCTCTCTGGCCAAGCGCTACACCGGCCGCGGCATGCTCTTCCTGGACCTCATCCAGGAGGGCAACCTCGGTCTGATCCGCGCGGTCGAGAAGTTCGACTACACCAAGGGCTACAAGTTCTCCACGTACGCCACCTGGTGGATCCGTCAGGCGATCACCCGCGCCATGGCCGACCAGGCCCGCACCATCCGTATCCCGGTGCACATGGTCGAGGTCATCAACAAGCTCGCGCGCGTGCAGCGCCAGATGCTCCAGGACCTGGGCCGCGAGCCCACCCCGGAGGAGCTGGCCAAGGAGCTCGACATGACCCCCGAGAAGGTCATCGAGGTCCAGAAGTACGGCCGCGAGCCCATCTCGCTGCACACCCCGCTGGGCGAGGACGGCGACAGCGAGTTCGGTGACCTGATCGAGGACTCCGAGGCGGTCGTCCCGGCCGACGCGGTCAGCTTCACGCTCCTCCAGGAGCAGCTGCACTCCGTGCTCGACACCCTGTCCGAGCGCGAGGCCGGTGTGGTCTCGATGCGCTTCGGTCTCACCGACGGTCAGCCGAAGACCCTCGACGAGATCGGCAAGGTGTACGGCGTCACGCGTGAGCGGATCCGCCAGATCGAGTCCAAGACCATGTCGAAGCTGCGTCACCCGTCCCGTTCGCAGGTGCTGCGCGACTACCTCGACTAGCCGTCGCGGTCGTACGACGCGGAAGGCCCGGCCCCTTCAGGGGACCGGGCCTTCTTCATGCCTCTCCGCGGGTGCGGGCTGCCACGGGGTGAATCACTCTGGGTGTCTCACCGACACCACGGAGTGAGGAGTGCATATGCGTTATCGCTTTGGCCGGGCCCTGGCCGGACCGCTGGTCGTGGCAGCCGCGGTATCCGCCCTGTCAGTGGGCTCCAGTGCGCCTGCGGCCGCCGACAAGGTGGTCATAGGAGGATTCCCCGTCGACGCGTCGGAGAGCCCCTGGACGGTCGCCCTGTCCAGTCGTGACCGGTTCGGGGGTACGCGCGCGGGGCAGTTCTGCGGCGGCGTGGCGGTCGGCCGCACCACCGTGCTCACCGCGGCCCACTGCCTGGACAAGGAGGTCCTGGGCGGGCCACCGGAGCGCGTACGCGACCTCCGGGTCATAGCGGGGCGCACAGACCTGAACTCGGACCGCGGTGGCCGGGAAGTCGCCGTGCGGGACACCTGGGTGAACCCGGTCTACGACGGTGTCAGCAACGTCGGGGACTTCGCCGTACTCACGCTGGCCGAGCCCCTCCCCGCCGACTCGGTCATCGGCATGGCACCCGCCGGTGACCCCGCGTACGCCGTGGGCGGGACCGCGACGGTGTACGGATGGGGCGACGTCTCGGGCGCCGGGGAGTACCCGAACAGCCTGCGGGCGGCACGCGTGCGGGTGCTTCCCGACGCGCTCTGTGAGGAGGCGTATCCGGGAGGCGCGGACGGCGTCTACGACGCCCGGAGCATGCTGTGCGCCGGAGAAGCGAAGGGGGGCCGGGATGCCTGCCAGGGTGACAGTGGGGGCCCGCTGGTGGCCCAGGGGCGGTTGATCGGCCTGGTGTCCTGGGGGATCGGCTGCGGCCGGGCCGGCAGCCCCGGGGTGTACATGCGGGTGTCCGACATCATGCGCACGCTCGGGTGGCCACGGGCGTGAAGCCGGACACCGGCGTGAGGCTGAATGCGGGCACGAAGCTGTCCACGGGCGTGACGGTGAAGGCCGGTCACGGCGTGAAGGTCATGTGCACGTTCTGCTGAGCATGGGGGCGAAGAAGACGCGCGGCGTGCGCACAGAAGGACCTGGGCGGACGCGCGGGAACGAGAACGGGCGGCTGCCTCGGTGGTGGAGGCAGCCGCCCGTTCACCGGCCTGTGCCGGGCTGGCTCGTCGTCGGACGCGAGGTGTCAGCGCTCTTCTTCGGAGGCAGTCGTCGCGGGAGCGGACGTCAGCCGCTCCGTCTCGTCCTGTATCTCAGCGGCGATCTTCTTGAGTTCCGGCTCGAACTTGCGCCCGTGGTGGGCACAGAAGAGCAGTTCTCCGCCGCTGAGCAGGACGACGCGCAGGTACGCCTGGGCGCCGCAGCGGTCGCAGCGATCAGCGGCCGTCAACTGGCTCGCAGGGGTCAGAACAGTAGTCACGTCGCCTCTTCTCTAGCTCGACGAGCTGTCGTACCAGGGTCAACATCCAACCAGCCCCAAAACGTTCCCGCTCGTGGCTTTTCCTCGAAAAAATCTTTGCGAGGCGGCTGTCTGCTGCCGGTTGGCGGCGAATGTGCCGTATTGCGTGTCTATGTGTCTTACGGAGCTTCGCGTTGTATCGGTGGTCGGTCCTCCCGGCTGGGTTGCCGGTTGTTCATGAGGACGTGCCCGGAGCCTAAATGGTTCATGCCTCGAAGGGAACGTGATGTGTGCTTCACTCCAACGAGGGATCGAACAAGCATACGACTCTGGACTAGGGTGAGTTTCCGGCGAGGGTGGCGTTACAACGGCTCTACCAGGCCTCGGTACCCTCTCACCGGTGACTGAAGCCGCGCCCTTACCCATGAGGGCCCCATCTGAAATTCAGCGAGGAGCGAACCGCGTGACCGCCGAAACGTCCGTGCCGTCCACAGCTCTGCTGGCAGGAGCAGACCGGGACGGTTCCAACTACACCGCGCGGCACCTGCTCGTCCTCGAGGGGCTCGAGGCCGTGCGGAAGCGCCCCGGAATGTATATCGGGTCGACCGACAGCCGTGGCCTGATGCACTGCCTCTGGGAGATCATCGACAACTCCGTCGACGAGGCCCTCGGCGGCTACTGCGACCACATCGAGGTCATCCTCCAGGACGACGGCTCGGTCGAGGTCCGGGACAACGGCCGGGGCATCCCGGTCGACGTCGAGCCCAAGACCGGCCTCTCCGGTGTCGAAGTCGTCATGACCAAGCTGCACGCCGGCGGCAAGTTCGGAGGCGGCTCCTACGCCGCCTCCGGCGGTCTGCACGGCGTCGGTGCCTCCGTGGTGAACGCCCTGTCCGCCCGTCTGGACGTCGAGGTGGACCGCGGTGGACACACCCACGCGATCAGCTTCCGGCGCGGTGTCCCCGGCGCCTTCGCCGGAAACGGCCCGGACGCCAAGTTCGAAGCCAAGAGCGGCCTGCGCAAGGCCAAGAAGATCCCGAAGACCCGCACCGGCACGCGCGTGCGCTACTGGGCCGACCGACAGATCTTCCTCAAGGACGCCAAGCTCTCCCTGGAGAACCTCCACCAGCGCGCCCGCCAGACGGCCTTCCTGGTGCCGGGCCTGACCATCGTCGTGCGCGACGAGTACGGGCTCGGCGAGGGCGGCAGCAAGGGCGAGGAGTCCTTCCGCTTCGACGGCGGGATCAGTGAGTTCTGCGAGTACCTGGCGAACGACAAGCCGGTCTGCGACGTCCTCCGCTTCTCGGGACAGGGCTCCTTCAAGGAGACGGTCCCCGTCCTGGACGACCACGGCCAGATGACCCCCACCGAGGTCACCCGGGAACTCGGCGTCGACGTCGCGCTGCGCTGGGGCACCGGTTACGACACGACGCTAAGGTCGTTCGTCAACATCATCGCCACCCCCAAGGGCGGCACCCACGTCGCGGGCTTCGAGCAGGCCGTCGCCAAGACGATGAACGAGGTGCTGCGCGCCAAGAAGCTCCTGCGCGTCGCCGAGGACGACATCGTCAAGGACGACGCCCTGGAGGGCCTGACCGCGGTCGTCACCGTGCGTCTCGCCGAGCCCCAGTTCGAGGGCCAGACCAAGGAGGTCCTCGGGACCTCGGCGGCCCGCCGCATCGTGAACAACGTGGTCAGCAAGGAGCTCAAGGCGTTCCTGACGTCCACGAAGCGGGATGCCGCCCAGCAGGCCCGTGTCGTGCTGGAGAAGGCCGTCGCCGCGGCCCGTACGCGCATCGCCGCCCGGCAGCACAAGGACGCACAGCGCCGCAAGACGGCCCTGGAGTCCTCCTCGCTGCCGGCCAAGCTCGCCGACTGCCGCAGCGACGACGTCGACCGCAGTGAGCTGTTCATCGTGGAGGGCGACTCCGCGCTCGGTACGGCGAAGCTCGCCCGGAACTCCGAGTTCCAGGCGCTGCTGCCGATCCGCGGCAAGATCCTCAACGTCCAGAAGTCGTCCGTGACGGACATGCTCAAGAACGCCGAGTGCGGGGCGATCATTCAGGTCATAGGAGCCGGATCGGGTCGGACCTTCGACATCGACACGGCCCGCTACGGCAAGATCATCATGATGACCGACGCCGACGTCGACGGCTCTCACATCCGCACCCTGCTCCTGACCCTGTTCCACCGCTACATGCGGCCCATGGTCGAGGCCGGCCGGGTCTTCGCGGCGGTGCCGCCACTGCATCGCATCGAGATCGTCCAGCCGAAGAAGGGCCAGGACAAGTACATCTACACGTACTCGGACCGGGAGCTGCGCGACAAGCTCATGGAGCTCCAGAGCAAGGGCGTCCGCTACAAGGACTCGATCCAGCGCTACAAGGGTCTCGGCGAGATGGACGCCGACCAGCTGGCCGAGACGACCATGGACCCGCGCCACCGCACCCTGCGCCGGATCAACCTCTCCGACCTTGAGGCAGCCGAGCAGGTCTTCGATCTGCTGATGGGCAACGACGTCGCGCCGCGCAAGGAGTTCATCTCCAACTCGGCGGCGACACTGGATCGGTCGCGGATCGACGCGTAGCCGCTGCGCCGGCCTTGGCGGGCACGGAGGCCGGGCCGGGCTGGGCAGGTCCGGACTGGTTCGTTCTCCGTGGTCCTCGTTCAGTCCGGCTCTGCCGGTAGGTCGGCCCCATGGTCCGTGCCATGCCTTGCGCACAAACGGACCGGCTTGGACGACCCGGCCCGGATAGGACCCGGCCCGGAGGCGACCCAGGTCGCCGGGGCCGTCGGGTCCTCGTGCCTGAGCCGCTTCTCCACCCCTGGGTGGAGAAGCGGCCGGTCGCGGATCCACCCATGATCCACCCGCACTCCGATCCCGTGACCTGGCGATTTCCGTAACGTCGAAGGCGTCGGCGGTACCGCTGCCGGCATCTCCTTCATCGCTCACGGAGGTCCTGATGTCCGGGCTCGTCGACGCGCTGGTGATCGTGGTCGTGGCCATGCTGGTGATCGCCCGGCAGTTCCGCGCAACCCCCATCGACGGTGAGCGCCGCTGGTGGCTCCTGCCCGCGATCCTGGCCGTCGTCGCACTGCGCGAGCCCGGCATACTCGACGACCGTCACCACACGGCCTCAGCGCTGCTGCTCGGCGCAGAACTGCTCGTCGGCCTGGCCACCGGGGCGGGCTGGGCCTGGGCCACCCGTATATGGGCGGAGCCCGACGGCACCGTGTGGAGCAAGAGCAGCGGCGCGAGCGTAGCCGTCTGGCTCATCGGAATCGGGCTGCGTGCCGGGCTCTTCGCGCTCGGCGCCGCGGTGGGCGTGCACCAGGACAGCTCCGCCCTCCTGCTGGGACTCGCCGGCACCCTGCTCGTCCGGGCCGGGATCCTGGTCTGGCGCGGTCGGTTGCTGCACCCTGCCGTGAACTCGGGCCCGGCGTACGGTGACAGCACATCTGCGCCTGCGGGGAAGGAGCGCGTGTGAAGGAGAACGCCTGGACACGCTGGCCTTCCCAGGAGGCGCTCAGCCGCGAGGGACTCTCACGCCCCCGGTGCCTGCTGGCCTGGACGGTGCGGGCTCTGGTCCTCGGCGTGCTCGTGTGGGGTGCCTTCGCCGAGAGCGAGGCGCATGGGTGGAAGGCGGTGACCGGAGCCGGCGGGGTGCTTCTGGCGGCGCTGCTCGCCTGGGTGTTCTTCCGGACCACGCTCCAGCACCGGCTCTGGCCGTCGCTGGCGTCGCTCGCGCTGCTTCAGGGCGTCGCCGTCGCGGCCCATCTGTCGGGCTTCGAAGCCGCAGCCCTGGTCATGTGGTGTGGATGCGCCGTCTCGGCGCTGGAGAGACTCCCACCGGCAGTCGCCCTCAGCGCAGCGGGCGTGGCGCTCGGTTCGTTCGGGGTCGTCGACAACGACGACCCGCTGACATCCGTGGTCACCGGCGTCGGCCTCGCCCTGGCCGGATACACGCTGCGCCTGGACGCCGAGGCTCGCGGTAGCGCCCAGCGGCTGCTCGCCCAGGAGCGGGCCGCCCGTGCGGCCGAGGCGGAGACTGCGGCGCTCGCGGAGCGGGCCCGCATAGCGCGGGAGATTCACGACGTGCTGGCGCACAGCCTGTCTGCCCAGCTCGTACACCTGGAGGCGGCCCGGCTGCTGATCGAGCGCGGAGGGGAGCAGGAGCAGGTTCTCGAACGGGTGGTGGCGGCACGGGAGATGGCGCGTGGCGGGCTCGCCGAGACACGGCAGGCGCTCTCCGCCTTGCGTGGGGAACTGACCCCGCTGGAGGAGTTCCTGAACCAATTGGCGGGAACCACCGACGGTGCCGAGATCACCATCACGGGTGAACGCAGAGCACTGCCGGCCGAGGCTTCGCAGGCGGTGCGCAGAGCGGCTCAGGAGGCTCTGACGAACGCCCGCAAGCACGCCCCGGGCGCCAAGGTGCGCCTGCGCCTCGACTACGACCCGCACGAAGTGACCCTGGATGTGAGGGACTCGGGCGGCTCGCCGGGCGAGCTGACCGGGACGGGAGCCGGATACGGTCTGCTGGGCATGCGGGAGCGAGCAGAGCTGCTGGGCGGTTCGCTGGAGGCCGGGCCGGGCGAGGAGGGGTTCGTGGTGACGTTGAAGGTGCCGGTATGACGGACGAGGCCGAGCGGAAGACCGCTCGGGTGGTGGTCGCGGACGACCAGACCGTGGTGCGGGAGGGCATCGTGATGCTGCTCGGTCTGCTGCCCGGGGTCGAGGTCGTCGGCGCGGCGGGGGACGGGGAGGAGGCGGTGCGGCTCGTCGCCGAAGTCGCCCCGGACGTGGTCCTGATGGACCTGCGGATGCCCCGCTGCGACGGAGTGGAGGCGACCCGCAGGATCCGCGCGGAGCACCCCGGTACACAGGTCGTGGTGCTCACGACGTACGCCGACGACGAGTCGCTCTTCCCGGCACTGGCAGCGGGAGCGCGCGGCTATCTCACGAAGGACGCCGGCGGAGAGGAGATCGTCCGGGCGGTGCACAGCGTGCTGTCGGGGGACGCGGGGCTCGCGCCCAGCATTCAGAGGCGGCTGCTGGAGCGTCTGACGGAGACCGAGGTGAGACCGGCCGCGCCGCCCGAGGCACCGGACGGTCTCACGGTGCGGGAGACGGAAGTGCTGCTGCTCATCGCCGAGGGGCTGAGCAACCAGGAGATCGGCCGCAGGCTGCATGTCTCCACCGCGACCGTGAAGACCCACATCAACAACCTGTTCGCCAAGACGGGGCTCAAGGACCGTGCGCAGGCGGTGCGTTACGCGTACGGAAAGGGGCTGGTGCGTCCCCCGGTGCGCTGAGTCACCTGATGGGGTGAAGCGCGAGGGGAAGAAGAGTCGGGGATCTTCTCGTTCTGTCCATCCTTGGGCATGCAGCCAAGCAAGGGCCGTCCCCGTAGAGACGGGGCTGGTCAGGAAAGTTCGGTCGAGCGAATCGACGGTGTCGGCCCGGCCGAGGAGGCCGGAGATCTGAGGTACGACGATCCCTGGTACGACGCCCTCGCCTCCGGGTGGGGAGAGCCGGACGGTGCCGGAGTGCAGGCTCCGGTCGTGGTTCCGTCGGCACGCGGGGAGGGCGAGACCGGGGTGGCGGCGGCCGATGTGTATCTGGAGGTGCAGCGCAGCGCGGCCTTCCAGGAGGTGCGGCGGCAGTACCGGAGATTCGTGGTGCCGGCCTTCATGGCGTTCTTCGCCTGGTACGTGGGTTACGTCGTGGCTGCCACAGCCGCGCCGGAGCTGATGGCCAGGCCCGTGGTGGGAGTGGTGAACGTGGGGCTGGTGGCGGGGCTCGGGCAGTTCCTGACCACGTTCCTGTTCACCTGGGCGTACTCGCGGCACGCGCGGCTGCGCAGGGACCGGGCGGCGCTCGACCTGCGCTGGGACACACAGGAGCTGACGCGCGGCGTGAACGGCGGTGCCTCGTGACGGATGAACACCAGACGCTGGCGCTGCTGCTGTTCAGCGGGTTCGTCGCGGTCACGCTGGCGATCACGACATGGGTGAGCCGTAACCGGCGCGGTTCGGCGGAGGAGTTCTACGCGGGCGGGCGGCTCTTCTCACCCATGGAGAATGGTTTTGCCATCGCGGGCGACTACATGTCGGCCGCCTCCTTCCTCGGGGTCACCGGGCTCATCGCGCTGTTCGGCTACGACGGGCTGCTGTACGTCGTCGGCTTCCTCGTGGCCTGGCTGGTGGTGCTGTTCCTCGTGGCCGAACTGGTCCGCAACTGCGGCCGGTTCACGCTCGCCGACGTCGTGGCGGCGCGGATGAGGGAGCGGCCGGTACGGATCGCGGCGGGAACCTCCTCGGTCACAGTGTCCGTTCTGTATCTGGTGGCGCAGATGGTCGGCGCGGGCAGCCTGGTGGCGCTGCTGCTCGGGGGCACGAGCGGCGCGGCGCGGGCCTGGACCGTCATCGGTGTCGGCGCGCTCATGGTGATCTATGTGTCGCTGGGAGGGATGCGGGCGACGACGTGGATTCAGATCGTCAAGGCAGTCCTGCTGCTCGGCGGCACGATCGCGCTGACGGCGCTCGTCCTGGTGCGTTTCCACGGCGACCTGGACCGGCTGCTGCTCACGGCGGCCGAGCGCAGCGGTCACGGGGAAGCGTTTCTGGCGCCGGGGCTGAAGTACGGCGGGGACTGGACCGCCCGTTTCGACTTCATCAGTCTGGGGCTGGCCCTGGTGCTGGGCACGGCGGGGCTGCCGCACATCCTGTCCCGGTTCTACACCGTGCCCACCGCGCGCGCCGCACGCCGCTCGGTTGTCTGGGCCGTCGGGCTCATCGGCGGTTTCTACCTGATGACGATCGTGCTCGGGTTCGGCGCGGCGGCGATCGTGGGGCCGGACGCGGTACGCGGGTCGAACGGGTCCGGGAACACGGCCGTTCCGCTGCTGGCGCTCGACCTGGGTGGTGGTGCCGGATCCACGGGCGGAACGGTTCTCTTCGCGGTGGTAGCCGCGGTCGCCTTCGCCACGATTCTCGCGGTGGTCGCCGGGATCACGCTCGCGTCCTCGGCCTCGGTCGCCCATGACCTGTACGCGTCCCTGCGGCGCCGGGGCGGCAAGCCCCGCAGCGAGGTGGCCGTGGCCCGGGTCGCGGCCGTCGGTGTCGGCGTCGTGGCGATTGCCCTTGGTCTGCTGGCGCGGGACCTCAACGTCGCGTTCCTGGTGGGCCTCGCTTTCGCCGTCGCGGCGTCGGCGAACCTCCCGGTGCTGCTCTACTCCCTGTTCTGGCGTGGCTTCACCACACGGGGTGCCGTGTGGGCCGTCTACGGCGGTCTGATCCCGGCCGTGGTGCTCGTCGTGCTCTCCCCGGTGGCCTCCGGAAGCCCCGACTCGCTGTTCCCGAACGTCGATATCCAGTACTTCCCGTTGCAGAACCCCGGCCTGGTCTCGATTCCGCTGGGCTTCCTCGCGGGCTGGCTGGGCACGGTCACCGCGTCGGAGGTGCCGGACGAGGCCAAGCACGCGGAGACCGAGGTGCGGTCGCTGACCGGGGCGGGAGCCGCGTAGGGGCCGGCCCTGCACGGCTGTGGGGGCGGTCCCGTACGGCCGTGCAGGGCGGTCCCGCACGAGGCCTTGGGGCTACGGCGCCACCCATGCGTAGCGGTGTTCGGGCCGGCCCGTGTCGCCGTACTTGAGGGAGAGGCGCAGGCGGCCGGACTGTTCCAGGCGGCGCAGGTAGCGCTGGGCGGTGGAGCGGCTCAGTCCGGTCTCGGCGGCGACCTCGTGGGCGGAGAGCGGGTGGTCGGCGCGGTGCAGGACGCGGCAGATCAGTTCCGTCGTCGGCTCCGAGTTCCCGCTCGGCAGGCCCGGCGACGCGAGGGCCGGGGTGGTGCGCAGGGCACTGAAGATCCGGTCGACCTGTTCCTGGACGGCGACGCCGCGTCCGCCGCCGACCCGCTCGACGGTGCGGCGCAGGGCGGCGTAGGACTCCAGGCGGGTGTGCAGCGCGGCGAAAGTGAACGGCTTGACCAGGTAATGCAGGGCGCCCAGGCGCATGGCGGCCTGGATGGTCGCCACGTCGCCGTCCGCAGTGATCATGATGACGTCGGCGCCGTGGCCCTGTTCCCGCATGCGGTGGACGAGTTCGAGCCCCGTCCCGTCGGGGAGATAGTGGTCCAGCAGGACCAGGTCGATCCCTCCGCGCTGCACCGCCGCCAGCGCCTGGGCAGCGTTGTGCGCGCGGGCCGCCACCCGGAAGCCGGGGACCCTTCCCACGTACTTCGCGTTGATCTCGGCGACACGGAAGTCGTCGTCCACGACCAGGACGTCAATCATCGGGCCTCTTTCCCTCAAGGCCATGCGGGCGTCAAGCCCTTGTTTCGGCTACGTTTTTGTATCCCGCGCAAAACGAGCACAACAGGCTCTTGCGAGCAAAAGAACGGTATGCGCTCACAAGACTGATGCCGCCGGCCGAGCCGGACCTACCGTCCCCGGCCATGAGCGCAGACACCAGCCCCGCCATTGAGCTGCGGGGCGCGAGCAAGACGTTCAGGACCCCGTCGGGAGGCCTGCACACGGCCGTCCGGGACCTGGACCTCACGGTCGGCCGTGGGGAGTTCGTCGCGGTCGTCGGCCCCACGGGCTGCGGCAAGTCGACCACGTTGACCCTGGTCAGCGGCCTGGAGGAGCCCACCGAGGGCGACGTGCTGGTCGCCGGGGAGCCGGTGCGCGGCGTCGGCGACAAGGTCGGCTTCGTCTTCCAGCAGGACGCCACCTTCCCCTGGCGCACGGTGCTGTCCAACGTGATGGCGGGACCGCGCTTCCGGGGCGTGCCCAAGGCGGAGGCGAAGCGGAAGGCGCGCGACTGGCTGGCCCGGGTGGGCCTCGAGGCCTTCGAGGACCGCTACCCGCACCAGCTCTCCGGCGGCCAACGCAAACGCGTCGCGCTCGCCGCGACCTTCGTCAACGACCCCGAGATCCTGCTCATGGACGAGCCGTTCTCGGCACTCGACGTGCAGACCAGGGCGCTGATGTCGGACGAGCTGCTCGAACTGTGGGAAGGCACACGCGCCTCGGTCGTCTTCGTCACGCACGACCTGGAGGAGTCCATCGCGCTGGCCGACAAGGTCGTCGTGATGACCGCAGGGCCCGCGACCGTCAAGCAGGTCTTCACCATCGACCTGCCGCGGCCCCGCAAGGTCGAGGCGGTGCGCCTGGAGCCGCGGTTCATAGAGATCTACCGCGAGATCTGGGAGTCCCTCGGCGAAGAGGTGCGCATCACGCGCGAGAGGAGTGCCGCGCATGTCGCCTGAGCTCCTCAGCACACCGGTCGTGGAGGCGGCCAAGGCACCGGACCGTGCCTACTCGCGGGCCCGGGCCGCACGCAAGCGGAAAGTCCTGATCAACCTCGTCCGGGCGCTGCTGCTGGTCGGAGTCCTCGGGCTGTGGGAGGTGCTGTCCCGGGCCAAGGTCATAGACCCGTTCAACTTCTCCATGCCCTCCCAGATCTGGGACCAGATCTCCACCTGGGTCATGCACGGGACCGCGCTCGGCTCCCTGGGCGAGCAGATCTGGTACACGCTCTACGAGGCACTGCTCGGCTGGGTCCTCGGCGTGGTCACGGGCGTCGTGCTGGGCATCGCGCTGGGGCGGATCACCTTGCTCGCCGATGTTCTTGGTCCATACATCAAGGTGCTCAACTCGATTCCCAGGATCGTCCTCGCGCCGATCTTCGTGATCTGGTTCGGGCTCGGCCCGGCCTCCAAGGTCGCCTCGGCCGTCGTGCTGGTCTTCTTCCCGGTGTTCTTCAACGCCTTCCAGGGCGCCCGCGAGGTGGACCGGAACCTCGTCTCCAACGCCCGGATCCTGGGTGCGAGCGACCGCCGGGTGACCTTTCAGGTGGTCATCCCGTCCGCCACGTCCTGGATCTTCACCAGCCTCCACGTCAGCTTCGGCTTCGCCCTCATCGGCGCCATCGTCGGCGAGTACATCGGTGCCACCAAGGGCATCGGCCTGCTCGTCGCGCAGTCCCAGGGCACCTTCAACGCGGCCGGGGTGTACGCGGCGATGGTCATCCTCGCCGTCGTCGCGCTGCTCGCCGAAGGGCTGCTGACGTTCGCCGAGCGCCGCATCTTCCGCTGGAAGCCCGCGGACTCCGAGCACTGACACCCACTCCGGACGCCCCCCTTTTTCCTCCCTTCACAAGGACGTGAACCACCATGCGCACCAACGCCCGATACGCCGCCCTGGCCGCCGTCGGCCTGCTCGCCCTGTCCTCGCTCACCGCCTGTGCCAATGACGCCGCCGGTACGGCGTCGACCGGCTCCGGCAGCGGAGGCGGCGGCAAGGGCGAGCAGGTCAAGATCATGGTCGGTGGCCTGGACAAGGTCATCTACCTGCCCGCCATGCTCACCCAGCGGCTCGGCTACTTCGGCGCGGAGGGACTCGATGTGCAGTTGCTGAGCGAGCCCGCCGGCGTCCAGGCCGAGACGGCACTGGTCTCCGGCCAGGTCCAGGGGGCCGTCGGCTTCTACGACCACACCCTCGACCTCCAGACCAAGGGCAAGCAGGTCGAGTCGGTCGTGCAGTTCTCGCGCGCGCCGGGTGAGGTCGAGATCGTCTCCTCCAAGGCAGCGGGCGACATCACCTCGCCCAAGGACTTCAAGGGGAAGAAGCTCGGCATCACCGGCCTCGGTTCCTCGACGGACTTCCTCACCAAGTACCTCGCCGTCAAGAACGGCGTGAGCGTCAGCGACTTCACGCCCGTCGCCGTCGGTGCCGGCCCGACGTTCATCTCGGCGCTCCAGAAGGGCTCGATCGACGGCGGCATGACGACCGATCCGACGGTGGCGCAGGTCCTGGACAAGAAGGCGGGCAAAATCCTCCTCGACATGCGGACGCCGCAGGGGTCCCAGGAGGCGCTCGGTGGTCCCTATCCGTCGTCGAGTCTGTACATGCAGACGGACTGGGTGAACGGCCACAAGGCCACCGTCCAGAAGCTGGTCAACGCATTCGTCAAGACGCTCAACTGGATGTCCACCCACAGTGCGTCCCAGATCGCCGCCAAGATGCCGGCCGACTACTCGCAGGGCAACAGGGCCCTCTACGCACAGGCGATCAAGAGCACACTGCCGATGTTCACCAAGGACGGCGTGATGCCCGCGGACGGTCCCGAGACGGTCGAGAAGGTGCTCAAGGCGTTCAACCCCAACATCAAGAACGCCAAGATCGACCTGAGTCGGACCTACACGACCGAGTTCGCGAAGAAGGCCACGGGCTGACACCCGAAAGGGCCTCCGACCGGCCCTCTCTAGGCGCGGGTCGCCCACACGTAACGGTGCTCCGGGCGGCCCGCGTCGCCGTATTTCAGGGTCAGCCTGGCGCGTCCCGTGCGCTCCAGTAGCTTCAGATAGCGCTGGGCGGTCTGGCGGCTCACCCCGGTCCGTTCGGCGATCTCCTGGGCGGACAGGGGCCCGTCGGCGTTCATCAGGGACTGGCGGACCAGCTCCGCGGTGGTGGGGGAGTGCCCCTTGGGCAGATCCGGCTCGGAGGGGGCCGACAGCGCCCCGAAGATGCGGTCCACCTCGGCCTGCTCCGCCTCCCCGCCGCCGTCGAGGGTGCGGCGCAGCTCCGCGTACGCCTCCAGCTTGGCGCGCAGACCGGCGAAGGCGAACGGCTTGACCAGGTACTGCAACGCGCCGTGCCGCATCGCCGCCTGCACGGTGGACACGTCCCGGGCCGCCGTCACCATGATCACGTCGGTCTGGTGGCCGCGACGGCGCATCTCCTGCACGACCGCGAGTCCCGTCTCGTCCGGCAGGTAGTGGTCCATGAGCACCAGGTCGAGCCGGGGCAGCGTCTCCAGCCGGCTCAGCGCTTCCGCCGCGCTGTGGGCCTCACCCGCGACATGGAAGCCCGGCACCTTCTCGACGTAGGCGGCGTTGACCCGCGCGACCCTTGTGTCGTCGTCCACGACCAGGACCTCGATCATCACGACTCCTCCTTGGCGGTCTCCGGAGCTGACGGCACGGTCAGGGCCGGTTCCGGGCCAGGCTCGGCCAGCGCCTCCGGCAGGACGACGGTGAACTCCGCACCCCCGCCATGAGCATCCCCGACGGTCGCGCTGCCCCCCTGCCGCTCGGCGAGCCTGCGCACCAGGGAGAGCCCGATGCCCCGCTCTCGGTGCGCGGGCGGCTTCTTCGTGGACCATCCCTCGGTGAAGATCAACTCCTGGTGCTCCGGCGGGATTCCCGGGCCGGTGTCGCGCACCCGGAGGATCACCGTACGGCCCTCGGCGCGCAGTTCGACCTCCACGCGCGCGTGCGGCTTGCCCGCGACGGCGTCGAGGGCGTTGTCCACCAGGTTGCCGACGACGGTGACGAGCCCCTGGGGGTCGATCAGCCGGTCGGGCAGCCTGGTCCGGTCCGACACCCACAGGGCGACGCCCCGCTCGGCCGCGACGGTCGCCTTGCCGACCAGCAGGGCGGCGAGCAGCGGATCCGCGATGCGTTCGGTGACCTGTTCCGCGGTGGCCCGGTGGTCGCCGACCACTTCGCCGACGAACTCCACGGCGTCGTCGTACATCTCCAGTTCGAGCAGCCCCAGGAGCGTGTGCATACGGTTGGCGTGCTCGTGGTCCTGGGCGCGCAGGGCGTCGATCAGGCCGCGGGTGGAGTCCAGCTCGCGGCCCAGTTGCTCCAGCTCGGTGCGGTCGCGCAGGGTGGCCACGGCGCCGCCGTCGTCGGTGGGCATGCGGTTGGCGACCAGCACCCGCTGGCCCCGCACGGTGAGCAGGTCCGTGCCCGTCACGCGCCCGGCCAGCACATCGGCCGTGCGGCCGGCGCCGAGCGCCTCGTCGGGGGAGCGGCCCACCACCCCGTCCCCGATGCTCAGCAGGCGCTGCGCCTCGTCGTTGACGAGGCGGATACGACCGCTGCGGTCCAGGGCGACGACGCCTTCCCGGATGCCGTGCAGCATCGCCTCCCGCTCCGACAGCAGTGCCGCGATGTCCGAGAAGGCCAGGTCCCTGGTCTGCCGGTGGACCCGCCGGGAGATGAGCCACGCGGCCAGCGCGCCGACGGCCAGGGCACCTCCTGCGTACGCCAGCAGCCCCGGGATCGCGTGGATCAGCCGGGCCCGGACGCTGTCGTAGGCGATGCCGACCGAGACGGCGCCGACGACCCTGCCGTCGCTGTCACGCAGCGGCACCTTGCCGCGAGCGGAGCGGCCGAGGGTGCCGCTGTCGATCTCCATGACCTCCTTGCCGGCCAGGGCCTGGCCCGGGTCGGTCGAGACGATGCCACCGATCTGCTTCGGGTCGGTGTGCGACCAGCGCACGCCGCGCCAGTCCATCACCACGATGTACTCGGCCTTGGTGGCCTTCCGGATCCGCTCCGCCTCCCGCTGCACCGGACCGTTCGGTGAGGGAGGCGTGTCCCTCACTTCCTCCGCGAGGCCCGGCTGCTGCGCGGTGGTCTGCGCGATGGCGAGGGCGCGGCGCATCGCCTGGTCGTCCAGCTGGTCGCTCAGGGGCGCGAGGAACAGCCCGGTCGCGAGGACCGCGACTCCCGCGGCGATCGCCACCTGCATCAGCAGTACCTGCGAGAACACCCGCCGCGGCAGGCCGAGGCGCAGGCGGCGTGCGGGGGGAGTGGGGCTCATACCCAAGAAGGTACGTGGGGCCGGCTACCTGCCGTAACGGGTGTGGCGTGGATCTCTGGATCAATGCTTGAGAAGACGGCCCGCACCGCGGTCGGCGGACCGGTCAGCCGGCGAGCGCCGTCGTCATCCTCACCTCGCGCACCGCCACCACGTCCATCCGCGCGGGTGAACCGAGGACCGCCGCTCCACAGCTCTCCGGCCGGGGCGGCAGCGCCGCGCCCTGGGCCACCTCGACCTGCCAGCGACGCCCGTCGGCGTGGACGACGGTCACCTCCCAGCGCGGGGCCGCGCCGGCCGTCCGCACGACACTCAGCGCCTCCGCGGCGTATTCGCCTGTCGTGGTGCGCACGGCGAGCTCGGCCGCCTGGCCGGGCCGTTCCCAGGCCGAGCTGCCCCGGCACCCCTCGACGACGATCCGCCCCTCCCGAGCGCCGTGCAGGACCTCTTTGAGGGTGTGCGCCTCGGCCCGGCCGTACGCGTATCCGTATGGCAGCACGAGCGCTGTCGGGGAGAAGCGGTGACCACCCAGATGGGTGACCTCCCAGACGCCCTCGACCCCGGACGCGGCGAGTTCGGCCGCGAGCGGGCGGCCGAGGAGGGCGCAGCAGCGGTCGCGCTTGCCGTTGGTGCATACGAGGGCGAGCGGATCACCCTCGTGGGGCCGTCCGCCGAGCACCGCGTCGAAGGTGCCGTGGTCGCCCCGGCCGAGTGCGGCGAAGTCGAGATCGAGGAGCTGCCCGGGGTCCGAGGTGGTGGCGCCGTGCAGCCACACGTTTCCCGGAACGGTGTGGGCCGCGTACACCCGGCGGGTGGCGGGCATCCGTTGGTCCGCGTGGCGTCCGGGGCGGCGGATGAGCGCGATCCGTACGCCCGTGTCCTTGGCGGCCGCCTCCAGGGCGCGGCCCAGCGCGGGGTCCAGGTGGCTCGAAGTGAGCGCCTTGGCACCCCACGGACCGGGCTGTTCCAGCAACAGCCAGGTCCTCGCGGTGGCCGCGGTTCCCGAAACGGGCTCGTCGGAGTCCCGGGAGACGCTTGAGCACGTACTCACAGAGGTGAGCCTAACCTGAGTTGGGCCGCGGCTCATTCCGGCCCCGCCCTTGCCTACTCCGGCAGTGGCTGCGGCGGCTTCGGCCCCGCGTAGAGACCGCTCGGACGCATGCGCAGCGGGCGCTCGCCGTACTCCTCGAGGGCGTGCGCGATCCAGCCCGCCGTTCGGGCCACCGCGAAGATCGTCTCGCCCGCGGTCGGGGGCATGCCGCAGGACGTGGTGAGCACGGCGAGCGCGAGGTCGACGTTGGCGTGCAGCGGGGTGTGGCGGGCGGTGGTCTCGACGATGTCGCGGGCGGCGAGGAGAGCGGGTTCCGCGCGCGGGATCCGCTCCAGGAGGGCGAACAGGGCACGCGCGCGTGGGTCCTCGCCCGGGTAGAGCCGGTGGCCGAGCCCCGGGATACGGCGGCCCGCGCGCAGTTCGTCCGCGATCACCGGTGCCGCGTCGCCCTGGTCGAGCACGTCCTGGAGCAGCCGGTGCGCGAGCCCGCTGGCCGCGCCGTGCAGCGGGCCCTCGATCACCCCGAGTCCGGCGGAGACCGCCGCGTAGGCGTGGGCACGGGCCGACGCGGCGACGCGCACCGCGAGGGTCGAGGCGGCCAGGTCGTGGTCGACGAGGAGGGCGAGCGCGGTGTCCAGGGCCCGCAGGGACGCCTCATCGGGGTCCTTGTGCGCCGACAGCCTGGACCACAGACGGTGGGCCAGGGGGCCTTCGTCACGGCGGTCGCGCAACGCCGGGGGCAGGGCGGCGACCAGTGTGGGAATGAGGGTGCGCGCGGTGCCGAGCACGGCGTCCTCGGACAGGTCGAAGCGCAGCGGGTCAGCGGTCGCGGCGGCGATCGTCGCGACGCGCAGCAGGTCGGTGGGCGCGGCGTGGTCGGGCAGCGCGTCGACGGCCCGGCGGGCCACGGCGACCGAGGCGGCCGGTGCGGTGAACGTGCTGCCCGGCCGCATCCGGCCGGTCCACAGCCACTCGGCGACCTCCTCGTAGGTGTGCCGCGTGGCCAGGTCGACGGCGTCGACACCGCGATAGTAGTAGCGGTCGCTCTCGATGAGTGTGATGCGGGTCCGTACGGACAACTCGCCACCGGAGGGGGAACTCCCGGCGCTCTCCCGCCTGTTGCGCCGGGCGAGCGCCTCGACCTCCCTGGCGTCGAAGGTGCTGCCCCGGCCGCCGGCCACCCGCCGGCTGCTGAGCTGACCGCGGCTCACGTACGCGTAGACGGTCTCCGGCTTCACACCGAGCAGCTCGGCGGCCTCCTTGGTGCTCAGCCGACTTTCCGCGTCGAGGGGGGCGGGTTCTTGATCGCGCATGGGGTCACCGTATCCGCCTAGCGGCCCATTGACTGGCATATTGATTCAATCAATATTGACACCAAGTAAGTCAACCATGGACAGTCGAATCAAGTCCAGGGAGGAAGACATGTCCGTCAACAGGTCCGCAACCGCTCTCATCGACGCACCGCGGGGACTCGCCGGTGTCGTCGTCACCGACACCCGGATCGGTGACGTCCGTGGCGTCGAGGGCTTCTACCACTACCGGCAGTACTCCGCCGTCGACCTCGCGCGGACCCGCGCCTTCGAGGACGTCTGGCATCTGCTCGTGCACGGCGACCTGCCGGACCCGGGGCAGAGCGAGGCCTTCGCGGCGCGGACCGCGGCGCTGCGGCGGCTGCCCGACGAGGTCCGTACGGCCCTGCCGGCCATCGCGGCGGCCGGCGGGCGCTCCGGCCCGCTCGCCGGGATGCGCACGGCGCTGTCGCTGCTGGGCGCGGCCAAGGGCTTCCGGCCCGTGTACGACATCGATGCCGACCGGCGCAGGCAGGACACCGTCGAGGCGACCGCGGCCGTACCCACACTGCTCACCGCGCTGCACCGGCTGGGGAAGGGACTCGAGCCGGTGGAGCCGCGTGAGGACCTGTCGTACGCGGCCAATTACCTGTACATGTTGACCGGTTCGGTGCCGACCGAGCGGCACGCACGGGCGATCGAGCAATACCTGATCTCAACCATTGATCACGGATTCAATGCATCAACCTTCACGGCCCGGGTCATCGCGTCGACGGGTGCGGACGTGGCGGCGTGCCTCGCCGGTGCGTTGGCGGCCCTGTCGGGGCCGTTGCACGGGGGAGCGCCCAGTCGTGCGCTGGACACCCTGGACGCGATCGGCACCCCGGACCGTATCGACTCCTGGGTGCGGCAGCGGGTGCTCGCCGGTGAGCGCATCATGGGCTTCGGGCACGCGATCTACCGCACGGAGGACCCCAGGTCGCGGATGCTGCGCGAGGTCGCCCAGGGGTTCGGTGGCCCGCGGGTGGACTTCGCCGTGGAGGTCGAACGGCACGTCGAGGCGATCCTGACGGAGTTGAAGCCCGGCCGTGAACTCCACACCAACGTGGAGTACTACGCGGGCGTGGTCATGGAACTCTGCGGCCTGCCCCGCGAGATGTTCACACCGACCTTCGCCGCCGCGCGCGTCGTCGGCTGGAGCGCCAACATTCTGGAACAGGCGGAGGACACGAAGATCATCAGGCCGGTGGCGCGCTATGTGGGACCGGAGGCGCCGGCACCCGTGCCCGCCTGACGGCCGGCGCCGCAGGAACACGGAGGGTCCGGCACCAGGAGGTGCCGGACCCGAGCCGCAGGACCGGCTCGACGGAGGTCCGACCCGCGGGGGCGACAGGCATGTCCGCGGACCGGACGGGCATCCGACGAGATCAGGCGTCGGGAATATCGGCCTTGGCGTCGATGAGGGTCCTGCGCGAGACCACGACGATGCGCTCGTAGTCCGCTCTGGACGCGTCGCCGGGGAGCTTCCCGTCGAGTTCTTCGGTGAGGTCGGTGCCGATTACAGCGAACCTGCCGTCGGACAGCTCGAAGATATCGGGGCAATTGGCACCAGTCGCACTTCCCCGCGCGCTCGGAGGGGTGCCAATCCGACGGATGATGTGGCTCACTGTTCTGGCGTTCCTTTTGATCTCGAGGCTTGGTGCGCACTGTAGCCTGCGGTGCGATGCGGCCCTGTGGGGCCGCGGCCTCGACAACCGGGCGGCGTGGAGCGGCGGTTCGGCGGTGGTCGACCCGGTTCGCGGGATGCGCAGTAGTCAACCTTGTGGGCATCTGGGGAAACGCGCCGGTTTATGGGTTCGTTACCGCCCAGCCGTGTGATGCGTTCAAGAGAGTGATCCGGAAGGTACGGCGCTTACGGCCGGGGCCCGGCGCCAGGGGGCTTCTGATCGCTCTCCACCAGGAGCCCCCTACTCGCCCGGCGGCTCCCCGACCACCCACCACTGGTCGGTGTCCGCCTCCTCCAACTGCACGAGAAGGTCGTCGACCATGCGTCCGAGCCTGGCCTCCTGGGACGAGTCGGCGAGGGTCGCCCGATGGGGGCGGGAGGCGTACCAGTACTCCCTGAAGGCGGCGTTCTGCAGCATGCTCCGGGCGAAGCCGAAGAACTCCTCCCGGCTCATGTTGCCCATGCGGTGATAGCACAGGGCGTTCGTGTAGAGGGCGTTGGCGAAGAGGAACTGGCGGAGTTTCCTGGGCGAGACGGTCCCGTCGTACACGTCCAGCACCTCGGCCAGCTCCGGATCGTCCATCGCCTTGCTCAGCAACTCCCAGTGCAGGCGCTGCTGGTGGGCGAAGTTGGCCCGGCGCTGTGACTGTGCGGCCTCCTCCAGATGCTCGATCCGGGTACGCAACGCATGGAACGCCGGCCGCTGCGCGGCCATGGCGACGGCGGCGCCCGCCGCCAGGACGATCCCTGCCGAGGCGGTGGCACCCAGCCCCCGAAAGCTCATTTTCCGTGTGCCCATGTCAACCCCCGATTCAGGCGGCCGTCCGCCGGTCGTCGGTACGCGGGTCGACTGAAGGGGACCGGCGAGCGGTGGGCGGCGCTTGCCGTCTCCCAGAGTGCCGAGCGGCTCTGATCGGCGGGGAGGCGGAGAGGAGGCGCACGGAGGGAAGCGAGGGTCGCACAAACCGGCGCCATGCCCAACGTCTGCCCCGCGAGTGCTGCTAACAATCGTTCACTTCGCCGCGATTCCGACGGCTCGTATCCTGGGGCGGCATCCCATCCTCATACGTGCGCCGGGAACGCGAGCCGGTGCACGCGTCGGCGTGAGAGAGGTCGCACGGTGAGCCTGCCGAGCCCGGAACCGCAGCAGATCCCGGTCGTCGTCCTGGCCGGATTCCTCGGCTCGGGGAAGACCACACTGCTCAACCACCTCCTCCACCGCAGCGGCGGCAGCCGTATCGGCGCCATCGTCAACGACTTCGGGGCCATCGAGATCGACGCGATGGCCGTGGCGGGAGCGCTCGGCGACTCGACGGTCTCGCTCGGCAACGGCTGTCTGTGCTGTGCCGTCGACGCGAGCGAGCTGGACCAGTACCTGGAACGGCTGGCGGAACCCTCCCTAGGCATCGACGTCATCGTCATCGAGGCGAGCGGGCTGGCCGAGCCGCAGGAACTCGTGCGGATGGTGCTCGCCAGCGAGCATCCGGGGATCGTGTACGGCGGGCTCGTCGAGGTCGTGGACGCCGCCGAGTTCGACGACACCCGGTCCAGGCACCCGGAGATCGACCGGCATCTCGCGCTGGCCGATCTCGTCGTGGTCAACAAGCTCGACCGGGCGGCGGACGGTGAACGCGTCCTCGGAGTGGTCCGCTCCCTCGTCGACCGCGCCGCCGTCGTCCCGGCCTCCTACGGCCGGATCGACCCCGAGTTCCTCTTCGACTGCCGGCCGAGCGAGGAACGCATCGGGCAGCTGTCCTTCGACGACCTGCACGAGCACGGCGCGGACGACCACGCCGAGCACCTGCACAGCGCCTACGACAGCCTGTCGTTCGTCTCGAAGGAGCCCCTCGACCCGCGCCGGCTCATGGAGTTCCTCGACAGCCGTCCAGAGGGGCTGTACCGGATCAAGGGCTATGTCGACTTCGGGCCCTACGACGTGCGGGACCGCTACGCCGTCCATGCCGTCGGGCGGTTCCTGCGCTTCTACCCGGAGCCCTGGCCGGCCGGCGGCGAGCGCCTCACCCAGCTGGTCCTGATCGGCTCCGGCATCGACGCCCCCGCCCTCGACAAGGAACTCGGCGCGTGCAGGAGCGACGCCCCGCACGCCGACGAGCGCGGCATGTGGGGCGTCCTCAGGTACGTACAGAACCCGGAGGAGGACCCGGCAGACGCAGAGCCTGCCTGAGCCCTCCGCCGGAGGGTTCTAGACCGGCCCCGCCACCACGGCCACCGTCTTCGCCAGGGACACACCCGAGCCGTCACGCCGCGGGTCCATGTCCGGGAGGTCGGCCGGGGTGCCGTTCTTCTGCGCGGCGAGTGCCGGGGCCGGGCCCGCCCAGGCCAGGGACAGGCAGTCCTCGCCCTTCAGGAATCGCTGGCAGCGGACGCCGCCGGTGGCGCGGCCCTTGCGCGGGTACTGGTCGAACGGGGTCATCTTGGCCGTCGTCTGCACGGAGTCGTCCAGCGTGCCCCGCGAGCCGGCGACGGTGAAGACCACGGCGTCCACCGCCGGGTCCACCGCCGTGAAGGAGATGACCTTCGCGCCCTCGGTGAGCTTGATGCCGGCCACACCGCCGGCCGGGCGGCCCTGCGGCCGGACCTGGGACGCCTGGAAGCGCAGCAACTGGGCGTCGTCGGTGATGAAGACCAGATCCTCCTCGCCGGTGCGCAGCTCGACCGCGCCGACGATCCGGTCGCCCTCCTTGAGGGTGATCACCTCGAGCTCTTCCTTGTTGGCCGGGTAGTCCGGCACCACGCGCTTGACGACGCCCTGTGCCGTGCCGAGCGCAAGGCCGGGCGACGACTCGTCGAGCGTCGTCAGGCACACCACCGTCTCGTCGTCCTCCAGGGAGACGAACTCGGCGAGCGGGGCGCCTCCCGCGAGGTTCGGCGTCGGCATCGCTTCCGGGAGCTGGGGCAGGTCGATCACGTTCAGCCGCAGCAGCCGGCCCGCCGAGGTGACAGCGCCCACCTCGCCGCGGGCGGTGGCGGGCACCGCCGAGACGATCACGTCGTGCTTGACCCGCTTGGTGCCGGCGTCCTCCGGGAACGGTTCGCCGTTCGCCGTACGGGCCAGCAGCCCCGTCGAGGACAGCAGCACCCGGCACGGGTCGTCGGCCACCTGGAGCGGCACCGTGGCGACCGGGGCGCCACCCGACTCCAGCAGGACCGTCCGCCGGTCGGTGCCGAACTTCTTGGCGACCGTGGCCAGTTCGGAGGAGACCAGCTTGCGCAGCTCCGTGTCCGAGTCGAGAATCCGGGTCAGTTCCTCGATCTCCGCGTTGAGCCGGTCCTTCTCGGTCTCCAGCTCGATGCGGTCGTACTTGGTCAGGCGGCGCAGCGGCGTGTCGAGGATGTACTGCGTCTGCACCTCGCTCAGCGAGAACTGCTCCATCAGGCGCTGCTTCGCCTGCGCGGAGTTCTCGCTGGAGCGGATGAGGCGGATGACCTCGTCGATGTCCAGCAGGGCCGTCAGCAGACCCTCGACCAGGTGCAGCCGGTCCCGCTTCTTGGTGCGGCGGAACTCCGAACGCCGCCGCACGACCGTGAAGCGGTGGTCGAGATAGACCTCCAGCAGCTCCTTCAGACCCAGCGTGAGCGGCTGGCCGTCGACCAGGGCGACGTTGTTGATGCCGAAGGACTCCTCCATCGGCGTCAGCTTGTACAGCTGCTCCAGGACCGCCTCCGGCACGAAGCCGTTCTTGATCTCGATGACCAGGCGCAGCCCGTGCTCACGGTCGGTGAGGTCCTTGACGTCGGCGATGCCCTGGAGCTTCTTCGAGCCCACCAGGTCCTTGATCTTGGCGATCACCTTCTCCGGGCCGACCGTGAAGGGCAGCTCGGTGACCACGAGGCCCTTGCGGCGGGCCGTCACGGGCTCCACGGACACCGTGGCGCGCATCTTGAACGAGCCGCGGCCCGTCTCGTACGCGTCCCGGATGCCGGACAGTCCGACGATCCGGCCGCCGGTGGGCAGGTCGGGGCCCGGCACGTGCTTCATCAGGGCGTCGAGATCGGCGTTCGGGTACCTGATCAGGTGGCGGGCGGCGGCGATCACCTCGCGCAGGTTGTGCGGCGGCATGTTCGTGGCCATACCGACCGCGATGCCCGAGGCACCGTTGACCAGGAGGTTCGGGAAGGCGGCGGGCAGCGCCACCGGTTCCCGCTCCTGGCCGTCGTAGTTCGGGTTGAAGTCGACGGTGTCCTCATCGATGGACTCCGTCATCAGGCTCGTCGCCTCGGCCATCCGGCACTCGGTGTACCGCATGGCGGCCGGCGGGTCGTCGTTGCCCAGCGAGCCGAAGTTGCCGTGGCCGTCGACCAGGGGGACGCGCATCGAGAAGGGCTGGGCCATGCGCACGAGGGCGTCGTAGATCGACGCGTCGCCGTGCGGATGCAGCTTGCCCATCACCTCGCCGACGACGCGGGCGCACTTCACGTACCCGCGCTCGGGGCGCAGGCCCATCTCGTTCATCTGGTAGACGATGCGGCGGTGGACCGGCTTGAGACCGTCGCGCGCGTCGGGCAGGGCGCGGGAGTAGATGACCGAGTACGCGTACTCGAGGAAGGAGCCCTGCATCTCGTCGACGACGTCGATGTCGAGGATTCTCTCCTCGTACGAGTCGTCGGGCGGCGGGGTCTTCGTGCTGCGGCGGGCCATCGCTGCCGGCTCCTTGCTGAAGCGTTGAACGAGATCTGACGCCGACCATTGTGGACCGCCGCACTGACAACCGGGACCAGGACCCGGTCTACGGCCTCCCCGGCACGGAACCAGGACCCGGTCTGCGGCCTCCCCGGCAGGGGTTCATACCCGGGCCGAGGGTGCCGCCCGCCCGGCCCGGGCGGCGGATCGGACGCTGCCGGAGGACTGCCGCGGGCCGCCCGGTCGGGCCGGCGGCTCCGGGGTCTTCCGCCGGTCTTTTCCCGGCCCCGGGACCGGCCCGCCGTCACCACCGCGCACCGCCCCGGCCGCTTCCCTCTCACGCTCTCCGCGTACGCCCCCCGGGAACTTCACCAGGGCCCCGCACGCTTGCATACAGTGGCAGGACTCGCCAGGAAAACCGCGGTTCGAGCGACCGCGCCGCGATCGAAGGGACGTACATGCCCATGGGTCACACGGCCACAGCCCAGGCAGGCTCCGGGGGCCTGACAGCGACCGAGCACCGCCTGGCCAACGGCCTGCGCGTGGTGCTCTCCGAGGACCACCTGACCCCGGTCGCGGCGGTATGCCTCTGGTACGACGTCGGCTCGCGCCACGAAGTCAAGGGGCGTACCGGCCTGGCTCACCTCTTCGAGCACCTGATGTTCCAGGGTTCCGCCCAGGTCAAGGGCAACGGCCACTTCGAGCTCGTCCAGGGCGCGGGCGGC
Source organism: Streptomyces sp. NPDC050416 (assembly GCF_044458845.1). Lineage (NCBI taxonomy): Bacteria > Bacillati > Actinomycetota > Actinomycetes > Kitasatosporales > Streptomycetaceae > Streptomyces > Streptomyces sp. NPDC050416. Next base: position 121,033 of record NZ_JBITII010000015.1, read on the forward strand.
TCGCTGAACGGCACCACCAGCTTCGAGCGGACCAACTACTTCGAGACCATGCCCGCCCACCAGCTGGAGCTCGCCCTCTGGCTGGAGGCCGACCGCATGGGCTCCCTGCTGGCCGCGCTCGACGACGAGTCCATGGAGAACCAGCGGGACGTCGTCAAGAACGAGCGCCGCCAGCGCTACGACAACGTCCCCTACGGCACCGCCTTCGAGAAGCTGACCGCCCTCGCCTACCCGGAGGGCCACCCCTACCACCACACGCCGATCGGCTCCATGGCCGACCTGGACGCGGCCACACTGGAGGACGCCCGCGCGTTCTTCCGCACCTACTACGCGCCGAACAACGCCGTGCTCTCCGTGGTCGGCGACATCGACCCGGAGCAGACCCTGGCCTGGATCGAGAAGTACTTCGGCTCCATCCCCGGGCACGACGGCAAGCCCGCGCCCCGGGACGGCGCGCTGCCGGAGATCATCGGCGAGCAGCTGCGCGAGGTCGTCGAGGAGGAGGTCCCGGCGCGCGCCCTGATGGCCGCCTACCGGCTGCCGCACGACGGCACGCGCGCGTGCGACGCGGCCGATCTGGCCCTGACGGTCCTCGGCGGCGGCGAGTCCTCCCGCCTGTACAACCGCCTCGTGCGGCGCGACCGTACGGCCGTGGCGGCCGGCTTCGGCCTGCTGCGACTCGCCGGGGCGCCCTCCCTGGGGTGGCTGGACGTGAAGACGTCCGGTGACGTGGAGGTCCCGGTCATCGAGTCCGCCATCGACGAGGAGCTCGCCCGGTTCGCCGAGGAGGGCCCCACGGCCGAGGAGATGGAGCGTGCCCAGGCCCAGCTGGAGCGCGAGTGGCTGGACCGGCTGGGCACGGTCGCGGGCCGCGCCGACGAACTGTGCCGGTACGCCGTCCTGTTCGGCGACCCGCAGCTCGCCCTGACCGCCGTGCAGCGCGTGCTGGAGGTGACGGCCGAGGAGGTCCAGGAGGTCGCCAAGGCCCGCCTGCGGCCCGACAACCGCGCGGTGCTCGTCTACGAGCCCGTCGCCGGCGAGACGGGCGACGCGGAGACCGCCGAGGACGCCGACACCACCGACGACACCGCAGCCGCGGCCCTGAACGAGAACGAGGAGGCGGCCAAGTGACCGAGCTCGCCACGATGGACTTCCACCCCCAGCCGCAGGCGGGCGAGGCCAAGCCGTGGGCCTTCCCGGCCCCCGAGCGCGGCACGCTCGGCAACGGCCTGACGGTCCTGCGCTGCCACCGCCCCGGCCAGCAGGTCGTCGCCGTGGAGGTGCTGCTGGACGCACCCCTGGACGCCGAGCCGGCCGGCCTCGACGGTGTGGCCACGATCATGGCCCGGGCCTTCTCCGAGGGCACCGACAAGCACTCCGCCGAGGACTTCGCCGCCGAACTGGAGCGCGCCGGCGCCACCCTCGACGCGCACGCCGACCACCCCGGCGTCCGGCTCAGCCTGGAGGTGCCGGCCTCCCGGCTCGCCAAGGGGCTCGGCCTGGTCGCCGACGCCCTGAGGGCCCCCGCGTTCGCGGACAGCGAGGTCGAGCGGCTGGTCCGCAACCGCCTCGACGAGATCCCGCACGAGCTGGCCAACCCCGCCCGCCGTGCCGCCAAGGAGCTCTCCAAGGAGCTGTTCCCGGCGGACTCGCGCATGTCCCGGCCCCGCCAGGGCACCGAGGAGACGGTCGCCGCGATCGACTCCGCGGCCGTACGCGCCTTCTACGAGAGGCACGTCAGGCCCGCCACGGCCACGGTCGTGGTCGTCGGCGACCTCACCGGCATCGACCTCGACGCCCTGCTCGGCGACACGCTGGGCGCCTGGACCGGCTCCGCGGCCGAGCCGCGCCCGGTGCCGCCGGTGACCGCCGACGACACGGGCCGGGTCGTCATCGTGGACCGCCCCGGCGCCGTCCAGACGCAGCTCCTGATCGGCCGGATCGGCCCGGACCGGCACGACCGCGTGTGGCCCGCGCAGGTGCTCGGCACGTACTGCCTCGGCGGCACCCTCACCTCCCGCCTGGACCGCGTGCTGCGCGAGGAGAAGGGCTACACCTACGGGGTGCGGGCGTTCGGCCAGGTCCTCAGGTCCGCCCCGGACGGGACCGGTGCCGCGATGCTCGCCATCAGCGGCTCCGTGGACACGCCCAACACCGGCCCCGCCCTCCAGGACCTCTGGACGGTGCTGCGCACGCTCGCCGCCGAGGGGCTGACCGACGCCGAGCGGGACGTCGCCGTGCAGAACCTGGTCGGCGTGGCGCCGCTGAAGTACGAGACGGCGGCGGCCGTCGCGAGCACGCTGGCCGACCAGGTCGAGCAGCACCTGCCCGACGACTTCCAGGCCACGCTGTACCGGCAGCTCGCCGCGACCGGCACCGTGGAGGCCACCGCGGCGGCCGTCAGCGCCTTCCCGGTGGACCGGCTGGTGACCGTGCTCGTCGGTGACGCGGCGCAGATCAAGGCCCCGGTCGAGGCCCTGGGCATCGGCGAAGTCTCGGTCGTCGCCGCCGAGTAGGAGCACGCGCGCGCAGGGGCCCTGGTTGTCTTCTAAGGCACCAGGGCTCCTTTATGCCCGAATTGGTGCGGAGGTTGCCTGTCTGCCCTGTGGGATGCGCTACAAAAACCGGGATCCGTTTGGGAATTGAAAGTGGCCCCGCTTAGGTTCGTCCGGGCTGTTCGTCAGGCAGTGCGCCGCACCCGCGGCACCGGACAGTCATCGCCGAGTCCCCGTACGGCGCGAGCCAGGGGAGCCGGGGACCCACCGCAGTCCCTGGGGTGAATCGGACGCCCGCGCGAGCCGCGAGGGGGTCCGTAGGAGACCTTCCTGCTCCGAACCCGTCAGCTAACCCGGTAGGCGAGAAGGAAGGAAAGGACCAGGCACTCCATGGCGTTCACCCGCGCCACCGGGAAGCACCGTCGTCCCAGCCGGATGCAGCGCGGCACGGCCCGCGCGGCGGGCGTCGCGGCCCTCGCCACCACCGGTGTCATCGGCAGCGTGGCCGCCCCGGCCTTCGCGGCCGAGCCCGCCGTCGAGCAGACCGGCCTCACTCCCGTCGTCACCATGGGCGACACCGTGGCCCAGCAGATCGACGCCCAGGCCGCCGCCCAGAAGCAGGCCGCCGAGATGGCCGCCGCCAAACAGAAGGCCGAGGAGGCCGCCCGCGAGCGGGCCGCCGAGGCGGCCAAGGAGGCCAAGGAAGCCGCCGAGAAGGCCCGCGAGGCCAAGGAACGCGCCGCCCGCGAGGCCGAGCGCAAGCGCCTCAACACCTTCGTGCCCCCGATCTCCGGCTCGTACGTCTCCACCGGTTACCAGGCCAGCAGCGGCCTGTGGTCCTCCGGCAGCCACACCGGTGTCGACTTCCACGCCGCCAGCGGCACCTCCGTCCACGCGGTCGGCATGGGCGAGGTCGTCGAGGCCGGCTGGGGCGGCTCCTACGGCAACCAGATCGTGATCAAGATGAACGACGGCACGTACACCCAGTACGGCCACCTGTCGTCCATCAGCGTCTCGGTGGGCCAGAAGGTCACCCCCGGCCAGCAGATCGGCCTGTCCGGCGCGACCGGCAACGTCACCGGTCCGCACCTGCACTTCGAGGCCCGTACGAGCCCCGAGTACGGCTCCGACATCGACCCGGTCGCCTACCTCCGCTCGCACGGCGTGAGCGTCTGACGGCGCACCACTCCGCTTCCCGAGGCCCCGGCTCCCCGAGCCGGGGCTTTCGGCGTTTGTGACGCCCGGCTGTCCAAAAAATATCCCTGGATTCCGGTCTGCCGTCGGAAATTCCGGCTCATTGCAATAGAGTCACGGAACACGTGTCACTCGTCGACGTTTCACGGGGATTAAACGGAGGTCGGTCATGCGCATTCCGGCGCACTCGGTGTGCACGGCCATCCGGGACGACATCGTCGCGGGTGTCTACGAACGCGGCGGCCGGCTGACCGAGGAACTCCTCGCCCGCCGCTACGGTGTCTCGCGCGTCCCCGTCCGGGAGGCCCTGCGCACCCTGGAGGCCGAGGGCTTCGTGGTGACCCGGCGGCACGCGGGCGCGTGCGTCGCCGAACCCACCGAGCAGGAGGCCGCCGACCTGCTGGAGATGCGGCTGCTGCTGGAGCCGCTCGGCGCGGCCCGTGCCGCCCAGCGCCGCACCGAGGCCCACCTGAAGGTCCTGCGCGGCCTGGTCAGGCTCGGCCAGGAGCGCGCCCGCCGGGGCAACAGCGACGACCTGCGCTCCCTGGGCGGCTGGTTCCACGAGACGCTCGCACAGGCCTCCGGCAGCCCCGCGCTGACCTCGATGCTGACCCAGCTCCGCCACAAGATCGCCTGGATGTACACCGTCGAGGCTCCGGCCGGGCCCGTGGAGTCCTGGACCGAGCACGGCGCGATCGTGGACGCGGTGGCGCGCGGGGACAGCGAGCGCGCGCGGGCGGTCACGGCGCTGCACACCGAGCGCGCGACGGCCGCGCACCGGCTGCGTTTCGGCTCCGCCGGGGAGCGGGCCGAGCGTGTGAGGAACTCGCAACATCCCGTAAACACGGCGAGCCTGCGGCATTAACACGAGAGCCGTATACAAAGAGCAGGTAATTCGCGGGGGATTATTTCTGCTGCCCGGGAACGGGAATGCGCGGCCGATCGTGATGGGAAATGGCGACCCGTGACCGGGAATGGCGAAGGGCTCGCCCGATGAATTCGGACGAGCCCTTCTGGTTGCACCGGACCAGGGGTACCGGATCAGGCGCGGAAGAATGCTCAGACGGTCTCGGGCAGTTCCTCGAGACCCTCGGAGACCAGCTTCGCCAGCCGGTCCAGGGCGGCGTCCGCACCCTCGGCGTCGGAGGCGAGGACGATCTCCTCACCGCCCTGGGCACCGAGGCCGAGGACGGCCAGCATGGAGGCCGCGTTGACGGGGTTGCCGTCTGCCTTGGCGATCGTCACCGGGACGCCTGCGGCCGTGGCGGCTCGGACGAAGATGGAGGCGGGGCGGGCGTGGAGGCCCTCGGCCCAGCCGACGTTGACGCGGCGCTCAGCCATGTGTTGCTGCCCTTCGGTTTTCAGGGTTGTCTAGACCAGTTTCCCACACGTGAAGCTGCGCCGGAGCGGTCCTGATGTACCGCCCCGGGGTGCCGTCGGATCGCGGCCTCGACCCGACTGACGCCCTCCACAGACTGCCTCGCGCCGCTGTCATACGCCAGACGTACTCTGGGGCCCATGCAGACCTCGCCGGACCGGCACGAGTATCCCGCCCACTGGGAAGCCGACGTGGTGCTGCGCGACGGTGGCACCGCGCGCATCCGGCCCATCACCGTTGATGACGCCGAGCGCCTGGTCAGCTTCTACGAGCAGGTCTCCGACGAGTCGAAGTACTACCGCTTCTTCGCGCCGTACCCTCGCCTGTCCGCCAAGGACGTCCACCGCTTCACGCACCACGACTTTGTGGACCGGGTGGGACTCGCGGCCACAGTCGGCGGCGAGTTCATCGCCACCGTACGCTACGACCGGATCGGCGCGGACGGAACGCCCGCGTCCGCACCCGCCGACGAGGCCGAGGTCGCCTTCCTGGTGCAGGACGCCCACCAGGGGCGGGGCGTCGCCTCCGCTCTCCTCGAGCACATCGCCGCCGTCGCCCGCGAGCGCGGCATCCGCCGCTTCGCCGCCGAGGTGCTGCCCGCCAACAACAAGATGATCAAGGTGTTCACGGACGCCGGGTACACCCAGAAGCGCAGCTTCGAGGACGGCGTCGTCCGTCTGGAGTTCGACCTCGAACCCACCGACCGCTCCCTCGCCGTGCAGTACGCGCGCGAGCACCGCGCCGAGGCCCGGTCCGTGCAGCGGCTGCTCGCGCCCGGCTCGGTCGCCGTCATCGGAGCGGGGCGCACCCCGGGCGGCGTGGGCCGCAGCGTCCTCGGCAACATCCGCGACGCCGGGTACACCGGCCGCCTCTACGCCGTGAACAAGGCACTGCCCGAGGGACGGAAGGAACTCGACGGCGTGCCCGCCCACCGCTCGGTGCGGGACATCGACGGCCCGGTCGACCTCGCGGTCGTCGCCGTGCCGGCCGACCACGTGCCCGAGGTCGTCACCGAATGCGGCGAACACGGCGTGCAGGGGCTGGTCGTCGTCTCCGCCGGATACGCCGAGAGCGGCACCGAGGGGCGCGAACGCCAGCGCGCCCTCGTGCGGCAGGCCCGCACCTACGGCATGCGGATCATCGGGCCGAACGCCTTCGGCATCATCAACACCTCCCCGCGGGTACGGCTCAACGCCTCCCTCGCGCCCGAGACGCCGCGCCCGGGCCGGATCGGCCTGTTCGCCCAGTCCGGCGCCATCGGCATCGCCCTGCTGTCCCGGCTGCACCGGCGCGGCGGCGGCGTCACGGGCGTGACCGGCGTTTCCACCTTCGTCTCCTCGGGCAACCGGGCCGACGTCTCCGGCAACGACGTCCTGCAGTACTGGTACGAGGACCCGGACACCGACGTCGTCCTCATGTACCTGGAGTCCATCGGCAACCCCCGCAAGTTCACCCGCCTCGCCCGCCGCACGGCCGCGGCGAAGCCCCTGGTCGTGGTCCAGGGCGCACGGCACGCGGCCGCGCCCCAGGGGCACGCCGTACGGGCGACCCGGCTGCCGCACACGACGGTCTCCGCGCTGCTGCGGCAGGCCGGCGTCATCCGGGTCGACACCATCACCGAGCTGGTGGACGCCGGGCTGCTCCTCGCCCGCCAGCCGCTGCCGGCCGGGCCCCGGGTGGCGATCCTCGGCAACTCCGAGTCGCTCGGCCTGCTCACGTACGACGCGTGCCTCGCCGAGGGGCTGCGTCCGCACGCCCCGCAGGACCTGACCACGGCCGCCTCCGCCGGGGACTTCCACGCGGCCCTGTCGCGCGCGCTGGCCGACGACGAGTGCGACGCGGTCGTCGTCACCGCCATACCGGCGGTGGGGGAGGGCTCGGTCGGGGACGCGGCCCTCGCGCAGGCGCTGCGCTCGGCGGCGGCCGCCGCTCCGGCCAAGCCGGTCCTGGTGGTGCACGTGGAGCTCGGCGGCCTGGCCGAGGCCCTGTCGGCGGCGGCGAGCACGGCACCGCAGGCCGAGACGGACCAACCTCCGCACATCGCCCCTCGCCCGACATCCACCGAAGAACGACTCCCCACCGCCGAGGCTCCTCCCGAGGGCGAGCACCTCATCCCCGCCTACCCCGCCGCCGAGCGCGCCGTCCGCGCCCTGGCGCAGGCCGTCGGCTACGCGCAGTGGCGGCGCGGCGCCGCCGACCCCGGAAAGGTGCCCGACTACGAGGACATCGACGAGAAGGGCGCCGCCGCGCTGATCGACGGGCTCCTCGCGCGCGGGCAGGGACTCACGCTCGGCACGGACGAGACCTGCGACCTGCTCGGCCACTACGGCATCCACGTCCACCGGGCCCTGCCCGCCCCCACCCCCGACGCCGCCGCCGAGGCCGCCCGCACCCTCGGCTACCCCGTCGCCCTCAAGGCCACCGCCCCGCACCTGCGGCACCGCGCCGACCTGGGCGGCGTACGCCTCGACCTCGCGGACGAGGACCAACTGCTCAGGTCGTACACCGAGTTGACCGAGCTGTTCGGAGCACCGGCGGAGCTGCGCCCCGTCGTGCAGCGGATGGCGCCCCGGGGCGTGGACGTCGTCGTTCGGGCCGTCATCGACCCCGCGGCCGGAGCCGTGCTCTCCTTCGGGCTGGCCGGGGCCGTCTCGCAGCTGCTCGGGGACACGGCCCACCGGCTGATCCCGGTCACCGACAAGGAGGCGGCCTCACTGGTGCGCTCGATCCGCACCGCGCCCCTGCTGTTCGGCTGGCGCGGCTCCGCACCGGCCGACACCCGCGCCCTGGAAGAGCTGCTGCTGCGGGTGTCCCGGCTGGTCGACGACCACCCCGAGGTCGTCGCGGTCACCCTGGAGCCGGTCATCGTCGCCTCGCACGGCCTGAGCGTCCTGGGCGCATCCGTCCGGCTCGGACCACCGCCCGCCCGAGACGACCTCGGCCCGCGGACCCTGCCCGCGTACTGACAGGGGGCGAGCGGTGCCTCGCAGTCAGTGGGCCCCCGTAGGATGGGCGTCATGGCCAAGACCAGTACGACGACCCAGGGGCTGCGGGCGGCGATCGAGCGCAGCGGCTACTACCCGGCCCTCGTGGCCGAGGCGGTGGAAGCCGCCGTGGGCGGCGAGCCCGTCCGGTCGTACCTGGTCCACCAGGAGACGACGTTCGACCAGAACGAGGTACGGCGGCATGTGACGGTGCTCGTCCTCACGGACCACCGTTTCATCGTCAGCCACACCGACGAACAGTCCGCCGACAGCACCTCCCCGACGCCGTACGCCACGACGTCGACGGAGTCCGTGAAGATGAGCCGGATCTCGTCGATCGTGGTCAGCCGCGTGGTCGCCAACCCGGAGTCGTACAAGCCGGGCACCCTGCCCCGCGAGGTCGTCCTCACCATCGGCTGGGGCGCCGTCTCCCGCATCGACCTGGAGCCGGCCGCCTGCGGCGACCCCAACTGCGAGGCGGACCACGGCTACACGGGCAACTCGACGGCGGACGACCTCAGCCTGCGCGTCAGCGAGGCGGGGGACGGACCGGAGACCGTGCGCCAGGCGCTCGCCTTCGCGCAGGCGCTCTCCGAGGCGACCGCGGACACCGCTCGCTGATGGCACACCAGACGGCCTGGGACCAGCACCCCGAACCGCTCACCGTCACCTCCGCCCCGACCCCCGAGTACGGCAGCGGCTCCCTCGCCGACCTGCTGCCCACGCTGGCCGCAGGCCTCGGCGTGCCGGGCATGAGCGCCGCGATCTCCGAGCTGACTCCCGCCGACCGGAACTGCGTGTTCCTGATCGACGGTCTCGGCTGGGAGCAGCTCAGGGCGCACCCCGAGGACGCCCCCTTCATGACGTCCCTGCTCGCCACCTCGCGCGGCGGCACCGGACGTCCGCTCACCGCCGGCTACCCGGCGACCACGGCCACCTCCCTGGCCTCGGTCGGCACCGGCCTGCCGCCCGGCGTGCACGGTCTGCCCGGCTACACCGTGCGCAACCCGGACACCGGCGAGCTGATGAACCAGCTGCGCTGGCAGCCGTGGACCCCGCCCGGCCCCTGGCAGCCGTACCCGACGGTCTTCCAGCTGGCCCACAGGGCGGGAGTGCACGCCGCGCAGGTGTCGTCCCCGACGTTCGAGAACACTCCGCTGACCAGGGTCGCGCTCAGTGGCGGAACGTTCGTCGGGCGGCTGACCGGCGAGGACCGTATGGACCTGGCGGCCGAGCAACTGGCCGCGGGCGACCGCTCCCTGGTCTACACGTACTTCGCCGAGGTCGACGGCGCCGGCCACCGCTTCGGAGTCGACTCCGACACCTGGCGCGGCCAGCTCATGTACGCCGACCGCCTGGTCCAGCGCCTGGCCGAGCAACTGCCGCCGCGCAGCGCCCTCTACGTCACCGCCGACCACGGCATGATCGACGTGCCCTTCGACGAAGAGCACCGCATCGACTTCGACGAGGACTGGGAGCTGAGCGCCGGAGTCGCCCTGCTCGGCGGCGAAGGCCGCGCCCGGCACGTCTACGCGGTGCCCGGCGCCGCCGGCGACGTCCTGACCTGCTGGCGCGAGGTGCTCGGCGAGCAGTTCTGGGTGGCCTCACGCGACGAGGCCATCGCGGCGGGCTGGTTCGGCCCGAAGATCGACGAACGGGTGTACAGCCGGATCGGCGACGTGGTCGCCGCCGCGCGCGACGACGTCCTGCTCATCGCCTCCGAGCGGGAGCCGAAGGAGTCGGCGATGGTCGGCAACCACGGTTCGATGACCCCCGCCGAGCAGCTGGTCCCGCTGCTCGAAGTACGCTCCTGAAGCCCCACCCCGCTCTCCACGCCTGACCTCTCTCGCCGAAAGGTGCTCAACTCGACATGCCCGAGCTGGTGTTCTTCTCCGGAACGATGGACTGCGGGAAGTCGACGCTGGCTCTCCAGATCGAGCACAACCGCTCGGCGCGCGGCCTCCAGGGCATGATCTTCTCGCGTGACGACCGCGCCGGCGAGGGCAAGTTGTCCTCGCGCCTCGGCCTGGTCACGGACGCGGTGGAGGTCGCGGACGGCCAGGACCTCTACGCCTACCTCGTCGACCACCTCTCGCAGGGCGGTCGCGCGGACTACGTGATCGCCGACGAGGCGCAGTTCCTGGCGCCGGAGCAGATCGACCAACTCGCGCGGGTGGTCGACGACCTGGGCCTGGACGTCTACGCCTTCGGCATCACGACCGACTTCCGCTCCAAGCTGTTCCCCGGCTCCCAGCGGCTGGTGGAACTGGCCGACCGGGTCGAGGTGCTCCAGGTCGAGGCCCTGTGCTGGTGCGGCGCCCGGGCCACGCACAACGCCCGCACGATAGGCGGCGTCATGGTCGTCGAGGGCGCCCAAGTGGTCGTCGGAGACGTCACCCACTCCGCCGACGAGGTCGGCTACGAGGTGCTGTGCCGCCGCCACCACAGGCGCCGCATGACCTCGGCGACGGCCCGCGCGGCGGCCCTGTCCCCGGACGTGCTGCCGGTGTCGTCCTCCTGACCACCGGGCGGTGTCCTTTCACCCCCGGCAGGCCGGCGGAGCGTCAGCGCTGCCGTCGCACCAGCGCGAACCGCGTCCCCTCCGGGTCCGCCACCATCGCCACCCGGCCGTGCGTCGTGTCGTGGGCCGGCTTGAGGACGTGCCCGCCCAGATGCACCAGGTGGTCCAGGGCGTCGTCGACGTCGTCGACCTGGAAGTACGTCACCCAGTGCGCGCCCCGGTCACGGGGCAGGGCCTGCCCCAGCCCGTGGATGCCGGCGACGGGCCGGCCCCCGAGGTGCAGGGTCACGTAGTCGAAGTCGGCGGACACCACCGGCTCCTCCTGGTAGCCGAACACCGACCGGTAGAACTTGGCGACGCTCGCCGACTCGAAGGTCAGCAGCTCGTTCCAGGCGGGCGTGCCGGGGGCGCCCGAGACGGCCGTACCGAGGTGCGCGGCGGCCTGCCAGATGCCGAAGACCGCTCCCGAAGGATCGGAACAGATCGCCAGGCGGCCCGCGTCGGCGGCGTCCAGCGGGCCCACGCCGATCGTGCCGCCGCAGCTGCGCACCGCCTCCGCGGTCAGATCCACGTTCTGCGAGGCGAAGTAGGGGGTCCACGCGAGGGGCAGATGACGGTCCGGCGGAAGTTCGCCGATGCCTGCCACCTCGTCTCCGTCGAGCAGCGCTCGTACGTACGGGCCGAGTTGCCGGGGGCCCGGCTGGAACTCCCAGCCGAACAGCGCTCCGTAGAACTCCTGGGTCGCGGCCGGCCCGTGCACCATCAGGCTCACCCAGCAGGGCGTGCCGGGCGCGTGCCGAGCGGGTCTTGCGCCGTTCGGGCCGGCGGACTCCCGTGCGTCGGTCATCGTCACTCTCTTCTCGGCCTCGCGGTGGGCGCGCTGTCCGCAGCCCACGGGGGAACGCCCTGCGGGGCGGCCCCTGTCCGGGAGAATGCCTGATGTGCGGTGCGCTGCCCCGTGCGGCGCGCTTGTCGGCACCCGTCGTTCAGCTGTACAGCATGCGCTTGTTCCCGTACGGCATGTGCTTGTTCCCGTACAGCGCGTGAGCATCCCGCTCCGGCCGAGCACAGTAGCCGGAGCCGGACGGCTCGGCCACCCCTGTGCGCGAGGATGGAGCCATGAACGCCATCATCTCCGCATCCGATCTCGCGAGCGAGCTGACGGGTGCCAACCCGCCCGTCCTGCTCGATGTCCGCTGGCAGCTCACCATGGCCAAGGCGACCGGTGAGCCGCCGTACGACGGCCGGGCCGCATACGAGGAAGGGCACCTTCCGGGGGCCGTCTTCGTCGACCTGGACCGGGAGTTGGCCTCGGCACCGGGCGAGGGCGGCAGGCATCCGCTGCCCGACCTCGCGCGCTTCGGTGCCGCGATGCGCCGGGCGGGCGTGTCGTCCGGGACGCCGGTGGTCGTCTACGACGGCGGCCAGGGCTGGGCGGCGGCCCGGGCGTGGTGGCTGCTGCGCTGGACGGGTCACCCGGACGTGCGAGTCCTCGACGGCGGGTTGCCGGCCTGGGAGGGGCCGCTGGAGAAGACCGTGCCGGCTCCGGCGGAGGGCGACTTCGTGCCCGAGCCGGGAGCGGCCGGCCTGCTCGACGCCGACGCCGCCGCGGCGTTGGCACGGTCGGGGGTGCTGCTGGACGCGCGGGCGGGGGAGCGGTACCGGGGCGAGGTGGAGCCGATCGATCCGGTGGCCGGGCACATCCCGGCGGCGGTGTCGGCGCCCACCACGGAGAACGTGGGGGCGGACGGCTGCTTCCTCCCGGCCGAGGAACTGCGCGCGCGTTTCGAGGGGCTCGGCGTGACCGAGGACGCGCGGGTCGGCGTGTACTGCGGGTCGGGGGTGTCCGCGGCGCACGAGGTGCTGGCGCTGGCGGTCGCGGGCATTCCGGCGGAGCTGTACGTGGGTTCGTGGTCGGAGTGGTCCTCGGACCCGGACCGGCCGGTGGCCGTGGGACCGGATCCCCAGTAATCCGGCGAGAGCCCTCCTCGGTGACCCGGCGGGCGCTCTCCTCGGTGACCCGGCAGGCGCTCTCCTCGGTAACCCGGCGGGCGCTCTCCTCGGTAACCCGCGGGCGCTCTCCTCGGTGACCCGGAACGAGAGCGAGGGCCGCGCCCGGAAGGCGCGGCCCTCGTCCTCGTGCAGCCGATCCGGCTACTCCTGCTTCTTGCGCCGTGTCCCGAACACGATCTCGTCCCAGCTCGGGACGGCGGCTCTGCGGCCCGGCCGGACGCCGTCGGCCTCGGCCTGGCGGTCGGTGGCCCCGATGAGCCGGTCGCGGTGGCTGCCGACGGAGCGCGGCATGAGGACGTCCGCGTAGGCGGAACCGGCCGAGGCCGCGGGAGCCGGAGGCTCCTCCTCCTCGGCTTCGGCGACGGGCTCCTCCTCGGGCTCCGGCGCGGTGCGCTCGGGCACCACCAGGTCGCCGCGGAAGCTCGGCACCGCCTCCAGCAGGCTGGTCAGCGAGTCCCGTTCACCCGTGCTCTCCTCCACCGGCTCGGACGCCGCCGCCGGAAGGCTGGGCCGCTCCCGGTCGGCGGAACGGTCCAGCGGCCGGTCGCGCGGCAGCCGGGCGATCCGCGGCACGAACGGGAAGCTGGGCTCGGGCGCGGCCAGGTCGTCCGTCTCGCCGATGAGCATGCGCGCCTCGTCGTCGACGGCCTGGACGAGCCGCCGGGGCGGGTCGTACGTCCAGCTCGCCGAGTGCGGTTCGCCCGCGACGCGGTAGACCAGCAGGACTTCCCACGTGCCGTCGTCGCGACGCCACGAGTCCCACTGCACGGTGTCCTTCTCGGCACCGCGCAGCAACAGCCGCTCGGCCACGGCCTCGCCCAGCGGCGGACCGGAGTTCTCGCCGGGGCGGCGGACCGGAGTCTTGCGGGCCCGCTCGGCCATGAACGCACGCTCGGCGAGCACCGGACCCTCGAAGCGGCGGACCCGGTCGACGGGGATGCCCGCCATCTGCGCGACCTCTTCCGCGGTCGCGCCGGCACGTATACGCGCCTGGATGTCGCGGGGGCGGAGGTGGCTCTCCACCTCGATCTCGATCTGGCCGAGGCGAGGACGGTCGCCGCGCACGGCGGCGCGGAGCCGTTCGTCGATGGGAAGCGTGTACTCCGTGCTGTCCGCAGCCTTCAGCACCAGCCGTGTGCCGTCATTCGAGACGGCCACGACACGCAGTTCGGGCATGGGGACCTCCCGGGTGGTGCCTGCCGACGTCACGTGCGTCGCTGCTTCCGCTAGTCGAGTGTGGCCTGCCCGGGTGCAGCCTGCCACAACCTTGCCGAGTTGCCCGGCGTGTCGGGCGCGGGCCCTGGATCGCCGTTATGGCACGGTTACCTGTTCGCAACGCTAAGTGACGAACTCTGTCACCCTGTGCAACTAGCCCCCTCCCGGCGGTCCTTAAAGGCCCCGTACCCCCTGGCGGGAGACCGGACCCAGGGCTCGCAACAGTACTCCATTCGGACCACGTGCGTGGATTGGCGCGCCGTCCAACTTCTGGCAAGGGGGCGGACTCGGCCGCCCGCTGCCCGCTTTCCGTGATCTTGAACGTGGTGAAGACCACCCCCCGGAGCGCCCCCTACGCCCCCAGAACCCTCCGCAAGTAGTCGTTCTGGAACCGCCGATCAGGATCGAGCCGGTCCCGCAACGCCGCGAACTCCGCGAAGCGCGGATACACCCGGGAGAAGTACTCGGCGTCCCTGGTGTGCACCTTGCCCCAGTGCGGACGCCCCTCATGGGCGGTGAAGATCCGCTCCGCCGCGGTGAAGTACCGCTGGTAGGGCGTGCCCTGGAACATGTGGACGGCGATGTAGGCGGTGTCCCGGCCCGAGGCGGTGGACAGGGTGATGTCGTCCGCCGGGGCGGTGCGCACCTCCACGGGGAAGCTGACCCTCAGGCCGGAGCGGTCGACCATCGTCTTCAGCTCGCGCAGCGTCTCGACGACCGCCGCGCGCGGAACGGCGTACTCCATCTCCACGAAGCGCACTCTGCGCGGAGACGTGAAGACCTTGTAAGGGATGTCGGTGTAAGTCCGCGCGGACAGGGCCTTGCTGGAGATCTGGGCGATCGCGGGGATCGTGGCGGGCACCGCGCGGCCGACCCAGTTGGCCACCTGGAAGACCCCGTTGGAGAGGAACTCGTCCTCGAACCAGCTCTGGAGCTGCGGCACCGGCTTCTCCGGGCCCGCGCTGCGGTTGTTGCGTTTGGTGTTGGTGTTTCCGGTGTGCGGGAACCAGTAGAACTCGAAGTGCTCGTTCTCCGCCCAGAGTTCCTCGAAGTCGGCGAGGACCCGGCCGAACGGCATCGGTTCCTCGCGGGCCGTGAGCAGGAAGACCGGCTCCACGGCGAAGGTGATCGCGGTGACGATGCCCAGGGCGCCGAGGCCGATGCGGGCGGCCGCGAAGACCTCCGGGTTCTCCTTCTCGGAGCAGGTGAGGACCGAGCCGTCGGCGGTGACCAGTTCCAGGCCCTTGATCTGGGCGGCGATGGAGCCGGAGTCGCGGCCCGTGCCGTGCGTGCCGGTACTGGTGGCCCCGGAGACCGTCTGCTCCATGATGTCGCCCATGTTCGTCAGAGACAGTCCCTCGCGCGCCAGAGCCACGTTGAGCCTCTTGAGCGGGGTGCCGGACTCCACCGTGACGGTCATGGCCTCGCGATCGATGTCGCGTATGCCGGTCAACAGTTGAGGGCGGATCAACACACCGTCCGTCGCGGCTATGGACGTGAAGGAATGCCCGCTGCCGACGGCCTTCACCTTCAGACCGTCCTCGGCGGCCCGCCGCACGGCGGCGGCCAACTCGTCGACGGAGGCCGGGGTGACCTCCCGCGCGGGCCGCGCGGAGACGTTGCCGCCCCAGTTACGCCACGTGCCGTTTTTTCCGTTTGCCGTGCTGCTCAACGGAGCCTCCCCGACCCGTAGCCGGCCGCTTGAGCCGACGGAATCCGAGGAAACCCACCGCGACCGCGACGGCCCCGGCCACCGCCGGAACCCCGTACCCGGCACGTGCCCCGGCCGCGTCGATCACCCAGCCGGCCGCGGAGGAGCCGAGTGCGACCCCCACCGCGAGCCCGGTGCTCACCCAGGTCATGCCCTCGGTGAGCTGCGCACGTGGTACGTGCTCTTCGATGAGGGACATCGTCGTGATCATCGTCGGAGCGATGGACAGTCCCGCAACGAACAGCGCCACGGCCAGAAACGGCAAGTTTCCGACCAGTAGGAGGGGGATCATACTCACGGCCATGGCACACACGCCCAGCAACCACCGGTGTTCCGGCGCCCCGGCGAAGTGCAGCAGTCCGAAGACCATGCCCGCCACGCAGGAACCGGCCGCGTACAGCGCGAGGACGATGCTCGCGGCGGCCTTGTTCCCCTCCTCCTCGGCGAAGGCCACGGTGACCACGTCGACCGCCCCGAAGATCGCCCCGGTCGCCGCGAAGGTGGCCACCAGGACCTGAAGGCCCCGCGAGCGCAGGGCCGTGCCCCCGCCGCGCTGCTCGCGCGGGTGCGGCTCCGGCTCGGTGGCGCGCTGCGCGGTCAGCCAGAAGACGCCCACGGCCAGGAAACAGGCGGCGAGCAGCGGACCGGCCTCCGGGAACCAGGCCGTGGACAGGCCGATGGAGATGATCGGCCCGAAGATGAAGCACACCTCGTCCACCACGGACTCGAAGGAGTACGCGGTGTGCAACTGCGGCGTGCCCCGGTACAGCGCCGCCCAGCGGGCCCGGATCATCGCGCCGACACTCGGCACGCAGCCGACGCCGGCGCACGCCACGAACAGCACCCAGTCCGGCCATCCGTAGTGCGCCGCGAACAGCAGGAGGGCCGCCGCGGTCAGAGAGATCAGCGTCGCCGGCCGCAGCACCCGCCGCTGGCCGTACTGGTCCACCAGCCGCGAGACCTGCGGTCCGGCCACCGCCGCCGCCAGCGCGACGGTGGCAGACAGAGCACCGGCCAGGCCGTACCGCCCGGTGAGCTGGGAGACCATCGTGACGACGCCGATGCCCATCATCGACACCGGAATACGGCCGAGGAAGCCCGCGGCGGAGAAACCCTTGGAGCCGGGGGCGGCGAACAGGGCGCGGTAGGGGCTGGGCACGGGGTCTCCGGAAGGCTCAGTAAGCTGCGAAGGCAGTCGACACAGATTACGCCGCAGGGTGCGCCCGGCGCACCCGTCAAGGCTCGCTTCGGGCCGTCCGCCGCGCAGGTGTCACCCCGCCGTTTCCCGGCTGTCAGTGCCGGGTGGCAGGATCGACTCATGCCAGACGCGCGCGATGTCAGCCCCTACGACGCCCTGCTCCTGCTCTCCTTCGGCGGCCCGGAGGGCCCGGACGACGTGGTCCCGTTCCTGGAGAACGTGACGCGGGGGCGCGGCATCCCCAAGGAACGCCTCAAGGAAGTCGGGCAGCACTACTTCCTCTTCGGCGGGGTGAGCCCCATCAACGACCAGAACCGCGCCCTGCTGGACGCCCTGCGCAAGGACTTCGCCGACCACGGCCTGGACCTGCCGGTCTACTGGGGCAACCGCAACTGGGCGCCGTATCTGACGGACACGCTGCGCGAGATGGTCCGCGACGGCCGCCGCCGCATTCTGGTCCTCGCCACCAGCGCCTACGCCTCGTACTCGGGCTGCCGCCAGTACCGCGAGAACCTCGCCGACGCGCTCGCGGCTCTGCAGGCCGAGGGGCTGGAGCCGCCGAAGGTCGACAAGCTGCGGCACTACTTCAACCACCCGGGGTTCCTCGAGCCGATGATCGACGGAGTGATCCGCTCCCTCGCCGAGCTGCCCGAGGACGTCAGGGACGGGGCGCACATCGCCTTCTCGACGCACTCGATCCCGACGGCCTCCGCCGACACCTCCGGGCCCGTAGAGGACCACGGAGACGGCGGCGCGTACGTCAGGCAGCACCTGGACGTGGCGCAGCTGATCGCGGACGCCGTCCGGGAGCGCACCGGCGTCGACCACCCCTGGCAGCTCGTCTACCAGTCCCGCTCCGGCGCCCCGCACATCCCCTGGCTGGAGCCCGACATCTGCGACCACCTCGAGGAGCGGCACGCGGCCGGTGTCCCGGCCATGGTGATCGCCCCCATCGGCTTCGTCTCCGACCACATGGAGGTCCTGTACGACCTCGACACGGAGGCCAGGGCAAAGGCGGAGGAGCTGGGGCTGCCGATGCGCCGCTCGGCCACCGTGGGCGCCGACCCGAGGTTCGCCGCCGCGGTCCGCGAACTCGTCGTGGAGCGCGCCGCCGTCGAGCGCGGGCAGGAGGTCACGCCCTGCGCGCGGGGCGTCCTCGGGGCGAGCCACCACCTCTGCCCGGTCGGCTGCTGCCCGGCCCGCGCCCCCCGCCCCGCCGCCGCGGGCGCCGACAGCACCTACGCGTGAGGAGCCCCGTGACCGACCCCCTGCACAAGGACCTGCTCGCTCTCGCCCATGAGGCCGCCAGCCGCGCGGGCGCGCTGCTGCGGGACGGGCGCCCGGCCGACCTCGCCGTGGCCGCGACCAAGTCCAGCCCCATCGACGTCGTCACGGAGATGGACATCGCGGCCGAGAAGCTGATCACCGGCCTGATCGCCGAGCGCCGCCCGGACGACGGCATCCTCGGCGAGGAGGGCGCCGCCACGGAGGGCACCAGCGGCGTCCGCTGGGTGATCGACCCGCTCGACGGCACCGTCAACTACCTCTACGGGCTGCCCACCTGGTCCGTCTCCATCGCCGCCGAGCAGGACGGCGAGACCGTCGTCGGAGTCGTCACGGCCCCGATGCGCGGCGAGACCTTCCACGCGGTGCTCGGTGGCGGAGCCTGGGCCACCGGCGCCTGGGACGGCGAGCGCAGGCTGGCCTGCCGCACCGCGCCGCCCCTCGACCAGGCCCTGGTCTCGACGGGCTTCAACTACGTGGCCGAGGTCCGCGCCCACCAGGCCGAGGTCGCCCAGCGGCTGATCCCGCTGTTGCGCGACATCCGGCGCGGCGGTTCGGCCGCGGTCGATCTGTGCGACCTGGCCGCCGGACGTCTCGACGGCTACTACGAGCGCGGCCTGCACGCCTGGGACCTCGCGGCGGGCGACCTGATCGCCCGGGAGGCGGGCGCGCTGACCGGTGGACGCCCCGGAGAGCGCCCGTCAGGGGATCTGACGGTCGCGGGTACCCCGGGCGTCTTCGAGCCCCTCCAGCGCCTCCTGGAGGACTTCGGCGCCTGGCACGACTGACCCCCGCGAACGAAAACGGGCCCCGGCGCTGGATTCGCCGGGGCCCGCTCCGTACGGCCTGATCAGACGCTCGTCGCGCCGACCTCCACACCGTGCTCGGCGGCGAGGCGGCGCAGGTCGTCGAGCTCGCCCTGTTCCACCTCGACGAGGAAGTCGTCGCCCTCATCGCGAGCCCGGGACAGATCGGACTCGGTCGCCCTTATGCGCTGCAGAAGTCCTGCGGTGAATGCGTCCATGCTGCGCCCCCTCGTCCTGGGTCGTGGGTTGGCACGGGGGTGTGCCGTTCGGAAGGGACGATCACGTCTCCGGTGGATGCCCAGCGCCGCTCAGCTGGGCGGCGACGGTGCCGGACACCCACGCCCGCCCTGCGGAAGCGGGCTGAAGCGCACCGCACGGTGGTGCGGTGCCAGCAGAGCGTGATCGTGGGATGTAAAGCCGTCCTCCCCAAGCTCCCTTCCGTGGAAACCTAACCGCGGGAGAAAATCTCGTATTCCGCATCGGGCCCAGCGCCCTCACCCGCCTTACCTCCGACTTATGGCCGAAAAGGGCAGGATGGAGGGCAACACCAACAGACCGTCGAAGACCCCTGCCCGGCTGCGCCTGTGCGGCGCTACGCGGGTGGACATGAGGAAGGACCAGGGACGTGCGCGTACTCGTCGTCGAGGACGAGCAACTGCTCGCCGATGCGGTGGCCACCGGGCTGCGCCGGGAGGCCATGGCCGTCGACGTCGTGTACGACGGCGCGGCCGCCCTCGAGCGCATCGGCGTCAACGACTACGACGTGGTCGTCCTCGACCGTGACCTCCCGCTCGTGCACGGCGACGACGTCTGCCGCAAGATCGTCGAGCTCGGCATGCCCACGCGCGTGCTGATGCTCACGGCCTCCGGTGACGTCAGCGACCGGGTGGAGGGCCTGGAGATCGGCGCGGACGACTATCTGCCCAAGCCGTTCGCGTTCAGTGAGCTCATCGCGCGTGTGCGGGCCCTCGGCCGGCGCACCAGCGTGCCCCTGCCGCCGGTCCTGGAGCGCTCCGGCATCAAGCTCGACCCCAACCGCCGCGAGGTCTTCCGCGACGGCAAGGAGGTCCAGCTCGCGCCCAAGGAGTTCGCCGTCCTCGAGGTGCTGATGCGCAGCGAGGGCGCCGTCGTCTCGGCGGAGCAGCTGCTGGAGAAGGCCTGGGACGAGAACACCGACCCGTTCACCAACGTCGTCCGTGTGACGGTCATGACCCTGCGCCGCAAGCTCGGCGAGCCGCCCGTCATCGTCACCGTCCCCGGCTCCGGCTACCGGATCTAGCCCGTGGCAGCGACTCCCGCGCCTCCCCAGGCGCCTCCGAAGCCCACCTGGGACCCCCGGCGGCCCGCGCCGCCGCTCCCCTGGCTGCGTCCGACCATCCGCATAAGGCTCACGCTGCTCTACGGCGGCATGTTCCTGATCGCCGGCATCCTGCTGCTGTCGATCATCTACCTGCTGGCCGCGCAGGCGCTGAACGTGGGCAGCGAGCTGCCGTTCAAGATCGTCGAGGGCAAGGTCACCAGCGACATCTGCAACCTGCCGGGACAGGCCTCGCCCAGCGAGTTCAACCACGCCATGAACCAGTGTGTCAACGACCAGCGGCAGGCCGCACTGGACAACCTGCTCAGCCGCTCGCTCCTGGCCCTGCTGGGCCTGGCGGTCATCGCCTTCGCCTTCGGCTACGCGATGGCCGGCCGGGTCCTGTCGCCGCTGGGCCGGATCACCCGCACCGCGCGGGCGGTGGCGGGCTCCGACCTGTCCCGCCGGATCGAGCTGGACGGCCCGGACGACGAGCTGAAGGAGCTGGCGGACACCTTCGACGACATGCTGGAGCGGCTGCAGCGCGCCTTCACCGCCCAGCAGCGTTTCGTGGGCAACGCCTCCCACGAGCTGAGAACCCCGCTGGCGATCAACCGCACGCTCCTCGAGGTCCACCTGTCCGACCCGGGCGCACCGGTGGAACTCCAGCAGCTCGGCAAGACGCTGCTGGCCACCAACGAGCGCAGCGAGCAGCTCGTCGAGGGCCTGCTGCTGCTCGCCCGCAGCGACAACCAGATCGTCGAGCGGGGCCCGGTGGACCTCGCCGAGGTCGCCGAGCAGGCCATCGACCAGGTGCACGGCGAGGCGGAGGCCAAGGGCGTGCGCATCCGCGGCGAGCAGAAGCCCGCCGTCGTCCAGGGCAACGGCGTGCTGCTGGAGCGGATCGCCCTCAACCTGGTGCAGAACGCCGTGCGGTACAACGTGGCCGAGGGCGGCTGGGTCGAGGTCACCACCGACGTCCAGCACGGCCAGGCCGTCCTGGTCGTCTCCAACACGGGCCCGGTCGTACCGGCGTACGAGATCGACAACCTCTTCGAGCCGTTCCGACGGCTGCGCACCGAACGCACGGGCAGCGACAAGGGCGTAGGACTCGGTCTGTCGATCGTCCGGTCGGTGGCCCGGGCACATGGCGGGCACATCTACGCACAGCCGCGCGAAGGGGGTGGGCTCGTGATGCGAGTCACGCTGCCCGTCTGAGATCATGTCGCCGATCAACTCGGCGACACACGGGGATGTTCGCTTTGCGCTGAATTTTCGAGATCGCACCGCAAGTGCCCTGTGTGTGATCGATCACAGCGGCGCCTTTCCGGCCATCCACTCTCCGTGATCATGCACCCTGTCGGAAGGCCGGGAAAATCCCGGTTTTCGGGGGTCTTGATCACGGGAAGTACACGGTGAGACGCCTTTGTAGTGCGGCATTCGGACCGTGTACGGTCCCCATCGCCATCCAAGCCGATCACTCATGAGGAGTCCGGTTGGGTGTCGATTGAGTAACAGACCTTGATGTGAGGCAAAATCTCCGCCTCAGGTCGGGCACAAGTCCGGCCTCTCACGCGTTACGTGCGCTGGAGACACCGCAGACACCCAGAGGGGGAGAGCGACATGGCAACCGATTACGACACTCCACGCAAGACCGACGACGACGTTGACTCGGACAGCCTCGAAGAGCTGAAGGCTCGGAGGAACGACAAGTCGGCCTCCGCAGTGGACGTCGACGAGTTCGAGGCCGCGGAAGGCCTCGAGCTGCCCGGCGCCGATCTCTCGAACGAGGAGCTGGCAGTCCGAGTGCTCCCGAAGCAGCAGGACGAGTTCACCTGCATGAGCTGCTTCCTGGTGCACCACCGCAGCCAGCTGGCCCGGGAGAAGAACGGTCAGCCGATCTGCCGCGACTGCGACTGAGGACGGGTCGGCCGTGACTGGCTCGACCCCTCCCTGGAAGCGCCGCTTTTCCAAGCGGAAAGCGGACGAAGGGCCGATCGACGGCCCGCACGGCGCGCGTGACGACGAGCGAGGCCCAACCGGTACGGGGGCGGCCTCGCTCGAACCGGCAGCGGACCGGGGTGACCTCCCGGCGTCCGTCGACGTCCCCGCACCCGTCGCCCGGCGACGGGCGGGGGCGATCCGGGAGAGGGCCTGGGAAGGTGCTCGCAAGGGCGGCGAACGGGCCCGTGCGGGGCTCGCTCACCTCGCCGACCGGATCATCGAACTGGCTCCGCGCGTCCCCGTACGGGACCTGGCGACCCTGCGCCGGCAGTTCCCGGGCCTCGGGCCGGAAGAGCTCGCGGACAAACTCGTCGCGGGCGCGGCTAAGGCGACGGCGACGGTCGGAGCGGGCATCGGCGCCGCGGCGATGCTTCCCGTGCCGCCCGCGATGCCCACGGAACTGGCCGCCGAGGTCACCGGCGTCGCGGCGATCGAGCTGAAGCTGATCGCCGAACTCCACGAGGTCTACGGCGTACGGCCGCCCGGCAGCCTCAAGCAGCGCAGCACGGCGTATCTCGACGCCTGGTCGGGGGAGCGCGGCATCGACGCGACCAAGCCGTCGACGCTGAGCACGGCGCTGAACAGCCGCAAGAAGCGCGAGCTGCGGCAGCGGATCATGAAGCGGATGGTCCGCAGCATGCCGAACCTGGTGCCGTTCCTGGTCGGCGCCGCCGTCGGGGCGGCCATGAACCGCAGCGAGACGAGAAAGCTCGCCGCCCGGATCCGCGAGGACCTGCGCAAGATCCAGGTGCCCTGGGAGGACCTGGAGACCCTCCCCGCCCTGGAGCGTCCGGCGGACGCCCTCGAGATGGGCGAGATCACCGAAGACCCCTTGGGCCGCTTCGACGAGAGAGACGACAAGCGCGACGACGGACGCTGAGGCGGGCGACGCCGAGGTGGGACGCGCGGGCCGTCCGTCCTCAGCCTCCGGATGAAGACCCGCGCACGTGTGCTACGCCGACTTCGCCGCCGTGAGCGCCTCCGCCAGGCGCTCCGGCTCGCGCGTGGACAGGTACAGATACGGAGTCGGGTCCTCCGGGTCCGTGACCTCCACGCGCAGGGCCGTGGGGATGTAGGCGCGCAGCAGCATGAAGGCGCGCGGGTCGGCCTTGTGGGTGCGCCAGGCGCGGGTCTCCTCCGCGTCCAGGACCTCCGCCTCGCCCAGCGCCGCCACGGGGATCTTCGCCTCGCCCGCGATCAGGGAATCGCCCACCACCCGGATGCGGACCGAGCCGTACGAACTCGCCGCGACAGCCGCGACCGCCGTGCCGCCGGCCAGGCCGCCGAGCATCGGCAGCGTGCCGAACGGGAACAGGACCAGGGCCATGGAGACCCCGACCAGGAACGAGATCAGCCACCAGGACCGGGGAGCGGTCAGGCGTTCTTCGTACGGGGCGGCGGAGAGCTGCATGGAGCCAAGCTTGACACGGTGTCGGGACGGGGCCGACGCGCGGGTAAGGTCTCCGGCTGTGAGTCGTACTTCCACTGCTCTGCAGCCTCCGGCCGACGCCGTACGGCCGGTGCGGCATCCGGACGCCCCGGCGCCCGGTGAGCCCCTCGGCGCGCACTACAACCTGTGTTTCGGCTGTGGCGGCGACCAGCCGCACGGGCTGCACCTCGAGGCCCGGGCCGGCGAGGGCGTGTCGCTCACCGCCGAGTTCACGGTGCAGCCCGCCCACCAGGGCGCCCCGGGTCTCGCCCACGGCGGTGTGCTCACCTCCGCCCTGGACGAGACGCTCGGCTCGCTGAACTGGCTGTTGCGCACCATCGCCGTGACCGGACGGCTGGAGACCGACTTCCTGCTGCCCGTGCCCGTCGGCACCACGCTGTACCTGGAGGCGGAGGTGACGGCGGTGGCCGGGCGGAAGATCTACTCGACCGCCACCGGACGCGTCGGCGGCCCCGACGGGCCCGTCGCCGTGCGTGCCGACGCGCTCTTCATCGAGGTCAAGGTCGACCACTTCGTCGACCACGGCCGCCAGGAGGAGATCCAGGCGGCCATGAACGACCCGGACCAGATCCGGCGTGCCCGTGCCTTCGAGGTGAACCCGTGAGCCGTGAGACCCGTCAAGAGCTCGACGTGCTGATCCGGCGCGTCGATCCGGACGTACCGCTTCCGTCGTATGCGCGTCCCGGGGACGCGGGAGCCGATCTGCGCACCACCGAGGCGTGCCGGCTGGCGCCGGGCGAGCGGGCCGTGCTGCCCACGGGAGTGTCTGTGGCGCTGCCGGAGGGGTACGCGGCCTTCGTGCACCCCCGGTCCGGCCTGGCCGCCCGCTGCGGCGTCGCCCTGGTGAATGCCCCGGGGACGGTTGATGCCGGGTACCGTGGGGAGATCAAGCTGATCGTGGTGAATCTCGACCCGCGCGAGGACGTGCGGTTCGAGCGCTTCGACCGGATTGCCCAACTGGTCGTCCAGCAGGTCGAGAGGGTCCGCTTCCAGGAGGTGGCGGAGCTTCCCGGCTCCGCGCGGGCCGAGGGGGGCTTCGGGTCCACCGGAGGACACGCCGCGGTGGACGGGACGAGCGGCACAAGCGGTCAGGCCGCCCTGGGCGGTCAGGCGGGTGGGAATCGATACGCTTCGGTCGTATCCGACCGGGAAGGACAGTGACGTGTTCGGACGTCGCAAGAAGAGGGATGCCGCCGAGGGCGCGGCCGGCGAGGCCGAGCAGGTCGTCGACGGTGTCGACAGTGAGGCGGGCGGCGAGGGCGAGCGCCTGAGGCTCGAGCCGGCGCCGCGGCCCGACGGGCCCTGGGACAGCTCCGAGGTGCGCGACCCGGGCGAGGGCCGGGTCGACCTGGGCGGTCTGTTCGTGCCGGGCGTCGACGGCATGGAGCTGCGGGTCGAGGTCGCGGGTGACGCGATCGTCGCGGCGACGGTCGTGCTGCGGGACAGCGCCATCCAGTTGCAGGCCTTCGCCGCGCCCAAGCGCGAGGGCATCTGGGGCGAGGTGCGCGAGGAGATCGGCTCGGGCATCACCCAGCAGGGCGGCATCGTCGACGAGGTCGAGGGTCCGCTGGGCTGGGAGCTGCGGGCCCAGGTGCCGGTGCAGCTGCCGGACGGCACCGGCGGCTTCCAGGTCGTGAGGTTCGTCGGTGTGGACGGCCCCCGCTGGTTCCTGCGCGGGGTCATCTCGGGTCAGGGCGCGGTGCAGCCGCAGGCCGCCGGGCTCCTGGAGCAGATCTTCCGGGACACCGTCGTGGTCCGTGGCGAGGGCCCGATGGCGCCCCGCGACCCGATCGTCCTGAAGCTGCCCAACGACGCCCAGATGGTCCCCGAGGGCATCCAGCAGGAGGAGGGCTCCCGTTTCGCCGGCGGAATGGGCCAGCTCCAGCGCGGACCGGAGATCACCGAGGTTCGCTGAGCACCACGGAGTCAACAGGGCCGCACCCCCGGGGGTGCGGCCCTTTCTCATGCTTCTTGCGAGGAGCCTTGACGGGGTATTGGTCTGTACCTACCGTTCTCCGTCCAACGCGTCTGTTCATAAAGGCGCTTCACGTTCATGTACGAGAACGGAAGGCCCCCACGTATGCGCAGAACCGCACTCCTGGCGGCTGCGGGCGCCCTCGTCGCCGGTGCCCTCGCCCGGCCCGCCGGCGCCGCTCCCAGCGCCCCCGCCGCCTTCGTCCACCCCGGAGTCACCGTCTCCAAGGGCCAGTTGGACTTCACCCGCGCCAAGGTCAACGCGGGCGCCCAGCCCTGGAAGGGCGCCTTCGACCGGATGATGGCGAGCACGTACGCCGACCTGAACCGCACGCCCAAGCCCCGGGCGGTCGTCGAGTGCGGTTCGTACTCCAAGCCCGACAACGGCTGCACCGACGAACGCGAGGACGCGATCGCCGCTTACACCCAGGCCCTCGCCTGGTACGTCACCCGCGACGAACGGCACGCGCGCAAGGCCATCGAGCTGATGGACGCCTGGTCCGGCGTGATCCGGGACCACACCAACAGCAACGCGCCCCTCCAGACGGGCTGGGCCGGCTCCTCCTGGCCCAGGGCCGCCGAGATCATCAAGTACACGTACACCGGCACCTGGGCCCACTCCGGCCGCTTCGCCACCATGCTCCGGAACGTCTACCTCCCCGAGGTGATCAACGGCTCGAACTCCAACGGCAACTGGGAGCTGTCGATGATGGAGGCCGCCGTCGGCATCTCCGTCTTCCTGGAGGACAGGGCGTCGTACGACAAGGCCATGGCGAAGTTCCGCACGCGCACGGCCGCCTACGTCTACCTGGCCTCCGACGGCGACCTGCCGAAGACCGTGCCGAGCCAGAACCTGAACACCCGGGAGAAGATCGTCAAGTACTGGCAGGGCCAGTCGACCTTCGTCGACGGTCTCAGCCAGGAGACCTGCCGGGACTTCACGCACACCGGGTACGGCCTCTCGGCCGTCTCGCACGTCGCCGAGACCAGCCGCATCCAGGGGCAGGACCTCTACGGCACCGACGTCGGCGAGCGGCTGCGGCACGGGCTGGGCTTCCACGCCAAGTACCAGCTCGGCGCAGCCGCCCCGGACTGGCTGTGCGGCGGCTCCCTGAAGCTCGGGCTCGGGCCGGTCCCCGAGGTGGGCCACAACGCCCTGGCCAACCGTCTCGGACACGCCATGACCAACACCGAGACGCTGACCCTGCGCGGCCGCCCCGCCGGCAGCAACAACCTCTTCGTCGCCTGGGAGACCCTCACCCACGGCGACAACCCCGCGTGACCCGCTGAGCGGCCGGGCGCGTCAGGGTTTCGTCAAAGACGGCCCCGCCGACGCGCCCGGCACCGATGTGCCGCCCTTCCCGGCCGTAAGGTCGAGGCCGCGCAGGCAGCGGACCGGAAGACAATGGGGCCATGGCACGGGGCAAGCTTCGGATCCACCTCGGTGCGGCACCGGGCGTCGGCAAGACGTACCCGATGCCCTCCGGGGCGCACCGCCGTATCAAGCGGGGCACCGACTGTGTGGCCGCCCACACCGACGTCCCCGGCTCCCGCAACGCCAAGCGCTGGCGGGACGCGGAGGACCAGGTGACCTCCCTGCGCTCGGCGGACGTCGAGGAGGTGGTGCCGGTGGCGCTCGGCGGCGTGCCCGACGGCAGCGGCGGCCCGGACGTCCCGGAGACCCTCCCTATCGGCGGCGTGGATCCAGGGCTGCTGGAGCGGGCCATGGCCGACCTCGTCCCCGACGAGGCCAAGGAGCGCATCTTCGAGCCCTTCCAGCGCTACGGCGACGCCCCGCGCCCGGAAGATGACAACGTGGCGGAACACCCGGCAGAACCGGAAAGGCAGGCCTCCTCATGACCCGTGTGCTGGTGGTCGACGACGAGCCGCAGATGGTGCGCGCCCTCGTGATCAACCTCAGGGCACGCACGTACGAGGTCGACGCCGCCCACGACGGCGCCACCGCCCTCCGGCTCGCCGCCGCCCGCCACCCCGACGTGGTCGTCCTCGACCTCGGTCTGCCCGACATGGACGGCGTCGAAGTGATCAGGGGCCTGCGCGGCTGGACCCGCGTGCCGATCCTGGTGCTGTCCGCCCGGCACTCCTCCGACGAGAAGGTCCAGGCGCTGGACGCGGGCGCCGACGACTACGTCACCAAGCCCTTCGGCATGGACGAACTGCTGGCCCGGCTGCGGGCCGCCGTGCGCCGGGCCGAACCGGCCGGGGACGGTGCGGACGACGTGATCGTGGAGACCGGCGAGTTCACCGTCGACCTGGCCGCGAAGAAGGTCGGCCGCGCCGGGAAGGACGTACGGCTGACCCCCACGGAGTGGCACCTGCTGGAGGTTCTCGTCCGCAACAGAGGCCGCCTGGTCGGGCAGAAGCAGCTGCTCCAGGAGGTGTGGGGGCCGTCGTACGGGACCGAGACCAACTATCTGCGCGTGTACATGGCGCAGTTGCGGCGGAAGCTGGAGGCGGACCCCTCCCGTCCGAAGCACTTCATCACCGAGCCCGGGATGGGGTACCGGTTCGAGAAGTGAGGTCCCGGGGGTCCGCAGAGCCCCGGGACTACGTGGCTGTCAGCAGCCCCCGGTACGCTCTATACATGAGTGCTGTTCCTCGTTCGCAGAAGCCTGCGGGCCGGTTCCGGCGCATGCTCGACCGGCTCTCCTCGTCACAGGAGGACCTGGAGTCCGAGGAGCTGCGCGAGGACACCGAGACCACGGGCTGTATCAGGATCGGAGACTGCCAGGACCGGCAGATAGTGACGGTTACTGGTACCTTGCGCACGGTCACCCTGCGGCCGCGCGCCGGCGTCCCGGCCCTGGAGGCCGAGCTGTTCGACGGCTCCGCCGCGCTGGACGTGGTGTGGCTCGGCAGGCGCTCCATCGTGGGCATAGAACCGGGGCGCAAGCTGATCGCATCGGGTCGGATCTCGATGAGCCGGGGCCGCCGGGTGCTGTTCAATCCCAAGTACGAATTGAGACCCCTCGGACGGGAGTAGCCGGTGACGTCGCTCGACAAGCCGACCGAAGAGACATCTGCGGACGACGCCCGGGCGGTGACCGAGGCCGCCCTGTTCGAAGCGTTCGGCGGCGTGCGGGGCATGGTCGAGACGGTGGTGCCCGGCCTGCTGTTCGTCACCATCTACACGATCAACAAGGACCTGCACCTGTCGGCGATCGCGGCGCTGGCCGTGTCGCTGGTGCTGGTCGTGGTCCGGCTGGTGATGAAGGACACCGTCAAGCACGCCTTCAGCGGTGTCTTCGGCGTGGCCTTCGGTGTCGTCTTCGCGATGATGACCGGCAACGCCAAGGACTTCTACCTGCCCGGCATGCTCTACACGCTGGGCCTGGGACTCGCCTACATCATCACCACGCTGTGCGGTGTCCCGCTGATCGGGCTGATCCTCGGCCCGGTCTTCAAGGAGAACCTCTCCTGGCGCACGCGGAACCCCGGCCGCAAGAAGGCGTACGCGAAGGCCAGTTACGCGTGGGGCGCGATCCTGCTCGCCAAGTGCGCGATCCTCTTCCCGCTGTACTGGTGGGCCGACACCACACAGCTGGGCTGGGTCCTGGTCGCCCTGAAGATCCCGCCGTTCCTGCTCGCCGTGTGGCTGACGTGGGTCTTCCTGGCGAAGGCGCCCGCGCCGATCGACGTGTTCGCGGAGATGGAGGCGGAGGAGAAGGCCGCGGAGGAGAGGGAGCGGGGGGCTGCCGCCCGGTCGGCCGAGTAGTGCCCGGCGTCAGTGCCGGACCTGCCGGATAGTGCCCGGCGTTCGTGCCGGACCTGCTGGGGGCTCCGCCCCCAGACCGCCGGGACCTGTGCCCAGCGGCCGCCCGACGCGGTCGGTCGAGAAGTGAAGCAAGAGACAGGGGCGTCCTGAGAATCCAGGACGCCCCTTCTGCGTGCCCCCACCAGGGGCCCGCTCAGCTAGCCGCGCTGTCCCGGCGTACCGACAGCAGGTCCTCCAGCTGCTCCTCACGGGCCTGCGCGGCCACGAAGAGGAGTTCGTCGCCCGCCTCCAGGGAGTCCTCCCGGGAGGGCGTCAGGACCCGCGTGCCGCGGATGATCGTGACCAGGGACGTGTCCTCGGGCCACTCGACGTCCCCGACCTGCGTGCCGGCCAGGGCCGACTCCTCCGGCAGGGTCAGCTCGACCAGGTTGGCGTCGCCGTGGCTGAACCGGAGCAGACGGACCAGGTCGCCCACGCTCACCGCCTCCTCGACCAGGGCCGACATCAGACGCGGTGTGGAGACGGCGACGTCCACGCCCCAGGACTCGTTGAACAGCCACTCGTTCTTCGGGTTGTTCACCCGGGCGACCACCCGCGGAACGCCGTACTCCGTCTTGGCGAGGAGCGAGACGACCAGGTTCACCTTGTCGTCGCCGGTCGCGGCGATGACGACGTTGCAGCGCTGGAGCGCCGCCTCGTCCAGGGACGTGATCTCGCAGGCGTCGGCCAGCAGCCACTCGGCCTGCGGGACGCGTTCGACCGAGATGGCGGTCGGCGCCTTGTCGATCAGCAGGACCTCGTGGCCGTTCTCCAGCAGCTCGCCCGCGATCGAGCGGCCGACCGCGCCGGCACCGGCAATGGCGACCCTCATCAGTGACCGCCCTCCTCTTCGGGACCCTTGGCGAACACGGCCTCGACCTTGTCGACCTCGTCGGTGCGCATCATCACATGCACCAGGTCGCCCTCCTGCAACACCGTCTGCGAGGTGGGCAGGACCGCCTCGCCGAGCCGGGTCAGGAACGCCACGCGTACGCCCGTCTCCTCCTGGATCCGGCTGATCTTGTGGCCGACCCAGGCGGGGGAGGTGTGGACCTCGGCGAGCTGGACGCCCCCGGTGGGGTCGCGCCACAGCGGCTCGGCGCCCGAGGGGAGCAGGCGGCGCAGCATCTGGTCGGCCGTCCAGCGGACGGTCGCGACGGTGGGGATGCCCAGGCGCTGGTAGACCTCGGCGCGGCGGGGGTCGTAGATGCGGGCGGCGACGTTCTCGATGCCGAACATCTCACGGGCCACGCGCGCGGCGATGATGTTGGAGTTGTCGCCGCTGGAGACGGCGGCGAAGGCGCCGGCCTCCTCGATGCCCGCCTCGCGCAGGGTGTCCTGGTCGAAGCCGACCCCGGTGACCCGGCGGCCGCCGAAGGAGGACCCCAGGCGGCGGAAGGCGGTGGGGTCCTGGTCGACCACGGCGACCGTGTGGCCCTGTTGCTCCAGGTTCTGGGCCAAGGCGGAGCCCACCCTTCCGCAACCCATGATCACAATATGCATCGCGTCACACCGTGCTTCCTACGGGCCCTCTGACCGTCAACAATGTCCTGCTCATGTCTCTCTTTCGGCTCGCCAGGCACCAGTCGCGGCCTGAGTGCGGGCCGCCAGGCAACATCATGCCGGTGGAATCGCGTCATGATGCCTTCCGGGGGCGGTGCCGCGTTCGACTGCCCGAGTCCAACGTATCGGCAAAGTCGAGGGGGTTGCCGAGGGCCCTGCCGGGCCCCGGCGGGGAGGGAACCGACATGAGTACCGAGATCGACGTCCTCGTCCTGGGTGGCGCGGGCGTGGACACGATCGTGCACGTGCCCGAGCTGCCCGTGCCGTTCGCCGACAGTCACATGATCCGGCCCGGGATCGTGACGCGCGCGGGCCAGAGCGGGGACTTCGTCGCGCTGGCCGCGAGCGCGCTGGGGCTGCGTACGCACCACGTCGACATGCTGGGCGACGACCCCGAGGGCGAGCTGGTCCGAGCCCTGCACCGGGACCGCGGCATCGCGCTCACCGCCGTCCCCCAGCCGCTCGGCACCAAGCGCGCCGTCAACCTCGTCGGCCCCGACGGCAGAAGGCTGTCGCTGTACGACGCCACGCGCTCGGCGGAGACGGACCGGCTGCCCGAGGCCGTGCTGCGGGAGCTGGCCGCGGCCAGCCGGCACGCCCATGTCGTCATCACCCAGCCGTGCGCCCACGCGCTGCCGGTCCTGCGCGAGGCGGGCATCACGATCTCGACCGACCTGCACGACTGGGACGGCTCCGACCCCTACCACGAGACCTTCGCCCACCAGGCCGACCTGGTCTTCCTCTCCTGCACGGCACTGGCCGACCCGGAGCGGACCATGCGGCGGATCACCGAGCGGGGCCGGGCCCGGACCGTCGTCGTCACCGCCGGCGCGGAGGGCGCGTACCTGCTGGCCGACGGCGAGCTGACCCACGTACCCGCTGCCCCGCCCCCGGCACCGGTCGTCGACTCCAACGGCGCGGGCGACGCCTTCGCCGCCGCGTTCCTCCACGCCTGGCTGCAGGGCGCACCGCCCCACCACTGCGCCCTGCACGGCACGGTGGCCGGGGCATACGCCTGCACGGTCCCGTCGACCCGGACGGACAGCATCGGGCGGGAGGAACTGCTGGCCGGGGTGGCGGAACTGGAGCGGGCACCAGGCTCGTATCTCTAGGGAGTGTCCGGTCTCTAGGGAGTGTCCGGCGACACGTTCTTGCGGCGGCTGATGCTCCGCACGCTCGCCGCGGTGAGGATTCCGAGGACGAAGAGTGTGGCCGCGGCGCCGATCAGTTCTGCGGTGGGGTGCATGGGACCTCCGGGGGCGGCAACGGCCGGGAGACGGACGGGGCTTAGTCATATAGGCATGGGATCCGCGGGACCTGCTGAATCCGCAGCCGCAGCAGCCTCTGAATTCACTCGGAGAGCAGACGGAACGCCGATGAGGGGTGGCGGGTGGGCGAGCCCGCAATCGAACGCTTACGATCCACTGTTGTGTCCAAACTGACCGACGTGCCCAAACGGATCCTGATCGGGCGCGCACTGCGCAGTGACCGGCTGGGGGAAACGCTCCTGCCGAAGCGCATCGCACTACCCGTCTTCGCCTCCGACCCGCTGTCCTCCGTCGCGTACGCGCCGGGGGAGGTGCTGCTGGTCCTGTCGATCGCGGGTGTGACGGCGTACCACTTCAGTCCGTGGATCGCGGTCGCGGTCGTGGTGCTGATGTTCACCGTGGTGGCGTCGTACCGGCAGAACGTGCACGCCTACCCCAGCGGTGGCGGCGACTACGAGGTGGCGAACACCAACCTCGGCCCCCGCGCCGGCCTGACGGTCGCGAGCGCGCTGCTCGTCGACTACGTCCTCACCGTCGCCGTGTCGATCTCCTCCGGCATCGAGAACCTGGGCTCCGCGATCCCGTTCGTGGTCGAGCACAAGGTGCTCTGCGCGATCGGCGTGATCGTGCTGCTGACCCTGATGAACCTGCGCGGCGTGAAGGAGTCGGGCTCGCTGTTCGCCATCCCGACGTACGTCTTCGTCGCGGGCGTCTTCACCATGATCGCCTGGGGCGCCTTCCGCGGACTGGTCCTGGACGACACCATGCGCGCACCGACGGCGGACTACGTCATCAAACCCGAGCACCAGGGCCTGGCAGGCTTCGCCCTGGTCTTCCTGCTGCTGCGCGCCTTCTCCTCCGGCTGCGCCGCCCTCACCGGCGTCGAGGCGATCTCCAACGGCGTCCCGGCCTTCCGCAAGCCCAAGTCCAAGAACGCCGCGACCACCCTCGCCATGATGGGCCTGCTCGCCGTCACCATGTTCTGCGGCATCATCGCGCTGGCCGCCGCGACCGACGTCCGCATGGCCGAGAACCCGGCCCGCGACCTCTTCCACAACGGCGTCCCGCTCGGCGGGGACTACGTGCAGAACCCGGTGATCTCCCAGGTCGCCGAGGCCGTCTTCGGCAAGGGCAGCTTCCTGTTCATCGTGCTGGCCGCGGCCACCGCGCTGGTGCTGTTCCTCGCCGCGAACACCGCCTACAACGGCTTCCCGCTGCTCGGCTCGATCCTCGCCCAGGACCGCTACCTGCCGCGCCAGCTGCACACCCGCGGCGACCGCCTCGCCTTCTCCAACGGCATCGTGCTCCTCGCGGGCGCCGCCGGACTGCTCGTGGGCGTCTACGGCGCCGACTCCACGCGCCTGATCCAGCTGTACATCGTCGGCGTGTTCGTGTCCTTCACGCTCAGCCAGACCGGCATGGTCCGGCACTGGAACCGCCTCCTGGCCACCGAGCAGGACCAGGCCAAGCGCCGCCACATGATCCGCTCCCGGGCCATCAACGCCTTCGGCGCCTTCTTCACCGGCCTCGTGCTGGTGGTCGTCCTCGTCACCAAGTTCACGCACGGCGCGTGGGTCGCCCTGCTCGGCATGGTGATCTTCTACGCGACGATGACGGCGATCCGTAAGCATTACGACCGCGTCGCCGAGGAGATCGCCGCCCCCGAGGGCCCGAGCGACGACAGCGTACGGCCGTCCCGCATCCACTCCGTCGTCCTGATCTCCAAGATCCACCGCCCGACGCTGCGCGCCCTGGCCTACGCCAAGCTGATGCGCTCGGACAGCCTGGAGGCCCTGAGCGTCAACGTCGACCCGGCGGAGACCAAGGCGTTGCGCGAGGAGTGGGAGC
Organism: Streptomyces sp. NPDC050416; assembly: GCF_044458845.1. Taxonomy (NCBI): domain Bacteria; kingdom Bacillati; phylum Actinomycetota; class Actinomycetes; order Kitasatosporales; family Streptomycetaceae; genus Streptomyces; species Streptomyces sp. NPDC050416. The sequence goes on from NZ_JBITII010000015.1 coordinate 155,011, forward strand.
GGCGCGGCATCGACGTACCGCTGAAGGTCCTGGACTCGCCCTACCGCGAGATCACGCGGCCGATCATCGAGTACGTCAAGGGACTGCGCAAGGAGTCGCCGCGGGACGCGGTGTCCGTGATCATCCCCGAGTACGTCGTCGGTCACTGGTACGAGCACCTGCTGCACAACCAGAGCGCCCTGCGGCTGAAGGGCCGGCTGCTGTTCACGCCGGGAATCATGGTGACCTCGGTGCCCTACCAGCTCCAGTCCTCCGAGGCGGCCAAGAAGCGGGCCCGCAGGCAGGCGGAGTGGAACGCGCCGGGTTCGGTGCGGCGGGGGCCGGCACAGGTGCGGTCGAAGGAGTCCAGCGAGGACAAGTCGTGAGGCGACGGCCCGTGTGACGCGACGGCTCGTGTGAAGCGGTCGGGTGGCAGCCACGTAGACTGGTGGGCTGTTGTCCGGCCGTTTCCGTTCGGCCCTTGCCCCTCACGTGTTTTGGAGTCACCCCACCATGCAGGCAGAACCGAGGAAGTCGCTGGTGGGGGAGGAGTACGAGGTCGAGATTGGCCCCGTCGCCCACGGCGGCCACTGCATCGCCCGTACGTCCGAGGGCCAGGTGCTGTTCGTCCGGCACACCCTGCCCGGTGAGCGGGTCGTGGCGCGGGTGACGGAGGGCGAGCAGGGCGCCCGGTTCCTGCGCGCGGACGCGGTGGAGGTGCTCGAGGCCTCCAAGGACCGGATCGACGTGCCCTGCCCGTTCGCCGGCCCCGGCCGCTGCGGCGGCTGCGACTGGCAGCACGCCAAGCCGGGCGCGCAGCGGCGCCTGAAGGCCGACGTCATCGCCGAGCAGCTCCAGCACCTCGCCGGTCTCACCCCGGAGGAGGCCGGCTGGGACGGCACGGTGATGCCCGCCGAGGGCGACAAGGTGCCCGCGGGCCAGGTCCCGTCCTGGCGTACCCGCGTCCAGTACGCGGTCACGGCCGACGGCCGCGCGGGCCTGCGCCGGCACCGCTCCCACGAGGTGGAGCCGATCGACCACTGCATGATCGCCGCGGAGGGGGTCAGCGAGCTGGGCATCGAGAAGCGGGTGTGGACCGGCATGGACTCCGTCGAGGCGATCGCGGCGACGGGTTCGCAGGACCGCCAGGTGATCCTCACGCCGAAGCCGGGTGCGCGCCTCCCGCTGGTCGAGCTCGACCGCCCGGTGTCGGTGCTGCGCGTGGACGAGCGCTCCGGCGGTGTCCACCGGGTCCACGGCCGTCCCTTCGTCCGCGAGCGCGCGGACGGCCGGACCTACCGCGTCGGCAACGGCGGCTTCTGGCAGGTCCACCCGCAGGCGGCGGACACCCTGGTGACGGCCGTCATGCAGGGCCTCCTGCCCCGCAAGGGCGACATGGCCCTCGACCTGTACTGCGGCGTCGGCCTCTTCGCGGGCGCCCTCGCCGACCGGGTCGGCGAGCAGGGCGCGGTCCTCGGCATCGAGTCCGGCAAGCGGGCGGTGGAGGACGCGCGGCACAACCTCGCCGACTTCGACCGCGTCCGCATCGAACAGGGCAAGGTCGAGAGCGTGCTGCCGCGCACGGGGATCACGGAAGTCGACCTGATCGTCCTGGATCCGCCGCGGGCCGGGGCGGGGCGGAAGACGGTGGAGCATCTGGCGTCGCTGGGGGCGCGGCGGATCGCGTATGTGGCTTGCGATCCGGCTGCGTTGGCCCGGGATCTGGGGTACTTCCAGGATGGGGGGTATCGGGTGCGGACGTTGCGGGCGTTCGATCTGTTTCCGATGACGTCTCACGTGGAGTGCGTGGCGATTTTGGAGCCTGCTGCAAAGGGGCTCTGACCTGCGACTTTCTTGGGTTTTCCAGATGTGGTCGGTGGTGCTCGACCTGTTTCCCGAAGTCCACTGCGTGGAGCATGTTGTAGGTTCCAGCCACGTGGCTCACCTGCGATTTCGCAGCGGGGGCGTGGGTCTGGAACGTTCTGCCTCAACTCCGTAAGAGACGGGTTCGGGAGATGTCTTGACGCTCGGTCGGCGCTGTTTCTGACGGAGCGTGAGGCGTCGTCCTGGGTGCCGGTCGGGTAGAAGCACAGCGGCGCCGCGATGGCTGCCCCGCCGGTGAGCACGGCGCACAGGCCGCCCACCGTGGTGGGCAGGTACGGACGGCGCTCATCAGCAGGCAGAGCAGGACCGCCACCTCACCGGGGCCGAACATGGCGTATCCGCTCCGTCGTCGCGGTCACGGCGGTCAGCGGCAGGGAAGCACCGGCTGGTACGCGGCCCGCAGTTAGGGGGGTGCCACGCGGGCCGATGGGCACCGGGCCGGAGAACAGCCGCGAGGCCGAGCGACAGGAGCAGGAGCACCGGCCAGAGGGTCTTGCCGTTGGCGACGCCGATGAGCACGTCCGCGGCGGCCAGCAGGACCAGCGTGGTGACACCCACCGCGCGCAGGCAGCCCTGTCGGCGGGTCCGCGTCGTGGTGGGGTCGTCTGTCGCAGGCAGGAGGTTCACATCGGTCACTGCAGGAAGGACGGTCAGCTGCGCCTCGGCCGCTCGGCCTGGGCTGACGGCAGGGGCGGGAACCGCTTCGTCGGCGGTTCCCGCCCCTGGTCATGGACCGTGGGAGCTGTCAGTTGATCCGGACGATCTTCCAGAGCTGGTCGTCGAGGTCGGCGTTGCCCCACTGGACGACGGCTGCCCCGTCGGCGGTGGAGGACTGGGCGACGCCGGCGACGAGGGTGCTGTTCACGTTCCGGAGCTTGTAGTACCCGCCGCCCGCCTCGGTGAGAGTCCACTTCTGGGAGGCGGCGCTGGAGGCGGTGTTCTGGACGACGGCCGCGCCCGTGGCGCTGGAGGATCCTTGGATGTCGAGGTTGAGGTTGCTCTTGGCGTTCTTGATGGTCCAGGCGCCGCTGCCCGCGGACTGGAAGGTGAAGAGCTGGCAGGTGCAGGCCGTGTTCTGCCACTGGCCGACGGCGGTGCCGGCAGTGGTGGAGCCGTTCGGGATGTCGAGGTACTTGCCGCTGTTCTTGTTGACGAGCACGTACTGGCCGGTGCCCAGGGGCGGCAGGGCGGTCTGGGTGAGGTTCCAGCGCTGGCAGTCGCAGCTGGTGGCGGCCCACTGCCCGGCGGTGGTGCCGACGGTGGTGGAACCGCCGGGGATCTCCAGGTACTTGCCGGTCAGCCGGTTCACCAGGGAGTAGCCACCCGCGGGGTGCGGGGAAACCGCCCACTCGTGATCCACGGTGCCGTTGTCGTCCCACTGCAGGACCTTGGCGCCATTGGCGGTGGACTGGTTCTCCACGCCCAGGACCTTGCCGCTGGCCACGTTGAAGATCTTGAAGTAGCCGGAGGACTGCTGCACGAACCGCCACTTCTGGTCGCCGGCGTTGTCGGCGCTCTGCTGGGTGGCGTAGGTGCCGTTGGTGGTGGAGCCGCCCGCGATGGTCAGCAGCTGGCTGCTGTTCGCGTTGGAGACGGTGTAGGTGGCACCGTCGGAGATGCCGCCGCCCAGGTCGATCGTGCTGTAGGTGACCGGGTTGGAGAGGTTGCTGCCTCCGCGTCCCGCGCTGAGTATCAGCAGGCTGTGCCCGTCGGGGAGGGACGTCATGCCGCGGCTGTAGCCGCCGGCCACGTTGGCGCTGATGCGCGTCCAGGTGTTCGCGGCGCCGTTCTGCGTGTTGATGAACAGGTCCTCGGCGCTGTTCGCGCTGACGACGAGGGTGCCGTTGGCGCCCCCGGTCGGCAGCCAGGTCATGTAGGGAGCGCTCTGCGGCACCACGCCGTCCGTCGTCCGCAGCGGGATGCCGGTGACCGAGCCGAACGCCTCCGGGTCGGAGGAGATCTTGTAGTAGACGGAGAAGTTGCCCTCGGGAGCACCGCCGTACTCGTACGACATGACGTACTTGCCGTTCGGCAGCTTCGCGACGGTCGGCATGCCCGGACGGTTACTGGCGGTGGGCATGGCCACGTCGTCCACGACGGGGCCCCAGGTGCGGGCGTCCGTGGAGACCTGGTGCACGATCTTCTGGCCGTGGTCGGGGTCGCGCTGATCGGAGTAGTAGACGATGAGCTTGCCGCCGGAGACCAGGAAGAACGGCTCCCAGACCGGGGTGTTCCCGTTGGTGTCGAAGGCGGCGCCGCCGGTGGCGATGTTGGTGACGAAGCTCCAGGTCTGCCCGCGGTCGGTGCTGGCGTACAGGTCGATCTTGGTGGCCGACCGGTCGGAGGGCACGGAGTCACCCGCGGCCAGGATCGTCCCGGCCGGGAAGTCGCCGATGGCTGTGGGCAGTTCGAACAGTTCGGGCTGCCAGCGCATGCCCCAGCCGTTCTGGGTGTCGGCGACGTCGGAGAGCTTGCTCCAGGAGTTGCCGTTGTCGGTGCTGCGGTAGATCGGGAAGACGGGCTGACCGGAGGTGTACTGCTCGAAGGTGGAGAGCAGGGTGCCGTTGGCTGATCCGTTGTGCTGCAGGCGCAGCACCCGCGGATACAGCGAACCGGGCGAAGGCGCACCCGAAGGCGGGGTGTACATCGTCTGCGAGGGACGGGAGAGGGCCTGCGCCCGCCCCGCGGCCGGCAGAAGGATCGTCGCCGCGGCGACGGCCAGTGCGAGGAACAGGAACAGCAGGGTCTTGGGGCGGGAACGCTGAGCGGCGCCGGGTCTGGCGCCCAACCGTGCAGGGGACATGTGCGGCTCTCAGGACAGGGAATGGGTGGGATGGACCGGTGTCTGCCGCGTCGGGACGGAACCAGGGTGGCAAGCGGCAAGCCCGGAAGGCGCGTGCACCGCGCCCGGCGTACGGGAACGACGGCGTCGCGACGGCGCGGCGGTCGGGCCGGTCGGCCTCTGCGTGGGACAACCGGTGCGAGTGGCTCAGCGGTGGCCGGCGTGCGGGTGTGCTCCCTGCGGGCCGCCGGGATGCTGTCAGGTGGTGCGCCGGCCCGCTGTGACGGGGTGGGGCGGCGGGGGCGCGGTCGAGCCGCGGACGATGAGTTCGACCGGTGGGTCGCTCGCCTGCGGCAGGTCGGTGTGGGGCTTCTCGATCGCGTGCACGAGAAGGCGGATGCCCTCCCGTGCCGCGGCCTCGAAGGGCTGGCGCACGGTGGTCAGGGGAGGAGAGACGTAGGCGAAGACCGGGTTGCCGTCGAAGCCGACGACACTGATGTCCTGTGGCACGCGACGCCCGGCCTCCCGCAGGGCGTGGATGAGGCCGATGGCCATCTCGTCGCCCGCCGCGAAGACAGCGGTCACGGAACGGTCCGAGGCCAGCGCCTCGCCCACGGCATGGCCGGAGGCGGCCGACCAGTCACCGTTGAGCAGCGGCGGCTCGTGTGCGCCCCGCGCCGCCAGCGCTGCCCGCCATCCTTCGATGCGGTCTTTGGTGGCGTACCAGCGCCGCGGACCGGCCAGATGATGAACGGTCGCGTGCCCCAGGTCCAGCAGATGTTCGGTGGCAGCCCGGGCCAGTTCGTGGGCGCCCACACCCATGGTCACGGTGCGGGTGGCGTTGAATGCGGGCGGTGCCCCCAGGAAGAGCACCGGCACGTCGACGCGGACGCTGACGTCTCCCTCCACGATGGGTTCGGAGACGATGACGCCGTCCACCCCCTGTTCGAGCAGCGACTCCACGGCGCCGGCGATACCCGCCGGGTCGCCGTCCGGTGTGTTGACCACACGGAGCGCGTAGCCCTCGTCGCGCACGGCCCGCTCGATGTGCACGAGCAGTGAAGCGGTCCCGTACCCGGCGGTGCCCAGGGCGACCACGCCGAGGGAGCCGGTGCGCCCGGAGACCAGTGTCCTGGCCGCCTGGTTCAGCCGGTAGCCGAGTTCCTCAGCGGCTGCGAGGACCCGTGTGCGGGCGTCTTCGGAGACATACGGCTCGTTGTTGAGGACCCGGGACACCGTCTTGCGCGACACCCCGGCCAGGCGGGCCACGTCCGCGCTGCGCGGCACGGGGGAGCCCTCGCTCTGCCCCACCACTGCTCCCATGAAGTCTCCCGACGGCCGTGCGTCCGCATCGAATGAGGTCAAGTGTATGACCACGCGGTCTGACCGCGTGGTCATGTCTACGTAGCCGACAGGTGTACGTCAAGGGTCCCCGCAGTATCGATTTTCGATGGACGGCAGCGGATCGGATGGAGGGCGGCCGGTCGGCGACGGGCTGCGCAGCCATTGCGTGGGGTCACCAGGGCCGCACATATCTGCTGGTCAGACAGCATAAGCCCACTCGCTCGTCCGCTCACGGAAAGAGGTCGCCGTTCCCGTCCGGGGGTGAACCGTCAGACTTCTCGACATGCACCGCCGGTCCTGCGCTCAGGTCGAAGGGGCTTGACAGCGACTCCCCGGAACGTTCAGTCTTCCTCGCAACCGCCGGTCGGATTTGTTCGATCGTGTTGAGTATTGGTCGCCTGAACGACCGCTTTCCCCGTCACACCCCGCGGGCCGACGTGCCGCCTGAGCACGGCCGCCCTGTCAGGAGCCGAAATGCACTCTTCCTCCCTCGGCCGGCCCATGCCTGCTGCCAGTCGCCGCACCGTCCTGCGTGGTATTGGTGGGGCAGCCGCCCTCGGTGCCGCCATACCTCTGCTCAGCGCCTGCGGCGGCAGCGGTACGGCCGCCGACCCGAAGACCGTCAGCCTCGGGTCGAACGCGTCGGACGCGGTGCCGAAGAAGGCGTTCGCCGAGATCTTCGCGGCGTTCACGAAGCAGTCGGGGATCACGGTCGACGTGAACACCAAGGACCACAACACGTTCCAGGAGCAGATCAACTCCTACCTGCAGGGCACCCCGGACGACGTGTTCAACTGGTTCGCCGGCTACCGCATGCAGTTCTTCGCCTCGAAGAAGCTGGCCACGCCGATCGACGACGTGTGGCAGAAGATCGGCGGCAACTTCCCCGAGGCGATGAAGGCGCTCAGCAAGGGCGCGGACGGCAAGTACTACTTCGTGCCGATCTCCACGTCCCTGTGGGGTGTCTTCTACCGCAAGAGCGTCTTCCGGCAGCACGGCTACGAGGTCCCCACCACGTGGGACCAACTCGTCGCCCTGTGCAAGCAGATGAGGAAGAACGGCCTGGTCCCCTTCGCCTTCGGCGACAAGGACGCCTGGCCCGCGCTCGGCACCTTCGACCAGATCAACTTCCGCACCAACGGCTACGACTTCCACGTCGAACTGATGGCCGGCAAGGCGTCCTGGACGGATGCCAAGGTCCGCACCGCCTTCGACCACTGGGCGGAGATCCTCCCCTACCACCAGGAGGGCGCCGTCGGCCGCACCTGGCAGGACGCGGCCCAGACGCTGATATCGAAGAAGGCGGGCATGTACCTGTTCGGCAGCTTCGTGGCCCAGCAGTTCACCAACCAGGCCGACCTCGACGACCTCGACTTCTTCCCCTTCCCGGAGATCAACTCCGCATACGGGCAGGACACCGTCGAGGCCCCCACCGACGGCTTCATGCTCTCCAAGGCCCCGAAGAACAAGGCCGGCGCGCGCAAGCTCCTGGAGTTCCTGGGCACGCCGGAGGCCGAGCAGATCTACCTGAAGTCCGACCCGAGCCTGGTCGCAGCCTCCGACAAGGCCGACACCTCCTCGTACACGGCGCTGCAGAAGAAGGCGTACGCGACGATCTCCGGGGCCAAGCACCTCACCCAGTTCATGGACCGCGACAGCCGGCCGGACTTCACCTCCACGGTGATGCAGCCGGCCCTGCAGAAGTTCGTCCGCGACCCCAAGGGGGTCGACAGCCTGCTGGCGTCGATCGAGCGCCAGAAGAAGACGATCTTCGCGTCCGCATGACCGCCACAACGAACACCGGTACCGGGACCGGCACCACCAGCACCCCGGGGACGGCCGCAGTGCCGCCCCCGGGCAACCCGAAGAATGTGACCACGGATCAGGCCGAGCGGCTACGGGCGCCCTTGGGCCACCGGCGGCTGCTCACCCGGCGGGACCGCATCACGCTCGGCGTGATGGCCGGGGTGCCGACGATCCTGCACGTCCTGCTCGTCTGGCTGACGGCGCTGGCCTCGATCGCGCTGGCCTTCACCACCTGGGACGGCATCGGCTTCGACTCCATCAAGTGGGTCGGACTTCAGAATTTCCGTGAACTGTTCACCAGCAACCCGCAGTTCTGGCCCGCCGTCGAGCACAACGTCATCTGGTTCGTCGTGCTCATCCTGCTGCCCACGCCCTTCGGCCTGTTCCTGGCCGTGCAGCTGGACAAGAGGATCCGCTTCAGCCGCGTCTACCAGACCGCGTTCTTCCTGCCGGTGGTGGTGTCGCTGGCGGTCACCGGGTTCGTCTGGCAGCTCGTCTACAACCCCGACACCGGCCTGATCAACAGTCTCATCGGAGCCAACAAGCCCGGCCACTACATCGACTGGATCGGTGACCCGGACCTCAACCTCTGGGCCGTCCTGGTCGCCGCGTCCTGGCGGCACGCCGGCTACATGATGATCCTCTACCTGGCCGGCCTGAAGGGCGTCGACCCCGCCCTGCGGGAAGCGTCCTCGCTGGACGGCGCCAACGAGTGGCAGACGTTCAAGAACGTCGTCTTCCCGACCCTGCGGCCCACCAACACCGTCGTCCTGGTCGTCACGATCATCGAGGCCCTGCGCGCCTTCGACCTGGTCTTCGTCTTCAACAAGGGCGCCCAGGGCACCGAACTGCTGTCGATCCTGGTGACCAACAACATCATCGGCGAGTCCAGCCGGATCGGATACGGCTCCGCCATCGCCGTCGTCCTCCTGGTGATCTCGCTCGCGGTGATCATCCCGTACCTGATCGCCACCTTCCGGAAGGAGCGGCGCGCATGAGCACCGTCGCCGGCGCTCACAAGCAGCGCACCCCCATCCGCCCCGCCCGGATCCTGCTGCACACCTTCCTCGCCGTCACGGCGCTGGCCTGGCTGGCGCCCCTGCTGTGGGCGCTGCTCGCGGCGATGCGGCCCTACTCGGAGACCAGCACCAAGGGCTATGTCTCCTGGCCCGACAAGCTGAGCTTCGACAACTTCACGAACGCCTTCCAGCAGTCGGACATGCTGCACTACTTCGGCAACACCCTGATCGTCGCTGTGCCGGCCGTGCTGCTGACACTGCTGCTGTCGTCGATGGTCGCCTTCTACGTCAGCCGCTTCGACTTCCGCCTCAACCTGTTCCTGCTGCTGGTCTTCACGGCCGGCAACCTGCTGCCCCAGCAGGTCATCATCACCCCCCTGTACCGCCTGTATCTGCTGATCGACCTGCCCGGCATCACCATGTCCGGCAAGCTCTACGACTCCGCGCTCGGCCTGGTGCTCATCCACGTGGCGTTCCAGTCCGGCTTCTGCGCGTTCGTGCTGAGCAACTACATGCGCTCGCTGCCGCACGAACTGACCGAGGCCGCCCTGGTCGACGGCGCCTCCGTGTGGCGTCTGTACTGGCAGGTCGTGCTGCCGCTGTGCAAGCCCGCGATGGCCGCCCTGGCGACGCTGCTGTCCATCTGGATCTACAACGACTTCTTCTGGGCCATCGTCCTGATCTCCACCGGCGAGAACATGCCGATCACCTCGGCGCTGAACAACCTCTCCGGCCAGTACTTCACCGACCCCAACCTGGTCGCGGCCGGAGCCCTGCTCACCGCGATCCCCACCCTGATCGTCTACTTCGTGCTCCAGCGCCAGTTCGTCAGCGGCCTGACCCTGGGCGCCAACAAGGGCTGAAGCACGCCTCCCACCCGTTCCCCACAGCCCCCGGAGCACCACCAGTGACCACCGAACGCCGTCTCCGCCTGCCCGGCATCGCCTACGGCGGCGACTACAACCCCGAACAGTGGCCCGAGGAGGTGTGGGCCGAGGACATGGCCCTGATGCGCGAGGCCGGGGTGACCATGGTCAGCGTCGGCATCTTCTCCTGGGCCCTGCTGGAGCCGTCCGAGGGCGTCTACGACTTCGCCCGCATGGACAAGATCCTCGACCTCCTCCACGAGAACGGCATCGCCGCCGACCTCGCCACCCCCACCGCCGCCCCGCCCGCCTGGTTCTTCAAGGCCCACCCCGAGGCACTGCCGGTCGCCCGCGACGGCCGCACGCTGTCGTACGGCAGCCGCCAGACGTTCTGCCCGTCCAGCCCCGCCTACCGCACCGCGGCGCTGCGCATCGCGGGCGCACTGGCCGAACGGTACGCCGACCACCCTGCCGTGGCGATGTGGCACGTCCACAACGAGTACGGCTGCCACAACGCCGCCTGTTATTGCGACACCAGCGCCGCCGCCTTCCGTACCTGGCTGAAGGAGAAGTACGGCAACGACCTGGACGCGCTCAACCACGCCTGGGGCACCACCTTCTGGAGCCAGTGGTACTACGACTGGGAGGAGATCATCCCGCCCCGCGCCACCGGTGCCGACCCCAACCCCACCCACCAGCTGGACTGGCGCCGCTTCTGCTCGGACGAACTGCTGTCGCTGTTCACCGCCGAACGTGACGTGCTCCGCCGCGCCGCCCCGGACCTCCCCGCCACCACCAACTTCATGGTGATGCACAACTTCGACGCGCTCGACTACTGGCGCTGGGCCCCCGAGCTGGACATCGTCTCCAACGACCACTACCTGCTCTCCACCGACCCGGAGTCGGAGATCGACATCGCGCTCTGCGGCGACCTGGTCCGCTCCCTGACCGGCGGGCGGCCCTGGCTGCTGATGGAACACTCCACCGGAGCCATCAACTGGCAGCCCGTCAACCGGGCCAAGGGCCCCGGCGAGATGCGCCGCAACGCACTCGCCCACGTCGCGCACGGCGCCGACGGCATCGCCTACTTCCAGTGGCGGGCCGCTAAGGCGGGCGCCGAGCAATGGCACTCGGCGATGCTCCCGCACGCGGGCACCGACAGCCGGATCTGGCAGGACGTCGTCCAACTCGGCGCGGACCTGGGAGCGTTGGCGGAGGTCTGCGGCAGCACCAGCCCCGCCCGCGTCGCCATGGTCTGGGACTGGAACGCCCGCTGGGCCATGGAACAACCCTCCCAGCCCAGCGCCGAACTCCGCTTCCAGGACCTGGTGAGGGACTGGTACGCACCGCTGTGGAAGGCCGGAGTGGCGGTCGACTTCGTCCGCCCCGACGCCCCGGACCTCGACCGCTACCAGCTCGTACTCGCCCCCAGTCTGTACCTGGTCGACGACGCGGGCGCGGCCGGCCTGGCGGCGTTCGTCGAGGGCGGCGGCACCCTGGCCGTGGGCTTCCACAGCGGCGCGGTGGACGAGAACTGTCACGTACGCCTGGGCGGTTACCCGGGCGCCTTCCGGGAGCTCCTCGGGGTGCACGGCGACGAGCCGTTCCCCCTGCTGCCGGGACAGTCGGTCGGTCTGGCCGGGCAGGTCCCGCAGGACGCGACCGCCGACCTCTGGACCGAACGCATCCGGCTCACCGGGGCCGAGGCCGTCGCCGCGTACACGGACGGACCGTTGGCCGGCGTCCCGGCCGTCACCCGCCACGCGTACGGCAGCGGAACCGCCTGGTACGTCGCCACCCACCCGGACCCCACCAGCCTGGCCGCCGTCCTGGAGCGTATCCGCCAGGAGGCGGGCGTGCGTCCGGAGCGTGAGGTGCCGGCGGGCGTCGAGGTGGTCCGGCGGCGGGGCACCGACGCCGACTACCTCTTCTTCATCGACCACGCCGGCCAAGGCGCTGAAATCCCCGCCGACGGGGTCGAACTCCTCACCGGCAAACCGGTCGTGGGCTTGGTCAGTCTCCCCGCGGGAGGCGTCGCTGTCGTCCGCGAGGCGCTGACCGGACCGACTGGTGACTGACACTGCCCCTCAGGACGACCGATCATCTACCTTCTGTGGGCCCTCGCCGTCGACCACGGCGAAGCAGAGCGGCCGGAGATCGCTCAGATGACGGTCAGGGCGCGTCGACCGGCTACGTGGGACGATCGGCCCGGTGGATGGTGGCTTCGGCACGGGAGGAGACCCCGGTGTGCGTTCCGGTCATCGGTGGTCGATGGTCCCCGCCGGGTACGTCGACGCCGTGGCAGAGTGTGCGGCCCGTTTCGGACCGGGGCGCGGCGTTGACTGAGTGGCAGCCAAAGGGCTCCGGCGCGACCGGGATGCTGCCTTCGGCGCGGCTCGTCGCCGGACTCGTGGCGACCGGCCGGTGCGCCGCGATGGACACTGCCTGCGGCCTGGGGCGGGTGTGAGCTGTGGCACGTGAACTGGTGCTCGGTGTCGACGCGGGCCATACCGTGACCAAGGCCGTGTTGTTCGACGCCACCGGCCGAGCGGTGGCGCGCGGCAGCGGCACAGTGCCCCTGAAGACCCCTAGACCTCATTGGGTGGAGAGGGATATGGGCGAGGTGTGGCGGACCGCGTTCCAGGCCATCGCCGCCTGTCTCGCCGAGGTGGGACCGGACGCGGGGCGAGCCGTCGCCGCGGTGGGACTGGCCGGGCACGGCGACGGCCTGTACGCCGTCGACGAGTTCGCCCGGCCGGTGCGCGCCGGGATCGTGGCGATGGACACGCGCGCCGAACCAATGCTGGTGGAGTGGCGGGGCACTCCGGTCTGGTCGCGCGCCCTGGAGATGTCGGGCACGGTGCCGTTCGCTGGTTCCCCGGCCGCCCTGCTGGCCTGGCTCGCCCGCCACGAGGCGGGAGTGCTTCGGCAGGCCCGGTGGCTTCTGTCCTGCAAGGACTGGCTGCGCCTGAGACTGACAGGCGCGGTGGCCACCGATCCCACGGACGCCAGTGCCTCGTTCACCGACATGCGCCGCGGCGGATACTCGCCAGAGCTGCTCGACCTGTACGGCCTCGGCGCGCTCGCCCGCCTGCTGCCGCCCGTGCTGCCCTGCGACGCGGTGAGCGGAACCGTCACCCGTGAGGCCGCGGCGCTCACCGGGCTCACCGCCGGCACGCCCGTTGTCACGGGTGCCCATGACGTCGATGCCGCCGCGCTCGGGATCGGCGGCACGACGCCGGGCGAACTGTGCCTGATCGCCGGGTCGTTCAGCATCAACCAGGTGGTCAGCGAGCGCCCGGTCGTCGATCCGCGCTGGCAGGTCCGTCACTTCGTCCGCCCGGGCCAGTGGATGACCATGTCCACCTCACCCGCGTCGGTGGCGAACCTGGAATGGTTCCTGCGGGTCACCGGTGCACCGACCGACCAGCGGTACGGCGTCCATGAGGCGATCGGCCGCGAGGTCGAGGCATGCCTGGACGGTCCGTCGGAGGTGCTGTTCCACCCGTTCGTCTACGGCTCCCCGCACCCGCATCCCGCGTCCGGGACGTTCCTCGGACTGCGCGGCTGGCACGGCCGCGGCCACCTGCTGCGGGCCCTGATGGAAGGCGTGGTCCTCAACCACCGCTGGCATGTCGACGCGCTCCGCTCGAAGCTGCCGATCACCGGGGCTGCGGCCCGGCTGACCGGCGGGGCCGCACACAGTGCGGTATGGAGCCAGATGTTCGCCGACGCCCTACGGCGGCCGGTCGTGGTGACCGACGTCCAGGAGAGTGCTGCCCGGGGAGCGGCGCTGCTCGCCGCCACAGCCGTCGGACTGCTCGACGACGTGACGGACCCGCGCGCCACCCCCCACGTACTCAGGCGCCACGAACCCCGCCCTGACCGGGTCGCCGTACTCGACGAGGCGTATGCGGTGTACCGAGAGGCGTTGGAGGCTCTCGGACCGGTCTGGGCTCGCCTGGACGCGCGCGAGGCTCCGGAGTGAGCGCCGGGCGAGCCGGCGACATGAGGGAGCGACGGGCATCCAGGCATGGCCACTGCCGCTACACGGGGGTCGTCACGCCGTCGTAGCGGTACGGCGGCTGGGCACCGGCGCGGGTGCAGGTGTCGGCAGCGATCTCCACGGCGTACGACAGCAGCCGGGCAAGCTCGCCGGCGCCAAGGTGGTCGACGCCTTCGCGGCTGAGTCGGCCGGTGCGGTGCGGATGGGCGAGCACTCCGGCGGTGAAGGCATCGCCCGTTCCGACAGTGTCGACTGCCCGGACCGCCGGGCCGGCGCATAGACACGGGCGTAGCGGCCGGCGGCCCAGGCGCCCCGGGAGCCGAACGTGATCAGGACGAGTCCTGCCCCGGACGCGAGCCAGCGTTCGGCCACCCCCTCGTACGACTCACCGAGGTGGAGCCAGGCCAGGTCCTCGTCGCTCGCCTTCACCATGTCGGCGAGCGCCACCCACTCGGCGAACCGCCGGAGATAGGCGGCGCGGTCGGTGACCAGGCCCGGCCGCACGTTCGGGTCGAGGGACACCAGCCGCCGGCCCGCCTCCCGGCGAATCAGTCCGTCGAGCGTGGAGGCCAGGGGTTCGAGCAGCAGACCCAGCGACCCGAGGTGCAGGGCCGTCCCCGCGGGCAGCGTGCCGCCGTCGGGGAGAGCGGCGAGGTGTTCAGGGCGCAGGCCGCGGTCGGCGCTGCCGTTCGCGTGGAAGGAGTAGGCGGCCGACCCGTCCTCGCGCAGATGCACGGCGGCGAGAGTGGTGGGGTCGGAGGCAGGCAGCGCATGGGTGAGCCGTGTGCCGGAGGCCGCGAGGTGCGCGCGCAGGAGATCGCCGAAGTGGTCGTCGGAGATGCGCGCGAGCAGTGCCGTGGGGACTCGGAGTCGGCCGAGACCGGCGGCGACGTTGAGGCACGAGCCGCCCGGGCGTGGCTGGAACGCCGCGGCACCGTCGGCCGTGCGGGCGGTGGTGAGGTCCACCAGCGCGTCTCCGGCAACGACGACGGCAGGCTGGTCTGCGGGTTCCGGTCTGGTGCTCGTGTGGGTTCCTCGGGGACGGCGGCGGCGAGGTCGAGGGCTGGGGGCTGGGCTGTTCGGTGGAGTCTCGTAGCCCTCAGAGACCGCTTGACGATAAGTCTGAAGAGAATTTCTCGCAAGATGTGTTAACAACGGCGCAGTCTCCTGCTAATAATTCGGCCATCGAAACGCGCCCGACTCCCCAAGGACGCATCCACACCCCCTGCTCGACCCGCCGCGCCTCAGTCGAGGTCCCGGCGAACCCGCACGAGAGGTTCCCCCCGTCACATGGCATCGACCAGATACGCCCTCATAGCCGGCGCCGCCGCCACCGCCCTGCTCGCCACAGCCTGTTCCGGAGCCGGCGCCGGCGGGGCCTCGGGTGGAGGGAAGAGCATCAACGTCCTGATGGTCGGCAACCCGCAGATGGAGGACATCGCGAAGCTGACCAAGGACAACTTCACCAAGGACACCGGGATCAAGGTCAACTTCACGGTCCTCCCCGAGAACGAACTGCGCGACAAGGTCACCCAGGACATCGCCACCCAGGCCGGCCAGTACGACGTCGCCACCATCGGCGCCTACGAGGTGCCCATCTGGGAGAAGAACGGCTGGCTGCACGACCTGGGCTCGTACGCCGACAAGGACAAGGGCTTCGACAAGGCCGACCTGCTCAAGCCGATGGTCCAGTCGCTCACCGGCTCGGACGGCAAGCTCTACGCCCTGCCGTTCTACGGCGAGTCCTCCATGCTCATGTACAACAAGGACGTCATGAAGGCGAAGGGCATCACGGTGCCCGAACGGCCGACCTGGCAGCAGATCGCCGACATCGCGGCCAAGGTCGACGGCGCCGAGCCCGGCATGAAGGGCATCTGCCTGCGCGGCCTGGCCGGCTGGGGCGAGCTGGGTGCGCCGCTGACGTCCATGGTCAACACCTTCGGCGGCACCTGGTTCACCAAGGACTGGAAGGCGCAGGTCAACACCGGCGGCTTCAAGGAGGCCACGAAGTTCTACGTCGACCTGGTCCGCAAGCACGGTGAGGCCGGCGCCCCGCAGGCCGGGTTCACCGAGTGCCTGAACGCGCTGAGCCAGAAGAAGGTCGCGATGTGGTACGACGCGACCAGCGCGGCCGGGTCGCTGGAGGACCCCGCCTCCAGCAAGATTGCCGGCAACGTCGGCTACGCCTACGCACCGACCGTCAAGACGGACAGCAGCGGCTGGCTGTGGGCCTGGTCGTGGGCCATGCCCAAGACCACGAAGAACGCCGACGCCGCCTCGAAGTTCATGCTGTGGGCCTCCAGCAAGAAGTACGAGAACCTCGTCGGCGAGAAGCTCGGCTGGGCGCGCGTCCCGGCCGGCAAGCGGGCCAGCACCTACGACATCCCGCAGTACAAGAAGGCCGCCGGTTCGTTCGGTGACATCACCCTGAAGTCCATCGAGCAGGCCGACCCGGCCAACCCCGGTGTCCAGCCGAGGCCGACCGTGGGCATCCAGTACGTGGCCATCCCCGAGTTCCAGGACCTGGGCACCAAGGTCACCCAGGAGATCTCCGCCGCCATCGCCGGCAAGACCAGCGTGGACAAGGCGCTCGACGACGGCCAGAAGCTGGCCGAGGAAGTCGCCAAGAACTACCAGAAGTGACCTTCAGTGCCCGGCCGGCCTCGGCGTCGGCCGGGCGCAGCTTCCCCGCCCCCGGCCTTCACCGGCAGAGGAACCATTCATGACCACGCTCACCGCACCCCCCAAGACAGCACCCCCGCCCGTCCGTCCCCGGAAGTCCTCGGGCGCGGCGGCCAAGTGGAAGCGCCGCATCCCGCTGCTGCCCGCGCTGATTTTCACCATTGTCGTCACGCAGCTGCCTTTCGTGGCCACGTTGATCATCTCCACGTTCCAGTGGAACATCCTCAAGCCGGGCGACCGGCACTTCGTCGGTCTGTCCAACTTCTCGTTCGTCTTCACCGACGAGCGGCTGCGCACGGCCGTGCTCAACACCGTCGTGCTCACCGCGTCGGTGGTGATCATCAGTGTGATCCTCGGACTCGGTCTGGCGATGCTCCTCGACCGCCGCTTCGCCGGCCGTGGGCTGGCGCGCACGCTGCTCATCGCCCCGTTCCTGGTCATGCCGGTCGCGGCGGCGCTGCTGTGGAAGCACGCCATCTACAACCCCGACTACGGACTGCTCAACGGCACCCTCAACGCCGTCTACCGGTTGTTCGGCGCGGACAACGGCCCCACGGTCGACTGGATCTCCTCCTACCCGATGCCCGCCGTCGTGGTGTCGCTGGTCTGGCAGTGGACCCCGTTCATGATGCTGATCCTCCTGGCCGGCCTGCAGGCGCAGCCCGGTGACGTCCTGGAGGCGGCCCGCATGGACGGCGCCTCCGCGCTGCAGACCTTCCGCCACATCACGCTGCCGCACCTGCGCCAGTACATCGAGCTGGGCGTTCTGCTCGGCACGATCTACGTCGTGCAGACCTTCGACGCGGTCTTCACCATCACCCAGGGCGGCCCCGGTTCCCAGACCACCAACCTGCCCTACGAGATCTACCTGACCATGTTCCGCAAGTACGAGTACGGCGAGGCAGCCGCCGCCGGTGTCGTCGTCGTCCTCGGCGCGTTCGTGATCGCGACCTTCGCGCTGCGCACCATCGCGTCGCTGTTCCGCGAGGAGGTATCCCGATGACCCATGCAGCAGTCGCCGCGCCCGGGGCGAAGTTCACAAAGCTCTTCCGCCGCAGGGAGGACCGGGGCGGTGAGCCCCGGCTCTCTCCCCTGTGGACCTTTGTCGCCTGGCTCGCCACCCTGGCGTTCTTCGCGCCGGTGGCCTGGATGGTCCTCACCTCCTTCCACCAGGAGGCCGACGCGGCCACCAATCCGCCTACCCCCTTCGCCGCCGTCACCTTCGACCAGTACAAACTCCTCTTCAGCCGGGACATCACCCCCTTCCTCCTCAACTCGGCCATGGCCAGCATCCTTTCCACGGTCCTGGTCCTCGCCCTGGCGGTACCGGCGGCCTACGCCCTGTCCATCAAGCCGGTCGAGAAGTGGACCGACGTGATGTTCTTCTTCCTGTCCACCAAGTTCCTCCCGGCCATCGCCGCCCTGCTGCCGGTGTACCTGATCGTCAAGGACGCCGGGATGCTGGACAACGTGTGGACGCTGGTCATCCTCTACACCGCCATGAACCTGCCGATCGCGGTGTGGATGATGCGCTCCTTCCTCGCCGAGGTCCCCAAGGAGATCCTGGAAGCGGCCGAGGTCGACGGCGCGGGCCTGCTCACCGTCCTGTGGCGGGTCGTCGCACCCGTCGCCATGCCCGGACTCGCCGCCACCTCGCTGATCTGCTTCATCTTCAGCTGGAACGAGTTCATGTTCGCCGTGAACCTCACCGCAACGCAGGCGTCCACCGCGCCGGTGTTCCTGGTCGGCTTCATCACCAACGAGGGCCTGTTCCTCGCCCGGCTGTGCGCGGCGGCCACCCTGGTCTCGCTGCCCGTCCTCATCGCCGGTTTCGCCGCCCAGGACAAGCTCGTCCGCGGCCTCTCCCTGGGAGCCGTCAAGTGAAGGCAGCCGTCATCACCCAGCCCGGCAGCGTCGAGATCGCCACGGTCGATGACCCCGCTCCCGGCCCGCGCGAGGTCGTCGTCGAGGTCGCGGCCACCGGGCTGTGCGGCACAGATCTGCACATCCTCCAGGGGGAGTTCGCCCCGAAACTGCCCATCATCCCCGGCCACGAGTTCGCCGGGGAGGTCGTGGCCCTCGGTAGCGAGGTCACCGAACTCGCGCTCGGCGACCAGGTCGCCGTGGACCCGTCGCTGTACTGCTTGGAGTGCCACTACTGCCGCCTCGGCCACAACAACCTCTGCGAACGCTGGGCCGCCATCGGCGTCACCCACCCGGGCGCCGCCGCCGAGTACGCCGTGGCGCCCGCCGCCAACTGCGTACGACTGCCCGACCACGTGGACGCCCAGGACGCGGCCCTGATCGAGCCGCTGTCCTGCGCGGTGCGCGGCTACGACGTCCTGCGCAGCCGCCTCGCCTCCCGCGTGCTCGTCTACGGCGCCGGAACCATGGGCCTGATGATGCTCCAGCTCGCCAAAGCCACCGGTGCCGCGAGCGTCGACGTCGTCGACCTCAACGCCGAACGCCTGGCCACGGCATGGCAACTGGGCTGCACCGCCGGTGCCGCGTCCGCCGACGAGCTCGACCGGCCGCCCTACGGATGGGATCTGGTCGTCGACGCCACCGGCAACGCGAAAGCCATCCAGGACGCCCTCGGCCGGGTGGGAAAAGGCGGCACGTACCTGCAGTTCGGGGTCGCCGACTACGCCGCCCGGGCCACCATCGAGCCGTACAGGATCTACAACCAGGAGATCAC
This sequence comes from Streptomyces sp. NPDC050416, assembly GCF_044458845.1. NCBI lineage: Bacteria > Bacillati > Actinomycetota > Actinomycetes > Kitasatosporales > Streptomycetaceae > Streptomyces > Streptomyces sp. NPDC050416. The sequence goes on from NZ_JBITII010000015.1 coordinate 174,077, forward strand.
GATCACCGGCTCTATGGCGGTCCTGCACAGCTTCGAACGCGCCGCGGACCTCTTCGCCACCGGTGTCATCGACCCGCGCGTCTTCATCAGTGACCGCCTCCCGCTGGCGGCGTTCCAGGACGCAGTCGCCCGCTTCCAGGCAGGCATCGGCCGCAAGATCCAGATCCAGCCCGGCCTCGCCACCGCGTGAACGCCCGAACCGAACGGAACCCCCACATGACCGAGCAGATCCGCCGCGTTCTCGTCCGCTCCCTCGACGACATCACCCTCGAGGAGGTGCCCGCCCCCGTCCCCGGGGACGACGAACTCCTGGTGCGTACCACCGTCGTCGGCGTGTGCGGCTCCGACACCCATGCGGCGGCCGGCCACCACCCCTTCATCGACCTGCCCTACCGCCCCGGCCACGAGGCGGTCGGTGTAGTCGCCGCGGCAGGGAAAGGAGCCGAGGACTTCACGCCCGGAGACCGGGTGATCATCGAGCCCAACCTGTACTGCGGCCGATGCCCCCAGTGCCGCTCCGGCCGCTACAACATCTGCCAGGAGTTGAAGGTGTTCGGCTGCCAGACGCCCGGCGCCATGGCCGACCTGTTCACCATCGCGGCCGACCGCGTCCACCGCGTTCCCGACGGCATGACCGACATCGAGGCCGCCCTCGTCGAACCCCTGGCCACCCCGGTACACGCCGTGGCGAAGGCAGGTGACCTCACCGGACGCACGGTCGTCGTGCTCGGAGCCGGGCCGATTGGTCTGCTCGTCCTCGCCGCCGCCCGGCACGCCGGTGCCGCGAGGATCGCCGTCACCGACCTGCTGCCGGGCAAGAGGGACCGCGCCCTGCGTCTGGGAGCCGACACGGCCCTGCCCGCCGACGCCGCCGACCTCGCCGACCAGGCCCATGCGGCGCTCGGCGGACCGGCCGACGTGGTCTTCGACTGCGTGGCGCGCGAACAGTCCATCGCCCAGGCCACCGACCTGGTCACCAAGGGCGGCACGATCATCGTCGTCGGCGTCGGCGCCGCCGGCACCACCCCGGTCCGCCTCGACCTGGTCCAGGACCGGGAGATCCGCATCGAGGGCACGCTGATGTACACCGGCGACGACTACCGCACCGCGATGTCCCTGATCTCGTCCGGCGCCGTCGACACCGCCGAGATCGTCACCGCCACCTACCCGCTGGCGGACGCCGCCAAGGCTTTCGCCGCATCCGTCGACCCCGAACAGGTCAAGGTGCTGGTCACGGTGGACGGACCGTAGCTCACGGCCCCACGCAGACAGGGATTGCAGACATGGACGCGGACACGCACGTCGTACGGAGCAGCCGTCGCACGGACGGCCCGAGGGCCGCGAGCCGGACGGACCCCGCCCCGCACCGGCCCGTGTGGGAAACTGCGACACCGGAGCGACCGGGAAGGAGGGGCGCCGTGACCGCCCGTACGCGACTGTCACAGGCGGCCGTCGAGGAGCGGCGCCAGGCCGTGCTGCGGTACGTCGCCGACCATGGCGAGACCCGCATCGACGACCTCGCCCGGCACTTCGACGTCAGTCTGATGACGATGCACCGGGACCTGGACGACCTCGCCGGGCGGCATCTGCTGCGCAAGGAGCGCGGGCGGGCCGTCGCGTTCCCCGCGCTCACCATGGAGACGGCCACCCGTTTCCGGGAGAACAGCGCCCTCGCGGCCAAGAACGCGCTCTGCGCAGCCGTCGCCGACCGGATCGGACCGGGCAGCACCGTGCTCATGGAGGACTCGACCACCCTGTTCCCCCTGGTCCCGGCGCTGGCGGAGGTGGATCAGCTGCACGTCGTCACCAACTCGGTCGGCCTCGCGCAGCGCCTCGGATCCGCCGCCCCCGCGGTGAACGTCACCCTGCTGGGCGGCCACTACCGCGGCGACTTCAACTCCTGCACCGGCCCCACCGTCACCCGCGCCCTGTCCCACATCCGGGCCGATCTCGCCCTGATGTCCGCCACCGCCGTCCTGGAAGGACGCCTCTTCCACCCCCTGAACGACTACGTCGAGGTGAAGCTGGCGATGCTTGCCTCCGCCGATCAGGCGCTGCTCCTGGTGGACCACTCGAAGTTCGGCAAGACCGCCACGTACGCGTACGGCACCGTGGCCGACTACCACACCGTCATCACCGACACCGCCACCCCCGACGCGGAACTCGCGGCGATACGCGACCTCGGAGTCCCCGTCGAGACGGTCGAACCCGAAGAGCCTTCCCTGTGACCCGCACCCTGTTCGAAACTCCGAGCGCCTACCGCCCCAGCGACGCTGAGATGGCAGCGCCGGTGCCCCCGGTCCAGGCCGTCCTGTTCGACTTCAGCAACACCATCTTCCAGATGATCGACCTGGAGACGTGGCTGCGTCGGGTCGGCTCCGCCGCCGGCTGCCTTGCTGTGCTGGACGAGCCCGGCGCGGTGGCCAAGATCTCCGAGCAGTTGCGCGCCGCCTTCCGGCTGCCCTCCGTCGTAGCCCTCCAGGAAGGCCGTGATCTCTCTTCGGAACGGCACCGCCGCGCCATGTGGGGATGGTGGGAGCAGGTGGACTTCCTGCGCGGCGCGGAGGAGGCGGCCTACCGGGAGCTCACCGCTCCGGACGCCTGGGTTCCCTATCCCGACACCGAACCGGTCCTGCGTGCCCTGCACCAGCGCGGAATGCGCGTCGGTATCGTCAGCGACTTCGCCTGGGACCTGCGCTCCCATCTCGCCCACCACGGGCTGGACGCCTTGATCGACACCTGCGTGATCTCTTACGAGCAGGGCCGGGAAAAGCCCGACCCACAGCTGTTCCTCAAAGCCTGCGCCGGCCTCGGCGTGGACCCCCGCGCCACCCTGATGGTCGGTGACAACCCGGTCCGCGACGGCGGCGCGGCCGCCTGCGGACTGCGCACCTACATCCTGCCGGCGGAACACCGCACCGGCGAGCGCGGCCTGACGGATGTGCAGCGGCTCGTGGTCTGAGTTGCGCAGCAACCGCAGGGGGGCGGTCGCGATGTCCTGGGACCGGGCGATTGATGCGTTTTAATCAAGTCGGCGGAGGAGACTCACACACTCCCTGGGGGGCGTCACGTTTCGGTCGGCGGGCGCTCGCCGTGGGTCGCGCCGGAGGACGTCGGAGCCGCGATGTGACCTGCTGCTCTTCGATGGTCCTATCCGCCCTTGGTGTCCGGCTGGACGCAAAGATTTGGAACGCTTCAACGCGCGTCATGTATCCTGCGGCTTGTCCGCGACAGCCTGGTCACTGTGAGTGCCGTGCGGTCCGGGGTTGAATGAGACCGGAGGTCGAGGAGCGCTGTGGCAACCGCCCGTCCGCGAGTACAGGGGCATGCCGGTCCGAGCATGCAGGACGTCGCTGAGGCCGCGGGCGTCTCGGTCGGCACCGTCTCCAACGTCCTCAACCATCCGTCGAAGGTGAGTCCGGCGACGGCGCAGCGCGTCCGCGAAGCCATCGGCCGACTGGGTTTCGTACGCAATGACGCCGCCCGGTCGCTGGTGTCGGGATCGACCAACAGCGTCGGCATGGTGCTCGCCGACATCGAGAACTCCCTGTTCATCGACATGGCGCACGGTGCGCAGGACGCCGCCCGCGCGGTCGGCCAGAACCTGCTGCTCGCGAACACGGCGTGCGACATGAAGCTTCAGGACGACTACCTGGACCTCTTCGACGAGTCGCGGGTCACCGGCGTGCTGCTGGCTCCGATGGAGGACTCCTCGGCCGGCATCGCCCGCATCCGTTCGCACGGGCGCCATGTCGTGCTCCTCAACTACGCTCCCAGACCGGGCACCTGCTGTTCTGTGCTGGTCAACAACGAGCACGTCGGATATCTGGCAGCCCGCCATCTCATCGACACCGGTCGCACACGACTGGCCTATGTGGTGGCGCACGACGACTACCAGCCTGTCCGCGACCGGCGCAGGGGGGTGCGCGCGGCGGTCGAGGAGGCGGGACCCGGCATCAGCCTGGAGGAGATCGACAGCGTCGGCCTGACCGCGTCCCACGGGCATGTGGTCGGACAGGATCTCGCGCGGCGAGCCCCTGGCGATTTGCCGGACGGTCTGATCGCCGTCACCGATGAGCTGGCCAACGCCATCATCCATGAGCTGCACACCGTGGCGGGGATCCGCGTGCCCGACCGGCTCGCGGTCGTCGGCTGTGAGAACAACCGGGCAGCCGGCACCGCGGCGGTGCCGCTGACCGCGGTGGACATGCCTGGCCGGATGATGGGGCAGGAAGCGATCCGGCTGCTGATGGACGAGGTGGCTTCGGGCGGTCGGCACCGTCATGCCACCGTCGTGCTGGAGCCCGAGCTGATCGTCCGCGCCAGCGCACCGAACTGATCGTTCGCCTCCGCTGACGGGCCGCGCCAAGCGCTCCGCTGAAGCTGCCGCCATGTGCTGCCGGGTTCGGCGACACCATCGTGGCCGGGCGGGATACCTCGCGCGCTTCAGAGCGCTGTCGGACGGCAGCGGACTTCGCCTGACCTGCGCACTCGTCCGCAATGCTGATCGTCCGCCGCACCGCAGCCTGCCGGCTGACCGGCAGTTCGTCACCTCGCGCTCGGGGCAGCCCCCGTCGGCCGGGCGCCCCCGACGCCCCACGGATGTGGTTCGGAAACATCCAGGACAGATCCTTGACACGCGCAGACACGGGTCATAGGTTCCCGACATCCCTCTATTGAAGCGTTTCAACGCACTGCGCGCCGAGGAGTACCTGTGCACAAGACCCTCCGAACCCGCCGTATCGCCCTGCCGGCGACCGCTGCCACCGCGAGCCTGCTGCTGAGCGCCTGCGGCGGCGGGAGCACCTCGGGCAGCGACGTCAAGGCGTTCACCCTCACCATCAACGACGACAACCACATCGTGCAGCAGGAGCTCACCGCCTTGGGCAAGGGCTCGTGCGCGTCGCAGAACAAGACCCTGCCGCTGAAGATCCAGACGCTGCCGATCGGCAACGTCGACCAGAAGGTGCAGCTTCTCGCCGGCCAGAACGCCCTGCCGGTGCAGTTCGCGGCGGGCGGCACACCGCAGCTCACCAAGACCCTGGACAAGGCCGGGCAGGTCCTCGACCTGGAGAAGACGCTCAAGGACCTCGGCGTCTGGAACAACATCCAGCCGGCCGCCGTCAAGACCGTCGAGAACCTGTACGGCAAGTTCAACGTGATGCCCTACCAGTTCAACATCGAGGGCATCTGGTACAACAAGAAGCTCTTCGCGGACCACGGCATAGCCGTCCCGACGACGTACGGCCAGTTGGTCGCGGCGGCGGCGAAGCTGAAGGGCGCCGGTGTCACCGCGTTCTCCGCGGACGGGAAGGAAGGCTGGCCCCTCACCCGCCTGATCAGCGGCTACATCTACCGCGAACTCGGCCCGGACGCCCTGCAGGCGGTGGCGGACGGCAAAGCCAAGCTGACGGACCCCGCCTATGTGAAGGCCGCACAGGCCATCGCCGACCTGGGCAAGGCGGGCTACTTCGGCAAGGGCGTCGGATCGATCGACTACGACACAGCGTCGCAGCAGTTCCTGACCGGCAAGGCCGCGATGTACTACATGGGCAGCTGGGCGCTCGGAGACTTCAACGACCCGGCCAAGAACAAGATCGGTGCGGACAACGTCGGCTTCATGCCGTTCCCGACCGTCGCGGGCGGCAAGGGCAGCGCGGACCAGATTCCGGCCAACGTCGGTCTCCCGGTCGCCGTCTCCGCGAAGTCCTATGACGCCAAGGTCGGCGACTGGCTCTCCTGCATCAGCAATCACTACGGCGCCGCCTCGCTGAAGGACCAGGGCACGGTCTCCGGGTTCAAGCCGGGCGGCGACACCGGCACACTGCCTCCGCTCACCCAGACCGTCCAGGACACCATCACCAAGACCAAGACCAGCACCCTGTGGTTCGAGGCGCTCTTCAACACGAAGGCAACAGAGACCAGCCAGACGAACGCCGCGCCGCTCGTCAACGGATCCCTCTCGGCCAAGGACTTCATGCAGAAGATCCAAGCGGATCTCGACAACGGCTGACCCGTCCGCACCACCGTGATCCGCGCCAACCCCCTTCGTGAGAGAGCCGACATGCGTTCCGTTCTGGGAGACCGCCGTGCCATCGCCGTCCTGCTGGGCCCGGCGCTGCTGGTGTACACCCTGGTCATGCTGGTACCGATGGGCTGGTCCCTCGGCTACACCTTCTTCACGGGCAACGTCATCGAGGGCTTCACCTTCGGGGGGCTCGGAAACTTCGACAAGCTCTGGCACGACCCGCAGGCGCACTCGGCGCTGTGGTTCACCTTCAAGTACGCGATCGCGGTCAGCGCCGGGCAGGTCCTCTGCGGGTACCTGCTCGCACTGCTCTACGTGTTCGTCCTGCGCAAGTCGTCCGCGGTCGTCCGTACCCTGGTGTTCTTCCCGGTGATCCTTCCGACGGTCGCCGTGGCCCTGATGTTCCAGAAGCTCTTCGCCGTGGCGCCGCAGAACGGCCTGGCCAACGCCGCCCTCGAAGGGCTCGGCATCCACCACGGCGACTGGTTCGCCGGCGCGGGCGGCTCCTTCATCGTCCTGGTCGTCATGGACGTGTGGCGCTCCATGGGCTTCTACGGCGTCCTCATCTTCGCCGGGCTCCTCGACATCCCCGACGAGACGCTGGAGTCGGCGCGGATGGACGGCGCCACCGGATGGCGGCTGATCCGGCACATCGTCCTGCCGCTGTCCGCGCCCGTGCTGCTGTCGTCGGTCGTCTTCAGCATCAACGGCACGCTCAAGGTGTTCGACTCGGTCCTCGCCCTGACCAACGGCGGGCCGGGCAGCGACACGACACCGCTGACCCTCTACATGTTCCGCACCGCGTTCTCCTACGGCGACTACGGCTACGGCAGCACCATCGCCTCGCTGCTCACCGTCGTCTGCCTCGGCGTCACGCTCATCGTCTTCCGCTTCTCGCGCCGCGACCTGACCAAGGGCTGAACCTCCATGACCGACACCATGACGGCACCGCCGCGAGAAATCCTCGCCCGTCCCGGGGCGGGCTCCGTCCGAGGGCGGGCCTATGCCCGGCGCCTGACGCGCAACTTGCTCGTCACGCTGCTGGTGGTCGTCGAGGTGACGCCGCTGCTGTGGCTTGTGCTCAGTTCCTTCAAGACCCAGTCCGAGTTCGTGAACGATCCTGCCTGGTCGCTGCCGGGGAACTGGGACCTGCACAACTACGCCGACGCCTGGACGAGCGGGAACGTCGGCCTCTACATCAGCAACAGCCTCCTGGCCACCGTGCCCTCACTCGCGCTGATCATCGTCCTCGGCACTGCCGCCGGCTTCGCCCTGGAGGTGATGATCTGGCGCGGCCGCCACCAGGTGCTCCTGGTCTTCCTGCTGGGCATCATGGTGCCGAGCCAGATGATCCTGCTGCCCCTGTTCCGGGTGTACTTCCAGGGCGGTCTCTCCGGCACGATGTGGCCGCTGATCATCACCTACACCGCGGTCGGCCTTCCGCTCACCGTCTTCATGATGGCCACCTACTTCCGGGCAGTCCCGCGCGAGATCTTCGAGGCCGCCACCCTCGACGGGGCGAGCATGCTCACCGCGTTCTGGCGGATCGGATTCCCCGTCGTCCGCAACGCCGTCTTCACGGTCGCGCTGGTGCAGTTCTTCTTCATCTGGAACGACCTGCTGGTCTCGCTCACGTTCACCACCGACGACAGCCTGCGCACCGTCCAGGTCGGACTGCTCAACTTCACCGGCCAGTACGGAGAGACGGCCTACGGACCGCTGTTCGCCGCGATCAGCATCAACGTCGTCGGCGCCCTGGTGCTCTACCTGCTGATCAACCAGCGCATCATCAAGGGCCTGACTGCCGGCGCGGTGAAGGGATGAGCGACGAGCGAATACCCGCGGTGGCCGTCCCCACCGCGGAACATCACCGGGAGCCGTTCGGCATCGGCGAGTCGTCGCCCCGGATCTCCTGGAAGACCACAGCACCCGCCGACTGGACGCAGCACGCCTATGAGATCGAGGCCACCCGCGCCGACGGGACGTACCGCACGGGCTGGGTGCCCTCCCGCGACTCCGTGCTCGTCCCCTGGCCCCTGCGGCCACTGACGTCCCGGGAAGCCTGCGAGGTCCGGGTGCGGGTCCGCGGAACCGAGCAGGTGGCCAGCGGCTGGAGCCCACCGCTGCGCATCGAGACGGGCCTGCTGACACCGACGGACTGGACGGCCCGCGCGATCTCACCGCACGAGCCACACCGGCTGGAGAGGCCGGACACCGAACGCCGGCCGCCCCTGCTGCGCAAGGAGTTCGCCGTCGCCGCGGACGTCGAGCGCGCACGGCTGTACGTCACCGCCCACGGCCTGTACGAGATCGAGATCAACGGCCGACGGGTCGGCGACCACACCCTCGCGCCCGGCTGGACCAGCTACCACCATCGGCTGCGCTATCAGACCCACGACGTCACCGAGCACCTGCGCGCCGGCGCCAACGCCATCGGCGCGTGGCTGGCCGACGGCTGGTACCGCGGGCGCCTGGGCTTCGGCGGCGGCCACGCCGACCTCTACGGCGACCGGGTCGCGCTCATCGCCCAACTGGAGATCCTCCACCGCGACGGAACCGTCACCGTCATCGGCACTGACACCTCCTGGCTCGCCGGCCAGGGACCGATCCTCACTTCGGGGCTCCTGGACGGCGAGACCTACGACGCGAGGGACGAGCTGCCCGGCTGGTCGAAGCCCGGATTCGACGATGCCAACTGGTCATTGGTAGACGTCGTCGACCGGGACCTGGCGACCTTGGTCGCGCCCACCGGCCCGCCGGTGCGCTGTACCGAGGAGATCAGCCCCGTCCAGGTGACCGCTCTTGACGCCGACCGTCTTTTGGTGGACTTCGGGCAGAACCTCGTCGGCAGGGTCTGTATCACGGTGGACGGTCCGGCAGGGCACACGGTCGTCATCCGGCACGCCGAGGTGCTCCAGGACGGTGAGCTGTGTGTGCGCCCCCTGCGTGATGCCGTCTCCACCGACCGGTACGTCCTGCGGGGTGCAGGACCCGAGACGTGGGAGCCACGCTTCACCATCCACGGGTTCCGGTACGCCGAAATCACCGGCTGGCGCGGAGGCGACCCGCACCGCCACGTCGTCGCCCGCGTCCACCACACCGACATGGCACGCACCGGCTGGTTCGCGTGCTCCAACGAACAGGTCAACCGGCTCCACGAGAACGTGGTGTGGAGCCTGCGCGGCAACTTCGTCGACCTTCCCACCGACTGCCCGCAGCGCGACGAACGGCTCGGCTGGACCGGCGACATCCAGGTCTTCGCGCCCACCGCCGCCTTCCTGTATGACTGCCACGGCATGCTCGCATCCTGGCTGCGCGACGTCGCCGTCGAACAGCACGCCGACGGGACCGTCCCCTGGTACGTACCCGAGATCCCGGGCGGCGAGCAGTGGACCCCCGCCCGACCAGGCGCCGGCTGGGGCGACGTCGTCGCACTCACCCCGTGGGATCTCTACCGGGCCTCGGGCGACTCCGGTCTGCTCGCCGCACAGTACGAGAGCGCACGGCGATGGGTCGACCTCATCACCGAACTCGCCGACGAGTCGGGCCTGTGGAATCGCGGCTACCAACTCGGCGACTGGCTCGACCCGTTCGCACCCCCCGAGGACCCCAGCGCCGGCCGCACCGACCGCCACCTCATCGCCACGGCGTACTACGCCTGGTCCCTGCGGCATGTGGCATGGACCGCCGACGTCCTGGGGCGCGAAGACGACCGGGACCACTACGGGGAACTCGCGCGACGCGTCCAACAGGCGTTCGCCGACGCGTACCTGCTGCCCGACGGCCGCATGACCAGCGACACCCAGACCGCGTACGCCGTCGCCCTACAGTTCGACCTTCTCCCCGACGCGGAGTCCCGGGCCGCGGCGGGACATCGCCTCGCCGAACTGGTCGAGGCCGGCGGGCACACCATCCAGACCGGTTTCATCGGCACTCCGCAGGTCGCCCCCGCGCTGAGCGCCACTGACCATGACGAGACCGCCTACGCCCTGCTTCTCCAGCAGGAGTGCCCCTCGTGGCTGTACGCGCTCAAGCATGACGCCACCACCGTCTGGGAACGCTGGGACAGCATGCTGCCCGACGGCACCGTCAATCCGGGCGAGATGACCTCGTTCAACCACTACGCCCTCGGCGCCGTCGCCCAATGGCTGCACACCACCGTCGCCGGTCTGACCACGGGCGCGCCGGGCTACCGCGACATCGTCTTCCGCCCACGACCAGGCGGCGGCCTCACCTGGGCGAGCGCCATCCACGAGTCACCGTACGGGCGCGTGGCGATCCGGTGGGAGCTGCAGGAAGCGAATCTCACCGTCGAAACGACCGTGCCCACGGGGGCCACCGGACGGATCGAGTGGCCCGACGGAGGCGTGAGCACCCTGCCGACCGGGACCACCATCACCCGACGACCGTATCCCGCCTACGGCTCACACTGACCCGTCCATGATCCCGGTTGGTTCGCGCCAACACCGCAGCGAAACAAAGGAGTCTCGCATGAGCAACCGTCACGCCGCCGATGAGTCCGGCCCCGGAATACGCAGACTTCGGCAGCGTTCCGTCCTCGCCACGACTGTCGTCACCCTCCTGACGGTTCTCGGCTTGATCACCGCCTCCCCCGCACAGGCACTCAGCGGTGATCTCCGTATGCACGACCCGAGCGTCATCAAGGTGGGTAGCTGCTACTACGGCTTCTCCACCGGATTTGAGAACGACCCGCTCAACCCCAGCGGATCCATCACCCTCCGCAAGACGTGCGCAGGCACCGCGGCCTCCGGCTGGACCAAGGTCGGCAACGTCTGGTCGTCGACCCCGTCCTGGATCACCACCAAGCTCGGCTCGACCCCGCCGAACATCTGGGCTCCGGACATCAAGTACTTCAACGGTGTCTACCATCTGTACTACGCCGGTTCGCTGTGGGGTTCGAACTACGCGGTGATGGGCCTGGCCACCGCCACGAACATCGAGGGCCCCTGGACCGACCAGGGCATGGTCACGGACGTCAACTACCCGATCGACCCCAACGTCGACTGGGGCCCCGACGGCCGGCTGTACATCTCCTGGGGCTCCTGGACCGGCAGCGGCACCTACATGCATGTCCTGGACCAGACCACAGGCAAGCTGTCCACCACCGACAACAACCTGTGGCACATCGCCGTCGGCATCGAGAACCCGACGATCATCCTCAACGGCGGCTACTACTACCTCTTCGGCTCCAAGGGCACCTGTTGCAGCGGCGTCAACAGCACCTACTACACCGTGGTCGGCCGCTCCACCAGTATCACGGGCCCCTACCTTGACCAGAACGGCACGGACATGGCCTCCGGTGGCGGGACCACCGTCCTGACCGGCGCATACCCCAGGGTGGCCGCCGGCGGCGCCGACGCCTACGACGACGGCACGTCCAAGTTCCTCGCCTACCACTACTACGACGGCAACAACTCAGGCCAGGAGACCCTCGACATCCGGCAGGTGACCTTCGCGGGCGGCTGGCCGGTCATCGCCAGTCCGCTCGGGGCCGCGAACAACCACCTGCTGAACCGCAATAGCGCCAAATGCGCGGACGTCTGGAGCCTGAGCACGGCGGACGGAGCTGCGGTCAACTCCGGCAACTGCAACTCCGGGGCCAACCAGCAGTGGGTGTCCAGGGCCGTGGGCTCCAACTACGAACTGGTCAACGTCAACAGCGGCAAGTGTCTGCAGATCTCCGGCGCCTCCACCGCCGACGGCGCGGTGGCCGTCCAGTCGACGTGCACCGGGGCCTCACACCAGCTGTGGACGAGGACGGCGGTGATCGGCGGCTACGTCACCTTCGCCAACGTGCGCAGCGGCAAGTGCCTGGAGGTCGCCGGGGCGTCGACCGCCAACGGCGCCGCCCTGGACCAGACAGCGTGCACCGCCGGCGCGAACCAGCAGTGGATGGTCGTCTGACGCGCAGGGCAACCGCCGACCGGCGGGGACTCCGGGCGGGCCGTGCACCTCGGCCTGTCCGGAGTCCACATCCGCGCCCGGGGCCCGGCAGGCGAGATCCTCCAGTACAGCCCCGTTCCCCAGGCCCACTTCATGAAGCCGGTCCTCGACACCAACGCCGACGACCTCGACGCCCCGCTCGCCTTCTCCGTCAAGGGCCCCGTCACCGCGGTGCACGCCGTCCTGCCCGGCATGCGCAAACTCGGCCGCGGCACGCTGCTGTTCGTCAACGGCTCCAGCGCCGTACGTCCCAACCCGAAGGTCGCAGGCACCTCGATCGCCTTCGCCGCCGAGAACGCCTACGCCCACATGCTTCACGACGCGCTCGCCCCGGAGAACATCCACGCCGCCCAGCTGATCATCCCCGGAGCCATCCGGCCCGAAGCCGAGCACAGCAGTCCCGACGCCCTGGCCCAGCGCCTGTACGACATCCACACCGACCGGGACGGCTTCCGCCACTACTCCGAGCCTTTGCCCGACTAGCCGGACTCGGCATGATCGCCAACTTCGCCTGGCTGCCGTACACGCCGGTGTGGTCGATCGTCCTGCTGATCGTGGACGGCTTCATCATCTGGGCCCTGTGCGCCCCACGCCGCCCGGTCCAGGTCTAGCCGCACCCCTCCTTCCCCGATCCGCGTCGGCCCGCCCGAGAGCCGGGGCCGGCCCCCCGTCAGGCGCTTGTTGGGGCAGCTCAGCGTGTACGGGCAGCGAGAGGCTTACGGCGTGGATACGGCGACGGCCGGGACCGTGTGGTGCGGTCCCGGCCGTTACGGCTGTCCTTGCGGGTTTCGGCTTACTTGACCGGTTGCGGTTGGGGCTGGGCGGCTGTTTGGCCGTCGCCGCCTTCGGGTTCGTCGGTGGCGGTGGTCTTGACCGAGTCCAGCAGGAGTTGTGCCACGTCCACGACCTGGATGGACTCCTTGGCCTTGCCGTCGTTCTTCTTGCCGTTGACGGAGTCGGTGAGCATGACCAGGCAGAAGGGGCAGGCGGTGGAGACGATGTCGGGGTTGAGGGAGAGGGCTTCGTCGACGCGTTCGTTGTTGATGCGCTTGCCGATGCGCTCTTCCATCCACATCCGCGCACCACCCGCGCCGCAGCAGAAGCCGCGCTCCTTGTGGCGGTGCATCTC
>NZ_JBITII010000016.1:0-149148 GCF_044458845.1 Streptomyces sp. NPDC050416
GAGAAGTACCAGCTCAGGCACCGTGACTGGGAGACGGCCGAACGCGAGGGCCGCACCATCACCCCGCTGCTGACCCGGCTCAACACCATCCGCCGGGAACACCCCGCGCTGCACCGGCTCAGGAACCTCCGCTTCCACCACACCGACAACGACGCGCTCCTCGCGTACAGCAAGCGCACCGGGTCCGACGTCGTCCTCGTGGTCGCCAACCTCGACCCGCACCACGCCCAGGAGGCCACGGTCTCACTGGACATGCCGCAACTCGGCCTGGACCGGCACGCGTGGGTACCGGTGCGCGACGAGCTCACCGGCGAGACGTACCACTGGAGCAGGAACAACTATGTGCGCCTGGAGCCGGGGCGGGCTCCCGCGCATGTCTTCCACGTCACGTCGCCGCCCGCCGCGCAAGGGAACGGAGGGGCAGAAACGTCATGACCGTGAACGAGCCCGTGCTGGACACCTTCGAGGACACCCCCGTCAGGGACCGGGACCCGGAGTGGTTCAAGCGCGCCGTCTTCTACGAGGTTCTCGTCCGCTCGTTCCAGGACAGCGACGGCGACGGCGTCGGGGACCTGAGGGGCCTGACCTCGAAGCTCGACTACCTCCAGTGGCTCGGTGTCGACTGCCTGTGGCTGCCGCCGTTCTTCAAGTCCCCGCTCCGGGACGGCGGCTACGACGTCTCGGACTACACCGCCGTACTCCCCGAGTTCGGTGACCTGGCCGACTTCGTGGAGTTCGTCGACGCCGCCCACCAGCGCGGCATGCGCGTGATCATCGACTTCGTCATGAACCACACCAGCGACCAGCACCCGTGGTTCCAGGAGTCCAGGAAGGACCCCGACGGGCCCTACGGCGACTACTACATGTGGGCCGACGACGACAAGGGCTATCCGGACGCCCGGATCATCTTCGTCGACACCGAGACGTCGAACTGGACGTTCGACCCGGTGCGCGGCCAGTACTTCTTCCACCGCTTCTTCTCGCACCAACCGGACCTGAACTACGAGAACCCGCGCGTCCAGGAGGAGATCCTGGCCGCGCTGAAGTTCTGGCTGGACCTGGGCATCGACGGCTTCCGGCTGGACGCGGTGCCGTACCTGTACGCGGCCGAGGACACCAACTGCGAGAACCTGCCCGCCACCCACGCGTTCCTCAAGCGGGTCCGCCGCGAGATCGACGCGCTGTACCCGGACACGGTGCTGCTGGCGGAGGCCAACCAGTGGCCCGAGGACGTCGTCGACTACTTCGGCGACTACGCGAGCGGCGGCGACGAGTGCCACATGGCGTTCCACTTCCCGGTCATGCCGCGCATCTTCATGGCGGTGCGGCGCGAGTCCCGCTACCCGGTCTCGGAAATCCTGGCCAAGACCCCGGCCATCCCGTCGGGCTGCCAATGGGGCATGTTCCTGCGCAACCACGACGAGCTGACCCTCGAGATGGTCACCGACGAAGAGCGCGACTACATGTGGGCCGAGTACGCCAAGGACCCGCGGATGCGCGCCAACATCGGCATCCGCAGGCGGCTGGCTCCCCTGCTGGACAACGACCGGCACACCATCGAACTGTTCACCGCGCTGCTGCTGGCCCTGCCCGGCTCGCCGATCCTGTACTACGGCGACGAGATCGGCATGGGCGACAACATCTGGCTCGGCGACCGGGACGCCGTGCGCACGCCGATGCAGTGGACCCCGGACCGCAACGCCGGGTTCTCCACCTGCGACCCCGGCCGCCTCTATCTGCCGGCGATCATGGACCCGGTCTACGGCCACCAGGTCACCAACGTCGAGGCCTCGATGTCGTCGCCGTCGTCGCTGCTGCACTGGACCCGCCGCATGATCGAGATCCGCAAGCAGAACCCGGCCTTCGGTCTGGGCTCGTACACCGAGCTGTCGTCCTCCAACCCGGCGGTGCTGGCCTTCCTGCGGGAGTACGAGGACGACCTGGTGCTGTGCGTGAACAACTTCGCGCGGTTCGCGCAGCCCACCGAACTCGATCTGCGTGAATTCGCGGGGCGCCATCCGGTGGAGCTGTTCGGCGGGGTCCGCTTCCCCGCGATCGGCGAACTGCCGTACCTGCTGACCCTCGGGGGCCACGGCTTCTACTGGTTCCGGCTCACTCGAGTCGCATCCCGCATCGGCAGGCGACTGTGAGCACGCGCCGACGAAAGGAGGCGTGACCATGCCGAAGACCGCATCCCTCCGCCCGAGTCTCACGCGCCTGGCCGAGCCCATGGAGTCGCTCGGCGGGCTGCTGCGCGACTGGCTGCCCCGGCAGCGCTGGTTCGCGGGCAAGGACCGGCCCGTCACGGAGCTCGGTCTGCTGTCGATGACCGAGCTGTTCCCGGGCTGTCTGCACCTGCTGGTCCACGCCGGTCACGCCGGGCACCCGGGCGTGCCGTCCCCGGGCGGCGCTCCCCCGGCCGGCGACTGCTACCAGCTCCTGCTCGGCGTACGGGAGCATCCGTCGCCGCGCCTGGGACGGGCGCTCATCGGGCAGGTGCAGGACGGGCCGCTGGCCGGTCTGACGGTCTACGACGCCCTGCACGACCCCCGTTCGGCCCAGCTGCTCCTGGACCGGCTGCGGCACCCCGGCACCGCCGGGCCCCTGCGGTTCGACTGCGAACCGGACCAGCCGGTGCCCGGCGGACTGGTGCCGCGGCTGCTGGACGCCGAGCAGTCCAACTCCTCGCTGGTGTACGGCGACGAGTACATCCTGAAGGTCTTCCGGCGCATCCAGCCGGGCGTCAACCCGGACCTGGAGGTGCCGGGGGCGCTGGCCCGGCAGGGCTGCCATCGCGTGCCCGCGCCCGTGGCCTGGTTCCAGACGAAGCATCCGTTCAAGGCCACCCTCGGCGTGCTCCAGCCGTATCTGCGGGACGCCTCCGACGGCTGGACGCTGGCGCTGCACGCCCTGGCCGCCGGGGACGACTTCACGGCTCAGGCGCGGGCGCTGGGCGCGGCCACGGCGGAGGTGCACCTCGCCCTGGCCTCGGCCTTCCCTGTCGGCGAGCCCGGGGAGAACGGGCAGACGGCGACCGCCATGTCCGAGCGGCTGGCCGCCGCCGCGCACTGCGTGCCCGCGCTCCAGCCGTACGTGCCGGGCCTGCGGGCCGCGTTCGCCGCCCTCGCCACCTGCGACGCCGGGCCGCCCGCCCAGCGCATCCACGGCGACCTGCACCTGGGTCAGGTGCTGCGGGCCGGGCGCGAGTGGTTCGTCATCGACTTCGAGGGCGAGCCGTCCCGGCCGCTCTCCGAACGGCGCAGCGCCCACTCCCCCGTGCGGGACATCGCCGGGATGCTGCGCTCCTTCGACTACGCCGCCCGGCAGCGCCGCCCCTGGCGCCCGGAGTGGGCGCGACGCTGCCGCGAGGCCTACTGCGCGGGCTATGCCGCCCGCGCCGGCTGGGACCCGCGGAAGAAGCACGGACTGCTCCGGGCCTACGAGACGGACCGGGCCGTGTACGAGGTGCTGTACGAGGCACGGCACCGCCCCGACTGGCTGCCTGTACCGATGGCGGCGATCGAGCGCCTCGCTGTGAGAGGAGACTGAGCCGTGGCCCTGCGCGACACCTCAATCCCGGAGCCGTCCGGCCCGGTCCCGGGCGCGACCGCGCCCGCCCTGAGCCCGGAGGACCGAGGGCGCCTGCTGGCGGGCGCCCACCACGATCCGCACGCGCTGCTCGGCGCCCACCCGGTCCCCGGCGGGATCGCGTTCCGGGCGCTGCGCCCCTTCGCCCGCTCGGTGAGCGTCGTGACCGGCGGCAAGCGCACCCCGCTCGTCTCGGAGGGCGACGGCCTGTTCTCCGGTGTGCTGCCGCTGACGGAGATCCCCGCGTACACGCTGCACGTGGTGTACGAGGGCGGTGAGCAGGAGGTGCACGACCCGTACCGGTTCCTGCCCGCGCTCGGCGAGCTCGACCTGCATCTGATCCGCGAGGGCCGGCACGAGCAGCTGTGGCAGGCGCTCGGCGCGCAGCCCATGACCCATGAGGGCGTGACCGGCACCCGGTTCACGGTGTGGGCTCCGAACGCGCAGGGCGTGCGGGTCGCCGCGGACTTCACCTACTGGGACGGGACACAGTTCCCGATGCGCTCGCTCGGCGCGTCCGGTGTGTGGGAGCTGTTCCTGCCGGGCGTCGGCGAGGGCACGGCGTACAAGTTCGAGATCACCTCCCGGTACGGCCACCGCTTCCTGAAGGCGGACCCGATGGCCCGCCGCACCGAGGAGCCGCCCAACACGGCGTCGATCGTGACGGCCTCGCACTACCAGTGGGGCGACGGGGAGTGGATGGCGCATCGCGCCGACACGCCGGTGCACGAGGCGCCGTTCTCGGTGTACGAGGTGCACCTGCCGTCCTGGCGGCCGGGTCTCGACTACCGGCAGCTCGCCGAGGAACTCCCGAAGTACGTCAAGGACCTCGGGTTCACGCACGTGGAGCTGATGCCGGTCGCCGAGCACCCCTTCCACGGCTCCTGGGGCTACCAGGTCACCGGCTTCTACGCGCCGACCGCGCGGCTCGGCACCCCGGACGACTTCCGGTACTTCGTCGACGCCTGTCACCGGGCGGGCATCGGCGTGATCATGGACTGGGTGCCAGCGCACTTCCCGAAGGACGACTGGGCGCTGGCCCGGTTCGACGGGGACCCACTGTACGAGCCCGGGGACGCGCGGCGCGCCGAGCACCCGGACT
This sequence comes from Streptomyces sp. NPDC050416, assembly GCF_044458845.1. Lineage (NCBI taxonomy): Bacteria > Bacillati > Actinomycetota > Actinomycetes > Kitasatosporales > Streptomycetaceae > Streptomyces > Streptomyces sp. NPDC050416. The sequence goes on from NZ_JBITII010000016.1 coordinate 4,691, forward strand.
GGGGCACGTACGAGTTCGACTTCGCCCGCACCGAGGTACGCAACTTCCTCGTGGCGAACGCGGTGTACTGGTGCGAGGAGTTCCACATCGACGGGCTGCGCGTGGACGCGGTGGCGTCCATGCTCTACCTCGACTACTCGCGCGAGGACGGCCAGTGGGAGCCCAACGCCTACGGCGGCCGGGAGGACCTGGCGGCCATGGCGTTCCTCCAGGAGATGAACGCGACCGTGTACCGGCGTGCCCCCGGCGTGGTGACGATCGCCGAGGAGTCCACCGCCTGGGGCGGGGTGACCAAGCCCACCGACACCGGCGGGCTCGGTTTCGGGCTGAAGTGGAACATGGGCTGGATGCACGACTCGCTGGAGTACCTGTCCCACGAGCCGGTGCACCGCAAGTACCACCACCACGAGATGACCTTCTCGATGGTGTACGCCTACAGCGAGAACTACGTCCTGCCGATCTCCCACGACGAGGTCGTGCACGGCAAGCAGGCGCTGGTGTCGAAGGCGCCGGGCGACTGGTGGCAGCGGCGCGCGAACGTCCGCGCCTACCTGGGCTTCATGTGGAGCCACCCCGGCAAGCAGCTGTTGTTCATGGGGCAGGAGTTCGCCCAGGGCGCCGAGTGGTCGGTGGAGCAGGGGCCGGAGTGGTGGCTGCTGGACGACGGCTACCACTCCGCGGGTGACCACCGGGGTGTGCGTGATCTGGTCCGTGACCTGAACAGGGCGTATCTGGCGACGCCGGCGCTGTGGCAGTGCGACACGGGCCCGGAGGGCTTCCGCTGGGTGGCGGTGGACTCGGCCGACGACAACGTCTTCGCTTTCCTGCGCTACGACGCGCAGGGCGGGGCGCTGCTGGCGGTGTCGAACTTCTCCCCGGTCGTCCGGCACGACTACGGCCTCTGGGTCCCGGGTGACGCGGTCGCCTGGCAGGAGATCCTCAACACGGACGACCCGCGCTACGGCGGCAGCGGCGTCACCCACCCGGATCCGGTCAAACCGGAGGACGGCTGTGTCCGGATCACGTTGCCGCCGCTGGCCACCGTGTGGCTGACGCCGTTCGCTCCGTGAAGTCCCGCGGCGGCACCAGGTGTCCGACCCGCCTGTGAGGGGCACTGGGTGTCGTACCACCGGGAACGCCCGGTGGTCGACACGGCAGGGTCAGGGGAAGGGCGGGCATCAGGGTGCGCACCGTCGGAGTGGAGGAGGAGCTCCTCCTGGTCGATCCGGAGACCGGGGAACCGCGGGCGATGTCCGCCGCGGTGCTCGCCCGGGTCGCGCAGGACGACGCGGACCAGGACGTCTTCGAGAAGGAACTCCACGAGCAGATGCTGGAGTTCGCCACCCATCCGCAGTCGTCCATGGAGAGCCTGCGCGCGGAGATCGTCCGCTGCCGCAAGGAGGCGGCCCGGCACGCCGGGGAGATCGGCTGCACGGTCGCGGCCCTCGCCACGTCCCCGCTGCCGGTCAGTCCCGCGATCGGCGTCAACCGCCGCTACCAGTGGATGGCCGACCAGTACGGCATCGCCACCCGGGAGCAGCTCGTCCTGGGCTGCCATGTGCACGTGTCCGTCGAGTCCGACGAGGAGGGCGTCGCGGTCATCGACCGGGTGCGGCCCTGGCTGCAGGTCCTGACGGCGCTCAGTGCGAACTCGCCGTTCTGGCAGGGCGAGGACACGGGGTACAGCAGTTACCGCAGCCGGGTCTGGCTGCGCTGGCCGTCGGCGGGCCCGACCGAGATCTTCGGCTCGGCCGAGCGGTACCACCGGCTGATCGCGGACATGGTGGCCACCGGCGCGCTCCTCGACGACGGGATGATCTACTTCGACGCGCGGCTGTCCCAGCGGTATCCGACGGTGGAGGTCCGGGTGTCGGACGTCTGTCTGCACTCCGGCACGGCCGCGCTGGTCGCCACGCTCGTCCGCGGACTGGTCGAGACCGCCGCACGCGAGTGGAAGGCCGGCCGGGAGCCGCTCGGCCACAGTGTCAGCCTGCTGCGGCTGGCCGACTGGATGGCCGCCCGGTCCGGTCTCTCGGGCGAGCTGCTGCACCCGGCGACCATGCGGCGCCTGCCCGCCGAGGTGGTCGTGCGTGCCCTGCTGGACCACGTCGGGGAGGCCCTCGCGGACACCGGTGACCTGGAGCGGGCCCGGGCCGCCTGCGAGGAGCTGCTGCGGGACGGCAACGGCGCACAGGTACAGCGCGCGCTGATGGAGCGCACGGGGAGCCTGCGGGACGTCGTCACCGAGTGCGTGCGGCACACACAGGCGTGAGGCGTCCCGCCTGCCGCGGAGGCCGGCTCGGACCGCGCCGACCGGGCCTCAGATGATCAGGGCGAGGGCGTAGGCCAGGAAGAACGCCGCGATCAGCACCACGAGGACGATGATCACGGCCATCGGTGCCTTGGCCCATCCCTTGGGCGGATTGTGCGTCTCGCGCGGCCCGGCCTCGGGCAGGCTGCTCTCCGCGGGTGGGGTCTCGCCCGGCGGTACGCCGCCGCCCGGTTCCAGGCCGGAGCTGCGTTCGGGTTCGGGATCGGGACTGATGTGACTCATGCCGTCCGGGTCCCCCGATCGCGCCGAGATCATCAGCGGGACGACTTCCGTATTTTCCGACCCCTCAGGGCCCCGGCTCGACTACATTCGAGCCCCGCCGATGACGCTACCCGTCGGCAACGTCACAGCCCGTACTCGTCAGGAGCAGCATGCGCGACCTCGTCCTCGCTCCACCGGCCGTCTCGCCCCTGACCGGCGGGCTCGCCGACAGCGTCTTCGAGACCGCGGACCGCGAACCCACCCGGCCGGTGCTCGCCCGCCGCGCCGACCCGGCCGCCGCGTCCTGGGAGGAGGTGACGGCGATCGAGCTGCGCGACCAGGTGGTGGACATCGCCAAGGGTCTGATCGCCACCGGGACAGCGCCGGGGCACCGCGTCGCGATCATGGCGCGCACCCGGTACGAGTGGACGGTCCTGTGCTACGCGCTGTGGGCCGTGGGTGCCGAGGTCGTCCCGGTCTACCCGACGTCGTCGCGCGACCAGGTCGAGTGGATCCTGCGGGACGCCGGCTGCGTGGCCGTGGTCGTGGAGGACGAGCAGGGCGTCATGACCGTCGGCTCGGTGTGCGCGTCGCTGCCGCTGCTGCGCCATGTCTGGCAGCTGGACGCGGGCGCTCTCGAGGACCTGGCGGCGCGCGGGGAGTTCGTGCCGCTGGCCACGGTCGACTCGATGCGCCGCATCGTGCTGCCGGACTCCACGGCCGTCATCGCCTACACCTCCGGCACGTCCGGCCACGCCATGGGCTGCGCCCTCAGCCACCGCAACCTGGCCGCCCCCTGCGACACGCTGCTGGCGGGCTGGGGGCACACGGCGGCACCGCGCGGCGAGCAGGGCTCCGTGCTGGCGTTCCTGCCCTTCTCCCACGTGTACGGGCTGATGATCCAGGGCCTGTGCGTGCGCGGCGGACTGCTCATGGGCCACCAGGCCGAGCTGGGCGGGGAGGCACTGTCGTCGGCGCTGCGCTCCTTCAGGCCCACGTACTTCTACGCGGTCCCGTCGGTCTTCGAGAAGATCTACAAGAACTTCCTGCGCACGGCCCAGCAGGGCGGCCACGGCGGTCTGTTCGAGCGGGCCGCCGAGACGGCGCGGGACTTCGCCGCGGCCCTGGAACGCCAGCGGCTGGGCCGGGGCCGCGGCCCCGCTTTCGATCTGCGGCTCCAGCACGCCCTGTACGAGCGCACGGTGTACCGCAGGCTGCGGGCCGCGCTGGGCGGCCGGGTGCGGCGGGCGACCTCGGGCGGCTCGCCCCTCAGCCGCGACCTGTCGCTCTTCTACGAGGGCATCGGCATCTACGTGCACGACGGGTACGGCCTGACGGAGACCGGCGGCGGGGTGACGATGCAGCCGCTGGGCCGGGAGAAGTCCGGGACCGTCGGGCAGGCCCTGCCGGGCACGGAGATCCGGGTGGCCGAGGACGGGGAGATCCTGGTGCGCGGCCCGTCGGTGTTCCAGGGATACGTGGGCGACGAGGCCGCCACCCGGGCCGCGCTGCGCGGCGGCTGGCTGGCCACCGGGGACCTCGGGCAGCTTGACTCGGAGGGCTATCTGACGATCACCGGCCGCAAGAAGGACATCATCGTCACCAGCAGCGGCAAGAGCGTCGCCCCGGCCGCCCTGGAGCAGCGGCTGCGCATGCACCCGCTCATCCACCAGGCGGTGGTCGTGGGCGACAACCAGCCCTGTGTCGGCGCCCTGATCACGCTGGACCCGGAGTTCCTGGCGCACTGGCGGGCGGCGCTGGCGCTGCAGGGCGAGATGCGCGAGGCGCGGGAGGAGAACGCGCTGCGGGAGGAGGTGGCACGTGCCGTGGCCGCGGCCAACAGCTCCGTGTCGCGGTCGGAGTCGATCCGGGTGTTCCGGGTGCTGCCGGAGCCGTTCGATGTGACCAACGGGCTGCTGACGCCCTCGATGAAGCTGCGCCGGGACGAGATCGTGCGGCACTACGCGTCCGAGATCGACGCGATGTACCAGTCGCGCAGGCGTCCCGGGCGCCCGCTCACCGGGGACGAGGCATCGCACTGGGACGACTCGGACAGCGTGTTCCGCTGAGCACGGAGCCGGACGCGTAGGCCTCGCCCCCTCGGGAACACGCAACAGTGGCGACGCAAGAGAAAGGACGACAGCCCTGACGGCAGCCCTTGCTGACGCCGGGCCGGAAAGGCGATATGTCAACCGAGCCGCGTGGGGATGACGCACTGACCTCCGAGGAGATTCCGAGCCGCACGAACAGCTTCGTGGGCGAGCCGCACGACGTCACGGGAGCGCGGCTGGCCGCGGAGGAGTTCCTGCGTGATCTGTCACGCTCCTCGCCGCCCTCTGCCCCCGAGTACTGGGACGACATCCTGTTGGTGGTGACGGAACTGGCCGCCAACGCGGTGCAGTACGCCCCGGGTCCGTTCGCGCTGCGGATGCGCCGGACCTTCGACGGGGTCCATGTGGTCCTGCACGACACCAGCTCCACCGAGCCGGCCCCGCGCCCCTTCGATCCGCGCAGCGGGGGCGGCGGCATCGGCTGGCACCTGATCCACACCTTGTGCGACCAGGTCAGCGTGGTGAGCGACGAGCGCGGCAAGGACGTGCACGTCTTCCTGCCCTGGTGAGCCGGGCGTGTCACGGGCGCGGCGCGCCCGTGACCGGCTCCGGGTCAGGGCCTGTTGCGAAAGTGACGTCGTCGCCCAAAGGGCGGCCGCGCGGCGTCCGGTGCGTGCTCTGGGGGCCCCCCCGGCCGAAGGCTGGGGGAGTGCCGGCCGGAAGCCCTCGTACTGGGCGTACTCGGGCTTTCGGCCGGTGCGGCGAGAGTGCGTGCCGGGCGTCGCAACATCAGGCAGCAGACTCACCCTCACGGCCTTCGTCTCGGTCACGTGCACCTTGGTCGGAGCACAGGATCAGACGAAGGCCGCCCCCACGTCCGGCAAACCCCCAGGTGAGCGACTCAGTACGAGACACCGTTCGAGGCCGGAAGAAAAAGAACAAGCTTAGGCCGAGGCCGTCGTGCGCGGCGGCAGCCTGTCGTAGTAGTCGCCGACGGCCGTGAGGTAACCCGGGTCCCGGGTCTCGCTGTCGGTCTGGAAGCGGGGCGCCGCCTTGGCGTCTCCCCTGCTGCAGGCCAGTGTGATCTTCCGGCCCTGCGTGTCGATGCCGGTGACGACTCCGGCCGGCACCAGGACGCTGCGGCCGAACACCCACACGCCGGTGTCCACGACCAGGTGCCGCATGCCGTGCGGGGCGTCCTCACGGTCCACGTGCCCGATCGTGCCGTCGGTCGCGGCGACGGTGAAACCGGTCAGGTCCTGCCCCTCGACGTGACCGCTGTCCGGCGCGTACGACCAGATTCTGTCGATGGCCACGCTGCTCCATCCTCCCTGACGGTGTGCGGATCGCGGAGTCCGGCCGACGGTTCCCGCCCGACCGCTCCACAGCAGCAACTACCCTCCTGCCGCAAGCGCATTCGGCGCACACACGTGCCACCGTACGCCGTCGGCGTCGGGGTTCGGCAAGGTTCGCCGACAGGGGGGCATGGGAGGCGGTTTCCGGGGTAATCGCGGGGCGCGGTGAAAACGGAGCCCGGTGACGAAGGGAGGCAGATGAAAAACGGCAGCAGAGCCCGCACCAGAACCGGCATCGCCCCGCACCGCGGTCATCCGCAGAGGTGACCCGCCCAGGCCGTAGCACTTGTTGGAGGTACCCGTGCCCCTCGCCCAGAACCCGCTGTCCGTGGAGGTCGAACTGCCCCGGGAGGACGTGGCCCTGATCACGGTCGACGGCTACCTGGACGTCGACACCGCGACCGAGTTCCAGGCCCATCTGGCCAACCAACTCCACCACGGCCGACGGCACTTCCTGCTCGACCTGTCGTCCGTCCCCTTCATGGACTCGTCCGGGATGAACATCATCCTGCGGGTGTACCAGGAGACCCGCAGGACGGCCGGCAGCGTGCACGTCATCAACCCGACGTCGGCCGTGCGGCGCGTCCTCGACCTGACCGGCGTCAGCATCACGGTGCCGATATCCGAGAGCGTGGAGGAGGCTCTGGCCCGCGCCGACGAGGTGCCGGACACCCCCGAGGAGCCGGGGGCGCAGAGCGCCTGACGGGCCGGGTGGCCCCTCGGGCACGCCGTCGGCGGGACCGGCGGCCCGGTACCCTCGTCCGCCCTGCCCGGACGGCCGTTCGTCCAGTGCGCGCCGGTGACCGGTGACGGTGCCGGTCAAGTGCCGTTCCCCCGGACCGGATCGTTGCGCCGGATCCGGTGTCGTACGAGGTCGGCGCATGGTTAGAGTTGTCGCCCGGCAAGTGTCACAGCACCGTCCCGTTGCCTTGAGGCGGGCTCGGTCGACGCAACGCGGATGAGGAGAGAACCAGGTGCCGGAGCACGAAGCGGACGGACAGCTCGCCACGCCGACACACGAGGTCAGGGACTTCCTGCACCGCAGGCGTGAGCAGATCGCCCAGCGGTGGGCGGACGAGCCCTTGTTCCGCACCGTGTTCACCGTCTCGCGTGACGAGGCGGTGGAGGCGAGCAAGGTCGTCGTGGACGCGCTGGCCCAGGTGGCCGACTCGGATCAGGTGGAGGACCCGGACGCCGCGGGATTCAGCGGCGTACGTGAGCAGCTGGCCCGGATGGGGGCGGCCCGCTCACGCGCCGGGCTGTCGAACACCCAGGTCGCCACTGAGCTGGCCGCCCTGCGGCCCCCCGTGGAGAACCTGCTGGCCGCCGATCTGGAGCAGGCGCCGCCCGCGCATATGCGGGCGTGTTCGACGGCGCTGACGGTGCTGATGGGCACCCTGCGGCTGGTCGCCATGCAGACGGCGCTGAGCGAGTGGCAGGCGCTCAGCGACCGGCAGCGGCTGCAGCTGATGGAGGTGGCGACGCCCGTCATCCGGCTGTGGGACGGCGTCGTGGCCGTGCCGCTGATCGGGACGCTGGACAGCGCCCGCAGCCAGGTGGTGATGGAGACGCTGCTGAACGCCGTCGTCGACCAGCACGCCCGGTTCGCGATCCTCGACATCACCGGGGTCCCGACGGTGGACTCGCTGGTGGCGCAGCACCTGATGAAGACGGTCGCCGCGGCGCGGCTGATGGGCGCCCAGTGCATCGTCTCGGGCATCCGCCCCGCCATCGCGCAGACCATCGTCCATCTCGGCCTGGACCTGGACGTGATCACTCGCGCCAGCCTTTCCGACGCGCTGCGGTACGCGCTGCACGAGCTCGGCGCGGACATCGTGAACCCGGGTGCGGGTCTGCGGTGAGCGACGCGTACTCCCGTCCCGTCCCGGGCCACGTGCCGGTCCTCCGGCTCGGTGACGTCCTGCTGGTCACGCTCCAGGGGGACCTGCACGACAGCACCGCACAGCAGCTCCAGCAGGATCTCGCGGAAACGATCTCCCGTACCGGGGTGCGTGGTGTCCTCATCGACATCTCCGGGGTGGAGGTCGTCGACTCCTTCCTCGGCCGGGTGCTGGCCGAGATCGCCGCGCAGGCCAAGCTGCTGGCCGCGCGGACCGTGGTGGCCGGCATGCGCCCGGCGGTCGCCATCACCCTGGCGGAACTGGGCCTGACCCTGCCCGGGCTGAGCACGGCGCTGAGCACCGAGGCAGGCATGGAGCTCCTCACGCAGCAGGCCCCGGCGTACCGTCCGGGTCCGGGCGGCCCGCGTCAGGAGAGTCCGTGATGCACACTGCCGCGGGCGTGGAGGCCTGCCTGCCCATCCGGTCGGACATGGACCTGGTGTGGGTGCGACAGCATGTGCGGCAGGCCGCGGCCCGGCTCGGCTTCGGCCTGGTGGAGCAGACCAAGCTGGTCACGGCGGCCAGCGAGCTGGCCCGCAACACCCTCGTGCACGGCGGTGGCGGACAGATGGAGGCGACGCACCTGCGCAGCGGCGGTGCGCAGGGGCTCCGGCTGGCCTTCACCGACGAGGGGCCGGGCATCGCCGACCTGGACCAGGCGCTCAGCGACGGCTACACCTCCGGCGACGGGCTGGGGATGGGGCTGAGCGGTGCCCGGCGCCTGGTGCACGACTTCGAGATCGACAGTACGCCGGGCGACGGCACCACCGTGCGGGTGACCTGCTGGGCGGCCCAGCCGCCGCGTCCGCGCGAGGAGGCCTGATGCCGCGCGTGTGGGACGTCCCGGTGCGCGATTCGACGCGGGTGCGCGACGCTCGGGTCGCCGCGGAGAGCGCGGCCGCGCTGGCCGGTCTGGACGAGCGGCGCACCGCGGCCGCCGCGCTGGTCGCGACCGAGCTGGCCACGAATCTGCTCAAGCACGCCGAGGGCGGTCAGGTGCTCATCGACATCGTGACCGCGCCCGCGCTGCGGGAGGACGGCGCGGAGTCCCGGGTCGTGCAGATCACCACGATCGATCACGGACCTGGTATTCCGGACCTGCCCGCGGCCATGAGCGACGGTTTCTCCACGACCAGCTCGCTCGGCGCGGGCCTCGGCACGTGTCAGCGGCTCGCCGACGACTTCGCCCTGCACAGCACGCCCGGCCGCGGCACGGTCGCGGTAGCCCGCGTGGGCACCGCGCCGCGCGGTGGCGGCGGCGGTCCGACCGTGCGGGCCGGGGCCGTCTTCGTGCCGGGCGGCCGGGGTCCGGCGACCGGTACGGCCGCCCCGGCCCAGTCCGGGGGCGGGGCCTTGGCCGGCGGCTGGTGGCCGGGCGGTGCCACACGGGCGGGCGACGCACCGGTGGGAACCGTGGCGTGCGGCACCCTGACGGGGCACGCGGCGGTGCCCGGCGACGCGGCGGGCTTTCCCGGGCGGGCCGGCAGCGTGGGCGGGGACGGCAGCGTGCCCGGGGTCAGCCGCCGGCCTGAGGTCATCAGCGTGCCCGGGGACGGCACCAGGCCCACGGACAGCGCCCGACCCCAGGCCAGCAGCGTGCCCGGAGACGGCACCAGGCCCACGGACAGCGCCCGACCCCAGGCCAGCAGCTTGCCCGGAGACGGCACCAGGCCCACGGACAGCGGCCGACCCCAGGGCAGCAGCGTGCCCGGAGACGGCAGCGTGCCCGGGGACAGTCGAGGCCTCAGGACCAGTCGGAGTCTCGGGGATGGCCCCGGTCCCCGGCAGGTCTCCGCCGTTCCGGGCGGCGAGGTGCGGGGGCCCGGTGCACCGGGGCGGGCAGGGCAGACCGGCCCGTGGGGTGACCGGTCCGTGACCGTCGCCGGTGTGCGTGCCGGAGGCGTGAACATTCCCTACGGCGGAGCCGAGTACTCGGGTGACGCCTGGGCGTGGGTGCGTTCCGGGGACCGGCTGACGCTGATGCTGGCGGACGGTCTGGGGCACGGCCCGGAGGCGGCCCGGGCCTCGTCCGCCGCGGTCACGGCGCTGCACCGCTGGGCCCACCTCTCCCCCGCCGAGTCGCTGCGGCGGCTCCACGACGCCCTGAAGGGCACCCGGGGCGCGGCCGTCGCCCTGGCCCAGCTCGACGTGCGGGCCGGGCGGCTGCGGTTCGCCGGCATCGGCAACGTGGGGGCGCGGCTGCGCGCGGACGGCACCTGGCGTCCGCTGCTGTCGCGGCCCGGCATCGTCGGCGTGCACCGGCCCGGCACCCTCCGCGAGGAGGAGGCCGACTGGGCCGCGGACCGGCTGCTGGTCCTGCACACCGACGGCCTGCCCAGCCGCTGGACACCGCCGTCCGCCGGTCTGCCCGCGGCCGACCCGGCCGTGACGGCCGCTCTGGCGATACGCGACGCGAGCAGTCCCGCCCGACCGGTGCGGGACGACACCGCCGTGGCCGTGCTGACTCCGACCCCGCCGGAACGCCCATGATGCGCACTTGGCAGATCACCACCGTCACCGATGCGGCCCGCGCCCGCATCGCCCTGGCGCGCCTGGCCGCCGCGTACGGTGTGCCCACCGTCGAACGGGCCAGGCTGGCCGCCGCCCTCAGCGCCCATCTGCGGCAGTGCCTCACCAAGGGCGGCACCTGGCTGCTCACCCTGGACATGGCCGGGTCCCCCGCCGAGGAGGGGCTGCTGCACGCCGTGGTGACGCCGTCGCCGGACGCGTCGGCCGCCGCCGGGGAGCCGCCGTGGGAGGTCACGGTCCCCTGTCCCGAGGCGGCCCGGGCCACGGAGGCCGGGGCCGTCGAGGACGATCCGGCCGCCCTCGCTGAGGCGCTGCTCGGCGCCGACGAGGACACGGCCGTGGTGCTGGACAAACTCAGCGAGCAGGAGGACCTGGTCGCCTTCCACCGCGAGGAGCTGCACCAGACGAACCAGGGCGTCCTGGCGCTGCACGCGGAGCTGGACGCGGCGGGCCGGGCCCAGCGCGAGGCCTTCGCCGCCGAGCGCAGGGCACGCAACGAGGCGGAGAGCGCCCGCCGCCGCCTGACGTTCCTCGCGGACGCGAGCGCCGTGCTGACGGCCTCGCTCAACCACGAGGAGATCGTGCGACGGCTGCCGGACCTGCTGGTGCCGGAGTACGCCCGCAGTGTCGACGTCTGGCTGTTCGACCACGAGGACGACAAGAACCGGTCGGCGCCGCATCCGGCCGCCGCCGTGGTCGCGGCCCGGACCGGTCGGCCGCAGTACGCGGCCGACCATCCCGGCGGACTGCCCGGCGTCGACGACCAGCCGCCGTCCGCGCTGGATCCCGCCCGGCCGCTGCTGTGCGTTCCGCTGCCGACGCGCCGGGCCCCGCTGGGCGTGCTGACCCTGTCACCGCCCGGTGCGCGCTGGGACCCGGACGACGCGGTGATGCTGATCGAGCTCACCCGGCGGGCCAGCATCGCGATCGACAACGCCCGGCGCTTCGAGCACAACCGCGACATCGCCGAGACGCTGCAACGCGCCCTGCTCACGGATCTGCCGGCCACGCCGGGTCTCAGACTCGCCGCGCGCTATCTGCCCGCCACCCACGGGCTGAACATCGGCGGTGACTGGTACGACGCGTTCCCCCAGCGGGACGGCGGTCTCATCACCGTCGTCGGCGACGTGACCGGGCACGGTCTGCACGCGGCCGTCATGATGAGCCAGCTGCGCACGGCGCTGCGGGCGTACGCGGTCGACGGCGACAGCCCGGGCCGGCTGCTGACCCGGCTGCACCGGTTCCTGCACCATCTCCAGCCGGATCTGTACGCCACCGCGGTCATCGCCCGGTTCCACCCGGACGAGCCCACCATGACCTGGGCCGCCGCGGGCCATCCGCCGCCGGTGCTGCGGCTGCCCGACGGAACCGTGCGCACCCTCGACGCCAAACCCGGCGCCATGCTGGGCATCCCCCTCACCCAGGAGATCGGCGACCACACGGTGCGCCTGTCGCCGGGCTCGACGCTCGCGCTGTACACGGACGGACTGGTCGAACGGCGTGCGCAGGGCATAGACCCGGGCATCGAGCGGCTGGCCTCGGCGCTCGGCGATTTCCGCTCGGCGGAGCTGGACGCCGATCTGGAGGGTTCGGCGGACCGGATCCTGCATCCGCTGCTGAGCGATTCCGAGCGCGACGACGACGTGTGTCTCCTGCTGTGCCATCTCCAAGGGGAGACCACGTCCTGACGGCGGGTCCCGCCGACCGTGTGTGCACGCGTTCTTCACTCCCGCCTGGTGCTTTTCGGCCACGGGGCGGGCATGGTGGTGATCGACGCGTTGGTCTGCCTGCCGCGTCCGACTGGCGTGCCGGTCGGGGACGCGGTGGGATCAATGGGGTGCGAACCAGCGATCCAGGGGCAGTCGATAGGCGTTCGAGGCAGACCGCCTGGAGCCGCAGAAAGGGATGAACACCGTGACACGACCCAGGATCCTGGTGGTTGGCGCAGGCTTCGCCGGCGTGGAGTGCGTCCGCCGTCTGGAACGGAAACTCTCCCCGGACGAGGCCGACGTCACGCTGGTGACGCCGTTCGCCTACCAGCTCTACCTGCCGCTGCTCCCGCAGGTCGCCTCCGGCGTGCTGACGCCGCAGTCGATCGCCGTCTCGCTGCGCCGCAGCAAGAAGTACCGCACGCGGATCATTCCCGGCGGGGCCATCGGCGTCGATCTGAAGTCCAAGGTCTGCGTCATCCGCACGATCACCGACCAGATCGTCAACGAGCCGTACGACTACATCGTGCTGGCTCCCGGCAGCATCACCCGCACCTTCGACATCCCGGGGCTGACCGACCACGCGTTCGGGATGAAGACGCTCGCCGAGGCAGCGTACATCCGTGACCACGTCATCTCGCAGCTGGACCTGGCCGACGCGAGCCAGGACCCGCAGGAGCGGGCCTCGCGGCTGCAGTTCGTGGTGGTCGGCGGCGGCTACGCGGGCACCGAGACCGCGGCGTGCCTGCAGCGGCTGACGCACGCCGCCGTCAAGCGGTACCCGCGGCTCGACCCGGGCCTGATCAAGTGGCATCTGATCGACATCGCGCCGAAGCTGATGCCGGAGCTCGGCGAGAAGCTCGGCAGCAGCGCGCAGGAGATCCTGCGCCGGCGGGGCATCGAGATCTCCCTCGGCGTCTCGATCGCGAAGGCGGGCCCGGAGGAGGTCACCTTCACCGACGGGCGGGTGATCCCGACCCGCACGCTCATCTGGACGGCCGGGGTCGTCGCCAGCCCTCTCATCGCCACGCTGGGCGCGGAGACCGTCAAGGGGCGGCTGGCGGTCGCCCCGGAGATGAACCTGCCGGGCAACGACGGGGTGTTCGCGCTCGGCGACTCTGCCGCCGTACCCGACCTGGCCAAGGGGGACGACGGGGCCATGTGCCCGCCCACGGCGCAGCACGCCCTGCGGCAGGGCCGGCACGTCGCCGACAACGTCATCGCGTCGCTGCGGGGCGGGCCGATGCGGCCGTACGTCCACAAGGACCTGGGGCTCGTCGTCGACCTCGGCGGCACCGACGCGGTCTCCAAGCCGCTGGGCATCGAGCTGCGCGGCCTGCCCGCCCAGGCCGTGGCACGCGGCTACCACTGGTCGGCGCTGCGCACCAACGTCGCCAAGACGCGGGTGATGACCAACTGGCTCCTCAACGCGGTCGCCGGCGACGATTTCGTACGGACCGGGTTCCAGGCCCGCAAGGCAGCGAGGCTGAAGGACTTCGAGTACACCGACGCCTATCTGACGCCGGAGCAGGTGCGGGCCCACGTCGAGGGAACCGCCCGGCTGGAGTAGGGCCGGGCCGGAGGGGCCTTCCGCTCGTGGCATGTCATGCTGAGGTGCGGATCTTGGTGTGGTGAGTCGGGAGAGAGTGCGGCGGCGTGAGGGCAGCGGGACGGTCGGTGCGGGCACGACTGCGGGACCGGATCGCGGCGTCCGACCCGGGGCTGCTGCGCCTGACGGCCGGGCTGCGGACGGTCGGCGCCATCGCCCTCACACTGGCCGTGCTCACCCTGTTCGGGGCCGATGTGCATCTGCTGGTGGCGGGGGCCATGGCGGCGATGGTCGCCACCTTCGCCATCCGGGAGAAGCAGCTGGGCGCCCAGGCCGTGACACTTTCGCTGGGCCTGCCGGTGGCGCTGGCCTCCGTGACGCTGGGCGCGGTGCTCAACGCGCGTCTGTACGCCGGTGACGTCTTCTTCGTCGTCCTGATCTTCTGCGCGGTGTACGGCCGCCGGTTCGGCGACCGGGGCACGGCGCTCGGGCTGATCGGCTTCCAGGTCTACTTCCTGTCCCTGTTCGTCGGCGCCAAGGTGTCCGCGCTGCCCACGTTGTGCGGTGCCATCGCCGTGGCGTTCTGTGCCAGTGCCCTGCTGCGCTTCGCGGTCGTGCCCGCGACCCCCACGGGCGTCCTGCTGCGGCTGCGGCTGGCCTTCCGCGCCCGGCTGGCCCAGCTGGTGTCCGCGCAGCTCGACCTTCTCGACGCCGCCCCGGACGCGATGGACAAGGCTCTGGAGGCCGTGCGCGAGGGCACGGCGCGGCTGCACGAGACGGCGATGATGATCCAGGCGCAGCTGGAGGAGGGCACCCCGGACGAGTCGGCGGCCCGTCTCGTGCAGCGGCGTATCGCGGACGCCGAGATCGCCGCCGAGCGGCTCGGTCTGCTGCTGCTGACCTCGCGCAGCGCCGAACGGGCCGACACCCTCACCCTGCACCTGCCGGGCGCTCCCGCGCCGTCGGTGGGGCAGCCGGCCGTGCCGGACGAGGCCACGGCCACGCTCCGCCGTGATCTGCAGGCGCTGCGCGCTCTCGTGCTGCGGGCCGGGAGCGGCGACGCGGGGACCGGGCTGGCGCACGTGCGCAACCGTCTCCTCGGTTACCGGGACGAGGAGAACCTGCCGCCCGCGCCCGCGGCCGTCCAGGACGTCTTCCGTGGCATCGGCGAAGCCGCCCGCTCGGTGCTGGGGCTGCGGATCGCGCTGGACGGCCCCCAGGACGAGTCGGACGACACCCCCGCGACGGCCCGCTCCCGTGAGGAGCTGGACGCGGAGGACGCCGCGATCGACGGCGGCAAGGAGCCGGCGGCGGAGGAGCAGGAGACAGGGCTGCGGCGGCCGACCACACGTGCGGCCGTGCAGGTCGCCGTGGGGTCGGCACTGGCCATCGTGGGCGGCGAGCTGCTGTCCACGCAGCGCTGGTACTGGGCGGTGCTGACGTGCTGGATCGTTTTCCTGAACACCGCCTCGACGGGCGAGATCCTCGTCAAGGGCTACCGCCGGCTGCTGGGCACGGTGTTCGGCGTGGTGGCGGGCATCGTCCTGGCGGGTCTGGTCGGGCAGCACACCTGGACGGCGTTCGGGCTGGTCCTGGTGCTGATCTTCGCGATGTTCTACGTGGCGCCGCTGTCCTACACGCTGATGTCGTTCTTCGTGACCGCGATGCTGGGGCTGCTGTACACGCTGCTGCACACCTACAGCCTCGATGTGCTCCTGCTGCGGGTGGAGGAGACGGCGCTCGGTGCGGCCTGCGGGGTGGTCGCGGCGGCGCTGGTGCTGCCGGTGCGGACCGACCGCCGGACGAACGAGCTGCTCGGCACGGTCCTGGAGCGGCTGGCCGATGTCACCGAGGCCGCGGTCGGCCAGCTGAGCGGCGGGCCGGCTGACGAGCTGCTGGACAAGGCGCGCGACCTGGACCAGGCGCTGGCCGACCTGCGGGCCGCCACGCAGCCGCTGACCCATCCGGTCACGCCGCTGCGGGCCCGGCGCCACACGGCCCGCTACGTGGTGGCGCTGCTGGAGACCTGCGCGTACCACGCGCGGACGCTGGCGGCCACCGCGGAGCTGCTGCCCACGCATCCCTCGATCGCGGCGGACCCCCGGCTGCGCGGGGCCGCGGGGCGCACGGTACGCAACATCGAGACCATCGCGGCCCGGGTCGCCGACGAGCACGCCGCCGCCCGGGTCGAGACCGGGCCGAGCATCGCCTCACTCCTGGGCTCCGACGCCGGCACACCACGCTACGGCCGAATCACCGACCGCGTACTGCGGCACCTGGAGCGCCTCGACGAGGCCGTGGTGGGCCTCGCCAGGCCACTGGGCGTGCCGGTGGGGGAACCACGGGCCTGAAGGGCCGGGGCCGGAGGCCGGGGACCGTAGGCCAGGGGCCCGGAGGGCCCAGGACCCGAGACCGCGAACCGGAGGCCGCGGAACCGGAAGGGCCGGGGACGAGGCCGTGGTGGGCCTCGCCCAGCCGCTGAGCGCGCCGATGGCGGAACCGCGCGCCTGAAGGCCGGAGGCCGGGACGGAAAACGCGGAGGAACCGGGAGGGGCGGGGCGCCAGGCTGTGGTGGTCCTCACCCAGCCGCTGAGCCTGCTGTGGCGGAACCGTGGGCCTGAAGGCCGAGGCCACGCCAGCGACCGGAGACCACGAACCGGGGGCCAGAGGCCGGGGCCCGGAGGGGAGGGCGGCCAGGCCCTGGTAGGCCTTGCCCAGCCGCTGAGCGCGCCGGTGCGGGACCGCGGGCCTGAGGGCCGCGGGCCCGGAAGCCGGGGACCGGGCCGGGGACCGGGGAGGTTCCGGGACCCAGGACCGAGTGGTCGGGGACCCGGGAGGGCCGGGGGACGAGGCCCTCGGTGGGCCTTGCCCAGCCGCTGAGCGCGCCGGTGGCAGAACCGCCTGAAGAGCCCGAGACCGGGGACCGCGGACCCGAGGCCGGAGGCCGGCGGGCCCGAGGGCCGGGGCCCGGAAGGCCGGGGCCGGGCGGGGCCGAAGGCTGGCCTCAGAGGGCCGGGCGCCAGGGTCGGGCACCCGGGTCCGTCAGAAGTCGGTGGGCAGGCCGCTCACCTCGGCGATGCCTCGCAGCTCCTCCGTCTGCCGGTGACGTTCCTTGATGTAGTCGGCGATCTCGCCGAGACGGACCGGGTCGGACGCGGTGGACGCGTCCGTGACGATCCTGACCGGGCCGGTCTCGTCGACATCGAGTTCGATCACTTCGTTGTCCAGGCGGCCGGTGACGGCGGTGGCGATGACGAGGGCCACCTCGTCACGCACCTCCTGGGGCAGTTCGTCGTCGGCCCCGGAGTCGAGCGCGAAGTCGAGGCTGGACAGGCGCTCCTCGTCGATCGCCTGGAGGACCGGTTCCACCACGCGCATCAGGAGGCGGTAGTCCTCCGTGTCCATCCGGATGCGCAGGAGGTCCAGGTACACGTCCACGGGCCGGCCGTCGCCATGCGGAATCTCGGAATCGCTCATTGGCTTCGTGTTCCCCGGATGGCGCGGCTCAGACGCGGCGCCAGCGGGCCATGGCGAAGGAGAACACCCCGAACAGCACCAGCCCGGCCGCGACGCAGACCAGCAGCCAGGGGCCCAGAGGGGTGTCCGCGAAGCTGCGCAGGGTGTCGTCCAGACCCTTGGCCCGGTCGGGTTCGTAGTCGACCGCGGCGCGGACGGCGAAGGCGCCGGCCACGGCGAACACCAGCCCCCGGGCGGCGCCGCCGGCCACGCCCGTGACGTCCACCAGCCGTCGGGTCCGGGGGCTCATCTGCCCGATCCGGAGCTTGTCGTGGTACTTCCGGAGCACCGCCCGTACGCCGATCCACCCTCCGACCGCGACGATCGCGAGGCCGGCCGCGCCGACCAGCCACTGGCCCGCGGGCATCTCCAGGACCCTGGCGGTGGCGTCCTGGGACTGCCGGTCGCTGGATCCGCCGCCGCTTCCGCCCCGGTCCGCCGCGAACGACAGCACGGAGTAGGCGACGAAGACGTAGAAGAGGAAGCGGGCCGTCGCCAGCAGCCGCTTGCGGGCGCTGCGGCCGTCCTGTCCGACGGAGCCGAAGAGCGCCTCGGACAGCCGCCACAGGGCCATGCCGGCGAGACCGATGCCCAGGGCCCACAGCAGCACCGCGCCGAACGGCTGCTGCGACAGTTCGGCCAGGGCTCCCCCGCGGTCGGCCTGCTCACCGGTGTCGCCGAAGGCGATCTGTACCGCCAGGGCCCCGACGAGCAGATAGATCACACCGCGGGCGGCCAGGCCCGCCCGTGCCGCCCCCTCGACCGCCGAACCCCGTGCCGCTCGCCGGGCCCGGATCCGACCGTCTTGTGCCAACGCACTCGTGTCCATGTCGACCTCCCGGCACTCCGGATGCCCCGGCTCGCCCGGCACACACCCCGGCCCGGCCACCGGACCAGGGGATTCCGGTCAGAGCGGGGGCCTGCCGCGTGCGCTTCAGGACCGCCGGAACCTCGTGCCACGGCCGGCGCGGCCGAGGGCGTGCAGGTGTTCCAGGGCGTCCAGGACCACCGTGCGGTCGTGCCAGGCGACCCATCGGCCCGCCTCGCCGCCCACGGTGCCGAGGGCCTTGGTCTGGGCCGTCGTCAGTCCCTGTAGGGGCCGGTCCAGGTGGGCCGAGACCATGCCGACGCACAGGCCGGACGCGGTGGTCAGCGGGACGCTGTGACAGGCTCTGCTGCCCGCCGCGAGGATGGCCCGGCGGGCCGGCTCGCTGAACACCGGATCGCTCTCCACGTCCCGCACGGTGACCTGGGCGACGTCGCGGGCGGCCCGCGCGCAGGCGGTTCCGTCGTCGTCGACGTGGGCGAAGAAGTCGACGAAGTCGGGCGGGTGTCCGGTGTGCTCCTCGAGGCGCAGGCCGCCCCGGGCCCGGTCGGTGAGCTGGACGTTGCCCATGTCGGTGTCGACCACGGCCAGGGCGCTGCTCAGCACGGCCTTCAGGACGGCGCTGCGGCTGCCGGACCCGGACAGGTGGGCCGAGGTGAAGGTCAGGTCTGGTTCCGGCCGGCGGACCCGGCGCGGGAACCACAGCCGTTCCCGGCTGTCGGGAGGCGGTGCGGTCACCAGGAAGCCGACGAGGGTGCGCAGCTTGACGTTGTACCGCTGGGACGCCCGCTGCATCAGCGCGAAGGCGCTCTCCGCGTCGGGCAGCGCGTACCGTTCCTGAAGCATGCCCTGGGCCTGTGCGATCAGCGGGTGGACGCGAGCCCGGGCACGCAGGTCGCGCACTTCGGCGCGCAGGCGCTCCAGTTCGGTGTCGTCGTCTGCGGCCTTCCGTCCCGCTGTGGACATGGAACTCCCCGGTCTAGTGGCGTGACACGTAAGAGCCCGGCCGCGGCTGCCGCCGTCGGCCGGGCCTCTTCGGTGCCACGCCTTCCCCGTCACGTCATGCGCACACTCCGGTCACGCGGGCTCCGGGGTCGGTGTGCGCTGCCCGGTGACGGTGGGCGGGGCGGACGACTCGTGGGCCGGTGCGGGTGCGGTCGCGAGCCACTGGTGAGCGACCTGCAGGGCGCGCTCGACGTTCCGGGTGCCGGTGGACACGCACAACGTGTACTCGAGGTCGCGTGCCCGCGCGGTCAGGTCGGCCGGTTCGCCCGGTCTCGCGGCGGCCGAGAGTGCTTCGTACTCGTCGACGAGGCGGCGCAGCACGGCGGGATGGGGCTTCAGCATGGTTCCTCGCTCCTCGGTGGGTCGGGTGGTCAGGCCGTCGTGGAGGTGCCGCGGGTGCCCGTGCGCTGCCCCAGGACCTCGTCGCGCACGCGGGCGCAGCTGCGGCTGATGAGGCGGGAGACGTGCATCTGGGAGATGCCCAGGTGGTCGGCGATGCGGCTCTGTGTCATGTCCTCGAAGAACCGCATGTAGAGAATGGCCCGCTCGCGTTCCGGCAGACGGCGCAGGCCTTCCTTGGCGGATTCGCGGTCGACGACGACGTCGTAGGACGAGTCCGCCGCGCCGAGGGTGTCCGCGAGGCTGTAGCCGTCGTCGTCGGCCGAGAGTTCGGCGTCCAGCGACAGGGTGCTGAAGCTCTCCAGCGCCTCGAGCCCGGCGCCGACCTCTTCCTCGGTCAGGCCGGTGTGGGCGGCGATGTCCGCCACGGAGGGCTCGGGGCTGCCCGGGTTCTGGGTGAGTTCACGGCGTGCGAGCCGCACCTTGTTGCGCAGTTCCTGCACGCGGCGGGGGACCCGCAGGGCCCACATGCGGTCCCGGAAGTGCCGCTTGACCTCGCCGGTGATGGTGGGGACGGCGTAGCTCTCGAAGGCTCCCCGGCTCGGGTCGAACCGGTCGATGGCCTTGACGAGCCCGAGGGCCGCCACCTGCCGGAGGTCCTCGATCGACTCTCCGCGGTCGCGGAAGCGGCCGGCGATGCGGTGGGCCATGGGCAGCCACAGCGTGACGAGTTCGTCGCGGACGGCTTCCCGTTCAGGCCCTTCCTCCAGTTCCGCCAGCCGGGCGAAGAGAGCTGCGGTGTCCGGAGCGTCGTCGTGCCGCCGCCGGGTGGCGGTGGTCGTCGTTTCGGGCGTGCCGGGACGGTTCGTGGGCGTATCGATGAGCATGCGGATTCGCTCCTGAACAACGATGGTCTCAGGGACTTACCGCGGGACGGTCGCCGCCCGGATCGCCTGGAGGGCCTCCGGGGCAGTCGTACATACCGCTCCCGCTGGCGCGCCTCCGGTCCGAAGCACGAGTTTGCGTCTGCCCTGACCCCGGGGGAACAAACTCCACTTTGCTGAGCAATCTGGAGTGAACGGGTCCGCGGGCGTTCAGGCCAGGGGGACGACGGCGGTGATGCACTTGCCGCCGGCGGGCAGGTCGGACACGAGGACGTCACGGGAGAGCCGGCAGACGATGGGCCAGCCGTGGCCGCCGTGCCGCAGCCGTCCGCGCGGATCGGCGGGCGGCGCGGTCACCGGCAGTTCGTCGCTGCGGTCGCTCACCGAGAGCCGTACACCGGGGCCGTCGACGTCGACCTGGA
Source organism: Streptomyces sp. NPDC050416 (assembly GCF_044458845.1). Classification (NCBI taxonomy): domain Bacteria; kingdom Bacillati; phylum Actinomycetota; class Actinomycetes; order Kitasatosporales; family Streptomycetaceae; genus Streptomyces; species Streptomyces sp. NPDC050416. The sequence goes on from NZ_JBITII010000016.1 coordinate 25,310, forward strand.
AGTCGGTGACTCCGCCGCCGTGCAGGATGGCGTTGGTCGTCAGCTCCGAGGCGACGAGCAGCGCGTCGGACAGGGCGTCGGCGTCACAGGCGGTATGGGTCGTGCGGCAGCGCTCGGCCACGGCGCGCTCCACGGCCCGGCGTGCGTCGGCGGGTTTGCACGGCCGGGCCCGGTGCGCACCGGGCGGCTCGAATACTGATTCGATCATGTGCTCATCGCACATCCTCAAGCTCCCTGCTCGGTCAGGACATGACCCGGGTCCGGATCCCGCACCGTGGCCGCCCGCCCGGGCACACCTCGGGCTCACGGACCCGCGATTCGGTGTTTCCTTCCACCGCCCGCGGTTTCGGGGCGTGTCGCGCGAGCACCGCGGGTCTCCTTAGTTCGGCTGACCTCTCCCCGCACCTGCAAACCTCGGTTCGCACCACTGTCGGAAAAACGACCCGGAAAGACTCCCTGGAAGGTCCGGGGAACTCCGGGAAATCCGGGACGGCCGTGAATCGTTGCCATCACCACGCGTCGCCGGGGTACGCGGGGTGCATGACCGATGTGGTGGATTCCGACGAACTGCTGCGGCGCATCCAGCGCGCGAGGGCCTGCGCGGTGCGCGAGGAGCGGTCCTGGCGGACCAGGAGCGAGGAACTGGGCCCGACGGACCCGCAGGGGGCCCGGGACGCGACCGTGCGGCAGATGTCCTACGAGGCGGTGCTGACGGTGCTGGACGAGATCTTGACCCCGGGCAAACACACCGCGGAGGGCTGACCAGGAGGTCCGCTGCCCGCTGCCGGGCACGGGCGGATTGTGCGGGCGCCTGCCGGGAACCCGGTGCGCATGACAGTCGACCACACCGGAGCACCGGTCCTGGAAGCCCTGGACGAGTACCGACGCAAGGGGCACCTGTCGTTCACGCCGCCTGGGCACAAGCAGGCCCGCGGCGCGGACCCGGCGGTCCGGGAGGTCCTCGGTGACGCGGTCTTCCACGGTGATGTGCTGGCCTCCGGTGGTCTGGACGACCGGCTCACCCGCGGGCGGGTGCTGCAACGCGCTCAGGAGCTGATGGCCGACGCGGTGCACGCCGAGCACACGTTCTTCAGCACCTGCGGCAGTTCCCTGTCGGTGAAGGCCGCGATGCTGTCGGTCGCCGGGCCGCACGAGAAGCTGCTGATCGGGCGTGACGCCCACAAGTCGGTGGTGGCGGGGCTGATCATCTCCGGTATCGAGCCCGTCTGGGTCGAGCCGCGGTGGGACGCCGAGCGGCACCTGGCCCATCCCCCGTCCGCCGAGGACTTCGACCGGGCCTTCGACGCGCATCCGGACGCGCGGGGTGCGCTGATCACGAGCCCCACGCCGTACGGCGGCTGCGCGGATCTGCGGGCGGTCGCCGAGGTGTGCCACCGGCGCTCGCTTCCACTGATCGTGGACGAGGCCTGGGGCGCGCATCTGCCGTTCCACCCCGGTCTGCCGTCGTGGGCGATGGACGCGGGCGCGGACATCTGTGTGACCAGCATCCACAAGATGGGCAGCGGCCTGGAGCAGGGCTCGGTCTTCCATCTCCAGGGCGATCTGGTCCCGCCGGCGCTGCTGGGGATGCGGGCGGACCTGCTGGGCACCACGAGCCCGTCGGTGCTGATCTTCGCGGGTCTGGACGGCTGGCGGCGGCAGATGGCGCTGCACGGCGAGGAGCTGATGGGCGGCGCGCTGCAGCTCGCGGCCGAGGTCCGGTCCGCCGTCGAGGAGATCGACGGGCTGCACGTCAACGACCGCGACGACTTCTGCGGTCCGGGCCTTTCCGACGACCTCGACCCGCTGCCCGGCGTCATCGACGTCACCGGGCTGGGGATCACGGGCTTCCAGGCGGCGGACTGGCTGCGCGAGCACCGGCGGATCGACGCGCATCTGGTGGACCACCGCCGCATCGGCGCGCAGATCACCCACGGCGACGACCGGGAGACGACCGGGCAGCTGCTGGAGGCCCTGCGGGACCTCGCGCGGGCTGCGCGGGAGCTGCCGCGGGCACCGCGGGTGGAGGTGCCGTCGCCCGCCGGGCTGCGGATGGAACAGGCGGTGCTGCCCCGGGACGCGTTCTTCGGGCCGGCCGAGGACGTGCCGGTGGCGCGGGCGGCCGGACGGGTCGCGGCGGAGATGATCACGCCGTATCCCCCCGGCATCCCGGCCGTCCTGCCGGGCGAACGCCTCACCGAGCCGGTGCTGGCGTACCTGCGGACCGGCCTGGCCGCGGGGATGCATCTGCCCGACCCCACCGATCCGGAGCTCGAGACGGTCCGGGTCCTCGCCGGGGACGCGGACTGAAGTGAAACGGGTCACGCGACCCGGTCCGGGGTGCACGCAGGCCCCAGGGATGGTTTACGGTTCATTCATACGTGGTGACGGAGTCGACCCCCTGTCCTCCGCACCACTGCTTACGGCCCTGGCTGGTTTCCCCCGTCCAGCCAGGGCTTTTTCATGCCCCGGAAAAGTCGTGCACGCCGAGGTGCCCGGGGGCCCGGCAGCGGCTGAAATGAGCGTAGGGAAAGCACCGGAAGTCGACCGCCCGGCGAGGAGCTCCGCGTCATGACCAAAGCGATCAAACTCCTGACCGCCCTGCCCCCGCCCCAGCGGCAGCGCCTGATGACGCTCGCCCGGGAGGTGTCCTTCCCCGAGGACGCACGAATCTTCGAGGCGGGCGGAACGGCCGACCGTTTCTGGGTCATCCGCTCCGGCGCGGTCTCCCTGGACCAGCAGGTGAACTCCCTCCAGCGGGTGACCGTGGCCAGCCTCGGCGCGGGCGACCTGCTCGGCTGGTCCTGGCTGTTCCCGCCGTACACCTGGGACTTCGGCGCCGTGGCGTTCAGTCCGGTACGGGCCTACGAGTTCGACGCGGCGGCCGTGCTGCGGCTGTGCGCGGAGGATCCGCAGCTCGGGCTGGTGCTGGTGCGCAACGTCGCCGAGGTGCTCGCGCACCGGCTGGAGATGACCCGGGGCAAGCTGATGGAGCAGTACACGCTGCACCGGCGAGGCGCCCTGTGAGGCGTCAGACGCGGTAGCGCCGCAGCGCCGGTACGGCGGCGGCCAGGACCAGCATCACGGCGACGACCAGCAGCCCGCCGCCCGCGACGGCGGTCCGGGGGCCGAAGGCGGAGCCCGCGGTGCCGTGCAGCACGTCGGCCAGGCGCGGGCCGCCCGCCACGACGACGGTGAAGACGCCCTGCATGCGTCCGCGCATCTCGTCGGTCGCGGCGGACAGCAGGATCGCCCCGCGGAAGACCATCGACACCATGTCGGCGACCCCGGCCACGGCCAGGAACGCCACCCCCACCCACAGACTGCGGCTCAGCCCGAAGCCCGTGATGGCCACGCCCCAGACGACGACCGCCCCGATGACCATCCAGCCGTGCCGGCGGGCCCGGGAGAAGGTGCCGGAGAACAGTCCGCCGAGCACGGCACCGATGGGGATCGCCGCGAACAGCAGCCCCAGCGCGAGCCCCTCGCCGTAGGGCGCGTAGGTCTGGGCGGCGAGCTGCGGGAACAGGGCCCGGGGCATGCCGAGAACCATGGCGATGATGTCGGCGAGGAACGACAGCAGCAGCACGGTGTGCCCGGAGATGTAGCGGAAACCGGCGACGATCTCCTTCACGCCCGCGCGGCGCACCGCCGTTCCGGCCAGGGGCGGCAGCGACGGCAGCCGGTACACCGCCCACACCGTGACGCACAGGGCGACGGCGTCGATGAGGTACAGCTCGGGCAGGCCGATGACGGGGATGAGGGCACCGGCCAGCAGCGGGCCCGCCACCTGGCCGGTCTGCATCACGGTCGAGCCGAGGGCGTTGGCGGCGGGCAGCTCGCCCTCCGGGACCAGCCGGGCTATGGAGGCGTTGCGGGCCGGTGCGTTCAGGCCCCAGAAGGCCTGCTGCACGGCGAGCAGCAGCATGAGCGCGGTCACCGACTCCAGGCCGGTGAAGGCCTGCAGCCAGAACAGCAGCGAGGTGACGGCGATGCCGCTGTTGGTGATCAGCAGCAGTTTGCGCCGGTCCATGCTGTCGGCGATCGCCCCGCCCCACAGTGCGAACACGATCAGCGGCACCAGGCCGGCCATGCTCGCGGCGCCGACCCACGCCGAGGAGCCGGTGATGTCGTAGATCTGCTTGGGTACGGCGACGGCGGTGAGCTGGCTGCCGACCGCCGTGACGATGGTCGAGCTCCACAGCCGCCGGTAGGCGGGGCGGCGCAGGGGGCGGGTGTCCATGGCCCAGCGCCGCCAGCCGCGCCGCCCGGGGACCTCCGGCGCCGGATCCCGCTCGTCCTTCGTGCTCTCGCTCGTGTCCACTCGCCGCTTCCTGGATGCTCACTACACCGACCGGGCCGGGGATCACTGTCGCACCGGCCGCCGGACGCCGGACCGCCGAGGTCTCAGCTCCCGGTGATGAGCACGGCACCGAGCACGATCATGGTGGCGGCGACCAGGCCGTCCAGGATCCGCCAGGCGGCGGGCCTGACGAGGAAACGGCCGAGCAGCCGGGCGCCGAAGCCTAGGGCGGCGAACCAGCACAGGCTGGCCAGCACGGCGCCGAGGCCGAACGTCCAGCGCAGCGGGCCGTGGTCGGCGGCGACCGAGCCGAGCAGGAAGACGGTGTCGAGGTAGACGTGCGGGTTGAGCCAGGTCATCGCCAGACAGGTGAGGACCGCCCGGCGCATCGATCCGGCCGCCTCCCCCTCCGTCTTCAGCGCGCCGCCGTCCGGCCGGAACGCCCGGCGGGCGGCCAGGGCGCCGTAACCCAGCAGGAACGCGCCGCCGATCCAGCCGACCGCCTTCAGCGCGCCCGGCCAGGTCACCACCACCGCACCGACCCCGCCGACGCCGAAGGCGATGAGCGCGGCGTCGGACAGGGCGCAGATGGCGACGACGGCGAGGACGGCCTGGCGGCGGATCCCCTGGCGCAGGACGAAGGCGTTCTGGGCGCCGATGGCGACGATGAGGGACAGTCCGGTGCCGAACCCCGCGGCCGCGGCGGTGAAGGTGCTGGTCATGGCCGTGACGCTACGGACTGGCCCCACTCGCGTACAGCTAAAGATTCTTACGTATCGTTAGCGGACGTGATGACTGATCTGCCTCTGGACCAGGTGCGGACCCTGCTCGCGGTCGTCGACGAGGGGACGTTCGACGCGGCGGCGGCCGCGCTGCATGTGACGCCCTCGGCGATCAGTCAGCGTGTGAAGGCGCTGGAGCAGCGCACGGGGCGGGTGCTGCTGCTGCGGACCAAGCCGGTGCGGCCGACGGAGTCGGGCGAGGTGCTGGTGCGGCTGGCCCGGCAGGTGGCGCGGCTGGAGCACGACGCGTACGCGGAGCTCGGGCTGAGCGACAGCGGGGAGCCGACGCGGGTGTCGGTGGCGGTGAACGCGGACTCGCTGGCCACCTGGTTCCTCCGGGTGCTCACGCGCGTGCCGGAGGAGCTGCGGCTGTACTTCGAACTGCGCCGGGAGGACGAGGACCACACGGCGGCGCTGCTGCGGGAGGGGGTGGTGATGGCGGCGGTGACCTCGTCGCCGGACCCCGTGCCGGGCTGTTCCGTCCGGTCGCTGGGGCGGATGCGCTACCTCCCCGTGGCCGCGCCGGACTTCGCAGCGCGCCGGCTCGCCGGGCCGCTGGAACGCGTGCTCCCCGACCTGCCCGTGGTGGCCTTCGACCGGCGGGACGACTTCCAGGACGGCTTCGTGCGCCGGCTCACCCGGGGGCGGAGCGGCGCGAGCGCGCTGCGGCACTATGTGCCGACCTCGGAGGGTTTCGTCGAGGCCGTGGTGGCCGGACTGGGCTGGGGTCTGGTGCCCGAGGCGCAGGCGGACCCGCTGCTGCACGCCGGGCGGCTGGTCGAGCTCGCCCCGGGCCGGACGGTGGACGTGCCGCTGTACTGGCAGCAGTGGAAGCTCGACTCACCCGCGCTGGCGCAGGTGGCGGAGGCGGTGACGGCCGCCGCCGGGGAGGCACTGCGGGGGTGACGCCCTACTCTCCCCGGACGCCGTCCAGCTGGGCCGCCGCGCTGTCCAGCAGCATGTCCAGGGCCGTCGGATAGGCGCTGGTGAGCATGCGGGTGGTGAGCAGGGGTGCCGCCTCCGCGATGCGGGGGTGGGTGGTGGCGGGCAGCCGGGCGTAGGTCGAGCGCCACATCTCCTCGTCGGCCCGCAGCAAGGCGCTGGGCAGAGCGAGCGAGGCGGCTCGAGGGCGGCGAAGGCCAGTGTGGTGTCGACGAAGGCGTGGTAGACGCGCACGGCGTCCGACGGGAAGCCGCGCGAGGTGTACCTCTACCAGGTGGTCGACAACCAGTGGTCCATGGCGGAGTACGGCTCGCAGGCCGTGGTGTGGCAGACGGCCGTGAACCCCGTCGTCGCCCTCGAACTCCTCGCCTCGGGCGCCTGGTCGGGCGCGGGTGTGCTCGGCCCGGAGGCCTTCCCGGCCCGCCCGTTCCTGGACCTGCTGACGGCCTACGGCTCGCCCTGGGGCATGCGCGAGCAGTGAGCGGTTCCGGGGCGGCGCTGTTTCACCAGGCGTCGACAGGTGACCCGAAAACGAGCAATCATCCGAACGGGCACGTTTCTACTGCGATCGCAGGTGACTTCGATGGACAACTGGCGAGACCACGCTGCCTGCCGGCACGAGGACCCCGAGCTCTTCTTCCCGATCGGCACCTCCGGCCCGGCCCTCCTTCAGACGGAGCAGGCCAAGGCGGTGTGCCGGCGCTGCCCCGTCCAGGAGCAGTGCTTGCAGTGGGCGCTGGACACGGGGCAGTCCATCGGTGTGTGGGGCGGGACCAGCGAGACGGAACGGCGTGCGCTGAAGCGGCGGGCGGCGGCCCGGCGCCGCTCCGGCTGACGCCCCGGCACCACCCTCCCCTGGGGGATTCAGCTGCGGCGCAGCGGCCCCCAGGGGTTCTCCTGCCGGGAGACCTCCGCCTTCGCCTCGTCGATCACCTGCTGGTCGATCCAGCACATCGGCCGGGCGTCGGTGACGAGCGGTTCGTTGTCGGGGCCGCGCGAGGTCTCCTTGCCCGCGAGCACCCAGGCCCGCACACCGGGCCCCTTCTCGTGCGGCAGATGGGCGTAGTCGTGCAGGCGGCGGGCCACCCACACCCGGACGGGCCGGTCCTCCCACCAGTCCTCGACATCGAGCGGGTTGGCGGACAGGCCCGGCATGGACACGCCCGTCAGATCGTCGGTGCTGGACACGTCGCGGAGATCGGTCGCGGGGCCGCGGGACCAGCGGACGTACAGGCCCTGATGCCGTTCGACCAGTTCGGTGAGCTCGGCGAGTGTGCGCACGACCGGCAGGTCGTCCGATCCACTCATGTCGTGACCTCCTCCCTCGACGCCGTCAGGCGGACGGAGTACCCGCTCGGCGCGAGCGGAATCGGCCCTTCGGCGCAGCCGGGCGCCGGTGCCCGGTCAGGGTTACGCTCGCGGCACACCCGTCCGTCGGAGCAGCACAGTCGGAGCGGCGCAGTCGCCGCAGCAGAAGGGGCCGAGCATGAGCGTCCGCGTCCGCCGCGTCTACGATCCGCCCGAGCCGGAGGACGGAGTGCGGGTCCTGGTCGACCGGCTGTGGCCGCGGGGCCTGGCGAAGGACGCGGCCCGGGTGGACGAGTGGCCCAAGGCGATCACCCCGTCGACGGAACTGCGCCGCTGGTACCACGCCGGCGAGGGCTCGTACGAGGAGTTCGCCGGGCGGTACGAGGCGGAGCTCGCCGCCGACGAGGCGTCCGAGGTCCTCGCCCACGTCCGTGACCTGGTCCGCGCGGGCGACGTGACGCTGCTGACCGCGTCGAAGACGCCGGAGCAGAGCCACGCCGCGGTGCTGGCCCGCCTCCTGGAGAACTGAACGAGGCGGGCCGTCCGGGCACGGTCAGGCGGTCTGCTTCGCCGCCGCCCGGCCCGCCGCCCGGCCCGAGAAGAGGCAGCCGCCGAGGAACGTGCCCTCCAGCGCGTTGTAGCCGTGGACACCGCCACCGCCGAATCCGGCGACCTCGCCCGCCGCGTACAGCCCCTCGATCGGCTTGCCGTCGGTGCCGAGGGCGCGCGAGTCGAGGTCGGTCTGGATGCCGCCGAGCGTCTTGCGAGTGAGGATGTGCAGCTTGACGCCGATGAGGGGGCCGGACGCCGGGTCGAGGATGCGGTGCGGGGTGGCGACCCGGCCGAGGCGGTCGCCGATGTAGCGGCGGGCGTTGCGGATGCCCTGCACCTGGGCGTCCTTGGCGTAGGGGTTGGCGATCTGGAGGTCGCGTGCCTCGATCTGGCGCTTGATCCCGGCCGCGTCGAGGAGCGGCTTGTCGGTGAGTTCGTTCATCTTCTCCACGAGCTGTTCGACGCTGGGCGCGGTCACGAAGTCGGCGCCCTTGCGCAGGAACGCGTCGACCGGTCCGGGCGCGCCCTTGCCGAGGATGCGTTCCTTCAGGAACCCGGCACGGTCCTTGGCGGTGATGTCGGGGTTCTGCTCGGAGCCCGACAGGGCGAACTCCTTCTCGATGATCTTCTGGGTGAGGATGAACCAGGAGTGGTCGTACCCGGCGATGTCCTCGGTGGTGCGCAGGTGCTTCAGGGTGCCGAGGGTGTCGTAGCCCGGCAGGTAGGGCCCGGGCAGGCGGCGGCCGAGGGCGTCGAACCACATCGAGGAGGGTCCGGGCAGGATGCGGATGCCGTGGCCGGGCCAGATCGGGTCCCAGTTCTGCAGGCCCTCGGTGTAGTGCCACATGCGGTCCCGGTTGACCAGGCGTGCGCCCGCCTCGGCGCTGATGTCGAGCATCCGTCCGTCGACGTGGGCCGGTACGCCGGTGACCATCTCCTTCGGCGGGGTGCCGAGGCGCTCGGGCCAGTAGCGGCGGATGATGTCGTGGTTGGCGCCGATGCCGCCGCTGGTGACGACGACGGCCTGGGCGGTGAGTGCGAACTCGCCGATGGCGTCGCGGTTGGAGGCGACGCCCCGGGGTGAGGTGTCCTCGGCCAGGACCGCGCCGCGCACCCCTCGGGCGCTGCCGTCCTCCATGACCAGTTCGTCGACGCGGTGACGGTGGTGGAAGGTGAGCAGTCCGTCGCGCGCGGCCTGCTTGGCGTAGCGGACGAAGGGTTCCACGACACCGGTGCCGGTGCCCCATGCGATGTGGAAGCGGGGCACCGTGTTGCCGTGCCCGTGCGCCGTGAGGTCGCCGCGTTCGGCCCAGCCGACGGTCGGCAGGAACGTGATGCCGTGCCCGTTCAGCCAGGACCGCTTCTCCCCCGCGGCGAACTCGACGTAGGCGCGCGCCCAGCGCACGGCCCAGGTGTCCTCGTCGTCCAGCCGGTCGAAGCCGGCGCTGCCCCGCCAGTCGCTCCAGGCGAGGTCGAAGGAGTCCTTGATGCCGAGGCGCCGCTGCTCCGGCGAGTCGACGAGGAACAGCCCGCCGAAGGACCAGAAGGCCTGTCCCCCGAGGTTGGCGGCGTTCTCCTGGTCGACGAGGGCGACCCTCCTGCCCCTGCTGGTCAGTTCGTGTGCCGCGACCAGGCCGGCGAGGCCCGCTCCGACGACGATGACGTCGGCGTCCATGGCGACGTTCCCTTCTTCAGTTCTGCCTGTGGTCGGGGGTGCCGCTGCCGTCGGTCAGCAGGGCCGTGAGCAGTTGCTTCAGCCAGGCGCGGGCGTGTTCGACGTCCCGGTCCAGCAGCAGTTGCGTGGTGACGCCGTCGTAGGCAGCGACCACGGCGTGGGCGGCGCCGTCGGTGTCGCCCAGGACGGCGGGCAGTGCGGTGTGCCCGCGGGCGCGGGCGAGCCGGTCGGCGATCGCCTGCCGCAGCCGCGCGCGGTGCTCCAGCAGGCTCAGGGCGACGTCCGGGTCGCGGGCGGCGTGCACCAGGAAGTCCGTCTTCACGAGGAGCCAGTCCCGGTCGAGGAGCAGCACGTCGGTGACGCGGTCCACCGCGGCCGGCACGTCGAGCCCGGGCCCGTCGAGGGCGAGGGCTCCGGACACCTGTTCCGCGATGAGGTCGGCCCGCTCCTGGTAGAGGGCGAAGAACAGCTCGTCGAGGCTGGAGAAGTTGGAGTAGAAGGCGCCCCTGCTGTAGCCGGCGGCCTCGCAGACCTCCTCGATGGAGACGTGCCCGAAGCCCTTGGCCGCGAACACGGAGAACGCCGCGTCCAGGAGGTTGGCTCGGGTGCGGACGCGGCGCCTGGTCACCCGCCCGGTCGTTCCCTCCACGGCCATGCCCGGCTCCTTTCGATACGTGACTGTATTCGATACACCGATGTATCGAAAGCCTCGGAGCACCGTGCCCGAATTCTCATGGAACAAGTTTTCGATTCCGAGTACGCTGGGGCCATGCACCTCCAGGGCTCCCTCTTCGACCAGACGGACGAGCTGCGACTCGGACCTCTCGACGGGATCAGCCGGACCCACCTCGGTTTCGGCGCCTGGCTCGACGTCCTGCCCGGGTGGCTCAGCGGTTCCGACACGCTGTTCGAACAGCTGGCCGCCGAGGTGCCGTGGCGGGCGGAGCGGCGCACGATGTACGACCACGTCGTCGACGTCCCCCGGCTGCTCGCCTTCTACGGCGACGGGGACCCTCTGCCGCACCCGGTCCTGACCGAGGCACGCGACGCGCTGAGCGCCCACTACGGCGAGGAACTGGGCGAGCCGTTCACCACGGCCGGCCTGTGCTACTACCGCGACGGCCGGGACAGCGTGGCCTGGCACGGCGACCGGATCGGCCGCGGGGCGCGCGAGGACACGATGGTCGCGATCCTGTCGGTGGGAGCACCCCGGGACCTGCTGCTGCGGCCGATGCGGGGCGGTCGCGACACCGTGCGCAGGCCGCTGGGCCACGGCGACCTGATCGTGATGGGGGGCTCCTGCCAGCGCACCTGGGAGCACTCCATCCCCAAGAGCACGCGTGCGACGGAGCCGCGCATCAGCATCCAGTTCCGCCCGCACGGCGTGCACTGAGCCCGAACGGTCATGCCCTGCCGGGTCCGTTGAGACGAACCTGGCTGTTCCCCCTGTCGTGAGGTCTGCTTTCCTTCTCACGTCGGAACGGGACAACACCAACGCGGGGCGATCATGCGGGCAGACGTACATCAAGTCGCCGACGGCACCTACCTGGTGCACGGCTCCCACACCAACTGGGTGATCCTCGCGGAGGGGGACGCCGTCACGCTGATCGACACCGGCTACCCCGGCGACCGGGAGCGGCTCCTCGCCTCGCTCGCCGAGGTGGGCAGCTCCCCGGAGGCGGTGGCGGCCGTGCTGATCACGCACGCGCACAACGACCACCTGGGCTCCGCCGAGTTCCTGCGCGCCACGTACGGCACGCCCGTGTACCTGCACGAGGCCGAAGCACCGCACGCGCGCCGGGAGTTCCTGCACCAGGTGTCCCTCGGGACGGTGCTGAGGAACGGCTGGCGCCCCGGGGTGCTGCCGTGGGCCGTGCACGCGCTGCGCGCCGGCGGCACGACGCACAACCCCGTCACGGCTCCCGGGCCGTTCCCGGCGGCGGGCCCCCTGGACCTGCCCGGGCGGCCCGTGCCGGTGCACACGCCGGGCCACACCGACGGGCACTGCGCCTACCACGTACCCGGCACCGGTGTGCTGATCTCCGGCGACGCCCTGGTCAGCGGGCACGCCACGTCGCGGGTCGAGGGGCCGCAGCTGCTGCCGGACATGTTCCACCACGAACGCTCGCGTGCCGTGGCCTCCCTGGACGTCCTCGCGGAACTGGAGGGCGAGCTGCTGCTGCCCGGGCACGGCCCGGTCCACCGCGGCTCGTTGCGGGACGCCGCCCACCGGGCCCGGGAGCGCGCCCTCTAATCTGAGGTGACGATCAGCGGCGAGACAAGGACACCCGGCGCATGGCACTTCAGATCAGCGCGACCAACCCGGAGCATCCCGCGCTTCTGCTGGAACTGCCGTGGGACCTGCCCCTGGAGGAATGGCCGGAGGAGTACCTCGTGCCGCTGCCGCGCGGCATCTCCCGGCACGTGGTGCGCTACTCCCGGGCGGGCGACGAGGTGATCGCCGTCAAGGAGCTGGCCGAGCGGCCCGCGCAGCGCGAGTACGGGCTGTTGCGCGACCTGGACCGGCTCGGCATCCCGGCGGTGGACCCGCTGGCCGTGGTCACCGGCCGCACCGACGCCGACGGCGCCCCGCTGGAGAGCGTGCTGATCACCCGGCACCTGGGCGGTTCGATGCCGTACCGCTCGATGTTCGAGACGACCATGCGCCCGGCCACCATGCACCGGCTGATGGACGCGCTCGCCGTGCTGCTGGTGCGGCTGCACCTGGCCGGGTTCGCCTGGGGCGACTGCTCGCTGTCCAACACCCTCTTCCGGCGGGACGCGGGCGCCTACGCCGCGTATCTGGTGGACGCCGAGACCGGTGACCTGCATCCGCAGCTCAGCTCGGGGCAGCGCGAGTACGACCTGGACCTCGCCCGTGTGAACATCAGCGGGGAGCTGCTGGACCTGGAGGCGTCCGGGGCGCTGCACCCCTCGGTCGACCCGATCGAGTTCGGCATGGAGATCTGTGCCCGCTACCGCGGCCTGTGGGACGAACTGACCCGCACCTCCGTCTACCCGGCCGGCAAGCACCACTACATAGAGCGCCGGATCCGCCGTCTGAACGACCTCGGCTTCGACGTCGCCGAGATGCAGATCGAGCACGCCTCGAACGGCGACACGGTCACCTTCGTCCCCAAGGTCGTCGACGCGGGCCACCACCAGCGCCAGCTGCTGCGCCTGACCGGGCTCGACGCCGAGGAGAACCAGGCCCGGCGGCTGCTCAACGACCTGGAGAGCTGGATGGCGACCCAGGACGACTACGCCCCGGGCGATCCCCTGGGTGCCCGCCCGGAGGTGCTGGCCCACCGCTGGGTGCGGGAGGTGTTCCGGCCCACCGTGCGGGCGGTGCCGCCCGAACTGCGCGGTTCCATGGACCCGGCGGAGATCTACCACCAGCTCCTCGAACACCGCTGGTACCTGTCCGAGCGGGCCCAGCACGACATCGGCATCGAGACGGCGGTCGAGGACTACATCAAGAACATCCTCCCCAAGGCCCGCAAGACGCTCCAGCCGACGGCGGAATGAGCCGCACCCGCGCTCACGCGTGCGGGACCACGGCGACCGGGCAGTCCGCGTGGTGCAGCACCCCGTGCGCCACCGAGCCGATCCGGGCGCCGACGGCCGTACGGTGGGCCCGCCGGCCGACGACCATCAGCTGGGCCGTCCCCGCCACCGACAGCAGCACCTGCCCGGCGCTGCCCATCTCCACGTGCTCCTCCACCGGCACGTCGGGGAAACGCTCCCGCCACGGCCGGACCGCGGCGGCCAGTGCCTTCTTCTCGTACGGCTCCAGTCCCCCGGCCTCGTCGAGGAGCTTCAGCGAGCCGGGGCTGTAGGCGAAGACGGGCGGCAGGGTCCAGGCCCTTACGACCCGCACGGTCGCCCCGCGTACGGCCGCCGTCTCGAACGCGAACCGCATCAGGTCGGCGCTGTCCTCCTCGTCGCCCTGCTGGCCCACGACGATCTCCCGCCCGGCGGCCTCGGCCGAGGGCTGGTCACCGGCCCGGACGAGCACGACGGGCCGGGTGGTCTCGGCGATGACCTGCTGGCCGACCGAGCCGAGCAGGAAGCCGACGATCGGCCCGTGCCCGCGCGAGCCGAGCACCAGCAGCTCGGCTTCGGCTGCCGCGGCGACCAGGGTGTCGACGACCGGGCCCTCCACGACGTCGGTGGTCACCTCCAGCTCCGGATGCCGTTCGGAGACGGTCCCGACGGCTTCGGTCACCGCGCTGTGCACCCACTCCGCCTGGCTGTCCGCGTCGCCGGTGATCCCCGCTTCGAGGGCCTCGTGCGGCTGGAACCGCCAGGCGTGCACCACCCGCAGCGGCCGCTCGCGCCGCACCGCCTCGCGGGCCGCCCAGGCCAGCGCGGCCAGGCTCTCCTGCGATCCGTCGACGCCTGCCGCGATCGGACGTGTCATGCAGCTGCCTCCATAGGGTCAAAGTCCTTGCGTGCCGCCCAGTCTTCACCACCCTGCCCCCATGTCCCCGGAGCGGGGCGCGTGCTGCGGGTTCGTCGGAGTCGATCTCCGTATCGGAGCGCGGCGCGGCGATCGAACATACGATGGGCGGAGGTCGGCGCGGTGCCCCGGGGCGCCGTGCCGTGAGTCGACCGCCCGGTGTGGGGGACGTATGGCACAGGCCGCCGATGCGGCGCGGACCGTCATCATGACCGTGGACGACGATCCGGGGGTCTCCCGGGCCGTGGCCAGGGATCTGCGGCGGCGGTACGGCGCGTCGTACCGGATCGTGCGCGCGGAGTCCGGCGAGTCCGCGCTCGACGCGCTGCGGGAGCTGAAGCTGCGCGGCGATCTCGTGGCGGTGATCCTGGCCGACTACCGGATGCCGCAGATGAACGGCATCGAGTTCCTCGAACAGGCCCTGGACGTCTACCCGGGCGCCCGGCGGGTGCTGCTGACGGCGTACGCGGACACGAACGCGGCGATCGACGCGATCAACGTCGTCGACCTCGACCACTACCTGCTCAAGCCGTGGGACCCGCCCGAGGAGAAGCTCTACCCGGTCCTGGACGATCTGCTGCAGGCATGGCGGACGAGCGACTTCCGGCCCGTGCCCAGCACGAAGGTCGTCGGGCACCGCTGGTCGGCGCGCTCCTCGGACGTGCGTGAGTTCCTGGCCCGCAACCAGGTGCCGTACCGCTGGTACTCCTCCGACGAACCGGAGGGGCGGCGGCTGCTGGCCGCGGCCGGTGCGGACGGGATGCGGCTGCCGGTGGTGATCACGCCGGACGGGACGCCGCTGATCGAGCCGGAGGCCGTCGACCTCGCGGCCCAGGTCGGGCTGGCCACGACCCCGACGGCCGACTTCTACGACCTGGTCGTCATCGGCGGCGGCCCGGCCGGGCTCGGCGCGGCGGTCTACGGCGCCTCCGAAGGGCTGCGGACCGTGCTGGTGGAGCGGTCGGCGACCGGCGGGCAGGCGGGCCAGAGCTCCCGGATCGAGAACTACCTCGGCTTCCCCGACGGCGTGTCGGGGGCCCAGCTCACCGACCGGGCCCGGCGGCAGGCGGCGAAGTTCGGCGCCGAGATCCTCACCGCGCGCGAGGTGACGGCGCTGGAGGTCAACGGCGCCGCCCGGATCGTACGGTTCTCGGACGGCTCGGCGGTCGCCGCGCACAGCGTGATCCTGGCGACCGGCGTGTCCTACCGGCAGTTGTCGGCGCCCGGCTGTGAGGACCTGACCGGGTGCGGGGTGTTCTACGGGTCGGCCCTGACGGAAGCCCCCTCCTGCCAGGGACAGGACGTGTACATCGTCGGCGGCGCCAACTCCGCCGGGCAGGCGGCGATGTACCTGGCGCGGGGCGCGAAGTCGGTGACGCTGCTGGTGCGCGGCGAGTCGCTGACGGCGTCGATGTCGCACTACCTGATCCAGCAGATCGAGGAGTCCCCCAACATCCAGGTGCGCGCCCGCACGGTCGTCGAGGAAGCGCACGGCGACGGCCGCCTGGAGCGGCTGACCCTGCGGGACGTGGACACAGGAGAGACCGAACGGGTCGACGCGCAGTGGGTGTTCGTGTTCATCGGCGCGGCCCCGCTGACCGACTGGCTGGACGGCACGGTGCTGCGGGACGAGCGCGGGTTCATCCTCGCCGGGCCCGACCTGACCGCCGACGGCCGCCCGCCGGAGGGCTGGGAGCTGGACCGGCCGCCGTACCACCTGGAGACCAGTGTGCCCGGCGTGTTCGTGGCGGGCGACGCCCGCTCCGAGTCCGCCAAGCGGGTCGCGTCCGCCGTCGGAGAGGGAGCCATGGCCGTGATGCTCGTCCACCGTTATCTGGAGCAGTCGTGAGCGGGCAGTCCGCGCCGTGCAGCCCGCAGGAGATCGGCTCGCTGTTCCTGTTCGAGAAGCTCACGCCCGAGCAGCTGGGGCGGTTGTGCAGCGAGGGGCGGGTGGAGCAGTTCGAGCCCGGACCCGTCTACACCGAGGGAGACCCCGCCACCTGCTTCTACGTGCTGCTGGAGGGCACGGTCGTGCTGTACCGCCGGGTCGGCGGTGACGACGTGGAGGTGACGCGGACCTCTCAGCGCGGGGTGTACGCGGGGTCCATGCAGGCGTATCTGGGCGACCGGGTGCCGCAGGTCTACAACAACTCCATGCGCGTCACCGAGCCGACGCGGTTCTTCGTGCTGCCTGCCGACACGTTCGCGGGCATCATGCAGGACTGGTTCCCGATGGCGGTGCATCTGCTGGAGGGGCTCTTCTTCGGTAGTAAGAACACCCAGCGGGCCATCGGGCAGCGCGAACGGCTGCTGGCGCTCGGCTCGTTGTCCGCCGGCCTCACCCACGAGCTCAACAACCCCGCGGCGGCGGCCGTACGGGCGACCGCCACGCTGCGGGAGCGGGTGGGCAAGATGCGGCACAAGCTGGCGATCATCGCGCAGGGCTCGTACTCCCCCGAGGTCATGGCGAACCTCATCGACCTCCAGGAACGCACCGCCGAACGCGTCGCCAAGGCCCCCACGCTGAGTCCGCTGGAGGCCTCCGACCGGGAGGACGCGCTGACCGACTGGCTCGACGACCACGGCATCCCGGACGGCTGGCGGATCGCGCCCACCTTCGTCCAGGCCGGTCTCGACGAGGACTGGCTGGACCAGGTCGCGGCGGCGGTGGCCGAGGAGATCCTGCCGAGCGCGATCGGGTGGCTCAACTACACGGTCGAGACCGAGCTGCTGATGGACGAGATCAACGACTCGACCACGCGCATCTCGCATCTCGTCGACGCGGCCAAGCAGTACTCCCAGCTGGACCGGGCGCCCTTCCAGAACGCCGACGTCCACGAACTGCTCGACAGCACGCTGCTGATGCTGTCGGGCAAGATCGGCCGGCAGATCAAGGTCGTCAAGGAGTACGACCGGACGCTGCCGAGGATCCCGGCGTACCCGGCGGAACTCAACCAGGTGTGGACGAACCTGGTCGACAACGCGGTCTCGGCGATGAACAGCGCGGGCGGGGAAGGGACGCTGACCGTGCGGACGGCCCGGGACCACGACCGGCTGCTGGTGGAGTTCCGCGACACGGGCGTCGGCATCCCGGCGGAGGACCGGGGGCGGATCTTCGATCCGTTCTTCACGACGAAGCCGGTGGGTGAGGGGACCGGGCTCGGACTCGACATCTCCTGGCGGATCGTGGTCAACAAGCATCACGGGACGATCCAGGTGGAGTCGGAGCCGGGGGACACGCGGTTCCAGGTGCTGCTTCCGCTGACAGCGGTCGAGGAGGAGTCGGCATGAGTGGTGAGAGCGGGATCGACGGGATCGACCCGGGTGCCGCGCCGAGCGGCAGCGGGTGCGCGGAGTGCGAGGCGGCCGGCGGGTGGTGGTTCCATCTCCGGCGGTGTGCGCAGTGCGGGCACGTGGGGTGCTGCGACAGTTCGCCCGCGCAGCACGCGACGGCTCATTTCAGGGAGTCGGGGCATCCGCTGGTGCAGAGCTTCGAGCCGGGTGAGGGCTGGTACTGGGACTACTCGACGAACGAGTTGTACGAGTCCGGGCCGGAGCTGGCCGGGCCGGTGAGTCATCCTGTGGATCAGCCGGTGCCGGGGCCTGCGGGGCGGGTGCCGGCGGATTGGGCGAGGGTTTTGCGGGCCTAGGAGCTCAGTTCCCCGCGCCCCCAAGAGAAGAAGGTTGGTTCTGTGCCGCAGGCTTCATACATGACGCCGGTTGTCGGGCGGGGATCCGAACTTGCCTGGCTGACCGGCGTGCTGGAGCGAGCCCGGCGTGGGGAGGCTCGTGCGGTACTGGTCGCCGGGGATGCCGGGGTCGGTAAGACACGGCTGCTGGACGAGGTCGGGGGACGGGCCGCCGCTTCAGGCATGACCGTGGTCACCGGGCACTGCGTGGATCTCGGTGATGTGGGGCTGCCGTATCTGCCGTTCACCGAGATCCTGGGCGTGCTCGCCGCCGACGAACGGTTCTCGGCTGCCCTGGCCGCTCATCCGGTCGTCGAGCGGCTGCTGGGGGCCGGGACCGATTCCGCTCGGGACGTCGACGGGCGGTTGCGGCTGTTCGAGGGGATGGCGGGGCTGCTGGCCGATGTGGCGGACGCCGCGCCGTTGCTGCTCGTGCTGGAGGACCTGCACTGGGCCGACCAGTCGTCGCGGGATCTGCTGCGGTTCCTGCTCGCCCGGGGCGTTCTGCGGCACCGGCTCGCGGTGTTCGCCTCGTACCGGGCGGACGACCTGCACCGGCGCCACCCGCTGCGGCCGCTGCTGGCCGAGCTGATACGGCTGCCCTCCGTGGAGCGGCTGGAGCTGCGGCCGCTGGGCGATTCGGATGTGGCCAGGCTGGTGCGGCAGCTCGAACGGCGTCCGCTGGCGGAGGCCACGGTGCGGCGGATCGTGGAGCGCGCCGAGGGGAACGCCTTCTACGCGGAGGAGTTGCTCGCGGCGACGGACACGGAGTCCGGCGGGGTGCCCAGCGGGCTGGCCGAGGTGCTGCTGATCCGCTTCGAACAGCTGTCCGACACCGCGCAGCAGGTGCTGCGGACCGCGGCCGTCGCCGGGCGCCGCGTGGAGCACGAGCTGCTGCGGCAGGCGGTCGGGCTGCCCGAGGAGGAGCTGGAGTCGGCGCTGCGGGAGGCGGTGGGGCGGCAGTTGCTCGTCGCCGGGGACGACGACACGTACTCCTTCCGGCACGCCCTCGCCCGTGAGGCCGTCTACGCCGATCTGCTCCCCGGGGAGCGGGCGCGGCTGCACGGCGCGTTCGCCCGGCTGCTCGCCGCGCAGGGCCCGGCCGCGGAGAGCGCCGCCGAGCGGGCCCACCACTACCGGGAGAGCCACGACCTCGCCGAGGCGCTGGCCGCCTCCCTGGAGGCCGCCGATCACGCCCAGCGGGTCGGGGCGCCCGCCGAGGAGCACCGGCACCTGGAAGCGGCCCTCGACCTGTGGCCGGCGGTGAGTGCCGAGGCGCGGCCCAAGGGCGGGGGCGTCGACCGGGTGACGCTGACATTGCGGGCCTCGGCGGCGGCCGCGCACGCCGGGGAACTGCACCGGGCGGTCTCCCTCACGCGGTCCGCGCTGGCGGAGCTCGGCCAGGACGCCGACTCCGAGCTGGCCGCCCGGGTCCGTTACACCCTCGCCGGGAACCTGCTGAGCGTGGACAGCCTGACGGCGGCGTTCGCGTACAGCAGCGAGGCCCTGCAGATGATCCCCGAGGATCCTCCGTCGCGTACGTGGCTGTGGGCGGCGGCCACCCATGCCCTGGCCGCGCGCCACGTCGGGGAGAACGAGACCGCGCTGCGGGTCGCCCGGCGGGCCCTGCGCGTGGCCGAGGAGCTGCGGGTGACGGATGCCCAGGCGGACCTGCTGATCTCCCTGGCCGTCTTCGACGGAGACGGGCGGCGCGGCCCCGAGGGCCGGGAGCGGCTGCTGAAGGCCCGGGAGCTGGCGCGGAGTTCGGGCAACGCGGCCGTGGAGCTGCGTGCCCTGTTCAACCTGGCCATGGGCTATTACGAGTCGGGGGCACTCGCGGAGTGCGTGCCCTGGCTGACGGAGGGCCTGGACCGGGCGCGGCGCGCCGGTCTGCTGTCGTCCCCGTATCCGCTGGAGATGCGGTACCTGCGGCTGGTGGTGCTGCAGGTGCTGGGCCGCTGGGACGAGTGTGTGCGGGCGGCGGCGGCCGATGCCGAGGTGCTCCCGGCCGCCGGCGGGTACACGGTCGGTCCCGCGCTGTACGTCGCCCTGGCTCGGGGCGACATGACGGCCGCCGACCGGGCGCGTGCCCTGCTGGAGGGGCCCTTCGACTGGATGGCCACCCTGGTCGCGGGCATCGTGCTCACCGACGCCGCGGCGCTGCGCCGCGATCCCGAGGACGCGGTGCGGTGGACCCGGTCCACGGTCGCGGCCCTCACCGACGAGGCGGGCGACCGCCCGGACGTCACGGTCCGGCTCGCCGCCCTGGCGCTGTCCGCGGTGGCCGACGCGGCCGCCGAGCTGCGGTCGGCCGGTGACGAGGCCGGGGCCCGGCGCTGGGCGGACATCGCGGCCGAACTGGTGGAACTGGCGCGGCCCACCGCGGCCCGCGGCCAGAACGGCACCCCGCAGGGGCCCGAGGGGCAGGCGTGGCTGGCCCGCGCGGAGGCGGAGTGGCTGCGGGCCGTCTCGGGGCCGGACGCCTCCGCCTGGTCGGCGGTGGTGACGGCGTTCGGCTACGGCGACGTCTACGAGCAGGCGCGCTGCCGGCTGCGGTACGCCGAGGCCCTGCTGGCGGCGGGGCGTCGTGAGGAGGCGGCGGCCGAGGCCGACGAGGTCCGTAGGACAGCCGATCGCCTCGGCGCCACGCCGCTGCGGGAGCGGGTGGAGGCCCTGGCCCGGCGCGGGCGCCTGGCGGACACGCCGGACGGCGAGGAGCGCGCCGGTGTGCTCACCGCACGCGAGCGGGAGGTGCTGCGGCTGCTCGCGCTCGGCCGGAGCAACCGGCAGATCGGCGAGGAGCTGTTCATCAGCGGCAAGACGGCGAGCGTCCACGTCTCCAACATCCTCGCAAAGCTGGGCGCGTCGAGCCGCGGCGAGGCGGTGGCGGTCGCCTACCGGGAGGGGCTGATCACCCCGGAGCCGTCGGCGTCCGGCTGACCGGCCGGCCTTCGGTGCGGGCCGCAGGCGGGGGCGGCCCCCGGTGAGGTGGCTGTATCCCTGACCCGGGCTACCGGCTCGGGCAGTCGAGGCTCTCCGGATCGACGGCGTCGGCCATCGCCCGCATCCCCTTGTCGTTGGGGTGCAGGTGGTCGCCGCCGTCGAAGGCGGGGCGGATCCGCTCGGGGTCGTCGGGGCTACGCAGGACGCGGTCGAAGTCGGTGACCGCGTCGAACGCGCCGCTGGTGCGGAGGAAGGCGTTGACCTTCCGGCGCACGGCTTCCCCGGCGGGGTCCCATTCCCGCCAGCCCTTGTAGGGAGCGATCGTGGCGGCGACGACGCATTTCCCGGCCGCATGCACCCGGCTTGCCAGCACGCGGTACCCGGCGATGAGTTCCTCCGCCGTGGCGCCGGGCTCGGCCTTGATGTCGTTGACGCCCTCGAAGAGGAACACCGTGCGCAGGCCCGGCAGTGCGAGCACATCGCGTGACAGGCGGTTTAGCGCGCTCTGTCCGGGGCCGTCGGCGAGCACCTTGTTGCCGGCGATACCCGCGTTGGCCACTGCCTTGACGGTCGTCGTGGGGGACGCGCGCAGCCGGCGGGCGAGGTAGTCGGGCCAGCGGCGGTTGAGGTCGGTCGTGGAATGCCAGCCGTCGGTGATCGAGTCGCCGAGGGCGGCCACGGCACCCGCCGCGGGGCCGGGCCGCACGGTGACGGCGTCGAGGTAGAACCAGGAGCCGGTCCGTTGCGCCCAGTGGGCGCCGCTCTCCTCCGCGGTGTGGTCGCCGTCGGTGGTGTACGACGTCTGCATCGCCAGCCAGTGCCCGGTGAGCACCCGTCCCGCCCGGGGCACGTAGAGGCTGACGGCGAGATTGCTCGCGGCGGGGACGCGGACGGGCAGCGGGTCGCTGTAGACGATGCCGCCGGCGGGGGCCGTGACGGAGCGGGCGCCGCCGAAGGTCAGGGGCCGGTTGCTGCCGGGGACGAGTGCGGCTCCGTCGCGCTGGAGCCCGGCGTGGACGCTGCCGAACGTCACCGGCCGGTTCCCGAAGGCGTTGGACAGCCGCACCCTCAGGCCGGTGCCGCCGACGCTGGTGTGCACGACCAGCCGGTAGCCGCGGCCGTCGACCGCCGCGCCGACGCGGTCGGCGGAGGAGGCCCAGGTGACCACGTCGTTCCGGCCGCCGGCCGGGGCGCCGGCCGGCGGGGACGGTTCCTCTCCTTGGGGTGTCCCGCCGGAACCGCAGCCCAGTGCGACGCACAAGGGGAGGGCGGCCGCGGCGGCGCGGCCGCGGGGGCGTGCGGTGCGGGGCATCGTGGGCGCTCCTTCGTCCGGTGTGCAGGGTCGGGCGGTGTCAGGGGCGAGTTCCCGCAGCGTCGCGGAGCCACCGGGAGCGAGCCCGGCACTCCGTGCCGCCCCGGCGTACGCCACGGTAGTGGTGCGGGCCTCCGACACGGTGCGGGGGTGCCGACGCGTGCGTCGGTCCGGGAGTCGCCGACTGGTCTTCGAGATGGCCGCGGTCGGACACCGGCTTCAGGGGCGTGAGCGGACACCGGCCTCGCGGGGCCGGGTTGGCACGGGCCTCACGACCGCCGATTCGCACCGGCTTCACGGCCGTGGGCAGACACCAGCCTCACGGCCCGGGTCGGCGCCGGCTTCACGACCGTGGGTGGGCGCCGGCCTCACGGCCGGGGACTGGCACCGGCTTCACGACCGCGGGCAGACACCGGCCTCGCGGGGCCGGGTTGGCACGGGCCTCACGACCGCCGATTCGCACCGGCTTCACGGCCGCGGGCAGACACCAGCCTCACGGCCCGGGTCGGCGTCAGCTTCACGACCGTGAGTGGGCGCCGGCCTCGTGACCGCGGACAGACACCGGCCTCACGACCCCGGGTTGGCACCGGCTTCACGACCGCGGGCAGACACCAGCCGCACGACCGTGCGCGGACGCCGGCTTCACCGCCGTGGGCCAGGGCTGAAGGGGGAACCCTCGTGCCGCCACGACCGTTGTCGGGGCACGGCGTTCTCGCGGGAGGCCGGGACGACGAGGAGCAGGGGGGCGTGATGAACGAGTTGGTCCCCGGTGGCAATCTGCCGCTTCCGGGCGGGGCGGTGACCGTCCGGGTGCCCGGCCCGTTCGACGTGTCCGCGCTCGTCACGGACGACGGCGGAAAGGTGCGGGGGGACGGCGACTTCGTCTTCTACAACCAGCCGGCCGCGCCGGGAGCGGCGCTGCGGGGCGACGCGCTCACCGTGGACCCGGCGGGACTGCGTGCCGGCGCCACCCGGGTCACCGTCGCCGTCAGCCCCGCCGAGCCCGGAACCGCCCTCGGCCGCCTGCCCTCCCCCACACTGCACGTCACCGACGCGGCGGGCCGCCCGCTCGCCCGGTTCACCCCGCCGCACCCCCGGCAGGAGACGGTCCTGCTGCTCGCGGAGCTCTACCGGCGCGGCGACCGCTGGAAGCTGCGCGCCCTGGGCCAGGGGTACGCCGACGGACTGGCGGGACTCGCCCGGGACTTCGGCGTCGACGTCGTGGACGACCCGCCCGCACCCGTGCCGGGCTCGGCGGGGACCGGCGGGCCGGGCGCCGCGCGGCCGGGCCGGTTCGACGCCCGGGATCGGCGAGCAGCCCACGCACCCGTCCCCGGGCCGACGGCGGTCCCGGCCGCGCGGCGCCCGGCCGGGAGCGGGCCCCCCGGTCCTCCGGCCGCCGCACGGCACGTCCCCGACCCGGACGGCTTCGCCGCCCAGGTCAACTCCGCCCGCGCCGCGGCCGGTTCACCACCGGTCTCACTCGACCCCCGGCTCGTGGCCGCGGCGCGGGCCCACGCCGCGGCCATGGCCGCGTCCGGACGACTCGGCGTCGAGAGCCGGGACGGCGTGTCGGTCTACCAGCGGGCCGTCGGCGCCGGGTACACGTACCTCACCGTCGGCGAGCACCTGGTGTCCGGCCCGCGCACCACAGCCGAGTTCGTCTCGTACTGCCTGCGCGCGGACGGGCCCCGCCGCACACTGCACGACCCGGCGTTCACCCACACCGGCGTGGCCCACGTCCACGACGGACCCACCGGCGACACCTACTGGACCGCGCTGTGGGCCAGGCCGCTCACGCCGGAGGGGCTGGCAGGCGCGGCGGCGGCCGTCACCGACCTCACCAACCGCGAGCGCGCCCGCGCCGGACTCCCGCCCCTGGCCGCCGATCCCCTGCTCACAGCCGCCGCCCAGGCGCACAGCGCCGACATGGTGGCCCGCGACTTCTACTCACACACCGCGCCCGGCGGCAGCCGGCCCTGGGACCGGGCCGCCGCCGCGGGCTCCACCCGGCGTTCCATCGGCGAGAACATAGCCTGCGGCCAGCGTTCCCCCGCCGAGGTGGTGGAGGGCTGGATGAACAGCCCCGGCCACCGGGCCAACATCCTCAAGCCCGGCTTCACGCACCTCGGCGTCGGTTTCGCGGGCGGCGGCCGCGCGGGCACGTACTGGACGCAGCTCTTCGGCGGCTGACACCGCGCCCCCGCGCGCCCTGCCCGTCACTCGCCCCCGATCTTGGCGGAGGGGAACGCTCCGGGCGAGGATGCGGGTATGAAGGGTGACCTCTTTTCCAGCAGGCACATGGCGCAGCCGGCCGTCGCACCGGGTATGACGGTTGAGAACGCCAAGTGCCTCCGCTACACGGTGAACGGCGAGATGCTCGCCCGCCAGGGCGCGA
The DNA here is from genome assembly GCF_044458845.1 of Streptomyces sp. NPDC050416. Lineage (NCBI taxonomy): Bacteria > Bacillati > Actinomycetota > Actinomycetes > Kitasatosporales > Streptomycetaceae > Streptomyces > Streptomyces sp. NPDC050416. The sequence continues at coordinate 49,676 of NZ_JBITII010000016.1, forward strand.
TGATCGCCTACCGCGGCAACCTCCAGTTCGAGCGCAAGGGCCAGGGCGTGGGCGGCATGCTCAAGCGCGCGGTCACCGGGGAGGGACTTCCGCTGATGGCCGTGCGCGGGCAGGGTGAGGCCTGGTTCGCCCACGAAGCGCAGAACTGCTTCATCGTCGACGTCGAACCCGGCGACGAGTTCACGGTCAACGGCCGCAACGTCCTGTGCTTCGACGCCACGTTGTCCTACCGCATCGCGACCGTGAAAGGCGCCGGCATCACCGGCGGCGGCCTCTTCAACAGCGTCTTCACCGGGCACGGCAGGCTGGGGCTGATCTGCGAGGGCAACCCGCTGGTCATCCCGGTCTCGCCGCAGTATCCGGTGTACGTCGACACCGACGCGATCGTCGGCTGGACGGCGGGTCTCCAGACCACGCTGCACCGCTCCCAGTCCATCGGCTCGATGCTGCGCGGCGGCTCCGGCGAGGCCGTCCAACTGGTGCTCCAGGGCGAGGGACACGTCGTGGTGCGGCCGAGCGAGGCGACTCCACAGAAGGCCGGCCAGCACTGAGATCCCCACAGTGATCTGCGCCTCACAGGCAACCCCGTCCGTACGGTCGACGTCTTGATCCACAACAGGTGATGCCCTGGCCCTGGTGGCCAGGGCAGGTTTCCACCCTTCTATACACGCCATGTATACGCTCTGTGTATAGATGGTGCGTGTACGGACCGAAAGGCATCGATGTACGGCAAGGCATTCGCCCCGGAGTACCAGGGCGCGCTCACCACCCTGTCCGTCAACTCCTCCCTGACCGACGTCCTGGCCGCCGGTACCGAGCAGTTGAGGGCGGCCGAGCGCGCCGGGAAACCCGGGGAGGCGGCGCGTTCCGGACTCGCGGTGGCCGAGGCGCACCGCCGGCTGGGCCGGGTCGAGGACGCGGACCGGGCGTGGAAGGCGAGTTACCGCGCCGCGCGTCAGGCCGAAGACGTGGCGGCGATGGCCTGGGCGCTGTGGAGCGGCGGCACACTGGCCCGGCAGCGCGGGGCGCTCCGGCTGGCCCGCCGGCTGCTCCAGCTCGCGGCGGACCTCGGCGAACGGGGCGGGGACATCGTCGTACGCGGCTACTCGCTGGCGGGCTTGGCCGAGACCGGCCGCATCCAGGGTGACTACGAGGCCGTCGGCCGGCTGCACGAGCAGTTGCTCGCCGAGGCCCGGCGGCGCGGGGAGGCGCGGCACACGGTGTGGGCGCTGGAGGGCATCGCGCAGATGCACCGCAATACCGGGGACTACGACACCGCCTACGCCCTGTTCGAGGAGTCCGCGGAGATCGCCGCGCGCGCCGACGACCGGCGCGGTCACGCCTGGGCGTTGCGCGGTCTGGCCGACGTGGTGTCGGTGCGTGACGGGGACACCGAGCGGGCGCTGGAGCTGCTGGGCGAGGCGGAGGCGACGTGCCGCGACATGCGGCTGTCCAGCGCGCTGGCCTACAACCACAAGATGCGCGGCAACGTCCTGTACCGGGCCGGGCGTTACGCCGAGGCGCGCGCCCTGTACGAGCAGGCCCTGGCGGAGTTCCGCGAGATGAGCGAGCCGCGCGGGGAGGCGCTGTCCCGGCTGGGCCTCGCCAAGTCCCTGGCCCGGCTGGGCCGTGACCGCGCCGAGACGGCGGCCGAACTGGCCGAGCTGGCCGGCACGCTGGAGCGGATCGGCCTCCAGCACGCCCGCAGGATGGTGGCGCGCGCATATGACGAACTCGGCATACCGGACACCGGGGTCGTCGAGGCGAGGATGGCGGAGGTGACACGGTGACGGTGTCCTCCACGGCGGTAGGGACGGCACGGCAGGACACTGTCCCGCACGGCGAACGGCAGCACGACGTGCCGAGTCCCAGCCTCTCGGCCGAACCCCACCGGATCCTCCACCGTTGCCGCACCCTCGTGCGCCCCGCCCTCGCCGAAGCCGTCGGCCGGCTGCACCCCTGGGTCGGCGAGATGGCCGCGTACTCCTTCGGCTGGTGCGAGGTGGGCGGCGCCCCGGCCGCCGCCCCGGGCGGCAAGGGCGTACGGCAGGCGTTCGCCGTGCTCGGCGCCGAGGCGGCCGGTGCGTCCGGGCGGGACGGGGTGGCCGCGGCCGTCGCGGTGGAGCTGGTGCACGCCTTCTCCCTGCTGCACGACGACATCATGGACGGCGACGCGGACCGGCGACGCCGCCCGGCCGTGTGGAAGGCCTACGGCACGGGCCCCGCGGTCCTCGCGGGCGACGCCCTGTTCGCGCTCGCCGTCGAGACCCTCGCCGCGCAGCCGGGCGGAGCCGCGGCCGTGCGGACGCTGTCCGTCGCGCTGGGCGACCTGGTGCGCGGGCAGGCGGACGACCTGCTGTTCGCCGACCGTCCCTGGACGGGGCCGGAGCGGGTGCGGCCGGACGAGTACCGGGCCATGGCGGAGCACAAGACGGGCTCGCTGCTGGGCTGCGCGGCGGCGCTGGGCGCCGTGCTGGGCGGCGCCGCCCCAGAGACGGCCGCCGCGCTCGACCGGGCCGGCCGGCACCTCGGGATCGCCTTTCAGATCGTCGACGACGTGCTGGGCATCTGGGGCGATCCCCGGGGCACCGGCAAACCCGTCCACGGCGACCTGCGGGAACGGAAGAAGACCCTCCCGGTGCTGGTGGCGCTCGATTCCCCGCACGGCGGCCGGCTCGCCGCGCTCCTGGAGACGGGCGACGATCCCGGTGCTGCGGCGGAGCTGATCGAGCGGGCGGGCGGCCGTGCGGCGGCCATGGCGGAGGCCCGGCGCCATGTCACCACCGTCGAGTCGGCGCTCACCGGGGTGCCGCTGGAGGCGAGGGCCCTCGGTGAACTGCGGTCCCTGCTCGGTTTCCTGGTGCGGCGCGACGTCTGAGCCGACCGCTCCCTGATAATCCGTCGCCGAATTCATCGGAGGAGTGTCGAGTTCGGCCGTTGGACACCTTCGCATTTACCACCGGTTACCAGCAGGCCAGGCGGGGATTCGGGAATCCGCGGGCCGCGCAGGCCAATTCTCCGCACCCGGGGCACCACCCTCGACGGCCCGGGGCGGCCGAGGTGAGCCGCTCCCGAGCCCTCGAAAGACCGTTTTCTCTCGCACACTTGATCCCCTCTCTTGAATAAAAGACAAGAATGAACGCGGAGTTGCGATCCAGTTGAACGCAGCACGGCTCATCCCCCGTACTTCTGGAAAAGGTGAGAGCCAGGTTTCCAGCGAGGGATGGCCATGGGCAGGGCGCACGTCTCCACACACCAGTTGGTCGGCGGCCGGTACCGGCTGCTCGAGATCATCCAGCGCGAGACCAACCGCATCTGCTGGTACGCCGAGGACCTCGGTGCCGGCGAGGTCTCCCGTCCGTGTCTCGTCACGCAGATCGGGCTCCCGGACGACGCGTACGTGACCGAACGCCGGGCCGCCGGCCGCCTGCTGCGCACGTCCGAACGCATGGCCCTGCTGTGCCCCGGCCGGATCGCCACGGTGGTCGACGCCGTCGAGGAGGCCGGCACCCTGTGGACCGTCACCGAGTGGATCGACGGCAGCCCGCTCGGCGAACTCCTCTCGGAGCAGGGCACGTTCAACTACGTGCGGGCCGCCCGTATCGGCCTGGAACTGCTCGACGTGCTGGACGCCGCACACGCCGAGGGCGTCACGCACGGCGAGCTCAGTCCCGGCCAGGTGTTCGTACGCGAGGACCAGTCGGTCGTCGTCACCGGCTACGGCCTGGTCGGCGCGACCCTCGCGCCCCGGCTCACGGCCCCCGCGTTCGCCTCCTCGGAACAGGCCCGGGACCAGCACATCGGGCCGGCGGCCGATCTGTGGGCGCTCGGCGCGATCCTCTACTCGATGGTCGAGGGCCGCCCGCCCTTCCGGGACCGGGGCCGGCCGGAGAACACCCTGAAGGGCGTGGACCGGCTGCCGCTGCGGACGCCGGTGCGCGCCGGGCCGCTCACCCAGGTCGTGCAGGGGCTGCTCCGCAAGGACGCGCGGGAGCGGCTGACCCGCCCGGTGGTCCGGGAGGCGCTGACCCGTGCGCTCAGCGAGGACCCGGAGGCGGTCATGGGGTCGGTGCCCGTGCCGCGGCTGCGCGGCGCGTACGCCGCGATGCGGCCGGGGGGCCCGGCCTGGAGCAGACGGACCATGGTCGCCGGGACCACCCTGGCCGTGATCACCGTCGCGGTCGCCGTGCTCGCCGCGACCCAGGGCCTGCCCGGCAGCGACACCGGCAGTGACGCGGCGGAGTCCCCGGCCCGGCCACCGGCCTCCGCCGCCCCGCCGGGCGAGGGCACCGGCGGCAGCGTCCCCGAACCGTCCGGGCCCCCCGGCCGGACCGGCACCCCCTCCCCCACGCCCTCTCCGTCGTCCCCCGACCCCAAGCCCACACCCACACCGACTCCTCCCACGCCGACGCCGTCCGCCCCCGCCACGGCCCTGCCGCCCGGTTTCCACACCTACCGCGCGCCAGAGGGCTTCTCCGTCGCGCTCCCCGCGGGCTGGGAGCCGCTGGACACCGATCGCCAGGGCGATCTGCGGTACCGAGTGACCTTCGGTGCCGACGGTGACGACCGCACGCTGGCCGTCACCTACAGCGAACGCGTGGGCCCGGACCCCGTGGCCGTGTGGCGCGACGAAGTCGAACCCAACCTGGAGCGGTCCGGCGCCTACCAGCGGATCGGCGAGATCCGCGCCACGACGTACCAGGGGCGCGCGGCCGCCGACATGGAGTGGACGGCGGACGTCGACGGCACCCGGGTGCACACCTTCGGCCGGGGCTTCCTGCTGGGCGAGGGCCGGAGCTTCTCGCTGCGCTGGACGACCCCGGACACCGACTGGGAGGACGAGGCGAACCAGCAGGCGCTGCGGACCTTCCTGAAGACGTTCCGGCCGGGCTCAGACTGAGCGGCGCGGAGCGCGCAGGGAGGTGAGCGGGCCCGGGCGGAGCGGCTCGGTGCGCCAGCTCGCGGTGAGCGTGCGGTCCGCGATCGTGCAGGTCAGCGCCAGGCGGTGCGGGGTCTCCAGGAACGCGACCTCCACGGTCAGCGTGCCCGCGTCCGTCCAGCCGCCGCTCACCGCGGTCGGCAGCGGCTCCTCCGCCACCGTCCAGCTCTCCCCTCCGATCCGCAGGTCCAGCCGGTGCTCGCCCTCGGTGAGCCGGAGCGTCCAGCCGTCCGCGTCCGGCACGAGCCGGGCCGACCGAGCGGGGCCGTCCTTTTCGGTGGAGGACGTGAACTCGGCGGCCGCCCAGGTCTCCGCCCGTTCCGGCGGCGCCGGCCTGCCCGGGGCGGGAGGCAGCGCGAGCCCGGCGAGGCGCTCGCGCAGGGCCTCGTCGGCGCTCTCGCGGCCGGGCAGCGGCTCGGAACGGAAGGCGGGCAGCAGATGCCGCCAGACCAGGTTCAGGACGTCCTGCATCCGTTCGGTCGCCGCGGTCATGGCGATCACCGCGTCCTGCTCGGGGAGCACCAGGCAGAACTGGCCGTACGCGCCGTCGCCCCGGTAGCCGTGCCGGGACATCCAGAACTGGTATCCGTAACCCCGGTCCCAGTCCTGCCAGTCCTCGTCTCCCATGGCTCCGGCGGTGGGTATGTGCGGGCGCGTGGCCCGGGCCACCCATCCTTCGGACAGCAGCCGCTCGCCCTCCCAGACCCCGTCGCGCAGGTACAGCTCGCCGAGCCGGGCGATGGCGTCGGTGGTGGCGTGCAGACCGCTGAAGCCGATCTCGCGGCCGGCCCGGTCCCGCTGCCAGGACACCTCGCCGATGCCGAGCGGATCGAGCAGCCGGGGGCGCAGATAGTCGGTGAGCGGCTGGCCGGTCACCCGCTGGACGATCGCGGCGAGGGTGTAGGTGGCGGGCTGGTTGTAGGCGAAGACGGTGCCCGGGTCGCGGTCCGGCGGCAGCAGCAGGAACCCGCGCACGGGCTCCGCCCTGTCCAGCCGGTAGACCTCGTCGACGGTCTCCCGCTCGTGGCCGCTCGACATGGACGCCACGTGCCGGACGAGCATGGCCCGGCTGCGCGGGTCGGTGATCTCGGCTTCCAGCTCGGGGAAGTAGGAGATCACGGGCGCGTCGAAGTCGAGCAGCCCCTCGGCCTCGGCCAAGGCGGCGGCGGTCCCGGTGAAGCTCTTGCTGAGGGAGTACAGCAGGTGGGGGCGGCCGGGGGTGTACGGCGCCCACCAGCCGGAGGCGACCAGCCGGCCGTGCCGCATGATCATCAGACTGTGCGGCTCGAGCTCCGGGTCCGCTTCGAGGGCGTCGAGGAAGGCGTGGACACCGGACGCGTCGACGCCCTGGGCGGCGGGGCTGTCCGCGGGCAGGGAGGAGGCACTCATGGGGGCATCCTGCCCCGCCGGCCGACCTTGATCGAGCAGTTTTCACGCCTGGTGTCAGGGGACTCGGCGGTTATGGTGCAAATCGGATACACGATGATGACCGAGCAGGCCGGCCCCCGAGAGCTCGTCGACCACGTGGTGCGGGCCGAGGAGGCGGGCTTTGACTTCTCGGTGACCTCCGACCACTACTTCCCGTGGTTGCGCTCGCAGGGGCACTCGCCCTACGCGTGGGCGGTGCTCGGCGCGGCCGCCCAGGCCACGTCACGTATCCCGCTGATGACGTACGTGACCTGCCCGACGTTCCGCTACCACCCTGCGGTGGTGGCGCAGAAGGCGGCGACGGTCCAGTTGCTGTCCGAGGGCCGGTTCCGGCTGGGCCTCGGCTCCGGCGAGAACCTCAACGAGCACGTGGTGGGCGGCGGCTGGCCGTCCGTCGACGTACGGCACGAGATGTTCGAGGAGGCCGTGGAGATCATCCGCGCCCTCTTCAAGGGCGGTCACGTCAACCACCGCGGCACGCACTTCGACGTGGAGTCGGCCCGGCTGTGGGATCTGCCGGACGAGGCGCCGCCCATCGGCATCGCCGTCTCCGGGGAGCAGTCGTGCGAACTCGCGGGCCGGCTGGCTGATCTGGTGATCGCCACGGAGCCCAAGGCGGGGCTGCTGGAGGCATTCGACCGGCACGGCGGCGAGGGCAAGCCCCGCGTGGGCCAGCTGCCGGTCTGCTACGACCCCGACCGGGACACGGCGATCAAGCGGGCGCACTCCCAGTTCCGCTGGTTCGGCAGCGGCTGGAAGGTCAACTCGGAGCTGCCGCACCCGGATTCCTTCGAGGCGGCGACCCAGTTCGTCACGCCCGACGACGTCGCCGACTCCATCCCGTGCGGCGACGACCCGGACGCGTTCGTCGAGGCCGTCCGCCCGTACGCGGAGGCCGGCTTCACCGAGATCGCCCTGGTCCAGATCGGTGGCGATTCCCAGCCGGCGTATCTGGACTGGTCGGAGAAGATCCTGCTCCCGGCCCTGCGCGACGCGTTCGGCTGACGTCCGCCCCCTTCCGGGCCGGCCCGGGCCACGGGCACGTATAGGCTGCCGACCTGCACATACTCAACCGGCCAGCCTATTCAGGAGAGTCGTCCGTGACCCTGGTGATCACCCAGCCCGAAACCTCCCCTGCGCCCGTCTCCGAGCCGATCGCGCGGGACGCGCGGGAGTTCGGGGCGTACGCCCGGACCGGAGGGTGGTCCTTCGGGCTGAAGGTGGCGCGCAGCGTGCGGCCCGGCGGGCAGGGCCCGGACGAGACGCCGAAGGTGTCGGCGAAGGAGTTCGCGAAGCTCGCCGGGTGCTCCCCGGAGCGGGTCATGCGCTACTACAAGGCGTGGGACCGGGCGGCCGACGACGGGCTGGTCCCGCACTTCGAGGCGCTGACGCCGGGTCAGGAGGTGGAACTGCCGGACGCCGACGTGTGGCTGAGCTACTACGTCTCCCGCTCCGGCGCCACGTCCGAGCGCGGCACCGCCATCGCCGAGGCCGCCGAGGCGGAGGGCATCCGGCCCACGAAGGCGCTGGAGGTCGCGGAGAACCCCACCGCGCTGCGCGCCGCGATCCTCGCCGACCCCGCCACCGCCCGTGCGGCCCGCCAGGCCCTGCTGGACCGGGTCCGGGAGGACCCCGAACTGCAGTCGGAGCTGGCCCGTGACGTCGTGCGCACCGACGAGCTGAAGAAGGCCGTCGCGGGCGAGAGCAGGGCGGCCGACCGGATCGGATACGTGCGCCAGATCGCCGAGTCGGGGCAGATCAAGACGCCTGCCGGGCAGACCGTGGACGCGCCGGCCGATCTCCGTCAGGAGGCCGAGCGGCACCTGTCGCTCATCGACGAGCTGGACGAGGGCGAGGACGCCGGCGAGTGGGCAGCCGAGGCGTACGACACCATGAAGTCCCTCGTCGTCGAGACCGTCGAGACGGACCCGGGGCTCCGGGTGCGGGAGCGGCGCACGAAGTTCTACAGCAGCCTGCAGAAGGCGACCAAGGTCTTCGAGGAGCTGACCTTCGACGACGCCGGGGAGTTCTACGAGGACGACATGGTCGAGCGCCTGGAGGAGCTCCAGCGGGCCGTGGCCGTGTGCATCGAGTCGCTGCGCGGTGCCCGGGGGAATCACCCGGAGGGCTGAGCATCTTGTGCGTGAGGGGGGTACTAGAGGGCTCTACGTCGGTTGGTTCTTCCCGGAGGCCCTTTCGTGAACTCCTTCGTGCACAAGACGCTGGTGGTGCAGCTCCAGGCGGGTGACACGGACCGTTTCTCCGTGCTCGCCCACCTGAGCTACGACGCCGCGGACCCGTTCGCCGTCACCGTCGTCTTCAGCCACGACGGCCGTGTCCTCGCCCGCTGGCAGCTCGACCGCGAGATGCTCGGCGAGGGGCTGCGGCGCCCGGTCGGGGTCGGGGACGTGCGGATGCGCCCCGAGTCGCACGGCATGTGGCAGGAGCTGCGCATGGAGTTCCTCGGAGACGCCCGCCCCGACGGCGGCCGGCACCACGCGGTGGTGTTCGCGTGGGCCCCGGCGTTCGCGGCGTTCCTGCGGGAGACCCACGAGATGGTCCCGCCGGGCCGCGAGGAGGTCCGCGTCGACGACTTCCTCGCGGACGTCATCGCCGGGGGCTGATCCGGGAGTTCCCGCTGACGAAACAGCGGTGTCGTCCGCCGCCGGGCGGGCGCCGCCGCGGGCCGTCACCTCGACGTATGGCGGTGCCGGGTCCACAGAGGCAGGGCGAACCAGCACAGCAGGTACCAGCCGACGACGCCGGCGACGAGGAAGGGCACGAAGCCGTCGTGCGTCGCCACACGCAGGATCAGCAGCAGTGACGCGGTCGTCGTGGCGAGCAGCAGCACGAGGCCGAGCAGGGTGAGCCGGGAGGCCAGCCGCACCGCCTGGGGCTTGACGCGCCGCCCGGAGACCAGGCGGTGCAGGGACACCGGTCCGATGAGGGCCCCCGTCGCGCACGCGCCGAGGACGACCGTCACGAGGTAGATCATCTGGTCCGTGTCGGTCAGGTCGTCGTACTTCTCGGTGAACACCACGGTGAGCAGAAAGCCGAACAGGATCTGCACGCCCATCTGTGCCACGCGGACCTCCTGGATGAGCTCCTGCCACATCCGGTCCGCTCTCTCCTCCTCCGTCTCGTTGCGTCCCCGGCGCCTGGGCGCGCCGTCTGCCGTGTCCGCCACTGTGACTCCCCGGTGTGAGACGTGGGTGCTTGTCCCATGCGGGTTCCCCGTAAACGGCCGTCGTCCCCGCCCGCACGGCGGTTTGAGCGATCAGCGGGGGGTTACACGGACGGCGACTGACGCACAGCCCGAGGAGGTCGTGGACGCATGTCCGGTACGCAGCTCACCGTCACGCTCAGCGGCGGGGGCGCCGACGACGCACGAGCGGTCGTCCGGGCCCTGCAAGGCACGTTCGGGGCGCCGGACGAGCTGCCCGCCGACGAGAACGCGACGGTACACATGGCGACCTTCGACGGCGGCACGGACACGCGTCCGGCCAGTGACGCCGGCGCGGGGCCCGAGCGCCTGTCCGCCCCGGTGACCGTCACCGTGCAGGGCGCCCCGGAGGCGGTGCGGCGGGCGAGCGACACCCTCACCCGGGCCTTCACGGCCCGCGACGACGGTGCCGCCTCCGGCGACCAGGAGCAGGAGAGGCAGCTGCTCCTGGTGCCGTGAGGGGCGCGCCTCACCAGCGGGATTCCACCTGGTCCCTGATCCGCCGGTCGTAGAGGTCACGGATCGCCGTCAGCGTCTCGCCGGACAGCTCCGGCAGACGGGCGGCGGCCGCGTTGGCGCGGGCCTGCTCGGGGGAGCGGGCACCGGGGATCACGGTGGTGACGCCGGGCTGGTCGATGATCCAGCGCAAGGCCAGCTGGGCCGGGGTGTACCCCTCCGGGGCGAGCGCGGCGAACTCGGCGGCGGCCTCGACGCCGGTGGCGTAGTCGACGCCGGAGAAGGTCTCGCCCACGTCGAAGGACTCGCCGTGCCGGTTGTAGGTGCGGTGGTCGTTCTCCGGGAAGACCGTGTCCCGCGTGTACTTGCCCGACAGCAGGCCGGAGGCCAGCGGGACGCGGGCGATGATGCCGACGCCGGCCTCGCGGGCGGCCGGGAGCACCTCGCGCAGGGGCTTCATGCGGAACGGGTTGAGGATGATCTGCACGCTCGCCACGTTCGGCCGGGCGATCGCGGTCAGCGCCTCCGCACAGGTCTCGACGCTGACGCCGTACGCGGCGATCCGCTCCTCCCCGACCAGGGTGTCGAGGGCGTCGAACACCTCGTCCGTGGAGTAGACGGGCGTCGGCGGGCAGTGCAGCTGCACCAGATCGATGCGGTCGACGCCGAGATTGCGCCGGGAGCGGTCGTTCCAGGCGCGGAAGTTGTCGAGCACGTAGTTCTCGGGGATCTGGTCGACCCGGCGGCCCATCTTGGTGGCGACCATCACGTGCAGGTCCGGCCTGCCGCTGAGGAACGCGGCGATGGTCTGCTCGCTGCGGCCGTCGCCGTACACGTCGGCGGTGTCGAAGAAGGTCACCCCGGCCTCGGCCGCCGCCTCCAGCACCGAGAGGGCCTCCTTGTCGTCGACGTCTCCCCAGTCGGCACCCAGCTGCCACGTCCCGAGACCGACGACGGAGGCGTGCTGACCCGACCTGTCGAATGTGCGCTCGTCCATGGCGTCAGTCTGTCATCCGTCACGACCGCGCGCGGAACATCCGGCTCTGCGCCCCGACCCGCGCGATTCACTCACACGAGTGAATAGAGTCGACAGGTATATGTCACGTGTCAACGGGCCCCTAGCGTGACTCGACGTGACAACTGGTGCAGTCAACAACTTGCCGTCGGACGAGGCGCGTTGGTCGCGCCGGGGTTTCCTCCTCACCGCGGCGGCGCTGGCCGTCGTGCCGGGCCTGCCGGCGGATCCGGCCGCCGCCGCGGCCGAGGTGCCGGACTTCCCGGCCGACGTCGCGCTGTACCGCTCGGCGTACCGGAACTGGGTCGGCGAGATCACCGCCGACGGCCTGTGGGCCTGTGCGCCGGGAAACCCCGGCCAGGTGGTCGAGGTCGTCAACTGGGCCTGGCGGCACGGGTGGCGGGTGCGCGCCCGGGGCGCCGCGCACGGCTGGTCGCCCCTGACGGTGACGGAGGGGACGCCGTCCGGTGCGCCCGTCCTCCTCGTCGACACCGCGCCCCACCTGACCGGCCTCGCCCTGGACTCGCCGACCGCCGTACGCGCGGGCACCGGCGTGACCATGGAGGCCCTGCTCACCTTCCTGGAGGAGCACGGCCTCGGGGTCACGGCGACGCCCGCGCCTGGGGTTCTCACCCTGGGCGGCGCCCTGGCGATCGACGCGCACGGCACCGCCGTTCCCGCCCGGGGCGAGCGGCGTCCGCCGGGGCACACGTACGGCTCGCTGAGCAATCTGATCGTGTCCCTGACGGCCGTGGTGTGGGACTCCCGGGCCGGGGCGTACGCGCTGCGCACGTTCCACCGCGACGAGGCCGACTGCGCCGCGCTGCTGACCCATCTCGGGCGGTCCCTGGTGACCGAGGTGGTGCTGCGAGTGGGCGCCGACGCCAACCTGCGGTGTGTGAGCCGTACGGACATCCCGGCCGGCGAGTTGTTCGCCGCGCCCGGCTCCGGGGACGCGCGCCGCACGTTCGCGGGCTTCCTGGAGGAGGCGGGCCGGGTCGAGGCGATCTGGTTCGCCTTCACCGAGCATCCCTGGCTGAAGGTCTGGAGCGTCTCCCCCACCCGGCCGCTGGCCTCACGGCACGTGACGCGGCCGTACAACTACCCGTTCTCCGACAACATCCCGGCCCCGGTGGCGAAGCTGGCCGGCCGGATGACGTCGGACGCGGCCTGGTACCTGGCGCCGCTGCTCGGCACCGCGCAGTACGACGCGGCCGCGCTCGGACTGGTGGCGACCCTCTCCGGCGACATCTGGGGACGGTCCAAGAACACCCTGCTGTATCTGAAGCCGACCACGCTGCGGGTCAACGCGAACGGCTACGCCGTGCTCACGTCCAGGAACCAGGTGCAGCGGGTCGTGGCCGAGTTCGCCGCGTTCTACCGGGAGCGGCTGACGGTCTACGCGGCCCAGGGCAGCTTCCCCGTCAACGGGTCGGTGGAGATCCGGGTGACCGGACTGGACGACCCCGGCGACTGCGGGGTGGCCGGGGCCCGTCCGCCGCTGCTGTCCGCGCTCCGGCCGCGCGAGGACCGCCCCGAGTGGGACACGGCCGTGTGGCTGGACATCCTGACGCTGCCGGGCACGCCGGACGCGGAGGCGTTCCTGCGCGAGATCGAGCGGTTCCTGCTGCGCGCGTACGACGGCGGATCCGCCCTGACCCGGGTGGAGTGGTCCAAGGGCTGGGCGTACACGGACGAGGGGGTGTGGGACGACGAGGAGGTGCTGGGCACGGCGGTGCCGGCCGCGGTCGGCACGGCCGAGTGGGCCGAGGCGGACGCGGTGCTGGACCGGTTGGACCCGCACCGCGTGTACGGCAACGCCTTTCTGGACCGGCTGTTCGGGCAGGGAGCCGAGGAGTGAGGGGCGCCTCAGCCTGGCACCTGTTCACGGGCGGCCAGGGCTGCGTCGGGTTACACCGACACCGGCGTCACACTGATCACCGACAAGGCGCAGGACGGTGTCACGTCCAAGGACACCGCCTACGGCCTGGACAACTGCTGGGGCTGCCCGCCGGCCGATCCCCGGCTGCCGCCGTAGCCGCCGCCGTTCGACACCCCTCAGCGGGGCGGCAGAATCGTCGGCCTCGACGGCGACATTCGCGCGTGCACGTTCCGCGCGACCTTCGGGCCGAGCCAGCGCTTGAACCGGCGCAGGGGCTCCAGTTGCGGTTGCGCCCGGCCGCGACCTCCATGCCGAAGTGTGCGGAGTGGCGGGTGCGCAGGGCGCTGCGGACCCCGTCGGCCGCGACGACCCGGTCGGCGTCGGCGGGCAGGTCCTCGGCCGTGATCTCGCGCTCGTACTCCAGGCGTACGCCGAGCGGGCGGGCCCGGGCGGCGAGGATCTCCAGCAGCCAGTGGCGGCCGATGCCGTGCCCCTGGTCGCCGCTGTGCCGGGCCGTCAGGTCCCGGACGTGGGCGACGCCTTCACTCCAGCGGACGGAGTCGCGGTCGAGGGCGCGCGCCGACTCGGGGTCCTGCTCGTGGAGCCGGTCGTACAGTCCGCGCCAGCACGTGACGCCCCAGCCGTAGGTCGAACCCTCCGGGTGGCGTTCGTGGACGGTGATGTCGTGGGACGGGTCCTGCCGCTTCAGCAGGATCGAGAGATACAGACCGGCGGGCCCGCCGCCGACACAGGCGACCTTCACGCACACCCCTGAGGATTACCGAGAGCTTTCGATGGGGACGCCGAGCAGCAGGACAAAAGCATCATCGTCCGGACCGCCGAATCGCGTCAGTTTCCCGGCGTGACGCGCACCACGAGCAACCGGCCGCACGGGGAGAAACATCCGTCACAGCGCCCCTCGCGGACAGAACTTCCCCTTCGGGGCCCGCACGGGCGCCCCTCACGGCAAGATCATCTTGGTTCAACCTTGCACGACATAAGGGGAATTGCCCGAATCCCAGCCAACCGGCTCACGTGGATTTCTCCCGGTACCGGACGGGCCGATAGGCATGCGGGGTCATCACCAGAACGAACCCAGGAGGTCCGTATGCCGGAACTCAGCCGTCGCCGCGCGCTCACCGCCGCGGCCGTCGTCGCCACGACCACGGCGACCTGGACGGGGCCGGCACCCCGGCCACGGCCGCCGGGCACCGCGACTCCCACCAGACCTTCGACGAGGTCTACAAGGGCCGCCGGATACAGGGCCGGCCGGCCGCCGGAACCGGTCACCACCAGCACGGCGCGGGATACGCGGTGTTCGTCGACGGCGTGGAACTGCACGTGATGCGCAACGCCGACGGCACCTGGATCAGCGTCGTCAGCCACTACGACCCGGTGCCCACCCCGCGCGCCGCCGCCCGGGCCGCGGTGGACGAGCTGCAGGGTGCGCCGCTGCTGCCCTTCCCCGCCAACTGACCCGACCCGCAAGGCATCTGGAGCACCCGCACATGACCGTCCGCAAGAACCAGTCCGCCCTGACCGCCGACGAGAAGCGGCGTTTTGTGGCCGCGCTCCTGGAGTTGAAGCGCAGCGGCCGTTACGACGAGTTCGTCACGACGCACAACGCGTTCATCGTCTCCGACACCGACGACGGCGAGCGGACGGGCCACCGCTCACCGTCCTTCCTGCCCTGGCACCGAAGATTCCTCCTCGAGTTCGAGCGGGCGCTGCAGTCGGTGGACGCGTCGGTGGCCCTGCCGTACTGGGACTGGAGCGTCGACCGTTCGCCGCGTGCCTCGCTGTGGGCGCCCGACTTCCTCGGCGGCACCGGGCGCGAGCGGGACGGCCGGGTGACGGACGGGCCGTTCTCCGCGTCGTCGGGGAACTGGCCGATCAACGTGCGGGTCGACGGCCGTACGTTCCTGCGCCGCTCCCTCGGCGCCGGGGGACGCCAACTGCCGACGCCGGCCGAGGTCCAGTCCGTGCTGTCGATACCCACCTACGACATGGCGCCCTGGAACAGCGCCTCGGAAGGTTTCCGCAATCACCTCGAAGGGTGGCGGGGCGTCAACCTGCACAACCGGGTCCACGTCTGGGTCGGCGGGCAGATGGCCACCGGGGTCTCCCCCAACGATCCGGTGTTCTGGCTGCACCACGCCTACATCGACAAGCTGTGGGCCGAGTGGCAGCGGCGGCACCCCGGCTCCGGCTATCTGCCGGCCGCGGGCACGCCGAACGTGATCGACCTGCGCGAGACGATGCGGCCGTGGCACGACACGAGCCCGGCGGATCTGCTGGACCACACGGCGTACTACACGTTCGACGCCTGATCAGACGGCCGCGCCCGCGCGGCACTCAGGGTGGCCCCAGCCGCTGTCGTTCTTGGCGATGGACTCGCCGGCCGCGTAGGAACGGCCGCACTGGCAGCGGCCGGGGAACTTCGCCTTGATCGTGCGCGAGGAGCCCTTCGCTGCCGACGCCTTCCCGGTGCGAGTGGCGCCGCCGCGCGAGCGGGACCGCGGAGCCTTGGCCGGGGTGTCCGGGGCGGGCGGCGGCTCGGGGGAGCCGAGGCCGCTGCCCGCGGGCTCCTGGACGGTGGCGGCCTGGCTGGCGGCGCGGTCGGCGAAGTCGTTGAGCCGGTCGCCGTCGACCTGGTGGGCGGGCACGTAGCGGAACTCGACCGAGCGGCCGTCCAGCAGCTCGTCGATGCGCACGACGAAGTCCTGGTTGGCGACCGGCTTTCCGCCGGACGTCTTCCAGCCGTTGCGCTTCCAGCCGGGCAGCCAGGTGGTGACGGCCTTCATCGCGTACTGCGAGTCCATCCGGATCTCGAGCGGCACGTCCGGGTCGGTCGCCGCCAGCAGGCGCTCCAGCGCGGTGAGTTCCGCGACGTTGTTGGTCGCCTTGCCGAGCGGCCCGGCCTCCCAGCGCACCGGGCTCTCGGAAGCGTCGGCCACGACCCAGGCCCAGCCGGCGGGCCCGGGATTTCCCTTCGAAGCCCCGTCACACGCGGCCACAACACGTTCACGCATGGGCTCGATCATGCCATGGCCGCGTGGGCCGTCCGGCCGGAGGTCTCAGCTCACGTCGGTCATCTTGGGCATGTCGCCCTCGGTCCTGGTGATGTCGATGACCGAGAAGTTGGCGCCCTGCGGGTCGCTGAGGGCGGCGAACCGGCCGAACGGGGTGTCCATGGGCCCGAACCGCAGGACGCCGCCGACCTTGGTGGCCTTCGCGACGGCGTCGTCGCAGTTCTCGACGGCGAAGTAGACGTTGATGTAGGGCTGCACCTCGGGCGGGAAGTCGTCCGTCATCTTCATCCGGCCCAGCACGCTGCGGTCGCCGAGGTCGTAGACCCGGAAGTCCATCGCCTCGTCCTCCATCTCCTTCTGCCGGTAGGAGAAGACGGCGGGGAAGAACGCGTCGGACTTCTCGGGCTCGCGGGTGAAGACCTCCGCCCAGGTGTAGGCGCCCGGTTCGGCCATCGTGTCGAAGCCCTCGTGCGTGCCCGCCTGCCAGACGCCGAAGACGACACCGCTCGGGTCGCGGGCCAGGCACATGGTGCCGAAATCGCCGACCTGCATCGGCTCCATCAGCACCTCGCCGCCGTGGTCACGGATCCGGGCGGCGGTGGCGGCGGCGTCCCGGGCCGCGAAGTACAGGCACCACTGCGACTGGCCCTCCTGGCCGGGCATGGGCGGGACGACGGCGGCGACCGCCTTGCCGTTCGCATAGGCCTCGGTGTAGTTGCCGAACTCCGTCGACGCCTCGGCGAAGGTCCAGCCGAGGACGTCTGAGTAGAAGCTCTTGGCCCCTTCGAGGTCGCTGAACATCGCGTCGGCCCAGCACGGGCTTCCTTCAGGTTGCACGGCCATGACTGCGGCCCTTCCGAATGGGTGGATAGTCCGTTTCCTCACGCTAGTCACCCGCGCACCGACCCGCGCGCCGAACGGGCGGTTCCGTCACAGACTGGGCGTGGACCTTCGGCAGGACGGGGAGCGGCGGCATGACGGACGACACGATGCGCGCGTGGTCGGTGGTACGGCCGGGCCCGGTCGGGGAGGGGTCTCTGCGGCTGGTCGAGAAGCCGGTTCCGGTGCCCGCGGACGACGAGCTGCTGGTACAGGTGCGCGCCTGCGGGGTGTGCCGGACCGACCTGCACGTCGTGGAGGGCGACCTGCCGGTGCGCCGGGTGGGCGTCACGCCCGGTCACGAGGTCGTCGGGGTGGTGGCCGGGGCGGGCGCGGCGGTGCGCGGCTTCGCGCCGGGCGACCGGGTCGGTGTGGCCTGGCTGCGCCGCACCGACGGCAGCTGCGCGTACTGCGCGCGCGGCGCGGAGAACCTGTGCCCCCGATCCGCGTACACGGGCTGGTACGCCGACGGCGGTTACGCGGAGTACACGACGGTGCCGGCGGCGTTCGCGTACCGGCTGCCGGACGGCGTGCCGGACGTGGCCCTGGCTCCCCTGCTGTGCGCGGGCATCATCGGCCACCGGGCGCTGCGGCGGGCGGGGCTGCCGCCCGGGGGACGGCTCGGGCTGTACGGCTTCGGGGGCAGCGCCCATCTGTGCGCGCAGGTGGCGCTCGCCGAGGGCGCCACCGTGCACGTCATGACGCGTGGTGCGGCCGCCCGGCGGCTGGCGCTGGAGCTGGGCGCGGCCTCCGCGCAGGACGCGTACGCGCGGCCCCCGGAGCCGCTGGACAGCGCGATCCTCTTCGCCCCTGCCGGCGAGCTGGTCCCGGTCGCCCTGCGCGCCCTGGACCGCGGCGGCGTCCTGGCCGTCGCCGGCATCCACCTCACCGACACACCTCCGCTGCACTACGAGACCGAGCTCTTCTACGAGAAGGAGTTGCGCAGCGTCGCCTCCAACACGCGTGAGGACGGCCGCGAGTTCCTCACCCTGGCGGCGAGGTACGGCGTGCGCGCGACCACCCATCCGTATCCGCTGTCGCGGGCCGTGGCGGCCCTCGCGGACCTCAAGGCCGGGCGGTTCGACGGGGCGGCGGTGCTGGTGAACGACTTGTCGTGAAGCCCCCGCGGACCACGTTCCGTGGCCGACGCGTGTCTTCCCCCCGGGGTCCGGCTGTGCTTGCCTGGGGAGCCGTTTCACCGGCCCGGGGCGGGAGTTGCCGTATGCGCAGACCGTGGATCGTGGGTGTGCTGGTGGCGGGGTTGCTGCTCAGTGCGTGCGGTGATCCGTCGTCCGGGCCCGAGGCTCCCCCGCCGTCCGCTCCGGCGGTGTCCGCGACCACGCACCAGCGTGCCCCGGCCTCGCCCGATGTCCGGCCCCCCGTGAAGGCGCCCACCGTGCTGTACCTCGGCGACTCGCTCGCCACGGAGAACCACAAGGTCCTCGGCCAGGAGCTGCGCCGGGACCTGCGCGCGAAGTACACGAGCGCCCCCTACTCGGGCACCACCCTGTGCGACTACCTGGAGGGCACGGCCGAGCGGTCCCTCGTCCCGGCCCGGGCCAAGGCGGCCGCCCTGGTGCGGTCGCTGCGTCCGGACTTCGTGGTACTGCAGTTCTGGGGCAACGCCTGGGACTTCACCTGGTGCATGGACGGGATCACGTACGACGGTTCGCGGGAGCGGTACTTCCAGCGGTACGAGGCCGACGCGCGCAGGCTCGTCGAGCAGATCGCGACGGCCGGCGGCTCCCACCGGCCGCGGATCGTGTGGGTGCTCCAGGGCCCGGACCCGATCACGCCCGACCGGGTGCGCCGGGTGAACCGGCTGTACGAGCGGCTGGCCGCCACGACGGGCGGCATCGTCGCCGACGCCGGGAAAGCGGTGAGTCCGGGCTCGAACCGCTACGCCTGGACGCAGTACCTGCCGTGCACCGCCTACGAGCGGGCCCATCCCGACTACTGCACCCAGCCGTCCCGCGACCGGACGGCCCTGCACCGGGACGACGACTACCTGCACTTCTGCCTGGCGCCCACGACGTCCACGCCGAAACCCTGCCCGGTCCGCTCCCCCGGCATCCTGCGCATCGCCCGGGAGATCACGAAAAGCATTCGACAGTCGGCGAGTTGACCGCTCGAATGGCGTCATGTGCGCGGTGCGAATGCATGAGGACGAAGTGGACATCGACGTCTCGCTCGTCGGCCGGCTGATCGCGGGACGGTTCCCGCGATGGGCCGGGCTGCCCCTGCGGCGCCTGGAGTCCTCCGGTACGGAGAACGCCATGTTCCGCCTCGGTGCGGACAAGGTCGTACGGCTCCCGCGGCATCCCCGCGCCGTCGAGGGCATCACGCACGAACTGCGCTGGCTGCCCCGGCTGGCACCCGGGCTGCCCGCCGCCGCTCCCGACCCCCTGGGGCGGGGTGAGCCCGGCGAGGACTTCCCGTGGCCCTGGGCGGTGTACAGCTGGCTGGACGGCCGCAACCCGGTGCCCGGCACGCTGGAGCAACCCGTACTGCTCGCCGAGGACCTGGGGGCGTACGTCACCGCCCTGCGCCGGATCGACGCGGCGCAGGGCCCGGTCGGCTACCGGGGTGTGCCGCTGGCGACCCGGGACCGGTTCATGCGGGAGGCGCTCGCGCAGCTGGCGGGGCGGATCGACACCGCGGCGGTGACGGACCTGTGGGAGCGGGCCCTGCGTGCCCCGGAGTACGCCGGACCGCCGCGCTGGGCGCACGGCGATCTGATGGCCGGGAACCTCCTGGTCAGGGACGGACGGCTGGCGGCCGTGATCGACTACGGCACGGTGGGGGTGGGTGACCCCGCCGTCGACCTCATCAGCGCCTGGTGTCTGCTGCCCGCCGAGGTCCGCGGCGTCTTCCGCGAGGCCGTGAGCGCGGACGAGGCCGAGTGGGCGCGCGGCCGGGGCTGGGCGCTGTCGATCGCGGTCATCGCGCTGCCGTACTACTGGGACACCAACCCGCCGGTCGCGGAGAACTCGCGGCATGTGATCGGGGAGATCCTGGCCGAGTCCCGGTAGGGGCGGAAGGAGTTCCGCCCCTGTCCGGGAGTGCGTCACTCGCCGGCGTACGCCCTGTCCAGGGTCGCGATGTCGAACTTGCTCATCGCCATGAACGCCTGGGTCACCCGGGCCGCCTTCGCCGGGTCCGGGTCGGTGATCATGTCGTCGAGCCGGTCGGGGACGACCTGCCAGGACACGCCGAACCGGTCCTTGAGCCAGCCGCACGGGCCGGGCTCGCCGCCGTTCTCGGTGAGCTTGGTCCAGTAGTAGTCGATCTCCTCCTGGTTCTCGCAGAAGATCATGAAGGAGACCGCCTCGGTGAACTTGAACTGGGGGCCGCCGTTGAGTGCGAGGAACCGGTGGCCGTTGGCCGTGAACTCGACGGTCATCACGCTGCCGGCGGGCTGCGGCGCCCCCTCGGGGTAGCGGGCGGTCTTCCCGATGCTGGAGTTCTTGAAGACCGAGACGTAGAAGTGGGCGGCCTCCTCGGCCTGGCCGTCGAACCAGAGACACGTGGTGAAACCGTCGGATGCCATGAGTACCTCCCGGAGCGTGGATCGCTGTCATCTGTGTCGACCGGTCCACGCCGGGAAACTCATCGGCCGGGCGGGCGGCATTTTCGGCGGGGGGGCGTCACGGCCCGCGTCCGGCACCGGCTGTGCGACGGCGTGCTCTGCCGGGAGCGGATCTGCCGAGGGCAGAGATTCGGTCTGCGGGCATCGTCCGAGGTCAAGAGTGGAGTCGACGGCACGCCCGCGGCACGTCCGCGGGCCTTCTGCCACGACCGTGCCACGACGAGGAGGAGCAATGACTCCACTCTCGACACTCGCCCCGCGGGCGGAGGAGGGCGACACGCCTCCGACCCGGTTCGACGACCATCTGGCCGCCCAGCTGCTCGCACAGCGCATCGTGCTGCTGGGCACGCAGGTGGACGAGGTCTCCGCGAACCGGGTCTGCGCCCAGCTGCTGATCCTGTCCGCCGAGGACCCGCGCACCGACATCAGCCTGTACATCAACAGCCCCGGTGGGGCGGTGCACGCGGGACTCGCCATCTACGACACGATGCGGCTCATCCCGAACGACGTCTCCACGCTGGCGATGGGCTTCGCCGCCAGCATGGGCCAGTTCCTGCTCAGCGTCGGCGCGCCGGGCAAGCGCTACGCCCTGCCGAACGCGCGGATCATGATGCACCAGCCGTCGGCGGGCATCGGCGGCACCACCGCCGACATCGAGATCCAGGCGGAGAACCTGGAGTTCACCAAGCGGACCATCGAACGGATCACCGCCGAGCACACCGGCCAGAGCCCGGAGACGATCTCCCGGGACGGCGACCGGGACCGCTGGTTCACGGCCGAGGAGGCCAGGGAGTACGGCATGGTCGACCGGGTCGTGGAATCCCTCGACGACGTCCGCCCGGCCACGACGCGACGCAGGATGGGGCTGCAGTGATGGGGAGCTACACGATTCCGAACGTCATCGAGCGCACCCCGCAGGGCGAGCGGTCCTTCGACGTCTTCAGCCGGCTGCTCAACGAGCGGATCATCTTCCTCGGCACCGAGATCGACGACGGCGTCGCCAACGTCGTCATCGCACAGCTCCTCCATCTGGAGTCGTCATCGCCGGAGAGCGAGATCTCGGTCTACATCAACTCCCCCGGCGGCTCGTTCACTTCCCTGATGGCCATCTGCGACACCATGTCGTACGTGCGGACGCCGATCTCGACATGCTGCGTCGGGCAGGCGGCCTCCACCGCGGCCGTGCTGCTGGCCGGCGGCGACCCCGGGCGGCGGTTCGTGCTGGAGCACGCGCGTGTGCTGCTCGGCCAGCCGGCGACCGGCGGGCAGCGCGGCATGGTCTCCGACCTGGCGCTGCAGGCCAAGGAGATGGTGCGGATCCGCTCCCAGGTGGAGGAGGTGCTGTCCCGGCACACCCACCACGACGTGGCGACCCTGCGGGCCGACATGGACCGCGACAAGGTGTTCACCGCGCAGGAGGCCGTGAGTTACGGACTGGCCGACGAGGTGCTCAGCCGGCGTCTCGTGCGGGTCTGAGACGCCGGCCGGCCACCGGGCTCAGGCGGCCATGCACAGTCCGTCGTGCGACGGGACGGACGCCCCGCGGCGGCCGCCGCCCGTGTACCGCGAGGTGACGCGGGTCAGTTCGCCCTGCGCCCTCGACAACAGGTCACCGAGGCCCAGTCCGAGGGCGTGGGCGGCGGCCGCGAGGACCTCCGAGGAGGCCTCCTTGCGGCCGCGTTCCACCTCCGACAGGTAGGGCATGGAGATCCGGGCCGCGTCGGCGACGTCCTTCAACGTGCGCTCCTGCGCGAGACGTTCGCGCCGCAGCACGTCACCCACGAGGTCGCGCCACAGCGGCTCCTTCGGGGCGGGAGGCGGCGGCCCGTGGCGGGGCGGAGCGGTGACCGGGCGGGCGGCCTGGGGGCGCGCGCCGGACGGGCGCAGAGGGATGACGCGGGCTTCGTTCGGCACGTGGTTGCTCACTTCTCCAGCCTAGGAGGCGTGGTCGCCAGGGGAAGGGGACGGCGTTCCGCTCTGGGTGGAATCGCCGAACGGGCCGCAGTCCGGGCGGTGTTGGGACGCCCTGGCTCCGCCGTACGGTCCGTCCGCCCCTGCCCCGCGCACCCGGCGCCGGTCATGCCCGGTCCGCGGATGCGGAACGGCCACGCATGTGTGGCACGGAACCGGGTACTCGCAAACCGGAGGGACCTAGGCAGATGTCCGCCGACGTTCATGGGAGAGGTAATGGAGACCGCCGTGATCCGGTCGCAGGCACAGGTCGTCGAAGAGAACGCGGAGGCCGGCACGGGTGACGGTGCACTGCCGGGAGTCGTGGACCCGCGATCCGTGGCTCCACGGGACGCCAGGGAGCTGTCCCGCCAGTTCTTCCAGCGCCTGACGGAAGTCGAAGAGGGCACCCACGAGTACCAGTACGCGCGCAACACGCTGATCGAGATGAACATGTCGCTCGTGCGGTTCGCGGCCGGCCGGTTCCGGGGCCGCGGCGACGACATGGAGGACATCGTCCAGACCGGGATGATCGGTCTGATCAAGGCCATCGACCGGTTCGAGCTGTCGCGCGAGGTCGAGTTCACCTCCTTCGCGCTGCCGTACATCGTCGGTGAGATCAAGCGGTTCTTCCGGGACACGACCTGGGCGGTGCACGTGCCGCGGCGGCTTCAGGAACTGCGCGTGGAGCTGGCCAAGGCCCGTGAGGAACTCGCCAGCCGACTGGACCGCGAACCCACGGTCACCGAGCTGGCCACCCTGATGAACATCTCCGAGAAGGAGGTCGTCGAGGGGCAGATCGCCGCCAACGGGTACAACTCGTCGTCTCTGGACGCCGCGCTCACCGGCGACGGCCCGGAGGGTGGCGAGGCGGTCCTGGCCGACTTCATCGGCGTGGAGGAGGACGGGCTGCGGCTCGTCGAGGACTTCCACTCGCTCGCCCCGCTGATGGCGGAGCTCAGCGAGCGGGACCGGCAGATCCTCCACATGCGGTTCGTGGAGGAGGCCACCCAGGCGGAGATCGGGGAGCAGCTGGGCTGCTCGCAGATGCACGTCTCCCGCCTGATCAAGCGGATCATCACGCGACTGCGCGAGGGCATGCTGGGCGAGCTGGGCTGCGCCTGACGCGGCCGGCGGACCAGCGGGTGCCGTCCCCACACGCGGGAGTGGGACGGCACCCGCCTCTGTGCAGGCTCCCGGGGGTGTCGGTGGACGGCTCGGTGAGCTCAGTGATCGGTTTCGCCGGCGAGCGGCAGCACGGCGCGTACCCGCTTGCCCACCGGCACCCGCTCCACGCTGACCTGCTCCGCGAGCGCGTGGACGATCTCCAGGCCGTGCCGCCCGACGCGCTCGGGGTTGCGGGGGAAGATCCGGGGCAGTGCGGAGCTGCTGTCGTAGACCGACACCGTCACCGCGGTGTCCGTGCCGACGAGCTCGAGGATGTACGGCCCGTTGCTGTGCCGGTCGGCGTTGGTGACCAGCTCGCTCACGACGAGCTGGACCGCCCCGCCGGTCCGGTCGTCGATGCGCGCGCACCACTCGGTCCTGAGCTGGTCGAGGAAGAGCGCGGCGAAGGACCGCGCCTCGGCGATGCAGCCCTGCTCGCCGGTGTAGTGTGCCGCCCGCCTCAGCGGTTCCACGGGCACGTCGAAACCAGTCGGTATCACTGCCCCGTCCAGGTGGTCGATCATTCGTTTCTCTCTGGGAAGCCGGACTGGCCGGACGCTCTGCACAGTGCTCGTACCCCGAGCCGGGCTTCGCAGTCCTGACCGCTCTTCGGCCCGTCCGGTGCCCCGGGCATTGTCCCCTGCCCGCGGGGCACCCGGCAGGAACCGGGGCCGGCAGCCGGCGAACGACGGGCGGGGGCGGTCATCGCGGTACGGGCCCGCGGCGGTGCGGAGGTCGTGCGATGAACGAGCTGAGGGCGGCACGGAGCCTGACGACCCTGCCGGTGGTCACCCTCGGCGGCGACGCCGTCGCGCAGGTCAAGGACACCGTCTTCGACACCGCCGTCGCGCGGGTCACCGGCTTCACGCTCAGCGGCCGGGGACTGCTGTCGGGCCCGCTGAAGCAGAGCCTGCCCTGGACGGCCGTGCACTCCCTGGGCCATGACGCGGTCATGATCGTCGACGCCGGTGCCCTGGTGGACACGCCTGTCGCGGTGGCGCGCCGCGCGGCCCTGCAGGGCCGGGTGCTGCACGCGAAGATGCTGACCGACGAGGGCGCCGAGGTGGGCACGGTGCTCGACGTGGTCGTCGAGGGCGGCACCAGCGGCCGGGTCGTGGGCTTCCGGATCGCCGCGGGCAAGGCGCTGACGCGGGGCTCCGGGCGGCGCCGGCACCGGGTGTACGTGCCGCGGGGCGAGACGCTCACGGTGTCAGGCCGGACGCTGGTGATCCCGGCGGACGCCGTCCGCTACACGGCCGACGACCTGCCGGCCTTCGCCGCCCGGGTCGGCGCCTTCCATGAGGGGCATGAGGGCCGCGGAGGGCACGAGGGGCCTGAGGGGGCACCGGCATGATGCTGTTCTCGCAGGCCCGGGGGCTGCCGGTGCGGACGCTGGCCGACGCCGGCGAGATCGGCGTCCTGAAAGCACTGACGGTCGACGCCCCGGCCGGTGTGGTCACCCACGTCCGCGTGCGCCGCAGGCACTCCCGCAAGGAGTCCGTGCTGGCCTGGGGTGCCCTGCACGCCATCGGCCCGGACACCGTGCTCGTCCGCTCGGCCGCCGCCCCGTCCGAGGTGCCGCCGCACCACGAGCTGCCGGGCGTCAGGATCCTCACCGAGACGGGCGACGGGCTCGGCACGGTCCAGGACGTCGTCTTCGAACCCGAGACCGGCCGCATCGAGGCGGTCCGCACCGCCCACGGCGACCTGCCGGCCGATCGCCTGGTCGGTCTCGGCGACTACGCCCTGGTGGTCCGTGCCGGCTGAACCGACAGGGGTAAGTCGGGCTGCGTCAGGACGCCGGGGGCTGGTCCGTCGTGTCGCCCCCGGTGCCGTCCCCGGGCGGAGGCGGCGGCTGCGACGACGTCCCCGGGTCCGAGCCGGGCGGCTCCGACGACGTCCCCGTGTCCGAGCCGGGCGGTTCGCTCGTGGGGGGCTCCGACGAGGTCGTGTCGGCCGGCGACGACGGCGTGGTGACGCTCACCGACGGCGAGGGCTTGTCGGGCTTCTCGGTCTTGCGGTCCTTCTCGCCCGTGTCACCCGGGTGTCGCTTGAACCACTCGCCGTCGGGCTCGCACACGATGAAGGCGTCGACCGGCCTGGGAGCGGGCGTGACCGCGACGACGTTCGACTGCTTGAACCCCGGCCACGCGTCCCCGGTCGTCTTCGGCGCGCTCTGCTGGGCGACCGGCGCGGACAGCGGGTTGCCGCACGCGCAGCGCACCCGGGGCACGCCGCGGTCGTCGACGAGGACGGCCGTGCCGGCCTGGAGAACGGCCTGGTAGCTGGTCGCGCGGCCGTCGCTGTAGCCGTGGTTGGTGACGCGCGTGTCGATGCGCAGCACGACGGGCGTGAGCGAGCGCAGGTAGGCGGGGACGTCGGGCGGGTCGACGCGAGCGACGGAGGCGAACGCCCGCTGCTTGTCCGGAGCGCCCTGGAAGTACGTGATCTGCTTCTCCACGTCACAGCTGGCGACGTTGCGGGTGCCGCCGTACAGGCCGGGCGCTCCGCCCTGGACGCCCTGGACGGCGTTCTGCGTGGCCAGCTCGGTGGGCGAGGGCGAGACCGGTGAGGCCGAGCTCTCCTTCGCCGTGGACTCGGTGAACGGGTCCGGGCCGGTGTCGGCCGCGGGCTGGAGGAAGACCTCCCCCTCCGACGTACTGGTACCGCCGTCGGACGCGCCGGTGCCGCCCCCGTCGGGCCGGGTGAGCACCACGGCCAGGATCACGGCGGCCACGACGGCGGTGGCGATCAGGGCCACGCGGGGTACCGACCCCCACCAGGGGCGGCGGGGTTCCGGCGCCTGCCCTCCCCCGCTCGGCGGCTCGGAGGGCGGCCCGCCTCCCGACGGCGGCTGGGAGGGACCGGACAGCGGGCCCGACGGGGGCCCTGTGGGGCGGCCGGACGACGGCGGTTCGACGCTCACGAGCTCTTCTTCCCACGTGGGTTCTCTGCGGCCCGCACACAGCCGGGCGGTAAATCCCGGTGTATGCCGCTTTTTCCACTACGAGTTCATTGTGTGCTCCGGTCCCGTACGGCTCGCAAGCCGACGCGGACGGACCTCCCGACGGGCGTCCGGCGCGGGTGCTGCTTAGCGTGACAGCGTGAGTTCACGCACTTCCTCCGGCCAGGCACGTACCTCCGGCGAGCGGGCCGTCGCCCGCCACGGCTGGGCGCATGCCCTCGTCACGGTGCTCAGCGGGCTGCTCGCCATGGCGGTGGTGGCCGCGCTGGGCCTGTGGGCGGCCGGGGCGGCGGACCTCCCGGACGGCGCGTTCGCACCGGTGGTCGCGGCGACCGTGGTCACCGCCGTCGGCGGCGCCGTGAAGCTCTCCGGAAGCGCGGGCGACCTCGCCGACACGCAGGCGGGCCTGACCGTCATCCCCCTGTCCGTCACGCTCACGGGGGCATTGGTGATCGCCTGGGGCTTCCTGCGACCCCTGCGGCACCGCGCGGTCGCCGGTACGGCGGAGCTGGCCGGCTGGGCCGCCAGGATCGCGGTCCTGTGGCTGCTCGCGCTGATCGGTCTGACCCTCGCCGCCCGCCACACGTTCGACATCTCCCTCGGGAACGACGACCTGAGCGAACTGGGCGATCTGTTCGGCGTCTCACCGAAGGTCGGTTTCACCACCGACGTACCGCTGTCCGTGTTCGTCGGCGTGGTGTGGCTGGCCGGTGTGCTGGTGCTGGCCCTGCTGGTGTCGCGCGGCGCCCCGTTGCCGGCGCGACTGCTGCGCTTCCAGGCCTCGGTGCGGCCGGCCGCCTACGCGATGGTCGCGCTGCTGCTCGCCAGCGTCGTCGTCGGCGTGGTCGTCGCCCTGGTCGTCGCGGCGACCCGGGGGCACGCGGCGGAGACGTTCGCCGTGATCCTGCTCGGCATGCCCAACCTGGTGTGGCTGGCGCTGACGATCGGACTCGGCGCCACCTGGAACGGCCGGGTGGAGGGGCCGTTCGGGCTGCCGATGCCGCATGTGCTCGACGAGGTGCTGCGCGCCCCGGACATCTCCGAGCTGAACCTGCGGACGCTCTCCGAGCACGACGGCAGGGTGTGGTGGCTGCTGGTCGTCGACGTGGTGCTGCTGCTCGCCGCCGCGTTCGTGATGGCGGCCCGGTCGCCGGCCCGGGTACGGGCCTGGGAGCACGCCCTGCACATGACCATCGCGCTCGTGCTCACGGTTTTCATGATCTGCCTGGTGGGGCGCGTCTCCGCGCACTTCGGACTGTCCGTGCTCGGCATCGGCGACCTGGGCGGCGGCCTCGCGGGCGAGCTGTTCCTCAGACCCCGGCTGTGGGGAGCCGTGGGCCTGGCCGTCCCGTGGGGGCTGCTGACCGGGTTCGCCGGGGCGCTGCTGGCGCGGCACGTGCGGCGGCGGGGCGAGGTGCGCGCCGAGCGGGCGGGCTGACAGCGCTGCTGTCGCTGCGCTACGTCCGCTGCACGAAGACCGGTTCGGCCCAGCGCGGGGGCGGCTTCGGCCCCTCCTCCCCCGGCGGCCGGCCCATCCGGGCGGGGGCGGGCCCTGCGCCGGAACCGACACCGGCCGTCGCGGCGCGCAGGGCGGCGACGAACGTCAGGCAGGAGGGGTAGCGGTCGTCGGGGCGCTTGGCGAGGGCCTTGGCGAACACCGGGTCCAGCTGGGAGGGGAGGTCGGGCCGTGACTCGGTCAGCGGCGGCGCGTCGTCGTACTGGTGGGCCCACAGCAGGGCCATGTCGTCGTCCCGGAGGAAGGGCGGGTGGCCGGCGAGGGTCTCGAAGACGACACAGGCGAAGCCGTACACGTCGCAGCGGGCGTCGACCGGCTTGCCGGAGATCTGTTCGGGGGCGACGTAGTCGAGGGTGCCGACGAACTGGCCGACCGTGGTGAAGCCGGTCAGCGACAGCGACTTCTTGGTCAGGCCGAAGTCGGTGAGGTAGACGTGCTCCGGGTGGTCGCTGTCGGTGCCGCGGGAGACCAGGATGTTGCCGGGTTTGACGTCCCGGTGCACGAGCCCGTGGTCGTGGGCGGCGTCGAGCGCGGAGGCGACCTGGGCGGCGACGCGTACGGCGGTGGCGGGCGGCAACGGGCCCTCCCGGTCCAGGAGATGACGCAGGTCGCTGCCGGCGACGAACCGCATCGCGATGTACAGCACTCCGTCCGTCTCGCCTGCCTCGAAGACCGGCACGATGTGCGGGTGGTCGATCGCGGCGGCGGCCCGGGACTCGTGGGTGAAGCGGCGTCGGAAGGTGTCGTTGCGGGCGAGTTCCGGGGCGAGCAGCTTGAGCGCGACGGTGCGCTCCAGACGCAGGTCGCGGGCCCGGTAGACCACGGCCATGCCGCCGCGCCCGATCTCCTGCTCGATCCGGTACCCGGCGATCTGCTGCCCGATCAGCTCGGAGGGCCGTCCCGAGAACAGACTCGTCTCGCGGTTCAACGGACGTCACCCTCGGGCGAGACGATCCGCGTGGGTTCGGCCCCCACGACCCGCGTGGGCGCGGCCTCGGTGGCACCGGCCGCCTCCTCCTCGTCCGAAGCCGCGTCGCCGTCCTCCTCAGGGGAAACGACGCGTGTGGGCAGCGCCGCGGGGGGCAGGCCCCGCTTCTCCGGAGGCACGACCCGTGTGGGCTCGGGCGCCTCGGGAGACACGACCCGTGTCGGCTCGGGCGCCTCGGGAGACACGACCCGTGTCGGCTCAGCGGCTTCTGAAGACGCGCCCCGTGGCTGCTCCGGCGCCTCGCGAGACACAGCCCGAGGGGGCTCAGGAGCCTCCGATGACACCACCCGCGTGGGGGCAGGAGCCTCGGGAGGCACAGACGGCGCCGACTGGGACGGCCCAGCAGGCACAACCCGCGTCGGCTCGGCGGACTCAGGCGGCACGGCCCGAGGGGACTCGGGCTCGGCAACGCCCGGCGACACCACCCGTGTCGGCTCCGGCGGTTCGCGAGACGCGGCCCGCGAGCCCTCGGGAACCTCCGATGACACCACCCGCGTGGGATCGGGAGCCTCGGGAGGCACGAACTCCGAGCGGGGTGGCTCCTCGATGGCCTCCGCGGGGACGACCCTGGTCGGGGTGCGTGCCGGGGCCGGGGGTTCGGGGTCGGAGCGGGGTGTCTCGTCCGTCGCGTACGTGGTCGCCCGGGTGCCGTCGGCGTACACCCAGTGCCCGTGCGCGGCGTCGTAGAGCCACACGGACTCGCCGTCGACGACGACGCCGATCCGCAGCCCGTGCGTGCGGGCGCGGAAGGACTCCAGGTCCGAACCGCCCGCGAGGTCCTCGACCGCGGAGCGGTAGCGCGCCAGGGCCTCCTGCGCCCGGCTCAGCAGCGGACGCGGATCGGCGCTGCGGGTGAGCGGCCCGTCCGCGGCGGGCGGATCCTGCGGTACGGCGACCAGGCGGCGGCCGTCGACCCAGGCCGACCAGCCGTTGAAGCACAGCACGTGCCCCCAGTCGCCCTGCCGCTCAAGCAGCTGCACCGGCAGCAGCGGGTCCAGGTCCACGGTGGGCCGGGACGGGTCGGGGGCCTCCCAGGCGGGCATCCCGTTCTGCGGGACCACGTGCGTGGGCCGGAATCCAGGAGTCGTCACAGGCGCTGCCTACTTCCGCATCACGGCCGGTTCGTGGCGGCGCAGCAGCCGGGACACCAGGAAGGCGAAGAGCGCCGACAGCACGAGCAGCATCCCGACGTCGAGCAGCCACGTTCCCGCCGAGTGCTCGAAGAGCGGATCCTCGGTCAGATCGTCGGGCACGATCCGGTCCAGCCCGACGGTGCCGGCCATCGCGGCCAGCGCCCAGCGCGCGGGCACCAGCCAGCCCAGTTGCTCGAGCCCGGGGACACCGTCCAATTTCAGCAGGGCACCGCAGAAGACGACCTGGACGATGGCGATGAGCACGAGCAGCGGCATCGTCACCTCCTCCTTGCGCACCAGCGCGGAGATGAACAGGCCGAGCATCATCGCCGTGAACGCCAGCAGGGCGACGGCGACCGTGATCTCCACCAGGGGCGACATCAGCACGCCTTCGCCGCCGGGCGCGTTGAGGTCCACGCCGAGCAGCGCGACCAGGGTGAGCACCACCGCCTGGAGCACGGTGATGACGCCCAGGACGACGACCTTGGACATCAGGTACGCCGATCTGGACAGGCCCACCGCCCGCTCACGCTGGTAGATCACCCGTTCCTTGACGAGTTCCCGCACGGCGTTGGCGGCCCCGGTGAGCACCGCGCCGACACACAGGATGAGCAGGGCGTTCATCGCCGTGTCCTGCGTCAGCTTGCCGCCCGCCAGGGCCCGCGCCATGATCCCCATCACGAACGGCAGGGCGATCATGATGATCAGGAACGTGCGGTCGGCGCTGAGCGCGGCCGCGTACCGCCGCACCAGCGTGCCGAGCTGGGCGGCCCGGCTGCGCGGCCGGGGCGGCGGAGCGATGACCACGGGCCCGGACCGGGGCAGCTGGGGCTGGGCGGTGGCGTCGGCGACGTACCGGCCGTGGAAGGGCGAGGCGCTGTAGTCCCCGGCCCAGTCCCGGTCCGCGTCCCGGTCGAAGGCCTCGAAGGCCTCCGGCCACTGCTCGAAACCGAAGTACGCCAGGGCGTCCTCGGGCGGCCCGTAGTAGGCGATCTTCCCGCCGGGCGCGAGCACGAGGAGCCGGTCGCACACGTCGAGGCTGAGCACGCTGTGGGTGACCACGATGACGGTCCGGCCGTCGTCGGCGAGGCCGCGCAGCATGTGCATCACCGAGCGGTCCATGCCGGGGTCGAGTCCGGAGGTCGGCTCGTCGAGGAAGAGCAGCGACGGCTTCGTCAGCAGTTCCAGGGCCACGCTGACGCGCTTGCGCTGGCCGCCGGACAGGCTGTGCACGTGCTGGTCGGCGCGCTGTTCCAGGCCCAGTTCGCGGATCACCTCGTCGACCCGGGCGCGCCGCTCGGCCTTGGCGGTGTCCTGCGGGAAGCGCAGCTCGGCCGCGTAGGAGAGGGCTTTGCGGACGGTCAGCTGGGCGTGCAGGATGTCGTCCTGCGGGACGAGGCCGATGCGCTGGCGCAGCTCGGCGTAGTCGCGGTAGAGGTCGCGGCCGTCGTAGAGGACGGTGCCGTGGTCGGCGGGCCGCTGGCCGGTGAGGGCGTTGAGGAGCGTGGACTTCCCGGCGCCGCTCGGGCCGACGACGGCGAGCAGGCACTTCTCCCCCACCGGGAACGACACGTGGTCGAGCAGCGTCTTGCGGCCGCGGTCGACGGCGACCGTCAGGTCCTGCACGTCGAGGGAGACCTCACCGGTGTCGACGTACTCCTGGAGCTGGTCGCCGACGAGGCAGAACGCCGAGTGGCCGATGCCGACGATGTCGCCCTGGCCGACCGGGGCGCTGGTGACGCGGCTGCCGTTGAGGTACGTGCCGTTGTGGCTGCCGAGGTCGGTGATCTCGTAGGTCCCGTCGGGCAGGGCGCGCAGTTCGGCGTGCCGGCGGGAGACCACCAGGTCGTCGATGACCAGGTCGTTGTCGGTGGCGCGGCCGATGCGGACGGTGCGGGCGGGCAGCGGCCGTACGGTGGTGGGCTGCCGGTAGGTGCCCGTCATGGCCGGCATGGAGACGGCGGAGGGGCGTTCCGGGGCCGGTGCGGGGCGGCCCGTCAGGACCACGCGCGGCCCGTCGGCCGGGTTCCCGAAGCGGATGACGCTGCCAGGGCCGACATCCCACTCGTGGATGCGGCGGCCCTCGGCGTAGGTGCCGTTGGTGCTGTTCTCGTCCTCGATGGTCCAGTGCCCGTCGTCGGGTCTCAGGACCGCGTGGTGCCAGGAGACCCGGTCGTCGTCGATGACGATGTCGCTCATCGGGTCGCGTCCGACGTGGTAGTCGCGGCCCGGGATCATCACTGTGGAGCCCGTCTCGGTCTCCAGGACGAGTTCTGGTGTTGCCGACGACTGCGCCATGACCAAGATTCTACCGATTTACCTGATATCTGACTCGGTGAGCCGTTCAGGCCACGGGTACGCCCAGGGTGGGAGCCGTCCGCTGCATCCGCAGGGCGTCCACGGACTCGGCGAGCAGTTCGTACTCGGTGGTGTCGTCGCTGGTGGCGATGCGCACCAGCCGCCCGGCCGCCAGCTCCTCGGCGACCCGCTCCTGCCGGCCGGGGTCGGCGCACCAGGCGCGCAGCAGGGTGGGCACGTCCGGCACGGTCTCGGCGACCGGCACGAGCGCGCCCGGCGGTAAATGCTCGTCGTCGGGCCGGGGGTCGAGGCGCTGGGCGATCCAGGAGGCTCGGTCGCGCAGCCACCACAGAGCGAGGGCGAGGGTCGGCGCCCGGTAGGTGCCCAGCGGGACCCCGATGCGGCGGCCGTCGCAAACTCCGTACGCCGTGACATGGCACAGAAACTCGTCGTGCACGTGACCCTCCCCCGTTGCCCTGCCCGCCTGCCCGGCCTTGCCTGTCCTGCGGCTCGCGTGCTGTGCGTGAGGGCGCCGTCGCTCGATGTGAAGCGCTCTCGCTGGTCAGTATGTTCACTACTGAAACACTGTCACCATGTCTTTCCGGCCAGTCTCCTGGCATATTCGCCCCCCGAGTTGGCCGAAACGCTGCGGGCGGTCACCAGGGGCGATGACTCCGAAGGTGATCGACGGTTCCGATGAGTTTTCCGGAATCCGGCGGTCTGGTGTGTGAGAGGCGACCGAACACCGGAGGGCACCATGGCCACGACCGGAAACACGACCGGGAAACTGGACGCTGAATTCACCGCGGTCCTGCGCAAGAGCCCCGCCGAGGGCGGCTGGACCTATCTGGTCTGGCCCCGGTCCGTCGAGTTCTTCGGCACCCGCGGCCTGGTCAAGGTCCGCGGGACGATCGACGGGCATCCGTTCCGCAGCTCGTTCATGGCCCTGGGCGACGGCACGCACAAGCTGCCGGTGAAGGCCGACGTCCGCAAGGCCATCGGCAAGGAGGAGGGCGACACGGTGACGGTGCGTCTGGAGGAGCGGATCGGTTCCTAGAACTCCGGGAGCCTGTCCCGGGGGCGGTCGCCGCCCCCGGGAAGGAGGGGAACGGCTACTGCTTGACGATCGCGTCGATCCGGGCCAGCTCGTCCGCGTCGAAGTCCAGGTTGGCGATGGCCCCGACACTGTCCTCCAGCTGCTGCGGGCTGCTCGCGCCGACCAGCGCGGAGGTCACCCGGCCGCCGCGCAGCACCCAGGCCAGCGCCATCTGGGCCAGGGTCTGGCCGCGCGTCTTGGCGATGTCGTTCAGGTCGCGCAGCCGGCCCACCAGCTCTTCGGTGACCGCGTCGGAGTTCAGGAACGGGCTGTCGCTCGCGGCCCGGGAGCCCTCCGGGATGCCGTCGAGGTAGCGGGCGGAGAGCAGGCCCTGCTCCAGCGGGGAGAAGACGATGGAGCCGACCTGGAGCTCGCCGAGGGCGTCCAGCAGGCCCTCGTCCTCGGGGCGGCGGTCGAGCATGGAGTAGCGCGGCTGGTGGATGAGGAGCGGGGTGCCCAGCTCGCCCAGGATGCGGGCGGCCTCGCGGGTCTGCTCCGCGGAGTAGTTGGAGATGCCGACGTACAGCGCCTTGCCCTGCTGCACCGCCGAGTGCAGCGCGCCCATCGTCTCCTCCAGCGGAGTCTCCGGGTCGGGGCGGTGCGAGTAGAAGATGTCGACGTAGTCGAGGCCCATCCGCTTCAGGCTCTGGTCCAGCGAGGACAGCACGTACTTGCGCGAACCCCACTCGCCGTACGGACCCGGCCACATCAGATAGCCGGCCTTGGTGGAGATGACCAGCTCGTCGCGGTAGGCCGCGAAGTCCGACTTCAGGAACTCGCCCAGCGCGGACTCGGCGGCGCCGGGCGGCGGGCCGTAGTTGTTGGCGAGGTCGAAGTGGGTGACGCCGAGGTCGAAGGCGCGGCGCAGGATGGCTCGCTGGGTCTCTACCGGCCGGTCCGGGCCGAAGTTGTGCCACAGGCCGAGCGAGAGCGCGGGGAGCTTCAGGCCGCTGCGTCCGGTGCGCCGGTAGGGCATGTCCGCATAGCGGTCGGGGTGTGCGGTGTACAACGCGACTCCAGAGGGGTTGGCTCGGTCGGGAGGAAACCGGTGTCCACTCTGTCGTGACCTGCTCCCATGCGTCCAACAGAAGAATCCGATGGAATTCAGCGGCTACGCTTCTCAGTCATGGAACTGCGCCACTTGCAGCACTTCGTCGCGGTCGCCGAGGACCAGCACTTCACCCGGGCGGCGGAGCGGCTCCTGGTGTCCCAGTCCGGCCTGTCGGCCTCGATCCGGGCGCTGGAGCGGGAGCTCCAGACGCCGCTGTTCGTGCGCACGACCCGCCGGGTGACGCTCACCCCGGCCGGGCGGGCGCTGCTCGGTGAGGCGGAGCGGATCCTCGCGCAGGTTCGGGCCGCCCACGAGGCGGTGGCGGCGGTGCAGGGCGTCCTGCGCGGCATGCTCGCGCTCGGCAGTGAGCAGTGCATCGCCGGGGTGCATGTCGCGGGGCTGCTCGCCGCCTTCCGGCATCGGCATCCGGACGTGGAGATCTGTCTGCGGCAGGCCGGATCGGGCGCGCTCGCGGAGGAGGTCGCGGCCGGACGGCTCGACCTGGCGTTCGCCGTGCGCACGCAGGCGGACAGCGACCAGCTGCGGTCGGTGCCGCTGACCAGTGAGCCGATGACACTGCTGTGTCACTCCAGCCACCGGCTCGCCGCGACCGGTGCGGCCGTCACGCCGGAGGAGCTGGGCGGGGAGGTGTTCGTCGACTTCCACCCGGACTGGGGGCCGCGCCGCACCACCGACACGGTGTTCGCCGCCGCGGGCGTACGACGGACCGTGGCCCTGGAGGTGAACGACGTGCACACCCTGCTCGACCTGGTCGACGAGAACCTCGGCGTCGCTGTCGTGCCGCGGCACTTCGCGCACAAACGCGCCTCCCTGACCGCGCTGCCGGTGAAGGGCACCGGCGAGGCCGTCTACGAGACGGTGGCCCTGCTCCCGCCCCGGCAGGCCACGAGCCCGGCGGCCCGGGCCCTGATGGCGCTGCTGGAGGCCACGGGCGCGTCGACGGGGAGCGCGGGTCCGTCGCTGGGGGCCCCGGGCGGCCCGCCGCGGGCCAACAGCGCGGCGCCGGGGACCGCGAGCGCCTCGCCGGGGGCCGCGGGCATGACAGCAGGGGCCATGGGCACGTAGGGCGCAGGCCGCGACGCCGGAGACCGCGAGGGCGCAACCGTGCACCCAGGCGCGATACCGGAGACGGTGGGTGCGAAACGGGAGGTGGCGAGTGCACCGCAGGACCCGCCGAGCGCACCACGGGACACGGCGAGTGCACCGCCGAAGACACCGAGCACGCCACGGGACTCGCCGAGCGCACCCCCGAAGACACCGAGCTCACCCCAAGGCGCCGAGCACGCCACCGAAGACCCGAGCCGCTCCGGAGGAACAGCCGCGCACGTGGAGACCACCGGCGTGCGAACCGGGGCGCACAGGACGCTGCGATGCGCCATGGTGGAGGCATGCATGCGAAGGACATCCTCATCGACGGCTACAACCGCATCCGGGAAGAAGTCCACGCCACCGTCGAGGGCCTAGGGCCCGACGAACTGAGCGCCCGCCCCTCCCCCGACACCAACTCCATCGCCTGGCTTGTCTGGCACCTCACCCGTGTCCAGGACGACCACGTCGCCGACGCCTTCGACCTCGATCAGGTGTGGCTGTCCCAGGACTGGGAGAAACGCTTCGGCCTCGGTCTGCCCCGGCATGACACGGGCTACGGCCACAGCCCCGCCAAGGTCGCCAAGGTCCGGGTCGACTCCGGCGAGATGCTGACCGGCTACTACGACGCCGTGCACGACCAGACCATGGAAGCCCTGCGCGGCCTGGCGGCCAAGGATCTGGAGCGCGTCGTCGACGAGCGCTGGGACCCGCCGGTCACCCTGGGCGTCCGGCTGGTCAGCGTCCTGTCCGACGATCTCCAGCACATCGGACAGGCCGCCTACCTGCGCGGAATCCTTCAGAGCGCGGCCTCGTAGCCGGGCAGGACCACGTCCCGGATCAGCGCGTTCCGCTCGTCGAACGGGAGGAACGCGCTCTTCAGGGCGTTCACCGTGACCGTGCGCAGGTCCTCGACGGTCCAGCCCGCCTGCTCGACCAGCAGGGACATCTCGCGGGTCATCGTGGTGCCCGACACGAGCCGGTTGTCGGTGTTCAGGGTGACGCGGAAGCCGAGCTCCTTCAGCGCGGTGATCGGGTGCTCGGCGATGGAGGTCGCGGCGCCGGTCTGGAGGTTGGAAGTCGGGCACATCTCCAGGGCGACACGCCGGTCGCGCACCCAGCCCGCGAGGCGGCCGAGCTTGCCGGAGGCGAGGTCGGGGATGTCGTCGGTGATGCGCACGCCGTGCCCGATGCGCTGGGCGCCGCAGAGCTGAAGGGCCTGATGGATGCTGGGCAGGCCGTGGGCCTCCCCGGCGTGGATGGTGAACGGCACGTTCTCGCGGCGCAGGTGCTCGAAGGCGGCGAGATGGCCGGCGGGCGGGAAGCCGTCCTCGGCTCCGGCGATGTCGAAGCCGACGACACCGGCGTCCCGGAACGCCACGACCAGGTCGGCGATCTCCCGGCTGCGATCGAACATCCGCATCCCGCACAGCAGCGTCCCGACCCGCACGGGCGTCCCCGCGGCCGCCGCCTTGGCCATCCCCGCCGCGAGCCCTTCCTGCACGGTCTCGACGACCTCGGGCAGGGCCAGCCCGCCCTTCACCATCAGCTCCGGGGCGTAGCGCACCTCGCCGTAGACGACACCGTCCGCGGCGAGGTCGAGCACGTACTCCTCGGCGGTGCGCAGCAGGCCCTCGCGGGTCTGCATGACGGCGAGAGTGTGCTCGAAGGTGGCTATGTAGCGCACCAGGTCGCCGGAGTTGGCGGCGTCGTAGTACCAGGCGGCGAGTTCGTCGGGGTCGGTGGTGGGCAGGGTGTGGCCGACCGCGTCCGCGAGCTCCACCACGGTGGCGGGGCGCAGGCCGCCGTCGAGATGGTCGTGCAGCACGGCCTTGGGCAGCCGGCGGAGGGTGTCGGTGTCGATGCGGGGCGCGGTCATGTGCGTGTTCCTCGGCAGTGCGTACGCGGTGGGAGTCGGAGTTCTAGTCGGCGGCGGGCTGGAGCAGGTCCCAGCGGTTGCCGTACAGGTCCTGGAAGACGGCGACGATTCCGTACGGCTCGTGCCGCGGCTCCTCCAGGAACGTGACGCCCGCGGCGGTCATCCGGGCGTGGTCCCGGGCGAAGTCGTCGGTGTGCAGGAAGAAGCCGACCCGCCCGCCGGTCTGGTCCCCGACCCGGCCGGCCTGCGCCTCCCCCTCGGCGCGGGCGAGCAGCAGGCCGGTGCCCGTGCCCGGACTCCCGGGTTCGACGACGACCCAGCGTGATCCGCCGGGCCGGGGAGCGTCCTCGGCGAGCCGGAACCCGAGGGCCTCGGTGTAGAAGCGGATCGCCTCGTCGTAGTCGTCGACGACGAGGGTGACCAGGGCGATACGTCGCATCGGGACCTCTCGGAGCGGGTGGTTGACGGGAGAGGTTATACGTAACACCTGCCGGACGCAAAACAGCCCGCCCTCTGGGCGCGGAGGGCGCGGACCTCGGTCCCGCGACGACCTGGTTCTGCGGCCTACGTCCCCAGCCCGAGGCGGTCCGCCCGGCCGCCCGCTAGCGTCCTGCCCATGAAGATCACCGAGCCTCCCCGCACCCCCGAGCAGCGCAAGGCGGACCTCCTGGACCGTATGGAGCGGGAGATCGACATCTGGGTGGCCACGGCGGACACCGAGGGCGTGCCGTGTCTGGTGCCGCTCTGGTTCGTGTGGCACGACGAGGCCGTGTGGCTGTGCACTCGGCTGACCAATCCCACCGGCCGTAATCTGCGGGACGGCCGGCGGGCCCGGCTGGCCTTGGGGGACACCCGGGACGTCGTGCTCGTCGAAGGTGACGTGGAGACCTTCACGACGCCCGAGGTGCTGCCTGCGGCGGCCGAGGCGTTCCGCGCGAAGACCGGCTGGGATCCGCGCGAGGACCACGCGTCGTACGCGTTCTTCCGGGTGCGGCCGCGCGCGGTGCAAGCCTGGTGCGAGGTGCGCGAGCTGCCGCGCCGGCATCTCATGCGGGACGGGGCCTGGGTGGTCTGACCGGTCAACCGGCCGCCGAGCGCGGCCCGTTCAGCCGGTTCAGTTCCCCGTCCGTGAGGCGGATCGCGCCCGCCGCCACGTTCTCGCTGAGGTGGTCGGGG
Organism: Streptomyces sp. NPDC050416; assembly: GCF_044458845.1. Classification (NCBI taxonomy): domain Bacteria; kingdom Bacillati; phylum Actinomycetota; class Actinomycetes; order Kitasatosporales; family Streptomycetaceae; genus Streptomyces; species Streptomyces sp. NPDC050416. Next base: position 88,445 of record NZ_JBITII010000016.1, read on the forward strand.
TTGCCCGTGCCGGGAATGGCGAGAACATGCGGGCCCTGGTGCAGGGTCCAGGCGATGCGGATCTGCGCCGGGCTCGCCCCGTGGGCGCGGGCGACGGCGCGCACCTCCTCGTCGTGGGCGGTGGCGGCTCCGCGCTCCGCGCCCTCGCCGGCGACGGCGACGGCGTAGAACGGCACGAACGCGATGCCCTGTTCGCCGCAGATCCGCAGCAGTTCATCGGTGACGGGGTCGGGGCGGTCGAGGGCGTACCGGTTCTGTACGCAGACCACCGGTGCGATGGCCTGCGCCTCGGCGAGGTGGCGGGGCTCGACGTTGGAGATGCCGAGGTGGCGTATCAGCCCGGCCTCGCGCAGTTCCGCGAGGGCGCCGAAGTGCTCCGCTATCGAGTCGTACTTCGGCATCCGGCGCAGGTTGACCACGTCGAGGTGATCGCGGCCGAGCTGGCGCAGGTTCTCCTCGACGTGGCCGCGCAGATCCTCGGGGCGGGCCGAGGTGCCCCACTGCCCGTCGTAGGTCCGGTGGGGCCCCACCTTGGTGACGATGACCAGGTCGTCGGGGTACGGCGCCAGCGCGCTGTTGATGAGTTCGTTGGCGGAGCGCAGCGACGAGAAGTAGAAGGCGGCCGTGTCGATGTGGTTCACGCCGAGGTCGATCGCCTTGCGCAGGACGGCGATCGACCGGTCGCGGTCACTGGGGGTGCCGAGGTGGAAGGCGGCGCTGCCCGTCAGCCGCATCGCGCCGAAGCCGAGGCGGCGGACGGGCAGGTCGCCGAGTTTCCAGGTGCCCGCGGCGTCCGCGGTGATCGTCTGTGAGCTCATCGACGGAGTCTCACACACGGCTCGCGCTCAGCAGTAGAGATTGCCTCCGGGCGACGTCCCGAGGATCTGCGTGAACCGCTGGTAGTTGTTCACTCGGCTCTGCACCTGCGCCGGGTTCTTGCCGTCGCATTCCAGGGAGCCGTTGATGCTGCGGATGGTCTGGCCGAATCCGGCGCCGTTCACCATGGCGTTGTGCGGGGTCATGCTGCCGGGGCCGGTCTGGGTGTTCCAGTACCACAGGGCCGTCTTCCAGGCGACGGCCGCGTCGTTCTGGACCAGCCAGGGGTTGTTCAGCAGGTCGATGCCGAGCGCGTCGCCGGCGGCCTTGTAGTTGAAGTTCCAGCTGAGCTGGATCGGTCCGCGCCCGTAGTAGGCGGCCTGGCCGGCCGGGCAGCCGTAGGGCCGACTCCAGTCGCAGTAGTGCGGGTAGTTGGCGGTGTTCTGCTCCACCACGTGCACCAGGCCGCCGGTCTCGTGGCTGACGTTGGCGAGGAAGGCGGCGGCCTCCTGCTTCTTCACCGTGTCACTGCCGGTGTTGGCGAAGCCGGGGTAGGCGCTCAGGGCCGCCGTCAGCCCGCTGTAGGTGTAGAAGGGGTTCCTGTTCGGGAACATCTGGTTGAACTGCGCCTCGCTCACGACGAAGCGCGCGTCGGGCGTGCCCGGCCCGCTGTCGCAGGCGTACGGCTCCCAGTACCAGGTGCTGATGGTCGGGTCGTAGCCCGGGTTGGCGTGCTCGGCTATGTACGCCTTGCCGTCGGCGTAGCGGACGATGTCGCCGGCGGCGTAGGACTTGCCCGCCACCCAGTTGGGATAGCTGGAGCATGCGGCGGCGGAGGCGCTGGTGGCCGGCAGGAGCACCGGCGCGGTGCCGGCGAGGGCGAGGGCGGCAAGGACGGCGGAGACACGGCGTCTCGACACGGGTTCAACTCCTTTGCGGGACACGGCCGCACCCGGCAAGGCAGGGTGAAGCACAGCCGTGGCGCGGCCGTGGTGGGGGGTTGTCGGAGGCACACTCAACCGCGTTGGTCTGTACCAGTCAAGGGTGTAGACCAGTCAGACCAGTCAGGTGCGCCGGGTTCCGCTCAGGAGCTCACACGTGTGCCGACTCCGCCAGCGTCGCGGCCAGCCGGTCCAGCAGGGACCGCAGCAGTTCTTCGTCGCCCTCGCCGAGCGGGGGCCGGCCGGCGCGCACCGCGCGGTCGAGCCGCTGCCGGTACTCCTGGCCGCGAGGAGTGAGGTGGGCGAGGACGCGACGGCGGTCGAACGGGTCGACCCGGCGGTGGACGAGGTTCTGGTCGACGAGCTGGTCGACCAGCTTGGTCAGCGTCGGAGGCGGCAGAAAGGCGGTCTCCGCGATCGCCGTCATGTGGTGCCCCTCGCCGTCGGCCAACACCGCCAGCACCCGCCACGCGTCGAGCGAGCAGCCCTCCTCCTCCAGCACGGCCTGCAACCGCCGCGCCGCCAGCCGCTCGGCCCGCGTCAGCAACTGCACCAGATCGTCGGGCCGGCGCGGGGGCGGGGTGGGCATCCTGCTCCTCGGGGCTGTTGCGACAGGAAGTGCGTCCATCCTAGGAGACGCGCTGGAGTTCGTACGGCGGAGCCGGAATCATGACGCCATGGTCCGGCACGACCTCCCCGCGCCCGAGTGGTTCACGGCCGACGATTCCGTCCTCGGCGTGGCGCTCGTCTTCCCCTTGCAGGGGCCGGCCGGGATCTTCGGGCCCACCTGCGAGCTGTGCGCGCGGCTGGCCGCCGAGGAGGTCAACCGGGACGGCGGCGTGCTCGGCAGGGAGCTCCGGCTGGTGCCGGTCGACGGCTCGGGCGCACCCCGTGAGGTCGCCGGCCAGGTCGAGGCGCTGGTGGACCTGGGTGTCGTGCAGGGCGTCACGGGCTGGCACATCTCCTCGGTGCGCCGGGCGCTGGCACCGCGGATCGCCCACCGCGTCCCGTACGTGTACACCGCGCTGTACGAGGGCGGTGAGGACACGGCGGGCGTGTTCCTGACGAGCGAGACGCCGCGGGACCAACTGCGGCCCGCGATGGACCTGCTGGCGCGTGAGCGCGGGGTGCGGCGGTGGTTCGTCGTCGGCAACGACTACGTGTGGCCGCGGCGGACGGCACGGTCGGCCCGCCGGTACGCGCACGCGTCCGGCGGATCCGTGACCGGCGAGGTCTATCTCCCGCTCGGCACCCACGACTTCGAGCCGGTGCTGCGCGGCATCGAGCGCTCGGACGCCGACGGGGTGCTGATGCTGCTCGTCGGCAGCGACGCGGTGCGCTTCAACCGGGCGTTCGCGGCGCATGGCCTGCACGCGCGCTGTCTGCGGCTGAGCACGCTGATGGACGAGAACATGCTGCTGGCGAGCGGCCCGTCGGCCACCGAGGACCTCTTCAGCACGGCCGGTTTCTTCGCCTCGCTGGCCAACCGGGACACCCTCGACTTCCACGGGCAGTACGCGGCCCGCTACGGCGTCGAGGCACCCGCCCTGGGCAGCCTCGGCGAGTCCTGCTACGAGGGCGTGCTGCTGCTGGCCGCGCTGCTGAAGCGGGCCGGGACGCTGGACGTGTCGGCGATCGGTGCGGCGGCCGGCGCGGTGTCGTACGAGGGCCCGCGCGGACTGCTGCACCTGCGGGACAGCCATGTCCGCCAGCGCATCTACCTGGCCCGCGCCGACGGGCTCGACTTCGACGTGCTGACGGAACTGGATCTGCGCGGCGCGCACCCCTGACGGGTCCGGGCGAAGGACACACCCGGGGGGCGGCATCCCGCCGCACCTCATCGAGCCGCGAGAATCTGTCCCATGAGCTCCACGCCCCTCACCTCGCCGCCCCACCCGCTCGTCACCCGCGCACAGCGACTCGCGCGCGATCTCCTCGTCCCGCACGCCGAGCGCGTCGACCAGGAGGGGGTGCCGGCGAGCCACATCGCGGCGGTGAGGCGGTCGGGGCTGCTCGGGCTGGGCGCGCCGACGGAGTACGGCGGGGCGGACGCACCCGTCGCCGTGGCCCGGGAGGTCGCCGAGATCCTGTCCGGGGCGTGCTGCTCCACATGGTTCGTGCAGACACAGCACCACACGCCGGTGAAGCTGCTCGCCACCTACGACTCGCCGGTCCGGGAGAGGCTGCTGCGCCCGCTGGCGACCGGCGAGTCGCTGGCAGGCATCGCCTTCGCACACGTCCGTGCCTTCCCCCGGGTGCCCATGCGGGCGGTGCCCGAGCGGGGCGGCTGGCGCTTCGAGGGCACGGTGCCCTGGTACACGGGCTGGGGCCTGAACGACGTGATGCTGCTGGCCGGTGTGACGGACGCGGCCGACGTGGTGTTCGTCGTCACCGAGGCCCGCGAACAGCCGGGGATGCGTCCGTCGGCGCCGATGCGGCTCGCGGCCCTCACCGCGGCCCGTACGGTCTCCCTGGAGCTGGACGGCCTGTGGGTGCCGCAGGACGCCGTCGTGCTGCGCACTCCGCAGGAGCAGTTCACCCTGATCGACCTGCCCAGGGCCGCCAACACCAGTCCGGCCGTGTTCGGGGTGGCGAGCGCGGCGCTGGACCTGGTGGCGGACACCCCGGACGGCCGGGAGCCGGCCCGGGCGCTGCGGGCCCGGCTCGACGAGGTGCGGCGGGAGGCCTACGCCCTGGCCGACCACCCCGTCCCCCACGAGTGCGTCCCGGAACGGCTTGCGCTCAGAACACGGGCGTACGACGTGCTGCGGGCGGCCACGACCGCGGCGATCGTGGCCGGGGGCGGCCGGTCCATGGCCCTGGACAGCCGGGCGCAGCGGCTGGCACGCGAGGGGCTGTTCCTGCTGGTGCAGGCCCAGACGGCCGAGGCACGCCGGACCCACCTCGGCGCGCTGGCGTCCGGTTAGCCGAGCAGCGGCAGTGCCGACGGTTCGTCCGTGCGGGACGGGACGCTGCCGCAGAACTCCGCTTCGATCACGTTCGTGTAGAGCGACGGGTCCGGCAGCCAGTCACCGTTGATGTTGAACGTCAGCTGGTGCTTCCCGTCCCGGGTGCCGACCATCGCGGACAGGGAGCCGTTCGTACGGCCGCTCTTGCCCACGACCTTCACGCCGCAGGACAGCTGCGCGAACTCGACTCCGAGGCCGTATCCGAGCCCGCCCCCCGCGGGCACCTTGCCGAGCATCTCCTCCATCTGCTTCCGAGGTATCAACTCGCCTTTGAATAGGGCACGTTGAAAGCGGTTGAGGTCGCCGCTGGTGGAGATGACATCACCGGCCGCGCCCAGCCAGGTCATGTTCTGTTCGGTGGCGTCATGGATCGGGGCGTCGGGGGCGTCCTGGTGCAGTCGGGAGTAGCCGACGGGGTGGGGTTTCGGCATGTGGGGTGACGTGCCGGGGAACGATGTGCCGCGCAGCTTCAGGGGCCGGACGATACGGCGGGTGATCTCCTGCGCGTAGGAGCGGCCCGTCGCCTTCTCGATGACCATCCCGGCGATGACGAAGTTGGTGTTCGAGTACACCGGCGCCGTCTCCGGGGCGGGCAGCGGCGGGTACTTCAGCGCGATCGCCACAAGTTCCTCGGGCGTGTACGTGTCGTACCGGTGCTCCGGGAAGCCCGGGCCGGCGGCGTCGTGGAGGAAGGCGGGATCGTCGGTGTAGTTGGCGATGCCGCTGGTGTGGTTGAGGAGCTGACGCAGAGTGATCTCGTCGCCGTCGTAGCCGTTGCCCCGCACCAGGCCCGGCAGCCATCGCTCGACGGTGTCGTCGAGGCTCAGCCTGCCTTCCGCCTCCAGCTGGAGCAGGACGGTCGCGATGAACGTCTTGGTGATGCTGGCCCCGCGGAAGTGGTCGCCGGGGGAACGCTCTCGGCCCGTGGCGGTGTCGGCGTGACCGGCCTTCGCGAACCAACTCACCTTCCCCTCCTGGACTTTGGCGGCCACTCCGGGCAGTCCGCCCTTGTCGACGAGATCACGCAACGCGGTCCGGGTCGCCTCGTGGCCGCGCGGCGACTGTGCCGCGTGCGCGGACGGGGCGAGTGCCGCCGCCCCGGCGCATAACGCCACGGCCAGGCCGAATGAGACGGTGCGTGAAGCCCGCTGCTTCATGATGTGTGCCTCCCGTTCACCGAGGGGCAGGGCTGCCCCTCGGGACGGAATGACGCCCAACGCGGGCCGGGGGGTTGATCGTTGGGGTGGAAGGCCGACGAGCCCTAGCTCGCGAAGGGCGCGAGCACGCCGGGCTCGGTGGGTGCGGTGGGTGCGGTGTCCTTGTTCGCGGGATGCCGCCACAGCCCCTGCGCGGCGAGGCGCGGCAGCACGCCCTCGCCGAACCAGTACGCCTCCTCCAGGTGGGGGTAGCCGGAGAGGATGAACTCGTCGATGCCGAGGGCGTGGTATTCCTTGATCCGCTCGGCGACCTCGTCGTGGCTGCCGACCAGGGCGGTGCCCGCGCCGCCGCGCACCAGGCCGATGCCGGCCCACAGGTTGGGGTGGATCTCCAGGCTGTCGCGCCGGCCGCCGTGCAGGGCGAGCATGCGGCGCTGGCCCTCCGACTCGCTGCGGGCGAGCCCGGCCTGCACCGACGCCACGGTCTCCGGGTCGAAGCCGTCCAGCAGCCGGTCCGCCTCGGCCCAGGCCTGCTCGGCGGTGTCGCGGGTGACGACGTGCAGCCGGATCCCGAAGCGGAGGGTGCGTCCCTCGGCGGCGGCCAGTGAGCGGATCCGGTCGAGCTTCTCGGCGACCTGGGCGGGCGGTTCGCCCCAGGTGAGATAGACGTCGGCGTGCCGGGCGGCGATCTCTCCGGCGATGGGCGAGGAGCCGCCGAAGTACACCTCGGGAACGGGGTCGGGCACGCGGGCGAGCTTCGCGTCCTGCACCCGGAGGTGCTCACCGTGCAGGCCGACGGTTCCGCCCTGCCACAACTCCCGTATGACGTGCAGGAATTCACCGGTACGGCGGTACCGGCTGTCCTTGTCGAGGAAGTCGCCGAAGGCGCGCTGTTCCTGGTTCTCGCCGCCGGTGACGACGTTGAGCAGCAGCCGTCCGCCGGTCTGCCGCTGGAACGTGGAGGCCATCTGCGCGGCGAGGGTGGGCGAGATCAGCCCGGGCCGGAAGGCGACGAGGAACTTCAGGCGTTCGGTGTGCCTGCTGACCATGGCGGTGGTGAGCCACGCGTCCTCGCACCAGGCACCGGTGGGCGTGAGGGCCCCGGCGAAGCCCACCTCCTCGGCGGCCCGGGCGATCTGGCTCAGGTAGGCGACCGTCGGGGGCCGGTCCCGGCCGGAGGCGGTGGCCGGGGAGCCGTGGCCGCCGCCGACGACATGACGGCTGTCGCCGTTGGTGGGCAGGAACCAGTGGAAGGTGAGGGACACGGGGAGTCTCCGATCGAGGGGAACGTGCGGCGGCGTGGCGGTGAGCGGGTGTCAGCCCGCCACGGCGAGCAGCGGGGTGCGGCCGAGCGCCGTGGAGAACTGGTCGACCACCTGTGTGAGCGCCTCGTCGGCGGCAGGTGTGACGGTCAGGGATCCGTCGTCGTGCACGGTGATGTCCTTGTCGAGGGTGAACCAGCCCTGCACGGTGTGCGCCGCACCCATGGAGGTCAGCACCGGGCGCAGGGCGTAGTCGATGGCCAGGACATGGGCGGCGCTGCCGCCGGTGGCGAGCGGCAGCACGGTCTTGCCGGTGAGTGCGTACTGCGGGAGCAGGTCCAGCAGGGCCTTGAGGACACCGGAGTAGGACGCCTTGTACACAGGGGTGCCGACGACGACACCGTCGGCTCGTGCGAACAGGTCGGTGGCCTCGACGATCGCGGGATGCCGGAAGTCCGCGCCGAGCAGGGCCTCGGCGGGGATGGTGCGGACGTCGAGCGGGATCACGTCATGGCCCTGTGCGGTCAGCCGCTCGTCCAGGTGGCGCAGCAGTCGGCTGGTGCGGGAGGCGGCGGAGGGGCTGCCGGATACGGACAGGACGGTGGCCATGGGGTCTCTTTCCGGGAGGGGGCGCGAGCGCGCGTGGCGACACCGACTGCGGGGACGCCCGTGCTCAACGGGCGTGGCAACGGGCGTGACTGCGCGCGACTACGGGCGTGGCTGAGCGCCGGATGCGGGCGTGAGGGACGCCGAATTCAGGCGTGAGGGAAATGCACCGCGCAGGGCGTCCCGTCGGCGCGACGGTGTGCGGCCGAGGGCGAATACGGCGGTGGGGAGAAGCGGCGAGCCGGGAGGCTCAGGCTGCGGCGCGACAGCAAGCGCTGGAGACGCGTGCGAGGTCGACGTGGCGTCGCCGCGTGAGGTCCAGTCGCATGGTCATGCCATGGATCGTGGCAGCGGGCGACGACGCCCGTCAAGGAAATCCCGGCTCATCTCGCATCCCGGACCATGGATTTCGGGGTCCGGTTCGGTTCAGTCCTCGTCCGACGGAACCACCACGAGGAAGGCGTCCGACTCCAGGTCCATCACGACGGTGGCCGGTTCGCCCTCGGCCCGACGGCGCGCCGCGTACTCCTCCGCCGGCCATGATCCGCGCGGAGCTCCCGCCGGGAACCGCTCCAACACCTTCGCGCTGACGGCCGTAGACACCTCCACTGCCCTCCCCTGTCCCGCGCCGCCTGCCGGCGACGTCGATCGGTCACTGTCGTACACATCCGTTTGCCCCCGATCCCCCCGGACATGTACCGCCTGGTAGAAGTTCACGTCTCCACCGAGCTCTACACATAAAGGAAAAATAAGAGCAGAATGTGCTTACGCGGCGCTTACCGCACACCCCACCAGACGCGGTCGCCCTGCAAGACGAAGGAGACGAGTCATGGCCAACGTCTCGCCCACCAGGGGTGACATCACCAGCCATCCCGATGCCTCCGAGATGCGGGACCGGTACGCCCGCGTGCTCGGTGGTCGCGATGTGGCGCTCGTGGACGGACCGGTGTTCCTGCTCGGTCTGTACTGCGCGGCCTCCCCGTGGATAGTCCACTACACGACCAGCCAGCCGCCGCTCGTGACCCACAATCTGATCATGGGCATCGCGATCGGCCTGCTGGCGCTCGGGTTCACTCGCGCTCCGGAGCGCATGTACGGCCTGAGCTGGGCCATGTGCGCACTCGGCGTATGGATGATCATCTCGCCGTGGGTCGTCGGCGACAGTCCGGACGCCGGCGTCGTGTGGAACAACATCATCATCGGTGCGCTGGCCGTGATCCTGGGTCTGGCGTGCACCGCCACGGCGGCGAAGGCTTCCGCGAGGCCGTAGAGCCACCGGAAGGGAAGACCCACCGGAAGGGAAACCGAAGGCCGGTCCGCACCCCGGGCCGGCCTCTCCGTGTCCGCGCCGGAGTGTCCCGGCCGTCCGGGGGGCGGAAGCACTACAGCGGGGGCTTGAGGAAAAGGGGCGGAGATGGAGATCGACGGCATCATCAGTGCCATCGTGATCGGCATCGTCATCGGCGTCCTGGGCCGGCTCGTGGTCCCGGGCCGTCAGCGGATCGGCATCCTGTGGACCATCCTCGTCGGCATCCTCGCCGCGTTGGCCGGTTCAGCGATCGCCGGCGCGTTCGACGTCGCCGACACCGAGGGCGTCGACTGGGTCGAGTGGCTCATCCAGATCGGGCTCGCCGCGCTCGGCGTCGCCGCACTGGACCGCTCGAAGGCGCGCCGCTGACGGGCCGCGCCCCCGGCATCAGCGGCCTACCGACCGCATAGCGGCGAGCCCCTCGCGGCTGGACGGGTACCGCGCCGTCCATCCCAGCTCGCGTTCCGCCTTGGCGCAGGAGACCACCAGCCGCGACGACATCACCGTGTGCATTACGACATGGGCTTCACCAGCCACAGCGGTATGGTCATCGGCCTCGGCAGTCCGAACAACTCGGCCACACACTCGGCATGGGCACGCAGGCCGAGCGGCGTGCGGTCGGCGATGTTGTACGCCTGCCCGGACCGGCCGCGTTCCACGGCGGCGAGCACCGCGCGGGCCGCGTCGGTGAGCTCCACCCACGGCAGCACCCGGCCCCGGTCGGCGGGCAACGGCATCTGCCGCCTGCGCAGCAGGGGCAGGAGGGCGTCGGTGCCGCCGGGGCCGTAGAACAGGCCGAAGCGCAGGGCGATGCCCTCCAGCCCCTCGCTCTCGAAGGCGAGCCGTTCCTTGGTCCGCATGCCCTCGACGTGCCGCTCCAGCTGCGGGGTCCTGCCACGCGGGCCGAAGGGGTCGTCCTCCGTGACCGGGCGGTCGCCGTGGTCCCCGTAGCCGTAGCCGAAGACCATCGACTCCACGACGAAGCGGCGGGCCCCGGTGAGGCGGGCGGCTTCGACGAGGTGGGCCGTGCCCTCGGTGCGCAGCGCGTCGGTGGCGAACATGTCGCGGTCGCGCATGGGGGGCTTGCGCAGGGCGGTCGCGGCGTGGATCACGGTGTCGAAGTGGAGTCCGTCGACGGCGCGCAGCAGTGCGTCGCGGTCCATGAGGTCGGCGCGGATGCCGTTGTCGGGGCTCCTGCCGAGTCCGGTGACCTTGTGGCCCGCCTCGGTCAGGGCACGGGTGACGTGCCGGCCGAGGACGCCGCTCGCGCCGGCGAGGAGGATGCTCTGGTTCTTCTGGTTCGTCGTCATGACCATGCGACGGATCGGGCGGGCGCGCATGTGACATCCGGGCCGGGACGGGGCGGCCGGCTACGGCGTGTACACGTACGGCGTCGTCGTGGTCAGCGGTGTGAAGCCCAGGCGTTCCAGGATCGGCCGGCTCTGCGGGGAGGCGTCGACCTGGAGGTAGCGGTAGCCGCGTGCCGCGGCGGCGTGGGCGCGGTGGGCCACGAGGGTGCGGTAGATGCCGCGGCCGCGCCAGCTCTCGACCGTGCCGCCGCCCCACAGGCCGGCGAACCGCGTGCCGGGCACGAGTTCCATACGGGCCGCGCTCACGGGCTCGTCACCGGCCATCGCCACGACGGCGACGACGGTGTCCGGGTCGGCCGAGAGCCGGGTGAGGAGCTGGTCGCGCAGCCAGGAGCTGTCCGCGCCGAACGCCTTCTCGTGGACGTCGGCCACCAGGCCCACGCCCCGCGGATCGGTGACCGGCTCGACGCGGATGCCCTGGGGAGGTTCGGCGTCGAGGGGGAGAGCCGCGATCTCGCCGATCATCAGCGTCTCCTCGGGTTCCGGCGTGAATCCGGCCGCGCGCAGCCGCTGCCCGAGGTCCGCCGGCCGGTCGTGCCCGTACAGCTTCCACTCGAATTCGAGGCCGAGCCCGGTGTAGTGGGCGATCTGCCCGGCGACGGCCGCGTCCGCCGCCGCCTCGTCGAGGGCGGACCACAGGACGCCGTTCCAGCCCTGTGCTGCGGCGACCTGGCGCACCACGTCGCCGGTCCGCTCGACGCGGGCCCCGGGGCCGTCCGGCGGCGCCCCCTCGCGCAGCTCACGGTCGAACAGGGCGAGCAGCGCGGTGTGATCCGTAGGAGTCATGGGCACACCCCAGCACGCGCCGGGCGGCCCGGCAACGCGTTTACCGGTGCGGCCGCCGCCCCCGGCGGCCTTACAGTCCCGTTGATCACACCGTCACCAGGAAGGGCCCGGCACCATGGTCGTGAGGGACACGGAACTGCCGTACCTGCGCCGCTGCGTGGAGCTCGCGGCCGAGGCGCTCGAAGCCGGGGACGAGCCGTTCGGTTCGGTCCTGGTCGGCGGGGACGGCACGGTCCTCGGCGAGGACCACAACCGCGTGGCCTCGGGCGATCGCACGCGGCATCCCGAATTCGAACTGGCCCGCTGGTCGGCGGCCCGGCTCACTCCCGAGGAGCGGGCGGCGGCCACGGTCTACACCTCCGGCGAACACTGCCCGATGTGTGCGGCCGCGCACGCCTGGGTCGGCCTGGGCCGCATCGTCTACGTCGCCTCGTCCGCACAACTCTCCTCCTGGCTGGGTGAGTTGGGCGCACCCGCGCCGCCGGTGCGGGCGCTCCCCGTCCAGGGGGTCGCACCGGGTGTGGTCGTGGACGGCCCGGTGCCCGAGCTGACGGATCGGGTGAGGGAGTTGCACGTGCGGTTCCACCGGGGACGCGGCTGAGGGACCCGGGCGGCCCCGGCCCGCCGGGCAGTTCCCCTCCGTCGGGGCCTTGCGGGGCCGGCCGCCCGAGATGCAGGGCCGCACGGGCGAACTTACGATCGAATTCAACAGACCGGGTCTACGCCTCGGTCTCCCCGACGGGGGGAGGCGCATGTCCTTGCTGTCAGCACGTCGGCTGATGGCCGCCCAGATCGCCCTCGTCACGGTTGTCACAATCGTGTACATGACCGTCCCGGCGGTGGCTCCCGCCCTGTGGGCCGTCATCGGGCTCGCCGGCGTCGTCGCCGTGGTGACCGGCATCCGTGTCCACCGGCCCGCCCATCAGTGGCCCTGGTGGTTCCTGGCCGGCGGACTGCTCACCTTCATCGCCGGCGACACGTACTACAACGTGATGGAGGAGTACTTCGACGCCTCCAACCCGTTCCCCTCCCCCGCCGACGCCTGCTACCTCGCCACCTATCCGCTCTTCGCCATCGGACTGTCGGGGCTCGTCCGGCACCGGTGGGCCGACCGCGACGTGCCGAGCCTGCTCGACGCGCTGATCATCACCGCGGGCCTCGCGCTGCCGGTGTGGGTGTACCTGGTGCAGCCGCTGACGGTGGTGCACGGGCTGACCTGGGAGCAGCGCGCCATCAGCATCGCCTATCCCCTCGGCGACGTCCTCGTGCTGGCCCTGCTGGCCCGGCTGCTGACCCCGAGTCCGCTAGACGGGCCCAACCGTGCCGTGCGGCTGCTGGTCGTGGGCACGGTGACACTGCTCGGCTTCGACATCGCGTACGGGATCCTGCAACTGAAGGACCTGTGGCAGACCGGCACCCTGCTGGACCTCGGCTGGATCGCCTTCTACACCGCCTGGGGCCTGGCCGCCCTGCATCCCTCGATGGTCGCGCTGACCGCGGCCGTGCCACAGCGGGAGTCCCTGCTGCCGCCACCGCGCCGGCTGGTCATGCTCGCCGTGGCCACGCTCATCGCGCCGGGAATCCTGCTGTACGAGGGGCTGAGCAAGCAGACGCGGGACGCCGCCGTGATCGCGGCCTTCTCGGGCGTGCTGTTCCTCCTGGTGATCGCGCGGCTGGCGGGGATGGTCGTGGCCCATCGCCATGCGGTGACACGGGAACTCGCGCTGCGCGGGGCCGCCGCCTCGCTGGTCTCGGCCTTCCGGCAGGAGGAGGTCGACCAGTCCTGCCGTACGGCGGTCGACCGGCTGATGGGGCCGGACGTACCGCACCGGACGCTGCTGCTGCCGACGGAACGCACGGGCGACCTCGGCGCACACGGCAGCCACCTGGTGAGCCCGGCCGCCCTCGAACCCGCCCTCGCCGCCGAACTGGACGGCCTGCCCTCCGTCCTGGCCTGCCCCATGACACAGCCCGACCGTCCGGCCGGGACCGCCCCCGGAGTCCTGCTGGTCGCCGCCCCCGAACAGCAGCTCACCGAGACCTGGGGCTCACTGGAGATCCTGGCGTCGCACGCGGGCCTGGCCATGGAACGGGTCACGCTGCGCCACGAGGTCATCCAGCGGGAGAACGAGGCGTACTTCCGCACCCTCGTCCGCAACGCCTCCGACGTCATCCTGATCCTCGAGGACGACGACAGGATCCGGTACGCCAGCCCGTCCGCGCTGTCCGTGTTCGGCACCGACGACCTCATCGGCGTCCCGCTGCCGGACCTGGTGGACCCCGGGGACCGGGAGCGGGCCGCCCGGGAGCTGACCGCCGTACGGGAAAGGGGGGCACGGCCCGGACACGACCACTGGTGGGTGCGGCGCCGGGACGGGCGGGTCGAGGTGGAGGTGCGGTGCAGCGACTTCCGGGACGAGCGGACCGTCTCCGGCCTGGTGGTGACGCTGCGGGACGTGACCGAGCAGCGGCGGCTGGAGCAGGAGCTGACGCAGCGGGCCTTCCACGACTCGCTGACCGGTCTGCCCAACCGGACGCTGCTGCTGGAGCGGATCGAGCGCGCCCTGCTGCGCGGCCGCCGGGAGTCGTCCCTGACCTGTCTGCTCTTCATCGACCTGGACGACTTCAAACTGGTCAACGACACGATGGGGCACCGGGCGGGCGACCATCTGCTGATCGCCGTCGGCAACCGGCTGGCCCGGACGCTGCGGCGCACCGACACCGCGGCCCGGCTGGGCGGGGACGAGTTCGCCGTGCTGATGGAGGGCGCCAAACAGCCGCTCGACGCCGAGCTGCTGGCGGCCCAGGTGATCCAGACGCTGGGCCGGCCGTTCGACCTGGCCGACGAGTCGGTGACGGTGTCCGCCAGCGTGGGCGTGGCCACCGCGCGCGACAGTACGGACGCGGAGGAGCTGCTGGGCCACGCCGACCTGGCGCTGTACGCGGCGAAGTCGGCGGGCAAGCGGCAGTGGCGCCGCTACCGGCCGCTGCTGCGCAGCCGCATGGTCGCGCGGCACGACCTCCAGTCCCAGCTGGCCCAGGCGGTCGCCGACAAGGCGTTCTCGCTGCGCTACCAGCCCGTCGTCGACATCACCGGCGGCGAGGTCGTCGGGTTCGAGGCCCTGGTCCGCTGGCCGGACGAGCTGCGGCCGTCCGTCGAGCCGGACCAGTTCATCAGTCTGGCCGAGGAGACCGGGCAGATCGGCCCGCTGGGCTCGTGGGTGCTTCAGAACGCGGTCAGCGACATCGCCGGCCTGCAACGGCTGCCGGGTCCCGCCCGTCCGCCGTACGTCAGCGTGAACGTCTCCGCGCGCCAGTTCCGCGACGCCGGCTTCGTCGAGCAGGTCGGCCAGGCGCTGAGCACACCCGGGCTGGAGCCCGGGTCCCTGCAGCTGGAACTGACGGAGACGGTGCTGCTGCACCGCGACGACCGCCTCCAGACGGTGCTGCACACGCTGAAGGAACTCGGGGTGCACATCGCGGTCGACGACTTCGGCACCGGCTTCTCCTCGCTGCGCTACCTGCGGGACTTCCCCATCGACGTGGTGAAGATCGACAAATCGTTCATCGACGACATCGCGCGCGACGCCCAGCAGGTCGTCCTGGTCGAGGGCATCGTGCGGATCGCCGACACCCTGGGCCTCCAGGTCATCGCGGAGGGCATCGAGAACACCGCGCAGCGGGACCTGCTGGCCGGGATGGGCTGCCGGTTCGGGCAGGGGTACCTCTTCGCCCGGCCCATGACGGTGGAGCAGAGCGCGCAGACGCTGCGGGAGCCGAGCACCCACCCCTTCGCGCCACCCCGGGCGCGGCGGCCGCGTCCCGACGCCGCCCGGGGACGCCGGGAGGCGCGCTGGGCGGATCTGGAGCATCTGCGCCGCACCAGCCCGATGAGCGACGCGGTCCTCGACGAGGTCCGCGGCCGGCACATCCGCAGCGGCGACCACTGGCTGATCGACTTCGCGTCCTGCAACTACCTGGGTTTCGACTGGGACCCGGAGATCATGGAGGCCGTCGATCCCGCGGTGCGCGCGTGGGGCACGCACCCCAGCTGGTCGCGGCTGCTGGGCAGTCCGCGGCTGTACCCCGACATCGAGGAGCGGCTCGCCGCGCTGCTGGGCGCGCCGGACACGCTGCTGCTGCCGACGCTGACGCTGGTGCACGCCTCGGTGATCCCGGCGCTGGCCGAGGACGGGCACGTCTTCGTGGATGCGACCGCGCACCGCACCGTCTACGACGGCTGCGTGGTGGCCCGCGCGCAGGGCGCGACCCTGCACCGCTACCACGCCGAGCGGCCCGACGAGCTGCGCGCCCTGCTGTCCCGGGTGCCGCCGGGCACGCCCCGGCTGGTGTGCCTGGACGGCGTCAACAGCATGAGCGGCAACATCCCCGACCTGCCCGCGCTGGTCGCGGTGTGCCGGGCCGAAGGGGCGACGCTGTACGTCGACGACGCGCACGGCTTCGGCGTGATCGGGGAACGCGGACCGGACGAGTCCTGCCCCTACGGCATGCGCGGCAACTGCGTGGTGCGGCACACCGGGGAGTCGTACGACGGGATCGTGCTCGTGGCCGGTTTCTCCAAGGCGTACTCGTCGCTGCTCGCGTTCCTGGCGCTGCCGCCGGAGCTCAAGAACCGCCTCAAGACCGCCGCGGCCCCCTATCTCTACTCGGGGCCGTCCCCGACGGCGTCGCTGGCCACCGCGCTGGCCGGGCTGGACGTCAACGAGCGGCGGGGCGACGCCATCCGCGCCGACCTGTACCGCAAGGCGGTCCGGGTGCTCGCTCACCTGGACGGCCTCGGGGTGAACACCCTCAACACAGACCGGCTGCCCATCGTGGAGGTTCCGCTGGCCAACCCCGCGGACCTGGACGCGGTCGCCGCGTACCTGTGGGAGGAGGGCATCTACGTGACGCTCGCCGCCTATCCGCTCGTGCCCCGCGACCGGGTCGGTTTCCGTGTCCAGATCACGGCGCTCAACTCGGACGACGACATCGACCGCCTGAACGGGACCCTGACGCGGCTGTCCGAGCGCTTCCCCCTGCGGCTGAAGGGCTAGAGGGCCATGACGACGCACAACGACGACGTGGACTGGGACCGCTGGCCGGTCGCCGACTACCTGCGCGAGAACTACCGCGAGGTGCATCCCGCGGACGCGGCGGTCATCGCGCACCACAGCGCCTTCTACCGCCGCTTCCGGCCCGGCGCCGTCGCCCGCTCGGTGGAGTTCGGGGCGGGGCCCAACCTCTACCCGCTGATCCTCGCGTCCGCCGCGAGCCGCAGGATCGACGCGGTGGAGGCGGGCGCGAGCAACGTCGCCTATCTCCGGGACCAGATCTGCCACCGCCTCGACGCGAGCTGGCTGCCCTTCCACGCGCTGTGCCGACGGCTCAACCCGGACGTGCCGGCGACGCTGGCCGGGGCGCTGGCGCATGTGAACGTCGTCCACGCCGACGTCCGGACCCTGCCGGCCGGCTCGTACGAGCTCGCCTCCATGCACTTCGTCGCCGAGGGTGCGACGGAGGACTTCGCCGAGTTCGCGGAGTTCTGCCGCACCTTCGTCCGCGCCGTCGAGCCGGGCGGCCATCTGGTCGCCGCTTTCATGGAGAACATGCCGACGTACCGCATCGGCCCGGCGTCCCGCTGGCCCGGCTGCCCGGTCGGTCCGGACACCGTGACCGCGGTCTTCACCCCGCTGACCCGGGACCTGGACGTCACCCACATCGACCCGGACCCGACCCTGCCGGACTACGGGGATTCCGGGATGGTGCTGCTGACGGGGGTGGCGGAGGCGGTGTGACGGCACCGCCTCCGTGACGGCTCCGGCAAGGCGCGGGCGAGCCGTCCCTTCAGCCGTCGGTCCCCGGGCGGAACCGCCGGCGCAGGACGACTCCCCCCAGCACCAGTGCCGCGCTCGCGGCGACGGCCTGGAGGGTGTGGCCCGTGCCCGTGTGGGCCAGGGCGCCGGCGGCATGGTGGGCCACGGCATGGGGAGCGGTGCGCGGGGCCGGTTCGGGGGCGGGGTGCGGCCGGGGCGGGGTGGGCGGCTCGGCGTCCGGCCCGGCGGGGTGGTGGGGGCGGACCGGGCGGTCGCCGGGGGCGTTCGAGGACTCGTTGCCGGTCGACGGGTTGCCGACGCCGACCACGTCCACGGTGTTGCCGGTGACGTTGACCGGCAGGTCGACGGGCAGCTGCACGCCGTTGCCGGAGACCACACCCGGGGAATCCTTTCCGCTGCCTTCCGCGAGCGCGCCGCCGGGCTCGCCGGGCCGGCCGGCCCGCCCGTCGTCCTTGTTCACACAGCTGTTGCCGGCGGCGGGGTTGAGGAGCCCCACCACGTTCACGGTGTTCCCGCACACGTTCACCGGGACGTGCACCGGCAGCTGGACGGTGTTTCCGGAGACCACACCGGGCGAACCGGCCGCCGAGCCCTCCGCCCCGGAACCGGCGTACGCGGGGACGGTCAGAGCCATCGCGCCCGAGGCGGCCGCGACGGCGATCACACCGTTTCGGGTAACCCGTTTCATAGGTTCCCTGCCTTCCAGACATCGTCGCGGGCACTCACCCGCACGAGATAAAACGCGGACGGCCCATCCGAGTTATGGCTTATCGGCCTTTCACTCCATCGAGCGGCCCGGTTGTCGAACTAGCGGTAAAGCCCTTCGTATGCGCGACGCGGCCGCGCAGGATAA
The DNA here is from genome assembly GCF_044458845.1 of Streptomyces sp. NPDC050416. Classification (NCBI taxonomy): domain Bacteria; kingdom Bacillati; phylum Actinomycetota; class Actinomycetes; order Kitasatosporales; family Streptomycetaceae; genus Streptomyces; species Streptomyces sp. NPDC050416. The sequence continues at coordinate 106,351 of NZ_JBITII010000016.1, forward strand.
GGCACTCCTCCCCCGCCCGCTCGTCCGGAGGCGAGGCTTCCGGTGCGCGCTTATGGTGAGCGAGGGCGCCGGTCCCCGGTCCGCTGTGGGCGCCCTCTGGAGGCATCGATGCTGGCCAAGCTGTCCACGCGCTCCTCGGTGAGGCGTTGCGCGGTTCCGTGTGCGGCCGGGCTGGCCCTGCTGGGTGCGGGGCTGCCGACCGCGGACGACCCCGCGCCCGGCCTGACGCGCTTCTACGACCAGAAGGTCAAGTGGTCGGCGTGCGAGGGCGAGGACATGCCGAAGGACCTCCAGTGCGGCAAGGTCACCGTCCCCCTCGACTACGCCCGGCCCGGGAAAGGCACCCTCGATCTCGCCCTGGCCCGCTACCGGGCCACGGGAAAGTCCCGGGGCTCGCTGCTGCTGAACTTCGGCGGCCCGGGGGGTCAGGGCGTGGGCCAGCTCGCCATGGCCGGCAAGGACTTCATGGGCCTGACGAACGGCTACGACGTGGTCGGCTTCGACCCCCGGGGCGTCGGCCGCTCCTCGCCGGTCAGCTGCGGCAACGCCCCGGACGACCCGCTGGACGCGACGGACGGCGACGCGGCCGTGGCCGACCCGCAGGCCGTACTCGGCAAGCTGCGCGACGCGGCGGCCGAGTGCACCGAGCACTCGGGTCCCGTCCTGCGCCACATCGGCACGGTGAACGCCGCCCGCGACCTGGACGTCATACGCGACGCGCTCGGCGACGGCAAGCTCAACTACCTGGGCTTCTCCTACGGCAGCCGACTCGGCGCGGTGTACGCGGCCCAGTTCCCCCGCAAGGTCGGCAGGATGGTGCTGGACGGCGTCGACACCCTCACGGAGCCGCTGGCCGAGCAGGGTGTGGTGAGCGCACAGGGGCAGCAGACCGCGCTGGAGAACTTCCTCGCCTGGTGCACCGAGGACATCGCCTGCCCGTTCGGGCAGAACCCGCGGGAGGCCAGGGAGCACGTGGTCGAGGTGGTCGAGTCGCTCGACCGGGACCCGGTGCCGACCGACTTCGGTGAGGCGTTCTCCGGCCAGGACTTCGCGGGCGCCCTCGCGCAGGGGCTGTTCAGCAGGGAGCTGTGGCCCTCGTTGCAGCGGGCCGTCGCGCAACTGCTCGAGGACGGCGACACCAGCCGCCTGGAGGCCTTCGCGTCCGGGGGCGTCGCCCACCCGCCGTGGCGGGCGGCGCACGCCGGGCTCACCGACCCACAGGACGTGCCCCTGGACAACCTGCCGGCGGCGCTCATGGCGGTGAACTGCGCGGACGATCCCGACCGCCCCGCCGCCGAGCAGGTCGGCAGGGACCTCGGCCGGCTGCGCGCCCGGTACGAGCGGGCGTCGCCGGTCTTCGGCCGGTACCGGCTCACCCAGGTGCTGATGTGCTATGGCCGCCCCAAGGGCACCGACTTCATCCGTGACGAGGTCAAGGACCTCGACACCCCGAAGATGCTGCTCGTCGGCACCCGAGGCGACCCCGCCACGCCGTACCGCTGGACGGTCGAGACGGCCGAACGGCTCGGGTCGTCGGCCGTGGTGCTCGACAACCGGGGCGAGGGCCACACCGGCTACGGCTCCTCCAAGTGCGTGCACCGCAAGGTCGACGCGTTCCTGCTGTACGGCACGCTCCCGCCGGACGGCAGCTCCTGCGGCTCCGACCACGACACCGAGTGAGCCGGTGCGGCCACGGGTCCTCCGGTCAGCCGAGTGAGACCTCGGGTGCGTACAGGTCCAGCCACATCGCCAGGTCGAGGGCCCGCTCCAGGCCCCGGCCCGGCCGCTCACGGGCGTGTCGGGGTGCGCGGCCTGCCGCAGCCGCTCGGGGTCGACGAGGCCGAAGACCGGGTGGTCCGGCCGTGCCAGGAGGTCCTCCGCCTGGTTCCGCAGGGCCACCGCGTACTTCGGGTCCTGCGTGGACGGGTAGGGGCTCTTGACCCGGTCGTACACGGACCGGGGGGTCAGGTCCTCGGTCGCCTCCCTGAGCAGGCTCTTCTCCCTGCCGTCGAAGGACTTCAGCGCCCAGGGCGCGTTGTAGACGTACTCGACGAGCCGGTGGTCGCAGAACGGCACCCGGACCTCCAGGCCGACGGCCATGCCGTCGCGGTCCTTGCGGTCGAGCAGGTCCGGACGAACCGGGTCAGGTGCAGGTGGCTGATCCGCCGCATCCGGAACTCGAAGTCGCTCTCGCCGTCGAGGCGCTGCACCCCGGCGACGGCGGAACGGTAGCTGTCGGCGACGTACGTCTCCAGGTCCTGCCGTCATGGCGGAGGAGTCGAGACCGCCGGAGAGCAGGGTGCAACGGGGCACGTCGGCGACGAGCTGGCGGCGCACGATGTCGTCGAGGAGCGAGCGGACGGTGGCGACGGTGGTGTCGCGGTCGTCGTGTGGAGCCGGGTCCGCGGCTCCCAGTAGACGCGGTGGCGCACGCCGGTGCGGTCGGAGCCGAACAGGACGCCGTCCGGCGTGGGGTGGTAATAGAGGGGCTTGATGCCCATGCGGTCGCGGATCAGCAGGAGCCGGTCGGTGCGGCCGTCCCAGACGGCGAAGGCGTACATGCCGTTCAGGCGCTCGGCGACGGCGTCGCCCCATTCGAGGTAGCCGCGCAGGACGACCTCGGTGTCGGAGTCGGTGGTGAAGCGGTGGCCGCGGGCGGTGAGCTCGCCGCGCAGTTCGCCGAAGTGGTAGGCCTCGCCGGAGTAGACCAGGGCGCGGTGCCGTGCGGGGTGGCGGCGGTCATGGGCTGACGGCCGCCCGGGCAGGTCGATGATCGCGAGCCTGCGGTGTCCGAGGCGGGCGGGTCCCTCGGCGCACATACGCGTAGCTCCCGCAAATTAATTGTGTTGACCATCTAGATTTCGACTGCGTGACAGCGACCGGCGCGTGGCCAACTCGCCCGTAACATGAGCGCGGCCCGCGCCCCCACTTTCGACCGGGCTTTGCATGCGCAATATCCGGTGACCCGCTCCCTGTCGGGGCGACCTCCGTCGAGAAACTGCCAGCGGCAAAAACTTCCCCAACTTCCGGGCCGCTGCGCCTCGGCAGGTGGGTGCCGATTGCCCCGAATGCCCCCATGGCCGATCCGCTCTATCGTTCTGTCATGGAGCACGTTCTGAGTCCCGCGACCCTTGCCGAACTGCGGCGCCCGCGCCCCTACCCCGCGGTCTCCGTGCTGACGCCGACCCACCGGCGCGATCCCTACAAGACCCAGGACCAGGTCCGGCTGCGCAACGCGGTGGCCGAGGCCAAGCGGCAGTTGGAGGCCGATCCGGCGGTCAGCCGCGAGCGGCGGGCCGAGGTCTCCCGCCACCTCGACCAGGCCCTGTCCGAGGTCGATCTGACGCACGCCGAGGACGGTCTGGCGATCTTCGCCGCCTCCGGTGAGCACCACGTGTGGTCGCTCGCCCGGTCCGTCCCCGAACGCGTGGTGCTCTCGGACACCTTCCTCACCCGCAACCTCGTCTCCGCACACACGGCGGAGCGGCCGTTCTGGGTGCTGTCGCTCTCCGCGGACCGCGCGACCCTGTGGAACGGCGGCACCGACCGCGTCGTCGAACAACGCTCCGACGGCTTCCCGCTGACCCGCCGCGTGGAGAACTTCGACCCGGAACGGCAGGAGCGGATCGGCGACCTGCCGAGCGCCTTCCGGGAGGAGCGCACCCGCCAGTTCCTGCGCGAGATCGACACCGCGATGAGCACCGTCCTGCGCGAGCACCCGCGGCCGCTGTACGTCACCGGCCCGCCGGCCGCACTCGCCCTGCTGGACGAGGTCGGCAGCGCCACCAAGGGCGCGGTGCACGTCCCGCACGGCGGTCTCGCGCACGGGACGCCCGAGTCGGTGTGGCAGGCCATCCGGCCGGTGATCGCGGCGGAGGCCCGAAGGGACACGGACGCCGTGACCCGCGCCCTCGAAACGGCCCGCGGACGACGGGAGTTCGCCGCCGGCGTCGACGAGCTCTGGCAGAGCGCCCGGGACGGGCGCGTCCGGCTGCTGGCCGTCGAGGAGAACTACCGCGTGACGGTCAGCGAGGCCGGGGACCATCTGATCCTCGCCGAGAGCGCCGGGCTCGATTCCCGCGAGTCCCGCGAGTCCCGCGAGTCCCGTGAAGACATCGTGGACGAGATCGTCGAGCAGTGCCTGGAGACCGGAGCCGACGTCCGCTTCGTCCCGGACGGCGCACTCGGCGAGGCGGAGGGCATCGCCGGAGTCCTGCGGTACTGAAGCCCTCGAACACGGGGCCGTCGAACACGTGCGGCAACCGGGTGGCGCCTTTCCGACGGACCGTCAAACTCCCTGTGTAATCTACGACTTGATCCCCCGGAGGGCCTGCTCCGCGCCTACCTCGGAGTAACTCCGTGAGACTGCGGCATATGCCAGAAGCACCACCGTATCGTGTGTTGCCAAATCCCTTACAGGGCGTCGCGGGCTGTGCCACAGTCGTAACGGTCCCTCCGTCCGCCTTGGCCGTACCGTCCCCGCATCGGAGTGCGTCATGCCGTCCCACCTCTCCGCGGACCGTCCAGCCGCCCAGCCGCCCGGACGCGGCTCGGTCGACGCGCTGATCTCGCAGACGCGGCGGCTCAAGGGCGACGTGGACGCCGTGCGGCGCGACGTCGAGCGGGCGGAATCGGACCACCCCCGGGGACGCTGGCAGCGCGCCCTGTACGACCTGGCCCTGCACCAGCTCAACGACCTCGACGAGCACCTGGCCCAGCTGCGGGACGGGCCCCTGCCCACAGCGCCCCCGGAACCCGCCGCGCCCGCGCCCGGCTCACTGCTCAGCCGGGTCGGCAGCGCCGAGTGGAACCTGCTGACGGACGAGGCCAGTTGGTCCGGGGAGCTCTACCAGATCCTGGGCCGCGACCCCGCCGCTCCCCCGCTCACCCTCGACGAGCTGCCGTCCCTGGTGCTCGACGAGGACCGGCCGAAGCTGACGGCGATGGTCACGAACTGCCTCGTCGACGCCCGGCCCATCGACGGCGAGTTCCGCATCGCACGCCAGGGCGGCGACGTCCGGACCGTGCACATGATGGGCGAACCGGTGCTCGACACCGACGGCAGCACCGCCTCGATGTGGGCCGTACTGCGGGACGTGAGTGAACTGCGCCGCAGCCAGCGGGTGGTGAGCGAGACCCGTGACTCGCTCCCCGACCGGCAGCAGGAGGCGCGCACCGAGCACCGGCTCGCGGTCGAGTTGCAGGAGGCCGTGCTGCCGCCGTGGCTCGGCTCCCTGCGGCTCCCGCACCAGGGTCCCAGGACCCTCGACCTCGCAGCCCGGCGCCTGTCGGCGTCCACGCACACGCTGATCGGCGGTGACTGGTACGACGCGCTCGAACTGTCCGACGGCGAGACGCTGCTCAGCGTCGGCGACCTCACCGGACACGGCGTCGGCGTCACGTCGAACATGACGATGCTGCTCGGCGCCGTCCGCGGCATGGCGATGGCCGGCGCCCCGCCGGGCCGGCTGATGGCCTGGCTGAACCAGTTACTCGACGCCACCGTGCAACCCGCCCTCGGCAGCGCCGTCTGCTGCCGCTACCGCCCCGAAACCCGCACCCTGGCGTGGGCGCAGGCCGGGCACCCCGCCCCGCTGCTGTTCCGCGACGGGACGGGGCGTGTGCTGAACGCACCGGACGGCGTCCTGCTCGGCGCCACCTCGGGCGCTGTCTACGGGCAGGCCGAAGAGACCCTCGAGGTGGGCGATCTGCTGCTCCTGCACACCGACGGGCTGGTGCCCGGGCACACCGGGACGGCGGCCGCGAACCTCCTCCTCGATCTGGCGCCGCGTCTGACCGGAACCGCCACCGCGCAGGACTGCCTGCGGACGGTGGTCCAGGAGTTCGGCGAGGGCGAGCGCGCGGACAACGCCTGCGTGCTCGTCGCCAAGGTCACGGCATAGGAAACTCAGGCCTGTGCGTTGCTTCCTCCCCTGCCCTTCGGCTTCGGCAGGGCGAGCTTGATCTCCTCCCGCAGCTCCTGGATCTTCGGGTAGCCGGAGTACTGGGCGGTGAGCCGGTACATCTGGCGCAGCCGGTCCCAGGTGCGGTGGGAGGAGTTGGAGCCCATCGACACCAGGGCCAGTCGCGCGTACCGGTCCGCCTGTTCGGGATCGTCCGCGATGAAGCACGCCGAAGCCATCGACAGGTAGTCGAAGATCTTCGACCGCTGCCGCCCGTCGATCCGCAGGGCGAGGGCCCTCTCCGCGTAGTACTGCGCGTGCACGGCCGCGTCCGGCTCGAACTCCGCCAGCGTGCGGTAGGACAGGGCCTGCATGCCGTACAAGTCGGCCTCGTCGAACAGCTGCATCCAGCTCGGTGCCGGGACGTCGGCCTTGTCGGAGACGAAGAGGTCCTCCGCCTGCCCCAGGGTGCGTCGCATCGCCTGGCCCTTGCCCATGGAGGCCTGCGCCCAGGCCTCGACGGTGCACAGCATGGCCCGGGTGCGCGGCAGCACCTCCTCGCCGGAGCCGGACTGGGCCAGCTTCATGAGGTCCAGGGCGTCGTCCGGCTTGCCCAGGTGGACCATCTGGCGGGCCGCGCGGGAGAGTGCCTCCCCCGCGCGGGGCCGGTCCCCGCCCTCTCTGGCCGCGTGCGCGGCGATGACGAAGTACTTCTGGGCCGTGGGCTCCAGGCCGACGTCGTGCGACATCCAGCCCGCGAGGACGGCCAGGTTGGCGGCGACGCCCCACAGGCGCCGCTGGAGATGGGGTGGGTGACGGTAGGCGAGCATGCCGCCCACCTCGTTGAGCTGGCCCACCACGGCCTTGCGCTGGAGCCCGCCGCCGCGGGCCGCGTCCCAGGCGCGGAACACCTCGACCGAGCGCTCCAGTTCCTCGATCTCCTGCGACCCGATGGGGGCGGCCTCGTAGCGGTCGAACCCAGCGGGGTCGGCGTGCAGGGGATGGTCGAGGTCGGGAGCGTCGGCAGCCAGGGCCGGGTCGGTGTGCAGCCAGTCGTACATGGCGCTGCTGAGTGCGGATCCCGCGGCGAGCGCGGCGCCCGCGCCCACCAAGCCGCGTCGGTTGAGCATGAGGTCCATTCCCGTGAATTCGGTGAGGACCGCGGCGGTCCGCTCGGGCGCCCACGGCACTCCGTCGGGAGACTCCGCACTCCCGCCGCCCTGCCGCTTCCCCGCACGCCCGTGCCGGACCAGACCGAGGTCCTCGATGGTCACGACACGGCCGAGACGCTCGGTGAACAGAGCCGCCAGCACCCGCGGCACCGGATCGCGCGGGATCTCTCCCATGTCGATCCACCGCCGCACCCGGGAGGTGTCGGTCGCCAGCTGGGGGTGGCCCATGGCCGCCGCCTTCCGGTTGACCAGCCTCGCGAGTTCGCCCTTGGACCAGCCGGCCAGGCCGAACAGGTCCGCGAGCCGGGTGTTGGGTTGTCCGCTCACGTCAAGCCCCCAGGTTCTCGGCTGAGTTGACAGTAGCCCGGGGAGACTTGCCGGGCGACTATTCGCCAGGGTTCGCCAGGGTGCGCCAGATGGTGTGCCACTGGTCATCGGGTGTCAGGTAGGAACGCGCCACCCCGACCCGGTCGCCGCAGGGACATTCCCCAGGGTGCTCCCGGGAGCCCGGGCCGGGTGGTGCACTGTCGTCGCAGGCACACGAAGGGATCTGTTTCGCCCATGTACGCAGCATCGTCCTCCGTGTCCGCCCCGCCCCGGTCGCTGCACCCCCGTCCCACGGACAGCGGCCCCTACCTCGCCCCCGCGCGGCCGGCGGCCCCTGTGCTCGGTGCGGGCAGGGCACGGCGCGGCGCGGTCCTCGGTTCCCAACCGCTCAGCGGGAGACTCGACTTGTCCGGCCCCCAGGGCGCGCAGCTGCGCACGGCGATCGCGTCCGTGCACCGCATCTGCCCGGAGTTCGCCCCGGTGCAGGTCCTGCGCCGCACCGGGCGGTCCGTGCTCCTGGTCGGCACGACCGGTCGCAGCTCGGCCGTCGCCAAGTGTTTACTGGACCACTCCCCCGCCTGGTCCGAGCGGATCCGCCACGAGATAGCGGCGTACCGCTCGTTCGTCCGGCACCGCCCTCCGGTGCGGGTGCCGAGACTGATCGCGGCGGACCCGGACAACTGCACACTGGTGATCGAGCGGATGCCGGGGCGGGTGGCCGCGCTCCAGCGGCACCCGGCCGAGGCGCCACCGCGGGCGGACATCAGGGCGGCACTCGGCGCGATCTGCCGGCTCAACGCCTGGCGGCCGCCGGCGGGCACGTTCGACGCCCCGCTGGACTACGCGGCCCGGATCTCGCGGTACCACGAGCTGGGCCTGCTCACCGACCGGGACCTGGGTGATCTCCAGAAGCTGCTGCACGGCATCGCGCAGGCGGCCGGGCGGCAGGGCATGGGCCAGTTCTGCCACGGCGACGCACTGTTGTCGAACATCCTCCTGTCACCGGCCGGTCCAGTGCTGGTGGACTGGGAGCACGCGGGCTGGTATCTGCCGGGGTACGACCTGGCGACGCTGTGGTCGGTGCTCGGGGACGCACCGGTCGCGCGTCGGCAGATCAGCCAGATCGCCCAGTCGGCGGGCCCGGCGTCCAGGGACGCCTTCCTGGTGAACCTGATGCTGGTGCTGACCCGGGAGATCCGTACGTACGAGACGGCCGTGCAGCGTTCCATGCACGACACGACCCCGGCGGCACCGGGTCCGGCCCACCCTGGTGCTGCGCCGTCCGGCGAGGAGCAGCGGCTGCTGCTGCGGCGGCTGCACGACGACTGCCAGATGGCCCGGCGGGCCGTGCGCGCGGCGGTCGGCACTCGCTGACGGGGACAAAGAGGCCGCTGTGTGCCTGGCCAGGCACACAGCGGCCCTTTCGTGTGCGGACTGCCGCCGGGTTCAGCCCTGCTGGAAGAGCTCCGCGGGCAGCGGTTTGAGGAGGGTGTACAGGTCGTCCGTGATGGGGCGGTCCCAGGCGGCGATGGTCACCAGGACGTTGTCGCTGCGGTCGAACTGCACGCAGGAGATACGGCCCTCGGAGAGCTTGACGCGGCGCACGATCAGGAGGTTGTCGCCCTGCATCACCGGCACGTCCTCGGTGCCGACGACGGTGACCTCCTCGTCGTTCTCCAGCGCCAGCAGCAGCTGCGCCACCTCGAAGGGAACCTGTCCCTCGGGGACCTCGCGGGCCGGGGAGCCCTCCGGCAGGTTGCCGATGATCATGGCGGGGCCGCGGCCGCCGAACAGGTCGTAACGCAGGAAGACGCCCTGGCAGGTGCCGTCGGGGGCGGGCAGCAGTCCCGCACCGAGGTTGCCGGGCCAGTCGCCCGGGTCCATGGCCAGTACGTCGAAGTCGGGCCCGGCGGGCGTGGCGCTGCGGCGGCGGAGGAACGACATGCCGCCATGGTACGTGGCCCGGCCTGCGAAGTGCCGCCCGGGCGACGACCCGATCGGGCCTCGAGGGTGTCCGCGAAGTCCCGTCGTCCGCCCGGAGGGCGGGCCCCGCGGCGTTCGGTGTGTGCTCTGGGGGTCCCCCGGCCGAAGGCTGGGGAGTGCCGGGCGGACGCCCGCGTACCGGTTGTACGCGGGTGTTCGCCCGTTGCGGCGAGAGGGCGTGCCGGGCGTCGCGGGGCAGGCGGGACTTTGCGGACACCCCCGAGGGTGGTCTCAGGCCGTCGTCCGGTGGCGTCGGTGGTGGCGGGCCACGCGGGCGCGGTTGCCGCAGGACGGTGTGCACCACTCCTGGCGCGGGTGGTCCTTGAGGAAGTACCGCACGCAGCGGGGTGCGTGGCAGGCCCGCAGCCGGTCGCGGTCGGGGCTCGCGAGGAACGCGATCACGGCGTGCGCGAGGGCGGCCGTCAGGTCGTCGCCGCCGTGTACGGGCTGGTGACGGACGTCGGGTGCGGTCCCCTCGGGCCAGTCCAGGACGGGCACGGTGGGGGTGCGGGCGGCGGCTGCGTTGAGGCGCCGTACGGCTTCGGGTACGTGCAGGAGGCGGGCCGCGTCTGCGGGGCTCGGTTCGCCGGGGCGCACGGCGTGGGCGAAGAGGGCGCGGACGGCGGCCCGCAGGTCCCGGACGGCGGTGAGCCGAGCGGCGTCGGCGGTGAGACGGCCGGCGTCCGGCAGGGCCTCGGGGTGTGCCCGGAGCCAGGCGGTCAGGCCTGCCGGGTCGGTCAGGTCGTCGGCGACACCGCCGTTGCCGTCGTGCCGGACGGTGAGGGCCAGGTCCAGGGCGAGCCGGGCGTCCCTGCTGATCGGTTCCCGCATGGACCTAATGATAGGCCTGCCCGTATCCATTACCTCGGGGTCAGTCCTCCGGTGGGGCCGGCGGGACGACCGCGACGGGGCTCGCTGCGTGCAGCAGGACGGCGTGGGTGACGGAGCCCATCATGCGTGCGGGTGCCAGCAGGTGCCGCCGGTGGCGGCCGACGACGACGAGGTCGGCGCCCGGGGAGGCCGCCACGAGGTGTCCGGCGGCGTCGCCCGCCGCCGGGACCGTCTCGGCCCGGACGTCGGGGTGCCGTTCGCGGTACGGGGCGAGGAAGCCCTCGGCGAGGACCCGGGTCTCGTCCTCGATGACGTCCTGGTCGACGATCGGCGGGGGCAGTTCGCCGGGTGTCATCCAGGGCTGCGCGGGCCACGGGTAGGCGGCGACCGCCTGGAGCCGGGCGCCGCGCCGGGCGGCCTCGGCGAAGGCGAACTCGAGTGTGGCCTCGTCGGGGCCGTCCACCTTCAGGCCCACGACCACGCGCGGGCCGGGACCGGACGGCGCCTCGCCGGGGACGTCGCGTCCGGGCCGGGGCACCACCACGACGGGGCACTCGGCGTCGCGGGCGGCGGCCATGCCGTTGGAGCCGAGCAGCAGGCTGGCGAAGCCGCCGCGGCCCCGGGAGCCGAGGACCAGCAGCTGGGCGGAGGAGCCGAGTTCGGGCAGGACGGCACCGGGCGCGCCCTCGAGGCCGAGGTACTCCGTGTCCGGCCGGGCGGAGAGGCTCTCCACATGTTCGCGGACCCGGTCGAGCACCGGGTCGGCCCGCGGGTCCGGTGGTCCGGCGGCGAGCACTTCGGGCTGCACCCAGTGGGCGTACTGGCGTACGTGCACCACACGCAGGGGTGCCGACCGGCGGCGGGCGGCGTCGAGGGCCCAGTCCAGGGCGCGCAGGCTGCCGTCCGAACCGTCGACCGCCGCGATGACCGGCAGGGTGCTCATGGGTTCCTCGCCTTCCGGGATACGACCGTGCCTCGAGGGGCCAGCCTGGCTCAGGCGCGGGCCCGGGGAGGACGTCTCAGGTCGCGTGTCCGGAAATGCGGGCGGAACACCCCCGGATCGGCCGTGGGGTCACGGCCGGTCCGGGACGGTTCGCGGAATGCCGCGGTCGAGGTCGCGCGGCGTCGCGTCAGGTGAGGTCGAACTCCCCTTCCCGCGCTCCCGACACGAACGCGCCCCACTCGGCGGGCGTGAAGATCAGGGAGGGGCTCTCCGGGCGGGCGCTGTTCCGCATGGCGATGAAGCCCTCGACGAAGGCGATCTGGACATCCCCCCGCCCCCGGCTGCTGGACTGCCACTGTGCGTTGGTGAGGTCCAGCTCCGGCTTGTCCCAGCCCGTGAGCGGGCGCTGCTGGGTGGTGGTCTCGGCCACGTCCGTGCTCCTCCCGGTTCGTCGTCCGCGGCCAGCCTAGCGATCGTGCCCCATGGCCAACAGGGCACGTGAGCGGGACCTTTCAGGAGTCCGGAGGCTCGGCTCCCACCAGCCACATGGAGAAGAACTGCGAACCGCCGCCGTAGGCGTGCCCGAGGACCCTGCGGGCGCCGTCCACCTGGTGTTCTCCGGCCTGTCCGCGCACCTGGAGCGCGGCCTCGGCGAAGCGGATCATGCCGGAGGCGCCGATGGGGTTGGTGGACAGCACACCGCCCGACATGTTCACGGGCAGGTCCCCGTCCAGTTCGGTCACGCCCGCCTCGGTGAGTTTCCACCCTTCGCCCTCGCCGGCGAAGCCGAGGTTCTCCAGCCACATCGGTTCGTACCAGGAGAACGGGACGTAGATCTCGGCGCCGTCGATCTCGCGGCGGGGGTCGGTGATCCCGGCCTGCCGGTAGACGTCGGCCGCGCAGTCCTGGCCGGCCTGCGGGGAGACGAAGTCCTTGCCGGCGAAGAGGGTCGGTTCGCTGCGCATCGCGCCGCCGAGCATCCAGGCGGGCGGTCGCGGTGCCCGGGCGGCTCCGGCGCGGTCGGTGAGGATCATGGCGCAGGCGCCGTCGGAGGAGGGGCAGGTCTCCGAGTAGCGGATCGGGTCCCACAGCATGGGCGAGGCCATGACCTTGTCGAGGGTGATGTCGTGCTCGTGCAGGTGGGCGTAGGGGTTCTTCAGCGCGTTGCGCCGGTCCTTGTAGGCGACCAGGGCGCCGATCGTCTCGGGGGCGCCGGTGCGCCGCATGTAGGCGCGGATGTGCGGGGCGAAGAACCCGCCGGCTCCGGCCAGCAGGGGCTGCTGGAAGGGGATGGGCAGGGACAGGCCCCACATGGCGTTCGACTCGGACTGTTTTTCGAAGGCGAGGGTGAGGACGGTGCCGTGGACGCGGGCCGCGACGAGGTTGGCGGCGACGAGGGCGGTGGATCCGCCGACCGAGCCCGCGGTGTGCACGCGGAGCATGGGTTTGCCGACGGCGCCGAGGGCGTCGGCGAGGTAGAGCTCGGGCATCATGACGCCCTCGAAGAAGTCGGGCGCCTTGCCGATCACGACGGCGTCGATGTCGGCCCAGGACAGCTCGGCGTCGTCCAGGGCCCGGCGGGCCGCCTCCCGGACGAGTCCCGCGATGGACACGTCCCGGCGTGCCGCGACGTGCTTGGTCTGGCCGACGCCGACGACGGCCACGGGCTCCTTGCTCATCGGGGCTCCCCTTCGAGGACGGCGACCAGGTTCTGCTGGAGGCAGGGGCCGGAGGTGGCGTGGGCGAGGGCGCGGTCGGACACGCCGCGGTGGATGCGGGCTGCGGCTTCTCCGATGCGGATGAGACCGGCGGCCATGATCGGGTTGGCGGCGAGGGCACCGCCGGAGGGGTTGACGACGACGCCGTCGCCGAGGCGGAGCGCCTTGCGCAGGACGATCTCCTGGGCGGTGAAGGGCGCGTGCAGCTCGGCGGTGTCGACGGGCCGTTCGAAGGCGCCGGCCCGTTCGGCGGCCAGGCGGGTGGAGGGTGAGTCGGTCAGGTCGCGCACGCCGAGGCCGTGGGCCTCGATGCGGTGGTCGACGCCGCGGATCCAGGCGGGGCGTGCGCACAGGTCGCGGGCCCGGTCGCCCGCCGCGAGGATCACGGCGGCGGCCCCGTCGCCGATGGGCGGGCAGTCGCCGGTGCGCAGGGGCCGCACGAGGTGGTCGCCCTGCGGCACGCTGTGGCGCAGCTGGGCGTGGGGGTTGGCCGCCGCGTTCTCCCGGTCGCGGGCGGCGACGGCCGCGAGCGCCGGTTCGTCGGTGTCGCCGGCGTCGATGAGGGCCTGCGCCTGGAGGGCGGCGAGCGCGACGGAGTCGGGCCACAGGGGTGCGACGTAGTAGGGGTCGAGCTGGCGGGTGAGGACGTCGCGGACCGAGCCGGGCGAGGACTTGCCGTACGCGTAGACCAGGGCGGTGTCGGCGTCACCGGTGAGGAGTTTGGTCCAGGCCTCGTACAGGGCCCAGGCGCCGTCCATCTCGACGTGCGACTCGGAGATGGGCGGCCAGGCGCCGACCCCGTCGAGGGCGAGGGTGAAGGAGAAGGCGCGGCCGGCGAGGTAGTCGCTGGAGCCGGAGCAGGTGAAGTCGATGTCCGCGGTCTTCATGCCGGTCCGGTCGAGGACCTCGTGCAGCACCGGCATGAGCATCTCCACCTCGGAGAACTCTTCGCTGGTGCGCCGGTGGACGGTCTGGGCGAAGGCGACGACGGCGATCTCGCGGTCCCGCGGTGCGCTCGTCACAGCAGCTCCTTATAGGTGTCGTAGTCCGCGTCCGGTTCGCCCGTGGGCCGGTAGTGGTCGGGATAACGGCCGCCCTCGGTCCATACGGGCTCGACGCGCAGCCCCATGCGGACCTCGTCGTACGGGATGCCGCCGATCCGGCCGTGCAGGGCGAGGTCCGCGCCGTCGAGGGCGATGTGGGCGTAGACGTAGGGCACCTCGATGTCGAGGTTCTTCGCTTTGATGTTGACGATGCAGAACGTGGTCACTGTGCCGCGCGGCCCCACCTCGACCTGTTCGGCTGTGGCCACCCCACATGTGGGGCACGCACCCCTCGGCGGGACGTAGACCTTCCGGCAGGACGGGCAGCGCTCGCCGACGATCCGCCGGCCGCCGAGGGCGTTGATGTAGGCGGTCTGGGCGCGCCCGGGCGAGTAGGTGTAGTCGAGGCGGGCGGCGGCGACGATCCCGGTGACCGGGCCCTCGAACTCGCCCGCGTGGACGGTCACGGTGGAGACCTCTCCGTCGTACGGCTCGAAGCAGGCGATGTCCGTGATGGCGCCGATGCGTTCCTCGGCCCAGCGGACGCGGACGCGCATGCCGGTGCGCACGGCGTCGGGGCCCGGGGCGTCGAGGGCGTGCAGGAGGGCGGTGTCGGCGCCATCGAGTCGCACCAGGACCCAGGCGAAGGGCGTGTCCAGGGGTTGGCCGCGGCGAGGCTCATGGTTCCAGGCCCAGGTGGTGACGGTGCCCGTGAGGCCGACGTGGACGAGGTCGCGGATCTCCTCGGCGGTGACGGGGTCGTACTCGACGGGCGGGACCAGGATACGGCCGTCGCGGGTCTTCACCCCGAGGATCACACGTTCCCGCAGACCGGTCAGGAAGGCACTCTGGACGGGCCCGAGGGAGCGGGTGAAGGGAAATTCGACGACGAGCGGCGCCTTGAGAACTGCGGACATTGAGGGCCTGCCTCCTTCGAATCGGCGTGCACGGGCGCGCCCCCTGAGGGGCGCGGGGAACTGCGCGCTCAGCCACCGACGACCCGCAGCTCTGAACCGGCCAAGCCGGCGCAGCGGCTACGCGCGCTTGTAGACGGGCGGTCGTTTCTCCGCGAAGGCGCGGGCGCCCTCCTTGGCGTCGGCGGTGTCGAAGACCGGCCGGCCCCGGGTGAGTTCGGCCGCGAGACCGTCGGACTCGGTCATCTCGGCGGTCTCGTAGACGGAGGCCTTGACGGCCTCGACGGCCAGCGGGCCGCAGGAGTTGATCCGTTCGGCGATCTCCAGCGCCTTCGCGAGCGCGGTGCCGTCCGGGACGACGTGTCCGATGAGGCCGATGGCGGCGGCCTCGCGGGCGCTGTAGGGGCGGCCGGTGAGGAGCATCTCCAGGGCGTGGGTGCGCGGGATCTGGCGTGGGAGCCGGACCGTGGAGCCGCCGATGGGGAACAGGCCGCGCTTCACCTCGAACAGGCCGAAGGTCGCGGACTCTCCGGCGACGCGGATGTCGGTGCCCTGGAGCATCTCGGTGCCTCCCGCGACGCAGTAGCCCTCGACGGCCGCGATCACCGGCTTGCGCGGGCGGTGGTGGCGCAGCATCGCCTTCCAGTGCAGGTCGGGGTCGGCCTTGAGCCGGTCGCGGTACTCCTCGCCGGTCATGCCGTTGCCGGCGAGGGCCTTGAGGTCCATGCCCGAGCAGAACGAGCCGCCCGCGCCGGTGAACACGATCGAGCGCACCGAGTCGTCCGCGTCGGCCTCCAGCCAGCCGTCGTAGAGGCCGACGAGCATCGGCAGCGAGAGCGCGTTCCTGGCATCGGGCCTGTTGAGCGTGAGCACCAGTGTGGCGCCTTCGCGCTGCACGGTGAGGTGTTCCGTCCCACCCATGGCCAACTCCCCTCTCGTGGAACGAGAACAGGTTGCAGTAGCGCGGGAGGCACTTCAAGGGTTTTCTGACAGACAGTCAGATTTCTTGGCGCGAGCCCTTCACAGTTGGACCGCCCTTTGCTCTGATGACCGGCGAACCGTCCGATGCCAGGCACGTCCCGGGGTCAGGAGGAGCGGTGGAGTACAACCTTGCCGACCTGTTCGAGTCGGTCGTCGACGTGGTTCCCGACCGTGAGGCGCTGGTGTACGTCGACCATCCGGGCACGGGCGCGGAGCGCCGTCTGACGTACGCGGAGCTGGACGCGGCGGCCAACCGCGTCGGCCACCATCTGCTCGACAGCGGGATACGCCCCGGCGAGCACCTCGGGCTGCACCTCTACAACGGCGTGGAGTACCTCCAGACGGTGCTGGCCTGCCTGAAGGCGCGGATCGTGCCGGTCAACGTCAACTACCGGTATATGGAAGAGGAGTTGGCCTACCTCTACCGGGACGCGGATCTGGTGGCGCTGGTCTTCGACGCGGAGTTCACGGACCGGGTGGCGGCCGCGCGGCCCCGGGCGGAGCGGCTGCGGCATCTGGTCCGGGTGGGTGCGCCGGCGCCCGGTGCTGCCGCGGTGCCCTGTGTGGACTTCTCCCATGCGGAGGCCGCGGGGTCACCCGAGCGCGGCTTCCCGGCCCGCTCGGGCGACGACCAGTTCATCATCTACACCGGCGGCACGACCGGGATGCCCAAGGGTGTGATGTGGCGGCAGGAGGATCTGTTCTTCGCGGGGCTCGGCGGGGGCGCGCCGACCGGTGAACCGGTGAAGAAGCCGGAGGAACTGGCCGAGCGGGTCGCGGCCGGCGGCTCGGGGATCACCTTCTTCCCCACGGCGCCGCTGATGCACGGCACCTCCACCCTCACGGCGTTCATCGGCTTCAACTTCGGGCAGCGGGTGGTGATCCACCGCAAGTTCGTGCCCGAGGAGGTGCTGCGGACCGTGGAGAAGGAGAAGGTCAGCAGCATCTCGCTGGTCGGGGACGCGATGCTGCGGCCGCTCGTCGACGCGCTGAGCGGTCCGCTGCGGGACATCGACCGCTCCTCGCTGTTCAGCGTGTCGTCGTCCGGCGCGATCATGTCGGACACGGTGCGCCGGCAGTTCCGGGAACTGGTGCCGAACGCCATGCTGCTGAACAACTTCGGCTCGTCGGAGTCCGGTTTCAACGGGACGGCGACCGAGGACTCGGGGCCCGAGCGGGGCTTCCGGGTCCGGGTCCACGCGCGCACGCAGGTCGTGGACCCGGCCACGTACGAACCCGTGCCGCCCGGTGAGGTGGGCAGGGTCGCCCAGTGCGGACATGTACCGCTCGGCTACTACAACGACCCGGCCAAGACCGCCGCCACGTTCTTCGAGAAGGGTGGCGAGCGGTGGGTCCTGCTCGGCGACATGGCCACGGTCGACGAGGAGGGCGTGGTCACCGTCCTGGGCCGCGGCTCGCAGTGCATCAACACCGGCGGCGAGAAGGTGTACCCGGAGGAGGTCGAACAGGCCCTCAAGTCCCACCCGGACGTCTACGACGCGCTGGTGGCCGGGGTGCCGGACCCCCGGTGGGGCCACCATGTGGCGGCGGTGGTGCAGTTGCGGGACGGCGCGCGGCGCCCGTCGCTCCAGGACATCCAGAGCCACTGCCGGGACCGGCTGGCCGGATACAAGATCCCGCGGCAACTGGTGATAGCGCCGGCCATCCAGCGGTCGCCGAGCGGCAAGGCGGACTACCGGTGGGCGCGGGAGGTGGCGGTGTCAGCGGACCGCTGATGCCATGGCAGCCAGGCCGGTGACGCGCCGGCTTTGGGGGGTCATGGCCGCAATCCGAAGGTCGCCCGCCGGGCTTGGGCGTCTCACGGGCCACGGCCCACAAGTGGCTGGTGGGCGACCGCCGAGGGCGAGCCAGGGCTGCACGACCGGCCCAGGCGGCCACGGACGACACCCCACCGCACCGCGCCAGCCGTAGGCGCCCGGGTATGCCAACTCCGGCAGGACCGCAAGCTCGTGGCGGGTCCCCGACGGTGGCGGCCACAGCCGCCTCGCCTACTGCGAGATCCACCTGGACGAGAAGGCCGCCACCGGCTCGAAGATCGCCCGTGATCCGGCCCGGGGTAAAGGTGGGTAACTCCCAGATGACGTCTCCAGCTTACTGATGCTGTCGCCCGGCAGGACCCCGCCGCGGTCATTGGCGAGCCAATGGGCCGAGGCGACCGGACTGCCACCGGACACGGTGCTGGCGGAGCTGGCCGCCAGGCGCTTCCCCGCCCCGCCGGCGGACCGGCCGGGCGACCAGGAACAGGCCCGCCGCCCCACGGCCACCGTCCCCCAAGGGCGAGGTGCTGCCCGGCAGTGTGCCGCTGGGCGCCGTGGCCTACCGGGCGGAGGGGCGGGGCGTGGTCACCGGTGATGAGAAGGGCGGTGTCCATCTGTGGAGTCCGCCTCCGCACAGTGTGGACAGGGCCTACATCAGCGCGGACCGTTTTGGCCCTGGTGACGCCTTCGCGCCGGACCATCACCTGCTCGCCACCGACGACGATCTGAAGACCACCACCATCGCTGATCTACGACGTCCCCGCCGTGACGGAGGGAATCGGCGTCTTCTCCGTCCGTCAGGTCAGCCCGAACGGAGACACCCTCACCGTCTCCACCGGCCCCGGCCTCACCGCCGGGCTCGGCGGCCAACTCGTCCTGCTGCCCACGGATCCCGGCCGGCTGGCGGAACTGCTCTGCACGGTGCGGCCCGGCACCGTCCCAGGCGGAGTCTGGACGAAGGCCTTCCCCGGCCTCGAGTACCACGACCCGTGCGGCTGAGCGGGCAGCCGCACGGGGACGGCACAGCGCGCAGTCCGGCGTACGCTTTGCGCGCGGTTGACCTTCGTCGTTGAACGGGCGGTGACGGTCGGCCGTACGGAGCATGACGGACCCGGCCCTACCCGGCTGATCCGCCGCGCCAGCAGCAAGGCCATGTACGGAAGGAACCTCCGCGTGTCGCACCACACGCCGTCTCGTCACCTGCCCGACACCGACAGGGAAGCCGACACCGCCGCGGCCGATCCGGCGGACGACGGCACCGAGCCAGCGGCCGTCGCGACGGAAACCGCGGCAACCGGGGCGGAGCCCCGGGACGGCAGCGACACGGGTACGGATGCGGCCGCCACCGCTCGGAAACCCGGCCGATGGCGCGTATGGCGCGGATGGCGGGCAAGGTATCCACGCGCCTCACGCGGCCTGAGCGTCGGCACGACCGTCCTGGCCGGCGCGCTCGTGGTCGTCGCGCTGCTCCTGCCCAACCGGGTCGAGCGGATCGAGTTCGCCTCGTTCGTCCGGATTCCCGCCGAGGGCGTGCTGCTCGCTGGTCTGCTGCTCGCGCTGCCGCCGAAGCCCCGGCGGATCATGGCGGTGGTCTCGGGCGTGTTCCTCGGCCTGGTCACGGTGCTGAAGTTCGTCGACATGGGCTTCTACCAGGTGCTGGCCCGGCCCTTCGATCTGGTCCTGGACTGGATTCTGATCGAGAACGCCACGGACTTTCTGAGGGAGACGTTCGGCCGTACCGGCCAGGTGCTGGTGGTGATCGGCGTGATCGTGCTGTTCGTCGCGGTGCTGGTCCTCACCACCCTCGCCGTGGTGCGGCTGACGAACCTGATGGTCCGGCACCGTCCCGTCGCCGCCCGGACGACGCTGATCCTCGGCACGGCGTGGATCACCTGTATGACGCTGGGCGTGCAGGTCGGCACCGTGCCGATCGCCACCAAGGGCAACGCGGAGTTCCTCGGCAACCGGGTGGAGCAGGTGCGCGCGGGTCTGAAGGACGCGCGGGTCTTCCGGAAGCAGGCCGCCGTGGACGCCTTCGCGAAGACGCCGCCGGACCAGTTGCTCACCGGCCTGCGCGGCAAGGACGTCCTGTTCACCTTCATCGAGAGCTACGGCCGCGTCGCGATCGACGACCCGGCGATGGCGAAGCAGACCGACGCCGTGCTGAAGGAGGGCACCGGCCGGTTGAAGGCGGCCGGGTTCGAGTCGCGCAGCGGCTGGTTGCAGTCGCCGGTGACGGGCGCGGGCAGCTGGCTCGCCCACTCGACCTTCCTGTCCGGTCTGTGGATCAAGAACCAGCAGCGGTACCGCAGTCTGACCACCAGCGACCGCATGACGCTGACCAAGTACTTCGGGAAGACGGGCGCCTGGCGGACCGTCGGCGTCGTGCCGGGCGTGCGCCGCGCCTGGCCGGAGGGGAAGTACTTCGGCCTGGACCACATCTACGACTCGGAGCACCTCGGCTACCACGGCCCGTACTTCAGCTGGACGCCCGTGCCCGACCAGTTCAGCATGGAGGCCTTCCAGCGCCTGGAGCACGGCAAGAAGGACCGTGAGCCGATCATGGCGGAGATCATCCTGGCCTCCAGCCACAACCCCTGGTCCCCCATCGCCCACATGATCGACTGGGAGGACCTCGGCGACGGTTCGGTGTTCCACCGGATCAAGAAGGAGGGCACCAATCCCACGGAGGTCTGGAAGGACCCGGAGAAGGTGCGCGCCGAGTACCGCAAGGCCATCGAGTACTCGATCCGGAGCCTGACCGAGTGGGTCGAGCGCTACGGCGACGAGGACACGGTGCTCGTCTTCCTCGGCGACCACCAGCCGGTGCCGACGGTCACCGCCGGGGACACCGGCAAGGACGTGCCGGTCACGATCGTCGCCCACGACAAGAAGGTCCTGGACCGGGTCGCCGACTGGGGCTGGACCGACGGCCTCAAGCCGGCCCCGGACGCGCCCCGGTGGGGCATGGACAAGTTCCGCGACCGTTTCATGACGGCGTACGGTCCGCGGGGCTGAGGAACTCCGCCACGGCCGTGAGGAACTCCTCGGGCCGTGCCTCGTGCACGAGATGCCCGGCGTCGAGGGTGACGCGCCGGGCATCGGGAAGCAACTCGGCGAGGGCGTCGATCTGTTCCTGCGGGATCGGACTCGTCGGCCCGCCACCGATCAGCAGCGTGGGCATGGTGATCCGCCCCATGTGATCCCACCAGACGGGGTCCGGCGCGTTGCGCTGTGCGTCGGTGGCGAGGATCATCGCCCAGTCGTACGGCAGGCCCCTGCCCGGGCGTTCGGCGGGCGGGCGGGGCGGGTCCAGCGGGAGGGGCGCGGGGACGTCCTCCAGGACGAGCCGCCGTACGAGCCGCGGGCTGTGCTGGGCGAGCAGGCAGGCGACGAGGCCGCCGAGCGAGTGGCCCACGACGTCGGCCCGGGTGATGCCGAGCGCGCCGAGGAAGGCGAGCGCGTCGTCGCGCATGGCCTCGTAGGCGTATCCGCCGGGCCAGTCGCTGCGGCCGTGCCCGCGCAGGTCGGGGGCGTACACCCGGCGGGGCCCGGTGGACAGCGCGGGGGCGATCTCCGCCCAGTCGGCCCCGTCGGCTCCGCGGGCGTGCAGGAGGACGACGGGCGGCGCGTCCCGCGGCCCCCAGACGCGGTAGGCCTGCGTGATGCCGTTGGCCCGTACGGTGCGCGGTTCGGTGTCCATGCCGGGCACGGTAGCGGCGTGAGGACCGCGGGACGGACACGCTCTGCGGGCAGCAGAGGATCTCAGTCGCGTTCGAAGTCCCCCTCGGCTTCCCTCCCTTGGAAGAAGCGTGCGACGCGTCGCACGAACCACTCCGGGTCGTCCAGCCATGGATAGTGTCCCGCCCCCGGCTGCACCGCGAACTCGGCCGCCGGGAACACCTCGGCTGCGCGCCGGGCCAGGCCGGGTCGCGGGCCCCCGTCCGCCTCACCGGCGAGGACGAGCACCGGGGCCGTGACACGGGCGAGCGCGGCCCGCGTCGCGTCCGGGTCGTAGGCGCCGTCCGCCCCGTAGCGGTCCGCCGCGTCGTGGTTGGTCTCGTCCTCCTCGCGATCGGCGTGGGCGCGGGCCGTGTCGTCCCAACGGCCGTAGAAGAACGGCAGGAACACGGGGTCGAAATCACCGGTACCGGACAGCCAGGCCTCGAACGCCGGGAAGGCGTCGGCGAACCAGGGTTCCGATGCCCGCAGCCGGGCCACCGCCAGCCGGCCCTCGGCCGTCGCCGGCAGGCCCAGTGCCCACGGGGTGGCGGTGATGAGCGCCAGCCGTCCCAGCCGCTCCGGATGCCGGGCCGCGTACAGCAGGGCGAGACTGCCGCCCGCCGAGTGTGCGAGCACGTCCATTCGCTCCAGGCCCAGGTGGCGGCGCAGCGCCTCGACGTCGTCGACGAGCCGGTCGCAGCGGTACGTCGTCGGATCGTCGGGCACCGCGGACTGTCCGGTGCCGCGCAGGTCGAGGAAGACCAACCGCCGGTGGGCGTCGAGTCCGCCCAGGTTCCCGAGGTAAGCGGAGGCGCGCATGGGCCCGCCGGGCAGCACGACCAAGGGCTCGCCCGTACCGCGTATGTGGCAGGCGAGCCGGGTCCCGTCCGGGGCTGTGAAGATCGGCATGACGCCGATCCTCACGCCCTCGCGGCCTTCGGCACAACGGGTTTCGCCGACGGGCTGCGCGGCGTCACCCGTCCGAGGCCGCGAGTCCCGCCTCTCCCCCGAGCCTCTTTCTGAGCTCCCGCTTGAGGATCTTCCCGCTGGCGTTGCGTGGGAGGCTTTTCACGAACACCACCCGCTTCGGGGCCTTGAAGGGGGTGAGCTTCTCGCGGGTGTGGGCGATGAGTTCGGCCTCGGTGACCTCGCCGCGGGGGACGACGACGGCCGTGACGGCCTCGATCCAGCGTTCGTCGGGCAGGCCCACGACCGCGGCCTCGGCGACCTGGGGATGGGTGTAGAGGGCGTCCTCGACCTGGCGTGAAGCGACCAGTACGCCACCGGAGTTGATGACGTCCTTCACCCGGTCGACGATCGTGTAGTAGCCGTGCGCGTCCCGTACGGCGAGGTCGCCGGAGCGGAACCAGCCGTCACGGAAGGCCTCGGCGGTCTCCTCGGGCTTGTCCCAGTAGCCCTCGCACAGTTGCGGAGAGCGGTAGACGATCTCGCCGGGGGTGCCGTCCGGTACGTCCTTGCCGTCCTCGTCGACGACCCGCGCGTCGACGAACAGCACCGGACGGCCGCAGGAGTCCATGCGCCCCTTGTGTTCGTCGGGGGCCAGGACGGTGGCCAGGGGCCCGATCTCGCTCTGCCCGAAGCAATTGTAGAAGGCCAGTCCCGGCAGGCGTTCCTTCAGCCGTTCCAGGACGGGGACCGGCATGATCGACGCCCCGTAGTACGCCTTGCGCAGGCCGCTCAGGTCGCGGGTGGCGAAGTCGGGGCGGTTGGACAGGGCGATCCAGACGGTCGGCGGGGCGAACAGGCTGTCCACGCGGCCCGCTTCGACCAGGTCGAAGAGCCGGTCGCCGTCCGGGGCGTCGAGGATGATGTTGGTCGCGCCGACCGCGAGGTAGGGCAGCAGGAAGACGTGCATCTGCGCCGAGTGGTAGAGCGGCAGCGCGTGCGCGGGACGGTCGCCCGCACTGAGGTCGAGGGCGGTGATCGCGCTCAGGTACTCGTGCACCAGGGCCCGGTGCGTCATCATCGCGCCCTTGGGCAGGGCGGTCGTCCCGGACGTGTACAGCAGTTGCACGAGGTCCTCGGTGCGCGGCTCGGGGCCGTCGTACGGGGGCGCCTCGGCCAGCCGGGTGAGGAGGGAGTCGTCGGCGTCGCGCAGGGGCAACGTCCGTAGGCCGCCGGGGAGTCGTCCGGTGAGGTCCGGGTCGGCGAGGACGAGGGTGCTGCCGGACTGGCCGACGATGTAGGCGAGGTCGTCGCCGGTCAGGTTCTGGTTGACGGGTACGTGCACCAGGCCGGCGCGGGCGCAGGCCAGGAAGGCGATCAGGTAGGCGTCGGAGTTGTGGCCGTACGCGCCCACCCGGTCGCCCGGGGACAACCCCTGGCCGAGGAGGACGCTCGCCGCGCGGGAGACGGCGCTGTCCAGTTCGTCGTACGTCCAGGTGCGGTCGCCGTACTCCACCGCGACGCGCGCCGGGGTGCGCCGGGCGCTGCGTCGCAGGACTCCGTCGACCGTGCTGCCGTGTCCGGGCGTCGTCATGACACCTGATCCTCGGTTCACCGCCGGGCGAGGTCAAGGACCGACCGGCTCAACCCTGCCGCCGCGGGAGGCGTCCGAGGTCATGGTGCGGATGTGCGCCACGCGGCCCATCCGCACCCTCAAGTCTCCTTTCCCTCACTGACGTTGGAGGGCACGATGCGCAGCCGCCTGAGACGACTCGTCCTCGGGGCCACGGCCCTGTTCACGGCCGCGTCCGCGTTACCCGCGGCCGCCGCCCCTGGCCCGGGACGGGCCGAGCAGCAGCCGTCCCGCGACGGCCTGTCCGCCGTCATCCGCTACACCGAGTACGGCATCCCGCACATCCTCGCGAAGGACTACGCCGACCTGGGCTTCGGTACGGGCTGGGCGCAGGCGTCCGACGAGGTCTGCACGCTCGCCGACGGGTTCGTGACCCTACGGGGCGAGCGCTCCCGGTACTTCGGCGCCGGCGCCGCCGCCGGCGGCGCCCTCTCCGGGGCCAGGACGAATCTCGCCAGTGACCTGTACTTCCGCGGGGTCCGCGAGGCCCGCACCGTGGAGAAACTGCTCGCCGCGCCCGCACCCGTGGGCCCGAGCCGTGAGGTCCGGGACATGATGCGCGGCTGGGCGGCCGGTTACAACGCTTGGCTGAAGCAGAAGAAGATCACGGATCCCGCCTGCGCGGACGCCTCCTGGATCCGCCCGGTCACCGAGCTGGACGTGGCGGCCCGTGGCCTCGCCATCGCCTCGATCTCCGGCGAGGGACGCTTCGTGGACACGATCACGGCCGCGCAGCCACCGGCCGGAACCGCCTCCGGCACCCCGTCCTCCCGGCCCGCCGCCCGCACGCCGGACGCGAAGTCCGTGGCGAAGGCGGCCGACGAGCTGTGGGGCGACCCCGGCATGGGCTCCAACGCGGTCGCCTTCCGCGGCGACACCACGGCGAACGGCAGCGGTCTGCTGCTGGGCAACCCGCACTATCCGTGGCAGGGCGGGCGCCGGTTCTGGCAGTCGCAGCAGACGATCCCCGGCGAGCTGAACGTCTCCGGTGGCTCCCTGCTCGGCACCCCGGCGATCTCCATCGGGTTCAACGCACATGTGGCGTGGAGCCACACCGTCTCGACCGGTGTACCGGCCAACCTCCACCAGCTGACGCTGGATCCGGCCGATCCCACGACGTACCTCGTGGACGGCGAGCCGGAGCGCATGAAGAAGCGGACCGTGACGGTCGCGGTGAAGGACGGCGCGCCGGTGACCCGCACCCAGTGGTGGACCCGCTACGGCCCTGTCGTCACCTCCCTGAACTCCCAGGTCCCCCTGCCGTGGACGGGGATGACGGCCTACGCCCTGCACGACCCGAACGCCGCGAACCTCCGCTTCGCCGACACCTCGCTCGGCTTCGGCAAGGCGCGCAGCACGGACGACGTCCTCGCGTCCCTCGCCCGGCACCAGGGCATCCCCTGGGTGAACACGATCGCCGCCGACCGCGCGGGGCATTCCCTCTTCACCCAGTCCCAGGTACTCCCGCGCATCACCGACGAGTTGGCGCAGCGTTGCTCGACGGCGCCGGGCAGGACCACGTATCCGGCCTCCGGCATCGCGATCCTCGACGGCGCGCGCGGCGACTGCGCCCTCGGCAGCGATCCGGACGCGGTGGCGCCGGGCATCTTCGGGCCGGCGCGGATGCCCACGCTCAAGGACGCGCCGTACGTGGAGAACTCCAACGGCACCGCGTGGATGACCAACCCCGACCGGCCGATCACCGGATACGAGCGGGTCTTCGGCACGGTGAGGACGGAGCTCGGCCTGCGCACGCGCGGCGGGATCGAGGACGTGGCGGCGATGGCGGACCGGGGCCGCCTGACCGTACGCGACCTGCAACGGCAGCAGTTCGCCAACCGGATCCCCGCGGGTGATCTCACCGCGACGGACGTGGCACGGGCGTGCGCCGCGCTGCCCGGCGGCACGGCCACGGGCAGTGACGGCAAGGCGGTCGACGTCTCGGAGGCCTGCGGGGTGCTGGCGGCCTGGGACCGCACCATGAACACGGGGAGCCGGGGGGCGCTGCTGTTCGACCGGTTCTGGCGGAAGCTGGAACAGACGGTTCCGGCGGCCGAGGCGTGGAAGGTGCCGTTCTCGGCGGCGGACCCGGTGCGTACGCCGAACACGCTGAACACGGACGCGCCCGGCTTCGGTGTCGCCCTCGCCGACGCGGTGACGGAACTGCGCGTGGCGGGTATCGCGCTGGACGCGCCGCTCGGCGCGCACCAGTTCGTCGTCCGCGGTGGTGAGCGCCTTCCGGTGCCCGGCGGCTCGGGGCGGCTCGGCGTGTGGAACGTGCTCGAACCGCAGTGGAACGCGGCCCAGGGCGGCTACACGGAGGTGCCGTTCGGCAGCAGTCACCTCCAGGCGGTGGGCTGGGACGGAAGCCGCTGCCCGGTGGCCCGCACCCTGCTGACGTACTCCCAGTCGTCGAACCCCGAGTCGCCGCACCACGCGGACCAGACGCGGCTGTTCTCCGACGAGAAGTGGGTGACGTCGCGCTTCTGCGAGAAGGACATCCTGTCCTCGCCGAAGCTGAAGGTCGTCCGCGTGCACGAGCGCCGCTGACCACGGCCGGTGGGGGTGCCGCCTCCGGTGGGGCGGCACCCCCGTTCGTCTCGTCACCCCCGATCGGCCCGGGGCCCGTACATCAGCCGGCGCAGTACGGCTTCGGCGGGGCCCCGGCGGCCGGCCCGTTCCAGGGCGTACGCCCCGGCCACGGTGACCAGCCAGACGGCGCACGCGAAGAGTGCCATGGTGGTGCTGCCCAGGTGTGCGCCGAGGCCGAGTCCCCAGGCGGCCAGCACCGGCGCGAAGAGCAGCGAGTGGGTGAGGTAGCAGGACAGGGACCGTTTGCCGACGCAGGCCACCGCCGTCACCGCCGTCGCGCCGCGGCGGGGCCCGCGGGTGGTCCACCAGTGTGCGAAGAGGGCGACGGCCGCGACATAGCCGAGGCCTCCGGCGTTGCCGGTGACGTCGCGGAGTGCCATGAGCGCCCCGGATTCGCTCTGCATGTCGTCCGGCACGTCCAGGAGGCCGACGTGGGCGAGGGCGGCGGGCAGTGCGCCGAGCCAGCCGACCGCGATGCCGATGACCGCCGTCCGTCGCAGCAGCTTGCGGTGGCGGCCCGGTTCCTCCAGGACGCGGCGGCGCGCGGCCCAGAAGCCGAGCAGGAAGACGATGTACCCGCCCCCGACGAGGGTCAGCAGGGCGGCGGCCAAGGTGATGAACAGGCCGGTCTCGAGCCGGGTGCCCGCCGCGGTCAGCCAGTTCTCCTCGTCCGATGCGAACGCCTTGAAACCCGCCTCGGCGTCGGCGTCACCCAGCGTGCCCAGCTCGCCCTGGAGCAGCGCGGCGATGACCGGCCCGGCCGTGACGAGGACCATCAGGGCGACTCCGATCCAGATCCACCAGGTCAGGGCTCGGTCGCCGCGCCGCAGGAAGGCCAGGCCCAGGACGAGGCTCAGGACACCGTAGAAGCCGAGGATGTCCCCGGCCATCAGCAGGGTGGCGTGGGCGAGGCCGATGACGATCAGCCAGAGGCTGCGTCTGCGCAGGGCCTTCGCGGCGTCGCGACCGTCGGTGCCGGCGGCGGTCTGCCGGAGGTAGAGCTGCATCATGCCGTAGCCGAAGAGGAAGGCGAAGAGCGGGTAGATCCGCAGGTCGAGCGCCATGATCATGGTGAACTGCACGGCGTGGTCCAGCCATGAGCCGTCCACGGGCTGCCATCCGGAGGGCCCGCGCCGGGCCGCCCACAGATGGAAGGCGGTGTTGGACAGCACGATGCACAGCAGCATGATCCCGCGGGCGAGATCGGGGGCGAGGGCCCGTTCGCCCGGCCGTACGCCCCCGCGCCGCAGCGGTCTCTCTTCGGTCGCGATCGTCATGGCTTCACGCGTCGTCATGGCTTCACGCTAGGAAGGCGGGTCCCGGCCGGACATCGGCCGGAGGGCGAGCGGGCGCCGACCAAAGGATGACGCCCGGGCCCGCCGGTGCGACCAAAGCCGCACCGCCGCCTCACACCGGTCGGGTTCGGCCCTCCCAGTACGGCTCCCGCAGCCGCCGCTTGTACAGCTTGCCGTTGGGGTCGCGGGGCATCTCGGTGATGAAGTCGACGCTCCTGGGCCGCTTGTAGCCGGCGAGCCGGTGCGCGCAGTGGTCGAGGAGGTCGGCCGCGAGGGCGGGCCCGGGCCGGTGTCCGGGGGCCGGTTCGACGACGGCCTTGACCTCCTCGCCCCAGTCGTCGTGCGGGATGCCGAAGACGGCGGCGTCCGCGACGGCGGGGTGGGCGAGCAGGGCCGACTCGATCTCGGCCGGGTAGATGTTGACGCCGCCGGAGATGATCAGATCGATCTTGCGGTCGCGCAGGAAGAGATAGCCGTCCTCGTCGAGGTGGCCGAGGTCGCCGACGGTGAAGAAGTCGCCGATGCGGTTCTTGCGGGTCTTGGCCTCGTCCTTGTGGTAGGAGAAGCCGCCGGTGTTCATCTTCATGTAGACGGTGCCGAGTTCGCCGGGCGGCAGCCGGTTGCCGTCGTCGTCGAAGATCGCCAGTTCGCTGATGGGCCACGCCTTGCCGACGGTGCCGGGTTTCTTCAGCCAGTCCTCGGCGGTGGCGAAGGCGCCGCCGCCCTCGCTGGCCGCGTAGTACTCCTCCACGCAGGGGCCCCACCAGTCGAGCATGGCCCGTTTCACGTGGTCGGGGCAGGGCGCGGCGCCGTGGATGGCGTGCCGCATGCAGGAGACGTCGTAGCGGTCCTTCACCTCGTCGGGCAGGGCCAGCAGGCGGTGGAACTGGGTGGGGACCATGTGGGTGTGGGTGCAGCGGTGGCGGTCGATGAGGCGGAGCATCTCCTCGGGCGTCCACTTGTCCATCAGGACCAGCCGGTGGCCGATGTGCAGGGACGCGCCCGCGAACTGCAGGACGGCCGTGTGGTAGAGCGGCGAGCACACCAGGTGCACGTTGTCGTCGAACGGCCGGATGCCGAAGATGCCGAGGAAGCCGCCGAGGTAGGCCTCCTCCGGCGGTTTGCCGGGCAGCGGACGGCGGATGCCGCGGGGGCGGCCGGTGGTGCCTGAGGTGTAGTTCATGACCCAGCCGAGGGTGCGGCCGTCGGGCGCCGACTCGGGTTGACCGTCGAGGAGTTCGGCGTAGGGGCGGAAGCCCTCGACCGGGCCGACGGCGTACCGGTGGCCGACCGGGAGGCCCGCCTCGTCGGCGGCGTGGCGTGCGGCACCGGCGTAGCGTTCGTGGGCGAGGAGGACCTTGGCGCCGGAGTCGGAGACGATCCAGGCGATCTCCGGTCCGACCAGGTGGTGGTTGACCGGGACGAGGTAGAACCCGGCCTGGCTGGCGGCGAGGTACGCGGTGAGGAACTCGACGCCGTTGGGCAGCACGACCGCGAAGGTGTCGCCGGGTTCCAGCCCGGCCGCGCGCAGGCCGTGGACGAGCCGGTTGGCTGCGGCGTGCAGGCGGCCGGCGGTCCACTCCTCGCCATCGGGGGCGACCAGGACCGCGCGGTCGGGGTCGGCGGTGGCCTGGGCCCAGAAGCCCGCGGGAGCACTGCTGGTCACTGGCCGCTCCTTCCGGCGATGCGGTTGATGCGGTCCACGGCCTGTTCGAAGCCGCGGGTGAGGTCGTCGAAGACGGCCTGGACACTGCGTTCGCTGTTCATCCGGCCGACGATCTGCCCGACCGGGGTGCCGAGCAGCGGGTCGACCTCGTACTTCTGGATGCGGGAGACGGCCTCGGCGACCAGCAGGCCCTGCAACGGCATGGGCAGCGGGCCGGGCCCGGCCGGGTCGTCCCAGGCGTCGGTCCACTCGGTGCGCAGCTGGCGTGCGGGCTTGCCGGTCAGCGCGCGGGAGCGGACGGTGTCGCCGGAGCCGGCCGCGAGCAGCTTGCGGGTGAGGGCGGGCGAGTGGAGGTCCGCTTCTGTGGTGGTCAGCCATATGGAGCCCAGCCACACGCCTTGAGCGCCGAGCGTGAGTGCGGCAGCCACCTGCTGTCCGCTGCCGATGCCGCCGGCGGCCAGCACGGGCAGCGGGGCGACGGCGTCGACGACTTCGGGGGTGAGCACCATGGAGGCGATCTCGCCGGTGTGGCCGCCGGCCTCGTAGCCCTGCGCGACGACGATGTCGATCCCGGCCTCTTGGTGCTTGCGGGCGTGCCGGGCGCTGCCCGCGAGGGCGGCGACGAGGACGTCCTGGTCGTGGGCGCGGGCGATGACGTCGGCGGGCGGGGAGCCGAGGGCGTTGGCGAGGAGCCGGATCGGGTAGTCGAAGGCGACGTCGAGCTGGCTGCGGGCGACCTGCTCCATCCAGCCGGTGATGCGCCAGCCGGACGCCTCGCCCTCGGCGAGCTCGGGTACGCCGTGTTTGGCGAGGGTGTCCCGGACGAACTGCCGGTGCCCCTCGGGGATCATCGCCTCGACGTCCGCCTCGGTGACGCCCTCGACCTTCTTGGCCGGCATGACGACGTCCAGGCCGTACGGGCGGCCGTCGATGTGCGCCTCGATCCAGTCCAGGTCGCGTTTGAGCTCGTCGGGGGCGGTGTAGCGGACCGCGCCGAGCACCCCGAAGCCGCCGGCCCGGCTGATGGCCGCGGCGACGGCGGGGAACGGCGTGAAGCCGAAGACGGCGTGCTCGATTCCCAGTTTCTGGCTCAGCTCCGTCTGCATGGGCGCAGGATGCCGGACTCCTCCTGAGGATGGAAGGGGTTTCCTGATGCACCGTCAGATTTATGGGCAGTGCCCGGGGACATACTGTCCGGGACGTCCAGGGCGGTTCGGCGGGAGGATGCGCGGTGACCGAAGGCACGGCAGACAGAGCAACGACGAACAGCGGGCTGACGCGCAGACGTGCCCTGGTCCTGGGTGGCGCCCTGGCCCTGACCCCCTTACCCGCCGAGGCCGCCCCGGTCACGGGGCGTCCCACCCTGCGGCACGGCTCGGCCGCCCGCGCCGGGCTGCTCCCCTCCCATCTTCGGCAACTCGTCACCGACGCCGAGGCGTTCCTCGGCCCCTCCCCCAAGCACCCCTGGTACGCGGGCGTCGTCCTGCTCGCCGGACGGGGCGGCACCGTCGCCCTGCACCGGCCCATCGGCATGGCGGTGCGCTACCGGGCCTACGACGAGAAGACCGACACCGGCGTCGAGTTCCCGGCCGGCGAGCAGATCCCCATGGCCGAGGACACGGTCTTCGACCTGGCGTCGGTGTCGAAGCTGTTCACGTCGATCCTGGCCGTGCAGCAGATGGAACGGGGCGGGCTGGAACTGGAGGCGAAAGTCGCCTCGTGCCTGCCGGACTTCGGGCGCGCGGGCAAGCAGGACATCACGATCCGTCAGCTCCTCACACACACCTCGGGCTTCCGCGCCTGGATCCCGCTCTACAGCGCGCCGACGTACGAGGAGAAGCTCCGGCTCATCTGGGACGAGGCACCGGTCAGCGCGCCGGGCACGGCGTATCTGTACTCGGACCTGAACCTCATCTCGCTCCAGCTCGTGCTGGAGCGGATCACGGGCCGCTCCCTGGACGTCCTCCTGCGCGAGGAGATCACCGCACCGCTCGGCCTGCGCCGCACCCGCTACAACCCGCCCGCCTCCTGGCGGCCGAACATAGCGGCCACGGAGGACGCGCGGGCTCCGTGGTCCGGACTGGACCGGGGCCTGGTGTGGGGCGAGGTGCACGACGAGAACGCCTTCAGTCTCGGCGGGGTCGCGGGCCACGCGGGCGTGTTCTCCGACGCGTGGGACCTCGCGGTCCTCGGCCGTACGCTGCTCAACGGCGGGGTGTACGGGCGGGCCCGGATCCTGACGCCCGAGTCGGTGGAGCTGATGTTCACCGACTTCAACACCGCGTTCCCCGGTGACGAGCACGGCCTCGGCTTCGAGCTCTACCAGCACTGGTACATGGGCGCGATGGCCACCCCGCGCAGTGCCGGGCACACCGGCTTCACGGGCACCTCGCTGGTGCTCGACCCGACGACCGACTCCTTCCTCGTCGTCCTGGGCAACTCGGTGCATCCCGTGCGGAGCTGGCGCTCCGGGTCGGCTCCTCGCGTGGCCGCCGCGAACCACCTGGCACGGGCCGTGCCGGTCCGGCCGGCGCGGGGACGCAGGGCCTGGTTCTCCGGCATGGCGGTATCCGCCACCGCGACCCTCACCCTGCCCACGCTCGACACGTCGTCCGGCCGGGGGCGGCTGCGCTGCGCGCTGTGGTGGGACACCGAGCCCACGTCCGACGTGCTGGTCCTGGAGGCCACGACCGACGGCGGTACGACCTGGCAGCCGGTGCCCTTCACGACGTCCCGCCGGGGCGAGGACCCCCTGCCGCACCCGTCGGGCTCGGTCACGGGCTGGTCAGGGCGCGTCTGGCAGGGCCTCACCGCCGGCCTCCCCGCCGCGCGCCAGCTGGCCCTGCGGTGGCGGTACGCCACGGACCAGAGGTACGTCGGCCGCGGGGCCTACGTGGACGGGCTGCGCGTGGACGCGGCCGACGGCGTCCTCTTCGACGAGGCGCGCCCGGCGGACGCGTCACGCGTCGAAGCGGTGGGATGGACACCGTCGGCCGACTGAGCGGGTCGGGTCACTGATTGAAGACGGCCTTCTGCACCTCGTTGGGGCCGTCGAAGCGGTCCTCCTTCAGGCCGTCGAGGGTCCTGACGACCTTCTCGTCCGCGTGGTTGCTGCGGGCACGCTCCACCAGGTGCTGCTTGTCCGTGGGGTAGTCCATGCCCTTGAGGGCCTTCTGAAGGTCGGTCGGGCTGAGCTCGGCCATGAGATCCTCCCGTAGCTGGTACGACCGTCCGCGCGGGGCGATCGGTGGTACGGATGCCTTCGTCTGTCGGAGTGCCCCTCAGGACGGCAGTGATTCAGTCGCTTCCGCTTTCGAGCACCGCCATGGCCGCGTTGTGCCCCGGCACCCCGCTCACGCCGCCCCCGCGCACCGCACCGGCCCCGCAGAGCAGCACGTTCGCGTGCCGGGTCTCCACGCCCCAGCGGCCGGTGCCGTCCTGGGCGTGGGGCCAGCTCAGCTCGCGGTGGAAGATGTTGCCGCCGGGCAGCCCGAGGTCCCGCTCCAGGTCGAGCGGGGTCCGGGCCTCGATACAGGGCCGTCCGTCCGCGTCGGTGGCCAGGCAGTCGGCGAGGGGTTCGGACAGGTGGGCGTCGAGCTGGGCGAGCGTCGACTTCAGCAGCTCCTCGCGTACGGCGTCGTTGTCCCGCTCGAACAGGCGGGCCGGGGTGTGCAGGCCGAACAGGGTGAGTGTCTGGTAGCCCTGGTCGGCCAGGTCCGGGCCGAGGATGGTCGGGTCGGTGAGCGAGTGGCAGTAGATCTCGGAGGGCGGCGCGGCCGGGAGGTCACCGGCGGCGGCCTGGGCGTGGGCGGTGGCCAGCTGCTCGTAGCCCTCGGCGATGTGGAAGGTGCCGGCGAACGCCTCCCGTGGGTCGACGGCGCTGTCGCGCAGCCGCGGCAGCCGCGTGAGCAGCATGTTCACCTTGAGCTGGGCGCCCTCGGCGGGAGGTGGGGATGTGTCGCCGGTGAGCTCCGCCAGGGCCTTCGGGGAGGCGTTGACCAGGACGTGCCGGGCGGCGACGGTGCCCTCGCCGTCGGCGGTGCGATAGGTGACCTCGGCCTTCTGACCGTCCGTGGCGATGCGCAGCGCCTCGTGGCCGGTGGCGAGGACGGCGCCCGCCGCGCGTGCCGCGTCGGCCAGGGCGTCGGTGAGGGCGCCCATGCCGCCGACCGGCACGTCCCAGTCGCCGGTGCCGCCGCCGATCACGTGGTAGAGGAAGCAGCGGTTCTGCTTCAGCGACGGGTCGTGGGCGTCGGCGAACGTGCCGATGAGCGCGTCGGTGAGGATCACGCCGCGCACCAGGTCGTCCGTGAAGCGTTCCTCGACGGCGACGCCGATCGGCTCCTCGAACAGGATCCGCCAGGCCTCCTCGTCGTCGAGGCGGCGGCGCAGTTCCTCGCGGGTGGGCAGCGGCTCGGTGAGGGTCGGGAAGACCCGCTGGGCGACGCGGCCCGTCATGCCGTAGAACTCCTGCCAGGCCCGGTACTCGCGGTCGGAGCCGGTGAGCCGGGCGAACGCCTCCCTGGTCCGCCGCTCGCCCCCGCCGACGAGGAGGCCGGTGGGGCGGCCGTCGCGTTCGGCGGGCGTGTACGAGGAGATGGTCCGGGTGCGTACCCGGAAGTCCAGGCCGAGGTCCCGCACGATCTTCTTCGGCAGCAGGCTGACCAGGTACGAGTAGCGCGACAGCCGGGCGTCGACCCCGGCGAAGGGCCGGGTGGACACCGCCGCGCCGCCGGTGTGGTCCAGGCGCTCCACCACCAGTACCGAACGGCCGGCCCGGGCCAGGTAGGCGGCGGCGACCAGGCCGTTGTGGCCACCGCCGACGATGACGGCGTCGTACGTCCGGTGTGCGCGGGGTCCCAGGGGTGCGGTCATGGTTCTTCGTAACACGGGGTGATCCGGGTCGGCCAGACGGACGGCGCGCGTGCGCACGTCCGTCGGCAGGCCGACGCCGGGGGTCCGCGCGATGCCGCCCGGCACACGGCACGAGCCGCACCGCCCGAGGCCCGCCGCCCCGGCAACGCCGCCTCCGACACAGCCCACGGTCATCACTCGGCCACGCGGCCCAGGCGGGGCCGCGCACCACGCGGGACGGTGCGGTGGGCTGGGCGTGGCCTCGGCGGCGACCGGCCCGCACCGCCTGGCCGACAGGGCGGCCCCCCACACACGCCACCGCACCACCCCCACGCCTCCTCACCGCCCAACGCCGCCCCCTGCCCGCGCAGGGCCGCCTCCGACACAGCCCACGGCCATCACTCGGCCACGCGCCCCTGGCGGGGCCGCGCACCACGCGGGACGGTGCGGCAGCTGGACGTGGCCCCGACGGCGACGGTCCCTCACCGCCTGGCCGGCAGAGCGCTCCCCACACACGCCACCGCCACCACCACACCCCCACGCCTCGTCACAGCCCGACCGCCGCCCACCGCCTCGGCAACGCCGCCTCCGACACAGCCCACGGCCATCACTCAGCCACGCAGCCCTGGCGCGTCCACTCGCCACGCGGCACCCGTGCGGTGGGCTGGGCCTGGCCTCGGCGGCGACGGTCCCGCACCACCTGGCCGGCGGGGCGCTCCTCACACACGCCACCGCCACCACCCCCATCCCCACACCTAGTCACCGCCCAACCGCCGCCCCCTGCCCGCGCAGGGCCGCCACCCTGCGGTACAGGGCCACGGCCTCCTCGCCGCGGCCCAGTTGCTGGAGGCAGTGCGCTTCGTCGTTGCGGCTGGCGAGGGTGTCGGGGTGGTCCGTGCCGAGGACGCGTTCGCGGGCCGCGGCCACCCGGCGGTACTCCGTGAGCGCGTCGGACCAGCGGCCCAGCCAGCCCAGGCCGACGGCGACCTCGCGGCGGCTGACCAGGGTGTCCGGGTGGTCGGGGCCGAGGACCCGCTCGCGGCCGGCGCTCACGGCACGGGACTCGGCGAGCGCCTCCTCCCAGCGGCCGAGCCGGCCGAGGTTGACGCAGCGGCCGTGGCGGGCGCGCAGGGTCTCGGGGTGGGTGGGGCCCTGGACCCGGGTGCGGTCGTCGGTCAGGGCGCTGTAGTGGTCCAGGGCCTCCGCGCTGCGGCCGAGGCGGCCCAGGCTGATGCCGATCTCGTGACGGGCGGCGAGCGTGTCGGGGTGGTCGGGGCCGAGCGCACGGCCGCGGGCCTCGGCGACCTCGCGGTACGCCTCCAGGGCCTCGGCCCACCGGCCCAGCTGGCCGAGCGCGTAGGCGACCTCGTAGCGGGTGACGAGGGTGTCGGGGTGGTCGGGGCCGAGCACCCGGGCGCGGGCAGCGGCCACCTCGCGGGCCAGGCGGTAGGAGTCCTCCAGGCGGCCCAGGCGGCTGAGGTTGAAGGCGAGGTTGTGCCGGCAGCGCAGGGTGTCCGGGTGGTCGGGACCCATCGTGCGCTCCCGGGCGGCGAGTACGGCCGTGTACACCCGGTGCGCGTCGAAGGGGCGGCCGAGCTGGCCGAGCACGTAGGCCGTCTCCTGGCGGGCCGCGAGCGTGTCGGGGTGGTCGGCGCCGAGCGTGCGGATCCTGGCCTCGGTGACGTGCTTGTACTCGCGCAGGGCGTCCGGGGCGCGGCCGGTGCGGCTGAGGGTGAA
This sequence comes from Streptomyces sp. NPDC050416, assembly GCF_044458845.1. Taxonomy (NCBI): domain Bacteria; kingdom Bacillati; phylum Actinomycetota; class Actinomycetes; order Kitasatosporales; family Streptomycetaceae; genus Streptomyces; species Streptomyces sp. NPDC050416. The sequence continues at coordinate 142,350 of NZ_JBITII010000016.1, forward strand.
GGCGACCTCGTAGCGGCTGGCGAGGGTGTCCGGGTGGTCGGGGCCGAGCAGGTGCTCGCGTTCGGCGGCGACCGCCCGGTGCACCTCCCCCGCCTCCGCCCAGCGGCCGAGCCGGCCGAGGCTCAGGCCAGCGTTGTGCCGGCCGGCCAGGGCGGTCAGGACCTCAGGGGGCGGGGCGGGCCGCTCATCGGGGACGGGTTCCTCGACGGGGCCGGTGGCGGGCCGCGCGATCCACTCGCCGGACAGTCCGGCCGCCGGGTCGGGTGGCGTGCCGCGCAGCCCGGTGCCGGCCGCCTTGTGGCCCGTGGTCATGCCGCGGGTCCAGGACGGCAGCCGGCCCGGGTGGGCCGGTTCGCCGGGGGCGGGGCGGGCCGCCACGAAGGTCGGCACGTAGGCGGGCGCGGCCCGGTGCGCGCTGATCCGGCGGGCCAGCTCGCGGGCGTCGCCGGGGCGTTCACCGGGTTCCTTGGCGAGCAGGTCCAGGATGACCCGCTCGAGGTACCCGGGCAGTTCGGGGCGGTGCTCGCGCGGCGGGCGGGGCGGGGTGTCGCGGTGGCCGAGGAGGATCGCCCAGGCGTCGTCGAGGTCGAACGGCGGTACCCCGGTGGCGATCTCGTACAGCACGCAGCCGAAGGAGTACAGGTCGCTGCGCTGGTCGACCTCGGTGCCGCCGATCTGCTCCGGAGACATGTAGTGCGGGGTGCCCATGGCGATGCCGGTGCCGGTCAGCCTGGAGGTGAAGCCGATGTCGTGGCCGAGCCGGGCGATGCCGAAGTCGCAGATCTTCACCGTGCCGTCGCCGATCCGCACGATGTTGGCGGGTTTCAGATCGCGGTGGACGATGCCCTGTTCGTGGCAGTAGGCGAGGGCGGCGGCGACCTGCTCGGCGATCTCCACGACGTCCGCGACCGGGAGCGGGTGCTGCTTGTTGTCCTCCAGGAGCTGGCTGAGGTTGCGGCCGTCCAGCAGCTCCATGACGAGGTAGAGGACGCCGTCGGACTCGCCGAAGTCGTGCACGACGGTGATGCCGCGGTGCTGGAGCGCGGCGGCCACCCGGGCCTCACGGCGGAACCGCTCCCGCAGCACGCGGGTGAACGCGTGGTCGTGGTTCGGGCCCAGCGGTTTGAGGCACTTGACCGCGACGTGCCGGCCCAGGGACTCGTCCCGTGCCCGCCACACCTCGCCCATGCCTCCACGCCCGATCCGGTCGAGCAGCCGGTAGCGGCCGTGGATGAGTCTGCTCTCCCCCATTTCGCGCGACGCTCCCCCCGGTAGCTGTTCGCCCGCCCTCCCCTGGTCCACCCAGTATGGCGGTCTATCGTCCGAGTTTGTACGGTGCCGGGCGCGCGTCCGGGCCGAGCCTCGCCATGGCGCGCAGGATGTGTTTGGGCGGGAGTTGCCACCGCACACGTGCGGGAACGCGGCGCAGCAGGAGGCCGGTGAGGCGCAGTTGCCGGGTGGCGGTGGCGGGTGCGGGGGCCGGTCTGCCGTACAACTCGTGGGCGTACGGAGGCAGGGAGGCGTACGCCAGGTGTGCCACGCGCCGCCACAGCACCTCGCGCAACGGTACGAGAAGGGGATGCGTCGGCGGGCGGAGCAGGAAGTCGTCCACGTCGCGCGCCTCGGGCCCGGCGGCCAGTTCGGGGCGCACCTTCTCGAAGTACGCCGCGAGTTGGGCCCGGTCGGCGGGCACGGCGGCGGGGTCGAGGCCCACCAGGCGTGCGCTCTGGCGGTGTTCGGCGACGTAGCGGTCGGCCTCGGCGTGGGTGAGCCGGAATCCGGACCTGCGCAGGACGTCCAGGTAGGAGTCGATCTCGGCGCAGTGCACCCAGAGGAGCAGACCGGGTTCGTCGACGCCGTAGCGCTCGCCGGTGTCCGGGTCGGTCGCCGTCAGCATGCTGTGGATCTTCCGGACGCGGGCGCCCGCCCGCTCGGCGGCCTCGGTGGTGCCGTAGGTCGTCGTGCCGACGAAGTTCGCGGTGCGCATCAGGCGGCCCCAGGCGTCGCGCCGGAAGTCGGAGTTCTGCATGACGCCGCGTACCGCGCGGGGGTGCAGGGCCTGGAGGTAGAGCGCCCGGATGCCGGCGATCCACATCATGGGGTCGCCGTGCATCTGCCAGGTCACCGAACCGGGACCGAACAGCCCTTGGTCCGCGCCGGTCATGCGACTCACCTCCGCCCGGCGCCCACGATGGCACAGATCGAACAGCCGGTCGATCCCGCCGTCTTCACCGCCGAACCGTCCGGTTGTTGAGATTTCACCCACCCGGTACGGGGTTTGGTAAGGCTCTCCTTATATGCTGTCGCCGCCGATCAAGCCCCCTCCGGGCCGCTGCGGCATGCCCGGCCCCCGCACGACAGGACTGACATGCGCACCACCTCCCGCGGCCTCATAGCGGCACTCACCCTCACCCCTCTGCTGGCCGGCTGCTTCGCCCCGGGCGACAGCGACGACGGTGCCGGGGCGGGAGCGGGCGGGCGGCTGCGGATCGCCATGGCGGTTCCCCCCGTGCAGGCCCTGTCCCCCTACAGCAACGACGCCACCGTGCTGAGCAAGCTGTCCGTCGCCGAGGGCCTCACCGCCCTCGACAGGAACGGCACGGCCAAGCCCGCGCTGGCGAAGTCCTGGAAGCAGGACGACGCCACGACCTGGACCTTCGAGCTGCGCAAGGCCGAGTTCCAGGACGGCACCGCGCTCACCGCCCAGTCCGTCGTCAACGCGCTCGACCACGCGGGCGCGGCCAAGCCGAAGCCCCGTGTGCTGAGCGACGTGACGCTCACCGCCAAGGCCGACGACGCGGACACCGTCACCCTCACCACCAAGTCACCTGACCCGGTGCTGCCGCTACGCCTGGCCAGCCCCGCACTGGCGATCCTGTCGGCGAAGGCGTACGCGAAGGACGGAAAGGTCAGCCCGGTCGGCACCGGCACCGGCCCGTTCGAGATCACCCGGCTCAGCGGCAAGACCAAGGCGACGCTCGACCGCTTCGACGGCTACTGGGGCGGCAAGGCGAAGGCCCCCGGCATCGACGTGAGCTGGATCGCGGACGGCACCGCCCGCGCCAACGCGTTGCGCGGCGGCGAGGCCGACATCGCCGAGTGGATCCCCACCGCCCAGGCGAAGCTGCTCGACAAGGACACGCGGCACGAGGTGCCCTCCGTACGCACCGACAGCCTGATCCTCAACACCGGCAGCGGCCTCTTCACCGACGCCGGCCTGCGCGCGGCCGCCCGCGAGGCCGTCGACGGCTCCGCCCTCGTCGGCTCCGTCTTCGGCGGCTACGCCGATCCGGCGCAGGGCCTGTTCGGGCCTGCCGTGCCGTGGGCCGCCGGCAAGCGTGTGGAGGTGACCGGCCGTGCCAAGGCGGCGACCACCGCGCAGGTGAAGGCCGAGACCAAGGGCAGGACGCTGCGGCTGGCCACCTACACCAACCGGGCCGAGCTCCCCGAGGCCGCGACCGTGCTCCAGCAGCAGCTGGAGAAGGCCGGGTTCACCGTGAAGCAGGACGTGCGCGAGTACACGCAGATGGAGGCCGACCTGCTCGCCGGGAAGTACGACGCCCTCGTCTTCTCCCGGGTGACGCTCCTCGACACCGGTGACGCGGTCGACTACCTCGCGAGCGACTTCACCAGCGAGGGCGTCTACAACATCGCCGGACTGAAGGACGCCGCGGTGGACAAGGCCATCCGGGCCGCCGCCGCGGAGCGCGACACGCAGCGCCGCCAGGAGAAGATCATGCGGGCGGAGGCGGCGATCCTGCGCACCGACGCCGTGGTGCCGCTGGTCCACGAGCAGGCGGTGCAGGGCGTCGCCACCGGCGTCGAGGGCGTGCTCCTCGACCCGCGCGAGCGCTCGCTCGTCGACGTCGACACGCACGTCCGGTAACGCATGAGCGTCGCCCACGCCCCCGTCGCCCGCCTGTCCCTCTGGCCGGCGGCGGCCGGCCGTGTGCTCGCCGGAGCGGTGCTGCTCGGTGCGGTGGCCCTGCTGCCGTGGCTGACCGGCGCCGACCCGGCCCGCACGGTGCTGCGCGCCCGCTCCGCCGACCAGGACCCGACGGCCGCGGAACTTGCCACCGTACGCGAGCAGTTGGGGCTGGACGAGGGGCCGTTCGCGCATCTCGCGCACTGGCTGGGCGGCCTGCCCCGCGGAGACGCGGGCGTCTCGTGGGTCTCCGGCGAACCGGTCATGCCGCAGGTGGGGACTGCCCTGTCGGTCTCCCTGACACTGATGCTGGGTGCGCTCGTGGTGACCGCGCTGGTGGCCGCGCTGGTGTGTGCCCGCACCGTGTTCCTCGGCTCCCGGCGCCGGTTGCGGCAGGACCGGACGGGCACCACGGCCGCCGTGCTGGCCGCGCTGCCGAAGTTCCTGCTCGCCTCGGTGCTGGCCACCGTGTGCGGGGTCTGGTGGGGATGGTTCCCGTCCAGCGGCTGGGAAGGGCCGCAGTCGATGGTGCTGCCCTCGCTCGCCCTCGGCATCCCGTCGGGCGCGATGCTCGGCGGACTGCTCGACCAGGCGCTGCCCGCCGCCTTCCACGAACCCTGGGCGCGCACGGCGTACGCCGTCGGGCTCCCGCCCGGCACCATCGCCCGCAACGCGCTGCGCCGCACCCTGCCCGGCATGCTGCCGCAGTTGCTGCCGACGGTCGTGGCTCTGGTCGGCGGTGCGGTCGCGGTGGAGAAGATCTTCAACATCCCCGGGCTCGGCCGGCTCGCCCTGGAGGCCGCCGTCGCGCAGGACCTCCCGGTCCTCCAGACCGCGACCCTGGCGCTGGTCCTGCTCGGCGCGAGCGCTGGCATCCTGATCCGGGCCTTGCGCCACGCCCTCCTCGGCCGCCCCCTGCGCGACGGTGCCCTGCCGGCCCTGCACCGGCCCCCGCTCGCCCCGTCACGCTCCCTGCGCTGGATCACCGCGGTGTGTGCGGTGGCCCTGCTCGCCCTCGTCACGGCGGGCCTGCTGCGCGACCCCTTGCAGGTCGACACGGCGGCGCGGCTGGTGTCCCCGTCCCTCGAACACCCGCTGGGCACGGACGCGCTGGGCCGGGATCTGCTGGCCCGGCTGGGCCACGGGGCGCTGCGCACGGCCGGTGTCGCCTTCGCCGTGACGGTGGTCAGCGCGGTCACCGGACTCCTGCTGGGCATGGCACCGCGGGCGAGCGCCGGCCCGACGGAGGTCGCGTCGACCCTGCCCGCGGTCCTCACCGGACTGCTGATCGCGGGCGTGACCGGGCCCTCGGTGTGGGGCGCGGCGATCGCGGTCTGCGTGGTCGGCTGGAGTCCCTACGCCGCCCAGACCGCCGCCCTGCTCGAACAGGAACGCGCGAGCGGTCACATCGCCGCCTCCGTCGCGCTCGGCGCGGGACGGCTGCACCTGCTGCGCCGCCACCTGCTCCCCGCGGTCCTGCCGGCCCTCCTGCGCAACGCCCTGCTGCGGCTGCCGACCGCCGTCCTCGTCCTGGCCTCGCTCGGCTTCCTCGGCCTGGGCGAACAGCCGCCCACCCCCGAGTGGGGCAGGCTCCTGTCGGAGAACCAGCCGTACGCCGAACTGGCCCCCTGGACGGTGCTGGGCCCGGCCGCCGCGCTGGTGGTGCTCTCCGTGCTGGCGGTGACGGGCAGCGCGCTGGGACGCGGGAAAGGCGAGTAGCAGGCGCCCAGGCCGGTGGACTCCACGGGCCGGGGCGCCTGCTGCTCGCCTTTCAGACGGGGCCTTCAGCCGGTGCGCGTCTCGTCGACCACGTAGCCCCGCCGCTTGTCCACGACGTTGCGCAGAGGCCGGCCCTCGATGTGCCGGGTGAGGTTGTCGAGGAACACCTCGACGAGTGCCTCCCGCTCGCCGGTGGTCTCGCCCGCCGTGTGCGGGGAGATCATCACGCCGGGCATGTCCCACAGGGGTGATTCGGCCGGCAGCGGCTCCTGGCCGAAGACGTCCAGGGCGGCGCCGGCGAGCCGGCCGGCGGCGAGGTGGTCGATGAGCGCCTCCTCGTCGACGAGTCCGCCCCGTCCGACGTTGATCAGCCGTGCCCCCGGCTTCATGGCCGCCAGCACGGAGGCGTCGACCATGCCCCGGGTGCCCTTGGTGAGGGGCGCGGCCAGGACGACGTAATCCGCCTCCTTCAGGGCCGGAGTCAAGGTCGTCGGGCCGTGGACCGTGCCGAAGTCGGGATCATCCGTGCGGGCCTTGCGGCCGGCGCCGCATACCCGCATCCCGACGGCGCCCAGCAGCCGGGCGATGGCCCGGCCGATCGGCCCCGTCCCCCAGACCAGCACCGTGCGTCCGGTGATGCCGTCGCTGAGGCGCGGACGCCACTCGCGACGCCGCTGGTGCTCCCAAGTGCCGGGGAAGTCCTTGGCGAGGGCGAGGATCAGGCCGAGGACGTACTCGGCGGTCGGCTCGTCGTACACCCCGCGGGCATTGGTGAGGACGACGCCCGGATCGTCCACCAGGGCGGGGAAGAGGAACGAGTCCACGCCAGCGGAGGACGCATGCACCCAGCGCGGTGCCTTCTCGGGGTTGTCGGGCCAGGCCTCGCGGACGGCCGGGGTGATGGTGACCCAGGCCAGGAGGGCGTCGGCGCCGGGGAGCAGGTAGGGCAGTTCCTCCTCGGTGGCGTAGACGGTGTCCGCGAGGCGTTCGATGAGCCCGGTGGCGGGTGGCCGGTTGCCCCGGTACAGGACGACGAGTCGGTCAGGCATGTCATGCTCCGACGGGGACGGCGATGTACTTGTACTCGAGGAACTCGCCGATGCCGACGCGTCCGCCTTCGCGGCCGAGGCCGGACTGCTTGACGCCGCCGAAGGG
>NZ_JBITII010000017.1:0-134509 GCF_044458845.1 Streptomyces sp. NPDC050416
GAGAAGTACCAGCTCAGGCACCGTGACTGGGAGACGGCCGAACGCGAGGGCCGCACCATCACCCCGCTGCTGACCCGGCTCAACACCATCCGCCGCGAGAACCCGGCCCTCCAGCAGTTGCGCGACATCCACTTCCACCACGCGGACCAGGAAGCGGTGATCGCCTATTCGAAGCGGCAGGGTTCGAACACGGTTCTGGTGGTCGCCAACCTCGACCCCCACCACACCCAGGAGGCCACGGTCTCGTTGGACATGCCGCAACTCGGCCTGGACTGGCACGAGTCGGTGCCGGTGCGCGACGAGCTCACCGGCGAGACCTACCACTGGGGCAGGGCCAACTATGTGCGCCTCGAACCGGGCCACAGGCCCGCGCATGTCTTCTCGGTTCTGCGACCGTCCACCCCGCAGATCGGAGGGTCACCCACAACATGATCGTCAACGAACCCGTTCAGGACACCTTCGAGGACACTCCTGCCAGGGACCGGGACCCGGAGTGGTTCAAGCGCGCCGTCTTCTACGAGGTACTCGTCCGCTCGTTCCAGGACAGCAACGGCGACGGCGTCGGGGACCTGAAGGGCCTGACCGCCAAGCTCGACTACCTCCAGTGGCTCGGCGTCGACTGCCTGTGGCTGCCGCCGTTCTTCAAGTCCCCGCTCCGGGACGGCGGCTACGACGTCTCGGACTACACCGCCGTCCTGCCGGAGTTCGGTGACCTGGCCGACTTCGTGGAGTTCGTCGACGCCGCCCACCAGCGCGGCATGCGCGTGATCATCGACTTCGTCATGAACCACACCAGCGACCAGCACCCGTGGTTCCAGGAGTCCAGGAAGGACCCCGACGGGCCCTACGGCGACTACTACGTGTGGGCGGACGACGACAAGCAGTACCAGGACGCCCGGATCATCTTCGTCGACACCGAGGCGTCGAACTGGACCTACGACCCGGTCCGCAAGCAGTACTACTGGCACCGCTTCTTCTCCCACCAGCCGGACCTCAACTACGAGAACCCGGCCGTGCAGGAGGAGATGATCTCCGCGCTGAAGTTCTGGCTGGACCTGGGCATCGACGGCTTCCGGCTGGACGCGGTGCCGTACCTGTACCAGGAGGAGGGCACCAACTGCGAGAACCTCCCGGCCACCCACGACTTCCTGAAGCGGGTGCGCAAGGAGATCGACGCGCAGTACCCGGACACGGTGCTGCTCGCCGAGGCCAACCAGTGGCCCGAGGACGTCGTCGACTACTTCGGCGACTATCCGAGCGGCGGCGACGAATGCCACATGGCGTTCCACTTCCCGGTGATGCCGCGCATCTTCATGGCGGTGCGGCGGGAATCGCGCTACCCGGTCTCCGAGATCCTGGCCAAGACCCCGGCCATCCCGTCGGGCTGCCAGTGGGGCATCTTCCTGCGCAACCACGACGAGCTGACCCTCGAGATGGTCACCGACGAAGAGCGCGACTACATGTGGGCCGAGTACGCCAAGGACCCGCGGATGCGCGCCAACATCGGCATCCGCAGGCGGCTGGCTCCCCTGCTGGACAACGACCGCAACCAGATCGAGCTGTTCACGGCCCTGCTGCTGTCACTGCCGGGCTCGCCGATCCTGTACTACGGCGACGAGATCGGCATGGGCGACAACATCTGGCTCGGCGACCGGGACGCCGTGCGCACGCCGATGCAGTGGACGCCCGACCGCAACGCGGGGTTCTCCTCCTGCGATCCGGGGCGGCTGTTCCTGCCCACGATCATGGACCCGGTCTACGGCTACCAGGTGACCAACGTCGAGGCGTCCATGGCCTCGCCGTCGTCCCTGCTGCACTGGACCCGCCGCATGATCGAGATCCGCAAGCAGAACCCGGCCTTCGGTCTGGGCTCGTACACCGAGCTGCCGTCGACGAACCCGGCGGTGCTGGCGTTCCTGCGGGAGTACGAGGACGACCTGGTGCTGTGCGTCAACAACTTCTCGCGGTTCGCGCAGCCCACGGAGCTGGATCTGAGCGCCTTCGAGGGGCGGCACCCGGTGGAGCTGTTCGGCGGGGTCCGCTTCCCGGCGATCGGCGAGCTGCCGTATCTGCTGACGCTGGCAGGTCACGGTTTCTACTGGTTCCGGCTCCGCAGGGATACCTTGTGAGGCCTGAGACGGCCTGACGAGGCCCCGCAATTTCGGGGCGGGCCGCAAACCCCCGTGGCGGGGCGTTTCTCCCGCCCCGCCCGGGGCACGCATCAGTAACACCCCGCCCATCCGCGTGAGCCGGAGGGGCGCCGCCGGCACCTGCCGAAGGACCCGGAGGCGCACCAATCATGGGTGAAAGGACGCGACGCCATGTCGGAAGCCGTCACACGCACCGTCACCGCCCCGCCCGGCCTTCTTGCCTCACTCGATCCGCTGCTGCGGGAGTGGCTGCCACGGCAGCGCTGGTTCGCGGGCAAGGGACGTCCGGTCACCGGATTCACGCTGGTCGAGGCCACCGAGCTGCTCCCCGCCACGGGCAAGCTCGGCCTGTACCACCTGCTCGTGCGCGCCCACCAGCCGTCCGTACCGTCGCACGGCGCGCCCGGCCACCCCGGCGACTGCTACCAGTTGCTGATAGGTGCGCGCGAGGCGCTGCCGCCTCGGCTGGCGCCCGCGCTGATCGGACACATGGCGACGGGGCCGCTGGCCGGACGGACGGTCTACGACGCCCTGCACGACGCCAGGCCCGCCGAACTGCTCCTGGAGGCGCTGCGCACCCAGGCCCGGATCGGCGGGCTCCGCTTCGAGCGGGACCTCGACCAGGACATCCGGTCCGGTCTGGTGCCGCGCGTGGTGACAGCGGAGCAGTCCAACTCGTCGATCGTCTACGGCGATACGTTCATCCTGAAGCTGCTGCGCCGCATCGTGCCCGGGGTCAACCCGGACCTGGAGCTGCCGCTGGCGCTGGCCCGCGAGGGCTGCCCCCGGGTGCCCGCGCCGACGGCCTGGATGGTCGCGGACGTCGACCCCGCGGCGGACCCGGTGATCTCGGCGGGCCCGGCCGACCTCGTCGGCCAGCCGTACGTGCTGGGGGTGCTCCAGCCGTTCGTGCAGGGCGCCTCCGACGGCTGGGAGCTGGCGCTGCGCGAGCTGGCCAAGGGCGAGGACTTCGGCGCCGAGGCGCGGGCGCTGGGCCGGGCCACCGCCGAGGTGCACACCACGCTGGCCCGGGCACTGCCGACGGTCACGCTCGGTCACATGCAGCTCCGGCTCATGGTGGACGGCATGATCGAGCGGCTGGAGGCGGCCGTCCAGGCGGTGCCCGCGCTGCGGCCCTACGCCGGCGGGCTGCGCTCGGCGTTCACGGCGCTGGGCGATCTGGCCGCCGAGGGCCGCACCTGGACCGCGCAGCGCGTGCACGGCGATCTGCACCTCGGACAGTGCCTGCGCTCGCCGGCCGGCGAGTGGTGGCTGATCGACTTCGAGGGCGAGCCGGCCCGGCCGCTGGCCGAGCGGCGCATGCCGCAGCCGGCGGTGCGGGACGTCGCCGGCATGCTGCGGTCCTTCGACTACGCGGCACGCTCGGCCGATCCGCCCCAGCCGGACTGGGCCGAGACCTGCCGTTCCGCGTACTGCTCCGGGTATGCCGAGGCCTCCGGTCTCGATCCGCGCACCGACCCGGTGCTGCTGCGCGCCTATGAAACCGACAAGGCGATCTACGAGGTGGTGTACGAGGCCCGGCACCGCCCCGACTGGCTGCCGGTGCCCATGGCCGCCATAGACCGGCTCGCCTCGACCGGCCATCTGACCTGACCCGACCTGACTGATCCACCTGCGTCCTGGAGGCTCCGCCCGTGACCCCCCGTCCTGAGTCCAGCGGTTCCCGTCCCAAGGGGACGGCCGGGGAGAAGATCCCCGAGCAGCCCACGGCCGCCCAGAAGAAGAGTGCCGCGAAGAAGACGTCGGTGCCGAAACAGGCGGCGGCCAAGAAGGCGACGGCCCCCGCGAAGAAGGCCGCCGTCAAGAAGACGCCCGCCGCGCAGCCACCCACGACGAAGGCCACGGCCAAGAAGGCGGCCCCGGCGAAGACGACCGCGAAGAAGGCCGTCGAGAAGACGGCTGCCGCGAAGAAGGCCGTTGCGAACAAGGCCGTCGCGAAGAAGACGGGTGCCGAGAAGGCGACCGTGGCGGAGGCACCCGCGACGAAGACCACCGCCAAGAAGACGACGGTGAAGAAGACCACCGCCAAGAAGGCCACGACGACGAAGGCGGCAGCGACCAAGTCCACCGCCACCAAGGCCGCAGCCACCAAGACCACCGCGACCAAGGCCGCCGCTGCCAAGACCACCGGCACCAAGGCCACCACTGCCAAGCCCCCCGCGAAGAGGGCTCCCGCCAAGAAGGCCACCACCAAGAAGGCCACCGCCGGAAACAGCACGGCCGGTACCGGCACCGCCGCCCCCGCCCAGACCCTCCCGCCCGAGATGGAGGTCGCCGTCTCGCCCGCCGTCGGCGCGGCCGACCGGGAACGGCTGCTCAACGGCACGCATCACAACCCGCACTCCGTGCTCGGCGCCCACCCCGTGCCCGGCGGGATCGCGTTCCGGGCGTTCCGGCCGTACGCCCTGTCGGTGACCGTCGTCGCCGGGGAGGTGCGGACGGAGCTGGAGAACGACGGGGAGGGGTTCTTCTCCGGGCTGCTGCCGCTGCCGGAGGTCCCGCAGTACCGGCTGCTCGTGGAGTACGAGGGGACGGTCCTGGACACCGAGGACGCCTACCGTTTCCTGCCCACACTGGGCGACCTCGACCTGCACCTGATCGGTGAGGGCCGGCACGAGCAGCTGTGGACGGCGCTGGGCGCGCACCCGATGACCCACCAGGGCGTGACCGGCACCCGATTCGCGGTGTGGGCGCCGAACGCGCTCGGCGTGCGCGTGGCCGGCACCTTCAACTTCTGGGACGGCACCGGCCACGTCATGCGCTCGCTCGGCTCGTCGGGCGTGTGGGAGGTGTTCCTGCCGGACATCGGCGAGGGCGAGCTGTACAAGTTCGAGATCACCCGCCCGGACGGTTCGAAGACGCTGCGTGCCGACCCGATGGCCCGCCGCACGGAGGTGCCGCCCGCGACGTCGTCGGTCATCACGTCCTCGGAGTACGAGTGGGGCGACGACGAGTGGCTGGCACGGCGCGCCGATGCCCCGGCGCACGAGGCGCCCTTCTCGGTGTACGAGGTCCATCTGCCGTCCTGGCGGCCGGGGCTGACGTACCGTCAACTGGCCGAGCAGCTCCCGGGGTACGTGAAGAACCTGGGGTTCACGCACGTCGAGCTGATGCCGGTCGCCGAGCATCCGTTCGGCGGCTCCTGGGGCTACCAGGTCACCGGCTTCTACGCGCCGACGGCCCGGCTGGGCACGCCCGACGACTTCCGGTACCTGGTGGACTCGCTGCACCGGGCCGGGATCGGCGTACTGATGGACTGGGTGCCGGCGCACTTCCCGCGAGACGACTGGGCGCTGGCCGAGTTCGACGGCCGCCCCCTGTACGAGCACGCGGATCCGCTGCGGGCCGCGCATCCCGACTGGGGCACGCTGGAGTTCGACTACGGGCGCAACGAGGTGCGCAACTTCCTCGTCGCGAACGCCCTGTACTGGTGCGAGGAGTTCCACATCGACGGGCTGCGCGTGGACGCGGTGGCGTCGATGCTCTACCTCGACTACTCGCGCGAGCCGGGCCAGTGGACGCCCAACGAGCACGGCGGCCGGGAGAACCTGGACGCGGTGGCGTTCCTCCAGGAGATGAACGCGACGGTGTACCGCAGGGTGCCCGGTGTCGTCACGATCGCCGAGGAGTCGACCGCCTGGGACGGCGTCACCCGGGCCACCCACCACAAGGGCCCGAGCGGCTTCGGCGGGCTCGGGTTCGGGCTGAAGTGGAACATGGGCTGGATGCACGACTCGCTCGAGTACATGAGCCGAGAGCCGGTGTACCGCAAGTACCACCACCACGAGATGACCTTCTCGATGGTGTACGCGTACAGCGAGAACTACGTCCTGCCGATCTCCCACGACGAGGTCGTGCACGGCAAGCGTTCACTGGTGTCGAAGATGCCGGGCGACTGGTGGCAGCAGCGTGCCAACCACCGGGCGTACCTGGGCTTCATGTGGGCCCACCCCGGCAAGCAGCTGCTGTTCATGGGGCAGGAGTTCGCGCAGGGCGCCGAGTGGTCCGAGGCGCACGGCCCGGACTGGTGGCTCCTCGACCCGGGCTACGGGGCCGAGGCCGAGCACCGGGGCGTGCGGGACCTGGTCCGCGACCTCAACACGGTCTACCGCGCGACCCCGGCGCTGTGGCGGCTCGACACGGACCCGGCAGGTTTCGAGTGGGTGGTCGGGGACGCCGCCGAGGACAACGTCCTGGCGTTCCTGCGGCTGGACCCGGAGGGCAACCCGATCCTGTCGGTGTCGAACTTCGCGCCGGTCGTCCGCCAGGACTACCGCTTGGGCGTCCCCGAGGACGTCCCGGCCTGGCACGAGGCCGTCAACACCGACGCCGCGCGCTACGGCGGCAGCGACGTCAGCAACCCCGACCCGGTCAAGCCGGAGGCCCAGCCCTGGCACGGCCGCCCGGCCAGCATCCGGCTGACGCTCCCGCCGCTGGCCACGGTCTGGCTGCGCCCGGCGTAGGCCTGTGACACGGGTGTGACGGGAGGAGTGGCTTCCGTCACAGCCGGTCCGGTCCGGGCCTGGTGGGGTGGCCGCATGCGTGCCACCCCGGTCACCCGCCGGCCCGGAAGGGGCTGAGGCCCGATGCTGGTGGGTCTCGGTGTCTCGGCGGCCTGCGCCGTCGCCGCGTTGATCGCCGCGGCGGGAACCGCCGCGATGGCGTTCCCCGGGCGGCCCGAGCCGTGGCCCGTGCATCTGATGCGCCGGGCGGCGGCGACGGCCGCGTGGGCGGCCGCGGCCGTGTACGTCCTGGGGTTCTTCGCCGTGCTGGCGTCGGAGTCGGACTTCAACGACGGGGCGAACTCGGTGCCGGCCCCGGCCTGCCGCGACGGTTTCGACCCGGCCACGATCCAGGGCCTGACCCACCACCGGTCCTCGTACCTGCCGCTGCGCTTCGACTGCGTCCGCGACGACGGCACCGTCTACGCCAGTGACTCCTCCTACGCGTGGATGAACTGGTCGAGCGCGCTCCTCGCCCTGTCCGCCGCCCTGCTCGCCATCGGCGCGGGCTACGCGACCGAGCTCCGCGCCTGGAAGACGGCGGTGGCGCCCTGACTCTGCTCCCGGTCTTCCTCGGGCTCGTCGTCGGCTGGGTCGCGCTGCGCGGGCTGCTGGCGCATCCGCTGCTGCCGCTGTGGGTGCGGACCTCGGTGTTCTGGGCGGTCCCGCTCGGCGCCGTCACGTGGCTGTGCATCATGGCCGCGGACGACTACCTGCTGTTCCCTGATACGGCCCCCTGTCCGAGGGAGCCGTATCAGGAGGGCGTCATCGGCAGCGGCAGGGTGTCGGGCGTCTCCACGCCGTTCCCGCCACGCGCCTACTGCGCGTGGGAGGACGGGACCGTCTACGATCTCGCGCCCGGGGCCGAGTTCCTGTTCTGGGTCTTCTTCGCCCTGACGGTCGTACCGCTGGCGGCCGGGCTGTGGCACGCCCTGCGGGATCCGAAGTCTCTGCTCCGGTAGACGCGTTCAGCGAGTGGGGGCTACTCGAACGCCTCCGACAGGGACTCGGGCAGCTTCCCGGTGTGCAGTACGCCGAGCCGCTGGGTGGCGCGGGTCAGGGCGACGTACAGGTCGCTGGTGCCGTAGCGGGCGGGCTCGACCACGAGGACGGAGTCGAACTCCAGGCCCTTGGCCTGGCGCGGGTCGAGGAGGACGACCGACCGGGTGAGGTCGGGTTCGGCGCCCGCCGTCACGCCCTCCAGCCGGGCCGCGATGCCGCGGTGGAGGTCGCGCGGCGCGATCACCGCGAGCCGCCCCTCGTCGGGGGTGAGCTCCCCGACCGCCTTGGCGACGGCGCCCGGGAGGTCGTCGGTTGCCCGCGCCCAGGGGCGTACGCCCGTGGAGCGGACCGAGCTCGGCGGCTCGAAGTCCGGGTGCTCGGCGCGGACCACGGCCGCGGCGACGTCCATGATCTCGGCCGGCGTGCGGTAGTTGACGCCCAGCCGGGTGTGCTCCCAGCGGTCCTCGACGTACGGGGCGAGGATGCCCGACCAGGAGCCGACACCGGCCGCCTCCGCCGTCTGCGCGGGGTCGCCGACCAGGGTCATCGAGCGGGTCGGGCTGCGCCGCATCAGCAGCCGCCACGCCATCGGCGACAGCTCCTGCGCCTCGTCCACGATGATGTGCCCGAACGCCCAGGTGCGGTCGGCGGCGGCGCGCTCGGCGGCGCTGCGGTGGTCGTCCTCCTCGTGCCGCTCGGCGAACCGCTCGGCGTCGATGATGTCGTGCGCGGACAGCACCTCGGAGGACTCGGGGTCGTCCTCCTCCTTGTCCTCGAACTCGTACGTCCGGGACGCGTACGACACGTCCAGCACGCCCTGCGCGTAGGCGATCTGCCGCTCCCGCTCGCGCTGCGCGCGCTCCCGGGCCAGCCGGTCGTCCTCGCCGAGGAGTTCGGCGGCCTCGTCGAGCAGCGGCACGTCCGCGACGGTCCACCGCCGGGTCACCGGGCGGCGTACGGCGGCGGCGTCCTCGGCGGGCAGGAACTCCTCGGGCGCGGCGAGGAAGTCGGCGACGAGGCGCTGCGGGGTCAGCAACGGCCACAGCTGGTCGATGGCGGCCCAGACCTCGGGGTTCTCGGCGAGGTCGTCGCGGATCTGGGTGATGTCGCTGGGGTCGAGCAGGCTGGACCCGTCGAAGGGGTCGGTGCCGATCCGCTCGGCGTACAGGTCGGTGAGCGCGTTGAGGATGTGCCCCTCGAAGTGCTCGCGGGCGGCGTTGTGCGGCAGTTTCGCGGCGCGGGTGCGCTCGCGCGCGACGTTCACCAGGCCGTCGTCCAGCATGAGCACTTCGCGTTCGTGCTCGATGGCGATCACCGGGTCGGGCAGCGCCTGCCGGCTGCGGACGACCTCGGCGAGGACGTCGGCCATGTCGGCGCGGCCCTTCACGGCGGCGGCCTCGGGCATGTCGGTGGCGGTCGCCTTCACGCCGGGGAACAGCTCGCCGACGGTCGCGAGAAGCACACCGGTCTCGCCGAGGGAGGGCAGCACCTCGCCGATGTAGCCGAGGAACGCCGGGTTGGGCCCGACGATCAGCACCGCCCGCTTGGCGAGCAGCTCCCGGTGCTCGTACAGCAGATACGCGGCGCGGTGCAGGGCGACGGCCGTCTTGCCCGTGCCCGGGCCGCCCTCCACCACGAGGACGCCCCGGTGCGGGGCGCGGATGATGCGGTCCTGGTCGGCCTGGATGGTCTGCACGATGTCGCTCATGCGGCCGGTGCGCGCGGAGTTGAGCGCGGCGAGCAGCACGGCGTCGCCCGACGGGTCCTCGTGGCCGGTGCGGGTCTCGTCGCCGAGGTCGAGGATCTCGTCGTGCAGGTGGGTGACCTTGCGGCCGTCGGTGGCGATGTGCCGCCGGCGCCTGAGCCCCATCGGGGTGTGGCCGGTGGCCAGGTAGAACGGGCGGGCGACCTCGGCACGCCAGTCGATCAGGACCGGTGTGCGCTCGGCGTCGTCCCTGCGCAGGCCGATGCGGCCGATGTGGTGGGTGATGCCGGAGGTGAGGTCGATCCGGCCGAAGCACAGGGAGCCGTCCACCGCGTTCAGGGCGGCGAGCAGCCCCGATCGCTCGGCGACGAGGATGTCCCGCTCCAGTCTGGCCTGCATGGGGGTGTTGCCCTGCGCGAGCGCGTCCGTGACGGAGGTCTCGGCGTCGCCGCGCAGTGCGTCCACGCGCGCGTACAACCCGTCGATGAATTCCTGCTCGTGCCGCAATTCATCGTCCGGAAATTCGGTGTTTGACAATTCCACTCCCGCCCGGATATACTGTGCTCACTGAACTTCACTATGACTCCAATCGACTTGAAGTCACGAATGAACAAATATACGCAAGGAAATCCCCCGAGCGCAATTGCTCGGGGGATTTCCTGTTCTCCGGGCGGGTCGCCTAGAGCACGTCGGCCAGTTCCTGAAGCAGCCGCCGCTTCGCCCGCGCGCCCACCATCGCCTTCACGGGCTCACCGCCGCGGAACACCATGAACGTCGGCATCGACAGCACCTTGTAGGCGTTCGTGGTCTGCGGGTTGGAGTCCACGTCGAGCTGCACCACTTTCAGCCGGTCGCCCTCCTCTGCGGCCAAGGCCTTCAGCACCGGACCCATCTGCTTGCAGGGCGGGCACCAGTCGGCGGTGAACTCCACCAGCACCGGCAGGTCCGCGCCGATCACCTCCGCCTCGAAGTCCGCGTCCGTCACATCGATCACCATGTGTGCCTCCCCAGCTCGCACTGCGGCTCCGGACCCCCCGGAGCCTCCGCCTCGGCGGCCAGTTCGGCCCGGGCCAGCTGCCGGGCGACCGTCTCCCGCACGGCCGTCAGCTGACCGATCAGGGAGTCGAGTTCGTCCAGCTTGCGCCGGTAGACCGCGAGGGACGCCGGGCAGGTGTCGCCCTCGGGGTGCCCGGCCCGCAGGCACTCCACGAAGGGCCGCGTCTCCTCCAGGTCGAATCCGAAGTCCTGCAACGTCCTGATCTGCTCCAGCAGTTTCAGGTCGCACTCGTCGTACGTCCGGTATCCGTTGCCCTCTCGCCGCGCGGGCAGCAGCCCCCGCGACTCGTAGTACCGCAGCGTCCGCGTCGTGGTCCCGGCCCGTGCGGCCAGCTCGCCGATTCGCATGCGGTTGAACGTAGTCCTTGACGCCGACGTCAAGGCAACAGCGGCTTCCGCTCCACCGGGGAGGTCAGCACGATCGACGTCGTGGTGCGGCCCAGCGCCGAGACCGCCTCCAGCACCTCCTCCAGGTGGACGGTGTCCCGGACGGCGGCCTTGAGGATCCAGCAGTCCTCCCCGACGACGTGGTGCACCTCGGTGATCTCGGGCCGCTCGATCAGCTCCAGGGTCCTGGGGTGCTTGAGGTTGTAGCCGCCGTGCGGGTCGACCCTGATGAACGCCTGGATGCCGTAGCCGAGCCGGGCCGGCACGACATGGGCGCCGTAGCCGCTGATCACGCCCGCCGCCTCCAGCCGTCGCACGCGCTCGGTGACCGCCGCCGGGCTGAGCCGGACCCGGCGGCCCAGCTCGCTGAGCTTGATCCGGCCGTCGGTCTGGAGCAGCTGGAGGATCTGCCGGTCGAGCGCGTCGAAGGCCACCGAGGTTTCGTCGGCGACGGTGCGCGGATGCCGTGGTTCTTTCGGCGTAGCGGCCTGAACTCCCATGGTTCCCCCTTCAAGGCATGGCTGTGCGCCAGGAGAATTATGGTCATGGAAAAGGCCCTGGAAGTCCTGGTCATCGGCGGGAACCGGTACATCGGAAAGCGTCTGATCGCACGTCTGCTCGCCGACGGGCACCGCGTCACCGTGCTGAACCGGGGGTCCTCCCCGCCGCCCAACGGAGTGGAGCACCTGGTCGCCGACCGGGACGACGAGCGGTCCCTGACCGGCGCACTCGGCTCGCGCGTCTTCGACGTGGTCGTGGACCAGGTCTGCTACACACCCCGCCAGGCGGCCCTCGCCCGCCGCGTCTTCTCCGGCCGCACCCGCCGCTATGTGATGACCTCCACGGTCGAGGTGTACGAGTACGAGGACTCCCCCGTCCTCGTGCGGGAGGAGGCCGTCGACCCGGCCACGGTCACCGTGGACCTCGGGCTGCCCTGGGACGACCCGGCGTTCCTGGAGGCGAACTACGGGGAGGGCAAGCGGCAGGCCGAGGCGGTCCTCGCGGCCGACGGCCCGGCGTTCCCGTACACGGCGGTGCGGGTGGCCCATGTGCTGGGCGGGGCCGACGACTTCACCGGGCGGCTCGCCCACTACGCCGAGCGGATGCGCACCGGCGAGTCGATTGCCGTGCCCGTGGTGAACCGCCCCGCCACCTACGTCCATGTCGAGGAGATCGGCCGGTTCCTCGCCTGGGCGGCGGGCGAGGACTTCACCGGGCCGGTGAACGCCGCCTCGCACGGGCCGCTGAGCACCGAGGAGTTGTGCGAGGCGGTGGCCGCGCACGTCCCGGACGGCCGGACGGTGTTCCGGCCCGTCGAGGTCGGCGAGGTCTCGCCGTTCTCCTTCCGCCGTGCCTACGGCATGGACAACGGCCGGGCCGCCCGGCTCGGCTTCACCTTCACCGACGCCCGGCAGTGGCTGCCGCGTGCCGTCGCCGAGACGCTCGGGAAGGGCGACTGACATGCGGTACAGAACACTCGGCGGGCTGCGGGTGAGCGCGATCGGGCTCGGCGCGATGCCGCTGTCCATCGAGGGCCGCCCGGACGAGGAGCGCGCCCTGGCCACCGTGCACGCCGCGCTCGACGCGGGTGTGACCCTCCTCGACACGGCCGACTCGTACCATCTGCCGGGCGCGGAGCCCGGCCACAACGAACGTCTGCTGGCCCGCGCGCTGGCCGCCTACGCCGGTGACACCTCCGGCGTGCTGGTGGCGACGAAGGGCGGGCGCGGCCGCCCGGCCGGCGGCGACTGGACGGTGAACGGCTCCCCGCGCCACCTCAAGGCCGCCGCCGAGGCCTCCCGCAAGCGCCTCGGTATAGAGGCGATCGGCCTCTACCAGCTCCACAAGCCGGACCCCGACGTGCCCTTCGAGGAGTCGGTCGGCGCCCTGCGCGAGCTGCTCGACGCGGGCACGATCCGGCTGGCCGGGGTGTCCAACGCGGACACGGACCAGATCCGCCGGGCGCGGGAGATCCTCGGCGAGAAGCTGGTGTCGGTGCAGAACCGGTACTCCCCCGCCGTCCGTGACAGCGAGCCGGAGCTGCGGCTGTGCGCGGAACTGGGGCTGGCGTTCCTGCCGTGGAGCCCGCTGGGCGGGCTGGCCCGCAGCTCCCTGGACGGGCCGTCGCGCACCGAGGGCAGGGACCGCCTGGCCGCCTTCCACGAGATCGCGGCGGACCGCGGGGTCAGCCCCCAGCAGGTCGGCCTGGCCTGGTTGCTGGCGCGTTCCCCCGCCGTCGTCCCGATCCCGGGGGCGAGCCGGCCGGAGACGGCCAGGGACTCGGCGGCCGCGGCGGACCTGCGGCTCAGCCCGGAGGAACGGGCCCGCCTGGACGAGGCCGCCGGGTTGGTCCGCGTCTAGCGCGCCCCGGCGGACTCCAGCTCCTTGTCCTCGGCGGGCTCGTCCGCGGTCTTCCCCTTGCCGGGCAGCAGCAGCGCCACCACGACCGTCCCGACACCCAGGATCACGGCCCCGACCAGACTGGTGTGCGCGACCGCGTCGGCGAACGAGGAACCCACCGCATCGGCCAGCTGCCGTGCACCACCGGCGAGTTGCCCGGCCTGCGCCTTGAGCCGCTCCGCCTGCTGGGGGTCGCTCGTGTGCGCCGCCTGCTCGGCCAGCTGCCGTGCCTTGTCACCGATGCCCCGGGCGACGGCGTACCCGGCCCCGACGGAGTCCTGGGCCGTCTCCAGCGAGGAGGCGGGGAGCTTGCCGCCGGACGTCGCGTCCGCGAGGTGGCCGGAGTACGACGTGGCCAGCAGCGAGCCGAGGATGGCGATGCCGAGCGACCCGCCGAGCTCCAGCGACGTGTCGTTCACCGCGCCGCCGACGCCCAGCTGGGACTCCGGGAACGCCCCCATGATCGCGTCCGTGCAGGGCGAGAGGGCGAGCCCGATCGCGAGGCCGAGGACGATGAGAGGTGCGACGAAGTCGCCGTACGACGACCCGGAGTCGACCCGGGTGAGCAGCGCCAAGGCCGCCGTACCGCCGACCATGCCGGCCGTGACGGTCCACTTCATGCCGACCCGCGGAGTGAGGTAGCCGGTGAGTGCGGAGCCCGCGAAGACGGCACCGGCCAGCGGCAGCATCCGCAGGCCCGTGTCCAGGGCGTCGTAGCCGAGGACGAACTGCAGGTGCTGCGTCAGGTAGTAGAAGGCGCCGAAGACGGCCAGGAAGAACAGCGCGACGGCGAGGTTGGAGCCCGCGAAGCGGCGGTCGGTGAAGCGGCGCACGTCGAGGAGGGGACGCGGGTGGCGCAGCTCCCAGAACACGAAGGCCACGAGCGCGACGCCCGCGACGACCGCCGCCGTGACCGCCTTGACGCCCCAGCCAAAGTGCGGGCCCTCGATGATCATGTAGACGAGCGCGCCGATCCACACCACCGACAGCAGTCCGCCGCCGTAGTCGATCCGCCCCTGGTGGCCGGACCTGGACGGCGGTACGAGGACGAGCGCGCCGACGACGGCCAGGGCGGCGATGGGCACGTTGATGAGGAACGTCGACGACCAGCCGTGGTGCTCCAGCAGCGCCCCGGCGACCAGCGGCCCGGCCGCGATGGCGAGCCCGGCCGTGGCGGTCCACAGGGTGATGGCCTTGGCGCGTTCGGCGCGCGGGAAGGTCGCCGCGAGCAGGGACAGCGTGGCGGGCATGATCATCGCGGCGCCGGCGCCCATCACGGCTCGGGCCGCGATCACCGCCGTGGCGCTGCCGGCGAGGTAGCCGGAGACGGCACCGCCGCCGAAGACGACCAGCCCGAGGACGAGCGCGCCCCGGCGGCTGTACTTGTCGCCTATCGCGCCGAGCAGCAGCATCAGCGCGGCGTACGGGACGGTGTAGCCGTCGATGACCCACTGGAGGTCGGCGCTGGACAGGCCGAGGTCCTCGGTCATGGCGGGCGCGGCGACGGTGAGGGCGGTGTTCGCCATCACGATGATCAGCAGGCTCAGGCAGAGCACGAGGAGCGCCCACCAGCGCCGGGCGTAGGGGCGGTCCATCCTCTCGGCCGGTTCGGTCATGACGAGTCGCATGGCAGGGGGTCGCCTTCCTCACTGACTTGCACAGGGGTGTGCATTTGCACAACCATGTGCAATGTACGTCGTTGCACACTGCTGTGCAAATCGATGGAGGAAGGGCACAATGGCGCCCATGACCACGGGCACCACCAGCCGCGCCGACGCCAACCGGCGCCGCATCCTCGACGTCGCCCTCGGCGAGCTGCTGCGCGACCCCGACGCGTCCATGGACCAGATCGCACGCGCCGCGGGCGTCGTGCGGCGGACCGTGTACGGGCACTTCCCGAGCCGCGAGGCGCTGATCAGCACCCTCGTCGACGAGGCGGTGGAGTCCCTGTCGGCCGCGCACGCGGCGGGCCGGGAGGGCGTGGAGGACCCGGCGGAGTCCGTGGCCCGCTCGGTGCTGGCGGTGTGGGAGCTGGCCGACCGCTACCGGCTGCTGATCGCGCTCGCCCAGCGCACGGTCACCATGCAGGGCATCCGGGAGCGGCTCACCCCGGTCCGGGAGGCCGCCACCGCAGTCCTCCGGCGCGGCCTCGACGAGGGCGTCTTCCGCTCACCGCTGCCCGCGCCGGCCCTGGCCTACGTGCACGAGCAGATGCTGGTCGCGCTGATGGAGGCGGTGAACGACGGGCTGGTGGCAGCACGAGAGGCGGGCCGCTGCGCCGCGGTCACGGTACTGACCGCGGCGGGCGTGCCCGCCTCCGAAGCCACCGAGCTGGTGGCGAAGCTGAACGATTGATCTTGTCTGCGTTGATCTTGTCTGCGTACGGACCGGGCGGCTGAGCGACGGGGGGACACTCAGCCGCCCGGAGTCTCGCGGCGGGGCGCGGCGCGCGGCCGTCAGGCCTTCGCCAGCGCCTTGTCGCCGCCCTGCTCGGGAACCTCGGCCTGGCCGTCGTCCGGGCCGCCGTGCTCGTCGTCGAGCAGCGTCT
Organism: Streptomyces sp. NPDC050416; assembly: GCF_044458845.1. Lineage (NCBI taxonomy): Bacteria > Bacillati > Actinomycetota > Actinomycetes > Kitasatosporales > Streptomycetaceae > Streptomyces > Streptomyces sp. NPDC050416. The sequence continues at coordinate 15,772 of NZ_JBITII010000017.1, forward strand.
TCTCGTCGAAGGGCAGCTGACCGGCGAGGACCTGGTCGACCCGCTCCTTGTCGATCTCCTTCGTCCAGGTGCCGATCAGCACGGTGGCCACGGCGTTGCCGGCGAAGTTGGTCAGGGCGCGGGCCTCGCTCATGAAGCGGTCGATGCCGACGATGAGGCCGATGCCGTCCACCAGGGCCGGCTTGTGCGACTGCAGACCACCGGCCAGGGTCGCGAGACCGGCGCCGGTGACACCGGCGGCGCCCTTGGAGGCGACCAGCAGGAAGAGCAGCAGCGGGATCTGCTCGCCGATCGACATCGGCGTGCCCATGGCGTCGGCGATGAACAGGGACGCCATGGTCATGTAGATCATGGTGCCGTCGAGGTTGAAGGAGTAGCCGGTCGGGACGGTGATGCCGACCACCGGCTTGCTGACGCCCAGGTGCTCCATCTTCGCGATGAGCCGCGGCAGCGCGGACTCGGAGGAGGACGTGGACAGGATCAGCAGGAACTCACGGCCCAGGTACTTGAACAGCGTGAGGATGTTCAGGCCGGAGATCACGCGCAGCAGGATGCCGAGCACGATGAAGACGAAGAGGAAACAGGTGGCGTAGAAGCCGAGCATCAGCACGGCGAGGCTCTTGAGCGCGTCCACGCCGGCGGAGCCGGTGACGGCGGCGATGGCGCCGAAGGCACCGATCGGGGCGGCCCACATCACCATGGCGAGGATGCGGAAGACGAGCCGCTGGATGTGCTCGATACCGCGCAGGATCGGCTGGCCCGCCGCGCCCATGCCCTGCAGCGCGAAGCCGGCGAGCAGGGCGATCAGCAGGGTCTGCAGGACCGACTCGTTGGTGAAGGCGGACACCATTGTGGTCGGGATGATGCCCAGCAGGAAGTCGGCGGTGTTCGCGGTGGCCTCGGGGTCGACCTGTGCGTGACCGGCGTCCTTGACCGCGTCGGTCATCGCGAGACTCGAGCCCGGGTCCAGGATGTTGCCGACGACCAGGCCGATGCCCAGCGCGACCAGCGACATCACCATGAAGTAGCCGAGGGCGATACCGCCGACGGCACCGACCTTGGCGGCCTTCCGTACCGAGCCGATGCCCAGCACGATCGTGCAGAAGATGATCGGCGAGATCATCATCTTGATCAGGTTCACGAAGCCCGTACCGATCGGCTTCAGCTCGACAGCGAAGTCGGGTGCGGCCAGACCCACCGCGATACCGGCGGCGACCGCGATGATCACCGCGATGTAGAGATAGTGCGTACGGTCCCGCTTGGCCTTGGGTGCGGCTGGTGCCGTATCGGCTGCGCTGGTCACGGCGGCCCTCCTTGACGACGTCGTCGGCATCACCGGCGTGCGGCTCACGTCCGGGACTGGGAGCGGGGAACTCCCGGAGATGCGTTATGGGGAATGCCGTGACTATGTCCTGCTCTGTGAGCGCGGTCACCCTTCCGTTCATTTAGTTCACAATCAGCCACGAGGCAGACTGACGGCATGCGCTTCTCCGTACCCGGTCCCCGCAGCCTGGCGGGCCAGCTCTTCGCCATGCAGGCCGTCCTGATAGCGGTCGTCGTGGCCGGATACGCGCTGTTCACTTACGTCAGCGACCGCAGCCAGGCCGAAGAGGCGGCGCGGCGCCAGGCCAGGGCGGTGGCGCGATCCGTCGCCGACTCCCCTTCGGTGCTGGAGGCGGCACGCAGCTCCGACCCGACCGGCCGGCTCCAGCCGTACGCGCTGCGGGTGATGCGGGACACCGAGGTCGACTTCATAACGATCATGGATCCGCGGGGCATCCGCTGGACGCACCCCGACCCGGACCAGATCGGCCAGCCCTTCCGGGGCCATACCGCGAAGGCTCTGAAGGGCGAGACCTTCGACGAGACCTACACCGGCACGCTCGGCCCCTCCGTCCGCGCGGTCACCCCGATCCAGGACGGCAAGAAGATCGTCGGCCTGGTCAGCGCGGGCATCCGGGTCGACGAGATCAGCCAGCGGGTGCAGGACCAGCTGACGGCCCTGCTCGGCGTCGCGGCCGGCGCGCTGGTCCTGGGCGCCGTCGGCACCTATGTCATCAACGCCCGGCTGCGCCGCCACACCCACGGCATGAACGCGGCCGAGCTCAGCCGGATGCACGACTACCACCAGGCCGCCCTGCACGCCGTACGCGAGGGGCTGCTGATGCTGGACGGGCAGTACCGTGTGGCGCTGATCAACGACGGAGGGCGCGAGTTGCTCGGCGTGGCCGGGGAGGTGGTGGGCAGGTCGGTGGCGGAGCTGGGGCTGCCCGCCCCGCTGACGGGTGCGCTGCTGGCCTCTGAGCCGCGGGTGGACGAGGTGCATCTGACGGCGTCGCGGGTCCTGGTGATCAATACGTCCCCGGTGTCGGGCGGCGAGCGGCGCGGTACGGTCGTCACCCTGCGCGATGTCACCGAACTCCAGTCACTGATGGGCGAGTTGGACTCCGAGCGGGGCTTCACGCAGGCGCTGCGCTCACAGGCGCACGAGGCGGCGAACCGGCTGCACACGGTCGTCTCGCTGATCGAGCTGGGCCGGGCGGAGGAGGCGGTGGAGTTCGCGACGGCCGAGCTGGAACTGGCGCAGGCGTTGACCGACCAGGTCGTGGCGGCGGTGAGCGAGCCGGTGCTGGCGGCACTGCTGCTGGGCAAGACGGCCCAGGCGAACGAGCGGGGCGTGGAGCTGATGGTGTCGGAGGACAGCAGCCTGGACGACGGCCTGCTGCCGGAGTCCCTCCCCTCGCGGGACCTGGTGACCATCCTGGGCAACCTGATCGACAACGCCGTGGACGCGGCGCAGGGCAGCGGGCGGGCGCGGGTGACGGTGGCGGCCTACACCCAGGACACCGAGGACCCCGGGGCTCTCGATGGCGCCCCGGAGCTGGTGCTCAGGGTCTCGGACACGGGCCCGGGTGTGGACCCGGAGCACGCCGAGGCCGTCTTCCAGCGCGGCTTCTCGACCAAGCCGGCGGGGCCGGGCGGCCGGGGCCTGGGGCTGGCCCTGGTACGGCAGGCGGTCCAGCGGCACGCGGGGGCGCTGTCGGTGGCGGAGGCCGAGGGGGGCGGGGCGGAGTTCGAGGTACGGCTGCCGCTGCGGGAGTCGGGGGCGGTGGCCGAGGGCGTGACAGCCGGGACCTCGGTGTCCAGAGGCGCTGGAGGCAACGCATGACGAGCGACAGCACGCCCGAGAGGGACATCCGCGTCCTGGTCGTGGAGGACGACCCGGTCGCCGCCGACGCGCACGTGCTGTACGTCGGCCGCGTCCCCGGCTTCGTCGCCGTGGGCAAGGCGCACACGGGCGCGGAGGCCCGCCGGGCCCTGGAGCGCACGCCCGTCGACCTGCTCCTGCTCGATCTGCATCTGCCGGACGTACACGGACTGCACCTCGCGCGGTCCCTCCGGGCGGCCGGGCACCACGCGGACGTGATCGCGGTGACGTCGGCGCGTGATCTGGCGGTCGTGCGCGAGGGCGTCTCGCTCGGAGTCGTGCAGTACGTCCTGAAGCCGTTCACCTTCGCGACCCTGCGGGACCGCCTCGTGCGGTACGCCGAGTTCCACGCCGCGGTCGGCGAGGCGAGCGGCCAGGACGAGGTCGACCGGGCGCTGGCCGCCCTGCGCGCCCCGGGCCCGGCGGCCCTCCCGAAGGGGCTGAGCGCACCGACGCTGGAGCGGGTGACGGTGGCCCTGCGCGACAGCGCGGAGGGCCTCACGGCCGCCGGTGTGGCGGAGACGGTGGGCATCTCCCGCATCACGGCCCGCCGTTACCTGGAGCACCTGGTGGACGCGGGCCGCGCGGCCCGCCGCCCGCAGTACGGCACGGTGGGCCGCCCGGAGTTGCAGTACCGCTGGGTCACGGGCTAGTGACGGCTCGTCAGGCCCGGCACGAACCTGATGCTCAACCCCCTCCAGACCCTCTCGGTCTTCGGGCTGATCTGGGTGATGACCAGGGGCGGCCCGGGCGGCAAGAGCCAGACGCTGCCGCTTCATTGAGTTTCCGGGATCGTTTCCCATCGTGGCGGGGAAGCATGGGCGTGCAGGTGGAATCCTGCGCCCAGTGCTGCGTGCTGCGCGGGGCAGCCACCTCCGGCCCGTGTGAGCGTGTCCCTCCGGACGCTTGCCCGCCGGACCTGTGGGTCTGGTGGGGGAGGGTGCCCTGCGTCGCCTGGGCGCGGGGCGTGTGGTGCGGAGCCGGGTGGGTCCGGTCTTGGACCGGTCCTGCCGGCGGGTCTGGGCGGTGGCCGGTTCGACCAGGGCGGTGGCTTCGAGCCGGTCGACCACGCTGCGGATGACCATTGCGCCGCTGGTGCGGTCGGTCATGGTCTTGGTCTGGTGGGTCAGGCCGCGGGCGGCGATGCGCTGCCATGCTCCGGTGTCGCGGTCGCCCTGCCAGCCGCAGTCCCGGTTGGGGCACAGGGCCCATTTCCAGCCCGGCGTGGTGGGCCGGTCGGGGGCCTTGCGGTGGCGCAGCGGGACGAGACATCGGGGGCAGTGCCGGGAGGTGTTCCGGGCCGGGACGGTGACCACAGCGATGCCCGCCTCGGCGGCCAGGTGCCGCATCCGTTCGACGATCTGTCCGCGTACCTGCTGGGACAGGCGGGAATTCAGGGTCCGGCCCATGCCCCGGGCTTCCATGGAGCGGAGGTCTTCGACGTAGATCACGCTCGCGCCGGCGGTGATGGCCTGGTCGACCGTCCAGCGCGCGGCGGATGAGGTGAGCGCGTCGTTGAGGTTCGAGCGGCGGGCCGCCACATGCCGGACACCAGAGCGGCAGCCCAGCCCACCCGCTGCACCAGCACCGCCCTGGTGAGGACCTGCCCGGTCTTCTCCTCCACCCCGCAACGCAACAGGGCACGGGCACACGCGGTACGGGATGCCTCGCCCTCGCCCAGCGGCAGCCTCCGGCTCACCGCACCCCCCATCCCCACGCGTAGTGCTGTCATCCGATCAACGACACCCCCGCGAAAAGGTCACACATTCGACCCACGCACTCACACACGACACCGCCACCAGTTCCGGACTCCCTGGTCTATCTGCGCCTGCTGCGGACGGAGGTATGACCCGCATGGCAGTCACACTCGCCTCCCGCCGCACGACCCGGCGCCTGGCGGCGGACACGGGCCTCCTGGTGCTCGCCGCGGCCTTCGTACTCCCCCTGGCCTGGGTCGTGCTGTCCTCCCTGGACCCCCACGCCGACCTCCGGGTCAAGACACCCGACGGCCTCACGCTGGACAACTTCGACGCGATCCTCGCCCCCAAGATCACCTTCACCCCCTCCTCAACAGCCTGATCCTGTGCGGCGGCGCGACGGCGCTCACGGTGATCTGCGCGACCCTGGCGGCCTACCCGCTCTCCCGGTTCCGCTCCCGCTTCAACCGCCCGTTCCTGCTGACGATCCTCTTCGCGACGAGCCTGCCCATCACGGCGATCATGGTCCCGGTCTACGCGCTCTTCGTCCGAGTGGACCTCATCGACACCATGCAGGGCACGATCCTCTTCTTCGCCGCGTCCCAACTGCCGTATGCCGTCTGGTTGATGAAGAACTTCATGGACGGCGTACCGAAGGAACTCGAGGAGGCGGCCTGGACCGACGGGGCGTCGTCCCTCCAGTCCCTGATCCGCATCGTGCTGCCCCTGATGAGCCCGGGCGTGGCCGTCGTGACGGTCTTCTCCTTCGTCATGATGTGGGGCAACTTCTTCGTCCCCTTCACGCTCCTGCCCCGGTGATCCTCCTGTACGTCCTGATCGCCCGGCGCCTGGGAGGGGGCTTCGCACTGGGAGGGGCGGTGAAGGGCTGACCGGCGTAGTTGCTGGGGCGGGGGCGTTCCGCAGCCCGGCGGAGCGGGGTGCCGCTGCGCCCACCCGTGCCGCCTGGGGGCACCTCCCAGGCCCTTTAAGGCACTGGGGGAGGCACGACTGCCCGCAGCTCAGCGGGACAGCGGCCCGCAGCACGGCAGCCTGCGGCAGCCAAGCCGGCACGCACCCGCACCCGCCGACGCACGGAAGGGGACGTGTCGGGGGGTGTCCGCCCGCAGCGGTTGGCGCGTCAACGGACAGTTAGTCGGTACGCAACCCCATCGCGCCGTTCCGAGGACGGACACCCCCCGGCGCGGCCCCGACCCACCGCACCCCGGTAGGCGCTACGCGCACCCCCACCGAAGCAGCCACAGGCCGCCGCAGGCACCCCGCACCACCCGGCGATCACCGAATCAGACACGGCCGCTTCGCGTCGAACTCCCACCCCGGCACCAGATACCGCATCCCCACCGCATCGTCCCGAGCCCCCACCCCCTTCTCCCGGTACAGCTCGTGCGCCGCCAGCAGCCGGTCCATGTCGAGCTCGACCCCCAGCCCCGGCGCGTCCGGGACGGCGATCTCCCCGCCCACGATGCGGGGCGGCGAGACGGTCAACCGCTCCAGACCCTCCTGCCAGATCCAGTGCGTGTCCAGCGCGTTGTACTCCCCCGGCGCCGCCGCCCCGCAGTGCGTCACCATCGCCAGCGAGATGTCGAAGTGGTTGTTGGAGTGGCACCCCCAGGTCAGCCCCATCGCGTTGCACAACTGCGCCACCCGCACGGACCCCTGCATGGTCCAGAAGTGCGGGTCGGCCAGCGGAATGGAGACCGACTGCAGAGCCAGCGCATGGGCCATCTGACGCCAGTCCGTCGCGATCATGTTCGTCGCCGTGGGCAACCCCGTGGCCCGCCGGAACTCCGCGAGGATCTCCCGCCCGGAGTAACCGCCCTCCGCCCCGCAGGGATCCTCGGCGTACGCGAGCGTGCCGACCAACGGCCGGCACAGCTCGACCGCCTCGCGCAGCGACCACGCCCCGTTCGGATCCAGGGTGATCCGCGCCTCGGGAAAGCGCGCCTTGAGCGCACGCACGGCCGCGACCTCCTCGGCCCCCGCCAGCACGCCCCCCTTGAGCTTGAAGTCCCGGAACCCGTAGTGCTCGTAGGCCGCCTCCGCCTGCCGCACGATCGCCTCCGGCGACAGCGCCTCCTCGTGCCGCACCCGGTACCACTCCACGGAGGAGCCGGGCTCCCGGACGTACTCCAGCTCCGTCCGGTCCGGGTCACCGACGTAGAAGAGGTATCCCAGCACCCGCACGGAGTCCCGCTGCTGCCCGTCGCCCAGCAGCGCAGCCACCGGCACGTCCAGATGCTGCCCGAGAAGATCGAGCAGCGCCGACTCGACCGCCGTCACCGTATGGACCGTGGTCCGCAGGTCGAAGGTCTGGGCGCCCCGCCCCCCTGCGTCCCGGTCGGCGAACCGCTCGCCGATCTCGCGCAGCACCCGCTTGTAGTCCCCCACCTTCGCCCCGACGACCAGCGGCCCGGCGTCCCGCAGCGTCTGCGTGATCTTCTCCCCGCCGGGCACCTCCCCCAGCCCGGTCCGCCCCTCGGAGTCGGTGAGGACGACGACGTTGCGGGTGAAGTACGGGCCGTGCGCGCCGGAGAGGTTCAGCTCCATGCTGTCCCGTCCGGCGACGGGGTAGACGGCGAACGCGGTGACGGTCGGCTGCTGCCTGCTGCTCATCAAATGCCCTTTCTCGGAAACCGAATTCACAGACCGGCATACGGTTCACAGACTCAGGACGTCGAGGACCCACTCCACGACGAGCACCCCGCCCAGCCCGAGCACGGCGAGCACGGTCGTATAGGACGTACGGACCTTGATCGCCTCGACGACGGACAGGTTGAAGTACTCCTTGAACAGCCAGAAGCCCGGGTCGTTGACGTGGGAGAAGGCGATGGAGCCGCAGGCGACGGCCAACACCATGACCTCCGGGTGCACCCCGCTGCCCGCCAGCAGCGGCAGGGCCACCCCGGAGGCCGTGACGACGGCGACCGTGGCGGAGCCCAGCGCGATGCGCAGGATGACGGCGACGAGCCAGGCGAGGACGATCGGCGAGATGGACCAGCCGTCGGTGACGTCCTTGATGTAGTCGGAGATCCCGCCCTCGACGAGGACGTTCTTGAAGGCCCCGCCCGCGCCGATCACCAGCAGGATCATCGCCATCGCCTGGGCCGCCGAGCCGCACGAGGCGCCGACGTCGCTCAGGCCGCGCCCGATCCGCGGTCCGAACGCCCACACCGCCAGGCACAGGGTCAGCAGCAGGGCGATCGGCGCCGACCCGACGAAGGCGACGACGTTCAGGAACGGGCTGTCGCCGGAGGCGGCCATGTCGGTCACGGCGGCGGCCACGATCAGCACGACGGGGAACATCGCCACGAGCAGCGACCAGCCGAGGCCCGGCATCTCCTCGTCGGTGAACTCGCGCTCGCTGACCAGGCCCTTGGGGATGGCCGGCGTCAACCGCGCGACGAACGGAAGACGGGGCCAGGTCAGGGCGATGAGCGCGCCGGCGGGCACGGCGACGAACAGGCCGTAGAACAGCGTGAGTCCGACGGAGGCGTGGAAGGTCGCGGCGACGGCGGTGGGGCCGGGGTGTGGCGGGAGGAAGCTGTGCATGGTGGACAGGGCGATGGACATCGGCAGCCCGACTCACAGCAGCTTCGCGCCGGTGACCCTGACCAGGGTGAACGCGATGGGCACGATGATGACGAACGCGACCTCGTAGAACATGGTCACGCCGATCAGCATGGACGTGACCACCATGGCGACCTGGACCCAGCGCGGCCCGAACGCGTCGAGGAGCTTGCCGGCTATGCGCTGCGCGGCGCCCGCGTCCCCCATCACCCGGCCGACCATGGCGCCGAGTCCGATGGTCAGCATGGTGTCGCCGATCTGGTCCCCGATGCCCTCGGAGAGGACGTCCGGGATGGTCGCCACCGGTATCCCCTGGACGAGCGCGACCCCGACCGCCACGAGCAGCAGGGCCGCGAAGCCGTTCAGTCTCAGCCTGGTCATGAGCAGGAGCAGAACCAGGACGCTGATCCCGACTACGAGCAGAGGCAAGGCAGTTCCCCTTTGAACCGGTGTCCCATCCCTGTATGCAGACGGCGTCCACGTATGAAGATGGAGGTTAAGTGGGTGAACGTGCCGGGTCAATGGCCGGGTGATCACGGATTCGCGCGCTGAAGAAGAGCACGGACGTCAGGCTCCGTGCGGCCGCCAAGGAAGGCTTGATCAAACAGCGAGCGGGCGAGAAGACCGCCGCCCGTCTCGCGGCGTCGCTGAGCGCGCAGAGCAGATGGGGCACCGCGAACGAAAGGGGCGGGTCGGACCTGTCCGACCCGCCCAGCCAAGCACTGCGCCCCTCAGTCGGCCGCCCCGTCCGGCAGGACCCCCGCCCGGAACGGCTCCACGCCCTCCAGCCTCCGCACCCGCGTCGGCTCGATCAGCAGCATTACCCGGCGCTCCCCGGGCAGCAGCCACGGATACCGCTCCTCCCCGAGGTACTTCCGCGCGAGCCGGTCCATCGCCCGCTCCGCCTCCTCGCCCTCCACGAACCGGACGACCTTCCCCCGGATCTCCGCCCGGTCGTACGGGTTGGAGGGGTCGTGGTGGGACAGCGAAACGTACGGATTGCGCCGCAGGTTCTCTTCCTTCACCCGCCCGATCGACGTGTTGACCATGACGTACTCCCCTTCGATGTCCGCCCACATGGGCGACACCTGGGGCGCACCGTCCGCACCCACCGTCGCGAGATGCCAGAAGTTCTTCGCGAGGAGACGCTCGCGAATATGCCCCTTGAGCTTGCCGTTCATCCGAGTGGCCGCCTTTCCGGGCCCGCGCTCGCCAGGCCCGGCGCCATCCTCGCCGCTCCCGCTCCCCGGCCGACAGACGATCTTCAGCCCCGGTCGAACCCGCCGGTAGCCGTAGCTTCCTACAATCCGTGATCCTGGCCGAACAGACCGTAGTCACTACAGCCCCGCGCCCCTAGCGTGTCGCCCGTGCGCCGACCTTCAGCCCGCCCGAGCCAGCCCGCACCCCACTCCGTGCCCGCCACCCCGACACCCCCGCCCTTCAACGCCCCCGCCGCCCGCCGGCTGCGCGCGGCCCTCGGCATGACACCCGAGCACGTCGCCCACGACATACGCGTCTCCTACGGGCACCCCCACATCACCCCGGACCACGTCAGGGCCTGGGAACGCGGGGCTGCGGCCCCTTCCGGCTCAGAACTCACCGCACTCGCGGGGGTGTTGTGGTGTTCGCCCGGCGAACTCATCGGCAGACCCCGCACCCTGCGCGAGCACCGCATCGCCCGCGGTTTCGCCCCCGAGGACGTGGCCCGCGCCGTGGGACATGAACTCCACGCCTATCTGCGGATGGAGGAGACCGACACCTGGCGCGGCACCGACCGCCAGTCCGCCGCCCTGGCCGATCTGCTCGGCCTCCGCCTGCCCGACTTCGTCACCGTCACGGGCCGCGACGCCAAGCTCGGCGAACTGCTGCGCAACGCGGTCACCACCCGCTGGCAGGCCTACGTGCGTCCGGTGGCCAAGGTCGTGCCCCTGGACCGGCCGTTCCTGGAGGGCGCCCTCCAGGGGCTGCACCAGGACTACCAGGGGCACATGGCCGCCACCCTGAGCTGGGGCGGCGGCGCCAGGGAAGCCGGCGACACCGCCCGCGAGTTCCTCGACCGGATCGTCGAGCACTTCTGGACGCGGATCCAGAAGAGCCCGGCCTAGGGCCCGACCCGGCCGCTCTAGAAGACCGACTCGGCCTCGTCCATGCGGTCCTTCGGCACCGTCTTCAGCTCGGTCACCGCCTCCGCGAGCGGCACCATCACGATGTCCGTCCCGCGCAGCGCGGTCATCCTGCCGAACTGCCCCTGGTGCGCGGCCTCCACCGCGTGCCAGCCGAACCGCGTGGCGAGCACGCGGTCGTAGGCGGTGGGTGAGCCGCCGCGCTGGACGTGGCCGAGAATGACCGGCTTGGCCTCCTTGCCGAGCCGTCGCTCCAGCTCGTGGGCGAGTGCCGTGCCGATGCCCTGGAAGCGCTCGTGGCCGAACTTGTCTATGGCGCCCTTGCCGTAGTCCATGGTGCCGTCGGCGGGGTGGGCGCCCTCGGCGACGCAGACGACCGCGAACTTCTTGCCGCGGGCGAAGCGCTCCTCGACCATCTTCACGAGGTCGGCGGGGTCGAACGGCCGCTCCGGCAGGCAGATCCCGTGCGCACCGGCCGCCATGCCGGACTCCAGCGCGATCCAGCCCGCGTGGCGTCCCATGACCTCCACCACCATCACCCGCTGGTGGGACTCGGCGGTGGTCTTCAGGCGGTCCATCGCCTCGGTGGCGACGCCGACCGCCGTGTCGAAGCCGAACGTGCGGTCGGTCGACGAGATGTCGTTGTCGATCGTCTTCGGGACGCCCACGACCGGCAGACCCGCGTCGGACAGCATGCGGGCGGCCGTCAGCGTGCCCTCGCCGCCGATCGGGATCAGCGCGTCGATGCCGAACTCGTGGATCATGTCGGAGGCGTTCTCGCAGGCCTCACGGAGACGGTCGCGCTCCAGCCGGGACGACCCCAGGATCGTGCCGCCGCGGGCCAGGATGCCGCTGACCGCGTTCAGGTCGAGGGCGCGGTAGCGGCCGTCCAGCAGCCCCGAGTAACCGTCCTCGAAGCCGATGACCTCGTCGCCGTAGTTGTCGACCGCCCGGTGCACGACCGACCGGATCACGGCGTTCAGGCCGGGGCAGTCGCCGCCTGCGGTGAGAACTCCGATACGCATCGTGCTGTGTCTCCTGCTCGCTGTTGATACCGGTGAGCCTCTGCCGATTGTTTCACGCTCCCCAGCCCGGCGTCGCACCCCTAGGCTGACGGGCGCCTTATCTACCGACGGAGGTATTGTCAAGAGGGTTCTGCTCACCTCGGTGGGCGATTTTTGTGCCCGTGGCTGGATAGCCGTTGGCTTGATGTGTACCGCTTGATGTGTACCCCCATTCGAGACGAAACGGAGAGCGCGCGTGACCCGCAGCGTGTACGTGACCGGCATCGACCGCGGCGACGGCCGCCAGGTCGTCGAACTGGGGGTCATGGAGCTCCTCACCCGGCAGGTGGACCGGGTGGGCGTCTTCCGTCCCCTCGTCCATGACGGCCCCGACCGCCTCTTCGAGCTGCTGCGCGCCCGCTACCGGCTCACCCAGGACCCGGCGACCGTCTACGGCATGGACTACCACGAGGCGTCCGCCCTCCAGGCCGAGGCCGGCACGGACGAGCTGGTGTCCACGCTCGTCGACCGCTTCCACCTGGTCGCCCGCGACTTCGACGTGGTCCTGGTCCTCGGCACCGACTACGCCGGCACCCAGCTCCCGGACGAGCTGTCGCTCAACGCCCGGCTGGCGAACGAGTTCGGCGCGTCCGTGATCCCGGTCGTGGGCGGCCGCAAGCAGACCGTCGAGTCGGTGCTCGCCGAGACGCGCAACGCCTACCGGGCCTACGACACGCTGGGCTGCGACGTCCTGGCCATGGTCACCAACCGGGTGGCCCGCGAGGACCGCGACGAGATCGCCGCCCAGCTCGACTCCCGGCTCCCCGTGCCGTGTTACGTCCTGCCCGACGAGCCCGCGCTGTCCGCCCCGACCGTCTCGCAGATCGGCCACACCCTCGGCGCCAAGGTGGTCCTCGGCGACGACTCGGGGCTGGCCCGGGACGTGCTCGGGTTCGTCTTCGGCGGCGCGATGCTGCCGAACTTCCTGGGCGCCCTGACCCCGGGCTGCCTCGTCGTCACCCCGGGCGACCGGGCCGACCTGGTCGTCGGCGCGCTCGCCGCGCACAGCGCCGGCACCCCGCCGATAGCGGGCGTGCTGCTCACCCTGGACGAGGTGCCCGGCGACCACATCCTCACCCTCGCCGACCGCCTCGCCCCCGGCACCCCGGTGCTGTCGGTGGCCGGCACCAGCTTCCCCACCGCCGAGCAGCTGTTCTCCCTGGAGGGCAAGCTCAACGCGGCCACCCCGCGCAAGGCGGAGCGGGCGCTCGGCCTGTTCGAGCGGTACGCCGACACCGCCGACCTCGCCCGCCGCGTCTCCGCCCCGAGCAGCGACCGCGTGACGCCGATGATGTTCGAGCACAAGCTGCTGGAGCAGGCCCGCTCCGACCTGCGCCGCGTGGTGCTGCCCGAGGGCACCGAGGAGCGCGTGCTGCACGCCGCCGAGGTGCTGCTGCGCCGGGGCGTGTGCGAGCTGACCCTGCTCGGCCCGGTCGACCAGATCCGCAAGAAGGCCGCCGACCTCGGCATCGACCTCGGCGAGTCCCAGCTGATCGACCCGGCCACCTCCGACCTGCGCGACGCCTTCGCCGAGAAGTACGCGGCCCTGCGGGCACACCGGGGCGTCACCGTGGAGCTGGCGTACGACGTGGTCTCGGACGTGAACTACTTCGGCACGCTGATGGTGCAGGAGGGCCTCGCCGACGGCATGGTGTCCGGCTCGGTGCACTCCACGGCCGCGACCATCCGCCCGGCCTTCGAGATCATCAAGACCAAGCCGGACGCCGACATCGTCTCGTCGGTGTTCTTCATGTGCCTGGCCGACAAGGTCCTCGTCTACGGCGACTGCGCGGTCAACCCGGACCCGAACGCCCAGCAGCTCGCCGACATCGCCATCCAGTCGGCGAGCACGGCCGAGCAGTTCGGCGTGGAGCCGCGGATCGCCATGCTGTCGTACTCCACGGGCACCTCCGGCTCGGGCGCCGACGTCGACAAGGTCCGCGAGGCGACCGAGCTGGTGCGCACGCGCCGTCCCGACCTGAGGATCGAGGGCCCGATCCAGTACGACGCCGCCGTGGAGCCGTCGGTCGCGGCGACCAAGCTGCCCGGCTCCGAGGTCGCCGGGCAGGCGAGCGTGCTGATCTTCCCCGACCTGAACACCGGCAACAACACCTACAAGGCCGTGCAGCGCTCGGCCGGCGCGATCGCCGTCGGCCCGGTGCTGCAGGGCCTGCGCAAGCCGGTCAACGACCTGTCCCGGGGCGCCCTCGTCCAGGACATCGTCAACACGGTCGCCATCACGGCGATCCAGGCCCAGTCCCCCGCCCCGTCCCCGAGCGAGAAGGCGACCGCCCAGTGAGCCCCACCCGCGTCCTCGTCCTCAACTCCGGCTCCTCGTCGGTGAAGTACCAGCTGCTCGACATGCGCGACAACAGCCGGCTGGCGGTGGGTCTGGTCGAGCGCATCGGCGAGCAGACCTCGCGCCTGAAGCACACCCCGGCCGGCGGCGGGGGCCGGGAGCGCGGCGGGGCGATCGCCGACCACGACGCCGCCCTGAAGGCCGTGGCCGAGGAACTCGCCAAGGACGGCCTCGGCCTGGACTCGCCCGAACTGGCCGCGATCGGGCACCGGGTGGTGCACGGCGGCAAGTCCTTCACCGAGCCGACCGTGATCGACGACGCCGTGCTCGCCGAGATCGAGCGGCTCATCCCGGTGGCCCCGCTGCACAACCCGGCCAACCTCACCGGCATCCGCACGGCGCAGTCCCTGCGCCCGGACCTGCCGCAGGTCGCGGTCTTCGACACCGCGTTCCACACGACCATGCCGGAGTCGGCCGCCCGCTACGCGATCGACGTGAAGACCGCCGACGAGCACCGCATCCGCCGCTACGGCTTCCACGGCACCTCCCACGCCTACGTCTCCCGGACGACGGCGAAGCTGCTGGGCAAGGACCCCGCCGAGACGAACGTGATCGTGCTGCACCTGGGCAACGGGGCGTCCGCCTCGGCCGTCAGGGGCGGTCGCTGCGTGGACACCTCCATGGGGCTGACGCCTTTGGAGGGGCTCGTGATGGGTACGCGCTCGGGAGACATGGACCCGGCCGTCATCTTCCATTTGATGCGTGTTGGTGGAATGTCCGCCGACGAGATCGACACTCTTCTCAACAAGAAGAGCGGTCTGATCGGACTGTGCGGCGACAACGACATGAGGGAGATCCGCCGCCGCGTCGACGAGGGCGACGAGCAGGCGGAGCTGGCGTTCGACATCTACATTCACCGCCTGAAGAAGTACATCGGCGCCTATTACGCCGTACTCGGACGGGTGGACGCGGTGGCCTTCACCGCCGGCGTCGGCGAGAACGCGGCGCCCGTGCGGGAGGCGGCCCTGGCGGGCCTGGAGGAGCTGGGCCTCGCGGTGGACGGCGAGCGCAACGCCGTGCGCGGCGACGAGGCACGGCTGATCTCGCCCGAGGGCGCCCGGGTCGCGGTGGCGGTGGTCCCTACTGACGAGGAATTGGAGATCGCGACACAGACCTACGCGCTGGTAATTGGTTCGGGGAATCACACCTGAGCGGCATCCCGCCCTTTTGTATTTTCCGCCTGACGGAATATTCCGTTGCGAAACAAACCGATAGGATCGCCCCCATGCGCCGTTCGAAAATCGTCTGTACTCTCGGCCCCGCGGTCGACTCCCACGAGCAGCTTGTCGCGTTGATCGAAGCCGGCATGAACGTGGCCCGCTTCAACTTCAGCCACGGCTCGCACGCCGAGCACCAGGGCCGGTACGACCGGGTCCGTGCCGCCGCCAAGGAGACCGGCCGGGCCATCGGGGTCCTCGCCGACCTCCAGGGCCCCAAGATCCGTCTGGAGACCTTCGCCGAGGGTCCCGTGGAGCTGGTGCGCGGTGACGAGTTCACCATCACCACCGAGGACGTCCCCGGCGACAAGACGATCTGCGGGACGACCTACAAGGGCCTGCCCGGCGACGTGACCAAGGGCGACCAGATCCTCATCAACGACGGCAACGTCGAGCTGAAGGTCACCGAGGTCGAGGGCCACCGGGTCAGGACGATCGTCATCGAGGGCGGCGTCATCTCCGACCACAAGGGCATCAACCTGCCCGGCGCGGCCGTCAACGTGCCCGCGCTGAGCGAGAAGGACATCGAGGACCTCCGCTTCGCGCTCCGCATGGGCTGCGACCTGGTCGCGCTGTCGTTCGTCCGGGACGCCAAGGACGTCCAGGACGTGCACCGCATCATGGACGAGGAGGGCCGCCGCGTCCCGGTCATCGCCAAGGTGGAGAAGCCGCAGGCGGTGCAGAACATGGAGGACGTCGTGATGGCGTTCGACGGCGTGATGGTCGCCCGTGGTGACCTCGCCGTCGAGTACCCGCTCGAGAAGGTCCCCATGGTGCAGAAGCGCCTGATCGAGCTGTGCCGGCGCAACGCCAAGCCGGTGATCGTGGCGACCCAGATGATGGAGTCGATGATCACCAACTCCCGTCCGACCCGCGCCGAGGCCTCCGACGTGGCCAACGCGATCCTGGACGGCGCCGACGCGGTCATGCTGTCCGCCGAGTCGAGCGTGGGCGCGTACCCGATCGAGACCGTCAAGACGATGTCGAAGATCGTCACGGCGGCCGAGCAGGAGCTGATGTCCAAGGGCCTGCAGCCGCTCGTCCCGGGCAAGAAGCCGCGTACGCAGGGTGGTTCGGTGGCCCGTGCGGCCTGCGAGATCGCCGACTTCCTCGGCGGCCGGGGCCTGGTGGCCTTCACCCAGTCCGGCGACACCGCCCGCCGGCTGTGCCGCTACCGCGCCGTCCAGCCGATCATCGCCTTCACCACGGACGAGTCCACCCGCAACCAGCTCGCGCTCAGCTGGGGCGTGGAGCCGCACGTCGTGCCGTTCGTGAACAGCACCGACGAGATGGTCGACCTGGTGGACCAGGAGATGGTGAAGCTGAACCGCTTCAACGAGGGCGACATCGTGGTCATCACCGCCGGCTCGCCCCCCGGTGTCCCCGGCACCACCAACATGGTGCGCGTCCACCACCTGGGCGGCGCCAAGAGCTGACCCGGCAAGGGCCGTGAAGGCCCCTTTACGACACCGAGGGCGCCCCCTGAGTTCCGGGGGGCGCCCTCGTCTCGTAGGTGGCCCTGGCCACTGAAAATCCCTCTACCCCTCTTCCGTTTCCTGTGTAACTCTCGTGAAGCCCTTGGGGAGAGGGTGCGGGGGACGCGTGCCTGACCAGCGCGCGAGCATATCAGTCCAACATGGACATCTCCTGACGGAAGTCACCTGCTGGCAGACCGACCACGCCTGCCGCGCAGCCATGCCCGCCTGCCCTCCTCCTGGGTCGACCATTCATCCAGCGGACAGGCGACGACATGCGAAGAGCCCTGCGCTCAAGGGGGTTAGCCGGCACCGCGCTGGTGGCGGCATCCGCCGTACTGACGGGGCTGGTGTACGCGGCCCCCGCCCGGGCCGACGAGCCCGCCGAGGACCCGGACGCCGGCCAGTTCCGGATCAGTCTCGGGGTGGACGCCCGGACGAACCGGTGCGTGGCCGGTACGGCGCTGCACATCGGCGGCCCCGCCCTCAAGGCCGCGGCCGCCAAGGCCCTCAACGGCACCGACACCGAACTCACCGGGGCCCTGGAAGGGCACCAGGTGGGCCTCGGCACCCTCGGGGACGCCCGCAGCAAGGACAACGACGGGGTCATCGACTACCTGGACCAGTCCCGCAAGCGCAAGACGCGCTGGGAGACGGCCAACAAGATCTACGCGCAGACGGGCTGGACCTCGGGCACTGAGTACCACGCTCCCGAGTTCGACGCGGACGTCGTAGCCTTCACGCTCGGTCCGCAACGGGACCTGTACGGCCGGCTCGGACAGGACGGCCGCAGCGTGCCCACCAAGGCCTCGGTCGACCAGGCGAAGAAGGTCGCCGCCGACATCAAGGGGCAGGACGACTGGAACGACTTCGCGGCCGACGCGATGTTCGGGGACACCGAGGTCCGCGGCCCCTACAACTGGACCACCGCCAGTGATGTCGCGTCCTTCCTGCGCCACGGCG
This sequence comes from Streptomyces sp. NPDC050416, assembly GCF_044458845.1. Classification (NCBI taxonomy): domain Bacteria; kingdom Bacillati; phylum Actinomycetota; class Actinomycetes; order Kitasatosporales; family Streptomycetaceae; genus Streptomyces; species Streptomyces sp. NPDC050416. The sequence goes on from NZ_JBITII010000017.1 coordinate 33,463, forward strand.
GCTTCGTCACCAAGCCGCTGGGAGGGCTCGGCCGAGTACCGCATGGAGGTCGATGCCCTCAAGGTCGCCTGGGGCGGCTGCGACAGCTACAACCCCGTCGACGCCCGGCGAATCCTCACCCCGGCGGTCCTGACGGCACATCAGGAGTGGGAGACGGAGTACGCCGCGCAGGCCAAGCCCCGGGCCACCGTCATGGCCGCCGAGGCGACCGCGTCGGCCGAGGCCCGCAAGGCCACCGAGGCGATGATCGAGTCCATCGGGCAGGCGTGGCTGGCCGAGCAGATCCTGCTGTGGCAGAAGTACTGGGCGGGCCAGCCCAAGGACAACATCCACCGGCCCAAGGAAGCGGTGTTCACCCAGGCCAAGACGGACCTGGCCAACGCCCAGAAGCGGGCCGCGGAGCAGCTGTCGCTGGCCAACAAGGCGGTGGCCGCCGCCAAGACGGCCTCCGGACAGGCCGCCACGGCGCAGAACGACGCGTACGCCATCGCTGACGCGGCCAAGACGCCGCGCGGCCGGGGGCTGCTGTACACCCAGCAGTCGGTGCAGGTCGTCAAGGCCTCGTACGCAGCGGCCCAGGCGGCGGCGAAGGCCACCCAGACCGCGGTGAACGCCGCCAAGGCGACGGTGACGCCGACACTGTCGAGGACGTCGACGCGGTCGTCCGCGCCCGTGGCGGCAAGGGGTGGACCGCGACGTTCATGACCCTTCGGAAGATCGCCGAGGTGATGGACGACCGGTCCACCACCGGCGAGTGCGCCGACGGCCTGTACCTGCGGATCCCTGACCTCGTGATCGTCCGTGAAGGCGGTCTGGACGCCATGACCAGAGCCCTGGTCGACCTCTTCGGCGAGTACGGCATGGACACCGACGTCCTGCCGCGCTTCGACGACGACGAAGAGGACGAGGAAGGCGAGGACGACTGACCCTGGGCACCCGCCCACCGGCAGAAAACGCGTCTGTGCCCCGCCGGGTCGAACCCGGCGGGGCACAGTCTGTTGCGGCTCCCGGAGAGGCCTCGGAGGCGGCGTCAGTCGGTGGTGTACTGATGCAGCCCCGGCACGGTCAGCGTGCCGCCGAACTGGCCGGCCTGGGTGACCTTCACGTTGGTGAAGTAGATCAGCGGGATGTTCAGGGGCGGCGGGTGCTCCGGGTCGAACGTGACCGGGATCAGGCCGAGCAGGTTTCCGGAGATGCTCTCCGTGTACATCACCGTCTTGCCGTCGGTGATCGTGGACGTCGACCCCTTGGCGGCCTGGACGTGGTGGGTCTTGCCGGACTGCTTGTCCGTGACGAGCTGGTGCAGGTCCCCGATGTCGGTCCCGTCGTTGATGACGTACTTCAGCACCTTCTTGGTGGCGCCGCTCGCGGTCTTCACCTCGACGATGCCCTGGTAGTCGGCACCCTTCAGCGTCAGCGAGCTGGCCTCCAGACGCCAGGGCTCGTCGGGCACGAGGAGCTCGTTGTCCACGCCGCCCTCGGCGTCCGTGGCGGCCGGGCAGTCCTCGGGGTCCACGGAGGGGCTCGCGGACGGGCTGGGAGAGGCGGTGGCCTCCCCGGCCGCGTCCTCGGCCGCCTTCTCGACGGCCCCGGTGGTGTCCTCGGCCGCCTTCGACGCCGTGCCGGCCGTGTCCTTCACGGTGTCCTTCGCCGTGTCGGTGACCTTGTCGGTGGTCTCCTTGACGGTGTCGGACGGGGCGTCCTCGCCTGCGTCCGGGGACTTGCTCGTGTCCACGGGCTCGTCCGTGTCCCCGGACGGCGAGGCGGACGCGGACGGCGTGGGGCTCGGACTCTCGGTGGACTTGCCGCCGTCGAAGATGCCGCCGATCGCGTCGCCGATGTCCTCCAGCACGTTGCGGTCGCTCTGGGACGGCGACGGGCTCGGCGATGCCGCGTCGTCCTCGCCCGAGGTGCCCGAGGAGGGCGAAGGGGTCGGCGTGGGCTCGGTCTTGCCGCCCGTGTCGTCGGAACCTGAATCCGAGGAACCGGACGATTCCGCGGGGTCCTTGTCCGCGTCCGAGCCGCCCGCGGGCGTCGAGGGAGTCGGCTCGGACGTGTTCTCGTCCTTCTTGCCGTCCTCCTCGCCACCGCTCGTCGAGGGCGAGGGGGAGGCGCCGTCCTTGTCCTTGTCGCCCTCCAGCGCCGCGACGCAGTCCTTGTACTCGTCGGCCTTCAGGCTGTTCGAGGTCGACGGCTGGTCGTCGGCGAGGGCGAGCGTCGGGGTGAATCCCATGCCCATGAGGACCGCGGTGGGCATCGCCGCCATGGCTATCGCCTTGCCGGCGGGCATCTGGAACCGGGTGAACAGCGGCTTCTTGGGAGCCGCGTGACGAGGCCCCGTTCTCGCCCGAACCGGGGTCTCGGGCAACTGGTCGCGTGCGTCAGCCGACACGGTACCCCCCGTTTCGGGCCTCGGACCGGACGCCGTCCGCCGGACCACCGTCGCCGGTCTCGTGCGGCGTCTGCGGCGCGACCGGCTCATCGCCGGCGCCTTGGGGCGTGGGTTCCACGGCACCTTCTCCGGCCGGTCCGCGACCGGGCTTGTGCCGTCCCCCCTCGACACCCTCCGCGTTGCCGGGCGCCCAGGAGACCGCGAGCGCACCACCGAACAGCGCGAACAGGAAGCCGATGAGGAAGCCGCCGATGTTGGACACCACCAGCGACACCAGGGCGAGGATGATTGCCGCGACACCGGCGAAGACCCGCGTCGCCTGCTGGAACCACATGGTCAGACCCAGCGTGATCAGCAGGACCCCGATGATGAGGGAGCCGGCACCCGCGGTGGTCGCCATGGTGAGCGACATGGTCCCCAGCTTCAGGGTGGCGTAGGGGAAGTAGGCGATCGGCACCCCGCCGAGGATGGTGAACAGCCCTGCCCAGAACGGCCGGCTGCCCCGCCAGTCACGGAATCGCCGACGCAGCCGGGTGAAGGTCCCGGCGCTCTGGACCGGAGTCTCGGCACTCATGGAAAACAGCTCCCTCGGTCCGGTGGAGGTACGTACCGGCTCGGAAGTAGGCGTTCAGTAGCCGGAAGTTGTGAGTCTGTGAAGGTGCCCGGCGGACGGCCGGGCCAGGCCCGCGGGGCGGGAAACCATGGCTCCCCGCCCCTTCGGGGCGGCTCAGCCACCCCGCGGTGCCCGTGACACGGAGGCCGTCAGAAGCACTCCATGCCCTTGTCCGTGCCGAGACGCATCGACAGACCGTTGAGCGTGAACGTGCCAGCCGTGGTCGCCCACGCCGTCTGCTCGACGTTGGTGAGGTCGGCCGACTCGGCCTGCTGGGCGAAGCCGCCCGGCAGCACGTTCTCGCCCTGCTTCACGTCGGGGCCGCGGGTCTTGTCCTTGACCGCGACGCCGATGTCGATGTTCTTGAACTTCGCATCGGCGTCGAGCTGGGCGACGTCGATGTAGAGGTTCTTGGCCGTGACCGGCTTCTTGGGGTTGTTCCCCGCCTCAAGACGGAGGTAGACCGTCTTGCCTATGAGGGGGATCGGTGTCGCGACCGACTGGCACATCTTGGTGATCGTCGCGTCGTCGAACGACGAGATCGCCACCGGTACCGGCTTCTTTTCCTTGCCCTCGGTCGAGGCGTAGACGGTGTCGATTCCGCCGTACTGGGCGAAACCCTCACCGTGCAGGTGAGAGGCCTTCACCTTGAACTGCTGACCGGAGACGCTGAACGACGCGGCCAGCGCACCCTGCGCCAGCCCGACACCCACACATGCCGCAGCGGCGACGCTGGGCACCATCACCACAGCGAACCGCTTCCATCTGGTCCCGCCACGCACCTGGGACTCCATATTTCCTCCTTCTCGGACGTACATCTCCTGACCTGGCTCGCCCCGAATCGCGGCTCAGCCGTGCAGGGATGGGAGAAGTGCTACGTCCTCGGGAAGGAGAGCGCCTGCACTCGGCGGCGCAACTAGCGCCCGAATCACCGGCGATCACCCCCGAGCGACAACCACTGGTCGCGCCTGACACGCATCACGCACAACCCTGCTGGACAGGCTTCGCCGGGTGGGCGAAGACCCCCCTGTCCAAGAGCCGGCGCCACTGCCGCCGGCTCTGCTCGGTGGGGACCCTGGATGTCCCGCGACCCAACCGGCTGCCGGGGTACGGGAATGGACCGAGCGTGGCCGATCGTGGTGCATTCTCGCCGCCCGCACAAGGGGGTTCGTTACTGGCTAGTAACGGCGGGATAACCGAACAACGACCCCCCGGTCTCGGACGGCGACACAGGGTGGTGCCGGACGGCGGTACAAAGCTGTTGATCGCTGGACAGAAACCGACAGATCAACGCCCATGACTTACTCGTAGTAACAGCGGCCGCGATTACCAAGTTTTGGTAAAGCGCGGCCGCGGTGACGTCCTGTCGGTGAATCCTTCACACGGGCGCCACAGGCCCGTGTGTTTAACGACTGGTCAGAACAGGGCCCGCGCCAGGGCCCTGCGGGCCGCGATCACACGCGGATCCTCGGGTCCGACCACCTCGAACAGCTCCAGCAGCCGCATCCGTACGGTGTCACGGTCGTCACCCACCGTGCGCCCCACGGTCTCGATGAGCCGGCCGAAGGCGTCCTCCACGTGGCCGCCCACCAGATCCAGGTCGGCGGCGGTGATCTGCGCCTGCACGTCGGCCGGCTTCTCGGCCGCGTCCCTGCGCACCTGCTGCGGGTCGACGCCCTGCACCCGCTGGAGCAACTCGGCCTGGGCGAGGCCCAGTTTGGCCTCCTCGTTGCCCGGGTCCTCGCTCAGCACGTTCTTGTAGGCCTGGACGGCACCGCTCAGGTCGCCCGAGTCCAGCGCCTGCACGGCGGCTTCGAGGAGCGCGTCGTACGGGCCGGCCGGCCGCTCAGGGGCCGCCTGGGCGCCACCGCCCGGCTCGGCCTCGGGGTCGACGGCGAGGCCGGTCAGGCCGAAGCGCTGCTCGGCGACCTGCACCAGCTGGTCCAGTGTCTGCCGGATCTGCGCCTCGCCGGCGGCCCCCTGGAAGAGCGGCAGCGCCTGCCCCGCGACGACCGCGAACACCGCCGGGATCCCCTGGACGCCGAACTGCTGCATCAGCATCTGGTTGGCGTCGACGTCGATCTTGGCGAGCAGGAAGCGGCCGTTGTACTCGACGGCCAGCCGCTCCAGGACCGGGCTCAGCTGCTTGCAGGGCTGGCACCACTCGGCCCAGAAGTCGATGACGACGGGCACCTCGGCGGACCGCTGGAGGACGTCCCTCTCGAATCCCGCCTCGTCGACGTCGATGACGAGATCGGCCGGGGAGATCGCCCCCGTGCCACCCTCCCGGGCGGCTTGCGCACGCGCCTGCTCCGCCTTCGCCTTGGCCTCTTGGGCCGCCTTCACCGCGGCGAGGTCGACGACTCCGCTCATGGACATGTTCCGTGGCTGCATGCGTCTATCCTCCCCCGTACTGCGCGCGCGTGTGAAAAACGGTGTGAAAGCCAAGCCGGTCGGGTGCCCTTCGGCGCCGGGTCCCCACCCCACGCCAGGTCGCTCGAGCCCGTGTACGTCCCTCACGGGCTTTCGCTACGAGTCGTAGCGTAACGCCACACCCCGCCGCCGGAACACCACCCCCCGGTGATCTCCCTCACGGCCGCACGGGAAACGCCGGTTTATGGTCATGTCATGCCGAGTCGCAGCCCAGCCAGCCGCACCGGGCGCCCGCGCAGCGCCACGGCGGACGCCGCGATCCTGGCCGCGACGCGGGCGGCGCTGGTCGAACTGGGCTGGTCCAAGCTCACCTTGGGAGACGTCGCGACGCGCGCCGGGGTTGCGAAGACGACGCTGTACCGCCGCTGGGCGGGCAAGAACGAACTGGTCGTCGACGCGGTCGCGGAGCTCTTCGACGAACTTCAGCTCCCGGACAGCGGCTCACTGGCGGCGGACATCGAGGGCGTCGTCCTGCAGTTCGCCGCCATCCTGGCCCGCCCGGAGGCGAAGAGCGGCCTGATGGCAGTGGTCGCCGAGTCGACACAGGACGACGCCCTCCGGGAACGCATCCGCGCCTCCATCGTCGACCGACAGAAACGCCTGGTTCTCGAGGGCCGCGCCCGTGCCCAGCGGCGCGGCGAGCTCCCCGCAGAAACCGATCCGCAGCAGGCCGCGCGCACAGCCGACCTGATCTTCGACATGGTGGCGGGCGCGGTGGTGCACCGCACCCTGGTGAGTGCGGAACCGGCGGACGAGGAGTGGGTACGCCATTTCACGCGGGCGCTGCTGCTGGGCCTGGCGGGATGGGCGGAGGGCACCGGCTGATCCGACGAGCCGCGTCCCCGGGCTCGTCGGATCAGCCCCTGCGGAGCCGTTCGAGCTGTGCGTCCACAACGGCGTCGGGAATCGTCCCGGTTTCGGGATCCAGCATGTTCACCCCGTAGAAGCCCGCAACCACGCTCCCGGCGCGCACCACCCGGTAGTTCATGGTGATCCGTTGCTTGCCCGCATCACCCGTCACCCGGAAGGCGGCCTCTCCCGGCGCGGCCGGGCTGATGCGCTCGACCGAGTGATAGGTCAGCCCGGCCGTGGTGAAGGACCCCTCGCATCCGTCGACGGCGGTGTTGAGGGTGTCGATCACCCGACCGGCATCTTCACCGTCGTACGCGGACAGCCATACGTTCCCCACCGTCGCGTTCTTCGGATCCACCGGCTTGACCGTCCGATACACCTCGCTCAACGGGTTCACCGGAAGGTGGCCACCGATCAGCGCACCGAGGGGGGCGCACTCCTTGCGGTCCACGGCGTAGCCGCCCTCGAGCGGGATGTCCCGCGCGGCGAGCTTCTTCACCTCGTAGCCGGCGACGGTCCCTTCCAAGACGGCCTGGTCGAGCTCCTCCTTGCCCGGTGTCCTCGCGGGGCCGCCGTCCTGGCCGTGGTCCGACGCGGAAGTCGCGGCATTGCCCGTCCTCGCGCCCTTTGCATGGCCGGTTCCCGAGTCGGTGCTGCATGCCGTGGTGGTCACGAGGACCGCGCCCGTGAGGAGGGCGGCCGCTTTTGCCATCGTTCTCATCGGTTTTCTCTCAGACGATCGGGACCGGCAGGGACACGAGCGCCGTGCCCCTGCCGGCCTGCTGACGTGCGGCGCGAACGGCCGCACGTCAGCGGTTCGGTCAATGGATCAGACGGACGGCGGGCGGGTCAGCACCGACCCGTTCGCCATGGCCTCCACGGCAAGATCCGGGAACTCGGCCAGAGCCTCTTCCACGGAACCGGTCCGATACGTCACCAGACCGACGGGGCGTGGGTGGGCGTACCCGCGCTGGGCCTCCCAGGCGGAATCGCTGATGAACGTGGCCCACTCGGGCTCCCATGCCTCCACCGCTGCCGTCACGAGGCCACGGACGACGTCGAGGCCGAGGCGTTCCAGGGTGGTCCCGGCCGGTTCCCGGAAATGCAGGAAGACGCCGTTCTCCACCCTCGGCACGCCCGAAGTGCCTCCGCAGTGGATGTCGAGGGCCATGTCCGGGGTGTCGGAGAGAACCGGCAGTCTGAAGCCGAGGTCCGCGCCCTCGCGGCAGGCCAGGACGAACCGCTCCAGCTCGGCCGCGCCGGGGCGCAGTGGCCAGGACTCCGGTACGGCCTCCTCGTCGTCTCCGACCAGCCCGTACCACTCGCTCAGGCTGGAGTGCAGAGCCGCCAGCTCGCTCAGGAACGACGACAGCCGCTCCGCGCATTCGGACGCGGATTCGGGCCTGTCTCCCCAGCGGGAGGCCAGTGTGAACTGATCCGTCATGGCCACCACAACCTGATGTCGATACCGGGGTACTGGGCACGGAGTTCCTTCAGCCGCTGCTCGACCAGAGGCTTCATACCCGGGTTGATGGTGTTGATGGCGGTGTCCTCGAAGCGGATCCCGATGGGAGCTCCCTCGTATCCCTTGATGAGCGGGCGGGCACGCAGGTAGGCGGCGATCTTCTTGCCGACGTGCTTGTTCACCCAGTTCCGCTGCTGTGTCGAGTTCATCGGGAACGTGGCGGTCTTGTTCTCCCACAGGACACCGTCCTTGACCAAGTCGATGTCGGTGATCGTGTCAGCCAGGTTCTTCGGGTCGTCGATCTGGAGTTTGTTCTCGCCTTCTCGCGCGTGGTACTTCCCGTCGGAACCGAGCTGCGGCCTCGCCTTGTCGGTGAAGGTGACGTTCCTGCAGCTCTCCGCACCGGGGTGCGAGCATGGAGTGCTGGACTTGCCGATCGAGCCCTTGTCGGGTTCCTTCCTGGCGGCCTCGATGACCTTACGGAGGTGGTCCAGCGTGCGCTTGCCCCACTCGGCCTCCTCGAAGAACCTGCCGATCCTCGATGCGACGACACCGATCGCCTTCGTCACCGCGGGCAGCTTGCCGATGACGACCACGAGACCGGCCGCGTTGACGGCGGTCCACAGGCAGCTCTCGACATCACCCTGGCCGAAGCAGCGTTTGGCGTCATTGACGCCGATGACCTCGAGGAGGACGTCGGCACCGTTCTTCTTGATCCAGTCGATGACGGACGCGGCTACGGCCGCATTGGCCTCGTCCCATTCGTCCACGCACGTCTGACCGCACGTCTTGAGCAGCAGAGCACGGTCGTCGGCGCTCAGCTTGCCGTCGGCGCCGGCAACGCCCGTCTCACCGGACTCCATGGCCCGCCGGCGCTCTGCCTCGAGGCGCTTGCGCTCTTCCTCCTCCGCGCGGGCGGCGGCCTTCTGCGCGTCGCTCGCCGCCTGGTTCGCGTTGTCGGCGGCGTTCTGCGCACCGGCGGCGTCGCTGGCCGCACGGCGAGCCGAGAAGTCGGCCGCGTCCGCCTGGTCCGTCGCCTCCCTGGCCGCCTGGCGGGCGCCGGTGGCGCTCTTCTCCGCCTGGGTCGCCTCGTTGTCCGCGGCCGAGGCCTCCGCCTCCGCGCTGTTCGCCGACAGGGTCGCGCTCACCGCGCTGCCGCCTGCCTTGACCGCGTACCCGTCGGCGTCCTTGGCCAGCTTCTTCGCTTCGGCGGCCGCCGTGTGTGCCGCCTGTGCCGAGGCCTGCGCGTTCTTGTACGCGGTCGCGGCGCGGGAGGCGTCCTTCGCCGCCTCGGCCGAGGCTGTGGCGGCGGCCTTGTCGTCCTTGCCCGCCTTGTCGGCGAGGGCCTGCGCCTCCTTGGCCATGCGCTGGGCCTCGGCGGACTTGGCCTCGGCCGCCTTGGCCTGCTTCTCGGCGAAGGACAAGGCCTGCTGGCCCGACAGGACCGCGAAGGCGGCGGCGGAGTCGGTCTCCTGGTACGCCGTACCGATGGAGATCGCCTCGTTCGCCGGGGCCCGTGCCTTGTCGGCCGAGTCCCGGGCGGCGAGCGCGGCCTGGGTGGTCGCGTACGCCTCCCCCACGGTCTCGGCCGCGGACTTCGCCGTCTTGAGGGCCTCGCTGTGCGCGGCGACGGCGTTGTCCTGCGCGATCTTCGCCTGCTCCTTGGCCTTCGCCGCCTCCGCACCCGCCTTCTTGGCGTTGACGGCGGCTTCCTCGGACGCGTCGATCGCCTCGGCGGCCGCGGCGTGCGCGGTCTGGGCAGCGCTGAACGCACCCCAGTAGGAGTCCCAGGCACCGTCCGCGGCCTGGCGGGACTTCGTCGCGCTGGACTTGGCCTTGGTCGCTGCGGCCCGCGCGTTCACGGCCGCGGTCGTGGCGTCGTCGGCGGCCTTGCGGGCGCCTGCGGCGTCGGCCGCGGCCTGCTTGGCGGCAGCGCGGGCATCGCCGGCGGCCTCCTTGGCGCCTGCTGCCGCGTCGGTGCCCTCGGCAGCCGCTGCGGCCGCCTCCAACGCGGCGGCACGGGCCTCGTACGCCTTCTTCTCCTGCTCGGCCTGGTACGCCTTGTCGCGAGCGACCTCGGCGTCCGCCTCCGCCCGCTCAGCGGCGATCCGCTTGGTGGATGCGGTGTCCGCCGCGCTGTCCGCATCGCCGCGGGCACTGGTCGCCGAGCCCTTCAGGTCCTGGGCCCTTTTCTCCGCGGTCTCGGCCTTGGCGCGCTCCGCGGCGGCCGTGGCGCGGTAGGCGGCCGCGTTGGCCCGCTCCAGTTCCGCCGTGGTTGCCTTGGCTGCCGCGTTCCCGGCCTGCTGGCGGGCGATCTCCTTCTGCTCCGCGGCCGTCTTCTGCGCGTCCTGCGCCGTGGTCGCGTTCGCGGCGGCCTTGGTGGCGTAGGCCTCTGCGGAGTCGGCGGCGCTCTTGGCTTGGCGTGCCGCCTCCTCGGCGGCCACCCGGCGGAACTCGGTGTTCACCGCGTGCGCCTTGGTCTGCGCGAGCTTGAGCAGGGTGGCCGTGTCCTTGGCTGTCGCCTTGGCCGCGCTGGATGCCGTTTGGGCCGCTTGGGAGGCCGCCTCCGCCGCGGCGGAGGACGCCTTGGCCGCCTGGACGGACTGTTGTGCGTACACCAGACCGCGGCCCCGCGGCTCCTGCCGGGCGTCGGCGATCTTGTACGCCTCGGTCTGTGCGCTGCCCGCGCTGGTGGCGGCGGTCTTCGCGGCGGCGGCCAGCTTCATCGCCTTGTCCGCAGCCGCGGCGGCATTGGTGCGGGCCTTCGTCAGGTCCTTCCCGGCCTTGTCGAAGACGCTCTTGGCCGGGCGCAGGACGTCGTCGGCCGGCTTGCCGGCCCAGTACTTCTGCCAGAGCAGGATCTGTTCGGCGAGCCACGCCTGACCGACCGAGTCGATCATCGCGTCGGTGGCGTCGCGGGCCGCCTTCGCCGCGTTCGACTCCGCCTTGATGATGGTGGCCCGCTGCGCGGCCTGGGCTGCGTACTCCTGCTCCCACTCGACGCCGGCGGTCAGGACGACCTGGTTCATGACGCGGCGCGCGTCGACCGGGTTGAGGCTGTCGCAGGCCCCGAAGGCGCCCTTGAGGGCTTCGACCTCCACCCGGAACTCGGCGGTACCCGGCTCGGGTGCCTTGCCTGGGTAGCCGCCGTGCCGCAGGTAATAGGCCAGGTCGGAGGCGGTGGTGGTGCGGTAGGTGGACTGTCCCGCGTCCTTGAGCATCTCGTCAGCGGCCTGGTCGTTCCAGGAGTCCGCGCCCTTGGTCGCGTTGGAGAGCACGGTGGCCTGGTCGACGACCGTCTTGCTGGGCACGGCGTGGCCGTCCTGCCCGAACTTGTTCAGCAGGTTCTTGCCGGCGCCGAGCGTGAAGTCGGTGATGGACTTGTCGAACTCCGGCGCGTGCAAGGTGATCTCGCCGCTGGACGAGGTCTGGGCATAGACCTTGTTCGCCGCCTCGAGATCCGACTTGCGTTTGCGGGAGTTGTCCAGATAGCCGGAGGCGGAATCCCGGTCGGTGACCATCGCGTCGCCCATCTGGGCGTAGAAGTCGGCCGGGGTGCCGATGACCGCGTGGAGCTGGGCGTCGGTGCCGGTCAGGCCTTCGATCGCCTTGGCCTTCATCGCAGGGCCACCGATGTGCAGCGAGAACCCGGCGGTGCAGCGGTCGAGCCGGGGCTGTTCGCCGACGCTGTTGCGGTAGAGGCCGGTGTCCGGCTCGTCGGCCGCCCGCGGGGCGGCGGATACGGGAGCGGCCGAGATCAGACCCGCCACCACGGAGGTGGACACCGCGAGGATGGTCGCTGCCGTTAACTGCGGTCGTATCCATCGTCGTCCGCGCGGTGTTCTTCTCAACCGCGTTTTCCTGAGCACTACTTCCCCCTAGGAAGTCGCAAAGAGGCGGCACCTCAGGGGAAGCAGGGCACACGTCAGCCAGGAAAGGTGATGTAGATGCGTGGCACTCCCCCGGGCGTGCCGAAATGACGGGCGTCGGGACGCAACGGAATGGTCAGTTCCTGCCGGACGCCGTGGCCACCATAGGCATGGGTTTGATCTGCAGAGCAAGACCGTTTCGCCGCGGTCGGTTACCAAGGGTCACTTGGCGGGCGGCTGTGAAGCCGACGAGGGGCGTTGTTGCCCACGCAACCCCTGCGTGACGTTATTTTCACTTCTCCCTCACGCGACTCTCACTACAAACACGTACTGTGACGATGAGATGGAAGTCACAGATGCGAAGACACCGCTGCCGTCGTCAGGAGTGTGGGCGATCCGGTCGGTGCCCATGGGGAAGTACTGCCGCAGCGGGCGACCGCAAGAGGTGGCGTGGGAGGGGCCGCACGGTCGTGGCCGACCGCGTACGTCTCGTCGAGCGTCGACGCGCTGAGCGGCGCGAGGGAGGCGGGGGGTGCGGGGGTACCCGCTGCGGGTGGTCGGCAGGCGTACCGCACCTCCGGGAAGCGGGCAGATCGGGGAACCCACCTTCGTCCCTCTGCCCGGCGCGTGATGGCCGTTGCGCCACCTCTTGCCTGTCCGCAGGGTGCCGGCGATGCGGGCCGCACTCGCATCCCCTGGGCCGAGGTGTTGCAACGACCACCAGAACGGAAGCCGAGGCCGGCAGCTCGGCGATGAGCCTCGTCAGAAGCCGGCTGGCTCGGTGTACACCCCCCACTCGTCCCGCAGCACCCCGCAGATCTCGCCGAGCGTCGCCTCGGCGCGTACCGCCTCCAGCATCGGCTCGATCATGTTCGCGTCCGACCGCGCCGCGGCGACCAGGTCGTCGAGCGCCGCACGGACCCGCGCGTCGTCCCGCCCGGCCTTCCGCTCCGCGAGCACCCGGACCTGCTCCCGCTCCACCTCGTGACTGACCCGCAGGATCTCCAGATCCCCGGTCACCGAGCCGGTGTGGACGTTCACCCCGACGACCTTCTTGTCGCCCTTCTCCAGCGCCTGCTGGTACCGGAACGCCGACTCCGCGATCTCCCCGGTGAACCAGCCGTCCTCGATGCCCCGCAGGATCCCGGAGGTGATCGGCCCGATCGGGTGCTGTCCGTCGGGGTGCGCCCGCAGTCCCCGCTCCCTTATCTGCTCGAAGATCTTCTCGGCGTCGGCCTCGATCCGGTCCGTGAGCTGCTCGACGTACCAGGAGCCGCCCAGCGGGTCGGCCACGTTGGCGACGCCGGTCTCCTCCATCAGCACCTGCTGCGTCCGCAGAGCGATCTCGGCCGCCTGCTCGCTGGGCAGTGCGAGGGTCTCGTCGAGGGCGTTGGTGTGCAGCGAGTTGGTCCCGCCGAGCACGGCCGCCAGTGCCTCCACGGCCGTCCGTACGACGTTGTTGTACGGCTGCTGCGCGGTGAGGGAGACGCCCGCGGTCTGCGTGTGGAAGCGCAGCCACTGGGCCTTCTCGGACTTCGCGCCGTACACGTCCCGCATCCAGCGGGCCCAGATCCGCCGGGCCGCCCGGAACTTCGCGATCTCCTCGAAGAAGTCGACGTGCGCGTCGAAGAAGAAGGACAGGCCGGGCGCGAAGACGTCGACGTCCAGCCCGCGCGACAGCCCCAGCTCCACGTACCCGAAGCCGTCCGCCAGCGTGTACGCCAGCTCCTGGGCGGCCGTCGCCCCGGCCTCGCGGATGTGGTACCCGGAGACGGACAGCGGCTTGTACGCGGGGATGCCGGCCGCGCAGTGCTCCATCAGGTCGCCGATGAGCCGCAGATGCGGTTCCGGCTGGAAGAGCCACTCCTTCTGGGCGATGTACTCCTTGAAGATGTCCGTCTGGAGCGTGCCGTTCAGGACGGACGGGTCGACGCCCTGCCGTTCGGCGGTGACCAGGTACATGCAGAACACGGGCACGGCCGGTCCGCTGATGGTCATGGACGTCGTCACGCCACCCAGCGGGATGTCCTTGAACAGGACCTCCATGTCGGCCGCCGAGTCGATCGCGACCCCGCAGTGCCCGACCTCGCCCAGCGAGCGCGGGTCGTCGGAGTCGCGGCCCATGAGCGTGGGCATGTCGAAGGCGACCGAGAGCCCGCCTCCGCCGTTGCGGAGGATCATCTTGTAGCGCTCGTTGGTCTGCTCGGCGTTGCCGAACCCGGCGAACTGCCGGATCGTCCAGGTACGCCCCCGGTAGCCGGTCGCGTAGAGCCCGCGGGTGAAGGGGTACTCCCCGGGCCAGCCGATCCGCTCGAACCCCTCGTACCTGTCACCGGGCCGGGGACCGTACACCGGCTCCACGGGGTCGCCGGAGAGCGTCGTGAAGTCGGCGTCGCGCTTGCGCGCCGCGTCGTACCGGGCCTGCCAGCGGCGGCGGCCTTCCTCGATGGCGTCAGCGTCCATACCATCGAATTTACTAGGACGTCCAAGTAAATGTCGATGGCAGACCGCCGTACGTTCGTCCGTACGGCGGTGCGGTTACGCCTTGGCGGTCGCGGGCGAGTCCTCCGCGACCCTGGCCTCGAGCTCGTGGCTGATCTTGCGCTCCACGAAGAACGCGGCCGTCGGGATGGTCCCGGCGAGCAGCACCCAGATCTGCTTGCCCACCGGCCACTTAGCCTTTGAACCCAGGTCGAAGGCGAAGATCAGGTACACGACGTAGAGCCAGCCGTGCGCGATGCCGACGACGCGCGTGAAGTCGGCGGCACCGTCCATCTCGAGCAGGTACTTGGCGATGACGCCGAGGGTCAGCAGGACCAGCAGCACACCGGTGACGTAGGCCATCACGCGGTAGCGGGTCAGCACGCTCTTTTTCATGCCGTCGAGCGTAACCACCCGTTCCGGGAGATCTTGGCCCGGGTCACCCCTCCTCGAAGTCCCCCGCGGCGATCCGCAGCGGCCGCAGCATCGCGAAGATCTCGGCGCACTCCTCCGCGTCGTACACCCCGAGCCCGAAGTCCATCGCCATCAGGTCGCGGGTGGCCGCCTCGACCACCTCCCGGCCCTTGTCGGTGATGCTGGCGAGGGTGCCGCGCCCGTCGTTGGGGTTGGGCCGCTTGTCGACGAGGCCCGACTTCACGAGCCGGTCGACGGTGTTCGTCACGGACGTGGGATGCACCATGAGCCGCTCGCCGATCTTGGACATCGGCAGCTCGCCGGACTTGGAGAAGGTGAGCAGCACCAGCGCCTCGTACCGCGCGAACGTCAGCCCGTACGGCTTGACCACCGCGTCGACCTCGGCGAGGAGGATCTGCTGGGCGCGCATGATCGAGGTGATCGCGGCCATGGACGGCACGTTTCCCCAGCGCTGCTTCCAGCGTTCGTCGGCGCGCGCGATCGGATCGAAGGAGAGACTGAGCGGCTTCGGCACGAACCCGACCTTACCGGCCGGTCACATGCTGGTCAGCCCCCGTCTCGGCCTTCGGTCACCGGCGCCCTCGGGCACGATCTCGAAGACCCCGGTCCACCGGTCGTCATGCAGACAGGCGTTCATCGGCCCGACCAGAGCGGTGTGATCAGGGTCGGTGCGCCACCGCTTGATGGCGTCGAGGCTTTCCCACTCACTGGTGAGCAGCCATCGACCGGGATCGTCGACGGAGCGGCAGAGCTGTTCGCGCAGATGTCCGGGAAACCGCTTGGCTCCGTCGCGTACGCCTTCGTAGGCGTCCACGAAATCCGCTTCCCTTCCCTCCCGGACGCGCAGCAGGCGAACCACTCGCACCCGCGCCGGTGCGCTTACCTCCCCCGTCACGACGGGTCGAGAACGACGGGGAGTTCCGCGAGCCCGCGGAAGGCGGGGAACGGCACGGTCAGCCAGCGCACGTCCTCCGGCTCCCCGACCAGGGCCATGCCGGGGTGGCGCCCGAACAGCGTGCCGAGGGCGATCTGCATCTCCAGACGTGCCAGAGGCGCGCCGATGCAGTAGTGCGGGCCGAGGCCGAATGCGAGGTGCGTCGCCTGGACGTTCGGGCGCTCGACGTCCAGGCGGTCCGGGTCGGGGAACATCTCGGGGTCCCGGTTGGCCGCCGTGAGCGAGATCTGCACGAGCGCACCCTTGGGGATGAGTGTGTCGCGCATCTTGATGTCTTCCGTCGCGTAGCGGAACGTCGAGTTCTCCACCGAGGTCTCGAACCGGAAGATCTCTTCGACGGCCGCGGCCGTCGCCGCCGGGTCCCGGAAGGCCAGGCGCTTCTGCTCCGGCTGGCTGAGCAGGTGGTAGACGGCGTTGCCGAGCTGGTACGCGGTCGACTTGTGGCCCGCGAAGAGCAGCACCCACGCGGTGGAGACGAGTTCGTGGTCGGTGAGCGCGCCGTCCTCGTCCTGCGCCGTGACGAGTGCGCTGAGCAGAGCTCCGTCCGGCTCCTTCCGCTTCCGCGCGATCAGGTCCACCAGATAGTCGCGCAGATTGCCCTCGGCCCGTTCCAGCGCCTTTCTCGCCTCCGGCCCGAAGCCGGTCTGGGCGACGGTGGCGGACCATTCCTGGGCCTGCTTGCGTTCGTTCTCCGGGACGCCGAGCAGCTCGCAGATCACGTGCAGCGGCAGCGGGAAGCAGAACTCCGGAAGGAGGTTCACGGGCTCCGATGCCGGACAGCGGTCCAGCAGTTCGTCGGTGATCTTCTGGACCTTCGGGCGCAGCGATTCCACCCTTTTGGGGGTGAAGGTGTTACCGACGATCCTGCGGAGCCTGGTGTGCTTCGGAGGGTCCGAGAAGAGCATGTTGTCGTCCAGGGCGATCGACGAGTCGCCGAAGATCCGGTGATAGGCGTCGATGGCGCCGTACATGTCCTTGCTCAGCCGAGGATCGGCCAGGGCGGCGCGGGCGTCGTCGTACCGGGTGATGAGATACGTGTCGACCCCGTGGGGGGGCTTCAGCGGGCACACGGGTGCTGTCGCCCTGAGCGTGGCGTAGGCGGGATGCGGGTTGGCGCGAAACTCCCGGCTGCAGGCCGAGGCCGCGGCAGCGGCCTCTTCTGACGACATTTCCTCGGATGCGAACGCTTGCGTCATGGCTGGTCCCGGGGGTCGAGAGTTCGTCGGTCGGTGACACGATTTCCCGGCCGGCACTGTGCCGCAAACGCTGCTGGGCCATATGAGCTCGAGCGCCGCAAGGCAGTGTGCAGAATTGCTCCGGTTACCCGGCCGGCGTACCCCAGGGCGCCCCGGATCGCGCGCGCACACCCTGCTTGGTAAACATCATGGACGGGCCAGTCCACCGTTCCCGGGCTGTGCAGTCGCCGGATGACGAGGAAAACCAGTGAGCGGACACGGAGTGGAATCTGTACCAGTTCTCATCGTAGGCGGATCCCTGGTGGGTCTTTCCGCCTCCGTGTTCCTGGGGCGTCTCGGAATCGAGCACATGCTGGTGGAGCGGCATGCCGAGACATCGACGCACCCACGTGGCCGCGGGAACAACGTGCGCACCATGGAGATCTTCCGGACCGCCGGACTCGAGCAGAACGTGCGGGAGGCCGCCATGGCTCTCGCCGGGAACGACGGCGTCCTTCAGGTGGACACCCTCGTCGGGAACCGGCGCCGCTGGATCGTTCAGGACATCGCCGCAGGCATGGATGTCTCCCGGATCAGCTCCTCGGACTGGTGCCTGTGCAGCCAGAACGATCTGGAGCCGGTCCTGCTGGACCGCGCCCGCGAGGGCGGAGACATCCGCTTCGGTACGGAGCTGCTTTCCTTCACGCAGGACGCAGAGGGAGTCCTGGCGCAGGTGTTGCGCCGGGACACCGGTGAGATCCGTACCGTGAAAGCCGATTTCCTGGTGGCCGCCGACGGCCCGAGAAGCCCCGTTCGCAAACGTCTGGGAATCGGCCAGTCCGGACCCGGTTCCCTGTTCCACAACATCAGTGTCACGTTCCGGAGCAAGGCCCTCAAAGAATACGTCGGGCCGAAGCGCTTCATCGTCTGCTACACCACCGATCCACAGGGAGAAGGCGCCTTGCTGCCCGTGGACAACGAGGAACAGTGGGTCATTCATATTCCTTGGTCCTTCGATCGGGGCGAAACCCTGGAGGACTTCGGAGACGAGCGCTGCGCGGCACATATTCGCGCGGCCGTCGGTGTTCCGGACATTGATGTCGAAGTCACGGGAAAGGCGCCCTGGCACGCCTCCAAACTGGTCGCGGACAGCTACGGGCAGGGCCGGGTCTTTCTGGCCGGTGACGCGGCGCACGAAATGCCGCCCAACGGGGCGTTCGGCTCCAACACCGGAATCCAGGACGCCCACAACCTCGCTTGGAAACTCGCCGCGGTACTCCGCGGCTGGGCCGGCCTGCCGCTGCTCGGCACCTACGAGTGCGAACGACGGCCTGTCGCCGTCACGACGAGCACCCGCGCCTCCCGGCAGGCCGCCGATGAGCAGCACCCCGCATTCGGCCCGGCAGCGCGACGCAACAACGACGCGGCGGACCTCATGACGGTCGCGCTCTGCTACCGGTACGCCTCGGACGCCGTAGTGGGCGCCTCGCCTGAGCGGCCGGTCGTCCCGGAGACCTTCCTGATCGACGGAGAGCCGGGGAGCCGCGCACCCCACATGTGGGTCCGCAGAGCAGGCGCCAGGATCTCCACTCTCGATCTGTACGAGCGCTCCTTCGTCGTGCTCGCCGGGGCCGAAGGCGGGCGGTGGCGCCGCGCGGCGCAGCAGGCCGGCGAGAGCCTGGGCGTTCCGGTCGAGGTGTATCTCGTGGGAGACGGCCCGGATCACGACCTCGTTCCCGAGCCGGATGCCGACTGGGCGGCGCTGCACGGCACCGCTGACGACGGTGCCGTCCTCGTACGCCCGGACGGCTTCGTCGCCTGGCGCGCGCCCACCCACCTGCCGTCCGCCGGTCGTGTGCTGACGGACGTGCTGCAGACCGTGCTCTGCCGCGGCTGAACACCCACCGAAACGACCACGCCGAGGACATGCCGATGACATTCGAAGACGGCCCCGTCGCGGGCCGAGTGGACGTCCACCACCATTTCACCGCGCCGGCCTGGCTGGATTGGGCGGAAGAACACGGGGTCGTCAACCGCGAGCGGCTGCCCTGGTGGACACGCTGGGACCTGGACGCGGCTCTGGAGGTCATGGACAAGACGGGCATCAGCACCGCCGTCATGACCGTCGCGATGCTCGGACGGTTCCGCGAGCGCGCGGAGCGCCAGGAGAGCGCACGGATCGCCCTGCGTGCGGCGGCCGACGTCGTCGAGGACCATCCCGCGCGCTTCGCCTTCTTCACTCCCGTGTTCCTGGACGACCTGGAACTCTCGCAGTGGAGCCTCCGTTACGGACTCGACGAGCTCGGGGCCGTCGGAGTGAGCACGAGAACGAGCATGGACGGTGTCTACCTCGGTGACGCCACCCACGACCGCCTCCTGCAGGAACTGAACGACCGGTCCGCCGTCATCAGCACGCACCCCATGGAAGTGCCGGCCGGAAAGGAGGGCGGTCCCGGACTGCCGGGAATGCCGCCCTTCGTGTGCGACTTCCTCATGGACACCACGCGCGCGGCGATCAACCTGATCCGGAACGGCACCCTGGACCGCTATCCGAATCTCAGCTTCGTCCTTCCCCATGGAGGAGGCTTCCTGCCGTACATGGCC
This sequence comes from Streptomyces sp. NPDC050416, assembly GCF_044458845.1. Taxonomy (NCBI): domain Bacteria; kingdom Bacillati; phylum Actinomycetota; class Actinomycetes; order Kitasatosporales; family Streptomycetaceae; genus Streptomyces; species Streptomyces sp. NPDC050416. Next base: position 52,737 of record NZ_JBITII010000017.1, read on the forward strand.
ACTCGGCTCGAACTCTTCGGCGGGCACCTCACCCCCGGGATCGAGCCGGGCAGGGTCCGTGACTACCTGCACCGGTTCTACTTCGACACCGCCGGCCCCATGTCTCCCTCCGCCACGCCCACGCTGCTGGCCACGGTGGACCCCAGCCGGATCCTTTTCGGCACGGACTGGCCGCCCACCCCCGCGCAGGTCGTCGCCGACATCGCGGTACCCGCCCTGGACGCCGATCCCTTCGTCTCGCCGGAGCAGCTCAGGGGCATCAACCGGGAGAACGCCCTGCGTCTGCTGCCGGTACTGGCCGGCTCCTCCTAGCTCCCGGCCTGGCCGCACGCACGAGAGAAGGCCGCCGCCCTCGCGGGCGGCGGCCTTCTCTCGTCGGCTTCACCGGGTGACCGGGGCCGTGTCTCTCTCCCAGTGGTAGAAGCACTGAGCCATCGCGTCCTTCGGACCGCGCCAGGTCTGCGGGTCGTACGGGCTCACGTATGCCTCGAGCTTGCTGCTGATGTCGCGGAACTCGGGGTGCCCGGCCACGCGCGCGATGGCGGGGCCCGGGTCCTGCTCGGCCTCGATGAAGTGCATGTACACATCGCCGAACTGGAAGAGGGAACGCTGGGTCACCCCGACGAGGTGGGGCAGGTCGCCGCGGTCGGAGGCCGCGAAGACCTCGGCGATGTCCGGAGCCGCGTGCGGGGCCATCCGGGCGACGATCAGGGCGTGGTGCATGGAGTCTCCTTACACGGCGGGGCCGTTCAGGCGGGCGTGACGGGTGAGGTCCGCCGCTCGTCGGCGACCTGCTCGATGCGGTCGCGGATGAGGGCCATCTGGACGGGCGAGTTGCGGTTGATGATGTCCGTCATCCCGGCGTCGTCGACCGGCGCGTCCGGCCTCATGGCGAAGTCCTGGGTCCAGCGCATCCGGATGCCGTCGGGTGTCTCTTCGTACTCCCAACGGATGTTCATGTACTCGAACGGACCGGGTTCGACCCGGCGTGCCGTGACGGTGAGCTTGTCGCGGTCGGTGGTCCGTTCCGACACCCAGCTCCACACCTTGCCGTTCTCGTCGGGGTGCATGGTCAGGCGGAAGGTCACCGTGTCGCCCTGCCGGGTCAGCACCTCGGCGTCCGCGTACTCGCTGAACAGCTGCGGCCATCTCTCGACGTCGTTGGTCATGTCCCAGACGAGGTCGAGAGGTGCGGCGATGGTGATCTCGTTCTCGGTGTGCCCTGCCATCTCAGGCTCCTGCCGTGAGTGTGCTGTTGACGAGGTCGAGGAAGTCGCGGGGGCTCTTGCACTTCTCCGCGTCGGTGGGCAGCGCCCGGGCGTGCCGGTTCTCCAGCTCGCCCACGATGCCGAGGAGGCCGAGCGAGTCCAGCCCGAACTCGGCGAAGGGGGTGTCGATCCGGGCTTCGAGGTCGTGCGGGTCGACGGTGACACCGGCGGCCTTCTTCATCAGTGCGGCCAGCTCTTCGAGGGTCACTTCACTGCTCATGCGCGTTCTCCTTTGTCGTACGGATGCGGTGGGCTTCACCGGGCGGCCGGTCCCGGGTCGCGGCGCAGTACCAGCGCCGCGTTGGAGCCCATGAGTCCACGGCTGAGGACCAGGGCCGTGCTCAGCTCGGCCGGGCGCGCCGTCGACGTCACCAGGTCGATGTCGTGGCAGATGTCGAAGACGTTGGGCGTGGGCGGGATCAGCCCTTCTTCCATGGCCATCACCGCGGCCACGACGTCCAGCAGGGGTGCCCCGCAGTAGGACCGCCCGATGCCGGTCTTGGGGGCTGTGACGGGCACGCGGGTGCCGTGCGCGCCGAGGGCGTCGGCGAGGGCGAGGGCCTCGGCGCGGTCCGCCTCCGGGACGCCCAGCGCGTCGGCGAAGACCACGTCGATCTCCTCCGGCGCGCAGCCGGCCTCGTCGAGGGCACCGCGGATGGCGTGCGCGAGTCCCTCGCGTGAGCGGTCCCAGCGCGAGGCGCCGGTGAACGTCGCCGCATGGCCCGCCACGGTGGCGCGGACGTCCGCGTCACGTCGGCGTGCGCGGTCCAGGTCCTCGGCGACCAGCACGGCACCGCCCTCGGCCGGCACGAAGCCGCAGGCCTCGGAGGTGAAGGGCCGATAGGCCCGCGCCGGGTCCTCGACGGTGCTGAGTTCGGGGTATCCGAGCTGGCAGACCATCGAGTACGGAGCCAGCGGCGCTTCCGCCGCCCCGACCACGACCACGTCGGTTCCCCGCCCCACGGTCCGGGCGGCGTGCGCGACGGCGTCCAGGCCGCCGGCCTCATCGCTCGCGACCACCCCGCAGGGGCCCTTGAAGCCGCTGCGGATGGAAATCTGGCCCGTGCTGGCCGCGTAGAACCAGGCGATGGACTGGTAGGGACCGACGAACCGGGACCCCTGCCCCCACAGCTTCTGCAGCTCCCGCTGGCCGAACTCACCACCACCGGATCCGGCGGCGGTGACGACACCGACGGAGTACGGGGAGTCGGTGGCGGCATCGCTCAGTCCCGCGTCCTTCAGGGCCGCACCGGCGGCGGCCATCGCGAAGTGGCTGAACCGGTCGGTCTGGACGAGGAAGGTCTCCTCGATGAGTGCCGAGGCGTCGAAGCCCCGGACCTCGCCGGCGACGCGGAGCGGAAGGTGCCCGCACCCCTCCCGGGTGATCCGGTCGAGTACGGACAGGCCCTCCTTGACGGACTTCCAGTAGGTCTCCGTGTGCAGACCGTTGGGCGCGACCACGCCGATCCCCGTGATGGCGGTGCGGCGGTTCGGCTGAGCACTCATCGCTTCCTCCCGGCCGGCCCCGTCAGGAGCACCGCGGACTGGAACCCGCCGAAGCCGCTGCCCACGGACAGCACGTTGGCGAGCTTGCGCGGGCGTGCGGTGCGCGGTACGTAGTCCAGGTCGCACTCGGGGTCCGGGGTCTCGTAGTTCGCCGTCGGCGGGACCACCTGGTGGGCCAGGGCCAGCACGCAGGCGACGACCTCGATCGCGCCGATCGCACCGAGCGAGTGGCCCACCATGGACTTGATCGAACTCATGGGCGTGTCGTAGGCGTGGGCGCCCAGGGACCGCTTGACCGCGGCGGTCTCGTGACGGTCGTTCTGGCGGGTGCCCGAGCCGTGCGCGTTGACGTAGTCGATGAATGAGGGATCCAGACGGGCCTGTCCGAGCGCGGTGTCGATGGCCCTGGCCATCTCCAGGCCCTCGCTGGTCAGCCCGGTCATGTGGTACGCGTTGCCGAAGGTGGCGTAGCCGCCGATCTCGCAGTAGACGTGCGCGCCGCGGGCACGGGCGTGTTCGAGCTCCTCCAGGACGAGCACGGCGGAGCCCTCTCCCATGACGAATCCGTCGCGGTGGGCGTCGAAGGGCCGGGAGGCGTGCGCGGGGTCGTCGTTGTTCGGCGATGTCGCCCTGATGGCGTCGAAGCAGGCCATGGTGATCGGGGAGATCGGGGAGTCGGACGCTCCGGCGATGCAGATGTCGGCGCGGCCGTCCTCGATCGTGTGGAAGCCGTAGCCCACCGCGTCGAGTCCGGAGGTGCAGCCGGTCGACACGGTCTGCACCGGCCCCTGGGCGCCGAAGTACTCGGCGACGTCGGACGCCAGGGTGCTGGGCGAGAACGCCCGGTGCAGGTGCGGGCCGGCGACGCGGTGGTCGACGTCCCAGCGTTGCCCTCGCTCGCTGACCAGGACGTAGTCGTGCTCCAGGCGGGTCGTGCCGCCCACGGCGCTGCCGAGCGAGACGGCCACGCGCCAGGGGTTCCCGGCGCCGAAGTCGATGCCGCAGTCGGCCACCGCCTCCGCGGCGGCGACGAGAGCGAACTGTATGTACCGGTCGGCGCGTTCGGCCAGGTCGGGATCGAGCCCGTGCGCGAGCGGGTCGAAGTCGCACTCGGCCGCGATGCGCGACCGCAGCCCCTCCGGGTCGAACAGGGTGATGCCGCGCGTCGCGGTACGGCCGCTGGAGAGGAGGTCCCAGAAGGCCGGCACCCCGATACCGCCCGGGGCGACGACGCCGATGCCGGTGACCGCCACCCGCCGGGTCATGAGGGCACCCCGCGTCGCTCCGGCTGCGCTCCGTCCCCCTGCACGGCCGGGTACGTCTCGCCGCTCGCGTTCCCCTCCAGGGCTTCCGTGTCGACGTGGCCCATGCTCGGCTTCGGGGCCAGCGGACCCAGATGGAAGACCATCCTGGCTTCGGCGCCACCGGTGTTGCGGAAGCGGTGCCGCATACCGATGGGGATCATGAGGCCCTGGTCGGCGCGGATCGGGTGGGTCACGTCGTCCAGGTCGACTTCCAGTTCGCCCTGGACGACGTAGACGAACTCCTCCGAGTACGGGTGGTAGTGCTCGCTGATGCGTTCACCCGGCTGCATGATGGCCAGGCCCATGAACCCGCTCGTGGAACCCACCGTGAGGGGCGTGAGCAGGGTGCGCAGGTCGCCGCCACGCTTGCGGTTGGGCTCGGTCTCGCTGAGGTCCACGATGCGCGGGCGCGTCTTGTGCATGGTCCGTCTCCAGGTCGGTCTGTGGGCGGTGTCGTCCATGGGCGGGTGTCGTCCATGGACCGTCAGGACTGGGCAGCCCTGCGATCGGTGATCAGCGTCATGTCGGTGTGCGCAAGGAGGCGGGTGGCGTCCCGGTCGCTCGAGAGCGTCCCTTCGACGCCGAGTGCGGCGCCGTCGAGCAGGCGGGCCAGCACGGCGGCCTTCCGCGTGCCGTGCAGGCCGAGCACCCTGACCGGATCGGTCTCGGGATCCCGCGTGTCGATGAGACGGACGACCAGGTCGTCCCGGTGGAAGACGGTGCTGCGGTGCACGGGCCCGGCGGGGTCGGCCGCGGCGGTCTCGTCCTGCTGGGCGAGCAGCCGGGCCAGCGCCATCCCGCAGCCCTCACGGGCCGGGTAGTACAGGGCGTGACGCCGCAGACCCTCCGGCTCCGGTCCGCCACGCGCCACATGGTGTACGGCCGGCATGGCCGCGCGGATGAAGAAGGCCCGTGCCGAGGCTGGGTCGGTCAGATCCCTGCTCTGTTCCAGGTGCGGATTGAGGGCTTCCTCGACGGCCCGCACCTCCGGCTGACGCGAGACGTGGCGCAGCGCCGTCTGCAGATCGCCCTCCACCTCGACGGTGCGTACGACTCGGTTGCCGTGCATGAACAGCGTCGTGCGGCGCAGTCGTGTGGAGTCGTCGGCGCGGGCCTGGGGCGGCGCGTATCCGGCGAGGATGTCCGCGACCTTCGACTCGGAGCCGGGTTTTACGGTGAACGTCAGCGCATGGCGCGTCACTCCGTCACCCATCCGCACCGGCGCCTGGACCCCGTCAGCGGTCCCGGCGGTGGGCGGGAGCGCACGCCCGGTCTCACGGACGATGCTGTAACGCATCGACCGGATGTCCCGGACGCAGTCCTGCATGGGCCTGACGGTCTCCAGGTGCTCTTCGCTGTTCACCCAGGCGAGGTACGGCGGCGCGGTCGCCCATTCGCTGGTGATGAGCCACTGGGAGGGGTTCTCCACGGACTGGCACAGTTGGTCACCGAGGTGACCGGGAACCGACGCGACCCGGCTGCGCATGTGCTCGTACGCGTCGAGGAACCGCTGCTGGGCGCCTTCGTGGAGATCGACGAGCAGGATGACGCGCAGCCTGGAGCCGTCGAACGCCGACTGGGACGTATACGTCGAAGTGTTCACCGGCAGGCCCTTCCTTCGCTGGGCAGACGGCGGCCGCCGTGTCCGGCAGCGGGACGGCGGTCGGCCCTGAGCCCTCATCGTGGGTCGGTGCCTCGGACTCCGCGAGCCGCACGAGTCATCAGAGGGAACTGCCCGGCGCACAGCAAAGCCCCGGCTCGTCACGAGCCGGGGCTGTGGTCCTTGTGGCTACTCCGCGAGATGCCGCTCCACCGTCTCCACCTTTGAAGTCAGCCCGTCGGTCACCCCGGGGCGGATGTCCGCCTTGAGGACGAGGGACACCCGAGGCGCCCGCCGTTCCACCGCGGCGACCGCACGCCGGACGACGTCCATGACCTCGTCCCACTCTCCTTCGACGGACGTGAACATCGCGTCCGTACGGTTCGGCAGCCCGGACTCCCGCACCACCCGCACCGCGTCGGCGACGTACTCTCCCACGTCCTCCCCGACCCCCAGCGGCGTCACGGAAAAGGCGACGATCATGCCTTCACGGCCCCTTCCCGGCGCGCCCGGGACGCGATGACCGCGTCCTCGGCCTCACGCCGCAGCTTGCGCTCCGCGAAGAACCCACCGGTCGGCAGCACCGAGAGGACGAAGTACAGCGCGGCGGTCTTCACCGACCACTTCGTCCGGTTCCACGCGTCGGCCCAGAAGATCACGTACAGGATGAACAGGACACCGTGCACCATGCCCATCACCGGCACGGCATTGAAGTCCGTGGTCCGCTTCAGCACCGAGCAGACCAGCAGGAGGAGGAAGGAGATCGCCTCGGGGGCCGAGACCAGGCGGAGGCGGCGGATGGCGGTGGCGGTCTTGAGGTCCACGGGTCACCTTCGGTGGGAGAGACGGTCTGACGGTTTGTGAACGCACGCACAAGCGTCCGGCCCATTGTGGCAAACCGCCGCGGGCCCCGACCCCTAGGGGTGTGCTCAGGGTGGTTCTCCACCCACAGGCCCTGTCCGCAGGGCCCGACCTGCGGCTACCTTCACGTACGTGGCGATGTTCCGACTTCAGAGCAGCAAGGTGCTCGCCGTCGACATGACGGAGACGCCGTGAAGGCGAAGAACGGCTCGATGGTCGCGTACGACGGCGAGATGGCCTTCAAGAAGCTCAGCGGCGGCGGCGAGGGCATACGAGGCATGGTGACCCGGCGGCTGACCGGCGAGCAGATGACCTTGATGGAGGTGAAGGGGCGGGGGACCTGCTGGTTCGCCGACCGCGCCTCCGAGATCAACCTGGTGGGTCTCCAGGGCGACAAGCTCTACGTGGAGTCCAGCAACCTGCTCGCGACCGACGGCGGGCTGCGCACGGGGACCGAGTTCACCGGCCTGCGCGGCGCCTCGCAGGGCAACGGGCTGTTCACGACGACCGTCGAGGGCCACGGCCAGGCAGCGATCATGTCGGACGGCCCGGCGGTGGTGCTGCGGGTGAGTCCGCAGTATCCGCTGACCGTCGACCCGGGGGCGTACGTGGCACACCAGGGGAATCTCCGGCAGTCCTTCCAGTCCGGTGTGACGTTCCGCACGCTGCTCGGGGAGGGCGGCGGCGAGGCCTTCCAGATGCGGTTCGAGGGGGACGGGCTGGTGTACGTGCAGCCGAGCGAGCGGAACACGATCGCGGGAGACGTGTGAGATGGCCTTCCGGGAGATCAACGCGAAGATGGTCGAGGCGACGATCGCGCCGGGCCAGCGGCTGTTCAGCCAGCGCGGCGCGATGCTCGCCTACAAGGGCGAGGTGTCCTTCACGCCCAACATGGCCGGCGGCCAGGGCGGGCTCATGTCGATGATCGGCCGCCGGGTCGCCGACGAGGACACGCCCTTGATGACCGTCGAGGGCAGCGGCACCGTCCTGTTCGGGCACGGCGGGCATCACGTCCAGGTGATCCAGCTCGCCGGCGACACGCTGTACGTCGAGGCGGACCGCCTCCTGGCCTTCGAGGGCACGCTCCAGCAGGGGACGATGTTCCTGGGCTCGCAGGGCGGCGTCATGGGCATGGTGCGCGGGCAGGTCAGCGGCCAGGGGCTGTTCACCACCACGCTCAAGGGGCATGGGGCCGTCGCGGTCATGGCCCACGGCGGGGTGATCGAGATCCCGGTCACACCCCAGCGGCCGGTGCACGTGGACCCGCAGGCCTACGTCGCCCACCACGGGGAGGTCCGCAACAAGCTGTCCACGGCCCTGGGCTGGCGGGACATGGTGGGCCGCGGCTCGGGCGAGGCGTTCCAGCTGGAGCTCAGCGGCAGCGGTGCGGTGTACGTCCAGGCGTCGGAGGAGAAGCTGTGAGCACGTACGGAACCCCGGGCGCCGGCCCCGCGGTCTTCGACCCGGCGACGCTGCCGCCCGATGACAACGTCAACGCCTACACCTTCTGCGTGGAGCTCAAGGGGAGCCAGTGGTTCCTCCAGAAGGGGAAGATGATCGCCTACTACGGCTCGATCGACTTCAACGGCGTCGGACACGGCCGGCTGGACCGTCTCGTCCGTACGTCCTTCCATTCGCCACTGCACGCGAGCGACTGGGTCGTGGCGGAGGGCTCGGGCAAGATGCTCCTCGCCGACCGGGCCTTCGACGTGAACTCGTTCGACCTCGAGGACGGCAATCTGACCATTCGCTCGGGCAACCTCCTCGCTTTTCAGCCAACTCTGTCGCTGAAGCAATCAATCGTGCCGGGTTTCCTCACCCTCATCGGAACCGGAAAGTTCGTGGCCGCGTCGAACGGCCCTGTGGTGTTCATGGAACCCCCGATCCGGGTCGACCCGCAGGCCCTGGTCGGATGGGCGGACTGCCCCTCCCCCTGCCATCACTACGACCATGGGTACATGACCGGGGTAATGGGCGGTCTACGTGCGCTGACGGGCCTCGGCGGGGCCTCCGGTGAAGAGCACCAGTTCGAGTTCGTCGGCGCCGGCACGGTCCTGCTCCAGTCGTCCGAGACCCTCATGGCGGAGCAGGCCACGGGGGCCGTTCCGCACCAGGCCGGAGTGCCCGGCGGCGGGGCGCACAGCCCCCAGGCGGGCCAGTCCGGAGTACCGCGTCTTCCCGGACAGCTGGGGGACCTCCAGCGTCGCTTCGGGCTGTGAGCGGTAGTCTGCGGAGTGTGACATCGAACGTCTGCGCACCGATGTTCGGCGGGTGCGCTCCGTCACACGAAAACCCTCACTAGTTCGCCTTTCAACCTTTTAGGTAGACTTCATTCATGGAGACCGAGACGGCCACCCGCTGGCTGACCGATGCGGAGCAGTGCGCCTGGCGCACCCACCTGGAGGTCAACAGGCTGTTGACGTACCAGCTCGAGAAGGACCTGCAGCCGTTCGGCCTGACAATGAACGACTACGAGATCCTGGTGAATCTCTCCGAGTCGGAGGACCAACGGATGCGGATGAGCGACCTCGCCTCCGCGACCCTCCAGTCCAAGAGCCGCCTCTCCCACCAGATCACGCGCATGGAGAACGCGAACCTGGTCCGGCGGGAGAACTGCGAGTCCGACCGCCGGGGGCTCTACGCGGTCCTCACCGACCACGGCATGGCGACGATGCAGAAGGTCGCGCCCCACCATGTGGCGTCCGTGCGGAGGCACTTCATCGACCTGCTGTCCCCCGAGGCCCTGACGGAACTCGACAAGGCTCTCAAGCCCATCGCGGAGCACCTGCGCACCCAGCGCGGGCGCCCGTGACCCCGGGACGGCACATCCCCGGCTAGGCGAGCGGCAGGCGGAGTTCGAACAGGGCTCCGCCTTCGGGCCCCCGGCCGGCCGTGAGCGTGCCGCCGTGCCGGACGGCGACGTCCCGGGCGATGGCGAGCCCCAGCCCGGCACCGCCGTCGTCGCGGCTGCGGGCGGCGTCCAGCCGGACGAACCGCTCGAAGATCCGCTCCCGGTCGGCCTCGGGCACGCCGTCCCCGTCGTCCGCCATCCCGACCACGGCCAGGTCGCCCTCCCGCCGCACCGTCACGGTGACGGCCGACCGGGCGTGCCGCTGGGCGTTGTCGAGCAGATTGGCGAGCACTCGCCCCAGCTGCCCGCGCGATCCGGCCACGTTCACCGGCTCCGCGTCCACCGTCACGCCCGTCCGCCCCTCGGCCTCCTCCCGGGCCATCCCGGCGAGGTCGACCTTCGCGTCACCCGGGCGCTCCCCCGCGTCCAGCCGGGCGAGCAGCAGCAGGTCGGCGGCTAGCCGCTGGAGCCGCACGGTGTCCTCCACGGCCCCGTCGAGGTCCAGCAGTTCGGGATGCGCGGCGGCCACCTCCAACTGGGTGCGCAGCGAGGCGATCGGGCTGCGCAGCTCGTGGGAGGCGTCCGCGACGAAGCGCCGCTGCCGCTCCACGGAGGTCTCCAGGGCCGCGAGCGTCTCGTTCGTCGTCCGGGCGAGCCGGGCGACCTCGTCGTGCGTCTGCGGCTCCGGCACCCGCCGTGCGAGGTCCTGGGAGGCGGTGATCGCGGCCATTTCACTCCGGATGCCCTCCACCGGCCGCAGCGCCCGCCGCGTGACCAGCCAGGTCACCCCCGCGACGACGCCGAGCAGCAGCGGGAACCCGATCAGCATCACCGTCGTCGCGCTCTGCACGGCCCCGTGCTCGGCGGCCAGCGGGGCACCGGCGTAGACCTTCAGCCGCCCCCGGTCATGCGTCTCGACCTCGACGGCGGCGAACCGGTAGTCCTCCGTCTCACCGTCGATCGTCGCGGACCCGTTCCGGAAGGTGCTCTCCCCGGCGATCTCCCCCGGTTCGAGGGACTCCTCGTGGTCGTCGGAGTCATCGTCATCGTCCCCCTTGGCCGCCGCCGGCGGCAGCGGCTTCACCCGGTCGGAGTCGGTGCCGCTGATCTTCTCCAGATCCTCGCTGACCGCGACCACCCGCTTCTTCCCGGCGAGCACCTGGACCGGCCCGTCGTCGCCGTCCAGCCCGGACAGCTTGTCGTACGGCGTCCCGGCGGCGAGTTCGGCGGCGACCGCCCGGGCGGAGCGCTCCGCCCGGGTGCCGGCCTCGCCCATCAGGTTGGACTTCAGGGACAGCAGAACGGCCGCCCCGGCCGCGACGAGCGCCACCGCGACCACGAGCGTGGCTCCCAGCGTGGCTCGCGCCCGGACGGACCCGAACAGCCGCCTCATGGCGACGTCTCCAGCCGGTACCCGGCACCGCGCACGGTCCGGATCAGCCCCGCCCGCAGCTTGCGCCGCAGGGTGCTGACGTACACCTCGACGATGTTGGGGTCCCCGTCGTACGCGAAGTCCCACACGTGTTCGAGGATGTCGGACTTGGACACGACCTCCCCGGCCCGCAGCACGAGGTGCTCCAGCACGGAGAACTCCTTGGCGGTCAGGGCGACCTCGTCCTCCCCCAGGAACACCCGCCGGGCCGCGGTGTCCACCTTCAGGTCCCCGTGCACATGCACGGGCGAGGCCCCGGCACCCACCCCGCGCCGCCGCAGCAGCGCCTTGATCCGGGCGACGAGCACGACGTACGAGAAGGGCTTGGTCAGATAGTCGTCCGCACCGGTGTCGAGCCCCTCCGCCTCGTCGTACTCGCCGTCCTTGGCGGTGAGCATCAGGATCGGCACCTCGTGCCCGGCGGCGCGCAGGGCGGCGCAGACCCGGTAACCGTTGAGGCCGGGCAGCATGATGTCGAGGATCACCAGGTCGTACGCGCCCTCCGAGGCCTGGTGGAGCCCCTCCCGTCCGTCGTGGACGACGTCCACGGCGTACCCCTCGGCCGTCAGGCCCCTGGCGAGCGACAGGGCCAGCCGCTTCTCGTCCTCCACGATCAACAGGCGCATGGATAAAGAGTGGCAAAGCCAAGCTGAAGATCCCTTCAGGGGCCTTCAGGTTCCTCTCAGCCTCGGTCAGCCAGATTGGAACACGTCGAAAACAAACGACTCGGGAGGAATCCGCATGAAGCGCAACATCGTGATCGCCGCTGTGACCGCTGCCGCTCTGATCGGAGGCGGTACGGCCACGGCGCTCGCGACCACGGGAGACGACCAGGGCTCGGCGCGGCAGGCGGCGAACACCCGGCTGTCGGACGACGACGGCCGCGACGACCAGGACGGCGTGGACGCGCAGGACGACCGCGACGACGACGCGCGCGTTGCTTCCGCCGACGTGTCGGCGCCCGAGGCCATCTCTTCCGCGCTGAAGCACACGTCCGGCACGGCCGTCTCCGCCGAGCTGGACGACGAGGACGACAGCGGCAAGGTGATCTGGAAGGTCGACGTCCTGTCCGGGGACAACAGCTGGCACAGCGTGAGCGTCGAACCGTCGAGCGGCAAGGTCCTCGGTTCGCACACCGACGACGAGGACGACACGGCGCAGGTGCGGGCGGCGCTGAAGGGCTCTTCCGTGACGGCCGAGGAGGCCGCGAAGGCCGCGAAGGCCGCCGACGGCAAGGGCACGGTGACGTCCGTGGACCTGGACGAGGACGGCAAGAACAAGTCCTGGGAGGCCGAGACGCACAAGTCCGGCGGCGCCGAGCAGGACTGGAGGATCGACCTCGACACGGGCAAGATCACGGCGGACCAGGACCAGGACTGACCCGGTACTGCCCCTTTCCCACCGCCCCGGCGTCGCTGCTGACGCCGGGGCGTTGTTGCGCAGCTCGGCGCTGCGGGGTGCCGCTGCGCCCACCCGTGCCGCCTGGGGGCACCTCCCAGGCCCTTAAGGCACTGGGGGAGGCACGACTGCCCGCAGCTAGGCGGGACCGGCGCCCCGCGGCAGCTGAGCCACCTCCGCATGCCCGCAGGCGCAGCGGCCGGCCCGGCGGGAGCTAAGGCACGACGCCCCCGCACTCGCGCACGGCGAGAAGGGGACGTGTCGGGGGGGGGTCCGCCCGCAGCGGTTGGCGCGTCAGCGGACAGTTAGTTGGTTCGCAAGCCCATCGCGCCGTTCCGAGGACGGACACCCCCCGGCGCGGCCCCGACCCACCAGCCCGCCGCAGGCGCAGACCCCCGCCCAACCGCCGGACGCACCCCGCGCTCAGCCCTCCGTCAACCCCGCGACGAGCTCGTCAGCCGCACGGTACGGATCCAGCTCCCCCGCCACGATCCGCTCCGCGAGCGCACCCAGCCGCCGGTCCCCGTGCAGATCCCCGATCCGCTCCCGCAGCGCCGTCACCGCGATCGTCTCGACCTCCCTCGCCGCACGGGCCATGCGCCGCTCCGCGAGCACCCCCCGCTCCTCCATCCAGGCGCGATGCTTCTCCAGGGCCTCGACGACCTCGTCCATGCCCTCCCCCCGCGCGGCGACCGTCTTCACGATCGGCGGACGCCAGTCCCCGGGCGCCCGGGCCTCCCCCAGCCCCAGCATGTGGTTCAGCTCGCGAGCCGTCGCGTCCGCCCCGTCCCGGTCGGCCTTGTTCACCACGTACACGTCACCGATCTCCAGGATCCCGGCCTTGGCCGCCTGGATGCCGTCCCCCATCCCCGGGGCCAGCAGCACCACGGACGTGTCCGCCTGCGAGGCGATCTCCACCTCCGACTGCCCGACCCCCACCGTCTCGACGAGGATCACGTCACAGCCCGCCGCGTCCAGCACCCGGATCGCCTGGGGCGCGGCCCACGCGAGCCCGCCCAGATGCCCGCGCGTGGCCATCGAGCGGATGTACACGCCCGGGTCCGACGCGTGCTCCGACATCCGCACCCGGTCCCCGAGCAGCGCACCCCCGGAGAACGGGGACGACGGGTCGACGGCGAGCACGCCGACCCGCTTGCCCTGCTTGCGGTACGCGGTCACCAGCGCCGAGGTCGACGTGGACTTGCCGACCCCAGGCGACCCGGTCAGCCCGACCACGTACGCCTTGCCGGCCAGCGGCGCCAGCGCCGCCATCACCTCCCGCAGCTGCGGGGACGCCCCCTCCACCAGGGAGATCAGCCGGGCCACGGCCCGCGGCCGGCCCTCCCTCGCCTGGGCGACCAGCGTGGAGACGTCCTGCATCACAGCTCCGTTCAGATGAGGGAGATCCGAAAACCGGTGCTCAGGCCTTCGGCACCCGCACGATCAGCGCGTCACCCTGACCACCGCCACCGCACAGCGCGGCCGCGCCCACGCCGCCACCACGCCGCTTCAGCTCCAGCGCGAGGTGCAGCACGAGCCTCGCACCGGACATCCCGATCGGGTGACCCAGGGCAATGGCACCACCGTTGACATTCACCTTTTCGGTGGACACCCCGAGGTCCTTCATCGACTGCACGGCCACCGCCGCGAACGCCTCGTTGATCTCGATGACGTCGAGGTCCTCGACGCCCAGCCCCTCCTTCTTCAGCGCGTGCTGAATCGCGTTGGACGGCTGGGACTGCAGCGAGTTGTCCGGCCCGGCCACGTTCCCGTGCGCCCCGATCTCCGCGATCCACTCCAGGCCGAGCTCCTGCACCTTGGCCTTGCTCATCACCACGACGGCGGCGGCACCGTCGGAGATCTGCGAGGCGGAACCGGCCGTGATCGTGCCGTCCTTGGCGAAGGCCGGACGGAGCTTGCCCAGGGACTCCGCGGTGGTGTCACCGCGAATGCCCTCGTCCTTGCTGAACAGCACCGGGTCGCCCTTGCGCTGCGGGATCTCCACCGGGGTGATCTCGGCCTCGAAGATGCCGTTCTTCTGCGCGGCGGCGGCACGCTGATGGCTCAGCGCCGCGAACTCGTCCTGCTCGGGTCGCGCGATGCCGAGGCGCGTGTTGTGCTTCTCCGTCGACTCGCCCATGGCGACGTTCTCGAAAGCGTCGGTCAGACCGTCGTACGCCATGGCGTCGAGCATCTCGATCGCGCCGTACTTGAAGCCCTCACGGGACTTCGGCAGCAGGTGCGGGGCGTTGGTCATGGACTCCTGGCCGCCCGCGACGATCACGTCGAACTCACCCGCACGGATCAGCTGGTCGGCGAGAGCGATGGCGTCGAGGCCCGACAGACACACCTTGTTGATGGTCAGCGCCGGCACGTTCATCGGGATGCCGGCCTTCACCGCGGCCTGGCGCGCCGGGATCTGCCCCGCCCCGGCCTGGAGCACCTGACCCATGATCACGTACTGCACCTGGTCGCCACCGATCCCCGCACGGTCGAGGGCGGCCTTGATCGCGAAGCCGCCGAGGTCGGCTCCGGAGAAGGACTTCAGCGAACCGAGCAACCGCCCCATGGGCGTACGCGCCCCCGAGACGATCACCGAGCTGGTCGTAGCAGAAGACATGAGCTGCGATCCCCTTACCGGCTGCACAGCCGAGGAGTGAACGAGGGTTTACTTCGAATGTACTGACCGGTACGCCACCCCGTCATCGGGCTGTCGGTGTGATCGCGCGCACGTTGCGTAACCACCTCCGGAGCGCTGCACTGAATCCATGCTGACGCGAATCGACCACATCGGAATCGCCTGTTTCGACCTCGACAAGACCGTCGAGTTCTACCGTGCCACCTACGGCTTCGAGGTGTTCCACTCCGAGGTCAACGAGGAGCAGGGCGTGCGCGAGGCCATGCTCAAGATCAACGATACGTCCGACGGCGGCGCCTCGTACCTGCAGCTCCTGGAGCCGACCCGCGAGGACTCCACCGTCGCGAAGTGGCTGGCGAAGAACGGGGAGGGCGTCCACCACATCGCTTTCGGTACGGCGGACGTGGACGCCGAGGCCGCGGACATCAAGGACAAGGGCGTACGCGTGCTGTACGAAGAGCCGCGACGCGGTTCCATGGGGTCACGGATCACCTTCCTGCACCCGAAGGACTGTCATGGCGTGCTGACAGAACTGGTCACTTCGGCGGCCGTTGAGTCACCTGAGCACTGACCCTCGTACATAGGGGCCGGTAGGGTTGGGGGCGGTCGCCGCTCAGCCAGGGTGACCGCGGTCCCGCCGTGCGACGGCAGGACCACCGGGGTCCGGGTTTCGGGGGACGAGCGTCGGGGCAGCAGCCTCTGCTCCGCCGATGATCTGACACCATTCCCCGGGGGCCCCGTTCGGCGGATGGACGGAGCTCGTTTGGAGAGAGTTGCGACCAGGGGACGGATGGGACCGCGCAGTGCGGGGCTACGAGAGCCAGGAGCGAGAGCCGGCGGCTGACGTCGACCACCTCTCTCGGTTCGAAGCCGAGATGAAGCGGCTGAAGACCGAGCGGGAAAAGGCGATCCAGCACGCCGAGGACCTCGGCTACCAGGTCGAGGTGCTGCGCGCCAAGCTGCACGAGGCGCGGCGCACCATCATGTCCCGGCCCTCCTTCGACGGCGGCGACATCGGCTGGCAGGCCGAGCAGTTGCTGCGCAACGCGCAGATGCAGGCCGACCAGATCCGGGCGGACGCCGACCGTGAGCTGAGTGAGGCCCGGGCCCAGACCCAGCGGATCCTCCAGGAGCACGCCGAGCAGGCGGCCCGGCTCCAGGCGGAGCTGCACCAGGAGGCCGTGACCCGGCGCCAGCAGCTCGACCAGGAGCTGGCCGAGCGCCGCCAGACGGTCGAGTCGCACGTCAACGAGAACGTGGCGTGGGCCGAGCAGCTGCGGGCCCGCACCGAGCAGCAGGCCCGCCGGCTGCTGGAGGAGTCCCGCGCCGAGGCCGAGCAGGCCCTGGCGACCGCCCGCGCGGAGGCCGAGCGGCTGACGACCGAGGCCCGGCAGCGGCTGACGGGCGCGGCCGAGGAGGCCCGCGCGGAGGCCGAGCAGATCCTGCGGCGTGCCCGCACGGACGCCGAGCGGCTGCTCAACGCCGCCTCCACCCAGGCGCAGGAGGCCACCGACCACGCCGAGCAGCTGCGGACGTCCACGGCCTCGGAGTCGGAGTCCGCGCGCCGCCAGGCCCAGGAGCTGAGCAAGGCCGCCGAGCAGCGGATGGCGGAGGCCGAGGAGGCGCTGCGCAAGGCGCAGGCCGAGTCGGAGAAGCTGGTCGCGGAGGCCAAGGAGGCCGCCGCCAAGGCCCTGGCGAGCGCGGAGTCCGCGAACGAGACGCGTACGCGCACCGCCAAGGAGCAGGTCGCCCGGCTGGTCGAGGAGGCCACGAAGGAGGCCGAGAACACCAAGTCCGAGGCCGAGCAGCTCGTCGCGGACGCCCGCGCCGAGGCGGAGAAGATCGTCGCGGAGGCCTCCGAGAAGGCCCGCACGCTCACGGCCGAGGAGACGGCGACCCAGCTGTCCAAGGCGGCCAAGACCGCCGAGGAGGTCCTCAACAAGGCGTCGGAGGACGCCAAGAAGACCACCAAGGCCGCGGCCGAGGAGGCCGAGCGGATCCGCAGGGAGGCCGAGGCCGAGGCGGACCGGCTGCGCGCCGAGGCGCATGACATCGCCGAGCAGCTCAAGGGCGCGGCGAAGGACGACACCAAGGAGTACCGCGCCAAGACGGTCGAGCTGCAGGAGGAGGCCCGCCGGCTGCGCGGCGAGGCCGAGCAGCTGCGTTCGGACGCCGTAGAAGAGGGCGAGAAGATCCGCGCCGAGGCCCGCAAGGAGGCCGTGGCGCAGATCGAGGAGGCGGCGCGGTCCGCCGAGGAGCTGCTCGCCAAGGCGAAGGCGGACGCGGACGAGCTGCGCACGACGGCCCAGACGGACAGCGAGAGGGTCCGCACCGAGGCCATCGAGCGGGCGACGACGCTGCGCCGGCAGGCCGAGGAGACCCTTCAGCGCACCCGGCAGGAGGCCGAGCGGCACCGCGAGGAGGTCGTCGAGCAGGCGGAGGCCCTCAAGGCGGAAGCCGAGCGTGCGGCGCGGGAACTGCACGAGGAGACCGAGCGGGCCATAGAGGCCCGCCGCGCGGTGGCCGCCCAGGAGCTGACGCGGCTCCAGACGGAGGCGGAGGAGCGGCTCACCGCCGCCGAGCAGGCGCTGTCCGACGCCCGGGAGGAGGCCGCGCGGATCCGTCGCGAGGCCGCCGAGGAGAACGAGCGGCTGCGTGCCGAGGCCGCCGAGCGGATCCGTACGCTCCAGCAGCAGGCCGAGGCGGAGGCCGAGCGGCTGCGCGACGAGGCCGCGTCCGACGCGTCGGCCGCGCGTGCCGAGGGCGAGGCCGTCGCCGTCCGCCTGCGGTCGGAGGCCGCGAGCGAGGCCGAGCGGCTGAAGTCGGAGGCGCAGGAGAGCGCCGACCGGGTCCGTGCGGAGGCGCAGGCCGCCGCCGAGCGGCTGGCCACGGAGGCGTCCGAGACGCTGGCCGCCGCCCAGGACGAGGCCAACCGGCGGCGCCGGGAGGCCGAGGAGCTCCTCGGCAGTGCCCGGCAGGAGGCCGACCAGGAGCGCGAGCGGGCCCGCGAGCAGAGCGAGGAGCTGCTGGCTTCCGCGCGCAGGCGCGTGGAGGAGGCGCAGACCGAGGCCGTCCGGCTGGTCGAGGAGGCCGACCGGCGTGCCACGGAGATGGTGTCGGCGGCCGAGCAGCACGCGCAGCAGGTCCGGGACTCCGTCGCGGGGCTGCACGAGCAGGCGCAGGAGGAGATCGCCGGGCTGCGCAGCGCCGCCGAGCACGCGGCGGACCGTACGCGGCGCGAGGCGCAGGAGGAGGCGGACCGGGTCCGCTCCGACGCCTACGCCGAGCGGGAGCGGGCGAGCGAGGACGCCGGCCGGCTGCGGCGCGAGGCGCACGAGGAGTCCGAGGCCGCCAAGGCGCTCGCCGAGCGCACGATGTCCGAGGCGATCGCGGAGGCGGAGCGGATCCGCGCGGACGTCGCCGAGCATGCCCAGCGGGTGCGCACGGAGGCGTCGGACGCCATCGCGGAGGCCGAGCAGAGCGCCTCGCGCACCCGGGCGGACGCCCGCGAGGACGCCAACCGCATCCGCTCGGACGCGGCGACGCAGGCGGACACCCTCATCACCGAGGCGCGCAACGAGGCGGAGCGGCTCACGACCGAGACGGTCCAGGAGACCGACCGGCTGCGGATGGAGACGGTCGCGGAGGCCGAGCGGGTCCGCACGGAGGCCGTCTCCGAGGCGGAGCGCCTGCGTGCCGAGGCGGCCGCGGAGGCCGAGCGGCTGCGCGCCGAGGCCGCGGAGACGGTCGGCTCGGCACAGCAGCACGCCGAGCGGGTCCGCAGCGAGGCCGAGCGCGTCAAGGCGGACGCCGAGGCGGAGGCGGAGCGGCTCGTCAACTCCGCGCGCGAGGAGGCCGACCGGACGCTGGACGAGGCCCGCAAGGACGCCAACAAGCGGCGTTCCGAGGCGGCCGAGCAGGTCGACAAGCTCATCTCGGAGACCACGGCGGAGGCCGACAAGCTGCTCACCGAGGCGCAGCAGCAGGCGCACAAGACCACCGCGGAGGCCGAGTCGCAGGCCGACACGATGGTGGGCGCGGCCCGCAAGGAGGCCGACCGGCTCGTGTCCGAGGCGACGGTCGAGGGCAACTCGCTGGTGGAGAAGGCCCGTACGGACGCGGACGAGCTGCTGGTCGGCGCGCGCCGGGACGCCACGCAGATCCGGGAGCGTGCCGAGGAGCTGCGCGACCGCATCACGTCCGAGATCGAGGAGCTGCACGAGCGGGCCCGCCGGGAGTCGGCCGAGGCGATGAAGTCGGCGGGCGACCGCTGCGACGCGCTCGTCAAGGCCGCGGAGGAGCAGCTCGCGAAGGCGCAGGCGAAGGCCAAGGAGATCGTGTCGGAGGCCAACTCCGAGGCGGGCAAGGTCCGTATCGCCGCGGTGAAGAAGGCGGAGGGGCTGCTCAAGGAGGCCGAGCAGAAGAAGTCCACGCTGGTCCGGGAGGCCGAGGAGCTCAAGGCCGAGGCGATCCGCGAGGCGAAGCGCACGGTCGAGGAGGGCAAGCGCGAGCTGGAGGTCCTGGTCCGCCGCCGCGAGGACATCAATGCCGAGATCTCCCGCGTCCAGGACGTCCTGGAGGCGTTGGAATCCTTCGAGGCCCCCTCCCCGGCCAAGGACAGCGGAGTCAAGGCGGGCGCAACAGTCGGCGCACCCCGTTCGGGTGGCAAGTCCACGGATAGCTAGAACCTGCCCGGCGGACCAGGCCAGACTGGAGATACGGTGCCGCGCCCCTGGCCTGGTCCGCCGGGGAGGTTCTGGGCGAACCGGGGCGAAACCGGTGTGTTCTGGAGCCTTTGACCATGTCTTTGGCAAGCAGTCCTGGGATCAGCCACTCAAAAGGGGTCTCATTTTGCAGACCAAACGCGCATCCGCTCGATGACACACCGTTTCGGCCCCTAGGATTCCACCTATCACCTCACCGGTCTCATTCGACAGGAACCCCATGAGCGACACTTCCCCCTACGGCTTCGAGCTTGTGCGGCGTGGATACGACCGCGCTCAGGTGGACGAACGTATCTCCAAGCTCGTCTCCGACCGTGACAGCGCTCTCGCCCGCATCACCGCTCTGGAAAAGCGCATCGAAGAGCTCCACCTCGAGACGCAGAACGCCCAGGCCCAGATCAGCGACGCCGAGCCGTCGTACGCGGGCCTCGGCGCACGCGTGGAGAAGATCCTCCGCCTCGCCGAGGAAGAGGCGAAGGACCTGCGCGAGGAGGCCCGGCGCGCTGCCGAGCAGCACCGCGAGCTCGCCGAGTCGGCGGCCCAGCAGGTGCGCAACGACGCCGAGTCGTACTCGGCGGAGCGCAAGGCCAAGGCCGAGGACGAGGGCCTGCGCATCGTCGAGAAGGCCAAGAGTGACGCCGCCCAGCTGCGTGCCGAGGCGCAGAAGGACGCGCAGTCCAAGCGTGAGGAGGCGGACGCCCTCTTCGAGGAGACCCGCGCCAAGGCCGCTCAGGCCGCCGCCGACTTCGAGACGAACCTCGCCAAGCGCCGCGAGCAGTCCGAGCGCGACCTGGCGTCCCGTCAGGCCAAGGCCGAGAAGCGCCTCGCCGAGATCGAGCACCGCGCCGAGCAGCTCCGCCTGGAGGCGGAGAAGCTGCGCACGGACGCCGAGCGCCGCGCCCGCCAGACGGTGGAGACGGCCCAGCGCCAGGCCGAGGACATCGTGGCCGACGCCAACGCCAAGGCCGACCGCATCCGTTCGGAATCCGAGCGCGAGCTCGCGGCCCTCACCAACCGCCGCGACAGCATCAACGCCCAGCTGACGAACGTCCGCGAGATGCTCGCGACGCTCACGGGCGCCGCGGTGGCCGCCGCCGGCACGCCGGCCGAGGACGAGCCGATCTCCCGCGGGGTTCCGGCCCAGCAGTCCCGGTAACGACCCGGCATACGGAGTCTGAATCTCCGCAAAGCCCTCTGCCGCTCGGGTGGCAGAGGGCTTTGTCCCGTTCTAGCGTGGCGGGCATGATTGAGCTCGAGGGGCTGACCAAGCGGTACGGCGAGAAGGTGGCGGTCAACAACCTGTCCTTCACCGTCAGACCTGGCATCGTCACCGGCTTCCTCGGCCCCAACGGCGCGGGCAAGTCCACGACCATGCGGATGATCCTGGGGCTCGACCACCCGACCGCCGGCGACGTCCGTATCGACGGCAAGCACTACCAGCAGCTCAAGGACCCGCTGACGTACATCGGCGCCCTGCTGGAGGCCAAGGCCTGGCACGGCGGGCGCAGCGCCTACAACCACCTGCTGTGCCTCGCGCAGAGCAACGGCATTCCGCGCGGCCGGGTCCATGAGGTGCTGGAGACGGTCGGGTTGACGACGGTCGCGAAGAAGAAGACCAAGGGCTTCTCGATGGGCATGGGGCAGCGGCTCGGCATCGCGGCCGCGCTGCTCGGCGATCCGCGGATCCTGATGTTCGACGAACCGGTCAACGGCCTCGACCCCGAGGGCATCCACTGGATCCGCACGCTGATGAAGTCCCTGGCGGCGCAGGGCCGGACCGTGTTCGTCTCCTCCCATCTGATGAGCGAGATGGCGCTGACGGCCGACCACCTCGTCGTCATCGGGCAGGGGCGGCTGCTCGCGGACACCTCCATGGCCGACTTCATCGCGCGCAACTCACGGTCGTACGTCCGGGTCCGCAGCCCGCAGCGGGAGCGGCTGCTCGACGTGCTGCACCAGGCCGGGGTCGTGGCCGTCGAGAGCGGTGACGGGGTGCTGGAGGTGGACGGCGGCAAGGCCGAGCACGTCGGCGAGCTGGCGGCGCAGCACGGGATCACGCTGCACGAGCTGAGTCCGCAACAGGCGTCGCTGGAGGAGGCGTTCATGCAGCTGACCGCGGAGTCGGTGGAGTACCACGCGCACAGCAGGGCGAGTCCCGAGCCACCGGGGCAGCAGTGGGGCGACGGCTGGAAGAGGGGCTGAGCATGGCGACGACGCAGGTCGTACGGTCGGAGTGGACGAAGATCCGGTCGGTGGCGTCCACGGTGTGGACCCTGTCGCTGGTGGTGGTCGTGACGGTCGCCCTCGGCATGCTGATCGCGGCCCTGTCCAAGAACGAGTTCGACTCCATGGGCGCGCAGCAGCGGGCGGAGTTCGATCCGACGTTCATCAGTTTCGCGGGGATGAGCCTCGGGCAGCTCGCGATGATCGTGTTCGGTGTGCTGGTGGTGTCGAACGAGTACAGCACCGGCATGATCCGCACCTCGCTGGCCGCGGTGCCGCAGCGCGGCTCCTTCCTGTTCAGCAAGATCGCGGTGGCGGGCGGACTCGCCCTCCTGGTCGGTCTCGTCACCAGCTTCGCCGCCTTCTTCCTGGGGCAGGCGATGCTGGGCGAGCACCGGGCGGAGATCGGTGACCCGGGGGTGCTGCGCGCCGTGTTCGGCGGGGGCCTCTACATGGCCCTCATCGCGATGTTCTCGATGGGCGTCGCCGCGATGCTGCGCTCGCCGATGCTGTCGCTGGGCATCCTGATGCCGTTCTTCTTCCTGATCTCCAACATCCTGGGCAATGTCGACGCGACGAAGAAGGTCGGCCGGTTCCTGCCCGACCAGGCCGGCAGCCGGATCATGCAGGTGGTCACGCCCGTCGACGACGTCCCGTACGGGCCGTGGGGCGGCCTCGGGATCATGGGGTTGTGGGTGCTCGCGGCGCTGGTCGGCGGGTACGTGCTGCTGAAGAAGCGCGACGCCTAGGCAGGCGCGCCCCGGGGGCTGCCGGGGCGCGTCACGCTCTCCCCTTTACTTTCATTTGAGCGGAACCGTCAGCGCCTCGATATCCTCCTAACCCTTACGGGGGCGTGTGCCCCGCTGTCCTGAACCTTGCGATGGGTGCGGAGCATGATCGAAGCAGTCGGCCTGACGAAGCGCTACGGCGACAAGACCGCTGTGCACAACCTTTCCTTCCAGGTACGGCCGGGGGCCGTCACGGGCTTCCTCGGACCGAACGGCTCAGGCAAGTCGACGACGATGCGGATGATCCTCGGCCTGGACAACCCGACGGCCGGGCACGTGACGATCGGCGGCTACCCGTATCGCAAGCTGCCCAACGCCCCCCGTCAGGTCGGTGCCCTGCTGGACGCCAAGGCCGTGCACGGCGGCCGGGCCGCCCGCAACCACCTGCTGTGCCTGGCCCAGCTGTCGGGCATCCCGGCCAGGCGGGTGGACGAGGTGCTCGGGGTCGTCGGCCTCCAGGACGTGGCCAAGAAGCGCTCCAAGGGCTTCTCCCTCGGCATGGGACAGCGGCTGGGCATCGCCGCCGCGCTGCTCGGCGACCCGCAGGTGCTGCTGTTCGACGAGCCGGTCAACGGCCTCGACCCCGAGGGCATCCTCTGGGTGCGCAACCTGATGAAGGCGCTCGCGGCGGAGGGCCGTACGGTCTTCGTCTCCTCCCATCTGATGAGCGAGATGGCGCTGACCGCCGACCATCTCATCGTCATCGGCCGCGGGCAGCTCCTGGCCGACATGAGCGTGACGGCGTTCATCTCCGCGAACTCCGCCGACTTCGCACGGGTCCGTACGCCGGACACCGAGCCGCAGCAGCGGGAGAAGCTGTCGGCCGCGCTCACCGAGTCGGGCGGGCACGTGCTGCCCGAGCAGGACGGCGCGCTGCGCGTGACCGGGCTGCCGCTCCCCCGCATCAGCGACATCGCGCACGACCACGACGTCCGGCTGTGGGAACTGTCGCCGCACCAGGCCTCACTGGAGGAGGCGTACATGCGGATGACGCAGGGCGCCGTCGACTACCGCTCGACCATCGACCAGAAGGAAGGCCTCCAGCAGCCGCTGCCGCCCGGGGCACAGCCCCCGATGCCGATCCCCGGCCAGGGCCAGCCCGGCTGGTACGCCCCGCCGCCGCCCCCGCCGGGCGCACACCCGTTCACGGCGCCGCCGCAGGCCGCACCGGGCGCCCCCTACGGCGCACCTGGGGCTCCGGGAGTCCCCGGCCCGGGAACCCCGAACCCGTACGCCCAGCCGGCGGGCCAGACACCGCAGCCGCCGGCATCGCAGCCCTCCGGCCAGACGCCGCCCCAAGCCCCTGCGATGCCCGCCGCGCAGGCATCGCAGGCGGGCACCGGGCCCGCGCAGCCCGCAGGCCGGGCGCCGCAGGGCAGCTCCGAAGCCCCGGCAGGGCCCGCGGCCCAGGCGGGCGCGCCCACACCGTCGGTCTCCGCCCCGGCCCCGGACCTGACCAAGCCGGAGGACCCCCGATGACCAGCCCCGCAGCACCCGCGGCCCCCGCCGGGCCCGCGGCCCGGGCAGGCGCGCACACACCGCCGACTGCCCGGCAGGCCCCGCCGCCGCACGCCACTCCCACCACGCCGGTCTCCGCCCTCGACCTCCTTGCCCGAGCCGAAGGCCCTTCGGCGAGCAGCCCCGCGGCACCCTGGGCCCCCGCCGGGCCCGCGGCCCGGGCAGGCACGCCCGCGCCGTCGGCCGACAGCCCGGCACCCGCCACGTACACCGCGCCGGTTTCCGCCCCGGCCTCCGATCTGACCAAGCCCGAGGACCCCCGATGAGCAGCCCTCAGCCTCAGATGCCGCCGGCCGCGCCCACCTGGGAGGCGGCGCCCGGTTCTTCGTACTCCGGTTACGCCTCGCCGATCCCGGTCGTGCGGACGCACCTCGGGCATGCCATCGCCTCCGAGTGGACGAAGATCAGGTCGGTGCGCTCCACGATGTGGACGCTCGGCGTGTTCGTCCTGCTCGTCATCGGCATCGGCACGCTGACCGGCGTGGTGGTGGCGAACTCCGACCCGGCCCTGTCCGGCGAGAGCCCGCTCGGCCTGGGCTTCTTCGGGCTGCTGCTCGGCAGCATGTGCATCATCACGCTGGGCGTGCTGACCACGGCCTCGGAGTACGGCACGGGCATGGTCCGCACCACGATGGTCGCGTGCCCGAGCCGGGGCCGGGTGCTCGCGGCGAAGGGCATCGTGTTCTTCCTGGTCGCGTTCGTGGTGACGCTGGTGTCCGCGTCCCTCGTCGCCTTCCTGCACGTGGCCATGCTGGAAGGCCAGGGCGCCAAGGACCCGTCCGGCGCGGAGTGGTTGAGGGGTACGGTCGGCATCTCCGCGTACGTCGCGCTGCTGGGCCTGCTCTCGCTCGCCGTCGGCTCGATCATCCGGCACTCGGCGGGCGCCATCACCATCATGATCGGCGCCGTGCTCGCCCCGCTGGTGATCGCGCTGTTCATGTTCTCGCAGTCCCTGGAGGACGTGCGCCAGGCCCTGTTCGAGTTCTCCATCCCGAACCAGCTCAGCGTCTTCTACTCCAACTCCCTGAGCGAGTCCGGCCCGTCCGGCTGGGACCCGCTGTGGATCATCCTCGGCGCGACGGCCGTCGCGTTCGCCGCCGCCTTCGCGCTGCTGGAGAAGCGGGACGTCTGAGGTCCCTCAGAATCTGGGCGCGTTACGGGACCGCTGCACCCCGGGGGTGCGGCGGTCCCGCGCGTTCCAGCAGGCCTTGTGCCAGTGCCGGCGGTCGTCGACGCCCGTGTGCTCGGACCAGGCCACCACGTGCGGCACCCCGTCCGGGATCAGTTGCTCGCAGCCGGGGCAGCGGTAGGACTTGCCCTGCGCGCTCGCGCCGGCCACGTGCCGCACGCTCCAGTTCTCGCCCTGCCAGTTCTCCGATGACTGCCAGCCGCCGTAACGGCCGGGGCGGTCGTCCTCGGCGCTCCGGCCGGACGAAGCGGCGCCCTTGGGTCGGTTGCGACGCGGGGACACGGGACACCTCTCGGGGCTATACAGGACACGTGGCGTGCCCAGCCTACGCGGCGCGGAGGGGGGTACACGTACGCCACCAATCCTCGCAAGTCCCTCGCCGGGCAGGGCGGGCCCCGCCGGGATCTCTCCCCGGGCTCCCGCGGAACGGCCCATTCTGCAGACAATCCGCAAAGTACCCCGACCGGCCGTGTCCTCGGCACGTGTCAGACGGTTATGCCCTGTGGGGGAGCTCCGTGTCGGAGCCAAGGAAGCAGGAAAGCAATGCGCGTTGGAAGTTTCGTGTTGGCGGCCCGGTTCCCCGGTCAGGGCGAGGGAGAGGCGCTGCACCGCGCGGTCCGCTCGGCCGAGGTGGCCGAGGAGGCCGGGCTCGACACGGTCTGGCTGGCCGAGCACCACTTCGTGCCGTACGGCACGTGCCCGTCGGCCATCACCCTGGCCGCCTTACTGCTCGGCCGCACCCGCCGCATCCGGGTCGGTACGGCGGTCAGCGTGCTGCCCACCGCCCACCCCGTGGCCCTCGGCGAACAGGCCGCGCTGCTGCACCACACGAGCGACGGCCGTTTCACGCTCGGCGTCGGGCGTGGCGGCCCGTGGGTCGACCTGGAGGTGTTCGGCGCGGGCCTGGAGGCGTACGAGAAGGGGTTCCCGGAGTCCCTGGACGTCCTGGTGCGCTGGCTGCGCGACGCGTCCGTGGCGGCCGACGGGGAGCGTTTCCGCTTCCGTGAAGTCCCGGTGGTCCCCCGGCCGTCGGAGGCCCTGACCGAGGCCGAGGGCCCCGAGCTGGTCGTCGCGTGCACGTCCCCGGCGAGCGTGCGGCTGGCGGCCGAGCGCGGGCTCTCGATGCTCCTCGGGATGCACGTGGGGGACGAGGAGAAGGCCGAGATGGTCGCCCTGTGGCGGCAGCACGCGCGGGCGTGCGGGCGGCCGGCGGAGGAGATCCACCGCGCGTCCCATGTGTCGGCGGGCGTCTGCCAGGTCGCGGACCGGCGGGTCGACGCGGCGGAGACGCTGCTGAAGGCGATGCCGGGCTGGCTGAAGCAGGGCCTGGAGGCGCATGTCACGGTCGACGGGCGCACGCGCCGGATGCGCGACCCGCTGGCGTACACCGAACTGCTCTGCGGGCTGCACCCGGTGGGCACCCCGCGGCTGTGCGCCGACCGGCTGGCGGCGACCAGCGAGCGGACCGGCATCTCTCGTTTCGCCCTGCTCGTCGAGGGCTCCGGGGACCTGGCGGCGACGGAGGAGAACGTACGGCGGCTGGGGGCCGAGGTGCTCCCCCAACTCGCCTGACCACGCGGTGGGTTCCTATGGGCTTGCCGCTCCGGTACAGAACTGCACCTCCCGCGTACGGAGCGGCAAGCAAGCGGCGCCGCGTCAGCAGTCCCGGAACTCGGGTGACTGGTTGAGCACCTGGCTGCGGACCGACGTGAAGCGGCCCAGCTTCTCGTCGACCGAGGAGTCAAGCGGGAACACGGCCACCCGGTGGCAGTTCTGGAAGGCCAGTCGCACACCGAAGTGCCGCTGCAGCGCGCCGCGTATCGCGTCACTCGCAAGCGCACGCAGCAACTGACCGCGTGCCTGCTCGTCCGGCGGAGGCGTCTGGTTGTCGGCGAACGCACCGCCGTCCACCTTCAGCTGGGCCACCAGGGAGCTGATCATCTCCCACGCGTAGGGCAGGGAGGTCCGGACGCAGTCGACGAATTCCGCTTCGTCGACCTCGCCTCGCTCGGCCTGTTCGAGTAGGGCCGGTGAGACGTCGAGCGACATGAGTTCTCCTCTCGCACCCCCGCCCGGCGGGCAGGGGTTGCCGGACAGATAAGGGAGTTCGCGATACCGGACACGCTGCGTACACACATCGCGACCTCCCGTTCATACCGTAAGCAACCGCCGGTGACCGCACCAGGAGAATGCGCAGATGAGGCACTCCCGATGACCACACCCTGCACACAATCGGCCAATACCGAACACGTGTTTTCCAGGGCGAATCGCGTCGGCACCCGCCCGTCGAGTAGCGTTGCCGACCATGCGTCTCGTCATTGCCCGCTGCTCCGTGGACTACGCCGGGCGGCTCACCGCCCACCTTCCCTCGGCCCCGCGCCTGATCCTGGTGAAGGCGGACGGCAGCGTCTCGATCCACGCCGACGACCGGGCCTACAAGCCCCTGAACTGGATGTCGCCGCCCTGCACGCTGAAGGAGGGCACCGGCGAGGACGAAGGCGTCTGGACCGTCGTCAACAAGGCGGGTGAGAAGCTCATCATCACGATGGAGGAAGTCCTCCACGACTCCTCGCACGAACTGGGCGTCGATCCCGGTCTGATCAAGGACGGCGTGGAAGCGCACCTCCAGGAGCTGCTCGCCGACCGCATCGAGACACTCGGCGAGGGCTACACCCTCATCCGCCGCGAGTACCCGACGGCCATCGGGCCGGTCGACATCCTGTGCCGGGACGCCGACGGCAAGACCGTCGCGGTGGAGATCAAGCGGCGCGGTGAGATCGACGGCGTGGAGCAACTGACGCGCTATCTGGAGCTGCTGAACCGCGATCCCCATCTCGCCCCGGTCCGCGGCATCTTCGCCGCCCAGGAGATCAAGCCCCAGGCCCGTGTCCTCGCGACCGACCGCGGCATCGGCTGCCAGGTCCTCGACTACGACGCGCTACGGGGCATCGAGGACGACAAGCTGCGGCTGTTCTGACACACCGCACGCACACGACGAACAAGGCCGGGTCCGTGGAACGGACCCGGCCCTGCTGTTCGGCCGTCAGATCACCTGGTCCGGGCTGCTCTCCGGCGCGCTCGCGGTGGTGCTCGCGGGGGCGCTCGACGCCGGGCCGCTGGCCGAGTCCGAGGTGGACGGCTGCGAGGTCGGCGGCTGGGACGTCGGCGACTGGGAGGTCGGCGGCTGAGACGTGGGCGACTGCGAGGGCGGCTTCGACGTCGTCGGCGGCTTCGACGTCGTGGGGGGCCTGGACGTCGTCGGCGGCTTGGACGTGGCCGGCGGCCGGGAGGTCGCCGGCGGCTTCGACGTCGACCCGGAGTCGCTGTGGCTCGGGGAAGCACTGGGACTGCCCGTCGGCGTCGGATCGTCCGGGGTGCCCGGCGTGCCGTCCGGACCCGGGTCGGTCGGGCGGCTCGTCGCCGCGCCCGTGTCGCCGTTGCTGTCGTTCGCCGGCCGGTCGGCGCCCAGGCTGCCGTCGTCGACGCCCTGGCTGGCCGAGGGGTTGACGCCGACCTGGTCGGACGGCGGGTTCGCCTCCTTGTCGGAGGTGGCGCCGAGGGTCACCACCGTGCCGAGCACGGCGACGAGCAGGGCACCGGCCCCGGCGGCCACGAGGTTGCGCCGGGCCAGGCCCTTGAGCCCGCCCCGGGCCTTGCGCGAGGGCGAGGACGGGCTCTGGCGGGTGACCAGGGTCGGCGAGGGCGGCTGCTGGAGGGTCGGGAAGGCCGCCGGCACACCGCCGGCCGGGGACGGCGACTCCTCGTACCGGGCCTCGGGCACCTCCTCGGCCGCGGTCGGCCCGAGTCCGATCGGCGTGCCCGAGCGGTCGGCGACCAGGGCGAGAGCCCGACGGCCGGCGACGGTGCCACGCTTGTCGGAGAGGGAGCCGCGCAGGCCGATCGAGGTCTCCAGTTCGGCCCGGGCCCGGTCGAGCTGTCCGCCGCACAGGGCGAGGATGCCGAGCTCGTGGTGGAAGTAGGCCTGTTCGGCGACGTCGTCGGCGAGCCGGGCGGCCTCGGCGCCGAGGTGCAGGGCGCGTTCCCAGGCACCCCAGTGCAGTCCGGCGGCGAACGCGGGCGCGGCGGTGCGCGCCAGGTGCACGGCCGGGCTCTCCTCGCCCTCGGCGGCCGGGCCGGTGAGCGGCCCGAGCACGGCCAGGGCGGCGAGGAGGGCGTCGGCCTCGGCGCACACGCGCTCCGGTGTGACCGAGGGGTGCCCGGCCCACCAGGAGTAGTGCTGGGCGGCGCTGCGGGCGCCGGCCTCGGCCTCGTCGGCGTATCCGGCGGCCTCCAGCTGGGCCAGGACACCGGCGGCGAGCCGGTAGCGGGAGCCGACCGGGGAGACCAGGCCGCAGGAGGCCAGTTCGCCGAGCGCGGCGTCCGCGTGGGTGTCGCCGACCAGGGCGGGCAGATGCGCCTGGTGGGGCACCTCGCCGCCGAGGGCGACGGCGAACCGCAGGGTGGCGCGGGCGGAGGCGCTCAGCCGGGAGGCGAGCAGCGGCGCGGGCGCGGCGGCCTCGCCGAGCGAGGGCAGTGGTACGTCGTCCCCGTCGGCGGCGTCGTAGGCGTCGGCCGGGGGCTCGTCCTCGAAGACGCCGAACGCGTCGACGGCGCTGGTCCCTGCGCGCAGCCGGTCGCGCTGCCGCAGCAGGGCGCCGGCCTGCACGAAGCGCAGCGGCAGTCCCTCGGACTCGAACCAGAGGTCGCCCGCCCAGTTGGACTCCTCGTCGGTGAGGGACCGCCCGACGGCGTGTTCCAGCAGGTCGAGGCCGGCGGCGCGTTCCAGGCCGCCGAGGAGGACCTCCTCGACGCCGGAGTCGGCGGAAGGGGCCGGCACGTCCGGCGTGGCGCCGAGCAGGAAGGCGCACTCGGGGGTGGCCTCCAGCAGCTCGTCGAGCGCGGCGCCGCCGAACTCCAGGTCGTCGACGACGACGACCGCGCCGATCTCCCGGACGAAGGTGAGCAGTTCATCCCGTTCCGGGCGGTGCAGGGGGGCGTTGTACACCGCGTAGAAGAGGTCGTACAGCAGGTCGCCGGAGGTGCGGCCGAAGCCGTTCAGGCGTACGACGCCGTCGGGGGCGAGGTCGGAGCAGTCCTCGCCCACGAGGTCGAGGAGGCGGGTGCGGCCGCAGCCGGCGGGGCCGGTGAGGCGGACCGAGCGGCCGCGGGCGAGCAGGCGCACCAGTCGCTCGCGTTCGTCCTGGCGGGCCAGCAGCGGGAGGCTGGGCTGCGCGGGCCCGGGCGGGACGGGCGGCCGGGCCGCGCGCTCGGCCTCGGCGCGCTCCGCCGTCGTGAGTTTCACGGGACGGGCGGGCCGTTCGGCGGGCGGGCAGGCTTCTATCTCGCTGCCGTCGACGGGGTTGACGGTCAGCAGGAAGTCGCCGGAGACGAGCTGCACCGTGCGGGCGAGCGCGGGCGCGTGCTGACTGAAGTCGGGTGTGAGGGATTCCCTGGGCGGGCGCTGGCGCGGCGACTCGCTGTCGCCGTCGTGGCCGTACTCCTCGGGTCCCCGGGTGTTCGGGTCCATAGGTCAAAGCCCCCCAAAAGCGTGTGTGTGCTCTGAAAAGCCCCTCCCGGCCTTGCTGCACACCGCGCTGTCGCTTCTGGTCCGGGCCCGCAGATAGGGTTTCAAGGCAGCGGGCAGCCGAACCCTAAACCTTCGCACAGTATCTACGACAGTCCGGGGTACCGCGCCGTCCGAGACGTCACGGTCTCGTGAGGATTGTGCGCGTCGCACGAGGCGATGTCCGCCCGGGTCTCCCCGGTCGCCCGGTTCACACCCGCACAGAAGGTCACACGCGAGGCAATGTCTCCACCCCGATGCCCCCCTCGATCGCCAGGATCCGGTGCAGGCGGGTGGCCACCAGCAGGCGCTGCATCTGCGGCGGCACGCCGCGCAGCACCAGGCGTCGGCCGCAGCGGCCGGCCCGCCGGTGAGCCCCCATGATCACACCGAGTCCGGTGGCGTCCCAGGAGTCCAGTTCGGACAGGTCCAGCACCAGGTCGCCGACTCCGTCGTCGACGGCCGAGTGCAGGACCGTACGGGCGTCCGCCGCGCTCCGGACGTCGAGGCGGCCCCCGACGACCAGCTCGGCATGATCGCCCCTGATGTACATATGCGCTCCCCGTGCGTGCGTCTCGTGCTCCGCGTTCTGATGCCGGTGATGCAACCTCTGACTGCGTGAGGGGGGCAGAGGTTGCTTCTTGTAAGCGAACCGATACCGAATTCACCCGGGGGTGTGATGCTCCCGGGGCATGTGCGGTTTCAGTGCTTGTAGAAGCCCTGCCCGCTCTTGCGTCCGATGTCACCGGCGTCAACCATCCGGCGCATCGACTCGGGAGCCGCGAACTTCTCGTCCTGGGACTCGGTGTAGATGTTGCTCGTGGCGTGCAGCAGGATGTCGACGCCCGTCAGGTCGGCCGTCGCCAGCGGGCCCATGGCGTGGCCGAAGCCCAGCTTGCAGGCGAGGTCGATGTCCTCGGCGCTCGCCACGCCCGACTCGTGCAGCTTCGCGGCCTCGACGACCAGGGCGCAGATGAGACGGGTCGTCACGAAGCCGGCGACGTCGCGGTTGACGACGATGCAGGTCTTGCCGACCGACTCGGCGAACTCCCGGGCCTTGGCGAGGGTTTCGTCGCTGGTCTTGTAGCCGCGGACCAGTTCGCACAGCTGCATCATCGGCACGGGCGAGAAGAAGTGCGTGCCGACGACCCGCTCGGGGCGCTCCGTCGCGGCCGCGATCTTGGTGATCGGAATGGCGGAGGTGTTGGAGGCGAGGACGGCCTCCTCCTTCACGAGCTTGTCGAGCGCGCGGAAGATCTCGTGCTTGACCTCCAGCTTCTCGAACACGGCCTCGACGACGACGTCCGCGTCGGCCACGGCGTCCAGGTCGGTGGTCGCGGTGATCCGGGCGAGGGCGGCGTCGGCGTCGTGCGCCTCCAGCTTGCCCTTGGCGACGAACTTGTCGTACGACGCCTTGATGCCGTCGGTGCCCCGGGTCAGTGCCTCGTCGGTGACGTCGCGCAGGACCACGTCCCAGCCTGCCTGTGCGGAGACCTGGGCGATGCCGGATCCCATGAGGCCGGCTCCGATGACGGCAAGCTTCCGTGCCACTGTGCGACTCCCCTGACGCGCTGTATATGTCTGCTCTCTCGGGCGGACACTAGCGTTCGTGAGGGTCTGTGTGACCAGTAAGTAATGCGCGTCACGTCTCACATGACGGACATCACACCGGCAGGTGTCACCCCGCGCCCCGGACGGCGTAGTTGAGCACCTTCTCGCTCAACAGCTCCTCGATGTCGTCGAGGAGGACGAGCATCTCCCGTGACACTTCGTCCGGGTTGCGCCCCTTGGTCATCTCGCGGCCGATGGCGACGAAGACGGTGCCGTGTGCCCAGCAGATCTGACCGGCGATCAGCCTGGGCAGCGGGTCGGCGTCCTGTGCACCCGTCTCCTCGCGGAGGGTCGCCTCCAGGTTGTCCTGGACCTCCTGCTGGATGCTCCACAGCCGGGAGCGCAGCGGCGGCGCCTCCTCGATGCAGCGCATGAAACGGTCGTAGCCCTCGACGAGGCCCATCCGGGGCGAGACGGCCTCGATCTCGGCGCGCAGCTCGCGCAGCACCGCCCGGGCGGCCGACTCCCCCGCGTCCCGGCCGCGCACCCAGCGGGAGAGCCGGTCGACGACCCCCTGGGAGCGGTCGAAGAAGAGGTCCTCCTTGGCCGGGAAGTAGTTGTAGACGGTGTTCACCGAGACGTCGGCCGCCTCCGCCACGTCCGCGATCGTCACCGTGACGAACCCGTGCTCCAGGAACAGACCGGTGGCGATGTCCGAGATGCGCTGCCTGGTCTCGCGCTTCTTCCGCTCCCTGAGCCCCTCTGCCATACACGAATCCTAGCTTCCTTGGGCTCGGTGAAAATTTGGGGGCGTTGCAAATTTTAAGTGTCTCTGTTTTTCTGGGGGCATGGCAATCATCACTACCTCCGCGCTGGCGCGTACTTTCCAGACCAAACGCGGCCCGGTCGAGGCCGTGCGCGGCATCGACCTGACCGTCCGCGAGGGCGAGATCCTCGGCTTCCTCGGCCCGAACGGGGCCGGCAAGACAACCACCCTGCGGATGCTGACGACCCTGCTGGAACCGTCCGGCGGCGCCGCCACCGTCGCGGGCTGCGACCTGGCGACCGACCCGGCCGGGGTGCGGCGGGCCTGCGGCTACGTGGCGCAGTCCGGCGGGGTGGACCCGCAGATCAGCGTGCGGGAGGAGCTGGTCACCCAGGGGCGTCTGTACCGGCTGACGAAGGCGCGGGCCGCCGAGCGCGCCGGGGAACTCGCCCGCGACCTGGGCCTCACCGAGTTCCTCGACCGCAAGTGCGCGGCGCTCTCCGGCGGGCAGCGGCGCCGTCTGGACATCGCGATGGCGCTCACCCACCGCCCGACGGTGCTGTTCCTCGACGAGCCGACGACCGGTCTCGACCCGGGCAGCCGGGCCGACCTGTGGGACCTGGTGCGCCGGCTGCGCGACGAGCACGGCACGACCGTCTTCCTGACCACGCACTACCTCGACGAGGCCGACGCCCTCTCCGACCGGCTGGTCGTCGTCGATCAGGGAGTGGTCGTCGCCGAGGGCACCCCGAGCGCGCTGAAGCTCCGGTACGGCGGCTCGATCGACGCCTCGCTCCAGGACACCTTCCTCACCATCACCGGCCGCAGTGCCGCGCCGGCCGACCAGACTCCCGTCGCCGTATAGGACGTAGGGACGTAAAGACGAAGAGGATTCCTGATGCTGCTGCACGACACCGCGCTCGTCTACGGGCGCTATCTCCGCCAGTCCCTGCGCTCCCGCTTCGCGCTGCTCTTCGGCGTGCTGATGCCGCTGCTGTACCTGCTGTTCTTCGGCCCCCTGCTGACGGATCTGCCGCTCGGCGGGCGGGGCAGTTCCTGGCAGCTGCTCGTCCCCGGCCTGCTGCTGCAGCTGGGCCTGTTCGGAGCCTCGTTCGCGGGCTTCTCGATCCTCATCGAGAAGGGCCAGGGGGTGGTCGAGCGCATGCGCGTCACCCCCGTCAGCCGACTGGCACTGCTGCTCGGCCGGGTGCTCAGGGACGCCACGGTGTTCGTCTTCCAGGCCGTGCTGCTGGTGCTGGCGGCGGTGGCGATGGGCCTGCGGGCCCCGCTGCCCGGCGTCCTGATCGGGTTCGGCTTCGTCGCCCTGCTCTCGCTCTCGCTGGCCTCGCTGTCGTACGCGCTGGCCATAAAGCTGCACACCCCGCAGACCTTCGGCCCGGCGATCAACGCGCTGACCATGCCGTCGATGCTGCTGTCCGGGCTGATGCTCCCGATGAGCCTGGGCCCGGCCTGGCTGGACGTGCTGTCGCACCTGATGCCGTTCCGCTATCTGGTCGACGCCGTCCGCGACGCCTTCGTCGGCTCCTACGCCACGGCGCACATGCTGTACGGCGTGCTGGTGGCCCTCGGTTTCACGGCCCTGTCCGTGACAGTGGGCACACGCGTGTTCCGAACGGCCGGAGCCTAACTACGCTGGCCACATGGTCAATCTGACGCGCATCTACACCAGGACCGGCGACCAGGGCACGACCGCCCTCGGCGACATGAGCCGGGTCGCCAAGACCGACCTGCGGATCACCGCGTACGCCGACGCCAACGAGGCGAACGCGGTGATCGGCACGGCGATCGCGCTGGGCGGCCTGGACGAGGAGGTCGTCAAGGTCCTCACCCGCGTGCAGAACGACCTGTTCGACGTGGGCGCTGACCTGTCGACGCCGGTGGTGGAGAACCCGGAGTTCCCGCCCCTGCGGGTCGAGCAGTCCTACGTCGACAAGCTGGAGGCGGACTGCGACCGCTTCCTGGAGGGCCTGGAGAAGCTCCGCTCCTTCATCCTCCCCGGCGGCACCCCGGGCGCGGCCCTGCTCCACCAGGCCTGCACGGTGGTCCGCCGGGCGGAGCGCTCGACCTGGGTGGCCCTGGAGGCCCACGGAGAGGTCATGAACCCCCTGACGGCCACCTACCTCAACCGCCTCTCCGACCTCCTGTTCATCCTCGCGAGGACGGCGAACAAGGAGGTCGGGGACGTGCTGTGGGTGCCGGGCGGGGAGCGCTGACCCTCAGGTCCTGTGCCGCGCGCCCTGCCACAGGCCGGCGGCGACCAGCACGCCGCCGACACACATCATCACGATGCCGACCTTCGTGAGGGTGACTACGGGGACCTCCACGTCGCCGGTGAACAGCCACAACCCGAGGCCGATCACGAAGGTGACGATCCCTTCCACCAGGTTCCCGCGGGCCTTGCTCATCGGTGCACCCTCTCCTTCTCCGGCGCGACCTCCGACTCACCCGCCGGAGCCTTCCGCGGCCAGATCCAGTAGCTCAGCGCGATCAGGCCGTGGATGCCCGCCGTGCGCCAGGCCACATAGCGCCAGCTCTCCAGGGACGTGACACGGCTCGGGTCGTCCACGTACCAGATGGCGAGCTGGAGCAGCACCGTCGCCACGGCGGCGCCGATCAGGGTGCCCGTCCAGACCTTGCCCTCGTGACGGGCCCGGGCCATGCCGTAGCGCGGGGGTTTCGGTGGCGGCGGGGCGCCGCCGAGGCGGTGGGCCGCGTGGCCGTCGAGCCATTGCACGGTGCGATGGCCGTGCCCCACTGTGTAGCCGATGTACAGCGCGGCCAGCCCGTGCGTCCAGTTCGGCTCGGCACCGCTCTTCAGGTCCAGCGCGGTGGCGACCAGCAGGACGACCTCCAGCAGCGGCTCGCACAGCAGCAGCGCCAGTCCCGTACGCCGCATGCGCAGCAGGTAGCGGAAGGCCAGTCCGGCCGCCAGCAGCACCCAGAAGCCGATCTCACAGGCGGCGATCAAGGCGACGATCACGGTTCGCTCCTCTCGGTCACCCTTCCAGGCTCCCGGCGGGCGCGGCCGGAATCGTCGTCGCGACTGACGAACCCGCGGTACATCGAAAGATGCAGTCGGGGACCCTTCGCGGGGATCACGCGTGGGGCCCGGCGCCCGTGTTGGATGGGGCCATGGCCGTACGACTCACCCGCCCCCGCCGCTTCGACCTGTACGTCGCGCTGGGCGGTCTGCTCGGCGGGCTGCTGCTCTGGGGGCTCGGCCTGGCCACACGCCCGCACACCGAGGTGTACGTACTGCTGCCGGGCCACTGGCCGGTCCTGCTGCCGCTGCTGGTCATGGCCGGCTGCGAGCTGCTGCGCCGCACCGCCCCGCGCACCGCCCTGCTGATCGGCACGGCGGCGATCGTCCTGGACACCGTCAGCCAGGGCAACCTGGTCACGGTCCTGATGTACACCGACCTCATGTACGCGGCCGTCCTGTACGGCCCGCCCGCCTCGGCGCACCGCATCCCGCGGATCACCGGGCTGCTCTCGTTGGCCGGGGCCGTGGTGCCGTTCGCCCTGTGGCGCGAGCCCGAGGCGCTGCTGATCGGTGTGGTCACGGGCCTCGTGGCCTTCGGCCCCGCCTCCACCGGCCTGATCGTCCGCAACCACCGGGAGGCCGCGGAGGCGGCCCGGCTGCGCGCCGAGCAGACCGCGCTGCTCGCCGAGATGGACCGCACCCAGGCGGTCACCGCCGAACGCGCCCGGATGGCCCGCGAGCTGCACGACATGGTCGCCAACCATCTGTCGGCGATCGCAATCCACTCCACGGCCGCGCTCTCCCTCCAGGATCCGAAGACCTCCCAGGAGGCGCTGACCGTCATCCGCGAGAACAGCGTGGCGGGGCTCGCGGAGATGCGGCGGCTCATCGGAATCCTCCGGGACTCCAGTGGCGACACCGAGCCTGTCGTCGCCCCCACGCTCGACGGTCTCGGTGCCCTGGTCGAGAACGGGCGCGCCAACGGCCTCGACATCACCCTCGACGCCGCCCACGGGACGGTTCCCGCACCCGTCGAACTCGCCGCCTACCGCATCGTGCAGGAATCCCTCACCAACGCCCTCAAGCACGCCGGCCCCGGCCGGGTCACCGTCGCCCTCGCCCGGCAGGACGGTGCGCTGACCGTCTCGGTGACCAGCCCGTACGGCGACCGGGACCAGCCGAGTGCCCCCGGCTCCGGGGCCGGGCTCATCGGCATGCGGGAACGCGCCGCCCTGCTGGACGGCACGTTCGAGGCCGGCCCGGAGGACTCGCCGGACGGCAAGATCTGGGCCGTGCGCGCCACTCTGCCCGTCCACGACACCGTCGAAGGAGAACCCGAATGATCCGCGTCCTGGTCGCCGAGGACCAGTCCGCCGTCCGTGCCGGCCTGGTCCTCATCCTGCGCAGCGCGCCCGACATCGAGGTGGTCGGCGAGGCGGCGGACGGCGAACAGGCGGTGGCGATGGCCCGCGAGCTGCGGCCGGACCTGGTGCTGATGGACGTTCAGATGCCGCGGCTGGACGGTGTGTCGGCGACGAGGCAGGTGGTGGCGGAACGGCTCGCCGACGTGCTGGTGCTGACCACCTTCGACCTCGACGAGTACGTCTTCGGGGCGCTGCGGGCGGGCGCGTCCGGATTCCTGCTCAAGAACACCGAGGCGAAGGACCTGCTGGAGGCCGTGCGGACGGTGGCGCGCGGGGAGGGGCTGATCGCCCCGGCGGTCACGCGGCGGCTGATCGCGGAGTTCGCGGCGAAGCCGGCCCGGGAACCGGCGGCCGATCCGGCCGTCCTCGACCGGCTGACCCGGCGTGAGCGCGAGGTGCTGTCCTGCCTCGGCGAGGGCCTGTCCAACGCGGGCATCGCCGAGCGGCTCGACATGGCCGAGGCGACCGTGAAGACGCATGTCAGCCGTCTGCTGGGCAAGCTGGAGTTGCGCAGCCGGGTGCAAGCGGCGGTGCTCGCGCAGGAGTTGGGGATCTAACGGGTCGCAGACCGCTCCAGGCCAGGGTGGTCCAGACCTATTGACCGGTGGTCCAGACCTTTCTATTCTCACCGCACCATGAGTGGGCG
Organism: Streptomyces sp. NPDC050416; assembly: GCF_044458845.1. NCBI lineage: Bacteria > Bacillati > Actinomycetota > Actinomycetes > Kitasatosporales > Streptomycetaceae > Streptomyces > Streptomyces sp. NPDC050416. The sequence goes on from NZ_JBITII010000017.1 coordinate 90,991, forward strand.
TGAGGCTCAGTCATGCCCCCACAACTCCATCGAGGAGGCGCAGCATGCGCTTCAGACACAGAGCCGCGGCAGGGTTCGCGACCCTGTTGCTCCCGCTGGCCGGTCTCGTCGGCCTCGCGAGCCCGGCCCAGGCCGCGACATCCGCCACCGCGAGCTACACCAAGACGCAGGACTGGGGCTCCGGCTTCGAAGGCAAGTGGACGGTGAAGAACACCGGCACCACGACCCTCAGCTCCTGGACCGTCGAGTGGGACTTCCCCTCCGGCACGTCCGTCACCTCCGCCTGGGACGCCGACGTCACCGCCTCGGGCACCCACTGGACCGCGAAGAACAAGTCCTGGAACGGGACCCTCGCCCCCGGCGCCTCCGTCACCTTCGGCTTCAACGGCAGCGGCACCGGCTCCCCCGCGAACTGCAGGCTCAACGGCGGCAGTTGCGACGGCGGCACCACCGAACCGGGCGACAGCGCGCCCAGCGCCCCCGGCACGCCGACCGCCTCCGACATCACCGACACCTCGGTGAGGCTGTCCTGGTCCGCCGCCACCGACGACAAGGGCGTCAAGAACTACGACGTCCTGCGCGACGGCGCCAAGGTCGCCACCGTGACGGGTACGTCGTACACCGACACGGGCCTGACCAAGGGCACCGACTACTCCTACGCCGTCCAGGCGCGTGACACCGCCGACCAGACCGGCCCGGTCAGCGGCGCCCGCGCGGTGCGCACCACCGGCGGCACGACCGAGCCCCCCAAGGGCGACAAGGTCAAGCTCGGCTACTTCACCGAGTGGGGCGTCTACGGCCGCAACTACCACGTCAAGAACCTGGTGACCTCCGGCTCGGCGTCGAAGATCACGCACATCAATTACGCCTTCGGCAACGTCAAGAACGGCCAGTGCACGGTCGACGACACCTATGCCGCCTACGACAAGGCCTACACCGCCGACCAGTCCGTCAGCGGCACCGCCGACACCTGGGACCAGCCGCTGCGCGGCAACTTCAACCAGCTGCGCCAGCTCAAGGCGAAGTACCCGCACATCAAGGTGCTGTACTCGTTCGGCGGCTGGACCTACTCGGGCGGCTTCGGCCAGGCCGCTGCGAACGCCGCCGCGTTCGCCAAGTCCTGCAAGGCCGTCGTGGAGGACCCGCGCTGGGCCGATGTCTTCGACGGCATCGACATCGACTGGGAGTACCCGAACGCCTGCGGTCTGACCTGCGACACCTCGGGCCCCGCGGCCTTCAGGAACCTGATGTCGGCGCTGCGCACCGAGTTCGGCCCGGACTACCTGGTCACCGCGGCCATCACCGCCGACGGCTCCTCCGGCGGCAAGATCGACGCGGCCGACTACGGCGGCGCCGCGCAGTACCTCGACTGGTACAACGTGATGACGTACGACTACTTCGGCGCCTTCGACAAGGACGGCCCGACCGCCCCGCACTCCCCGCTCACCTCGTACCCCGGCATCCCGCAGGCCGGGTTCAACTCGGCCGACGCGATCGCCAAGCTCAAGGCGAAGGGCGTGCCGTCCGCCAAGCTCCTGCTCGGCATCGGCTTCTACGGCCGCGGCTGGACCGGCGTCACCCAGTCCGCCCCGGGCGGATCGGCGACCGGCGCCGCACCGGGCACGTACGAGGCGGGCATCGAGGACTACAAGGTCCTCAAGAACTCCTGCCCGGCCACCGGCACGATCGCCGGCACGGCGTACGCGCACTGCGGCAGCAACTGGTGGTCCTACGACACCCCGGCGACGATCGCCGGGAAGATGTCCTGGGCCAGGAACCAGGGCCTGGGCGGAGCGTTCTTCTGGGAGTTCAGCGGCGACACCGGCAACGGCGAGCTGGTGACCGCCATCGACAACGGGCTCGGCTAGGGCGTGTCCGTAAAGTCCCGTCGTCCGCCCGAAGGGCGGGCCCCGCGGCGTCCGGTGCGTGCTCTGGGGGTCCCCCCGGCCGAAGGCTGGCGGAGTGGCGGGCGGACGCCCGCGTACTGGTTGTACGCGGGCGTCCGCCCGGTGCGGCGAGTGGGGGCACCTCCCACGCACTCAAGGCAGTGGGGGAGCGTGCCGGGCGTCGCGGGGCAGGCGGGACTCTGCGGACACGCCCTAGGAACGACTAAGCCACATTGACGCGCTGACCGGGCGGGGCTGCCTCAAGCCACGCGAGAAAACCGGTCAGCGCGTCCTCGCTCATGGCCAGCTCCAGCCGGGTCCCCCGGTGCAGACACGCGAGGATCACATGGTCGGAGAGCAGCGCCAGCTCCTCCTCGCCCTGCGGGACCCGGCGGCCGGCCACCTCGATCGCGGAACGCTCCAGGATCCGGCGCGGGCGGGGTGAGTAGGAGAAGACACGGAACCACTCGACGCGGTCGCCGTTGTACCGGGCCACCCCGTACGCCCAGCCCTTGCCATTGGTGTCGCCCTGCTCCGGGGTGTCCCAGCGCAGGCTGGCGTCGAAGGTGCCGCCCGAGCGCTGGATGAGCCGGCGGCGCAGACCGAAGACGAAGAGTCCCACCACCACGACGGCCACGACAATTCCGCACACAGTCAGAGCGAGGACCATCGACACCGACCTCCTCGTCTCCTAGGTAACGGAACGTAAAAAACACCCACATCCGCCTCAGCCGCGGCTGGGTCCGGATCTCTCCGGTACCCAGCCGCGGCTGAGTGACGTCATCACACGACGGGCTGCGTCAGCGCGCCGCCGTGGCCGCACGCAGACGGACGTCCGCGCGGCGCTGGGCCTCCGCGTCATCCTCCGCCTTCGCACGCTCCAGCTCCTGCTCCGCGCGCTGGACATCGATCTCGTCCGACAGCTCCGCGACTTCGGCCAGCAGCGAGAGCTTGTCGTCCGCGAACGAGATGAAACCGCCGTGGACCGCGGCGACGACCGTCCCGCCATCACTCGTACGGATGGTCACCGGGCCCGACTCCAGCACACCGAGCAGCGGCTGGTGACCGGGCATGACGCCGATGTCGCCGGACGTGGTGCGCGCGACGACCAGGGTGGCCTGGCCGGACCAGACCTCACGGTCGGCCGCGACCAGCGCGACGTGCAGCTCAGCAGCCAAGGGTGGCTCCTCGGGTCACCACCCGGCTCTCGTGCCGGGTGTTGCGAACAAGTCTAGTAGGGCGCCGAGCACCTCGGTGCCGGACCCCGGCCCCGGGACTCTGCCGGGGGTCTGGGGGTTGTCCCCCAGGCAATGCAGCAGTAGGCGTGACGGAGGGGGCGGGACGCGCCCGCCCCCTCCGGTATGAGCACGAGGCTCATGTGTCGAGCGCGAGGCTCAGGAGACGCCCAGCTCCTTCGCGTTCTTCTTCAGGTCCTCGAGACCACCGCACATGAAGAACGCCTGCTCCGGGAAGTGGTCGTACTCGCCGTCGCAGATCGCGTTGAACGCGGCGATCGACTCGTCCAGCGGCACGTCCGAACCGTCCACGCCGGTGAACTGCTTGGCGGCGTGGGTGTTCTGGGACAGGAAGCGCTCCACGCGACGGGCACGGTGGACGACGAGCTTGTCCTCCTCGCCGAGCTCGTCGATACCGAGGATCGCGATGATGTCCTGCAGGTCCTTGTACTTCTGCAAGATGTTCTTCACGCGCATCGCGGCGTTGTAGTGGTCCGCCGAGATGTACCGCGGGTCGAGGATGCGGGACGTCGAGTCCAGCGGGTCCACGGCCGGGTAGATGCCCTTCTCGGAGATCGGACGGGACAGCACCGTCGTCGCGTCGAGGTGGGCGAAGGTCGTGGCCGGGGCCGGGTCGGTCAGGTCGTCCGCGGGGACGTAGATCGCCTGCATCGAGGTGATCGAGTGACCACGGGTCGAGGTGATGCGCTCCTGGAGGACACCCATCTCGTCGGCCAGGTTCGGCTGGTAGCCCACCGCGGAGGGCATACGGCCGAGCAGGGTCGACACCTCGGAACCGGCCTGGGTGAAGCGGAAGATGTTGTCGATGAAGAACAGCACGTCCTGCTTCTGGACGTCACGGAAGTACTCCGCCATCGTCAGGCCGGCCAGGGCCACGCGCAGACGGGTGCCCGGGGGCTCGTCCATCTGACCGAAGACCAGGGCGGTCTTGTCCAGAACGCCGGACTCTTCCATCTCCGCGATGAGGTCGTTGCCCTCACGGGTGCGCTCGCCGACGCCCGCGAAGACGGAGACGCCCTCGTGGAGGTTGGCGACACGCATGATCATTTCCTGGATCAGCACGGTCTTGCCGACACCGGCACCACCGAACAGACCGATCTTGCCGCCCTTGACGTACGGGGTGAGAAGGTCGACGACCTTCAGGCCCGTCTCGAACATCTCGGTCTTCGACTCGAGCTGGTCGAACGCGGGGGCCTTGCGGTGGATGGACCAGCGCTCGCCCTCGTAGGTCTCGTCGCTGTTCAGCACCTCACCGAGGGTGTTGAACACCTTGCCCTTGGTGAAGTCACCGACCGGGACGGAGATGCCCGCGCCGGTGTCGATCACCGGGGCCTGGCGAACCAGGCCGTCGGTGGGCTGCATGGAGATCGCGCGGACCAGGCCGTCACCCAGGTGCTGGGCGACCTCCAGGGTCAGCGTCTTCTTCTCGCCCGCGAGCGCCGGGTCGGCGACCTCGACGTGCAGGGCGTTGTAGATCTCGGGCATCGCGTCGACGGGGAACTCCACGTCGACGACCGGGCCGATGACCCGGGCGACGCGGCCCGTAGCCGTCGCGGTCTCAACAGTGGTGGTCATTTATCGGTCACTCCCCGCGGTCGCGTCGGCCAGGGCACTGGCGCCACCGACGATCTCGCTGATTTCCTGGGTGATTTCGGCCTGGCGGGCCTGGTTGGCAAGCCGGGTGAGCGTCTCGATGAGCTCACCGGCGTTGTCGGTGGCCGACTTCATCGCGCGCCGCGTGGCGGCGTGCTTGGAGGCGGCCGACTGGAGCAGCGCGTTGTAGATCCGGCTCTCCACGTAGCGCGGCAGCAGGGCGTCCAGGACGTCCTCCGCCGAGGGCTCGAAGTCGAACAGCGGGAGGATCTCGCCCTTGGGCTTCGCCTCCGCCGCGACCTCTTCGAGGCTGAGCGGCAGCAGCCGGGCCTCGATGGCCGTCTGCGTCATCATCGACACGAACTCGGTGTAGACGATGTGGAGCTCGTCCACGCCGCCCTGAGCCGTCTCCGTCTCGATCGCCTCGATCAGCGGGGCCGCGACCTTCTTGGCGTCCGCGTACGACGGTTCGTCGGTGAAGCCCGTGAACGACTCCGCGACCTTGCGCTCGCGGAAGTTGTAGTGGGCCAGACCACGGCGGCCGACGATGTAGCTGACGACCTCCTTGCCCTCACCCTCGAGCTTCGCCGTGAGCCTCTCCGCGGCCTTGATGGCGTTGGAGTTGAAGGCGCCGGCCAGACCGCGGTCGCTCGTGAGGAGCAGGACCGCGGAGCGGGTCGGGTTCTCCGGCTCCGTCGTCAGCGGGTGCTTGGTGTTCGATCCGGTGGCCACCGCCGTGACCGCCCGGGTGAGCTCGGTCGCGTACGGCGTGGACGCCGCCACCTTGCGCTGCGCCTTGACGACGCGCGAGGCGGCGATCATCTCCATCGCCTTCGTGATCTTCTTGGTCGCGGTGACGGATCGGATGCGACGCTTGTAGACCCGGAGCTGGGCTCCCATGAGTCAGGTCCCTTCCTTACGTCACTTGCCGGCAGCCGGGGCGTCCTCGCCGAGCAGCTTGCCGTCGGAGGTCTCGAACTGCTTCTTGAACTCCGCGATGGCGTCGGCCATGGCCTGGAGGGTGTCGTCCGACATCTTCCCGCCCTCGCGGATGGAGGTCAGCAGGCCCTGCTCCTTGCGGTGCAGGTACTCCAGCAGCTCCTTCTCGAAGCGGCGGATGTCAGCGACCGGAACCTCGTCCATCTTGCCGGTGGTGCCGGCCCAGATGGAGACGACCTGGTCCTCGGTGGCCATCGGCTGGTACTGCGGCTGCTTCAGCAGCTCGACCATGCGCTGACCACGCTCCAGCTGCGCCTTGGACGCGGCGTCCAGGTCGGAACCGAAGGCGGCGAACGCCTCCAGCTCACGGAACTGGGCGAGGTCCACACGCAGACGGCCGGAGACCTGGCGGATCGCCTTGTGCTGGGCGGAACCACCGACTCGGGAGACCGAGATACCGACGTTCAGCGCGGGGCGCTGACCGGCGTTGAACAGGTCCGACTCCAGGAAGCACTGGCCGTCGGTGATGGAGATGACGTTGGTCGGGATGAACGCCGAGACGTCGTTGGCCTTCGTCTCGACGATCGGCAGACCGGTCATCGAGCCCGCGCCCATCTCGTCGGAGAGCTTCGCGCAGCGCTCCAGCAGACGGGAGTGCAGGTAGAAGACGTCACCCGGGTAGGCCTCACGGCCCGGCGGGCGGCGCAGCAGCAGCGACACGGCGCGGTAGGCGTCGGCCTGCTTCGACAGGTCGTCGAAGATGATCAGGACGTGCTTGCCCTGGTACATCCAGTGCTGGCCGATGGCCGAACCGGTGTACGGCGCCAGGTACTTGAAGCCGGCCGGGTCGGACGCCGGGGCGGCGACGATGGTCGTGTACTCCAGCGCGCCGGCCTCCTCCAGAGCGCCGCGCACGCCGGCGATGGTGGAGCCCTTCTGGCCGATGGCGACGTAGATGCAGCGGACCTGCTTGTTCGGGTCGCCGGTGCGCCAGTTGTCGCGCTGGTTGATGATGGTGTCGACGGCCAGGGCGGTCTTGCCGGTCTGGCGGTCACCGATGATCAGCTGGCGCTGGCCACGGCCGATCGGGGTCATCGTGTCGACGGCCTTGTAGCCCGTCTCCATCGGCTCGTGCACCGACTTACGGACCATGACGCCCGGAGCCTGCAGCTCCAGGGCGCGACGGCTGTCGGTCTCGATCTCGCCGAGGCCGTCGATCGGGTTGCCGAGGGGGTCCACGACGCGGCCGAGGTAGCCCTCGCCGACCGCGACGGACAGGACCTCGCCGGTACGGCTGACCGGCTGCCCCTCCTCGATGCCGCTGAACTCGCCGAGGACGACGCAGCCGATCTCGCGCTCCTCGAGGTTGAGGGCGAGACCGAGGCTGCCGTCCTCGAACTTCAGCAGCTCGTTGGCCATGACCGAGGGCAGACCCTCGACCTTCGCGATACCGTCGCCGGCGAAGGTGACCGTACCGACCTCCTCGCGCGAGGCCGCGTCCGGCTTGTACGCCTGGACGAAGTTCTCCAGCGCGTCCCGGATCTCCTCCGGCCGGATCGTGAGCTCCGCCATCTGGGTTCCCTGCTCTCCTTGTTGGGCCCGAAGTTTCACTTTGGGGGTCTGGGGGCGACCCCCAGGATTCTTCTGCACGGCCCAACCAGGGCCGTCGTAAGTACGTTGTGCCTATTGAGTTGCTGCTCAGCCCGCGAGCCGGCGGCTGGCGTCCTCGATGCGGTCCGCGAGGGAGCCGTTGATGACCTCGTCGCCGACCTGCACCCGGATTCCGCCGATGACCTCGGGGTCCACGTCCAGGTTGAGGTGCATCGTGCGCCCGTAGAGCTTCGCGAGGGCAGCGCCCAGGCGCTGCTTCTGCACGTCGCTCAGCGGTACCGCCGAGGTGACGGTGGCGACCATGCGGTCCCGGCGCTCGGCGGCGAGCTTGGACAGGGACTCCAGTCCCGACTCCAGGCTACGTCCCCGCGGCGCGGTCACAAGGCGCGTCACCAGACGCTCGGTGGCCGCCTGCGCCCGGCCGCCGAGCAGGCTGCGCAGCAGCTCGCTCTTGGCCGAGGTGGTGGCCTTGCGGTCGGTCAGCGCGGCACGCAGTTCGATGCTGCCGGAGACGATCCGCCCGAAGCGGAACAGCTCGTCCTCGACGTCGTCGAGCTTGCCCGCCTTCTGCGCGGCGGTGAGGTCGGCGGTGCTGGCCAGCTCCTCCAGGGCGTCCACAAGGTCGCGCGACTGCGACCAGCGGGAGCGCACCATTCCGGCGACCAGGTCGGCGGCCGGGCCGCTGACCTGGGTGCCGAGGAGACGCTGGGCCAGTTCGGCCTTGGCCTCGCCGGCCTGCGCCGGGTCGGTGAGGACCCGACGCAGCGACACCTCGCGGTCGAGCAGCGCGGTGACGGCGGCCAGTTCGTCGGCGAGCGCGCCGGCGTCCACGGACGTGGAGTCCGTCAGCGCGTCGAGACGCTCTCGTGCGGCTGCCAGGGCCTCGCGGCTCGCTCCGTTCATCGGCCGGCCTCGGCCTTCTCCTCGAGGTCGTCGAGGAACCGGTCGATCACGCGGCTCTGGCGGGCGTGGTCCTCGAGGGACTCGCCGACGAGCTTGCCGGCCAGGTCGGTGGCGAGCTTGCCGACGTCCTGACGGAGCGCGGACGACGCGGCCTTGCGGTCGGCCTCGATCTGGGCGTGGCCCGCGGCGACGATCTCCTCGCGCTGACGCTGGCCCTCGGCCCGCATCTCGGCGATGAGCGCGGCACCCTGCTCCTGCGCCTCCTGGCGCAGGCGCGCGGCCTCGTGCCGGGCCTCGGCGAGCTGTGCCTTGTACTGCTCAAGGACGCTCTGGGCCTCGACCTTCATGGTCTCGGCCTCTTCGATACCGCCTTCGATCGCCGCGCGGCGCTCCTCCAGAACCTTGTTGATGTTCGGAAGCAGCTTCTTCCAGAAGAAGAAGAACACGATGGCGAAGGCGATGGTGCCGACGAGCAGCTCGGGGCCGGGAGGAACGAGCGGGTTCTGCTCTTCCTCGGCCGCCAGCTGCACCAGGTTGGCGATCACATCAGTGCCTTTCGTCGATACGTGTCGGTAGGGAAGTCTTACTTCGTACCGAACACGAACGGCATGACGATGCCGATGAGGGCGAGCGCCTCGCAGAAGGCGAAGCCCAGGATCTGGTTGGCGCGGATCAGGCCCGCGGCCTCGGGCTGGCGGGCGAGGGCCTGGGTGCCGTTACCGAAGATGATGCCGACGCCGATGCCGGGGCCGATAGCCGAGAGGCCGTAACCGACGGAACCGATGGAACCGGAGACAGCGGCGAGGGTCTCAGTGGCAGCCATGCTGAATCTTCCTTCTCTTAACGGACCGGTGGGGGTTGGCCACCGGACGACCGGGGTGGGATGGGGGCTCAGTGGTGCTCGGCGAGAGCGCCCTGGATGTATGTACAGGCAAGGAGTACGAAGACGTACGCCTGGACGGCCTGCACGAAAAGCTCGAAGCCGATCATGGCGATGGTCATCACGAAGGAGACACCGGCCGCCGGGACCATCCAGCTGTTCAGGAGGTACCAGGAGGCGACGGTGAACATGACCAGCATCAGGTGGCCGGCGAACATGTTGGCGAACAGTCGCACCGCGTGCGTGAACGGCCGGACGAGCAGGTTCGAGAAGAACTCGATGACCATCACGAGCGGCAGCACCGGGCCGAGCGACTTGTCGTAGCCGGTGACGTTCTTGAAGAACCCGACGAAGCCGTGCCGCTTGAAGGTCAGCGACACCCAGGTCACGTAGACGATCGCGGCCAGGACCGCCGGGAACGCGATGATCGACGACACCGGGAACTGCGCCAGCGGGACCACGGACCAGATGTTCATGATCCAGATGAAGAAGAACAGCGAGACCATGAACGGTACGTACTTCTCGCCCTCCTTCTTTCCGAGGGTCTCGTAGACGATGCCGCGGCGGACGAAGTCGTATCCGGCCTCACCGACCATCTGCAGCTTGCCCGGCACCACCTTGGCCTTGCCGAAGGCCGCGTAGAAGAAGCCGATGATGAGAATGGTCGTGATGATGGCGAGCAGCATCACCTTGTTGAACTCGACCCCCCCCACCGTGGCGAGCGGCTTGAAGAGGAACGAGTGCAGGCCCGGAGCCGGAAAACCACACCCGTTGTCGGACATGATCCGACAGCTCCAGTCAAAGGCGAGCTGGGTCTGGTCAGCACTCACCACGGGCTCCTTCGGCGTGACGCATGGGTACGGCAACCTCGTTGTGTCGGCGCGGCGCGCAGCCGCGGGTCGGCACCGGACTGGTGTTACGGATGTGGGGGCGGCTGAGGGGCATCGAGCCTCGCGTTCGAGCAGGCGTCAGCTCAGATGCCCGCGCCCGCGATGCCGCAGTTGGCACCGGACGATAGCAGGAGTTCCCAGTGCTCTTTATCGCGCCCCTACTCGTCACGACGGGGACCCGGTCTTCTCGGGCTTCTCGCTCTTCTCGGAGTCCGGGTCGATGTAGAAGATCTTGGCCTTCATATGCGCACGAGCCTGCGCAGCCATCCACACGACGGTCGCGACGACGAGCCCGGCGGCGAACGTCCTCGCGTTGAAGAATGAGGTGTCCTTGAAGAGGGCGACGAAAATCAGGAGCAGCAGCAACTGGGCCGTGTAGAGCATCAGCCCCATGGCCTGGAACAACTGCGGGAGCGTTTTTGCCGTCCGCTGCAGGACGTACAGACCGATCCCCATGAAGAGGATGGCCAGGACCGTGCCGACGGCTGCTCCGAGGGCTCCCTTGCCTCCGGCCAGCACGCCGCTGACGGCGACGGCGACCACACCGGCAGCCGCTGTGGGCACAGCGCACTGCAGAAGGTTCCGGGCGTCATTGGACGGCATGGCGGCAACTCCGCTTTCGCAGGGGGCAGGGGTGTCGTCATGGACGAGCGTAGTCCCGGGCTGAGTGGAGACCTCACACCAATGGACCGTCGCACTGCGGTCCTTCGGCTCTATCCGGGGGGTTCTCGTGAACCGTATCACAAACTATTTGATGCAGTCTTTACCTGAGGGTGTGCGGGCAGTCACACATGAGAGTGAAGCTGCGCGTCTGTGCAAGAACAGTGCCGACTTGTCTGGTATTGGGGTGCTTCGCTCCCCCATCGCAACCCCACGACTTGGCAATGCTCTAGTCAGATTCTTACCTTGTCCCGACTCTTACCTGGTCCCGGCCTTGCGCCGGTCCACCGGACGCGAGCGGGCGCCGATGGCGGTCGCCCCGTTGACTCCTGCGACGCCGGACACCACCGGGGCGCGGTTCCCGGGCGCGACCGAAGCCGGCTGCTCCGCGGCGGACGCCGGCGTCGAGGCGTCGGGCGCCAGGGCCGGGAGGCCGCGGCGCCGGTAGCGCGGCGGCACGAACCGCTCCATCCAGCGCGGGGTGCGCGGCGTGAAGCGCGGCAGCAGGAGCAGCGCCAGACCGATCGCGCTGAGGAAGACGATGCCCAGAACGATCCACATGGACGCCGAGTTGACCGAGTAGGCCAGCGCCCCGAAGGCGATGAGCGCCGACCAGAAGTACATGATCAGCACGGCCCGGCTGTGCGAGTGGCCGATCTCCAGCAGGCGGTGGTGCAGGTGGCCGCGGTCGGCCGCGAACGGCGACTGGCCACGCCAGGTGCGGCGCACGATCGCCAGGATCAGGTCGGCGGCCGGGACCGCGATGATCGTCAGCGGCAGCAGCAGCGGGATGTAGACGGGGACCGTCTGGTGCACGGCCTCCTTCTCCGACCCGACGTACAGGTTGAGCGCGTCCGGGTCGACCTGCCCCGTGACGGAGATCGCGCCGGCGGCCAGCACCAGGCCGATCAGCATCGAGCCCGAGTCGCCCATGAAGATCCGCGCCGGGTGCATGTTGTGCGGCAGGAAACCCAGGCACATGCCCATCAGGATCGCCGAGAAGAGCGTGGCGGGGGCTGCGGCCTCGATGCCGTACGAGTACCAGATCCGGTAGGCGTACAGGAAGAACGCGGTGGCCGCGATGCAGACCATGCCGGCCGCGAGACCGTCCAGGCCGTCGACGAAGTTGACCGCGTTGATCGTGATGACGACCAGCGCCACCGTCAGCAGGGTGCCCTGCCACTGCGTGAGCGCCACCGAGCCGATGCCCGGGATGGGCAGCCACAGGATCGTCAGACCCTGCACGACCATCACGCCCGCGGCGATCATCTGGCCGCCCAGCTTGATCAGGGCGTCGATCTCGAACTTGTCGTCCAGCACACCGATCAGCCAGATCAGGGCCGCGCCGGACAGCAGTGCCCGGGGTTCGTTCGAGGCCTGGAAGACCTGGTTGAGGTTGGTCAGGTGGTCGGCGACCAGCAGGCCCGCGCACAGGCCGAAGAACATCGCGATCCCGCCGAGCCGCGGAGTGGGTTCCCGGTGCACGTCACGTGCCCGGATCTCCGGCATCGCTCCTGCCACGATCGCGAACTTCCGTACCGGCCCTGTCAGCAGATACGTCACCGCGGCCGTGATGCAGAGCGTCAGCAGGTATTCACGCACGGGCTTCCCCACAGGTCTCGCTGGCCATCACAGCCCCACACCCTAGCGATGCGCGCATATGAGTGGGGACTTCCGGGTAGCGACGATGGTTGCACGAGTAGCTGTGCACCCTGGTGCGCTTACCCCGTCTCAACGGGGATACGGCGTAAATCCACCGGCCAGCTCCCGTACTTCTTCACGGGCTCTCGCGGTCTCGGTCACGCCCCTGAGCACCCCCGCGAGGAGCTTGGCGATCCGCGCCATCTCCGCCTCTCCCATGCCCTGTGTGGTGACGGCGGCCGTGCCCAGCCTGAGCCCCCGGGCGTCGCCGTGCGGCAGGGCGCAGCAGTCCATGACCAGGCCGGCCGCGGCGAGACGGCCCCGGGCGGTGCGGCCGTCGACGCCGAGCGGCGCCGGGTCGGCGGTGATCAGATGGGTGTCCGTGCCGCCCGTGGTGACGACCAGTCCCTCGGCGGCCAGCCGGGCCGCGAGAACCCTCGCGTTGGCGACCACCTGATGGGCGTACACGGCGAACGCCGGTGTTGCCGCCTCCCCGAACGCGACCGCCTTGGCCGCGATGGTGTGCATCTGCGCACCGCCCTGTGTGAAAGGGAACACGGCCCGGTCGACCCGCTCGGCCAGCTCCGCGCGGCACAGGATCATGCCGCCGCGCGGGCCCCGCAGCACCTTGTGGGTCGTCGCACAGACGATGTCCGCGTACGGCACCGGGTTCGGCGCCGCTCCCCCGGCGACGAGCCCGATGGGGTGCGCGGCGTCCGCGACGAGGTACGCGCCGACCTCGTCGGCGACCTCACGGAAGAACGCGTAGTCGATGTGCCGGGGGTAGGCGATGGAGCCGCACACGATCGCCTTGGGCCGGCGCGTGCGCGCCAGGGTGCGCACCTGCTCGTGGTCCATCAGCCCGGACTCGGCCTCCACGCCGTATCCGACGAAGTCGAACCAGCGGCCGGAGAAGTTCGCCGGCGACCCGTGCGTCAGGTGGCCGCCGTAGGGCAGGCCGAGGGCGAGGACGGTGTCGCCGGGGCGCAGCAGGGCGGCGTAGGCGGCCAGGACGGCCGAAGAGCCGGAGTGGGACTGGACGTTGGCGTGCTCGGCGCCGAACAGCACCCTGGCCCGGTCCACGGCGACGCGTTCGGCGACGTCGGCGATCTCGCAGCCGCCGTGGTGCCGCGCTCCGGGGTAGCCCTCGGCGTACTTGTTGGCGAGCGGCGAGCCGAGGGCGGCCAGGACGGCCGGCGAGCTGAAGTTCTCGGCGGCGATCAGCTGGAGCGTGGTCGCCTGCCGCTCCCGCTCGCCGAGCAGGATGTCGGCGAGTTCGGGGTCCTGGCGGCGCAGGAGGTCGGCCTCGATGGCAGGGGTGACCGTCATGGTGGGCTCCGGGCGGCGTCGACGGTGACGTACGTCCAATGTAGGCCCGGGGCCCCCGGCGCGCTCGGCCGTTACGTCTTTGCGGGGACGCCCGTGAGGGCCGTGACGACCGGATCGAGTGCCTGGTGTATCTCGTCCCCGATGGACCGGAAGAACGTCAGGGGAGCCCCGTACGGGTCGTACACCTCGTCCGCCTCGGCGTTCGGCGCCAGGAGCCACCCGCGTAGAGCCGCCGCAGCGCGCACCAGCGCACGCGCGCGGGTGACCACGCCCTCCTCCAGGGGCGGCAGGGTCGCCGGGTCGATGGCCTTCACCAGGCGGGTGAACTCCTTGAGCGTGAAGGTCCGCAGGCCCGCCGAGTGCCCCATGGAGATGACCTGCGCCCGGTGGTCCCGGGTGGCGGTCAGCACCAGGTCGGCGCGGATCACGTGCTCGTCGAGGAGCTCGCGCCCGGTGAAGCCGGAGGCGTCCGCGCCGAAGTCGGCCAGCACGGTCTCCGCGTTGGCCTCCATGGGGGCGCCCTCGTGACCCCAGGTGCCCGCGCTCTCCACGATCAGCCCGCCGCCCAGGATCCCGAGCCGCTCCCGCACGAAATGTCGGGTCAGCCGCTCGGTGATGGGCGAGCGGCACACGTTGCCGGTACTGACGTGGAGGATGCGGAAGCTGTCACGCGGAAGCCCCACGAATGTCGTCGTGATCTCCGCCGCGCTTTCCCCGTTGCCTATGCCACGCCCCGCTCCAGGGGCCGTCAATTCGCCACCTCGAGGTCGGGTACGACCTTTCGCAGCTCTTCCGCGGAGAGCGCGCCGGCGCGCAAGAGCAGCGGCACCTCACGGGTCACGTCGACGATCGACGACGGGACGTTGCCGGGGGTCGGGCCGCCGTCGAGGTAGACGGAGACGGAGTCGCCGAGCATCTCCTGCGCGGCGTCGCAGTCCTCCGGCGCCGGGTGGCCGGTCAGGTTGGCGGAGGAGACGGCCATCGGGCCCACCTCCGTCAGCAGCTCGATGGCGACGGGGTGCAGGGGCATGCGCACGGCGACCGTGCCTCGGGTGTCGCCCAGGTCCCACTGGAGGGACGGCTGGTGCTTGGCGACGAGCGTCAGCGCGCCCGGCCAGAAGGCGTCGACCAGCTCCCAGGCCAGTTCCGAGAAGTCCGTGACGAGACCGTGGAGCGTGTTCGGGGAGCCGATCAGGACGGGGGTGGGCATGTTGCGGCCCCGGCCCTTGGCCTCCAGCAGGTCCGCGACCGCCTCCGAGGAGAACGCGTCGGCGCCGATGCCGTACACCGTGTCCGTCGGCAGCACCACGAGCTCGCCACGGCGGACGGCGGACGCTGCCTCACGCAGACCGGTCACACGGTCGGTCGCGTCGTTGGTGTCGTATCGCCGTGCCATCTTTAGCTGGCCTCCTCGTACACGTGCTGCTGGGGTGAAGTCCACGAAGACTGCGGGGTGCCCGGTGTGCTCACGGCAGTGCCTTGCGGGCCGTGGCGAAACGCGGGCGGTTGTTCAGGTCCGGGTGGTCGGCTGCGTCGGTCCAGCCCCGGTCCTCGGCGAAGATCCACGGCACCTGGCCGCCCTGGGTGTCGGCGTGCTCCACGACCACGACCCCGCCGGGGCGCAGCAGCCGGTGCGCGGTGCGCTCCAGGCCGCGGATGAGGTCCAGGCCGTCCTCGCCGGAGAACAGGGCGAGACCGGGGTCGTAGTCCCGCGCCTCGGGGGCGACGTACTCCCACTCCGTGAGCGGGATGTACGGCGGGTTGGAGATGACGAGGTCGACCTGGCCGTCGAGGTCCGGGAAGGCCGTCAGGGCGTCTCCCTGGCGCAGCTCGACCCTGGATCCCTCCACGTTCTTGCGGGTCCACTTCAGGGCGTCCTCGGACAGCTCCACGGCGTGCACGCGCGAGCGCGGCACCTCCTGGGCGAGGGCGAGCGCGATGGCGCCGGAGCCGGTGCACAGGTCGACGATGCACGGCTCGACGACGTCCATGGCCCGTACGGCGTCTATGGCCCAGCCGACCACGGACTCCGTCTCCGGCCGGGGCACGAACACCCCGGGGCCGACCTGGAGTTCCAGGTACCGGAAGTAGGCGCGCCCGGTGATGTGCTGGAGCGGCTCGCGGGCCTCGCGGCGGGCGATGACCTCCCAGTAGCGGGCGTCGAAGTCGGAGTCCTTGACGGAGTGCAACTCGCCTCGCTTGACGCCGTGCACGAACGCGGCGAGCTCCTCCGCGTCGGTGCGCGGCGAGGGCACGCCGGCATCGGCGAGCCGCTGGGTGGCCTGGGCCACCTCCGCGAGCAGCACGCTGCGGGGGCTTGGGGGTCGCCCCCCAAATGACTGCTGCACGCAAGTCCTCCGGTGCTCGGTACTCCTATGTGTCCTTACGCGGCGGCCGTGTCCTTACGCGGCGGCCAGCTTGGCGGCCGAGTCCGCGTCGACACAGGCCTGGATCACCGCGTCGAGGTCGCCGTCCAGGACCTGGTCCAGGTTGTACGCCTTGAAGCCGACACGGTGGTCCGAGATGCGGTTCTCCGGGTAGTTGTACGTACGGATCTTCTCGGAGCGGTCGACGGTGCGGACCTGGCTGCGGCGGGCGTCGGCGGCGTTCCTCTCCGCTTCCTCCTGTGCGGCTGCGAGGAGCCTGGAGCGCAGGATACGCAGTGCCTGCTCCTTGTTCTGCAACTGGCTCTTCTCGTTCTGGCAGGAGGCGACGACTCCGGTGGGGATGTGCGTGATGCGCACGGCGGAGTCGGTGGTGTTGACGGACTGCCCGCCCGGCCCGGAGGAGCGGTAGACGTCGATGCGGAGGTCGTTCGGGTTGATCTCGACGTCGACCTCCTCGGCCTCGGGGGTGACGAGGACACCGGCGGCGGAGGTGTGGATACGGCCCTGGGACTCGGTGGCGGGGACGCGCTGCACGCGGTGCACGCCGCCCTCGTACTTCAGTCGGGCCCACACGCCCTGCCCGGGCTCCGTGGCGCCCTGGCCGCCCTTGGTCTTCACGGCCACCTGGACGTCCTTGTAGCCGCCGAGCTCGGACTCCGTGGCGTCGATGATCTCGGTCTTCCAGCCGACCCGCTCGGCGTACCGCAGGTACATGCGCAGCAGGTCGCCGGCGAACAGGGCCGACTCGTCGCCGCCCGCGCCCGCCTTGATCTCGAGGATGACGTCCTTGTCGTCGCTGGGATCGCGCGGGACGAGGAGAAGGCGCAGCTTCTCGGTCAGCTCCTCGCGCTGCTTCTCCAGTTCCTTGACCTCGGCGGCGAAGTCGGGGTCGACGGCGGCGTACTCGCGCCCGGTCTCGATGTCGTCGCCCGTCTGCATCCAGGAGCGGTACGTGGCGACGATCGGGGTGAGCTCGGCGTAGCGCTTGTTCAGCTTGCGCGCGTTGGCCTGGTCGTTGTGGACCGACGGGTCGGCGAGCTTCTTCTCCAGGTCGGCGTGCTCGGCGACGAGTTCCTCGACGGCCTCGAACATCTTGGGCTCCTGTGCAGGGACGGGGGTGAAGGGCGGGCGACCAAAAACGCCGGTCCCGGAGCGCCCGGTGAGGGGGCGCGTCCGCGGACCGGCGAAATGGGGCTCGCTACTTCTTGGAGCCGGCGGCCTTGCCGAAGCGGGCCTCGAAGCGGGCCACGCGGCCACCGGTGTCGAGGATCTTCTGCTTGCCCGTGTAGAACGGGTGGCACTCGGAGCACACGTCGGCACGGATCGCGCCGGACTCGATGGTGCTGCGGGTGGTGAACGACGCGCCGCAGGTGCAGCTGACCTGCGTCTCGACGTACGCGGGGTGGATGTCGCGCTTCAAGGTGTCTCCTAGGTTTCGGGAGGGCGCCGGGTCGCTGCCGCGGGGTGCGGGAGCGTGAACCGGGGCCGACGTACCAGTCTGCCAGGACTGGGGCCATCCCCCAAAACCGGGGGTTGCCGTTGTTTGTTCCCCGTGCCCCTTACTGGCCGCTCACGACACCCTTGGCCTCACCCGTCGCCGTTCCCTTCGTCGCGCTCTTCGGGATCGGCTTGTCGTTCTGCAGGGCCTTCCAGATCTCGTCGGCCTTCTTCTTCTGGAGGAGGACCCGGTTGGGGTCGGCCGGGTCGTAGGCCACCGGCATCGTGACCATGTGCATGTGGGACGGGGTGATGCCCTTGAGGCCGCCCGCGAAGGACGCGAGCTTGCTGACCGAGCCGAGGTCGGAGTCGGTCGTCACCGTCTTGGTCGCGGTCTCCGCGAGGTCGAGCAGCTTCTTCGGGTCCGTGAAGACGCCGACGTCCTTGACCTGGTTGACCAGGGCCTTGATGAAGGCCTGCTGGAGCTGGATGCGCCCGAGGTCGGAGCCGTCGCCGACGCCGTGCCGGGTGCGGACCAGGCCGAGGGCCTGCTCGCCGTCGAGTCTGTGGGTGCCGGCCTTCAGCTTCAGGTGGCTGTCGGGGTCGTCGATGCTCTTGGTCGTGGTGACCTCGACCCCGCCGAGGTCGTCGATGAGCCTCTGGAAGCCGGCGAAGTCGACCTCCAGGTAGTGGTCCATGCGCAGGTCGGTGATCGACTCGACGGTCTTGACGGCGCAGGCGGCCCCGCCGGTGGAGTACGCGGAGTTGAACATCACGCCGTTCGCGGCGGGGTACTCCTTGCCCTTGGTGTCCGTGCACGAGGGCCGGTCGATGAGGGTGTCGCGCGGGATGGAGACCACGCTGGCCTTCTTGTGCCCCTTGTAGACGTGCACGATCATCGCCGTGTCGGAGCGGGCGCTGCCGTCGTCGGTGCCGCCGCCGAGCTTCTTGTTGCCGCCGGCGCGGGTGTCGGAGCCGAGGACGAGGATGTTCTCCGAGCCGTTGTCGGCCTTCTTGGGCCGGTCCGTGCCGAGCGCCTGGTCGATGTCGACGCTCTTGAGGTTGCCGTTGAGCTTGAAGTACATGTACCCCGCCCCGGCGCCGCCCACGGCGACGATGCCCGCAGCGGTCCAGGCCGTCACCATCAGAGCCTTGTGACGCTTACGGGGCTTGCGGCGCCGGCCCTTGGCGCGGTGGCGCGGCCCGGTGATGCCGGTATCGCCCGGTATACCCGGACCCGGCGTGCTCTCGGCAGACATGTGCTCCTCAGCTCGTCTACGGTCGGTTACCCCCTGCGGTCAGTGCCAGGCGTGCTCGGTCGGGGACTTCCTCCTGGCACCATCGTCACTCCGCCTGGTCAGACGGAGAAACTCGGGAAAGGGTTGCACAACGGACTGTGCCCACCGCGTACGACGGTGGGCACAGTGTGTATTCACGTCAGCGAGGGGTACCCCGCTCACCTGCGATTTCAGCCGAAGATGTCGTACTGCTTGAAATCGGTACCGACAGAGATCCTTGTGGCGAAGATCTCGCTGGTCGCCTTGCCGGTGCCCGGGTACAGGTAGAGCGTCCCGCCGGGAGTGCGGGCCAGGAAGTCGGCCTTGCCGTCGCCGGTGATGTCGCCGGTGGCGTCGAAGGCGTTGTAGCCGCTCCAGGTGCGCACCTTGACCCGGGCCGAGAAGGCGCCCGAGCCGGCCTTGCCGGTGCCCTTGTAGAGGTACATGTAGCTGCCCGACGAGCTGCGCGCGATCAGGTCGGTCTTGCCGTCGCCGGTGAAGTCGCCGTGGCCGCGCACGGAGTTGTACTGGTTCCAGCCGGAACTCACCTTGACGCGAGGCGAGAAGGTGCCGTTGCCCTTGCCCGGGTAGATCCACATCACGCCCGCCGAGTCGACCGAGAGCAGGTCGGGCAGGTAGTCGCCGGTGACGTCACCGGGGGTGATGATCCGGGTGCGGGTCTTCCAGTTGTCGGCGATCTGCTTGGTGGACCAGGTGCCGGTGGAGATCACGTAGTGGGCCCAGAAGACGTCGCCGTCGCTGCTGCGCCGGTAGACCAGGTCCTGGTAGCCGTCCCGGTCGAAGTCCGTCTGGAGGACGGTGTTGAAGCCGTTCCAGTTGCCCCAGGACTCGCGGGCGGCGAACGACGTGCCCTTGGAGTCCTTGGAGTAGCCCGTCTTCGTCGAGGCGTTGCGCACCCACAGGTCGGCCTTGTGGTCGCCGCTGATGTTGGTGTCGTCGAGGCGCGGGTAGGCGGCACCGACGTAGGTGCTGACCTTGCTGAAGACGCTGTAGGCGCCCTTGGCGACGCAGTCCGTCACGCCCCAGGAGACGACACCGACGATCCGGTTGTTCACGACCAGGGGGCCGCCGGAGTCACCGTTGCAGGCGGTGGTGGTACCGGTGTCGCTGCCGGTGGCGGGGTTGCCCGCGCAGACCATGTGCCCCTTGACGAAGTCGCTGCCGTACGCGCCGGCGCAGGTGGTGTCCGACTGGACGGGCAGCGTGGCCGTCTTCAGCGTCTCGGAGATGTCGTCGCTGGTGGAGCTGGTGCGGCCCCAGCCGTAGACCTTGGCGCTGGTGCCGGCCTGGTACGACGTGGTGTCGCCGGACGTCGTCATGCGGATCGGGGTGGCCTTGACCGGGACGGGCAGGGTGAGCACCGCGATGTCGTTGTCGATGGTCGTCGCGTTGTACGACGGGTGGTTCCACTGCCGCCAGACGCCGGTGACGGTGCCGCCGTGCAGGTCGGTGCCGTCGGCCGAGGGCAGCTGGGAGGTGCCGGTGACGATGGCGCCGTTGGCGTGCCAGTCGTAGCCCTTGACGCAGTGCGCGGCGGTGAGGATCTTCGTCGGCGCGACGACGGCGCCGCCGCAGAAGAAGCCGATGTCGTCGCTGGTGGTCGAGGTGCCCCGGTCGTCGTAGTAGTGCAGCTGCGCCATCCACGGGGCCGAGGTGATGGTGGTCTCGCTGCCGCCGATGATCTTCGGGTCGACGGTGGAAGGGCTCGTGTTCGTGCTCGTGCTCAGCGACGTCTTGCTCGTCTTGCCCGCGATGTCGTCACCGGCCATGGCGCCCGCGACGCGCTTCTCCAGCTCGGCGAGCGACGGTGAGGTGGTGGCGGGCTTGACCGTCGGCTGCGGCAGTGCGGTGGCCGCGCCGGCGGACGTCGTCAGCAGCGCGGCGGCCACGGCGGCGGCCACACCGGCCGCGGCGACGGGAAGGGCGATGCGTATCCGGCGTCTGTGCCGACCGCCCCCAGGCATGGTTCTACCCACGAATGTCCCCCCTCGGGATCACATGTTCGAAGAGAGCGTGATCCTACCCTCACGCGAACGCACAGAGGGCCGCCCCCGTTTCCGGGAGCGGCCCTCTTACGCAGTGCTTACCTCAGTCGCCGTTGCCCGGCGTCGGGGTGGTCTTCTGGATCTGCATCAGGAACTCGGCGTTCGACTTCGTCTGCTTCATCTTGTCGAGGAGCAGTTCGACGGCCTGCTGCTGGTCGAGGGCGTGCAGCACCCGGCGCAGCTTCCAGACGATGGACAGCTCGTCGTTGGCGAGCAGGATCTCTTCCTTACGGGTGCCGGACGCGTCCACGTCCACCGCCGGGAAGATGCGCTTGTCGGCGAGCTTCCGGTCGAGCTTGAGCTCGGCGTTGCCAGTGCCCTTGAACTCCTCGAAGATGACCTCGTCCATGCGGGAACCGGTGTCCACCAGAGCGGTGGCGAGGATGGTCAGCGAGCCGCCGTCCTCGATGTTGCGGGCCGCACCGAAGAAGCGCTTCGGCGGGTACAGGGCCGTCGAGTCGACACCACCGGACAGGATGCGGCCGGAGGCCGGGGCGGCGAGGTTGTAGGCACGGCCCAGACGCGTGATGGAGTCCAGCAGGACGACCACGTCGTGACCGAGCTCCACCAGCCGCTTGGCACGCTCGATGGCGAGCTCCGCGACCGTGGTGTGGTCCTCGGCCGGGCGGTCGAAGGTCGAGGAGATGACCTCGCCCTTGACCGACCGCTGCATGTCGGTGACCTCTTCCGGACGCTCGTCGACGAGGACGACCATCAGGTGGCACTCGGGGTTGTTGTGGGTGATCGCGTTGGCGATCGCCTGCATGATCATGGTCTTGCCGGTCTTCGGCGGGGCCACGATCAGACCGCGCTGGCCCTTGCCGATGGGCGAGACCAGGTCGATGATGCGGGTCGTGAGGACGCCCGGGTCCGTCTCCAGGCGGAGGCGGTCCTGCGGGTACAGCGGCGTCAGCTTGTTGAACTCCGGGCGGCCTCGGCCGTGTTCGGGCGCCATGCCGTTGACGGAGTCCAGGCGCACCAGCGCGTTGAACTTCTCGCGGCGTTCGCCTTCCTTCGGCTGACGGACCGCACCGGTGATGTGGTCACCCTTGCGCAGGCCGTTCTTGCGGACCTGGGCGAGGGAGACGTACACGTCGTTCGGGCCGGGCAGGTAGCCGGACGTGCGGATGAAGGCGTAGTTGTCGAGGATGTCCAGGATGCCCGCGACGGGGATCAGGACGTCGTCCTCGGTGATCTGCGGCTCGGAGGCGATGTCGTCGCGGCCACGGCGGCCACGGCGGTCACGGTAACGCCCGCGACGTCCACGCCGGCCGCCCTCGAAGTCGTCGTCGTCCTGCTGACGGTCACGGTCCTGACGGCCGCCGCCCTGCTGCTGGTTCTGCTGCCCGCGCTGGCCGCCCTGCTGGTCGTCGCCCTTGTTGCCACGACGGTCGCGGTCACGGTCACGGCCGCCGTCCCGGTCCCGGCCGCGGTCACGACGGTCGCGACGACGGCCCTCGCCGCCCTCGCCCCCGTCGGACCTGGCGTCGTTCTGGGACTGCTGCTGCGCCTGCGACTCGCCCTTGGACTCGTTCTTCGCCTCGGCGGCGACCGTCTCGGAAGCGGCGGCGGCCGGCGAACCGGCGTCTGCGGTGGCCCGGCGACGGCGGCGCTCGGAGGGCGCATCCTCGCTGGCCGGCTGGCCGGGAATGTCGATCTGCTGCTGGGCCACGGCCTTCTCGGCCTTGTCGGCCTTCTGGGCGGGGGCCTCGGGGGCCTGCTTCGCGTCCGCCTTCTTCTCCGCCTTCTCGGCGTTGTCCCCCGTACGGGTCCGGGAGGTGGCGCGGCGCTTCGGCTTGGTCTCCGCGGGGGCCTCGGCCTTCGCCGCCGGAGCGGCGCCGCCGGACGCCTGCGCCTCCTTGATGACCTCGATCAGCTGGCTCTTGCGCATACGCGCGGTGCCCCTGATACCGAGGCCGGATGCGACCTGTTGCAGCTCGGCCAGCACCATGCCCTCGAGGCCGGTACCGCGGCGCCGCCGGGAGCCGGCACCGGTGGCAGGCGCGGAGGCGTCCGTGGCGGGCGCGGCAGCGGTCTCCTCGACACGTGCGCCCATCAGATCGGTGGTGTCGCTCACGAAGGGTCCTTCCCTGGAGCGGACGTCGGCCTGTCTGGCTCGGCGACCGGTTGTGCTGTCCGGCTTCGGTCCGTGTGGTGTGAACCGTGCCGGGGCGGTGGTCCGCCTCAGCGGCGGAGGAATCTGGTGATGGCGCTTCCATGTGCCGTGACACCCAGTGTCAGTGTCACGCGGCGTGGTCGCACCGGTTCCGGAGCGTGCCCTGCGCCCCGCTCAGTGTCCGTGTACGGCGTACGGTCCGACGTACGGAACACAGTGCGGCTTGGGGGGCTCCCGGAAGAATGTCTGTCCCGGACGGGGACACGAGGCACCTCGCCGTGGTGGGGTCGGGTGCAGACTTGAGGTTAACACTACCGGATCCAACAAACATTCCCCCTCTCGAAATCCGGCAACCGTGCGCTTTCAAATGTCGGTGGAGGTCGCGAGCGGCAGCACGACCGCGCCCTGCGCATCGAGACTCAGCCTGTTGGCGGCCCAGTCAGCGCCCGCCAGGGCCTCGACCTTGTCGGCGGTGCCCGCGTCGGCCAGCGCCATGACCGTCGGGCCGGCGCCGGAGATCACCGCGGGGACGCCCTCGGCCCGCAGCCGCTCCACCAGTGCCGCGCTCTCGGGCATGGCCGGGGCGCGGTACTCCTGGTGCAGGCGGTCCTCGGTGGCGGGCAGCAGCAGCTCGGGGCGCCGCGTCATGGCTTCGACGAGCAGGGCGGCCCGGCCCGCGTTGGTGGCCGCGTCGACGTGCGGCACGGTGCGCGGCAGCAGGCCGCGCGCTGTTTCGGTGAGTACCGGCTTCCCGGGCACGAAAACCACCGGAACGATGGAATCGGCGGGCTCCATCCTGATCGCCCGGGCCGCGCCGCCCTCCATCCAGGACAGGGTGAAGCCGCCCAGCAGACAGGCGGCGACGTTGTCGGGGTGGCCCTCGATCTCGGTGGCGAGTTCCAGCAGCGCCGTGTCGTCGAGCTTGGCCTCGGCGCCTATGGTCACGGCGCGGGCGGCGACGATGCCGGCGCAGATGGCGGCCGAGGAGGAGCCCAGGCCCCGGCCGTGCGGAATGCGGTTGGCGCAGACGATCTCCAGGCCGCGCGGCTGTCCGCCCAGCAGATCGAAGGCGGTGCGCAGGGAACGTACGAGAAGGTGCCGCTCGTCGCGCGGGAGTGTCTCGCTGCCCTCACCCGCGATGTCGATGTGCAGCCCGGAGTCGGCCACCCGGACGACCACGTCGTCGTACAACCCCAGCGCAAGGCCGAGGGCGTCGAAGCCCGGGCCGAGGTTGGCGCTGGTGGCGGGGACGCGCACCCGGACGGCGGCGGCTCGGAACGCTGGACCGGCCATCGCTCGATGACTCTCCTTGAGCTGCGTGATGGTCGAATGACGTGGGATGGACATTCGATGGTGTACGAGAACCCTGGGGGCCGCGGAGACGGCGCGGCTCCGCGGCATATGCGGCGGGCGGGTTCAGTACAGCCTATCGAAGGAAGGTTCTGTGGCGACATAGGGCGCACAGGAGGCGCACGATGCGTGTCGTAAGCCCCCTGTGCACCCCCCGTAGGGAACCTCCCCGGTCGAGCGCCGTATTACGCCGGACCGTGTCGGGCGTTACACCGGCGCTCGGTGCGTCGGCGCACGTCAGGCCAGGCCGAGGCGCTCCGCCGCGGCCGCCGAGTCGACGGGTACGGTGACCGGCTGCGGGGCACCGGCGACGGCCCAGTCGGGGTCCTTCAGGCCGTTGCCCGTGACGGTGCACACGATCCGCTGCCCCGGGTCGACCTTGCCCTGCTCGGCGGCCTTCAGCAGACCGGCGACGGACGCGGCGGACGCGGGCTCGACGAAGACACCCTCCTGCGAGGCCAACAGCCGGTAGGCGCGCAGGATCTCACGGTCCGTCACCTCGTCGATGAAGCCGCCCGACTCGTCCCGCGCGGCGAGCGCGTACTGCCAGGAGGCCGGGTTGCCGATGCGGATGGCGGTGGCGATGGTCGACGGGTCCTTGACGACCTCGCCGCGCACGATCGGGGCGCTGCCGGAGGCCTGGAACCCCCACATCCGGGGCGTCCGGGAGGCGACGCCGTCGGCGGCGTACTCCTGGTAGCCCTTCCAATAGGCCGTGATGTTGCCCGCGTTGCCCACCGGCAGGACGTGGATGTCGGGCGCGTCACCCAGCATGTCCACGATCTCGAACGCGGCAGTCTTCTGGCCCTCGATACGCACCGGGTTGACCGAATTGACCAGCGCCACGGGGTAGTTGTCGCTCAGCCCGCGCGCGAGCGTGAGGCAGTCGTCGAAGTTGCCGTCGACCTGGAGGATCTTCGCGCCGTGCACGAGGGCCTGGCCCATCTTGCCGAGCGCGATCTTGCCCTGCGGCACGAGCACGGCACAGACCATCCCGGCCCGCACGGCGTACGCGGCGGCGGAGGCCGACGTGTTGCCGGTGGAGGCGCAGATGACGGCCTTCGCGCCCTCCTCCTTGGCCCGTGTGATGGCCATGGTCATACCGCGGTCCTTGAAGGACCCGGTCGGATTCGCGCCCTCCACCTTGAGGTGGACCTCGCAGCCCGTGCGCTCGGAGAGCACCTGCGCGGGCACGAGCGGCGTGCCGCCCTCGCGGAGCGTCACGACCGGCGTGGTGTCGGATACCGGAAGCCGGTCCCGGTACTCCTCGATGATTCCGCGCCACTGGTGGGTCATTGCTGGTTACTCTCCTTCAACCCGCATGATGCTGGCGACACCACGCACGGTGTCGAGCTTGCGCAACGCCTCGACGGTCCCGGTGAGGGCGGCGTCGGACGCGCGGTGCGTGACGACGACGAGGGAGGCCTCGCCGTCCTTCCCCGACTGGCGAACCGTATCGATCGAGACTCCGTGCTCGGCGAAGACGGTCGCGACCTGGGCGAGAACACCCGGTTTGTCGGCCACGTCGAGGCTGATGTGGTAGCGCGTGACCACGTCGCCCATGGGCGACACCGGCAGCGCGGCATAGGCGGACTCGCCCGGTCCGGTCGCGCCGCCGATCCGGTTGCGGCAGACGGCCACGAGGTCGCCGAGCACGGCCGAGGCCGTCGGGGAACCGCCCGCTCCGGGGCCGTAGAACATGAGCTGCCCGGCGGCGTCGGACTCGACGAACACGGCGTTGTAGGCGCCGCGCACGGAGGCCAGCGGGTGGCTCAGCGGGATCATCGCGGGATGCACGCGCGCTGTGACGGACGCCCCGTCCGCGGCCCGCTCGCAGATGGCGAGCAGTTTGATGGTGCAGCCCATCTCCTTCGCGGAGGCGAAGTCGGCCGCCGTCACCTCGGTCATGCCCTCGCGGTAGACGTCGTCGAGGCGCACGCGCGTGTGGAAGGCGATGCCGGCGAGGATGGCGGCCTTGGCGGCGGCGTCGAAACCCTCGACGTCGGCGGTCGGGTCGGCCTCGGCGTATCCGAGGGCGGTGGCCTCGTCGAGGGCCTCCTGATACCCGGCGCCCGTCGAGTCCATCTTGTCCAGGATGAAGTTGGTCGTGCCGTTGACGATGCCCATCACCCGGTTGATCTTGTCGCCGGCGAGGGACTCGCGCAGCGGCCGGATCAGCGGGATGGCGCCGGCGACGGCGGCCTCGTAGTAGAGGTCCTTGCCGTGCTCGTCGGCGGCGGCGTGCAGGGCCGCTCCGTCCTGGGCGAGCAGCGCCTTGTTGGCGGAGACGACGGAGGCGCCGTGCTCGAAGGCGGTGGTGATGAGGGTCCGCGCCGGCTCGATGCCGCCGATCACCTCCACGACGACGTCGATGTCGCCGCGTTTGACGAGGGCGGTGGCGTCGGTGGTGATGAGGGCCGGGTCGATGCCTTCCCTGACCCTGTCGGGCCGCCGCACGGCCACGCCCGCCAGCTCCACCGGGGCCCCGATCCGGGCCGTGAGGTCGTCGGCGTGCGTCGTCATGATGCGCGCCACCTCTGAGCCGACCACTCCACAGCCCAGCAGCGCCACCTTCAGCGGACGCGTACGCATCATCCGACCTCGTTTCCTCTTTACCGTCTACGGTGCAACCAGTCTCACTCACCGGACGGGAGTTTCTGCCCCCGGTCCGGATCGTGAGATGTCTATTTCATTTGTGCGAGGGCGGAAGACAGGAGATCTTCCGCCCCGTGCCCCTGGGCTCTCGCTCAGCCGACGTCGAGACGCAGCAGGTCCTCCTCCGTCTCGCGGCGGACGATCACCCGGGCCTCACCGTCCCGCACGCTGACGACCGGCGGCCGCAGCACGTGGTTGTAGTTGCTGGCCATGGACCGGCAGTAGGCGCCCGTGGCCGGTACGGCGATCAGGTCACCCGGTGCCAGGTCGGCCGGCAGGAACGCGTCCTTGACCACGATGTCCCCGCTCTCGCAGTGCTTGCCGACGACCCGGGCGAGCATCGGCTCGGCGTCGGAGGTGCGGGAGACCAGCGCGACGCTGTACTCGGCGTCGTACAGCGCGGTGCGGATGTTGTCCGACATGCCGCCGTCGACGGAGACGTACGTCCGCAGCCCGTCGAGGGGCTTGATGGTGCCGACCTCGTAAAGCGTGAAAGCCGTCGGGCCGACGATCGCTCGTCCCGGCTCGACGGAGATGCGCGGCGTGCGCAGCTTGGCGGCCTCGCACTCACGGCTGACGATCTCCCTGAGGGACTTGGCGATCTCGTGCGGCTCGCGCGGGTCGTCGTCACTCGTGTACGCGATCCCGAGCCCGCCGCCGAGGTCGATCTCGGGCAGCTCGACGCCGTGCTCGTCGCGGACGTCCTTCAGCAGCATGACGACCCGGTGCGCGGCGACCTCGAACCCGGACATGTCGAAGATCTGCGAACCGATGTGGCTGTGCAGGCCGACGAGTTCGAGCCCGTCGAGCGCGAGGGCACGGCGTACGGCCTCGGCGGCCTGCCCGCCGGCCAGCGGGATGCCGAACTTCTGGTCCTCGTGGGCCGTGGCGATGAACTCGTGTGTGTGCGCCTCGACGCCGACGGTGATCCGGATCAGTACCTTCTGCCGCTTCCCCAGGCCCTGCGCGATGTGGGCGACGCGAGCGATCTCCTGGAAGGAGTCGAGCACGATGTGCCCCACACCGGCCTCGACGGCCCTGGTGATCTCGTCGACGGACTTGTTGTTGCCGTGGAAGGCGATGCGGTCGGCGGGCATGCCGGCGGACAGGGCGGTGGCCAGCTCGCCGCCGGAGCAGACATCGACGTTCAGCCCTTCCTCGTGCAGCCAGCGCACGACGGCACGGGACAGGAACGCCTTGCCGGCGTAGTAGACGTCGGCGCCGGTCCCGAACGCGGTGCGCCAGGCACGCGCGCGGGCCCGGAAGTCGGCCTCGTCGAGGATGTAGGCCGGGGTGCCGAACTCCTCGGCGAGCCGCGTGACGGGGATCCCCCCGACGGTGGCGACACCGCGCTCGTCACGCGTCACGGTCTGCGCCCAGACCTTCGGGTCCAGGACATTGAGGTCGGCGGGCGGGGCCGAGTAGTGGCCCTCGGGGAGGACGTCGGCGTGACGGGGCCCGGCGGGGTGGGCGGAACGGCTCATGATCGGTCGTCTTTCAGAGATGGTCGGGTGCGTCGATGCCGAGCAGGGACAGGCCACCGGCCAGCACCGCCCCGGCGGCTTCGGCGAGGGCGAGCCGGGCACGGTGGGCGGCCGAGGGTTTCTCGTCGCCGAGGGGCAGCACGGCCGGGAGCAGCGGCAGCGTGGCGTCGGCGACGCTGACGAGGTGCCGGGCCAGGCGGTCGGGGCCGCGGTGGGCGGCGGTGGCGGCGAGGATACGGGGGTGGTCGCCGAGTGCGGCGAGCAGCGCCTCCGCGTCGCTCACGGGGCCGGGCTCGGGGTGGAAGCCCAGGTCGGCGGCGTTGCGCAGGAGCGCCCGGGTGCGGGCGTGGGTGAACCGGACGCGGAAGAGGGGGTTGGCCTCCCGCTGGACCAGATGATCGCCGGTGATCCGGGGCCGGTCGTGCGCGGCCGGGTACAGCAGCGCCCAGCGGGCGGCGTCGCGGCCCAGGGGCAGGGGGTCGGCAGGGGCGGGGGCGGGGTGGAGGGTGACGTCGAGGTGGGGGAGGGAGTGGGGGCAACTGCCGGAATGGCCGGCATCCACACCGAGGCCGGTCTCCCACTCCGGCGCGGGCCGGCCGTCGCATGTCACGCGTACGAGGTCGCCCTGGCTGCGCAGCACGCGGGCCAGGGCATCCGCGACGACGACGGCACGGACCTCCGCCGGGCACCGGAGCCGCACGATGGTCCCGCTGGACCCCTCGGCGTGGCCGTACCGCCGCCCGCGCCGCAGGATCTCCTCGACGAGGAGTGCGGAGGCGTCGCGTTCCAGGCTGAAGTTGAGAAATCCGGGCCCCGTGACGACGACATCGTCGATGAAGGCCTCACCGGCGAGCCGGGCCCTGAGGATCTCGGCCACGCGCCGCGGCGGCTGTCCTGCCGCGCCGGCCAGCTGGAGGGCGATCCCGGTGGCGTAGTCGCCGCAGCCCCCGGGCCCCGGCGGAGTGACCACGGCCCGCTCCGGCACGGTCACGCTGAGCTCACCCTCGTCGACAGCGCGGCGCACGGCGTGCAGCACGGTGCGGGAGAGCTCGACGGGGGTCACGGGGACAAGCGTATGGGAGGAGGGGGGCGGAAAGGCGAGCCGGTTTTGAGGAGGGTCCGGGATGTGGACGCGGGGCGATGCCGCGGCCCGGCCCGCGGGGCTGTACGCAGCTGCCTGCACAGCCATGGACCGACGATCCCCGCGCGGCCGAGGGATCACCCGCCGGCACTCCCGGCCCGCTCAGCCTCCCCCGCACCGAGGACGGACCCATAAGCGGCCGCACCACCGCCGCCGACGCCACCACTGCCGCCGACGCCGACCCCGCCACTGACGCCGGCACCACCCCCCGGCCGGCCCTCACTCCGCTCCCGCTCGATCAACTGCCGCACCATCCCGACGAGTTCGGCGGGCTCGAACGGCTTGGCGAGGAAGGCGTCGACGCCCACTTCGAACCCGGCCTCGACCTCGTACTGGGTGCAGGCACTGATGATGGCGAGGGGCAGGTCACGGGTCCGCGGATCGGCTCGCAGGCGGGCGGCGGTCCGGATCCCGTCCAGCCGGGGCATGACGACGTCGAGGGTCACTGCATCGGGCCGCACCTGATGAACGACATCAAGACACTCGGCACCATCGGCCGCGGTCACGACCTCCAGCCCCTCCAGCTCGAGGTTGACCCTGATCAACTGCCGGATGACCTTGTTGTCGTCCACAACAAGCACCCGGCCCGACGCGCCTGGCACAACTCGAGAGTAGGTCGACCCCGGCCACCGCGTCCGGGTTTTCCCCACTTCCACCCCGACCGGGCGACCCGCAACCCCGCCCCCGACAGCGGAAACCCGTTCATGACCACCCCGAGGGAGCTGGTAGTGTTCTACCCGTCGCCGCGAGCAACGCGACGGACACGCCCCCGTAGCTCAGGGGATAGAGCAACGGCCTCCGGAGCCGTGTGCGCAGGTTCGAATCCTGCCGGGGGCACCCCTTATGAGGTGCCTGAAGACCCTGTGACCAGCGGAAACGCTGAGTACGGGGTCTTCGTGTTTGTGCAGGCGTATGCCGCCTTGGGCGGCCGTATGTCGGGGTCTGTGGACGAGGCGTGGACGGGATCTTGAGACATCGCCGCAGGTGAGATCTCACAAATGGCGAAGCCCGCGCTAGTGCCAGGCGCCCCGCCCCGGTATGCGTCGTCACGCCGCCGGGCCAACAACGGGCGCCCATGAGTGCATCCGGCACCTCTCACAGGCCCACGGTGCTCCCCAGACAGGCGACCTCGCGCCGCAAGACAAGTTACGGCGTCCCGACTGCCGCGGTCGACTGCGCGCCGAGCTTGGCCTCTGCCTCGTCGAGCCGCCGCATGAGCATGTTGGCGAGGGCCAGCATCTCCTGCGCTTCTTCCGGATCGTCGGCGAAGTGCGGGCCATGGGATCTCGGGTTTCGAAGTGCTTCCATCGCCCCCTTGAACAGGTCTCGAAAGCCTTCGCGCTCGCTCCGTAGCGAAGGGCCAGTGGCTCGCGTCACGACAAGCTTCGGCGTGTCCGATCCGAGCGCCGCGCCCATGAGTTTCGACCCGACGTCCGGGAGTCCGCTCAGCGTCTGGACGCGGTGCTCCACGGCTTGGAAGGCGCTCCGCACTGCATCGGTGTACTGCCCCTTCTCGAAGCGTCCAGCTGCTACTGCCGCCACTGCGGGGTGAAGTGGAATGGAAAGCGCGAGTGTCGGCGCGGGCGCTGGCGCGAGGACGGGTTCACGTAGAGGTGGCGATGGCACGAACTTGGGTTCTGCTGGCTGAGAGTCGCGCACGCTGGTCCTCGCGTTCCAATACTCCACGAGTCTAGCCACCATCGCGAAGGGGCGTACTCTGCGGTCGAACGAGACGCGCCAGTACAGCTCCTCGGGTCGCCAGCCGAGACCCGACGTCCAGGGCTCATGGGTGGTCAGGAGTGCGGCGCGGTAGAAAGCCTCGGCCGGTGGGATCACTCCAGGATCGAACGCTGGGTGTGTCGTGACTACTTCAGGGTCAATGTACGGCTGACTAGGCGCCGAGGGATCGTCGGGCCGGGGCTCCCAGTCTCGTTCGATCACGCCGGCTAGACGCACTATGTAAATGAATGCCTTGATCTCTGTCGCGGTGTCGTCGCAGTGCACTGCGCCAGCGAGAGAGAGTTGGATCGCCTGGTCCGGCTGCGGCGGTCGACGTTGCAGGTCGAAGTCGATCCCCAAGAGCAGACCCTGCGGTAGTTGCTCAATCGCATCTTCAAACTGGACACCCATGCGATAGAGGGCCCTGTCAGCCTGCTCGAAGGTGGGCCACCGACGCTCCTGGGCAAGGTGCTGCCAGACGAGGTTCAGGAGCTTGGATCCCTCGTCGCCCGAGGGGCGAGGCATGCCCTTCGGCGCGACAGCCCGATTGCGCATGTTCACGAACAACCCCGCAACTGTCTGTAACCGTATAGGCCAGGAAGGTTATCGGACAGTCCGGCCATCCAGCGACTGTGTTCGGACCGTCCCCCTGGGACTCTGAGCTAGAGACTCAACGGCGGCCGTCGAAGCGGTCAGGAGGTGATCCGCTGGGTCGCCGACGGAGGGATCAGGGTGACAGCGCCCCGAGGTGCAGCACCAAGGTCCTAAGTTTCTTGCAAAACAAGCGAGCTTTCGCCGCGGCCACCAGATCAGGCGCGGCGCCAAGCCTGCCGATGGCGAGCGACGCTGTACACCTGCTCTACCTGTTCAGCGGTTAGCATCCCTGAGAGCGGGGCGAGAGCCGATACTTGGCGCTCCCGGTACACCCGGACGCCAAGCTGCGTGGCAACCACCTTGAGGTCGGTGACGCCGACAAAGACGAGTACTGGCTCGACCGGCACGGGAAAGTCGCAGTAGTGCTCAAGCACCCGGACGACTCGCTTGGCCTCCGCTCGGCTCTTACGTGCGTAGGGCGCCGGCTTTCCGTGATCGACTTTCACAGCATCGTCGCCGACCCATACGGCCTTGTTGTGGTGGTGCTTCGTATTGATGCTGAACACTCCGCCAGGCCCGATAAGCAAATGATCGACATCGACATTGTTGGCCAGCGGGATGGAATGCAGGACCCGCCACCCGCGCCGCGCCAAGCGGTTCAGCTCGGCTCCCACTCTCCTCTCCCCCGCCAGACCCTTACGCCACGAGTCCCACTCCGTAGGACGCCGCAGAAGCAATGAGACGACTCGCTCGATCAGACCTGGGCCGGACGCGGCAAGCAGATCACGGAGGGATTCCCCGGGACGGTTGGTGGACAGGTCGTCTGCCGGCGTCAGAGGCGGCAGCATCGGGCGGGCTTCAGCTTCAGGCGCCTCCTGTGGCGGCACCGGCTCAGGACTGTCCCGTAAGTGGTGCGTCAACACGACGATCACGTCGTCGCGATACTCGGCGACCAAGACCGTAATGTCCCCCGTCCTTACATCCGCCCAGCCAACAGCAGTGCCATCCGGCAGGTTCGCGTACAGGCGATCATGTCCGTACCGCTTCCAGCGTGTGACCTTCAGTTCCACGAGTCCCCCTCGTCTGATCTCCACTCGAAGCGTCGCAGCAGGTAGGGCTCAAGACGAGAAGGGCCCCGGACAAGATGCCCGGGGCCTCGGTGGAGTGCAGCGTGCCTCACTCGTATTCGCGAAGCAGGTCCTCGATACGTCGGTTAGCGACGTCCTGCCGTCCGTCGAGGCACTTCGCGTAGCGGGTCAGCAGGACCTCCACGCTGTTGCCAGCGCGCTCGGCCACCTCGGTGGGGTCGACACCGGCGTTGAGCCACGTCGACAGCGCTGAGTGCCGGAGGTCGTACGGCCGACTCGCGAGCGGCGAGGCCGCGACGGCCGGTGGAAGTGCGAGGAGTCGAGCTTCCTGCCACACGCGGTAGTAGGTCGAGGATGGGACGACCGAGCCCTTCTCGCTGAAGAACAGCCGCCCGTCGTCCGCCGTGCCGAATGTGGCCAGGTGCTCGCGGAGCACGGCCACGAGGTGAGGCGGAATCGGCACCCGCCTCACGTCCTCGGTCGGCCGGTTCTTCAGCCCGCGGTCGTCATGGGTCTTCCCCGAGTCGGTCCACTGCCTGCCGACGGACGGACGGGTCCTGTGGAGCAGCGCCGAGCCCCAACCTTGCTCGGGAAGGTTCAGATCCGTCTCGGCAAGTCCGACCGCTTCCGCCGGCCGGAGACCGCCGAAGTACATGGCGGCGAACAGACCCATGAGGCGACGACCACGGGCGCGCCTGTACCCGCCCACGTAGGAAACCGCCGCCAGGAGGTTCCGTGCCTGCTCCGGGTTGGCGACAACCCGCGGATCGACCTGGGTGGACACCTTCGGCTTCTGCCAGCGGACAGCCGTGATGGGGTTCTCACGCAGCTCCCCCAGGTCGACGGCGTAGTTCGCGGCATTGACGAGCGTCCGACGCTTGCGCCGCACGGTCTCCGCCGCTGCCGCCGTGCCGTCGAGCTTGAGCTTCAGCGAGTCGAGGACCGTGCGAGCCGTGGCCGCTTCAGCGAGATCGGCGAGCGGCCGGGATGCCTTGGACACCCAATGGAGAACGTTCCGCACGTCGTCCGGGACTTCCCGGTCATCGGGCCCTGGCAGCACGAAGGCCCAGTTGCGCAGTGCTCTGCGGATTTCCCCGTCGGACGGTCGTCCGGCGCGCTCGTCGAGGAGTTCCAGCGTCACGCTGGTGAGGGCTTCGTTGATGCCGTCCCGTGTGTTGGGGGCGGCATGAGGCCATTTCATGGCGAGGTATCGGAGGGCGAAGGCATACCACGACACGGCCGACTTCTTCTCTTCCATCGAGGCCGGGAGCCCCGACTCGGTGTCGAACTCCTCGCCGTCGCGCATGGCACGCATGAGCTTCGTGCGGTAGTGGTCGGCGAGCGCCTTGGTACGGAAGGACTCCGAGAAGACACCGCCTGCGACGGACCAGCGGACGCCGTACGACGGCGTTTTGGTGTCCCGCTTGCGGACTCCCCAGACCTTCACGTCGAGAGACTTCACGCCGCCTCCTCGAGCTGTCGCAGCCATGTGTTGAAGTCGCTCCGCCAAACGCGCAGCTCTCCGTTGGGCAACTTGAATGCGGCCGGCCCGTACCCCACTTCTCGCCAGCGGTAGAACGTCCGACGGGAGACACCGCCCAGCTCATCCAGGACTTGGCGAACGGTCATCAGCTCGTCGCGACGGGCGTCCATGTCGGTTCTCCTTCCGTTCCGGGGGCGGGTTCGAGGGATGCGGCCAGCCAGGCTTCACCGTTGCTGAGACCGGTTCCGGCGAAGACCCAGTGGGCGAGGACGAGCGTGGTTTCGCCGTCCTGGGGAGCGGCCGTGGCGGCTTGGGCGCGGCGCCATTCGGCGCGGGCGTCGCGGAGGGCGCCGAGGGTGGTGGAGTAGCGGCGGGACTTGGTGGAGAAGTGGCCGCGAAATCCGAGCATGTGGGCCCAGGCGCGCAGGCGGAGGTGTTCGAGGTCCTTGCGTGCGCCGAGGGTCCAGGCCGTCCGGATCATGCGCCGGGCATGGTCAGTGATCCGGGCCTGTGCCAGCTCGGCGAGGAAGCGGATCGGCCGGTCCAGGGTGCCGGTCGCTGTCTCGGCGCCTTTGGTGGCGTACTTGGCGATGTACGCGGCGACGGCCCGTTCGGTCAGTTCCTGGCCGCCGTCGAAGTCGGCGGAGCGGATGGTGCGTACGTCGAGTTGGCGGCCGAAGGTGAAGGTGTGGGCGCGGCCGTCGACGTGCGGTCCGTTGATGCGTGTGGCGGTGACGGCAGCGTGGATGGCGTCGGTCAGCAGCTCGGCGGACGCCCAGGCCGGAGGGGCTGTGTCGCCGCCGTCCGGGCCGTCGAGGCGGATGACCGCGTGGAAGTGGACGGCGCCCCGCTTCTGGTACTCGGCGACCTTGGCGAAGGAGACGCGCGCGTGATCTCGAAAGGCACGCTGGGTGAGTCCGGCGCGCTTGGCGATCTCACGGCGCAAGTAGATCGAGAAGCGCCGCCACAGGGCTCCGGCGTGTGCGTTCCAGAGCACGGCCGCTTCGTAGTCGTACGCGTCCGGGTCGAGGGGCGTACCGAGGTCCGGGTCTGTTTCGTCGTGCCGGGCACCGCAGCGGCAGGGCCGCCCGCTGGAGGGGCGGTTGTGGACCGGGCCGAAGCTCGGCGCGGTGAAGGTGGCGAAGACGCGCGGGTGCGTGCCGACCTGTTCGGCGGTGCCCTTGCCGCCACGGAGCCCGGCGGTGATCAGGTGGAAGGTGTCTCGGCGGTAGACCTCCGCGCAGGCCGCGCAGCGGGTGGCACGGCGGTTGTTGCAGCGGACGAGGAGGCTTCCGGCGGGCAGGGAGGACGAGTCGAGGTGGTGGAGGACGCGCCCGATTTCTCCGGTCGTCCGGTCGACCGCGTACTCGGTGCGGTGGCCGTCGAGGCGCACGGGGTTGGTGCAGCCGCCCAGGCCGGAGAGTTGGCGGGCCAGCTCGGGCATGGTGCCGAGGGAGGCCAGCATGGAGAGTTCCGCCAGCGGGGGCGGAGTCTGCCGGGTGATGATGGGTCTTCCTTTCGGCTGTTTCGGCGGTTGGGAGGGACGGCCCCGGGGCGGCGGGATGCTTGGCGGCGTTTGCCGCCCCGGCGGCCGGTCAGCGCCTGTTGGCGCCGGTGACGAGGGAGCGCAGGACCACGGCGGCAATGGCCACGGACACGGCCGAGACGGCGACCGCCGCCAGGAGCGCGGTGAGGACGACGCCGACCACGACCACGGCGGCGACCGCACCGGCGCCCACCCCGACGAACGGGGCGACCGAGCGGCCGGCGGAAGGGGCCGGTGCGTGATCCTGCGGGATGTGGGTGGTGATGCTCGGGATGTGCGGGGTGTTGGGCAGCTTGGGGCGGAACATCGTGGGACTCCTTGTCGGTCGGGGTGTCATTCGTGGGTGCCGTTGACGACGTCGACCCCGGAGCGGGTGCCGGACTCGATGGCCGGGGCGAGGATGGTGTGCGAGAGCCAGAAGCCGAACAGGGCGATCACTACGGCGACCCAGAGGCGGATGCCGAGGAACTTGATCGCGGCCCAGGCGATGACGCCCAGGACGAAGACGAGCGGCAGGGAGACAGTCACGGGAGCTCCTCAGCGGACGCGGCAGCGGTGGGTGCGCGCGGCCAGCTCGGCGGCGGCGCGGCTGTCGTAGTCGGTGGCGAAGCCGCAGCGCGGAGCCGTGCAAGCGGCGGTGTGCTTCTCGCGGCCCCGGCCGTCGTAGTAGGTGCCGACCTGGACGGGGCCGATGCGGACGACGCGGCGGAAACGGCGGTTGGCGGACATCAGGGCATCTCCTTGTCGATCTCGCCGGTGAAGTCGGTGACGTGGTCGGCCAGCCAGCGCAAGATCTCGTCGCCCTCGTAGCTGTCGGCGGCGAGGATCACCGGTTCGGCGATCAGCACGGCTTCGGTGAGGCGGTTCTGTCGGGTCAGCTCGGCGGCGCGCTTCAGCGCGCGGAGCGTGGACGGGCGCAAGGGGGGAAGTCCTCCGGGTCAGGTGAGTTGGATGGTGATGGCTTCGGCGAGCGGCATGGGCACACCGAGCCGGGCGCGAAGGGTCGGGGTGTCGATGTCGGTCCCGGTCCGGGCGCGGTGTTCGTCGGCGACCTTGCGGGCGAGAGTCACGAGCGGGGGCGGTATCGGGGATGGAGGTTGTGGAGCTGACTCCGGTGCGGCGGACGGTAGTTCGGGCGTAACCGTGGGCGGCTCGATGTCCGCGGCGGTCGGTTCCGGTGCCTGTGCCGTCGAAGGTGGTTCCGGTGCCGTCACCGGGTCCGCGCTGGGACTCGTTGCTCCGTGAGCGAGCAGCGTGCCGCCGAGGAAGGCGACCGCGGGCCAGCCGGCGACGAGGATGCGAAGCCAAGCCGGTACGTCCTCCAGGTCGAGCAGACCGGCGGTGGCGACGTTGGCGCCCAGGGATGCCGTCAGCGCTACGAGGAACCAGCACCACCCGGCCGTCTTCGCCTCACCGGAGCGCAGGCGCCGCCAGGCCGCCACCAACAGCAGGTCGACGGAGACCGGATAGGCCCACGCCTTCCAGCCGTCCTGTCCGGCAGCGAGCGCCAGGTCATGCAGATGAGCGAAGGACAGCGCGGCGGCGATTACCGCTTGCACGAGCACGGCGTCCACACGGACGGGCAGGGCGCGCATGGCCACTCCTTCCAGTTCCGGGCATGGGCGGGGTAGGGACTTGGCGCGGGACGGCCGCGCCGACCGTGGGAGCGGGTTGGCTATTCGGTGATCGGTCGAGGAGTGGCCAGAGGGCTGGACTCCTTCACCGGCACGGGAGGGGCGTAGGGCCGGAAGGGCGCGAGCGCCGGAACGTCCGGGGCGAGGTGTGCCGTTTCGCGGCAGGTGGAAGCAGCGTCGGCGAGGGACAGGTGAGGGGTGCGGATGCGGGACCAGCCACCGGACGTGTCGCCGACGACGGCGAGGCCGGGCAACTCGGCAGCGATGGCACATGAGGCCAGGACAGCCTCAGGGGCGATGTCCCCGAGCGCCATCTTCGCGGACGCTTCGTCGTTCACCCGATGGCAGACCCGCCCGGTGAGCTGAGCCCGGAGCATGGTCGCTCCCTTGCCCAGCTCGGCCCCGAAGCGCTGCCCGCACACCTCCAGATAGATGCCGGCGGCGCGGCCGAGCTGGGCGAGTCGGATGAGCTGGGTGACCATCTCGTCTCGTCGCTCTTCCTCCTTCCTGGTGGCGACGAGGAAGAGTTCTGCCACTTCGTCGACGAACAGCACGATGGGAGCCGGGCGTTCGTCTTCCGGCAGGCCCCAGACGTCCGAGGTGATCAGCTCGTCCGGGGTGCCGGGTGCGATGCCCTGTCGCGCTTTGATCAGGTCGTATCGGTCCTCCATTTCCTTGACGAGCACGGGCAGCAGCTCGGCCGCCTGTTCCGGGTCGGTCGCCAGCGCAGAGAGCCGGGGCGCGAACGGGGCCAGCTCCACACCGCGCTTGCAGTCGATCCCGACCAGGACCACCGGCTGAGCGGCCAGCCCTGCAAGCAGGTTCCGCAGGAACATGGACTTGCCGGACAGCGTGGCGCCGAGCACGAGTTCGTGAGGTACGGCCCGGTAGTCCCGTACGAAAGCGGTTGCGTCCTCCCGCAGAGCCACCGGCACGCGGAGCGGACCAGCATCCGTCCGGCGGGGCATCCGCACCTTCCGCAGGACGTCGAAGCCGACGAGCCGCAGTTCCACGACACCGGGCTTGACGTCCCGCACGTACACGGCGTGAACGCCCCAGGCGTGCCGCAGGCGTTCGGCCGAGGCCGCCACGTCCGCCGGTTCCTGGCCCGGAGCCAGCCGCAGCCGGAGCCGCAGACCGGTCAAGGTGGGCCGGATCATGCCCCGGCGAGGAGGAACGGGCCGGACCTCACGGCGAGTCGTCGCCTTGACGGCCAGGGCCCGCCACCGGGGCGGCTCGACCGTCAGGCCGCACGCGTCCATGGTGGAGGTGTACGAGGCCAGCAGCCGGGCCACCGAGACGGGCAGCCCGACCGTGGACCAGTACGCAGCCGGATGGGCATGCCGGGCGTAGGCCGCGCCGCCTATCGCAGCGAGCGACCCGCCCAGCTCGGCCCAGGTCACCAGGTCGGTCACGACGATCAGCCC
The DNA here is from genome assembly GCF_044458845.1 of Streptomyces sp. NPDC050416. Lineage (NCBI taxonomy): Bacteria > Bacillati > Actinomycetota > Actinomycetes > Kitasatosporales > Streptomycetaceae > Streptomyces > Streptomyces sp. NPDC050416. Next base: position 129,983 of record NZ_JBITII010000017.1, read on the forward strand.
GCCTGCTCCATCGGGAAGGCTCCAGGAGCAACGGCGGTCGCCCGGTAAGCGATGCCGTGCCGCTGCTGCCCGTTGAACACGCTCTCCCACGGCCGGGCAATGAGCCCCGGCAGCGAGACCGGGGCCCCGACGGTCAGGCCCTCCGTCACGCCGCTCTCGGGGACGGTGACCTGGATCAGCGACGACTCACCCTCATCGATGTAGACGACACCGACCGTCATCAGCGCCTCACCACTCACGGCGTCCTTGGCGATCTCACCGGTCTGCCGGTCGCGCACCTTCGGCGCCGGCGCTTCGGTGAGCAGGATCGTTGCGGTCGAGGCGTCAATACGGATCACACGCACAGAGATTTCTCCTTGTCGATCAACCAACTCGCCACCTGACAAGTTGACTTAGCAAGTTCGAAGCTACGGATGCCAGGTTGACTTGTCAAGTGGCTTCGTGGTGGCTGGCGAGCAGCCCCGTGACCCCCAGCGCACTATGGAGTCAGCAGCAATGGAGGGCGCGACATGAGCAGAAGCACCGCGCTCCAGAACCGCCATCATGGGGCCCTCGTGCTCCACAAGGGGCAGCACCGCCGCCGAGCACCTGGCCAGGGCCGCCTCAGGGGTCACCCCCAGGTCAGCCCCCGTATCAGGGCAGTACGACACCCCCTCCGAGGAAGCGGCACCGTGTCTTCCTGTGGGTCTTCCTCGCCGTACAGATCTTGTTTCTGATCTGGGTCATTCTGGGCGCCGCGAGTGCCAGCGGTACGCCCGAAGGTTGCCGGGGCCTGACGGGAGAGGATCTGAAGCTCTGCGAGGACGCGAGCGACGCCGGAACCACGATCGGGGTGGGCCTGATCGTCGCGTTTTGGGTAGCCGCCGACTTCATACTGGCCCTCACCTACGTGATCTACCGGCTTGCCAGCCGACAACCTCGGGCCTGAGACTCAGCTACCGGTTCACCTGTCAGCTGAGCCTATAGGTGTCTTCAAGTTCCTGCCGGTCAGCAGGAAGCAGCACGTCAGAGACTTGCAGTGCCTGCCCTGACGCGTCGCACGCGATGACCAGGACGCTCAGCACGGGCACGCCGTCCGGCAGGCCCAAGAGTTCGGCTTCACCTGCCTCAGGGAGCCGAGCTGAGACGCGCTCCGTGACGTGGTCGAAGCTGATCTTCTTCCTCGCCTCCAGGTGCTCGCGCACACTACATGTGAGGACTTCGGCGCTCGCCAGCTCAGTGTCCTCCACCAGGCCGGCGGGGAAGTACGACGAGACCAGCTCAACTGCTTCGCCTTCCTCCTCAACGAGGAGGCGACGCATGAGAACTTTGGTCTTCTTCGGCAAGCCGAGCGCTGAGGCGACTCGCGCCGGGACCACGACTTCAGCGACTTCCACGAGGCGTCCCGAGGTCTGGGACTCATCGCGCTCCAGAGCCTCTCGCCCCCGCCGGTCCTTCTGCTCGACCACTTCCGGCCGGTCCCGGACGATCGTGCCGTACCCCTGGCGGGACTCCAGCCAGCCGTCACGCTTCAGCAGTTCCAGCGCCCGCACGACGGTGGGACGGGACATCCCGAAGGACTGCACCAACTGGTTCTCGCTGGGCACCCGAGTGCCAGGCGGGTACGTGCCGTCCTCGATACGACGCTGGATCGTCTGTGCGAGGCGCACGTACTTCGGTGGCTCCACTTCATACGCCATGAACGCCGCCTGTCGGGATTGGCCAAGTCAACTGGTCAACCAGACTAGCGAATCTTCGATTGTCAAAGTAGAAGCGGAGCGAACTCTTACCTTCCGGGCCAGGCATCGGCCACCACGAAGGAGACGACGGTTCCGCCGAAGCGGCTCGGTGCGGCGTGCCACGACTCGGCCAGCGAATCGACCAGGAGCAGCCCACGCCCGTGGGCATCGTCGGCGTCAGGATGCCTCAACCGCACGTTCGCCGGAAAGCCGGGGTTGTGCACGTCGACCCGGAGCGAAGCCCCCTCACGGAACCACTCGACCCGTACAAGCCAGGGTTCGTCCGACCGGCCGTAAGCGATGGCGTTGGTCACCAGCTCCGAGATCATCAACGCACAGTCGTCGACGGAGCAGGCCGGGTTGTACGGGGCGATGAACTTGCGGAACCAGCGCCGAGCCCGTGACACAGACTCGGCGACAGGGTGCAGGGTCATCGCACCGAGACGCGGTGACTCCTCAGACGGGTAGCGGTCGATCATATAGGCCATCAGGTGCTCACTTCCTGCCGCTACCGTCGCAGTCGAGGCAGCGCCGCTTCGATGTAGCGCGGGTGCGATCGGCGGCGGTGGCAAGCGCCAGGGTCGTTCGTGAGCCGACACGCTTCCAGCCGCGCCCCCGGCAACCCCGGCAAGGTAAGTGCGTGCCCTGATCCGGCCGCTGACTCGTCACACCGCGCCTCCTTCCAGTGAAGTGGCCTTAGCCACTTTCTGGATAGTGGCATTAGCCACTTGGGCGGCGCAAGCGATTCGCCGCGACTGGCCCCATCAGGTGAGGGGGTAGCCCTGCTCGAACGCCCAGCGATGCGGCGGATAGGTGGCCTCAGCGAACTCCAACGGCCGGTCCTGGAGGTCGAAGACGACGTGGTGCACGATCAGGACGGCGGAGCCAGCGGCAAGTTGGAGGTCCTCGGCCTCTTCCTCCGTGGCCGCACGCGCGCACATGCGATCTTCCGCGTAACTCCCCTGCCGTCCCGTCATGTTCTCGACATACAGCAGCGTCCCCTCTTGGATCCGCTCCGGCTCCAAGAGCTTCGGCGCACGCTGACCGACATCCGGAGCGAACCACGACGTGGACAGCGTGATCGGCCCGTCCTGGTTGTTGGTCACCCGCCGCCGGTGCACCGCCCGACGGTCCTTGACCAGGCCCAGCGCCTCAGCCACGTGATCCGGCGCCTCCAGCCAACCGGCAGAAGTGATCACGGCATACTCACCCGGCGTGTAGATCTTCCCCGTCTGCCGAGCGCGCCCGTACAACTCACGAGCCCGCCGGTTGACTTCGAGGCTCCGCACGTACGTGCCCGACCCCTGACGCTTCTCGACGAGCCCCTGATGGCTCAGCGCCTCCAACGACCGTGCAGCCGTGGGCCGAGACACCTTCCAGTCAGCCGCCAACTGCCGCTCCGACGGCACCTCGTCCCCCGGTCGCAGGTCACCCCGAAGAATCTGATCACGGATGTAGTGCGCGATCTGGAGATACTTCGGCTGAGCCTCCTCGATCTGCGGCATCAGTCCTCCTCACCCAAGGCGAGCCCCAGGCGAGTAGCCGGGCACCCCGCTACCGAGCTGAGGCCAGCTTCTCGATACAAGTGGCTATGGCCTCTAGCCACTATAGGGTGAGTGGTCAACCCCCCACCCCGTAGGCTGAGACGCATGACGCGGTTGATCGTCGCAGCAGGAGGAGGGGGCGACGCAGTCGCCGCCGCAATGATTCACGCCGCCCTCTACGGCGACGAGGACCAGGCGGTGATCCTTACGTACGCATGGGACCGCCTCCTGATCGACCCGGTTCCCGGTCCCCGAGGACCGGACAACTTCACCGGCCTCCAGCCCCTCACCCCAGCAGTCTGGGCAGTGCCGGCCGAGGCCCGCCCCATCGCTCCGGCAGGCTCGACTCTCCCCCGACTCGCAGCAGAGCTCCCGCACACGTTCGCGCTGATCGATCCGCGCCATGGAGTTGAGGGCGTCACCCGCCAACTCGAAGAACTGACCGACCGCTTGTCACCAGAGTCGATCGACCTCCTGGACGTGGGCGGCGACATCATCGCCCGCGGCGATGAGCCGACGCTGAAGAGCCCCCTCGCCGACGCCCTCACACTCGCCGCGTGCTGCCAGGTGAACGCCCCCATCCGTCTCCTGGTGACGGGCCCTGGTCTCGACGGCGAACTCCCTCTCGACGATCTGCGCAGCATGCTGGGCCAGCTCATCCACACCCTCACCGCGAAGGACGTCGAGCCGATCAGCTCGGTCCTGGAGTGGCACCCCTCCGAGGCAACCGGGATGCTCGCCGCGACTGCCCGAGGCGTACGCGGCACCTGCGAGATGCGAGACGCCGGCCTCCCGGTTCCCCTCACCGATGAGGGACCGACGGTGCATGAGGTGGACCTGGACGAAGCGTTGACCCGCAACCAATTGGCCCGCGCCATCCTGACGACCGCCGCCCTGGACGAGGTCGAGGCATATAGCCGCGAAATCTGCGGCTACTCGGAGATCGACTACGAGCGCAACAAGGCCACATGGCTCAAGGACCAGCCACCGGCGCAGCTCGACCCAGACGCCGCACTGTCCCAGCTCGACCAGTTCGAAGCCGAAGCCCGCAGCCGCGGAGTGACTCACACGACGTTCCGCCGCATCACCGAGGCCCTGAACCTCAACGGCTCCTTGCGCGAGGACCTACGCCAACTACTCATCAACAGCCGTCCACAGCAGTACGACGCCCCCTTGTGGCGCATCACAGCCACTACTGAGTAACAACCTTCTTCACGGGTTCAAGGCGGCTCGCTCCGCTCCCCGCGCGCGGCCCGGCCCCCGGC
>NZ_JBITII010000018.1:0-130036 GCF_044458845.1 Streptomyces sp. NPDC050416
AGACTTCCTGCATACCTACAACCACCACCGCTGCCACACCGCACTCGGAGGCAAGCCACCCATCAGCCGCGTGAACAACGCTGCAGGTCAATACAGCTAGACGCGTGGGCTGACGTAGCGCACGCCCGGGCCCCACCGCTCCATCACCGGCGCCATGCACCACTGGCACAGCGGGCACCCGCCACTGCCGTACTTGTGCGTCTTGCGCTGGCACCCGGCGCACAATCCCACCCGGTCACCCGGGGCACGTCAGCGCGGACGGGTCGGGCTCCGAAATCGGCGGGGGAGTGGTCATCGTGATTCCTGTTCCGGGTGACGTTCCCGGTCACCTCACCCGCAGACACCCCTTGCAAAACTGGAGCCATGATTGGGTCCGGCGCGCCCTGCAGCACCTCTTCGCAGTCCGGTGCGTGCAGATGGGCGGGACCGCGCCCGCGCTCGTCTTCTGTGGCACCCACCCCGAAGGCCGGCGCTCCCTGAGCACCTCGCGGTTCGCCGACTGGCGTGACGGCTCCCGGCGCTGGGCTGGTCGTAGTCGACGCCGTCGACCGGCCGCACATGGTCGAGCGCCCGGACCCGCGCCCGGTACTCCGCCGCCTCCACACTGCCTTTTGGTCAACCGTCGAGCAGGAGGATCGTCTTCCCACTCCCGCTGACATGGGGGCCGCTTGGCAAACTGAGCCGGCTGGATACAGCGCTGTGACCGGCGTGCGGTTGGACGTCGCCGGTGCGAAGCTCGGTCCGGCGCCGGGAGAGGTGGTCGGCGCGGCTGGATGCCTTGGTCATAGGTGTGGGCGCGTGGGTGTGAGGATGGCTTGGGTGACGAGGTAGGCCTCCAGTGCTTTGGGGGCCATGGGCGGGGAGTAGTAGAAGCCCTGGCCGTGGGGGCAGCCGAGTGAGCGCAGCCGCTCGGCCTGGTGGGGGGTTTCGATGCCTTCTGCGATCACGTCCAGCTCCAGGGCGTGCCCCACGTCGAGGATGGCCTGGATGAGGCTGTTGTCGGTATCGCTGCCGCCTCGCAGGACGAAACTCTGGTCGATTTTGACGATGTCGGCTGGGAGGTCGCGCAGGTAGGCCAGGGAGGAGTAGCCGGTGCCGAAGTCGTCGATGGAGATGCGTACGCCGAGGTCGCGCAGTGCGCGGGTGTGGGTGGATGTGGTGTCGGTGTCGGTGACGAGGGTGCTCTCGGTGATCTCCAGGATCAGGGAGGCCGGGGGGAACCCGGTCTCGCGCAGGACTTGTTGCACCGTGTCGGGGAAGCGGTGGTCCTTGAGCTGTTGGCCGGAGACGTTGACGGCCACGCTCAGGGCCTGGGCTTTCGGGATGGTGTGGTGCAAGTGCCGGCCGTGGCGGCAGGCTTCGCGCAGCACCCAGGCGCCGATGGGGTGGATCAGGCCTGTTTCCTCGGCGACGGGCACGAACACCTCGGGCGGGGTGGGGGAGTGGCCTTCCCGCTCCCAGCGCAGCAGGGCCTCGACGCTGGTGACCCGTCCGGTGGGCAGGTGGATGACCGGCTGGTAGTGCACGGTGAGTTCGTCGCGGGGCAGGGCGTAGCGCAGGTCCTGGGCGATACGGGCCCGGCTCTGCCGTCCCAGGCTCATGGCGGGATCGAAGAGTTCCGCGCGGTCGCGTCCGCGTTCTTTGGCCGTGTACAGGGCGATGTCGGCGTCGCGGAGGGCGTCGTTGAACGTGGTCGGTTCTGTGATGGTGACGACGCCGATGCTGGCGGTGATGAAGACGCTGCGATGGCCGGAGAGTGCGAAGGGCTCCCTGAAGCGGTCCAGGAACCGCTGGGCGTACGTCTTGGCGGGAGTCTCCTTGAGGTCTTCGGCTAGAACGGCGAACTCGTCCCCGCCCACGCGGGCCACAGTGTCGCTGCGGCGGGCTGCGCCCAGGAGCCGGTGACCGACGGTGATGAGGAGCTCGTCGCCGACCGGATGGCTGAGGCTGTCGTTGATGTCTTTGAAGCCGTCGAGGTCGATCAGCAGCAGGGCAGTGTTCCGGGGCGCCGCGGGGCGGCTGAGGGCGTGTTCCAACTGCTGTACGAACAGCGCCCGGTTGGCCAGACCGGTAAGCGCGTCGTGGAAGGCCTGGTGGGTGAGCTGCTGCTGCAGCGAAGTCCGCTGCCGCAAGGCGTCCTCGGCCGTGCGGGCCCGCGCTTGGGCCTGATCGGCCTGGACTTCGGCGAACCGTGCCAGGAGCGTGATGCGCACGACCAGCAGCACGGTCAAAGCAGCCATGATGCTCGCGATGGCCACGGCGTGTATGGCCTGCCCGCGCACACCGCCGACGTCTGCGATCAGCAGGACGGGACCGAAGAGGGCGGGCAGGGTCAGGACACTCACGCGAGCACGGGACAGCCTCTCCTGGCTGCGCGGCACCAGCTGGGTTGTCCTGGCCATGGACGGGTGCAGGGCGCCCGCGCCGAGGAACAGATAGGAGGCCATCCACAGGGAGGAGGAGACGTCGGCGGCGATCGGAGCGCCGGTCGCGGCCAGCGTGGAGTAGTACAGCGCGTCGGCGGCCAGTGTGGCTCCCACCCACGCAGTGAACAGCGCGAGGGCCGGCAGCCGGAGCCCCGAGACGAGCACCAGCTTGGCGGCCAAGCCCAGCAGCAGCAGATCGGCCAGCGGATAGGCCAGGGAGACCGCCAGCGGCAGCGCCGACAGATGGCCGCGCAGGTAGGGCATGACGATGAACGCCCACGCCAGGGTGGACATCCCCAGGGTGATGATCCCGGCATCCAGCACGGCCCCCCAGCGCACGCCCCTGCCCCATGCCGCCATCAGGCTGACCAGGCCGGCGGCGAAGCACGGGTAGGCCGCCAGATACAGCACATCAGCCGGTGAGGGGAACGGCACCAGCGTGCCCGCGGCCTGGAAGCCGCCGAAGATGACGTCCGCCACCGTGAACAGCCCCGTGCCGGCAGCGAACAGGTACCAGGACCGGCTCGGGCGCGGCCGGTGCCACCGCACGCCGACCAGGATCACGGCCGTGGCACAGGCCGCCAGCACCGGGGAGATCAGATGGCGTACGGGGGCGGTGACCACCAGGTAGCCGACGATCACCACAGCCCCGGCGGCCAGGAACCACCACCATGCACTGTTGAGGATGCCCCCGGGAAGACGGGCCTGGGTGTCCTCGCTATGACCGGAGGCGAGCCTGGCGGCCTGTTCGTCACCGTGCACGGTCAGCCTTCCAAGGGCGGTGCGGGGTTGTCCTTGGTGGTCAGGGGCAGTGTGGCGGTGATGGTGGTGCCTTGGCCCTCGGTGGAGTGCAGGTGGGTGGTGCCGCCATGGTTGGTGATGATGGTGTCGACGATGGTCAGTCCGAGGCCGGTGCCGGGGATGGCCTGGGCGGTGGCGTTGGAAGCGCGGAAGAAGCGGGTGAACAGCTGGCGTTGTTCTGCAGCGGGGATGCCGATGCCGGTGTCGCTCACGGCGAGGACGGCATGGCCGTCCTGGGCTGCGGCCTGGAGGCGCACCTGGCCTCCGGCCGGGGTGAACTTGACTGCGTTGGACAGCAGGTTCATCAGCACCCGGTCGATCTGATCGCTGTCGGCCTCGCAGATCAAAGGTTGTTCGGGGCAGTCGGCCTGCAGCCGGACGGAAGCCGCTTCTGCTGCGGGATGCATCGCGTCGATCGCTGCGGTGATCAGCTGACGCAGATCCACTGGCGCCTTGCGGGATGTGTATTTGCCGGATTCGATTCTGGAGAGGGTCAGCAGGTCTTCGATGAGGGTGCGCAGCCGGTTGGCGTTGCGGCTGACGATGTCGAGCATGTGCCGCTGGGGTTCGGTGATGGGCCCGACGTCTTCGTCTTTGAGGAGTTCGAGGTAGCCGGAGATGCTGGTCAGCGGGGTGCGCAGTTCGTGGGAGACGGTGGAGATGAAGTCGCTCTTGGTGCGGTCCAGGGCACGAAGTTCCTGAACCAGACGGGTTTCCTTCTCGTAGAGCTTGGAGGTGTGCAGGGCGCGGGCGACGCCGGCGGCCATGGCCTCCGCCATTTCCGTCTCCACCGGCCGCCAGGGCTGGTCGGGGCGGGTGCGGGCCAGGCACACCGCTCCGATCGGCTCCTGGCCGAGGCCCATCGGGACGACCACGATGGAGTGCAGGCCCAGTTCGGTGGCTGCCGCCCAGTTGGCCGCCGGCAGCCCGATGCGGGCGAACGAGCCCGGAGCGCCCGGCACGGGCGTGGTTTCCGCCAGATAGTGTGAGAGGTTGGGGACCGTCCAGGTGGATCCCTCGCGGTAGTGCTCGCGTACCACCTCTGTGGGGATGGGGGGCAGCGCCTGCTGACGCTCTTCGGGTAGCAGGCCGTCCTGGGCGGACCATGCCCGGGCGACGGGAACAACCTCTGGGTTGCTGTCCTGCATGAGGAGGGTGAAGACGTAGTCGGCGTCCAGGCCCTCGCCCATGCCGGTGCAGGCGGCGTTGAGGACATCGCCGACGTCGAGGCGCTCACGAATGCGCAGGCCGAGCTGCCTCACGGTTTCCGACAGGCGGTAGCGTTCTTCCTCGATGCCGCGCAGCCGGTCGGATTCATCCGCCAGCTCGTTCACCGAGCGAGCCACCGACCGGATCTCCGCAGGGCCTGACTCCGCCGCCCGCACGGCGTGCTCGCCCGCGGTGAGGCGGCCGAGGGTCTCGCCCACTGATCGCAGCGGTACAACCAGGGCGCGGGTGGTGCGCCGTGCGGTGTACAGGGCGAGGGCCAGCGCTGCGAGCAGCAGGGCGCCCAGTCCGGCCGCACCGGCGGTGACGATCGTGTCGGCACGCTGCTGCAACCGCTTCGCCTCGCCGACCAGCTGAGTCTCCAGGCGGTGGTTGTTGGCCTCGAAGGCCTCGAAGCGCCGGTTGCCTTCGCGGGTGAGCTGGGCCGCCTGCTCACTTCGCGGGGAGACCTGCGCCTGCTGGTCAGCCACTCGCAGGTACGCCTGGAGCTGCTGGTCCTGCCGGTTAAGGCTGCGCTCGGTATCGCCGGCTGTGTGGCGTCGGGCATCGGCGACGATCGCTGGATAGCCTGCGCGCGCCCGGCGGTAGTCGGCCAGCAGGGCCTGGTCGCCGGTGATCAGGTAACCGCGCATGGACCGCTGCATGTGGGCGGCCTGGGCGTGCAGATGCGTGTTGTCGACCAGGGCAGGCTGGACCCGGTCGATGATCTGGTTCTGGGTGGCCTTCTCCAGGAAGGCCCCGGTCAGTGCGCCGGTCCCCACCAGCAGGATCAGCCCGGTGGTGACAGCGAACGCAGCTGTCAGCCGCCGCGCGACGCTATCGGCCTTCTCTCCCGGCTTGCTGGTCACGAGCGATCTCCTCCAGTCGGACGGCATGGAGTGGCGTCGACCCTGATGGTCAGCTCTCGGACCGGTCCAGCACGGCCTGCACCCGGCTTGTCAACTCCGACAGGGAGAACGGCTTGGGGAGGTAGTCATCGGCCCCCGCCGACAACCCGGCCGACACATCGCTCTCCTGGCTGCGGGCGGTGAGCAGGATGACCGCAAGCTTCGCGGTGGCGGGATCGGCGCGCAGCTCTTGCAGGACGTCCAGGCCGGTCATCCCCGGCATGACGACGTCCAGCAGCACCACATCAACCTTCAGCTCGCGCACCGCCCGCAGCGCCGCCGGGCCGTCGGTCACGGCCGTCACCTCATGACCGCACCGTCTCAGCTTGTAGGCCACCAACTGCCGGACATCAGGCTCGTCGTCCACGACGAGAACACAGGCCACTACTGCTCCCGCCGCTCGGACTCCTGGTAGGAGTCGACCATCTCCGTCACCGACGCCAACCCGAACGGCTTGGCGAGCAACTCCGTCGCCAGATCCACCAAATCCTCGGCATCCACAACGGAGGAGACGACCAGGTGACACCTGCGGGTCCGCTCGTCTGTGCGCAGTCGGCGCACCACCTCGCGGCCATCGATGCCCGGCAGCAGAATGTCGATGATCACGATCTGCGGCGGATCGGCGAACGCCGCCTCCAGGCCCTGCTCACCTGTTTCCGTGACAGTCACCCGGCAGCCCAGCGCGGACAGATGCCGCTGCAGCAGAGCACTGACATCCCTGTCGTCCTCGATCACCAGGACGTGCGTAGCGGCCATCCGTGCTCCCCTCGCTGAGATCATCAGCAAGGACTCTAGTGACGAACCATCACAATCCAAGCAAAGCGGGTAGATAGGACCACGTGTCGGATGCAGTGGTGCTCCAGCCGGTGCTGGCGAAGACCACCGGCAGGCCGCAGGGATCACACCCCCGATGCAGGTGCAGATGTCTTCCTCGTGTCGTGGTTCAAGCCGGGCGTCACGCCGCATATGGTGCAAAAAACCTTCCGGGCGCGGAGTCCGTTGACCACTACCCAGCGAGGTCAGCCCGATGAGAATGCCTTTCCGTAACCGCCGTACGCGCCTGACGCTAGCGGCTGCACTGACCGCCCTGTGCGCGGGCCTGGCCCCGCTGGCCGCCGGCGGCACTCCCGCGTCGGCCACCCACGCATGGAGGCTTCAGTGGGCGGACGGCTTCAACGGGCGCGCGGGGAGCCTGCCCGATGCCGATAAGTGGATCATCGATGCCGGCACCGGATACCCCGGCGGCCCGCCCAACTGGGGGACCGGTGAGGTGCAGACCTACACCTCCGACCCCGCCAACCTCAGCCACGACGGCCGGGGCAACCTGCGCATCACCCCCCTGCGGGACAGTGCCGGACGGTGGACCTCCGGACGCATCGAGACACGCCGCAGCGACTTCAGGCCTCCCGCGGGCGGACGCATGCGCATCCAGGCCCGCATCCAGCTGCCCGCCGTCACCGGCGCCGCCGCCGAAGGCTACTGGCCGGCCTTCTGGACCCTGGGAGCCTCCTACCGGGCCGGGGCCCCCTCCCCGGCGTCTGGTGAGTTCGACATCATGGAGAACGCCAACGGCCTGAACCGCGTCTGGGGCGTGATGCACTGCGGCACACCCACCGGGGGGCCGTGCAACGAGAGCACCGGCCTGGCCGCCAGCACCACCTGCCCCTGGACCCGCTGCACCGGCACCTTCCACACCTACACCCTGGAATGGGATCGCCGCACCTCCACCGAGCGGCTGCGCTGGTTCGTCGACGGGCGGCGCTACCACACCGTCAGCTCCACCCAGGTCGACCCGGCCGCCTGGCGAGCGGCCACGGCCCAGGGGCACTTCCTCCTGCTGAACGTCGCCATCGGTGGCGGTTTCCCCAACGCTCTGGCCGGCCACTCCACCCCCACGCCGCAAACCCGCCCCGGGCACCCCATGCTCGTGGACTACGTCGCGGTCCTCACCGCCTGACGTCGCTGCAAGCGCGGCCTGCGGCGGCAGATGCTGTTTGTCGGGCGCGGCGTGCGGGGTGTCGGGGTGGCTGGGGTCCGGTGGTTTGGAGGCGCAGGTTCCACTGCTTCACCGGGCCCCAGCTATGAGGCCCGGTTCCCGGGAGGGTGGTAGTTACACCGTTTGCCCGGAGGGATGTCCTGATCCGGGACATGCCTGGGGCCCCGGATGTATCCGGGGCCCCAGGCATGTTGCTGTGTGGTGGGTTACCAGCGATACCAGCGGCCCTTGCGGCCGCCGGTGTCCGCGGAGCGCATGACGAAGCCCAGCAGCCAGACGACCAGCACGATGACGGCGATCCACCACAGTGCCTTCATCGCGAAGCCCGCGCCGAAGAGGATCAGAGCCAGGAGAAGAACGAGAAGCAGGGGAACCATAGTTATCAACCTCCGTCGCTCCTGGTGCCCGGCGAATGCAAGAACACACGGTCGATTTCCCTGGTTTCTCCACTGCTCTTGCGGGAACTGAACCTAGATTCTCCACGGCGTTCACCGCACTGCCGGGCCGGTGGGCGGCTATCGGTTCAGCCGAGTTGCGGGGGCCTGGGGTACCGGGATGGTTTCACGGGTGGCGCGGGCGGTCAGGGCGTGCAGTCGCACGGCGCGGTGGCCGTTCCCGGGGTCGATGGTGAGCAGCCCGTAGCGGTGCAATACCGGAGCGTGGCCTGGGCCTGCTCCTTGGTGACTTCGGCGGATTGAGGGGCGGTCAGTAACGTGTCGGACGGATCGCGGTGGGCGGTCAGGTAGCTGGTCACTGCGGCTTCGGCCCACAGGCTCTGGGGGTGTCCGGCCGGGTCGAGGTAGGCGGCCAGGTGCATTGCTGGGGTAGCCAGGCCGACCGGGAAAGGTTCCTCTTTCCTGTTACCGGGGCTGCCGGCCCGGCCGTGGTAACCAGGGCTCCGGGTGTGTCGTGTGGCGTCAGCCGGTGTGCTGGAAGGCCGGGTCCAGGCGGCGGGTGCTGTCCTGTGCCAGGCGGAGCCGAACCGGTTTCTGCGGCAACTTGGCGTAGGCCACCTCCGGATCTCGATCCGGAGTGAGCCATCGAGTGACCTTTTCAAGCAAGTTTGGGCAAGTCCGACATCGGGGCGGTGTTCTGACCTCCACGAGGAGATCATCCACCCACAAGAACCGCGCTGTGGGGGAGGGGGAGGGCTGTGTCCATTCCGGCTCTTGAACACGTGATCGACTTTGTGAAAGCTCTCGACGAACTGGTGACGCGGCCGAGCGGCGGCCGAGAGCTGCCCGTGATCGTCCTCCGGGACGACGGGGCCGGGTCGCGACTGGCCGAGGCCTTCGTGTCCGGCTACGGCGGTCGGCTCGAGGCGGGCAGCGATGACGACGTCACTTACCTCGTCCCTCGTGCTGTCGTGTCCCCGTCGACGGCCTCGGGGAACGAAGCTGCAAGACCGGACGTCGAACCGGTCAGACCCGACGTCGACCTGCTCGACTTCCTCGTCATGGAGTGGAAGAACTCCATGCCGCGGCATGCAGGGACGCTGCACATGCCGGCGTTCCAGGCCTGCCGGGACGTCCTCGATGTACCGATGCCCGGCGACGAGCACACGGACGCGGGGCCGGGTGTCCCCCCTATCCCTCAGGATCCGCACCGTGCGATGACTCATGGACTGTGGACCTGCTGGGAGCAGCGCACTCCTGTTCTCCGCACCGTGCAACAGGGGCTGGACAACGCCGCGCTCCCACGCTGGCTGTCAGGTATCTGGACCGTGGTCCTGTCGTGGCCCGTGCAGGTATGGCACCGATGGAGGCTCAATCGCAGCATGCGGTGGTATGCCCGTCGGATGACCAGTGCTGGGCTGGCCGCCAGGGACTTCATCCAGGCCGCGACACGGTTGCGCACCGCGGATGCGGAACAGCACCGGCTTCTGAGGTTGAACCTGCTGGTGGAAGCTCTGTCAACGGATCTGTCCCGGGCCGTCCGGCCCAGCCGGTTCCGGCCGTGGCGGCGGCGCAGGGTGTGGCCTTTCGTGCTGCTGGTGCCCGATCTCGGCGGTCCTCGGGGCGCTGTCGTACGGCAGTTCCTCCAGGCGCACCACGAACTCGTCTTGCAGGGTGCGCGCCCTCCGCTGGTGATTGTGGCGGGGCAACGGAGCGAATCTGAGGGCTCTGACACCGGCGCCGGTCCGTCGGTCGGCCTGGACCAGGCTGCCGCTGTGCTGAGGCTGCCTGGAGCCCGGTCGGCGAACGCGCCCGGGCCCCGCCGGATCGACGTGCTGATGAAGCGCGGGCTCGAGCAGCCCGATGTGGCCAGGTGGCTGACGCTCAACGCCAAAGCGACGCCCCCTGTGGTGGGCGCGGTCCGTGCGCACGCGGGGTGGGCCGTGCCGGCCCTGCTGCTGGCCGTCATGTGCTCTGCGGGATTCGCCTTGCGGAACGAGGTGCCGGCGTTCGACCTGTGGGATGGCTCATCCGATCCCTGCCGCGGCACCTGGCGGGTGGGAAAAGAGGTCGTGGGCGTGGACACCGAGACCAAAGGCTGCTACTTCACCACGGGCAACAAGTCACAGCTTCTGCTGCGTGAGCTGCAGGAGCAGATCCGTCACCAGAACGCCGCAGTGAGGGGAGCCCACCGCACGGTGGTGTTTCTGGCACCCCTGACCGCCGATCCCAAGGCACGCAGCGAGCAGATCGTCCCAGCAGGCGTGCTACAGCTCCGAGGCGCCGCGGAAGCACAGAAGACCTGGAACGAGCGGGCCATGGTGGACCACGACACGCCAATGCTCAAGATCCTCGTGGCGAACACCGGCTTCGCCTTCGGCGAGGGAGAAGCGGTCGCGGACCGCGTCAAGCGGCTGGCGGAGCAGGACAGCAGCGTGTCCGCAGTGATCGGCATCACCCAGAGCCGTCAGGAATCGGTCGATGCCATCAACCGCCTGGGTGACAGCATGCCCGTGATCGGAGCCTCCGTCACCGGCGACTTCATGGCTGAGGAAGCACGGAACTTCTTCCATACTCAGCCGACCAACGAGCGCATGGCCGAGGTCATGGTGAGGCGTGCGGTGAACTGGGGCAGCGAGAAGGCGCTGATCGTCTATGACAGCAAGGACCGCTACAGCAACGAACTGCGGGACGGCCTCGCCAGGCGGCTCAAAGCCCGCGGCATCGGCGTCGAAGATCCCTGGTTCGCGCAGGTTCCGGCCCCCAGGCCCGGGAACAGCACCGCCACAGCACGGGGACTGCCAGACCTCGCCAAGAGAATCTGTGATCTGCACGCGGACCACGGCACGACCTTCTACGCCGCCCGGGGCACCCAGCTTCCGAAAGTGCTTGCAAAGGTGCAAGACACCTGCGGCGGGGACGGCACAACGAAGTCTTCCCCCCTCCCGGTCATCGCCTCCGACGTCAACACATTGATCGAGTCCAAGGACGTGCCCGCATGGGCGAAGTTGCACAAATACGCCGCGGTGGACCTGTACTACATCTCCTTCTCCGACCGAGCCGTCCTGCACAGGGCCGACGGCGGGAGTGACTATTCCACCGGAGCGGACTCCTTCCGGGCAGCTGCCGCCGCCATCGAACAGGCATCAGCAGCGTCCGGCGGATCCGCCTCACCATCGAACGTCCTGCAAGCCCTGCGTAACCATGTCACCGTCAAGGACAGCATTGCGCCGGACCGGCCGTTCATCCTGCCGCTCAGCGAGGAAGAGCGGGCCAAACGCCCAATCTTCCTATGTTTGGCTCCTCACGACCCGAAGGTGGACAGCCACCGAGACTGCTCTCGGGGAGGCCGTTGAGGGATCCGTCCGCCTGGCGAGCTCGAGTCAATGCGGCCTTCCAAGCGGACGGAGCTAGGCGCTGGCCGCTCTTCCAGGTCGTTCGCTCTCGCTCCGCTCGGGGTGTTCTACCTGGGGGTGCGGCAGGCGGCCGAAGAAGTAACCGTGGGAACAAGGAGGATGAGGGTCGTGGCTCCGATGGCGTCTGGGATGAAGATCAGGGGGGCCACGGTCCGAGGTGCCGGTCTGCCGGACGGCTCCCCGGGCAGGCCGGCGGATGGGAGGCTGCCAGGTTCTGTCTCTGCTACGCGCCGTTGATGCTCTGGGGGCCGCTTCGGGCCGTGGGTCAATGAGCCTGATGCAGGGAGACGACGGCCTGCACCAGGGCCTGGGGACTCTCCCAGTTCAGCATGTGTCCAGCGTCCGGCACGGTGACAAGCCGTGCGCCCGGTATGCCGGTGGTCAGGCGTCGGGCGTGGCTGGGCGGTGTGCTGCGATCGGCCGAGCCGACCATGACGACGGTGGGGACCGTGATCTCGGCCAGGCGCGGGTAACGGTCCTCGCGGGCGAAGGCCCGCACGATCGGCAGGAGCGGGGTGTGGGCCTGCTGGAGGAAGACCTCGAGGAAAATCTCGATCATCGCGGGAGAGGGGTGTTTGCCGCACTGAGCGGCTCCGAAGAGGACTCCGCCCGTGCGGGTGCGTGCCAGCCGCTGGAGGATGCCCATCTCCAGCAGTGGGATCTGCAGCCGGTTGTGCGGTGCTCCGTCGTAGATGCGGCCCGCCCAGGTCGCGAACAGCACCAGACCGCGCAGCCGCCGGGCGACGCCGGGATGGTCTAGCACGGCCCGAAGTGCCAGGAACCCGCCCATGGAATGCCCGACGAGCACTGCGTCGCGGACGTCGAAGTGCTCCAGGAGCGCTAGGTAATCCTGCGCCATGGGGCCGGAGCCGATGCCGTCCGCACCGAACGTCGACCCTCCGTGGCCGCGTTGATCGAAGACGATGACACGGTGCCCGCCGGCCACCAGGCTGGCCTGCACCAGATTCCACTCCAAGAGCGAGACGCCGTAGCCGTGGGCCAGCACCACCGTTGGCCCGTCACCCGTGACGATGGTACGCAGAACCGTCCCGTCTGGGCGGGAGAGGAACACTTCCTCGCCCTCGGGCTCGCGACGGAGCCATTCGTAGGGGACAGGATCCGGCCGACGTTCGATCCAGTCGGCCGTCAGCCGCGCCGCCGCGATGACAGCGAGGGCCGCGGCAGCGTCATCCCGGACCAGCCGCATCTTCATGGGTGCCTCCCCGCTCCGCCCTACGGTGCGTCAGGCCGGGTGGTGCGGGCCTGACGGCGCCCATTCTTTACTTCGACGGACGGCGGTGCGTCGAGGATTCAGCGGATTGGCTCAGAAGCCGCTGTGCAACTTGTCGTCGTCGGCTGGTGGTTGCCGACCGGCAACGGTGGAAGTCGTGGGCTCGGGGCTGAGTTGGCACCTGAGGAAAAGGACAGACTTGCGCATCCGGATCGCCCGTGGCGCTGTGCTCGCCGCCGCGCTGGTCTGCTGTGCGGCTGTTAGAGTCCCGGACCGACGAAGGGAGGCCGCTCGTGGCCAAGGTCAACATCAGTCTCGATGCCGAACTGGTAGTGGAAGTGATGGTCCTGGCCGGGGTCGGCTCGCCCCAGGACGCCGTCGAAGCGGTCGTGCGCGACTACATCGCCCGTGGACACCGCACCGAGGCGCGCACCGAGCTCAGAGAGCAGAGCCTGCGAGAGGTCGAGGTCAAACCGCAGGAGCCTCAAGGCTGACCACTGCGATTCGCGAGACGTCGCTCCAGCTCCGTTGGCACGCGCCCGGCCGGCTGTGGCGAACCCGCCACGGCGACGACCGGCACCTACGGGCCTACGGGGCCCAGGTACCCCCAGCCGGCTGACCACGCCATCGTCATCGACCACGAGGACTCACTCGATACCCAGACCGGCCAGGAACGCGACATCCTGCACCGGGCCGAACAGGAGCTGGCACGCGATCGGGCCGTGGCTGGCTGGAAGGTGGTCACCGCGACCGAGGGCCCCGGCGGTGTCCTGCCGCCCCCCCCGGCAGCCAGGACCTCCGCACGGCCGGCTCCGCCGGCCTGCTCCTCCTGGTCGACTACGCCGACCGCTGGCCCCTCGCCTCGCTCACCTGGCTGTTCAGCAACGCCCTGCTGCACCGGACCGACATCCCCGTACGCGTACTGCTGCTGGGCGGACCGCGGACCTCTGGCCCGCCCTGCGGGCCTCGCCGGCCAACAACCAGGTCTCGGCGTCGTCCCAGGCCCTGCCGCCGCTGGACGCCGACGGGCCCGGCGCGCGCACCACGATGTTCCGCGCCGCCCGGGACGTCTTCGCCGACCGGTACGGCATCGATCCGCCCTCAAAGCGCGTCGACCTGACAGACGACGCGTTCGCTCTCACGCTGGTCGTGCACATGGCCGCGCTGGTCGCGGTGGACGCGGACGCCTGTGGCCTGGACGCCCCACTCCGAAACCCGGGCCCCGTCAGTCTCGAAGGGCTCACTGTCTACCTCCTCGACCGTGAGCAGCTCGACTGGGCCCGCATGCACACCGGCAGGAGACACGGGCGCATCGGCACCCCGCCGACGGTGATGAACCGCGCCGTGTACACCGCGTCGCTGGTCGGAACCCAGCCGGTCGCCGAGGGCACCATGCTCGTGGACGCCCTGGAGTTCGGGCACCCCACCGCCGACGTGCTCGCCGACCATGCGGTGTGCTACCCGCCACCTGACGCCGCGGCGGGGAAGTCCGTACTCGAACCGCTCTACCCGGACCGACTGGCCGAGGACCTCCTCGCCCTCACCCTGCCGGGCCACACCGCCGACTACCCCGCGCAGCGATGGGCCTCCGGCACGGCCACCGAGGCGGTGCGCCGGGTCCGGCGGCCCGGCCGGGCACTCACCACGCTCGCCGCCGCGGCAGCCCGGTGGCCGCACGTCGGGCGGGACCTGCTCTACCCGCTGCTGCGCGCCGACCCCGCCCGCGCAGTGGCCGCCGGCAACGCCTTCCTCGTGGCGCTGGCCCAGCTCACCGATGCCGCGCCGGAGTTGCTGCTGACGGTCGCGGCCCACATCCCCGACCCGGTGCCCGACGACCTGGTCACCGGCCGGGCCCTGCTCCGCGTACGGCTGCTGGAGCACCGGCTCGCGCTGGCCGGCGAGGACCGCGCTGAGCAGGCCCGCATCCTCGTCAACCACGGCAGCGACCTCCAGTCGCTGGGCCGTGACGAGGAGGCCGCCGAGGCAGGACGGCAGGCCGTGGGCCTCTTCGAGGACCTTGCCGCCGCCGACCCGGACTCCTACGAGGAGGACGTCGCCCGGTTCCTGACCAACTACGCCCACCACCTCTCCGACCTCGGCCGCGACGACGAGGCGCTCGCGGCGCAGCAGCGGGTGGTGGCCACCTTCCGCCGCCTCGCGGATGCAGACCCCGAGCAGTACGGCCTTGACGTGGCCACCGCCCTGGCCAACCACGCCCTGCAGCTGGAATCCGCCCACCGCTGGGAGGAGGCGTACCGGGCCAGCCAGGAGGCGATCGCTCGCTACCGCGACCGGATGCGGACCGACCCGCGGGCCAGAGCCGGTCTCGCGATCGCCCTGACGAATGCGTCGGCGCTGACCCTGCGCGACGCCGGTGCCGGGGACGCGGGAGAGGGCGCCCGGAGCACCGCGGAAGCGGTCGCCCTGTGGCGGGAGCTGACGACCATCGATCCGGGCTCCCACCAGGCCTACCTCGCTATCGCGCTGATCAACCTGGTGGGCGAACTCGCCGCCGCCGGCCGGCCGCACGAAGCCGTCGCCGCGGCGCAGGAGAGCGTCGAGATCTACCGCCGGCTGGCCCGTGCCGATCCGCACGCCCAGGAGGAGGGACTGGCGACCGCGCTCGGGCTGCTGCGCGACGCCCTCGTTTCCGCGGGCCGCGCGGCCCAGGCCGTCACGGCCGGAGCGGAGTGCGTCACCGTCTTCCGGCGCCTGGCCGCCGGGCCCCCGACCGCTACGAACGCCGCCTGCGGGGCGCGCTGCACCGCCAGGACGACGCCCTGCGCGCGGCCGGCCTGCCGCCGGACCCGGAAGCCGACCGGCGCTCCCCGAAGGTTTCGCTCCGGAACGCGGTGTACCGGCCCGCCGTCACGGTGTCCGTGTACGGGTGGGACCCGACACCCGTGCCCGCCCGGCTGCCCCCGCCGGAGCGGCCGGCCGTGAAGGGCCGGCGGCTGGCGCGCGCCGGGGACTGGTCCGGATACTGGCAGCTGATCCGCTCGGTCCCGCTCGTGGACGCCGCCGAGCTGGCGGGGCGCATCCCCGTGCACCAGTGGCGCCCGCCAGCGGAGGCCGATCTCGAAGTGCTGGAGATGCTCAGGGACATCGACCCCCGCCGGGCGGCCCGGCTGGTCGAGCGGCTGGCCCAGGCCGCGACGGTACGGGTGCCCGAGGAGCTCACCATCCACAACAGGGACTACGCCGACTTCGCGCACGGCCGCGCGGCCCTCCTGGTGGCCACGAGGGCAAACTACCGCCAGATCGCACGGCGTAGCTGCTGACCTTGGTCGGTAGGGTCCAGTGGGGACGACGTGGCATGTGCTCGCTGGCGTGCCACGGGGTGAGCACGCGGCACGGGGAGAAGCTCATGGGGGATCGGTTCGCGACACGGAAGACGTGCGGCGTCACTGGCGCCTGGAGGAAGGCGACCGCTCCGGGTCACCGAAACGAAGGACGAGGCGGCCAACCGGCGATCCAGCCTCTGGCGTCGGGAAGAGCGCGCGAGCGAACTCGAACTGGTCGGCGAGGCCCTGGTCGTGGCCCGGATGCACTACTCCGACTCCGGCCGGTACCGGTGGGGCGTCTTCCACGCGGGGACCCGCAGCCGCTTCTGAATTCTTTGCCGCCTTCCCAGCGGTCCAACTTCGATGCAATCGGCCCAGGTGCCCTGTCACCGGACACACACGCCGTGGTGTCACGTCGTCCGAGCCTGTGAGGTCTGTGAGCCTCACAGTCGTTCCCCCAGGGTAAACGCACTGACCTGTGAGGCCGAGCACTGGATCCACCTGCGGACCACCAACCCCATCGAGTCCACGTTCTCAACCGTCCGGCTGCGGACCAAGGTCACCCGCGGCGCCGGCTCCCGCACCGCCGCCCTGGCCATGGTCTTCAAACTCGTCGAGTCCGCCCAGCAGCGGTGGCGGGCGGTGAACGCGCCCCACCTCGTCGCCCTCGTCCGGGCCGGAGCCCGCTTCGAACGCGGCCGGCTCGTCGAACGCCCCGAGGCGGTCGCGGCGTGAGCACCCTCGCGGCCCAGGACATCAGCAGCAGGCGGCTGGACCTGCTGCCGCTGCACGTCGAACACGCCGAGGAGATGGCCGCGGTGCTGTCCGACCCGGTCCTGCACACCTTCATCGGCGGCACTCCGGACACCCCGCAAGCCCTGCGCTCGCGCTTCCAGCGCATGACCGCAGGCTCGCCCGACCCGGCCGTCTCCTGGCTGAACTGGGTGATCCGGCTGCGCGACGAGTCCTGCCTGACGGGCACCGTCCAGGCGACGGTCGGCCCTTCCGGCCACGGACTCATCGCCGAGATCGCCTGGGTGGTGGGCACCCCGTGGCAGGAAAGAGGCATCGCCACCGAAGCAGCCCAAGGACTCGTCGACTGGCTCAGCCGGCAGCCGGTGCACACCGTCGTCGCCCGCATCCACCCCGAACATCGAGCATCCGCCGCCGTCGCCACCTTCGCCGGGCTCACACCCACCGACGAATGGCACGAAGGCGAGATCCGATGGCACCGGAGTATCGGGCGATAACTTCAACGATCCACAGTTCTTGACTATTACTCGGGCTTCGGGCTCATCTCGAGTCATGGATGATCGGCTTGCGTTGAACACCGGCGATGCGTCGGACGTGAAGGTGGGTATGGAAGCCCCCCATGGTGTCGATCCTGCGCTGGTGTCTTCACCCTCTGCATCGATGCGATTACCCTCACCCGTGCCGTCTGCCCGTTTATCAAGGCTGGGCTTGTTGGACGCGCTGCGCGGCATCGCGGCACTCGTCGTGGTGTTCGACCACTCGTCATACGCCTTCATGGCCGAGTTCCGGCACGAGTTGATGCCTGAGTTCAACACCAGCCGGTACGGCATCATGGTGTTCTTTCTCGTGAGTGGCTACATCATTCCCGCCTCGCTTGAGCGACGGGGTTGCGTGCGGACATTCTGGATTGGACGGATTTTCCGCATCTACCCACTATGGGCTGCTGTCGTCACCGCGGTGCTTGCCGCCAACGCGTTGGGAATCGCCCAGATCCGTGACTTCGACGGGCAAAGCTTCGCCACGGTGGCCGCCGCCCATGTCACCTTGCTCCAGGAGTTGCTGGGAACGCCCAACCTCCTGCTTGTCCTTTGGACGCTCTCGTACGAGATGGCCTTCTACCTGCTGGTGGTGGCGCTCTTCTCGCTGAGGCGTCATCAGCGGTCGGCACCGGTCGCCGTGACCCTGGCGGTGCTGGCGGCTGTGAGCGTGACCCTGGCGAGTGCGCTGCCTGTGTCCGCTCTCAGCGACGGGGTCGGAACCGGCCCGCTGGTGGCCGTCGCCGCGACCGCCATGGCGGTCGCCATCTGCTGTGCGAGCGGCACATCAGCCGCGCTACGGGTGTCGGGTGGCGTGCTGGGTGGCGTGCTGGGGCTCGTGCTGGTCGCCTTCAACAGCACGGTTCCCATGTGGGAGGGGCTGGTGATTCTTGCCGTCATGTTCTTGGGCACCGCTGTGTACCGAGCCGAGAGCGGTCAGAGCACCTGGAGGTATGCAGCCTTCACCGCGATCGTCGTGGTGGCCTGTGCGGTATGGGCGGCCTACAGCTACGGTGATGGGTCCAACTTCACGCGGCGCGCCTGGATCGTGTCGTTTCTACTGGCCGTGTTCACGTTCGGCGTTGGGCTGGCGTGTCGTCGGCGCCAGCTACCGCGCTGGCTGACGTGGCTCGGGACGATCAGCTATTCGGTCTACTTGGTTCATCCAGTCCTGTTGGCGGTTACCGACGGCACGATCGGCCGCTGGCAGGAGAACAAGCCCTGGCTCGAGTTGGCCTTCTACGCCGTGCTTCTGCCCTTGTGCGTACTGACTTACCGATACATCGAAGCGCCGGGGCAGGCGTTGGGGCGAAAGGTGGCACGGCGTGTTCGGAGGCCGTGACGCGGAGTCCGTTCCACCTGGGGCGAGACGTGCTCGGATAAGCGCTCGTCGTTCGATCCGCTCTTCCCGGGCAGCGACTACGGCACACGGCCTGAAGTGCTCGATCGGCTCACCGGTCATGTGACGGCCATCAACACCGGTGATCTCGCCGATGCCTACGCGAACGCTGTGCGAGCGATCCAGCAGCGGCTGCAGTGCACGGTGCCCCGGAAGCTGATGAGCACCGCCTCCTGACGATCAAAATCGCTGACGGGTACTGAGTCGGCGCGATGCGGCCTTCCCGCTGCGGCCGACCGCATGCGTCCTGTATGACTGCTGGGTTTGATGTTGGTGCACTGGGAGGCCTCCCGCAGCACGGTGAAGCCGTCGCACGCGGTCACTGTCCCAGGCCGTGTGCTGCCGGTTGGTCTGGCGCATGGAGGGGGGTGGCCGTGTGGCTGGCCTCGGGTGACGGACTGTGGCGGGTCTGGCGGGGCTGGGGGATGTGCGTGCGGATGCGGCCTTTGCCTGCTCTCTTGGCCTCGTACATGGCTTCATCGGCTTGGTGGAGGAGTTCGTCCGGTGTGACGCCCGGGAGGGCTACCGTCATGCCGATGGAGGCCGAGACGAATGCCTCTCTGCCTGCGATCTGGTATGGCTGTGTCAGGGTAGACAGGATGCGCTCGGCGACGTCTTGGGCACGTGAGGGGTGTGCCCCGGCCTCTCCCTCCAGGAGGGCGGCGAACTCGTCACCGCCGAGGCGGGCTACGGTGTCTTCCGCCCGCACGGATGCCTGGATCCGGCGGGCGGCGTGGATCAGAAGAGCGTCGCCCACCGCGTGTCCGGCCGAGTCGTTGACAGCCTTGAAGCCGTCCAGGTCCATGAAGAGCACTGCGGGCGGGGCTGTGCGAGTGGTCCGCTTGCGCAGGGCATGCGCGACTCGGTCGGCGAACAAGGCCCGGTTGGGCAGTCCGGTGAGCGCGTCGTGGAAGGCCAGGTGCTCGAGCTGTTCCTGCTGGGCGACCCGGTCGGTCACATCGCGACTGCTGAAGATCATTCCCTCGGTGTGGTGGCTGACCGTCGATTCGACGTGGCGCCAACGTCCGTCGGCGTGGCGGACCCGGCAGGACACGCGGCGGCCCGGACCGGGGATGCCTGATGCAGCTTCCTGCCGCAGCGCCTCGACACTTTGCATCAGCGGCGTCAGGTCGTCGGGGTGGCAGTACAGGGGCAGACGGGAACCCAGCAGGTCCTCAGGCCGGTAGCCGAAGATGTGGTGGGCGGCAGGACTGACGTAGAGCACGCGGCCGTCCAGGCTGACGATGGTGATCACGTCGCGGGTGCCGTCGACCAAGGCGCGGTAAAGCGCCTCCCGGGTGGTGACTTCGCGAGTGATACGCAGGTGATCGGCGTGGATGATGCCTTGGCGGATACCGAGCGAGATAGGCAGCAAACCTGCCAGGACCAGCAGGACCATGTCGGTGCGGCCTCCGGCCATGGTGTGAGCTGTCAAGGCCAGGACGCAGATGACCACGGGCACGAAAGCGGCCACGACCCCGACAACGGGCATGATGCGCTGATCGACGTCCACGACGCTGCTGCCTCCGGCCAGCCATGGGGCCACGGCGATGAGGAGCAGGCCAGTGATCGAGCAGGCCGCCGCGCAAGGAATGCCGTACCAGGTGCCGGGGGCCGGCATGAGGATGCGCAGCATGTCGCTTGCGGTCAACACGATGAGGGCCAAGGCGGCTACCGTTGTCGCTGTGCGCTCAGGACGCTTCACGGAGTAACGCAGTGCCACCAGAAGTCCAAAGACCACGATGTCCGACGCCACGCGTGCCAGATCCTGCAAGGACCCGAAGGCATCGCCGCTTTGGTCAGCACGATGCAGCAGCAGCACCCAGCCCAGTGTGAGCAGGGAGCCGGCGATCATCCATCCGTCCAGTACTCGTCGCAGCCAGATCAGCGTCGCCCCGCGGTCCGCAACCGCGATCACCAGTCCGGCGATGGCCACCACCAGACACAGGACGATTCCGGTGACCGCCAGCACCTGGAGGACGACGTGGAGCCCACCAGCGGGCCCCCCTCGAGAGGCAGGGAGCTGACTGATGACGACGTGGTGAAGGCCACCCGCTGCCACAGAACCCGCAAAGAGCGCGAGGCGAAGACGCACCCTTCCGGCAACCGTCCTGGCACGCCCGAGCAGAGAAAGGGCGGCCAGACCATGCGCAGCCGGCACTCCTACGCCGACTGGAAGGAACAGCACCGCCGTCGCGCTCGCGCTCACCGTGGCTGCAAGCACGCATCCCAGCCCCAGAGCCTTGCCCCACCCACATGCCGCCGCTGACCCGCCGATACGAACGGCGCGCAACGAGCCCCACCAACCGGCCTGTCCCGGCCTCATACGAACCCCCGACGGTCAACGAGCCCAAAAGAGAGCAGGCACCCCGTGTTTGTACTGCTCGTGCCGGATAAGAGCATAGGAGGATGTCCAGCGCCTATCCTCATGAAAGCGGTAGGTTCACCTGAAAAACGGACGAGGTCCCAGAGGCTGACACCCTGCCAGTTGGAGGCCATCTGCAGAAGCTGTCTGATCACTCCGCCTCGGTGTGGGTCTGGGACAGTGCCGCGCATCTTCAGGCCGCGGCCAGCGCGGGTTCTGGTCTCATGGCCTCGGCCATCTGCTGGCGGGCGACAAGCCGTGCCGTGTCCAGCTGGCGGGCGCCGGTGACCACACAGTGTGTAGGTGGCGTCCTCAAGCTGGCGGGCGGTCTCAGCGCTGTTGTCGGCGGCCAGAGGATGCCGGAACGCTTCGCATCGTTCGACCAGCTCCCGCAGGAGCGAAGGGTGCGCCGTGATCATGGCTGGCTCCGTCCGGCGCAGCTCGTGTGGACCAGCCCCTTCACTCATCCGGTTGCAGCCGCAGGCGCCTACCGCACGTAGAGGCCGTGCCCGGTTCGCCGACGGTGCGCCGGCCGGCGTCTGTAACACGCTGCACCAGTGTCGCGGGTCCAACCGGCACGGCTCGGACAACGGCACGGCCCCGTCAAACTTGATCTCGGACTTCGTGCCAGCGGCCGGCCTCGATACAGCCACACGCCACCCGAACGGCCCACACACTCACGCACCGAGCGAGCGCCGTTCCCCCGATTGGACCAGTCTGGCCAGGAGTCCGTGCACCGCGGTCCCGTGATCACCGATCCATCGGGAGGCCGTCATGGTCGTGGTTCCTCTGCTTCTGCCGGTGCTGATCGTGCTCATGCTGTTCGGACTGGACGTCCTGGAGAACTACTTGTTCCCCCAGCCCACGGAACGGTCCCAGACCGACGCAGGAAAACCTCCAAGACCGCTTTGACCTGCGATAACCCTCATCAAGAGGCCTCCGAATCCCCCGGCCCGCCACCGGGCAGCCCCTCGCGGCAGCGAGGCCCATCCAAGAGACCGAACAGCACCTACATCCGGCAGATCAGCAGCCAAGACTTCAGAACAGGCACTCATGGCGACGGCATCGTCAGGAGGGGGACGTCGGTGGGGGAGAGGTCGGTGCGGGTGCGGTGCAGGCGTGAGGGGAGGTCTTGATCTGCTCGGGATCCAAGCGGTCCTCGGACACTCCTGGATCGCCACCACGATGCGGTACAACCACGTCCAGCAGAGCCGGGTCGAGGACGCCTGGGTGACCGGGCAGCAGCGGGCCGCGAAACGGCTGGAAGGACTGATGGGACGAAGTGGAACCTGCGGCTGACCGCTGCAAACAAGGGGATCTGGAAGGCGTCCGAGCTCCAGCGGAGCCTGGCCGAACACGGCTTGGTGATCTCGGCCGGGAAGATGTCCGGCCTGTGGTCAGGCCAGCCGGTCTCCCTCAAGCTGGAGGACCTGGACGTGATCTGTGTCGTGCTCGGCTGCGAGATCGGCGATCTGCTAATTCCCGAGCCCGGGAAGGTCAGCCGCCCAGGTCAGCAGCCTGGAGTCCAGGAGGCCACGACCGGCTCGATGGTGGCCCCGGCCGTCGTGCCCAAGCGCCGCGACGGCCGTTCCCTGCCACCGATGTGACCTGGTCACCATCACCATGGGGAAGATCAGCGAGAACAAGCCGGCGGCCTCCTGCTCGGGCTGTTTCGCCTGGGGCAGCTGCCCGGCCGGTTCTGCCGCGGCTGCTATACCTACGGCCAGCTGCACGCCGTCGGCGAGTGCGTCGGCTGCAGGCGGCAGGTCCCGGTCGATGACAAGCACGGCTACCGCCGCCTCTGCCGGGCGCAGGCGACGTGGGCGATCAAGGCCAGCGGCAAGGCTTCGGTGATCGAGCCGTACCTGCGGCGGGTGACCTGCCAGCAGCTGTTCTTCGCGAACCTCCAGCGGCCCAAGAACGGCGGGCCCCGGGTCGGCAAGGCCGGGCGGCGCGTGCTGAAGCCACCGCCGGTTCCCGAACCACACCGCGTGATCAACACGTCGACGCAACTGACGCTGTTCACTGCCACTCGGGGCTTCCGCCGGTTCGACCGGGAATTCCATGCCGACCTGGCCAACCCCTGGCTGGTCCGGGCCCGGCAGGCCGCTCGGGCGCTGGGAGAGTCCCGCGGCTGGAGCCGCTGGATCGCCAGCGACGTGAACCGAGCCCTGGTCATCGTGCTGCCATGCCTCCGCGAAGGCGAGCCGATCCGATACTCCGAGCTTTTCCCGGCCCTGCGAGTCCGTGGGCTTTCTTTCGTGCGGACCGCCGAAGTCCTCGACCGTCTCGGCGTGTTCGCCGACGACCGGGCCCCCGCCGTCGACCGGTGGCTGGAAACGGAAACTCGACGGGATGCCCCCAGGTATCCATCGCGCCGTCGAAGCCTGGGTTCGCACTCTCCTCGACGGTGGCCCGCGGTCCGAACCTCGCTCCCGGCATACGGCATGGGCCTACCTCGGCGAGCTCCAGCCGGTGCTGCTGGAGTGGTCCAGCCGCTACGACCACCTGCGAGAGGTCACCCGGGAAGACATCATCGCGGTCCGGGACGCTGTCACCGGCAAACAGCGCGAAAGCCGGATCGTCGCCCTGCGTGTCACTGTTCCGACACGCGAAGAAGAACGGCCAGATCTTCCGCAACCCCACGATCCGCATCAGTGTCCCCCGACAGACCGGCGGCGTCCTCCAAGCCCTCGTCCAGGCGGACATCGACGAGGCTATCGCCACCGCCACCGCCACCGCCACCACCCCGGACATCCGGCTCATCGTCGCCCTGGCCGCCGTCCACGCGGCACGGCCGACGCAGTTGGAGGGCGTCGACCTGGGCAACAGGCGCATCACCGTCGACGGTCACGTCCGCCCACTCGACGACCTCACCCGCCGTGCGGTCCTGGACTGGCTCGACCATCGCCGCAACCGCTGGCCGAACACGGCCAACCCTCACCTGCTGATCACCCAGAAGACCGCCGTCGAACTCGGCCCGGCCGGCAAGCTCTGGACCACCCGGGCCACCCGCAACCTCACCGCCACCCTGGAACGGCTCCGCGTCGACCGACAGTTCGAAGAGGCCCTCACCCACGGCGCCGACCCGCTCCACCTCGCGCTCGTCTTCGGTATCGACGAGAAGACTGCCATCCGCTACGCGGTCTCTGCGCGGGCACTGCTGGAACGGGCAGCCGAGCACTCGACAGTGCCCTCGGCAAAAGAACTTGGCCCGGTGCGCGGAGCCTTGAAGAATGACCAGCCATGCGGATTCGACAGGCAGGGCCTGATGACGCCTCGGCGGTCGCTAGTGTCCACGTGCGCTCCTGGCAGGTGGCCATTGCCGGTCTTGTTCCGCAGCACTACCTCGACGCCATGGACCCAAGCCACGAAGAGTCCGGCTGGAAGTCACGTATCGCAGCGACACAGTGGCCATCGTCGGGAGTGCTGGTAGCCGAAACCGAGGCCGGGATCGTCGGGTTCGCAAGTTTCAGCGCGTCTGAGGAGAGCTCTGCCACCGCGGAAATCGGCACGCTCTACGCGATGCCCGAGGTCTGGGGCGCTGGGATCGGAAAGCAATTGACGGCGGCAGCGTTGACGACTCTCGGACAGGCGGACTACGCACAGGCCGTCTTGTGGGTACTCGAAGACAACGAACGAGCGCTGCGCTTCTACGAGGCCGGAGGTCCGGCCGCCGCAAGCGATAGGTCTCGCCGAGGGAATGGCAGCCGGGCGCGGGCCGTATTGTCAGCTCGCCGCACCTGGGAGACTTCAGATCGAGTCGGGATGGGACGGAGCGGTACACCTCTACACCACACCAGCGGTGGCCGCCGATCTGGCGGGACTCCATGGGGAGGGCGTGACGTTCCTGTGGCGAGACGCGGCTCCTGAA
Organism: Streptomyces sp. NPDC050416; assembly: GCF_044458845.1. Classification (NCBI taxonomy): domain Bacteria; kingdom Bacillati; phylum Actinomycetota; class Actinomycetes; order Kitasatosporales; family Streptomycetaceae; genus Streptomyces; species Streptomyces sp. NPDC050416. The sequence goes on from NZ_JBITII010000018.1 coordinate 24,591, forward strand.
CCCATAGAGGTCTCGGACCCCGTCCACACCGTCGCGGACGCGGGTTTCTGGGCGAGGGTGGCGGAGGCGTCCGAGCGCCTGACCCTGGTCTGCGAGCGCTGGGCGTACGGCGCTCACGGATGCAGATGGTTCCGCGCGACGCCGGAGAGCACAGCCGAAGTGGCCCGGCTACTGCGGCCGCGGTCGCTGGTTTGCGTGGCCACCGAGCCGGAGCTGAACCCTAGAGCGGAGCTGCTGCCAGACGACTTCACCGCCTTCGTGGCCCCGCTGCCGCACGGCGAACTGGCCCACCGGAACTACCCCGGTGGAGCCGACACACTCTCCGAGGTCACGGATGACGGTTTCTCCCTCATGCTGGCCGATGCGGCGCTGGGCGACTGGTGCGCCGTCGTACCGGACACGGACGGGGTGGCCAGGGGGCAGTGGGAGACTCCGGGGGTGAGTAGTTGAGGTACAGGAAATTCCGGTGAGAACGATCTTGCTGGGGTTCGCCTACCTCGTGTGAGCTTCAAGCTGACGGGGGACGGCGCCAGCGCGCAGTTCGCGCAGAGGTGTGATTGTAGAGAGTGCCCGGGGAGACGCCGAGGAGCTTGGCGATCGAGGTGATGGAGCGGCCGGGGTCGGGCAGCAGGTCGCGGGCGGCGGCCAGGCCATCGTTGGTGCCGATGACGATGAGGGACGGATGACTCCGCGAGGGCGGCGAAGACGTGGAAGACGAGCCGGCCGCCGGGGGTGGTGGTGTCCAGGTTCTCGTGGAGCGAGGTGAAGCCGATCCCTCGGTCGCGTAGCTCGGTGCGTCGTTCGTATCGGATCCAAGCCGTTTGAACTAGTGCAGCCATGCGAAGGCGCGCTCAACCACCCCACCGCACCTTGCCCAGACCGGAACCGTGGGCGACCCCTCGGCGGGCGATCATCGGCTTGATGCCACGCTTCCACAGCAGGCGGCGGTACTTGTCGAAGTCATAGCCACGATCGGCATAGAGGCGTCGAGGCTTGTGACGAGGCCGTCCTCGGAGTCCCCGGATTGGTGGGACCGCGTCCAGCAGCGGAAGCAGCTGGGTGACGTCGTGCCGGTTGCCGCCGGTGAGGGTGACGCCCAGCGGCGTTCCGTGGCGGTCACGATCAGATGATGCTTGGAGCCGGGACGGGCGCGGTCGACCGGGGAGGGTCCGACGTGGCCCCCCTTTGAGCGCCCGGATGTGCGAGCCGTCCACGGCGCAGTCGTCCAGCCCAGCAGGTCGGCGTGGCGCAGCTCGGTCAGCAGAGCGGCGTGCAGGCGAGACCAGATGCCAGCCTCGGTCCAGTCCCGGAGGCGGCGCCAGGCCGTCACCCCAGAGCAGCCCACAGTCTCAGCCGGGACGTCGCGCCATTCCGCGCCGGTCCGCAGCACGTACATGACGCCGGCGAGGGCCGCCCGGTCGGGAACGCGCAGCCGACCGGGATGGCGGTGGCGCCGTTCAGGAGCCGGGGGCAGCAGAGGAGCCACACGATCCCACAGGTCGTCCAGAACAAGATCAACACGCACCTGGACACCCTGTCGGACAAGATCACTGAGCACAAGATCCGCGACTGACTCATTCTGAAACGATCAGTTAAGCAAGGCCACGGGTGACCCCTGCGTCCACACGCTGGATGCCTCCCGAATGCACAGACAGATGCTGCTGCTCGAAGTAAACGAAGCTACTCCGGCCACGAGGCCCACACGGCGCGGGATCAAGACTGACCTAACGGAGCCCTACTGGCCTCGTGGCATCTGCGGCAGCCGGCGTGTGACGGGCATGGGCGCTGGCTGCGTCGATCGCCGCTTTCACCGCCCGTTCGACCAGCGAGATGCCGCCTTGCTTCGACGTGTTGCCGCTGCTGAGAACCGAGAGCAGGTACCGGTGCCCCGGCAGCCTGACCTGTCCGATGCTGTTGATGACCCACAGCCCGGTTGCAGTGCGCTGCAGCCAGCCGTTCTTGAGCCACCAGCGGGAGGATGCGGCCGACACTCCCCAGTCCTGGCCTTCCACGATGTCACCCATCAGCTCCCGGATGTAGGCCTGGGATTCCGGGTTCAGCCCTTCGCGCGTGCGGGCGGGGTCCGCCATCCCATGGGGGAAAACCGACTGCAACAACCGGATCTGGTCCTTCGCTGTCGTCTGGGTGAGGCCCCAGTGGACGCCGGGCCCGCCATGTGTCGAGGAAAGCCCCAGCCGTTCGTTCGCCGCGTCGAGGCCTTCTCCCTCGCCGATCGCCCGCCACAGGAGGTCCGCCGCGTCGTTGTCGCTCGTCGTGATCATCGCCTCGGCGGCCTGGCGCTCCTCATTCGTCAGTTCGCGGCCCTCATCCTGCGCCTGGAGCAGCAACGCCGCGAGAGTGTCCACCTTGCTGATGCTCGCCGTGGTGAACAACACGTCGCCCTGGTAAGACGCGATCTCCCGGTCAGCGCTGTTCAGGTCGAGCACGGCAACCGCCAACCGGGTGTCACCGTCCATCAGCACCGGCGCGAGCGACCGCTCAAGAGCCGCGCCAAGGCTGGCTGACGGCGGCCCCGCCACTTCGGCGGCCGGCGCACTACTGTGCGTTAGGGACGTCTGCACGTCGTCGAGCGTGCGGGGAGAAGAACAGGCGGTGAGCGACGCCATGACCGCGGCGGTGGCGCAGGCCGCCACGGCGTGCGGGCGGAGGGCGACGCAACGGGGTCTTCTGAGCTCCTCATGCGCCCTGTTGAGCTGTCCATCGGGCATAACGGCCAGACCTCGATATTCCTGTGGAGGGAGAGGGGAAAGTCAGACAATATGACATGTCAGCATTGGGTGCGGTGATCAACAGCACGGCAGGCGTGTCCTTACGTGCAAGCGGCCCGCACCCGTCGTCGAAAACGCCGGCAGCCGACCCCGGCCCGGTCACCGCCAGTGTCGTGGTCGTCCATCCGTCGGCCGGGTCGTCGCCGGAGATCCAATGCCCGAACGCCTCGCGGGTGTAGCCGCCGCGGGATTCGGTGGCCAGCGGCAGACTCGCGACGGCATCGGGGAGGGGAACGGTCTCGGCCGTGTGGGCGGGCGGTGAGGTGGTGAGGGGACGGGACGGTGAGGAGCGCGACGGGCAGGCGCACGTCCGCCAAGCCGGAGCCATGAAGTAGGCGTCACCCTGCGGGCCGCCGGTCTGGTTGGGCTGGGGGATGGCCGGGAGGAGCCCGTAGACCGCTCCTTCTCTCCCAGGTACAGCCGCAGCGACGCCGGCGCCAGACGGCCGTCTCTCAGCCGCCGATCGTCCCTGCCGCCAGGGCGCCGACAGCAGGGCAGGAGCAGCACGCCGTCGGGGGCGCGCGACCGCCCGAAGAAGGCGCGTTACACGGTCGGTGCGCCCGGCGGGGACGCCGTAGGTGAGCGGTCACAGTCCGTGATCATGGCCGATAAGTCCTCCTTTTCGTCAAGCCGGCCTAGGCCCTGCCGGACGCCTCGGAACCCGGAGATGCGGCTATCGCCTGCCAAAGGATTGAGACAACGCCACGCCGAGTGCGTATCGCTTGACAAGCAGACCGAAGACACACCTCTGCGGTCCGGCTCACCAACAGACGATATCGAGCCGATCTCCGGCGTAGACCGGTCAGTTCAGCACATCACTGGTCTGCCGGCACGGATTCCACGCAGCGCTAGGCGGGCCGTGGTGGCGCCCCGCCCCGGACCTGGTTCGTCGAGGAGGACTACCGATGGGTACCGCACGAAGAACATCGGACGGGCCGTGCAGCTCATCAAGGGCTCCCTGGTCATGCCCGAGGAGACCTGGAGCTTCAACCGGACCGTGGGCGAGCGCACCGAGGCCAACGGCTTCGTCGAGGGCATCATGATCCTCGACGATCAGTTCACCAAGGCGCCCGGTGGTGGAGTCTCCGCCGTGGCCACGACCATGTTCAACGCGATGTTCTTCGCCGGGGTCAAGCCCTTGGAGTACGGCGCCCACTCCTTCTACATCGAGCGTTACCCGGAGGGCCGGGAGGCGACGGTCGCCTGGAGCAGCCTCGATCTCAGGTTCGCCAACGACTCCGGCAGCGCCATCTGCGTCCAGGCCGAGTCCACCGACACCTCGGTGACCATCACCTTCCTCGGCACCAGGAATTACGACCGGATCACATCGGTTGCGTGCCGCAGACCCCGCTCGAGGGCTTCGACGTCACCGTCGAGCGGGTCTTCCACAACGACGGCAAGGAAGTGAGGCGGGAGCCGTTCCGCACCCACTACACCCCACATGACGAGATCACCTGCGAAACGCCCCGGTGATCCGAGAGTGGCCGGCCTGACCCCCGGCGGTGAAGCTGCTCTCCGTCAATGTCGGCAGGCCCCGCCCCAACCCTTGGAAGGGTCTCAGCGCGACAGGCATCGACAAGCGGCCCGTCGACGGCCCGGTCGCCGTCGTCGCCCCCGGCCCCAAGGGCACCGGCGCGGTCGGTCTTGTCGGAGACCGGGTCTACGACGTGAAGCACCACGGCGGTTCCGACCAGGCCGCCGTCCACGGCAGCCGGCGACTTCGTCGACGTCAGGTGAGGGTGCCGGACCTGGCTGCGGTTTGCCCCGATACGCCCGGTAGAAGACTGGCTGTTCTGACGGCCGGGAATTGCTCGGAGTGAGGCGACGGCTGCGGTCGACTTTGCTCTCGCATACGATAGTCCACGTATAGGGCAAAGAGGCAGTCATGGCTGAGAAACCGATCAACCCGTCCGTATCGGATGTGACCTCGTCAGGACCCGAGAAGGCCAGCGTCGGAATTCACGGCATCACCGAATCCGCGCGGTATTCCATGGCCGAAATGGGGCCGAAGCGGAGTCTGCAGACGCTGTTGAAGGTGAACCACGTCGACGGTTTCGACTGTCCGAGCTGTGCGTGGGGCGACCCCGATCCCGACCACCGGAAGATCGCGGAGTTCTGCGAGAACGGCGCGAAGGCCGTCGCCTGGGAGGCCACGCGCAAACGCGTCGACGCGGCGTTCTTCGCCGAGCACTCCGTCGCTGACCTGCGGGAGCGGGACGGTCACTGGCTGGAGTCGCAGGGCCGGCTGGCCCAGCCGATGCACCTCGCCCCCGGCGCGACGCACTACGCGCCCATCTCGTGGGAGGACGCACTCGCGCTCACCGCCGATCGCCTGCTCGGCCTCGCCGATCCGAACCGTGCCGTCTTCTACACCAGCGGCCGGACGAGCAACGAGGCCGCCTTCCTCTACCAGTTGCTGGCGCGCAGGCTCGGCACGAACAATCTGCCCGACTGCTCGAACATGTGCCACGAGTCGAGCGGCGAGGCCCTGAGCGCGACCATCGGCGTCGGAAAAGGTCTCATCACGATCTCCGACATCACCGATTACGCGGACTTGATCATCATCGTGGGCCAGAACCCCGGCACCTGCCACCCCCGCATGCTCAGCGCGCTCGAACAGGCCAAGCGGCGCGGCGCCCGCATCATCGCAGCCAACCCGCTCCCCGAAGCCGGGTTCGGCCGCTATCACAACCCACAGACCGCGCGCGGCCTGGTCGGCCCGGGCACGCAGCTCGCCGACCGCTGGCTCCCGGTGCGCATCAACGGCGATCTGGCCCTTTTCGCGGGCCTGAACCGTACCCTGGTCGACCGGGAGGACTCCCAGCCGGGCTCCGTGCTCGACCACCACTTCATCGACCGGTACTGCGACGGCTTCGAAGCGGCCGCAACGGCATGGCGTGCCCTGGACTGGTCGCAGATCGAGACGATGGCCGGCCTGCCCCGCCGCCTGATCGAGGACTGCGCGGCCGACGTGCTCGCCGCGGACAGCGTCATCGTCTGCTGGGCGATGGGCCTCACCCAGCACCGCAACGCCGTGGCAACCATCCGCGAGATCGTCAACTTCCTCCTGTTGCGCGGCAATATCGGGCGCCCCGGTGCCGGGCCCGCCCCGATCCGCGGGCACAGCAACGTCCAGGGCGACCGCAGCATGGGCATCTGGGAGAGGATGCCGCAACCGTTCCTGGACAGGCTCCGCGACGAGTTCGGGTTCGATCCGCCCCGTGCCCATGGCCTGGACACCGTCGGCTCGATCAAGGCCATGCGCGACGGTGAGGTCGACGTGTTCATGGGCCTCGGCGGCAACTTCGCCGCGGCCACGCCGGACACGCAGGTCACGGAGACCGCGCTGGCCAACTGCGCCCTCACCGTCCACGTCGCGACCAAGCTGAACCGGTCCCATCTGTGCCACGGCACCGAGGCGTTGCTTCTGCCCTGCCTCGGCCGCACCGAGCGCGACCGGCAGGTCTCCGGTGAGCAGTTCGTGACGGTCGAGGACACGATGGCCATGGTGCACTCGTCGCACGGACGGCTCCTTCCGGGATCACCGCACCTGCGCAGCGAGGTCGCGATCGTCGCCGACCTCGGGCACGCTCTCTTCGGCGACGACCTCGGCTGGCGCGGCATGCGCGACGACTACGCCGTGATCCGCCGCCACATCGAGCACGTCTGCCCCGGATTCCACGCATACGAGGAGCGCGTCCGGCAGCCCGGCGGCTTCATGCTCCCCAGGGCACCGCGCGACTCCCGCACCTTTCCCACGTCGACCGGCAAGGCGCAGTTCACGGTCAACCCACCGACCGCGCCCGAAGTTCCGTTGGGACACCTGCTGCTGACGACGGTACGGTCGCACGACCAGTTCAACACCACCGTCTACGGCCTCGACGACCGTTACCGCGGCATCAAGGGAGGACGGCGGGTCGTCTTCCTCAACGGGGAGGACCTCCGCGACCTCCACCTCCACGACGGCGACCTGGTCGATCTGATCAGCGTCAACCCGGACGGTGAACGCCGCGCCCCCGGCTTTCGCGCCGTCCGCTATCCGACGCCGCGCGGCTGCGCCGCCGCCTACTACCCGGAGACGAACGTGCTGGTCGCCCTGGACTCCACGGCCGAGACCAGTAACACGCCGGTGACCAAATCCATCGTGATCCGCATCGAACCCTCCGACGGGGGAGCTTCGGTGTGACGGTCAGGTCAGAGGCGGGACTCACCCCGCTGTGAGGTCGGGTCCGGTCCCGGCGGCCCGGATCCGGAGACCAAGCCCTTGGTGGAGGTCCTCGCGGCCGCCAACGACGGGGGGTTCCTCACCGAAGGCTCTCAGCCCGGCGAAGTTGCCACGTTCCATGAACTGCCGTGGCGTCAGCGGGCGTCGTCTCCGGATTCGTCGCGGACCCGGCGCTCGCCCGGGCCCTGTGCGCGCGGGCCGCCGAGGCCGGGCTGGTCCTACGGGCGTACCGGCCGGGAAGCCGCCTCGACGAGAACGGGGAACGGAACGCGGTCGACGTCACGACGTGGGGCTCCCGGGTCAACACCGGGATGGGGAACTGGGTGCCGGCGCGCGCGGTGCGTCGGATCCTGCCTGGGTGCGACCGCCTGGCCGTGCGCGAGGTCGCCCGGGCCTGGCAGGTCACGCTCATCGACCCGGTATGGGGGCGCAACACGGTGCTCTGGCCCGTTTTCGGCGAGGTCCTCGGCTCCTGGCACACGGATGCGCCAAGTCGGCATCTGGATCGGCAGTAGAAAGTGTCCGGGATTGCCGTCAACAGCCCCGGACACCGGACCATCATCCACCCGGAGCCCCGCTCGTGCGGGGCTCCGGCCGTTCCCGGACGCACAGACCATCGGGCCTAGCGACCACGACTCCTGCCCAGGAGCGCACTGAGTCCCCGTCGTCCTGACACGCGGTCACCGGCAGGCGGGGTCTGCGGATCAGGCCGCCTGTACAGCCAGGCGTCCTCCGTGCCGGTGCTCTCCAACGACTCGCGGGCAGCTTCCACGAACGAGGCGAGGGCCTCTGCCAGGGGCTCCAGCACCTCGCGACACTGTTCGATCAACTGTTCACGTGGGGTGTCCCGCAGCTTCAAGGGAGCGCCGGGGATGGCGGCCAGGGCCATCATCACGTCCTGGCACTCCGAGACCGCTTGGACGAGGTCTTCGGTGGCATCGGCCACCGAGACCGGCCCTTCGACCATGACCCGAGCACGACAGCGTTCCCTGCCTGCCACCGCCCGGCGCATCCTGCGTGAGTCTGCTACCCGCGAGGACGGTTACGTGCCCGCCGATGTTCTGCGCGGTCCGCACGGCGAGGGCAAGCTCACCGGCAGCAGTGGCGCGTTCAAGGCCGCGCTGAAGCGCGGCGTCCGTCGCAATTGGTGGATCGCGGCCCAGGTCTCCCCTGTCCTCGCCGAGGGCCCCGGATTCGGAAAGGTCGCCGGCTACCGCATCCGCACTGCTGCCCTTCCCGCGTTTCAGGCCGCTGTCGCCACCCACCAGCAGGGCGAGCTCGCTAGCCAGAAGGACTGCCTCGCCGAGACGATCACCGGCAGCCGGAAGAGACGGCCCGCTACGCGCGGATCGCGCGCCCAGGAGGCCTGCGCGTGCTGATCGCGGATGCTGCCACCGGCCGCCGCGAGCCTGAGATCGACGTCTAGCGCCTGCATGAGTACCCCACGCGCAACGTGGTCCCGCAGCGCACCGGCCGCGCCCTTGCGGACACCCACGAGTGGCTGACGCTGCTGACAGACCGGGCCCTGCGCACGTACCCGTACACGGTCATGGGATCGGCGATCGACCAGGACGTACATCGTGGCGGCTTCCTGCGGCTAGAGCCGAACGTCGCCCTGGAGGCGCGCTCGAGATGGCCGACTGGACGGTGGAGCCGACCGCCACAGCTGTCGACGAGTTGCGTGTGCGGTACCGGGGGAAGGACCACTGCCCGTCCATGTACGCCGTCCCCACTGAGGGTCGCCAGTACTGCACACGGTGGCGCGGCCACCGCGACAATCACCAGGACGACCGGACGCTGCACCAGTGGCAGGACGACGCCCCGCAGCCTCCCGTGTGGTGGCTGACGGACCTCGGCCCGCGGCCAGGGGGGACGCTGGCCCGGGCCTGACCCGCAGGGCATCACTCCGCCCAGCGGCCCTACGCTGGGGTCAGGCGCGTCGGGTGATCAGGACGTCGAAGCGCGCGCGCTCGATCAGGCCGCCCCTGTCGTTGTGTTCGGTCAGCAGGGCGAGTACTCGCTCCTCGAACTCCTCCAGCCGGTCCCTGAACAGGGGACGAGAGGCGAAGGACGTCGAGTACAGGTAGCCGATGACCGTCTGCGGTGTCCAGGGCCGCTCGACCGGGATCGTGTGCTCTTCGACGTCGGAGAAGGCGGACTCGGCGAGGATCTCCCGGTAGGGGCGGTCGTGCGCCGAGTAGGTCCTGCCCTTTCCAGCCCGGCGTTCGTTGCCGGTGTACTCCTGGATCAGGGACCGCAGGGCGTCCGTCCACGTCGAGCGGGCCGTCCAGAGGCTGCCGTCTCCCATGACGACGACGGCAGCGTCTTTGGCCGTGCAGCCATCCAGCAGCGATAGCACGGCCGGCTGGTCCATCCAGTGGAACGCCCGGCAGACGGTGACCACGTCGGCCGCCCAGTCGGCGTGGGGCGGGACGAACTGCTCAGCCGGTTTGTTGTGCAGACGGATCGTCGTGTCGGACAGACCGGCCAGAGCCTTGTCGGCTTCGGCCAGCATGCCGGGACCCCGTTCAACGACGTTTGTCCGCTGGCGGCGAGGGCGCCTTGCACGTCGCAAGCGAACTCCTGGCGCGGCGGGCTCCGGTTCCTTCAGGTCGAGGTAGCTCGCTGCTCGATAGGCGAGGAACATGCCTCGTGTCTTGCCTCGGCTCTCGGGCAGCAGTCGTTCACCTTCGCTGATGAGGTGGTGGGCGCGTCCGGTGTCGCCGAGGTCGAGGAGGGCCTGGCCGGAGTCCACCGCGAGATCGGCTTCGGACACCCAGGCGCACCAGGCGGGCCGGTCGGTGTCGGCGCCGTTGAGGTGTTTCTCCGCTGCGGTGAGGGCACGCCGCACGGCTCGTCCTTCGTTTCGGTCGCCTCGTGCGGCGAGGGTGCGGGCGAGGCGTAGCTGGAGCAGGCAGCGGGCAGCGGGGTTCTGGGCGCGGGCCAGGGCGTAGAGGTCCTAACAAAGGCGTTGGACGTGGCGGTGGGTGATCAGGCATGTGGCGAGGCCGAGGAAGGCTTCGTGGATGTCGTCGCGTCGTTCCCAGCGGATCCGCAGACGCCGGAAGCCGTGCAGCCAGGAGATCGTGCGCTCGACCACGTAGCGGAAGATGCCGAGGCCGCTGCCGTGTTCCTGTCCTCGTTCGGCGATCACGGGGCGGATGCCGCGCTGCCATAGCAGCCGGCGGTACTTGTCGTGGTCGTAGCCGCGGTCGCCGAGCACTACGTCCGGGCGGCGCCGGGGCCGGCCGCGCTTGCCCCGCACCGGCGGTACTGCCTCAAGGAGTGGGCTCAGCTGGGTGACGTCGTTGCGGTTGCCGCCGGTCAGGGTGACCGCGAGCGGGATGCCGGTGGCCTCGGTGATCAGGTGATTCTTGCTGCCCGTCCTGCCCCGGTCGACGGGGCTTCGTCCGGTCTTGGATCCCCTTTTAACGCGCGGATGTGAGAGCCGTCGACAGCAGCACGGGAGAAGTCCAGGGCGTCCGCGCTGCGGAGCTTGGCGAGGAGGAACTCGTGCAGCCGAGGCCACACTCCGGCCTCGGTCCACTCGGCCAGGCGCCGCTAGCATGTCATCCCCGAACCGAAGCCAAGTTCCTGCGGCAGGTGTTCCCAGGCGATCCCGGTATGCAGCACGAACAGGATGCCCTGGAACACCAGCCTGTCCGGATGCCGCTTGCGTCCTGGATGCCGGGTCCGACGCTCGACCTTGGGCAGTTGCGGCTCGATCACTGACCACAACTCGTCATCGACTTCCCACGGCTTCGGCCGAGCCACCCCGCACCCCCGGATCAACGGTCCCGGAGCGATCCAACCACCTCGAAGATCATTTTGTTAGGAGTTCTAAGTAGTCCCTATCGCCGCTGAGGGTAAGCACGATGACGGCGATGATCGTGCCCAGTACGGATAACGCGCTGATCCAGGTCAGCGCCTTCGCCATGGCCGACGAGGAAGTTGAGGGACTACGGCTGGTCTCAGTCACGGGGAGATACTCCTCCAGTTCTGGGGAGTCTTCTGCGACGCGGGGAGAAGCCGACGGGATCGGCTTGATGGGCGTGTCCAACCCGGCTTCTCCCCGGGAGATCGTGCGGTGCAGGTTCCGTGCCGGTGCGCCGGCAGGACGTCGACTGATCGAAGCCAAGTACGCAGCGCACCAACACCCCCTGTGGCAGCGGCCTCCGTCGAAGGCGTCAAAGGTCCACTTCGCCCTGTCATCGAAGCGCTGCCGCGGTCCCGGTCAGCCGGGGGCGGGCGAAGTGGCGGTGAAGTGGCGTACGGATGGCAGACGGACGTCCGTCCCTCGGTACCGACCCCGGCCTACTTGGCGGCCCAGCAGCCCAAATTGTTCCGGTTCCCCTCCGCTGCCCGGCGCGGCGCGTCCGGCGATCCCAGCAGACCGTACGGCAGATACCCGGACCGGACACCGAGTTCCCACCCATGGACCTGGACGGCGAGACAGGCCAGGGCGAGGGTGCCGAGGGGGAGGAGGGACCGGGGCGCGGGATCACCGGCATCGGCCTCGACGCTCTCCCGGTACGCGACCAGCCGGGCGACGAGGGCGTCCTCGAAGGCGTGCTGGTCGTCGTCGAGGAGTACGCGGAGCAGCCGCTGGTCCGCGCTCAGCGCGTCGCCGACCTCGTCGAGCCGCCGGGCGGCCTCCGTGCGCTCCCCGGCGTCCGGCTTGCGCAGCGGAACCGTAGGCCAGTCGCGGGGCAGATGCCCGGCCGCTTCGGTGAGATAGGGGCACAGGGCGTCCATGGCGGCGAGGTCGGCGGGGTCGGAGACGGAGGCGTACCGGTTGTAGGGCACGCCGTCACGGATGGCGGGCGCGTAGTCACCGCGCAGCAGCAGCCCGGTGACCCGCTCCCAGTCCCACACATGCCCGCTGACGACACACATCTCGAACATGTCGAGCCAGGTCCGCGCGGTGGGCGCCTCCTTGACGACGTCCCGGAAGGTGATGGGCCCGTCCCCGAACTCGTCGTCGTCCGGGTCCGTGCTGATCCGCTCCCCGACGAGGGGGAACCGGAGTTCCTGGTCCCCGCTCGGGAAGCACATGATGCTCAGCACTCCATGCACACACTCCGCGGCGGTGACGGCGACCGTGCTGGCCGCAGCGTCGAGCCCCGGCTCCGTCACTGTTCGCGCGGCGACATGGTCGAGCAGTTCGTCCGCCATGGCCCGGATCAGCGTCGGCGAAATGCTGCCGTACCGCAGCGAGTGCCACCGCGTGTAGGCCCGCCCGCCGATGTCGTCGAGCGCCTCGGCCAACCGCTGCTCGCCGACTTGATGGCACGTCACATTCCGCACGTACCCCGTCCCTTCATGAACTCCACGACTGGACGCAGCACGTTATCAACGGGCACTGACAGCACTAGCTAACCCTGTAGGCCGTCCTGGGTGCGTGACTCGATCGCGCGCAGGACGGCCACCATGTCCTCGTGGCCGTGGCCCAGCGTCACGGTCTCCTCGAACAGGGCGTGGCAGACGTCGAGCAGCGGCGAGGCGATCCCCGTCTTGCGGGCGGCCTCGGCGATCAGCCGGTTGTTCTTCAGCACGTCGTGGGCCGCCGCCTGCACCGCGAAGTCGCGGGCGTACAGCTTCGGCGCTTTCATATGGGACACCCCGCTGGCCATGGGGCCCGCGTCCAGGACGTCCAGGAAGAGCCGGCGGTCAAGCCCGTGCCGGTCGGCGAAGTGGTAGGCCTCGGACAGCCCGGTCACCAGCGTGATCAGGAACAGGTTGACCGCGAGCTTCATCAGCAGGGCGTTCGGCGCGGGGCCGCAGACGAACGTCCCCCTGCATAGGGGTGCCAGCAGCGGCCGTACGACCTCCACGGCCGACGTGTCCCCGGCCAGCATCGCCACCAACTGCCCGTTCTCCGCGGGCACCCTGGACCCGGAGACCGGCGCCTCGACATAGCGCCCGCCCGCCGCGCGCACGTCGGCCTCGAGCGCGCGCGAGTATTCGGGCGACGTCGTCCCCATGTGGACCACGACGCGTCCGGCGACGCGCGCCGCGAAGTCCGGTGTGCCGCGGCCCAGCGTGGAGTCGATCGCGAGGTCGTCGGCCAGCATGAGGATCACGGCGTCCGTCCGCGCGAATACCTCGGCGGGATCCGCCGCCACCTCGGCGCCGGCCGCGCGCAGCGGAGCCGTGCGGGCGGCCGTGCGATTCCAGACCAGCAGCGGGGTGCCGGCCCGGGCCAGCCGGAGCGCCATCGGCTGACCCATCACCCCCAGACCGATGAAGCCGACGTCCATGGGGACCGCCCTCCGTGCGAGGCGTCGTCACGAGTCATGACGGCTGTCATAGTAGCGCGCTTTATGACGCCGGTCATAGAGTGAGTGCCGATGCGTCGAGACGGAGGTCACGATGGCGGTGTCCGAGCGCGGGCCACGCGAGCGGATGGTGTTCAGCGCGGCCCAGCTGATCCGGCGGGACGGGGTCACCGCGACCGGCATGCGCGACGTCGCCGCGCACGCGCGGGCGCCGCGCGGCTCCCTCCAGCACTACTTCCCCGGCGGCAAAGAGCAGCTCGTCAACGAGGCGGTGGAGTGGGCCGGCCGGTACGCCGCCCAGCGGATCGCCCGCTTCCTCGCGTCGATGCCGGAGCCGACCCCGAGCCGGCTGTTCGCCGCGATGGTCCGGCAGTGGACGGAGGAATTCGCCAGAACCGGCTTCGAGGGCGGCTGCCCGGTGGCCGCGGCGGCCGTGGACTGCGCACAGTCCACCAACTCCACCCGCGCGGCGGCCGCAGCGGCGTTCGCCCACTGGACGCGCCCGGTCGCCGAGGCGCTGACGGACATGGGAGTCCCGGCGGCCCGGGCTGAACCACTCGCGACGCTCATGATCAGCACCCTAGAGGGCGCCCTGCTGATCGCCCGCGCCGAACGCGACGACCGGGCCCTGACGACCGTCGTGCGGGAACTCGGACCGCTGCTGGACGCGAGCGTCGACAGCTACTAGGACTTGTCCGCCCGATCATGTGACTGTCTGGCTGTTGGCTCGTTGGGTCAGGCATGGGGCGGGGTGACTTGACGGATGCCGAGTGGGAACGGCCTGCGGCCGTTCCTGCCGGTGAGCAACAGACGTTGTGGCCGGTGGCGAGACCACCGGCAGGTGATCAACGGGATACTGCACCGGGTGCGGACCGGAGTTCAGTGGCGGGATCTTTCCTAGCGGTTCGGCCCCTGGAAGGCCGTTTACGAACGGCATCGGCTGTGGTCGGCCGACGGCACGTGGGAGCGTCTGCTGCAGCAGGTCCAGGCCGCCGCCGACGCCGCAGGCGAGATCGACTGGGACATCTCGGTCGACTCCACCATCGTGCGGGCTCATCAGTACGCGGCTGGTGCCCGCGTCGATCTTCCAGACGCTTCCGGCCCCTCCCGATGTCGCATCGGAAGGGGCCGGTTCTCGTAGCGGGGACAGGATTTGAACCTGCGACCTCTGGGTTATGAGCCCAGCGAGCTACCGAGCTGCTCCACCCCGCGTCGGTGCTCCCACCCTACGCCACATGGAATGCTCCAGGACTACCGGGCATAGCTCGCCCACGGCGGCGGGGGACGAACTGCTCACCGGCCGCCCGCCGTGCTCAGAGTGTGTGGGCCGGACTGGAAGAGGTGTAGAGCCACTGCGGCCTGCGGCGGCAGATGCTGTTTGTCGGGCGCGGCGTGCGGGTGTCGGGTGGCTGGGGTCCGGTGGTTTGGAGGCGCAGGTTCCACTGCTTCACCGGGCCCCAGCTATGAGGCCCGGTTCCCGGGAGGGTGGTAGTTACACCGTTTGCCCGGAGGGATGTCCTGATCCGGGACATGCCTGGGGGCCCCGGATGTATCCGGGGCCCCCAGGCATGTTGCTGTGTGGTGGGTTACCAGCGATACCAGCGGCCCTTGCGGCCGCCGGTGTCCGCGGAGCGCATGACGAAGCCCAGCAGCCAGACGACCAGCACGATGACGGCGATCCACCACAGTGCCTTCATCGCGAAGCCCGCGCCGAAGAGGATCAGAGCCAGGAGAAGAACGAGAAGCAGGGGAACCATAGTTATCAACCTCCGTCGCTCCTGGTGCCCGGCGAATGCAAGAACACACGGTCGATTTCCCTGGTTTCTCCACTGCTCTTGCGGGAACTGAACCCAGATTCTCCACGGCGTTCACCGCACTGCCGGGCCGGTGGGCGGCTGTCGGTTCAGTCGAGTTCCACGCACAGTGGCCGCCGGAACCGCCCAGAACGTGACACGTGGCTCCGCTACGGCCCACCCCGTCGGCGCAGCGTGGTGCCCGGAAGGTGGGGCACTGGCACGGTCGGCCCCGGCGTGCTCTTCCTGCTGGGCGTCGGGCTGTGCGAGACGGTGCCGCTGGCGGTGCCCGCCCTGCCCGGGCTGCCGATGATGCGCGGCCCGGGTCAGGAGTCTTCGCATACAGAACGCCCGGTCCTCCCCGCGCCGGTGCCGCCCCCCCACCACCCGGCGATGGCATGTGTGAGGGTTTCTTGGCCCAGCGGTGACGTTGACGATGGGATACCGGGGCACACGAACCCGGCAGGGTCCGTACGGGTGTCCGGCAGGAGGAGCCAGTGGCGGGTCATGAGGTCTATGCCGTCAGCGCATTGTCGGTGGTGGCCGCGATACTGCTTGCGCGATGGTGCCTGGCGGGCCGACGTGGCAGGCCGCGCACTGCTGCCGTATCCCGCCGTGCCTCGCGCTGGACGGCGCCGAGGAAGGCCCGACGCACGGGATCCACCGCGGCCCAAGCCGAGCAACGCCTGCCGACGGACGCGCCATGCGCTCAGCGGGCGGCGCAGGAGGCCGAAGACCTTGTGCACGGCTACTGGCGCCAGCTCAGTCCCCTCTACCTGTCCAAACGCGATCACCATCAGCACTGAGCCGGTCGGGCAGCGGGCAGACGATGAGCCCGGGGGAGCGCGTAGATCAGCTCTATGCGGGCATGCGACGGGTGGCGCTGCTGGGGTGAGTGACGCGGCGGCACGGTATCGATGACCGTACCGCCGCGCGCCCTTTTCAGCCTCGGAGCCTGTCGCGCGAGCTCCGCTCAGTACGGGTCGTAGCTCTCGGCGTCACAGGCCCAAGTGGTCTCGCATGATGTTGTGAAACGCGTAGACAGGCCCAAGCCAGCGCGCCCACTGATGGGGCCCGTCGCCTGTGGCAGTGCCCCCTGACGTGTTTGCCATCGGGCCACCTCATTTCGCCGCCCTCTCACTCCGGCGAAGAGCCGAGGGCGGCGGACGGTTGCAGGTCTCAGACACACGCCGGAGCCGCAATCGGCCCGTTTCCCCCCGTGGAATATCGGTTTGGTGCCGTGTAGCGGGGTTACTAGCTCGCGTTGGGCGTGCTGGGATCCGGTGTGGCGGCTGCCTGGACCGGGCGAGCGTCCGCTGGCGCGGTAAGGGAGCTGGTCAGAGTGAGTGTGGTTTCGGCTCAGGGCGGTGGCGGAGGAGGTTCCAGCGGTCTGTATGACGTGCTGGAGCTGGTGCTGGACCGTGGACTGGTGATCGACGCGTTCGTCCGGGTCTCCCTCGTCGGGATCGAGATCCTCAAGATCGATGTGCGGGTTGTGGTGGCGAGCGTGGACACGTATCTGCGCTTTGCCGAGGCGTGCAACCGTCTTGATCTTGAGGCGGGCCCGCGCAAGCCGGCAGGGCTGCCCGAGGTGGTCAGTGGCCAACTTGGGCAATCCGGGGGCCAGGCCAAGAGCAAGCCAAGAGCAAAGGGGCCCTGTCCGGAGCAGCGGAGGCCCTTTCGGACGCGTTCCAGCAGGCTCGCGGACAGGAAAGGGAAACGGAGGGCGCACGACCCCGCCGTCGTGGCGAGGAGGAGCGGTGAGCACCTACGTCTACGGCATCGCTCACGCCTCACACCCCTCCATGCCGCACCACACCGACGGCATCGGCGAACCACCGCATCCGGTGCGCGTCCTGCGCGCCGGCGACTTGGCCGCCATCGTCAGCGACGCACCCGACAACCTGCGCCCCAAGCGCCGCGACCTGCTGGCACACCAGGCGTGCTCGCCAAGGCCAGCGAAGGCGCAGTCGTGCTGCCGATGCGGTTCGGCAACTCGCCCCGACGATGAGGCGGTGACGGCGATGCTGACCGAGCATGCGGCCCACTACCTGCAGCGACTGCAGGATCTGGACGGCATGGCTGAGTACAACATCAAAGCCACCCCCAACGAAGAGGCTGTGCTCCGTCTGGTGATGGCGCAGAACGAGGACATCCGCGCGCTGGCCGAGGAAACCCGCCAAGCAGGCGGCGGCAGCCAGGAAGAGAAGCTGGAACTGGGCGAGATGGTCGCCACAGCCATCCAGGCGCAGGAGGATCACGATGCGGCTCAGCTCCGGCCCGAACTCGAGTCGGCCGCGGCAGCGGTCAGCGTCGGACAGCAGAGCACCGGATGGCTGGCGAACCTCTCGTTCCTGGTCGAACGCGACAACGCCGACCGGTTTCTGGCTGCGGTCGATGAGGTGCGGCATGCACACCCCCACCTTGAGCTCAGGGTCCATGGCCCGCTTCCGCCATACAGCTTCGTAGAACCGCCGACATAGCGCGCAACCAGCAGCGAGCGCGGGCCGCTCCGGCGCCTCCCACCCCATGACGGTGAACGAGACGGTCATCGCGCTGATCCGCCCGAAGCCCGACCTGGACCTGGTCGCGGGGGAGTCGGCCGAAGAGGTCGCCGCCGCGCAGGTCGCCGCCCGTGCACCCGACGGGATCGGGCCCCTCACCTCCTACGCCACCGAGGTCGCCCTACCGGTGAAGGGCACCTGCTCAGCGATGGAGAGGCTGCTCGCGTCGCATCGCGTCGGCCAGGTGCTGGCGGGCAACGTACAGCGCTGTGTCCAACTGACGGGTTCCGGTGACCACGCACAGCGTGTAGGAGGCGTCCTCGAGCTGGCGTTTAGTCTTCTCACTGCCGCTGGACGCCGCGCGCTGCCTGAGCGTCTCGCAGCGTTCGACGAGTTCCCGCAGGAGCGAAGGATGTGGTCTGAGCATGCGGGCTGCCTCCGTCCTCGCCCGTTCGGACCTGCCTGCTTCACTCCTACGGTCGCAACCCTTGGCGCCCGCCGCACCCGGAGATCGAGGGACCGCCGGGTCAGGGGCGACGTATGGGACCGGAAGCCCGATTGTTGGTTTCGCCACCGTAGGCACCGGATAAGCGCCTGCTCAGCAGCTCCTGTGGGCGCTGTAGGGATTCTGGCTAGCTCGGGCACTCCCATTGGTGCGGACCGAGCCCCTGCCATTCGACTGCGCCAGGGAGATCGAGGTCGTTCTCGTAGCCGGTCAGCCCGACCTTCTCCAGGAGCCGCAGGAGCTCCTGGTCCGAGTGAGCGATACCGATGCACCTTTCTGCCTCCGGGCAGCGCACGATGACTTGTCGCCCGCTTTCTCCGGGAACCGGCGATTCCACGATGACCAGTGGCACGATGTCGCCCCCCTCTCGCGATGGGGCAAGGTGATCAGTCCGGCGTCGCTCTCTTCACGCCGCTGTCGCCCATACACCCTGTGTACGACGGGTGTGAGGACCCCGCGACCGGAATAGCAGCCTGGTCCTCGCGGGCCGCCGCGGTGCGCACATTGCTTGGGGCTGGATGGGGCTGTCCGGGCCCCAAGCCGCCCCGGCGGACGTCAGCGCGTGCAGGCGCCCGAGGGGCTGGTCAGTTGGTGAGTGCCTCACGCAGGGTGGGGCGGCAGTCGATGAGGGCGTCGACACCGACGATCTGCAGGGTGCGCATCACTGATCCGGCGGGGCCGACCAGGCGGAGCCAGCCGCCTGCCGCGGTGACGGCCTGGTGGGTGGCGATGAGGATGTTGATGCCGCTGGAGTCGATGAAGGTGACCTGCCGCATGTCGATCACGATGCGGGGCCGGGCGGTGTCGGAGACGTCCAGGGCCTGCCTGAGCGGGGCGCCGGTGTGGTGGTCGATCTCGCCGGCCAGGGTCAGCACGCGGATGCCGTCGGTGGCGGTGACCTCGACCGACAGCCCTCGGGGCTGCTGGGTCTTCTCGGCGTCCGTCATGGGTTCCTCAGGCATGTCGGTCATACTGGCACGTCAAGACTTCCACCTGGAGTGCTGCCCCGCCTAGCGCGGGTAATGCCTTGGCGACTAGACGTGAGGCGTATGCCGCGGGTGGGTGGGTACGCGCGGGGGTGTGAACGGGGCATTAAAGGCGGGCCGCGATGGAACCAGTGTCAGTGGGTGAGGACAGCGAGGCCCCGTATGAGCAGGCCATACAGACCACGGTGGCCCTGGAGGGCGACGGCACGTGCATCGCCCGCGCCCGCCACCTCGCCGCGGACTTCCTCACCCGGGTTCAGGCCGAGCATGGCCTGCCGGTCTCGCAGCGTGCCATGGGCCTCACCCAGCTGGTGGTCAGCGAGCTGGTCACCAACGCCCGCAAATACGCACCCGGCCCGGTGCTGATGGACCTGCGCGTCACCGGCGACACGGTCGAGATCGTGGTGTGGGACTGCGATCCGGTACTGCCGGTGGCCAGGGCCGCCGACGCCGGACGGGTGGGCCAGCACGGTCTGGAGATCGTCATGGCCGTCGCGCAGGGCTTCGAAGCGCAGCGGGAGCCGGTCGGCAAGCGCATCACCGCCCGCGTCGCCTTGCTGGACGACCCCGGCGGCGCCATCACCGGGCGACGGCCCCTGTAGGACAACGCGGCCGCCCCCAGGCGCCAACCGGCTCAGGTCCGCCCCGGGCTGTGGGTGGTCAGCCGCAGTCGTTGCGGTTGATTTTCAGGGAGCGGGTCTGGTCGTTGAGGTTGTAGCCGCGAAGGTCGTGGATGGAGCCGCCGCTGCGGGTGACGCACACCCACGGGCCGCTGTGGTTGCGCTTCTCATACACCCGGGCGGTGCGGTCGGAGTTGTTGCGGATGGAACTGCCGCGGTCACGGATCGCGGAGGGAAGGTCCTTCACGCTGCCGTCCACCGCCCGCCTCACCCACGGCTGCCCACCGAAGTTGATCTCGGGCTAGATACACACCTAACCGGACGGGCAGTCGATCGCGGCCCGCGCCGCGCTGGCCTCACTGGACGCGGCAGCCGGAGCAGCCATGGGCAGGAAGGCCAGAGCGGCGACGGCCGCGGCACGCATACATTTTTGATCGCGCACTACACATACTGGCCGCTGGGCGCCCTCCGGGCAGTAATGCCTGCGGGTTCACTCCAATGGAACCGCCTCTGCCCGGTGAGGGGTTCGCGCAGCACATCAGCATGCTGCAGGCAACTGGCCCAGCTCGCGCAGAGCCAGGGCAAAGGCCGCAGCGCGCGGCCTGGCGGGGACATCGCTGAAGGAGTACCGCGAGCTGACCCGGCGCCTGCCCGAGGAACGCGCCGCGTACCAGGGCGTGGAGGCGGGTGCGCGGCGAGGCGCCTCGGTGGGGCGGGCCAGCCGGTGCCGGGCAGCTCGCCCTTACCGGCGGGCTAGGCGTTCACCAGGTGTGTGGCGGTGACCGCTTCCCGGGTGGGGGCTGGTTATTGGGTGGTGTGGGTGAGCCAGCGGTGCAAGGCGGTGTGGACGTATTCGGGCAGAGTGCTGAGGTGGTCGATGGCCTCGCGGTCGCCGGGCATGGGGGCGACGCCGGCGGTGGTCAGTGCCGCGTGGAGTTCCAGGCGGTGCACATCGCGCGGGGCGAGGGTGATGTTGAGGCGCTGGGTGGGGCTGGGCGGTGGCAGCAGGAAGTCGTCGTGTGCCCAGGACGGCCGGTCAGGCGTGGTGGTGGGGTGGGCCATGGACAGGCTCCTCTCAACGCTTGGGTTGCAGAGGGGGACTTCGCGCGAGGGGACGCCGGTTGCGGCCGGCGTAAAGGTCCACCCGGATGCAGCAGAGCGGCTTGGAGTGCTCCTATGACCCGGTGAACTGCTTGGCACGCGTCCACAGCGTCGGCCTGCTCGCTGCCGTCCCGGCCGCCACGGTGCAGCGCCTGCTGGGCGGCCGCGCGGGCCGCCTGGCCGCCGACCGGGCCCGCGACATCGACCTTGGACCACGTCTTCCGCGTGGACTGGCCCTACATTCCGACCCCGGGGGGCGGCCGGATGCCCTCTGCGGCCGGGCGCCCGGCAGGTGGCCAACGCGCGACAGACGGCGGGAAGGGAGCGGAGCTGATGGCGGGGAAGCGGGAGGAGAACCCGGCGGGGTCGTCGAACAACCTGCGCGGCGACGTGCTGCGCGTGCTCGGGGTGCTGAACGTCGCGACGGTCGAACAGATCCAGCAGATCGCAGCCCCGCACCTGAGCTACCGGCACACCGACAAGCCGCGACGCCCTCGAAGCGGAAGCAGGCCCGTACCGCCTCGCACCTCGGGGCGCTCTCCGATCTGCGCAATACGGCCTGGCGGAGAACGGCGGGCAGATCTCGGGTGGGAACACGCTGCGCAACCTGACGCCCATGGGCCTGAAGGCTGCCTCCTACGAGCTGGGGCGGGTGGGGGAGATGGGCAACCCGGCCCGGGGCGCGGGCCGCACCGGTGCTTCCCACCCGATGGTGCTCAACGACGCCGTGCTCGCGTTGCTGCGCCGGAAGCCGGACCTGGCTGAGCTCGCTGGCGAGCCGGCTGAGGTCCTCGCTGCCGCGCAGGCCGCGGTCGATGCACCGGACGGGTGTCGAGAGGGCACGGTCAGGGCTGGAGTCCGGTGTGGGTGGCGCAGAAGGCGAGGGCGTCGGCCTCCATGTCGATCCAGCGGGAGGCGGCGCGGGGGCCGTGGCCGACGCCGTCCTCGCAGCGCAGGACGACGGGTTTGCCGCTGGTGGTGGCGTGTTGCAGGGCAGCGGTGAATTTGCGGCTGTGGGCGGAGCCGACGCGGAGGTCGGTGCGGGCGGTGACCATCAGCACGGCGGGATAGCGGGTGCCGGGCTGCACGCGGTGGTAGGGGGAGTAGCTGAGCAGGACGTCGAGGTGGTCGGGGTTGTCGGGGTCGCCGAACTCGTTGATCCACCATGGGCCCATGCCGAGGCGGGGGTAGCGGACCATGTCGGTCGGGGCACCGTGGCAGACGGCCGCGGCGTAGAGGCCCGGGTCGCGGGTGATCGCGGTGGCGACCATGAGACCGCTGTGGGAGGCGCCTTTGATGGCCAGCTGGGCTGGGGTGGTGTGGCCTTCGGCGATCAGCCAGCGCGCGGCCGCCGCGTAGTCGGCGAACGCGGTGGGCTTGTTCATCGCCATGCCGGCCTGGTGCCAGGTGATGCCCCGTTCGCCGCCGCCGCGGACCCCGGCGATGGCGTAGATGCCGCCGGCGGCGACCCAGGCCAGGATGGTGGGTGAATAGGCGGGGGCGGCGGTGGCGCCGAAACCGCCATAGGCGGTCAGCAGGGCCGGGCGTGGCCCGGGGCTGCAGTGGGCGGGGGTGATGAGGAACAGCGGCACGTCGGTGCCGTCCTCAGACGGGTAGGTCAGTTGCCGCACCTCGGCCTGCGGCCGCTTGTGCGGTGGCGGGTCCGCGGCTGAGGAGGGGGTGTCGGCCGCGGGCAGCGGCACGGCGGACGCGAGCGGTGAGGAGACGGCTGGGGCAACGGCTAGGTCGCCGTCGGCGGCTGGGATGTCGGGGTGGCACCGCTGGTCGTGCAGGCTGAAGCGGTAGACCGTCGGGGCGGTGACGAAGTCGCTGTAGGTGAACCATGCCTGGTCCGCCTCACCGGGCGGCACGGTGAGCTTCGTGACCGTGCCGCAGCCGGTCCCCGGGGTGTCGATCTCGGCCAGCAGGCGGCCGGTGCTGTCGTGCAACGACAAACCGGCCACGCCGCGTCGCGCGGAGCTGACCAGGAAGCGCGGCGAACCGGTGCCCGGCTCGACCAGGGCGACACATGACGAGAGCACCGTGTCCCGATCCGGAGTGATCAGCGGCGTCCACGCCGCGGCGTGCGGGCTGTCGGGGCCGATCCGGCAAACTCTTCCACCGGGTGCCCCATCGGTGGTGATCACGTACAGCAGGCCGCGAGGGCCGAATTTGACCAGCGCCTGCACACCCGTGGCCGTGCCGTCGTGCACCCGCTGCAGAGTGGGGGCGTGGGTGGGCGCGGCGGTCAGGTCGGCCAGGTAGACCTGGTTGCCGCACTGCGCGCCCGGGGCGCAGCTGACCATCAGCCAGTGCCCGTCCGCGCTGGTGGACACCGACAGCTGCCGGTTCCCGGTGGCGAAGACCACCGGGTCCACGCCCGGATCCTGAGGGCTGTCGAGCAGCCGCAGCCGCACCTGCCGGTCACCACCGTCGGCGGGGCAGGTCACGTAGTAGAAGCCGGCGTCGCCGGGCAGCCACGCCACCGGTGTGCCGCGTCCCGGGCGCACCGGGAGGCCGACCTGGCGGCCATCGGCTACGTCCACCACCGTCAGTACGGGCTTCTCGCTGCCGTGGGACGAGACCTGACAGGCCAGCAATCTGCCTGACCATGACGGCCGCCAGGCGTCCAGCGTCGTGCGCCCGGACGCGTCCAGCGCCACCGGGTCAACCACCACCCGCTCGCCCTGCCCGGCCGTGGCGGCCACCAGCACAGGATGCTCGTGCCCCGCACCGCCCCTCAGGAAAAACCGGCACCGGCCCCGCCACACCGGCGGCGACTCCACGGGTACCGCCTGGCTGCCCGCGTCCGCAAAGTGCCGCAGCAGCGACCGGAACACCGGCCGTGTCCTCCACCCGTCCGCCTGCTCTGCCAGCCATTGCTCCTGGTCGGCCAGCCACTCCTTGCACGCGGCGTCCTCATCGTCCTCCAGCCACCGGTAGGGGTCCTCCACCCGGCGGCCGTGCACCTCGTCCACCACCACATCACGCCTGGCCAACGGCTGTGCTGCCATGGACGGCACCTCTCTCGAGACGTCGAGACGACGTGCGGCGACCCCTGACGGGGGCCGCCGCACACAGGATTCGGGTCAGTCGCTGTCACCCGCGAAGAGGGCGACCTGCCAGTCGGCGAGTACCGCCACCTCATCCGCCGGGAGAGGGAGACCGAGGGCGGTGAGGATGGGGAGCTCATTCATGGCTTTTCTCCTTTTCCTTGACATTCGTCCGTTACGTGACGGGTGCCCGCTCTCCCAGCCGGAAGACTGCTCCATTGGAGTGAAACGACCTCAGGCGCGCGACGATGAGGAATCACCGGCACAAACGGCAGGACGCCGTACACGGAGAGAGTCCGCTGCGGGGCAAAGGGCGAGTTGCATGCGCCAAGGAATCCATCCTGTGTTATCAATCCCGGCCCATGAGCGGCAGGAGCTCACTCACAGTCCCACCGCAAGCCCCAACTGACGTCGCAATAAACCGACATCGCAAACCCGGTCAGGCAGTGACAGGTACGTCGTGCGACTGCCGCGCAGATGGCGGGCCCGTTCTGCTGCCGTGTAACCCGAAGGACTCCAAGCGGTGGTCCGATTTGTGCTTTGCACACAACTGCGGGAGTCGTTTCGCAGTGACTGTGGGAACCAACGCCCGCCTCACCACGTAGGACACGGTCTAAGACCGTGTCCTACGTGGTGAGGCGGACGTATCGCTTGTAGCAGCAAAGGGCGGCGGCGAGTCCGAGGAAGGCCAGGTAGTTGCGGGGATGGCGTTCGTAGCGGGGGCTCAGGCGTCGGTAGCCGGACAGCCAGGACACGGTCCGCTCGATGACCCAGCGGCGTCGCCCTAATCGTTCGCTGGACTCGATCCCTTTGCGGGCGATGCGCACTCCGATGCGTTTCCAACGCAGCCATTTGCGCAGGTCGGCGCGGTCGTAGGCTTTGTCGGCGTGGAGGCGCTGGGGCTTGAAGTAGCGGCCGTTGTGGGGGTCGTGTCTCGTTTGGTGACCCTCGACCATGGGCTTGAGCCCTTCGCTGTCGTGGGTGTTGCAGGCCGAGATGCCAACGAGGAGGGGCAGTCCGTTCGTGTCCGACAGGATGTGCATTTTGGAACCCGGCTTGCCGCGGTCCACGGGGCTCGGACCTGTGTGTTCGCCCCCTTTTTAGCCCTGATGTGTGCGGTGTCGAGTACGACGCGGGTGACGTCGATAAGGCCGGCATCGTTGAGCCGGTGCAGCACGGCCTCGTGCAGGCGACCCCAGACGCCAGCTCTCGACCAGATCAGAACCGACGGTGGGCAGTCGACTTCGATTGATGATGGCAGCAAACAGCGTCTCATCAGGCGTGTCCGGCGTTCCGCCGCCCTGCGGCCGGACTTTCGACGGCGGGATCAGCAGCTTCGCGATATCCCACAACCCGTCCGGAACAATCCAACTCCACGTACCCCGCCCCATGACCAGACCAGCGACGCCTCACCAGTAGGACACGGTCTAAGGGTTGTCCCGTAATGATCTCTAGCCTGGTATCCACTTGCCTCACTCATCCCGCGAGGACGAGGTTGTGGAGTTGGGCGATCCCGAGCACGGCGTGGTAGACGCCGTCGCCTTTCAAGCGGCAGTCGTGGTCCTCTTTCCAAGCGGGCAGCTCAGCCTGCCCATGCGCGCGCTGGTGTGGGATGACGAGCCCGGTGCCCCGATAGCCGCCGTCCGCGATGACTGTGGCTTTGCCAACGGCGGCCTTGGCTCCGGATTGCTCCCACGCCTTGCAGTCGTTGCGGTTGCCGGGCAGGGGCTGGCCGATCACCACGACGAGCCGGTGTCGGCGTCGATGACGACCTGGTGGTTGGTGGAGTACCGGTAGTTTTTCGACTGCGCGGCGATCGCATGATCGCGGGTGGGCACCAAGGTGCCGTCGACGATGAGCACGGTGTCCTTGCGGAACCGCTTGCGGGGCCGGAGCGCGAGCAACGGCCCGAGATGATCGATGATGCGGTCGGCTGCGGACTTCGAGATACCGAACAGTGGGGCCAGCTGGTGCAGCGTCAAGTTTGTGCGCCAGTAGGTGGTCACCAGCAGCACGCGGTCTTCCAACGGCAGGCTCCAGGGTCGACCTTGCGTACTGGATCCGCGCCTTCTCGGCGTAGCGCGGTGATCAGCTTGCGGAAGCTGCGCGGGCTCAGTCCGCTGAACGGGGCCATCCAAGACGGCTCTGACGCCGTGATCACACCAGCCACGACAAGATCGTCCCACCCGCAGCACCGTCTCACTGAGGTGCCACGGAACCCCCGGCCGCCCGTCGCTGGCCAGGCCACATATCGCTATACGCCGCGTCGAAGAACTGCGCCTGCGGCCCGCGCAGCGCGGCCCCGTCGGCTATCTCACCCCGGGCCGCCTCGGCGAGGCGGGCTGCATAACGATAGGCGGCGCCCCGCAGGGGCTCGCTTCTGGCCGCCAGGTCGATCTCCGCATGAGCCAACCACAGGTCGTCGACAAGGTGGTCGAGCACGGGATCGGCAGAGGTGTCGCCACTGCCCGAGCGGGCGAGTGCCGCCTTCTCCACCTGCGACGCAATGCCCAGGAACTTCAGGACCGCGTTCTTGAGCTCCGCGCGATGCGCGGCTGACTCCTGCACTTCGAGCTGCCGAGTGCTTACTCGCGAGACGAGGTACTGGCCAAACAGCGATCCGCCCGCACCGAGCGCAACACCCGCCAGAGACAACAGCGCCGGCCCCAACGTTCCCCAAGATCCCATAGCTGGAGTTTCTCAACATCAGTTCGCCGCCGTGCGAAGGCCGGGCTTCTCCTGTACTTGGGACCAGTGGGGAATCCCCAGTGGCGCCTCGTTGGGTAGGGAGGTAACTGGCCTCCATCGTCGCTGACGGTAATCGAGGTGACGCGTGTTCGACGGCTGGGTAGCGTGAACCGGGTGTCGAGCGAGGAAGTGATGCAGGACGGTGCCCACCGTCGGGTGGTGCGGATCGGTGACACCGTCCGTAGGCCCGCCCAACCCTGGACGCCCACCGTCCACGCGTTGCTGCGGCACCTGGAGAATGTGGGGTTTGCCTATGCGCCCCGACCGCTGGGAATCGACGACGAGGGTCGCGAGGTCCTTACCTACATCGACGGTGACTCCGGAGCGTCGGGCTGGGCCAGGGTCGTGGACGACCCGGGCCTGACCAATTTCGCCCGACTTCTGCGCGACTACCACGATGCCTGCGAGAGCTTTTCACCTCCGCCAGGCGCGACCTGGTCCACGGACGCAGGTGTCTCCGGGGACGACGAGGTTGTCTGCCATGGGGACTTCGGCCCATGGAACGTCGTCTGGCAGGGCAACCAACCGGTGGGAATCATCGACTGGGACTTTGCTCGCCCGGCGCCACGCTTGCACGACGTGTCCTACGCGTTGGAGTACGTTGCCCCGTTCCGCGACGATGCCGAGTGCCTGCGCTGGCTGCACTACCCGGCGCCGCCCAATCGCCGTCTGCGGCTGGAGCACTTCTGCAGTGCGTACGGTCTTGACTCGACCGTGGGGATCGTCGACGCCGTCATAGCCAGACAGCAGGACAATGCCGACCTCGTGCGCCGGCTGGCCGAGCAGGGGCACGAGCCCCAGGCCACGTGGGCCGCCGACGGGCTGCTGACCGAACTTGACCACAGGATCGACTGGAGCAAGGCGCACCGACATCTGGTCGAGTAGCCGATTCGCCCGTCACCGACCGTACTTCTGGCCGTCAGAGTGTCGCCATATCCTGCCGTCCCTGGGGAGCTTCTCCTGACCGCTGTCGTCGTGGACGGCGCATGCAGTTACGGGACAGCTCTAAAGGGTGTTGCAGAAGGCCGTGAACTGGGCATCTCCGCTGTACGGCTGGGGTGTTGAGGGCCGAGCGGGTGTGGGTGGAGACGTTCACTGGGCTGCGGGTCGAGTTCACAGTGTCGATGAACGAGGAACCGGGGTCATGACCAACCACTGTTGCGAGGCGATGAGGCGCCGCGTGAAAGTGCCCTGCGACCAGCACATTGACCCCTTGCCTGCCTGGACTCGCTGATCAAGTTCAGCGCCAAGTTCCAGGAGTACGGGGTGATCATCCACGATGGCGGCACATCGAGCATCACTATCGACTTCTGCCCCTGGTGCGGACGACGCCTCCCCGTATCACAGTGGGACCGATGGTTCGACGAACTCGAACGCCGTGGGATCGATCCAGGGGAGGACGAAGTCCCAGCCGAGTTCCAGGACGACCGCTGGCTCGCCGCCCTGTCTCGGGACTGACGAATCAACACCCTCTTTGCTCCCCTGGAGCCGCAACTGTGAAAGGTCCCACAGCGGAGGCGACACACGCGGAGATGTCCGTTTCCATGCCCGCAGCCAAGCCCTCCTCGCAGAGAAGGCCTCCCTTCTCGCGCAGGTCCAGGTAGAAGCGCGTAAACCTGCCGTCCTGCCTGAGGCTGTGAATGCGTTCGTCGATGTAACCAAGGTCGTTCAGGACCTTCCTGACCTTGGCAGGGGTGGGCTCCGAAACCGCCTGCAGCGCCTGGACGATGCGCTGTTCGTGCTGGACGCTCATGCACCAGTCTCGGTCGTTCAGCTCCGCCGCGGGACCCGTGGGGGCGCCAGGCTCGATTGGGACAGCCGGAGGGGTCTCGCCGGGGGCGAGGCTCTCCTTCCCCTCCTTCACCGAGCCGGCTGGCCTCTTGTGAGACGGGCCCGGCCCGGTCTCGCTCTCGGTCTCAAGACATGGCTGCGCAACCTTGTCGAGCATCGCCATGAACCCCGCCTGCTCGGGCCCCGAGGATGTGGCACTCTCCTCGGCGCTGACGCTGCTACCCGGCTTGCTTTCAGACCCACCGTCACTTGGGCTCTCGCTCCCGCAGCCGGCAAGCACCAAGGTAGCGAGTGCGGTTGCCGTCAGGGCACGCCGGGGGCGGGCAAGCGGGCTGATGAAAGCGAAGATCCGTGTCATGGACGCAGTCTCCTGCCGGCGTCGCGCGCCCCGCATGAGTATGCGTACCCACGCAGACACTCACGGAACGTGGCTGTGAGATCTTCCTGCGCCTCATCCGCCTCATCACGTAGGACACGGTCCTCATGTGCCCCGCCTTGGCTATGGCACAGAGGGTGGCCCTTCCCGCGGCCGAAGGTCACGCCCAGCGCATGCCGAGTTCGGATTGCCTGCGGGTTCACTCCGATGGAACCACCCCTGCCCGGTGACGGGTTGGCGCAGCACATCAGCACATCAGCACGCTGCAGGCAACTGGCCCAGCTCGCTCAGAGCCGGGGCGAGGGCTGGATCGCGGCGCCTGGCGGGACATCGCCGAAGGAGTACCGCAAGCTGACCCGGCGCCTGTCCGAGGAGCGCCCCGCGTACCGGGGTGTGGGGGACGTCGCGCGGCGCGACAAAGCCCTTGCCTTGCCGAAGAATGCCTGACCATGCTCAGACCCGGGCCGATCAGCTGCTGAGGTGACAACTGGGGCAGGCGGTGTGGCAGCGGTTCACCGCGGCGGGCACGCCGATACGGTCCGGTGATGGAGTGCAGTGGAGAAGAGCCAGTGTCAAAGCAGCGGCGCAGTTTGGCACATCACCGCCCAGTCCTGATGTGGGGCAGCATCCGCCTCGCCGACTGAAGGGCCCTGTAGAAATCGTGGAAAGGGCAGACGAGGCCTGATGGGGAACTCAATGTCGTTCTTGGGGCGTGACATGGCTGTCGATCTGGGGACCGCCAACACGCTGGTGTACGTCAGGGGTTGTGGGATCGTGCTCAACGAGCCGTCCGTCGTCGCGGTCAACACCGACACCGGTGGCATCCTCGCGGTCGGCACGGGAGCGAAGAAGATGATCGGGCGCACTCCCGGCAACATCATTGTCGTGCGTCCGCTGAAGGACGGTGTGATCGCCGACTTCGAGATCGCGGGGCGGATGCTGCGCTACTTCATTCTGAAGATCCACAAGCGGCGGTATCTGGCTCGTCCGCGGGTGGTGGTCTGTGTGCCCTCGGGTATCACGGGCGTCGAGCGCCGTGCCGTCATCGAGGCGTCGTCCCAGGCCGGCGCCCGCCAGGTGCACATCATCGAGGAGCCCATGGCCGCTGCCATCGGCTCCGGCCTGCCGGTCCACGAGGCCACGGGCAACATGGTGGTCGACGTCGGCGGCGGCACCACGGACGTGGCGGTCATTTCCTGCGGCGGCATCGTCATCGCCCAGTCCATCGGCGTGGCTGGCGACGAACTGGACAACGCGATCGTCCAGCACGTCAAGAAGGAGTACTCGCTGCTGCTGGGTGAGCGCACGGCCGAACAGGTCAAGATCGCGATCGGTGCGGCGTACGACCTCGACTCCGACGAGCACTCCGAAATGCGCGGCCAAGACCTGGTCTCCGGGCAGCCGAAGACCGTCGTCATCTCCGCGGCCGAAGTACGCAAGGCGATCGAGGAGCCGGTCAGCGCCATCGTCCACGCCGTCAAGACGACCCTCGACAAGTGCCCGCCGGAGCTGTCCGGCGACATCATGGACCGGGGAATCGTTCTGACCGGCGGCGGAGCGCTGCTGCGCGGCCTGGACGAGCGGCTGCGCCGCGAGACGGGCATGCCGGTCCACATCGCCGAGGATCCGCTGGACAGCGTGGCGCTGGGCTCCGGAAAGTGCGTCGAGGAGTTCGAGGCGTTGCAGCAGGTGCTGGACGCCCAGCCCCGAAGATGAGGCGGCACTTCGATGCCGCTGTCGGTCTCCCTCGCTCGCTTGCATGGGAGGGACGCGAGCGAGGTATGGAGAACGTAGCCTTTTGCTCTCTTGGGGTACGTGCCTTCAGCACCTGACCTGCGCGCCTTTTCGATAGGTACTGCGGTGCTGGAGCGGCGGTTGGCCGTGCCTGAGCGCAAGCGGACTAGCAGTGCAGACCGCCCGGATGCGGCCGCCGCCGGGTTGGCTACTTCTCGTCGAAGACGAGGTCCTCGGGATCATGGGTGAGCCGCACGGTGTTGCCGTTGGTGACCTTGACGATGGTGTCGAAGCCGGTCCACTGTCCGGTGGAGAGGATGAACAGCCGATCGTCGCGCTGCTCGAGGTAGTCGGGGAAGCCTTCCAGCGAAGCGTCGCCGTCGTTGAGCTGGAGGTAGTCCGCGAGGCGGCGGAACAGCTTGGGCAGCAGTACCGCGGTGTCGGTGAGGGTGGACATCCCTTCCACCTTCGCTCCCCTGCGGGTTTGGTCCTTGGGCCAGAGCCCCTTGTCGGCCTGCCGGGCCTGCTCCACTGCCGCAATCATCTCCTTGCGCAGGTCGACGAACAGCTTGCGGTAGAACGTGGGGTAGGCCAGGCCTTCGGCAAGCTGATGGTGATTGGCCGTCTCACGCAGATGGTCCGGGGTGACAGTGAGGAGCGTGCCGCTGCGGCCGGGAGCGTCGGTTCCGCGGCCGGCGAGGGCGACGCACCGGCCGTGAACGTCCGCGCTGCGGGTGAGGATGTAGCCGGGCCGGGAGGCGGGGCTACTGTCGGTGACGATGCCGTGAGTGTTGCGCTGTACGTCGTCGAAGCCCAGCCAGGACAGCAGTTCGTCTGCGGCCTGGCCGGCGAACGGGGCCGGCTGGTGCAGCTCGGGACCGCGGGGCGGGCGGTAGTGGGTCTCCAGGGTGTCGATGCCGTCGAGGCGGAGCTGAGCGCCGCCGCTGCGGTTGCGCCGTACCCGTCGTCCGTGCAGGAGGTCCCACTGGTCGGGTTATCGGGGTAGAGTCTTGCCCCACCCACATGCCGCCGATGACCAGCCGATACGAACGGTGTGCAACGAGCCCCACCAACCGGCCTGTCCCAGCCTCATGTGAACCCCCGACGGTCATCGAGCCCCAAGAGGGCAGGCACACCGTGTTTGTACTGCTCGTGCCGGATTAGACGTCGTCTCATTTGGAGTGCTGGGTAGTCTGCACTGTGTGGTGATGGTCGAGCGCATAGTGCCGGATGAGTTGTGGGAGCTGTTCCAGCGGGTGGTCTCACCTGCTCCATCACGGCCACAGGGCGGCGGCCGGCGCCGGTACGGGGATCGCGAGGTGCTGGCCGCGATCGTCTTCGTGGCCACGACGGGCTGCACCTGGCGGCAGTTGCCGCCGGTCTTCGGCCCGTCGGGGCCGACGGCACACCGGCGCTTCACCGAGTGGACCGCCGCCCGGATCTGGGCGAAGCTGCACCGCCTCGTCCTTGACGAGTTGGGCTCGCGCGGAGAGCTGGACTGGTCGCGCTGCGCAATCGACTCGGTGAACATGCGGGCCCTGAAAGGGGGGAACTGACAGGTCCGAATCCTGTCGACCGGGGCAAGAAAGGCTCGAAGATCCACTTGATCACCGAGCGGACCGGTTTACCCTTCTCGATCGGGATCTCGGGCGCGAACCTGCACGACAGCCAGGCACTCGAGCCGCTCGTGCGCGGCATCCCGCCGATCCGCTCCCGTCGCGGCCCGCGCAGGCGACGGCCCGCCAAACTACACGCGGACAAGGGCTACGACTACGACCACCTGCGCCGATGGCTACGCAAGCGAGGCATCCGGCACCGCATCGCCCGCAAGGGCATCGAGTCCTCCACCCGGCTGGGCCGGCATCGCTGGACGATCGAGCGCACGATGTCCTGGCTGGGCGGATGCCGCCGCTTGCACCGCCGCTACGAACGCAAGGCCGAGCACTTCCTGGCCTTCACCGCCATCGCCAGCAGCCTCATCTGCTACCGCAGACTCACCAAATGAGACGACGTCTTAGAGCGTAGGCAGATGTCTCGCGCTTATCCCTATGAAAGGCGATAGGTTCACCTGAAAAACGGACGAGCTCCCGGATGCTGACACTCTGCCAGTTGCACCGTCTCCGTTTCTGATGCACGATGACGGCCGATTTGAGCGTAGATGCCCGGTGTCGATGGAGTCAGACCTGGAACTGACATCCCTGGCATACAGCGAGCCGCCGAACCACCACTGGTGTACCGCCAGCGCCCGATTGACACGGCGAATATTCCCGGCGCCCCCATGAGAGACTGAGCGCCTCCACCCCCAGGTCCCCATAGGCGTACGGGCGCAGACGGGCCCCTGTTATCCCCGCTCCGTCCTTTCGCCACGCCCTGCTGAAGTTGAGGGAGAGGGGTGGGCGGCGCGGCCGCAGCCGAGGGTCGGGGCGCGCTCGCAGCTTTGCGCGTCGGCTCCGCCGCCGCGGCAGACCCGGTGCTGGGGCCGCCGATGGTGCAGGGGCCGGGGGCAGAGTCGTCGGAGGCGGAGGCGGACTTCGGCCCTGCCCGCCCGAGGCTGAACAAGGAGATTCGGCGGCTTATCAAGCCGTCCGTTGCCACGGGCGCGTTCGACCTCGACGACCTCGCTGAAGACGGGGCGGCTGTCTTGGCCGCCAGCTTCGCCCTGACACGGGGCTGATCCAGCACTTCGCGTATCCGGAAACTCTGCAGTGTCACGCCCATTGCACGCCGAGTTCCCGCAGCGCGGTCAGCTGTCTCTGGTCGAGTTCGCCGCGACGCTGCTTGGATCAGTCCTCGAGTTCGAATTCCGGGACAAGGGTGACGTCCCTGCCTGTGCGTACGCGGTAAGAAATCTGGAGGCCCTCGGGCCCAAGGGCGCGGATTGTGCCCCAGGGGATGGTCTGAGCGGTCTTGAGGCCGGTGAAGTTGGGGTTGTCCTCGATGAGGTCGAGGTTAACGCCGTTCTTTCGGCGACTGAGCGTGAGGGTGTCGCGGGGCTGGCGGATCTCGACGGTGCATTGCTTCGCCACGGAGAGGTGAAGTTGCACGATGCCACTTCTGCCGATGGTGGCGCTTCTGTCGCGGACGGCCATGCTTGCACCTCACCTCTTGTGTGGCTTGTCGCCTGGGGGCGTGACAAGCTGCCTTCACGCAGTACCGTACGCGGCGCTTTGCGTCATCGGCTCGCGGATCGCCGACCGCAAACGAGGACCCTCCCATTGCCATCCGACCACCGGTCCGCAGCGGCCTTCCCCGCCCGTGGCTGGCCGCTGGAAGCGGCCCTTCGGCTGCCCGGTCGGACCCGTGGGCCGACGCGCTGCAGACGGCCGCCCAGAAGCATTCCCGGGTGGTCCGGGACGCTTCGGGCGTCACGTTCGCGGACTCGACATTCCTGAACCTGCTGCTGCACATCCACCCCTTGCGAGCCTGCGTGTGGCCGCGCCTACGCCACAGCTCAAGCGGGTGCTTGAGATCACCGGAGCCGACACTGTCCTGGACATCCGTGCCAGCGTCGCGGACGCCACCTCGGACTGAAGTCAGCGCTCGCACGACCGCTCTGGGCACCGGGCCGCCGACTGCTCGGCGTCGAAGGGCCGGAGTTCACCGACCGTTACACGCTGGCCTTGCGCAAGGCAGTTGCTCTGGCCGCGCTGTCACGGGGCATGATCTCGATCAGGGCCAAGGCCTCGTCGATCTCGCCCTCTTCTAGCCGAACGGGGCCGGGCGCCGCCTGGGTGGGATCACGGATTTCCTCTCGCCACAGCAGCCCGCGCAGTGCGAACACGTCCCCTGGCATTGGCTTTCGGACGTGTACTCGATCTAGGCTGCGTCGGTTCATGCCGCTCGCGGCGGCCCATCGACGGAGAGGAAAGCCGATGACCCAGCAGGCCTCGGCCACCGACCCGGCTTCCGGGCGTCGCCCCGAGCTGATCCCGGACCCGGATGTGGAGGCGGCCCGTATTGCGGCGGTACGCCGGTACGACATCCTCGATACTCCGCCCGACGGCGCGTTCGACCGGGTGGCGGCGATGGCCTCCCGCCTCTTCGATGTCCCCGTGGCCACGGTCACGATCGTGGACACCGACCGCATCTGGTTCAAGGCCGCACACGGCCTGGAGGGAGTCAAGGAGATCGGCCGCGATCCGGGCCTGTGCGGCTCGGCGATTCTGCGCGACGACGCGCTGGTCATCCCCGACACCCTCCGTGATCCCGTGGCGGCGGACAATCCCCTGGTCGCTGGGGAGATGGGTGTGCGCTTCTACGCTGCCGCACCGATCATCACCCCCGACGGCCACCGGCTGGGCACGGTCAATGTCCTGGACACCAAACCGCGATCCATCACCGAGGACGACACCGCCACACTGGCCGACCTCGCCGCGATCGTCCTGGACGAGATGGAGCTGCGGCTGTCGGCGCTGCGCGCACTACGCAATGAGCAGGAGCGGCGGGAGGCGGAGAGCCGTCAGGCCGAGACGGAACGAGCACGTGCCGAGGCGGAACGAGCGGCGCGGGAACAGGCGGAGAAGGACAAGACCGCCATCGCCGCGTTCGCTTCCACCCTCCAGCGCACCCTGCTGCCTCCGGCCCTTCCCGTGGTGCCCGGCCTTGAGCTGGCCTGCCACTACCGCACCGCCTCCGTCCACGATGTGGGCGGCGACTTCTACGATGTCTTCCCCGTCGGCGGCGGCCGGTGGGCGTTCTTCCTCGGTGACGTGTGCGGCAAGGGCCCCGAGGCGGCGACCGTCACCGCCCTGGCCCGCCACACCCTGCGCGCCGCGGCCCAGATCGACCCGGACCCGGTCACCGTCCTGAGCACGCTCAACTCCGTCCTGCTCACCGACGTCACCGCCGGAAGCCGCTTTTGCACCACCCTCTTCGGCCTCCTGGCACCCCGGGAGGACGGCGGCTTCACCGTCACCGTGGCCACCGGCGGCCACCCGCCGGCCTACCACGTGCGCCCCGACGACAGCGGCGCCGTATGGGTCAAGGCGGTACGCCCCAAGGGCGGCATGCTCGTCGGAGCCTTCCCCCAGGCACTCTTCGCCGAGTCCACCTTCTTGCTGGCCCCCGGGGAGGGTTTGTTCCTCTACACCGACGGGCTGACCGAAGCCCGCACCCCTCAGGGCACGATGCTCGGCGACGACGGCCTGACCGGCTTCCTCCACCAGCGCACCGGGCCCCTGACCGCCACCACCCTGGTCGAAGACACCGTCACGTTGCTGGCCTCGCTTCCCGAGGGAGCCAGCGACGACGTGGCCCTGCTGGTCCTGTCCGTGCCCGACGCCGAAACCGCACCCGACACGGGCGTCGCTGCCACCGCCCACACCACCGCCGTACCCGAACACTTCGGCCAGGAGTGATGACCGACGTGACCCACACACTTCACCTGACCGTCCAGCACCCCCACTCCGGCATCGCCATCGCCACGATCGTCGGGGATGTGGACGTGCACACCGCATCCACCCTGCGCTCCGGTGCCCTGGAGATCATTCAACAAGGACACCCGCGCTTGGCCCTGGACCTGACACAAGTCGGCTTCTGCGACTCCGCCGGTCTCAGCGCGATCATCGGCATCTGGCACGCGGCTCAGGAAGCGGGCGGCTCACTCAGCCTCGTCGCCGTCCCCGACCGCCTGATGCGCATGCTCAGCATGACCGGCGTCGACTCACTCCTGCCTGTCCATGCCGCAACCGCCGACGCGGTCGCCGCCTTGACCGACAGTCCACCCGCCTCCGCGAACAGGTAAGCAGCCTCTGGTCTGCCAGACCAGAGGCTTGTGCGGCGTTCCAAGGGCATGCACCAGAGACGCTGTCGCCTCGGCGCCGGGGCAGGCGTCACGGGCCCAAGAGAACAGGGCCAGGAGTCAGGCGGAATCGCCCTTTGCAGGGCAGCCGGCAGGCAGTCTGGCTCTCTACACGGCAGCGGACGCAATTCGACAGCGGTTTCAGGATGCGGATCGGCGCTGTCTGGCTGGCCGTGCAATCCTGCCGGGGCACAGCGTGGATTTCTTGTGACGGTCACGTGAGGCGGGGCGGGTTGTGGGGCAGGCAGCGGGGGATGAGGGGCAGAAGACCGGGGACAGTGATCCGCTGTCGGCGTCGGCCGCTTATGACGGCGACTCTTCCTGCATTGGTGCCGCGCGGCGTCTGGCCATCGGCTTCCTTACCGACGTGCAGGCCGTGCACGGGCTGCCGGTGTCCGAGCGAGCGCTGGGTATGACGCAGTTGGTGGTCAGCGAACTGGTTACCAACGCGGTGAAGTACGCGCCTGGGCCGCTCATGCTGGACCTGCAGATCGTCGGCGGTGCGGTACGCGTGTCGGTGTGGGACAGCGACCCGGTCCTGCCGGACGTCGCCGCCACCGACCCGCAGCGCGTGGGCCGGCACGGCCTGGAGATCACCCTCGCCGTCAGCCAAGGCTACGAAGTCCACCGCGAACCGGTCGGCAAACGCGTCACGGCGCTGATCGCGCTGGCCGATGACCCCGGCGGGAACATCGCCGGCCGCACTGCGCCATAGGGGCTATAGGGAGGCCGACAGGAGGGAGCTGGGGCCGATGGATGGAGGAGCAGGTCCCGCTGCTTCACCGGGCCCCTATGAGGCCTGATGCCCATGAAAGTGGCAATTACACCGTTTTCACGGGTGGGGCGTCCTGGTGCCGGACATGCCTGCGGCCCCGGGTGCACCAGGGGCCCGCAGTGTGGCGCGTTGCCGCTTGACGGCTACCAGCGATACCAGCGACCCTTGCGGCCGCTGGTATCCGCCGTCCGCACGACGAAGCCCAGCAGCCAGACCACCAGCACGATCACGGCGATCCACCACAGTGCCTTCAGCGCGAAACCCGCATCAAAAAGGATCAGGGCCAGCAGTAGAAACCAGAAGCAGGGGAACCATAGTTATCAACCTCCGACGCTCCGGATGTCCGGTCAATCGAAGAACGCACGGCCGATTTCCCTGGTTTCTTCACCGCTCTTGCGGACACTCGACGGACTTCCACCACCGCACACCTACCCTTTGCGTTCTCGTGGGAGGCTCGACACCACGCCGACGGCCCGCTGCCTCACGGACCGGGATGATGCCCCTGCATCCGCTGTGGGTGGCAGCCGGCCCGGGACCGGCCACGGCACACCTCGCGCCCGGTCTGGCAGGGCGACAGGGAAGCCAAGTCCGAGGCGTTGGCGCCGGCCCAGTAGCGGGCCGTGACCCGCACGAGTCGGAGCAGTTCATGTGGCTCCCACCTGCCGTCGACCTGGCAAGCGGCCTGGGTGCGGCGCACCGCATAACAGCGGCCTTCTCCTCGTCGAGGGCGATCACAGCGTTCGCGTTGAGGGCGCGTTCGAACCGCTGGCGTTGCCCTGTCCGGCCGCTGGGGTGCGGCCGACGCTGGAAGAAACCTGCGACCGGCTCCTTCACGACCTCCGGCACCCGACAACCACGACGACGCCGCGCTACTGATCGCCCGCGCACGCCCCTTCACACTGGGCCGAGGGGGAGCCTGACCAACCCAGGCAACGCGGGCCACACGTCAGCCTGCCCTGCGCCATTTTTTCCGCGAGGTAGTACCTCTCACGCCATGCCGAGCGGTCCCGTGTGACACATCGGCGCCGCGATGCGCTGGAGAAGGTGACCCGATCGCGATGGTCGAGGAGTCCGCCCTCTGCGAGGGGGCTGCGGGCTCCGAGTGCAGGGGCAGGCTGGTTCCCCCCCGTGACGGGTCTGCCCCTGCACGCGAAGGTCGCCGACGTGCCACCCGCGGTGTCGAGGGCATCCGAAGCGGTCCAGGCGGGCCGGCACCACGCCAGGGTCGGGCCGGAGAGAGCGGCGGCCCGGCGTGCGGGCCACGCGCGGCGGTTGCCGGCTCGTCCAGCAGCGGGAAGGGCCAGCTCTGGGCGGCGCGGGCCTTGGTCAGGCCGTCGCGAAGAGCGGCCTCCCTCGTGTTCGACGTACCCCGGCCACCCGGTGTGGCCGGGGTACTCGCCGGGGACCGGGACTTCCGGGAAGGCCCGGCAGGGCTTTCATGTTCCGGTTTGACCGGCTATACGATCCCGGCTGTGACGGCTCTCCCGGAAGGAACCATCGGTTGAGCGAGCGGATCAGGGCCAGGGTTCTGCTGCTGGTCGGCGACGAGGCGGAGTTGACGACCGAGTACCGCGGGGTCGAGGATCCGGAGCGCGTGCCCTTGGGTCGGCTCGTCGCGGCGCTATTGGCATGGCGCTTGTGCAGGTGGCCTACGACGTTGCCGACCAGTTCATCGTCCACCATCCGCAGCACGACCCTTGGAGGCGCTGGAAGCCGACCGGCCCCGGACAGCCGAAGCCGTGGGAGGGACAAACCCACTCTGCTCCTCAGTACATCCTCGAATATGACGTCTTCCCGCCCCATCAGAACATCGAGCGGCGCTGGACCGTCGAGCACCCACCACCTCGCTCACCAGCCGCATGAGGCGGCCTGGGGGACGCCAAGCAGGGACGCTCACGGTCAACTGAGAAGGCGAGGCCCGAGAGCATGTCAGCCGGCCGGGCCTGGTCGACGTCGCGAAGGGGCACAGACGTCTCGTCGCCTGGGGCGGCAAGGGGACGGATCCGGCGCTCGCGCCCGGACGGCAAGGGCAAGCGGACCTCATCGGCGTTTCACAGCGCCCCCGCCCGGCATCGCTTCCGGTCTGATGTCCGAGTTTCGGCACGTAGAGGTCCCGGTCCACCAGGGCCCGGCCCCGGCTGGTGGCGCATGCGGCAAAGAGCCCGATCTGGCAGTTGTCGATCTTTCCAGAGGTGCCGGTGTACTGCCTGGCGGATGTGGAGGCCGCCCGGCGGCCCCGTTCCGATGTGCTCAGTCCCGTCACGTCGTCGATCGCCGCGTAGCTGCTCCGCGGCGTCCAGCCCCTCGTCCGTGGCCGGCAGACGACCGGAACACGTGCGATCGCTAGCCAGCGACGCGGCTCGGTCGTTCCCATCGAACGGCATGATCGAGCTGCGCTATTCGGTGGTCCAGCAGCTTCGGCGCTTGTACCCGACTGGGGTGAGATGCTCAGACGCCTCGCTGTTTGCACCAACCGCAGGAGGTTACTCGACGTAGTAGC
Source organism: Streptomyces sp. NPDC050416 (assembly GCF_044458845.1). NCBI lineage: Bacteria > Bacillati > Actinomycetota > Actinomycetes > Kitasatosporales > Streptomycetaceae > Streptomyces > Streptomyces sp. NPDC050416. Next base: position 64,169 of record NZ_JBITII010000018.1, read on the forward strand.
CCCAACGTCGAATGCGACTGGGAGTGATTAGCGGTGGCTCGAGAGCAGAAGGCAAAGGCCAAGGTGGAGCAGGCCAAGGGCAAGGCCAAGGGAGCCGTGGGCCGGGGGACTGGCGACGAAGGTCTTGCGGCCGAGGGTCAGACCAAGAAGTCGAAGGGTGACATGCGTCAGGCGAAGGAGAAGATCAAGGACGCCTTCCGGCGCTGACTAGCTGGACACGCTCGGTGGGTCCCGTTCACGGGACCCACCGGACAAACGCTGTTTCCTGTGCAGGAAGGCGTTTCAGGCCACCATGGATGCAAGAAGGCCCCACTTCGTACTGAGCCTCGCCCGCTCCCTCGCACCGCTCTGCGACCGCATCATCTTTGACAGCGCACCCGAAAACGACGCTCTTGAGAAGCTGGTGCTTGCCAGCGCACGGACCCTGATCGTGCCGACCCGCTAGTGCTGTGACCGCTTAGGTGCGCCGGGTTGGTGGTCGCGGCGGTTGGATGTGCGGTGACATCTGATCCGACCGCTGGAGGCGCGGTGGCCGAGCTTGGTCGGGCGGGCGGTGGCCGTCACGACGACGAAGTCCTCGTCGTCAGGGCTCAGTTGGCGGGGACGGCCTCCCGCCCACTGAGGGTCCAGGCAAGCCAGGCCGATCTCGTTGAACCGGTGGATGACGTCGCGCACGGTGTCCTCGTCGGCTTGGACGAGTTGGGCGATCACCGGCACGCGATTGCCGCCAGCCGAGGCCAGCAGCATCATCGCGCGCCGGTACCGGACCGAGTTGGTGCTGCCCCGGCGCACGATCTGCTGCAGCCGCTGCCCCTCCTGGTCGGACAGCCTGCTTTGCCACCGAGCCTCCACCTCTCGGACCGGATGTCACCCGACGTCCAAACGGCTCAGCAGCCCCGGCCGCGAGCATCAACCCGGTGAACCATTGCGGTCACAGCACTAGGCAGGTGCCCGCGGATCGTAGTCAAGTCGGATGGATCGGCCCGCATAGGCGTATCGCGTCCACCGTCGGCCACTGCTTGATGGGCACGGGCCGGCCCGATTGCGGCGGCCGGGGTCCAAGTGCCGCGCGGGCAGGCTTGTCGTTGCCCTCGGTCCGGGTGCGGGTCAGTGGTGCTTATCGATCGCCCGGAAGCTGCCTACGAGCGCGAATGGCACCGCGGCCCCGTCGAAGACCGTCGTGCCGGGGATTGCGCTGCTGGAGTTTCGGGGCCCAATAGTCGCAATTGCAGCGCCGTTGTCGCAGGTAATCCCGGTGAAGAATTCTACGGTCCTGTCGCTCTCGTTTCGGACGTTGAAGCTGGTGGCGGGACTGCTGATCACAGCGGTGCACACACCCGGCTTGGCTGAATAGCTTCGCTCGTTGACGTGGATCTGTCCAGCGTCGTCGTTCCTGTGGTCGAAGTGGGTCTGGCCGTCGCCCCCGAGGGGAACAGAGGCATCGGCCTCCTGCGCCAACGGGGCGGACTGCGGGACGGTACTCGAGGCCGAGGCGTAGTTCACACCCGTTGCGGCCATGGCCGTGATGCCCACCGACGCTGCGACCGCCACAACGATACGCCTACGCGTTCCGTTTCTCTTTCTCTCAGGCATTCCGGTTCTCCATCTCTCAGGGATGTCAGCTGAGCGGCCGACCGCGGCCGACCATCAATTAACCTACTCAGGCCTCTTTCTGTCGCCACCTCAGAATGGTCTGACGGGGTTCCGGAAAGGGGCCGATCGGGTGCTCGAAAGACCGGAATCGGTCTTCTGATGGTCCATCAAAAATATGAAGAACAACGCTCCTTGAGGGGGGATTGAGCCGCTCGGGGGACTGGGCTGACGCTCCTTCACGCTGCTGCTGGCGTGTCGTGCATTGATAACACTCCACGCAACGGCTAAGGGTTGTCCTGTAATCGATCTTGAGGTGGAGGGCGGCCTTGGCAGGACCTTTGGTGCCCTGGTCCTCGTGATCAGCGCGCTGGGGAGCACCTACCATGCCTTCGTGACGCGACCGTGGACGGTACGAAGGATGGCCGATCAGTTCGTTGAGCTGCTCGGAACGGCTCCTGCCAGCAGCGATGGTGGCGAGCTGATGTTCGTCCGGGGAAGTCTGTGCACCACGCTTTCGATCTGGAAGGACCGTTACGACCGATCGGCCTTCGGCTGGATGGTCCACACGGACTACACCGGTCTTCGTGACCGGATGGACGGCTTTGGCGGAGTGGGCATCCGGATCGACCACCCCTCGCCAACCGGTGACGCAGGTCCGTCTCACATTCCTCCCGCCGCCTGCTATCTCTGGCCGGCGGGCAGCGCTCTGTTCTCCTCCGAGGTCACCGCCGACGTCACTCGCTACGGACCGCCCTCCCTGCACTTCGTCCGCGACTCCCACGACCTGGGGTTGCTGCTCCTGGCGGACACCCATGTCCGCCGAAACGGCGTCTGGTCGTTCACGCCGGTCAACAGCGAGCCGGCACGGCTTGCGAAGGCCATGATCTTGGCTCGTCAGCGCGGTGATCAGCAGCTGGAGCGGGCGGCTGTCACCAAGCTGCGGAACCGCGGAGAGGAACCGGTGGCTCGTCGCCCTGACTACCTGTTCCGGCAGGCCGTCGCCGACTGGTCCAGGCAGTACGCCAAGGCCTCGGGCATCGATCTCGGTGACCTGGCCAAGCTCAAGGGGAGGTGCCCTCAGTACCCCGAGATCCCGTAGCCCACGGCTTCTCGGGTTCGGGAGATGATCTCCGTGACCGGTGTGATTACAGCATCGGAGCCCCGCTGGATAGGCCCGTTCAGCGGGCTGAGTCCGCAACAGTTCGGCAGGCTCCTCACCGCTCTGCGGAAGGAAGAAGCGGCTCCGACGCGCAAGGGGTGACCATGGGGTCTGCCGCTGGAGGACCGCGTGCTGCTCGTCATTGCCTACTGGCGAACCAACCTGACGCTACGGGCAGCTCGCTCCGCTGTTCGGGATCTCGAAGTCGGCTGCCGACCGCATCATCGACCGCCTCGGGCCGTCCCTCGCTCTGCGCCAGCGTCGGCGGTTCCGCAAGGATGCCGGGCTGATCGTGGACGGCACCTTGGTTCCCACCCGCGACCACAGCATCGCCGAGCGTTCGAAGACATCTCATGTCGCTGGTGAGTCAAGTAGGTGCTCAGGCGGCGAGGTCCAGAGTCGCTGCGAAGGCGCGATCGGGGTCGAACAGCGTGCGGCGCTGTAGGCAGTGGTAGAGGCAGCCGAGCAATTTGTTGAACAGGTTCCTGAGAGCTGCAGTATGGCGCTCTCCGCCGGCTCGTCGTCGGTCGTAGTGGGCGCGTGGAGCCTGGGTGCGGAGGGCTGCGAAGGCCCACATGTGCCCTGCAGCGGCCAGCCGCTGGTTCTTGACTGTCCGGGCCACGACAACGTGGCTGCGGCCGGAGGCCCGCGTGACGGGGGCCGCGCCCGCGTATGCCTTCATGGCTCGGGCGTCCGCGAAGCGTTCGCGGTCGTCTCCGATCTCGGCAAGGACGCGTGCTCCAGACAGCACGGACAGACCCGGGAAACTAGTGATGATGTCGGCATCTCGGTGCGCGAGGAATGCTTCCTCCGTCGTCACCGCGAGCTGGGCGACGCTGGTGCAGGTGGCGTCGACCTGCCGGACGAGCGCCACTGCTTGGTGTCCCAGGGCCTGTTCGACCTTGGGCAGCTGGCGGAGGTGGTCCGCGCGAAAGATATCCCGAAGCCTCTCGACCTCGGCTCCGATTCCGCAGCGGGGACGCTCGCCGCGCTTGAGTAGCGCGCGCAACTGGCTGCGGGTGAGTTTGGCGGCATCGGCTGGCGTGGGCGCGGCAGCCAGGATCACGCGGGCGCGTGGCGAGTCGAGTCCGGGTTTTCCGGGGCCGTGGAAGGCCGCGAGGGCGGCCGGGTAGTTGTATGAGGGCTCGACGTTGGTGACGCTCTCGCGGAGGCGTGCTGCTGGCGGCTTTCCGGCGGCAGCACTATGCGGCCGATGGTAGTTGTAGTGGATGTTCCACACTGCGATCGCGGCTGTCCGGGCATCCTCGCTGGTGAACTCGCGGGCGTAGAGGACTTCCTCGGCCATGATGCGCTGGTAGCGCTCCACTTTCCCGTTGTGCCGAGGTGTGTATGGCTTGGTTCTCTGATGCCGGGTGCCTTGCCCGACGATGCGGGCGAAGTCGCCGGAGCGGTAGCAAGCGCCATTGTCGGTGACGACCCGGTGGATGTGGCTGATGCCGTGGGCGGCGAACCAGACCTTCGCTCGGGCAAGGAACGCAGCAGCTGTAGCGCCCTTCTCATCACCCAGCGGTTCTGTGTAGGCGAGCCGTGAGAAACCGTCGACGACGGAGTGCAAGTAGACGTACCCACGCTTCGCCCCGGTCGACTTCGCCCGACCGACGACCTTGGCCTGATCGCTGTCCCGGCCGTGGATCCGCCACCCGCCGCCATCAGGGATCCGGCCGACCTTCTTCACATCCAGGTGCACCATGTGTCCGGGCCAGCGGGCGGTGATCTTTCCCGGCTTCCGGTTGTTCTCGCCGCATGGGTCGATGAAGCGGCGTTTGCCGAGGCCGAGCCGGGTCAGGTGTCGGCTGACGGTTCGCCGGTTGATCACAAACCCGGTGCTCACAAGTTCGTCGGTGATCCGTTGCGCGGACCACTTGTGCTCGCGGCGCCAGGACTCGATCTGCTCGATGACCCATGCTGGAGTCGCGTTTGGACTCCGGTGCGGGCTCGACGGCCGGTCTTGCAATCCCGCATCACCGTGTAGCCGCCAGCGATTTACCCACTTGCTGGCGCATGCGCGGGAGATGCCCATCTCATCGGCGACGTGGGCGATGGGACGTGTCTGGCACCGCTTCACGAGCCGCCTACGGCCCTCGACGCTCAGGGGCGCATTCGCGTGGAGCACTCGTCGTCCTCTCGAAGTCAGACAACGGCAGGCGCGCACGACAGGTGTCGCGCCTGCCGCATTCTGGCCTTTCAGCCCCGCGGTGCGACACGGATACGGTTCCCGTCAGGATCGGCTGCGAGGAAGGTCAGCCCGAACCCCGCATCATGTGGCTCCTGCAGGATCGTGACGCCCATGGACTGCCACTGCTTGAAGATCGCCTTGATCTCGTCGGGCCCATCGTTGCTGGCCAGACACACCTCACTGGTACGCGGGACGTCCGCTGACAGATCCTCGAACTGGCCAGACCACAGAGCGAGGTCAGCGCCTGGCCCGAGGTCGAAGGTGATGTATCCCGGAGACTCGAACGAGGGGCTCATGCCGAGGAGGTCGCCGTAGAAGCGCGCTGCGGCGGGAGCGTCGTTCACATAGACGATGGACACAACGGATGTGGTCACGGTTGTTCCTTCTCACAGGTCTAGGTACGCATCCACCAGCCTCACCGGGATATGCGCCGCTCCCTGTCGCAATTCCTGAAAAAATTGGTGTGTGACCCCAGACCGCTTCTTCACCCTGATGCTGCTCCTCGCATCGAGGGATGCCGTAACCACACAGGAACTCGCCTCAGCGCTCGGGGTGTCCCTTCGAACCATCACCCGAGATCTGAACTGGCTCCGCGACGCCGGTCTGCCGGTGACCGCACACCGGGGCCGCCTCGGAGGCGTGACCATGCTGCCCGGGTCCGGGCTCGACCTCACGCGACTCACACCGGACGAGCGTGATCATCTGTCGCTCACCGGGCTGGATGAGAAGCAACGTGCGGAGCTCAACGCATCCGTCGAAAGCCAGCGCGCGCTCTCCAAGATCGGCGCTACACAGCCACGTCGAGCTCATGAGCTCCTGCCCCTCACCGACGTAGTGCACGTGGACAGCCGTCCCTGGCTCCAGGCACGAGATCCCGACACGACTCCGGCTTCACTGATCGGCCCACTGCGGCGCGGTCGTCGGCTACGGATCGAGTACGACAGTCCCCACGAGTCATGCTCACGCATCCTGGTCGTGGACCCCTACGGGCTGTTCGCCAAGGCCGGCATCTGGTATCTCGTCGCCGATTGTGCCCGAGTGCCACGGATGTACCGACTCGAACGGATCACGGCCTGGACAGCAGTCGACCAGCCACGACGGATCCGCGAGAACCAGACCCTGGCCACCGTCGCTGCAGCGCTCGTTGATCAGTGGGAACACAACCATGCGATAGAGGTCAGCGCCACCATCGACCAGACCCAGATCGAGCGAGCGCAACGGATCTTTGGCCAACGACTCGTCCAGGACGACCATGAAAAATCCGCCACCGGCCACAAGGTAACGATCCGCTTCCTGCATCTGGAGGACGTGCGAGCACTCCTGCAGTTCGGAAGCGCCATCACTGTGCACGGCCCCACCGAAGCCAGGGCTCACCTCAGCAACCTCGCCACCAACCTTGCCCACCACTATGCGCCGTCACCAACGTCCTGACCCGCAACAGGTAGTACTCGCGCAGGTGCGAGCGGAGTCGGTTGGGCCTATCGATTCAGCAAGAACCAGCACTAGTGATCCACGCTGCCGATACGACCCGGAGCGCCTTCTGACTTCTGGTCATGCGCCGCCATTTGAGGTAGGGGAGCAGAGCAGTCCAGCTGCCCAGTGAGCCCTTCTCGGTAACATCTCGTGACGGTTCGTGATCTTTGTTCAGGTGGTGCGGCCGTGCTCCAGCTGGAGCAGGACGAGGGCGGCTCGGGCGATCCGGGTGATGCCGCTTGGGTCGAGGCTGACGCGGCGCAGGGCCCTGAAGGTGACCTTGAGTAAGGCGTTGGCCCGCTCGGCGACCGCGTGGACGCCTCGGATGAAGAGTTGAACGTCTGCTGCGCGTCGTCGAGTTCGCCTACCTCGGGCTTCTTGACCGGGTGGCGGAAGCCGTCGCCGGCGTTCTCATAGCCGAGGTCGGTCAGGGTGGGAATGTCGAGGGTGGAAGCGAGCCGGTTGAGGGCGTCGACCAGGCCGTGGGTGCGGGCGCAGGTGGTGTCATGATCGCGGCCGGGGCGGACCGGGGAGACCCAGATCGGCCAGCCGTCGGGGGCGGAGATGACCTGGACGTTGCCGCCGTGGTGCTTGTGCTTCCCGGACCACCAGAGGTCGGCGCCGTTGGGGCCGGGGGCAGCGACGCGGTCGGTACGGAGGACGGTGCCGTCCAGGTTGAGATGGGTATGGCCGGCGGCCACCGCCCGTTCCAGCGCAGTGGACAGATCCGGGGCGTGGTCGGCGAGTACGGTCAGCCCCTCGTGCAAGTAGCGGTACGCGGTGGGTACTGAAACCCCGTTGCGCCGGGCGAGTTGGGCCAGCCGGTACCATCGATGAACCACCGCAGTACCAGGACACCCTGCTTGAAGACGCCCAGGGACGCTTGCCCTTGCGGGTGCTGAGCCGTTCGCGGTGCTCGCGCAAGAACCGGGCGAGAGTCTCGGCGGTCTCCCTGCCGGCGTCGAGTGTTGCGGTGTGGTGATACCGGTCAACGCGTGAAGCCTCTGGGTTCCGGAACGTGATCTTCGCAGACCTATTCCTACCAGGGGCTTCTCGCGTATCTGATGCGGGGTCAAGCCCGCCTGATGTCCTTGGTCAGGAAGATCGCGGATCTGTCGGACGGGCGGCATACTCTGAACCTCGTCCGCACTATCTGGGAGAGTCATGGCAAGTAGGTTCACCGAGCTGGCCGTTGACTGCCACGATCCGGAGAGGCTCGCGGCCTTCTGGTGCGAGGTCCTGGACTTCAAGGTGATCGACCGGAGCGAGGGCAAGGTCGAGATCGGCTCCTGGGTGCCGACCGTCGAAGATGTTCGTGCCCGCCAGATGCCGCCCACCTTGCTGTTCATCCAGGTGCCCGAGGGCAAGTCTGTGAAGAACCGGCTTCACCTCGACGTCAGCCCGATCGACGGCAGCACCGAGGACGAGGTGACCAGATTACTCGACCTCGGCGCCACCAAGACGGATGTGGGCCAGGGGTCAGACCGAAACTGGGTGGTCATGGCAGACCCCGAGGGCAACGAGTTCTGCCTCCTGCGCGCCCTGGCACCGCAGAACTAGGCCACGAGCGGGCACCCGCATCCCATCACACACTGCAACCATCACGTTGCCGAGAAGACCTCACTGCCCCACTGGCCACAGAAGTCGAGCCAGAACCCGAGATCCGGCAGCGGTTATTCAGCCGCGCGGGAGGCACCCGGTTCGGGCCGATGTTCATGTCCACGAGAACGGACAGCACCCGCTCGGCCCGATAAGGCCTTCGAAGCGGAGAGGTGTCAGTCGGCGGCGTCGATGTCATAGCGTTCGCGGGCGGCCAGAACCTCGTCCATGTTCTCTTCCGCCCAGCTCTTGATCGCCTGCATGACGGGGATCAAGCCCTCCCCCAACGGCGTCAGGGCGTAGTCCACGCGAACGGGCACTGAGGGTGTGACAGTGCGTTCGATGAGACCGTCACGTTCGAGGTTCCGCAGCGTCTGCGTCAGCATCTTCTGGCTGACGCTCGCGAGCCGTCGGGAGAGGTCGCTGTGGCGCTGCGGACCTGCGGAGAGCGCGTTGACGATCAGGCTGACCCACTTGTTGCTGATCCGGTCCAGCAACTGCCGTGCGGGGCACTCGGCCAGGTACGCGTCGTAAGCGGCACGGGCGTCGGGCAGTGTCGCCATGGCTCTCCTTCAGGTGTGGTGCGCACTTTGAAGTGCCTGCTTCCCAGCGGAGAGTAGCTCTCCCTAGGGTCGTCATGCACACAGTCCCTGTGGATCACGGTGAGGAGTCGGCGATGCGTGCCGTTGTGGTGAGGTCCTTCGGCGGGCCGGACGTTCTGGAGGTCAGCGAGGTGCCGGTGCCCGCGACTGGCCCGGGACAAGTGCGGATCCGGGTCGACGCCGCTTCCGTCAATCCCGTCGATGCAGCGACGCGTTCCGGTGCGCTCGCCTCTGCGGGGCTGATGCCGCCGCGCGACGTCATCGGCATCGGATGGGATGTCGCCGGACACGTCGACGAGGTGGGCGCAGGTGTCACAACGTTCGCTCCTGGTGACAGGGTGATCGGCCTACGGGATCGACTCGACGTCTCGCTGGGCACGTACGCCGAGTTCGTCGTCCTCGACGCTGAAGCGGTCGCGCCCGCCCCCGCGGGTATCTCCGCCACCGAGGCGGCCACGCTGCCCCTGAACGGGCTCACCGCCTTCCAGGCGCTGGACCTGCTGGCTCTGGAACCGGGCGCTACGCTGCTGGTCACCGGCGCAGCAGGTGCGGTGGGCGGCTTCGCGGTGGAACTGGCCGCGCTGCGCGGGCTGCAGGTGGTGGCCGCTGCCGGTGCCGAAGACGAAACATTCGTCCGGGCAGCGGGCGCGCGGTGGTTCGTCCCTCGCTCCGCCGACCTCGCCGAAGCCGTCCGCGACCTCGTCCCCGGAGGCGTCGACGGGGCTCTCGACGCCGCTGTGCTCGGCGTGCGGGCACTTGGCGCCGTACGCAACCGGGGGGCCTTCGTCTCGGTCGTCGCCGGCGCGGCTCCGTTGCCGCTGCGCGGCATCACCGTCTCCGAGCAGTGGGTCGCCGCGGACGGCTCCGCCCTCGCGTGGCTGTCCTCGCTGGCTGAACGCGGCCAGGTGTCCCTCCGCGTCGCCGACACCTTGCCGCTGCACCATGCCATCCAGGCACACGAGGCGCTCGCCAAGGGCGGCCTGCGGGGGAGACTGGTCCTCACCCCGTGACATCGCCGGCCGCCTCCGGACACTCCCGGTGCAGCGGCCGACAACGGTCTCAGCGTCCCACTGGAGGAGTTGCTGTTCCCGTCGATCGCGGACGTGTCCGTGGTGTCGGTGGACGTGAGCAGCGAGACGATACGAGTCGAGGCCCGCAGCACAACGACCGGTTCAGCGTGTTCGGGCTGCGGGAACTGGTCGATCCGGGTTCATAGCCCCTACCTGCGGTTTCCTGCGGATGTCCCCAGCGCAGGGCGCCGGGTGGTGCTTTGCCTTCGGGTCCGTCGCTTCGCATGCCCCGTCGCTTCATGCGGGAGACGGACGTTCGTTGAGCAGGTGCCGGGATTGACCCGGAGATACGGCCGGTGGACCGAGCGTCTGCGTTCGACGCTGGCGTCGATCGGCCTCGCCCTGGCCGGCCGGGCGGGAGCTCGGATGGCTGGAGTCTTTGGGGTGTCCGTCAGCCGCAGCACGGTGCTGCGGCTCGTCGAGGCGCTGCCCGAACCGGATCTGCCAGCCCCGAGAGTGGTCGGCGTCGACGAGTACGCGACGCGCAAAGGCCGGCACTACGGCACGGTGCTCGGCGACGTCGAAACGCGACGGCCGGTGGATTTGCTGCCAGACCGGGAGGCATCGAGTCTGGCCGCCTGGCTGGCCAAGAGGCCAGGGATCGAGGTCGTCTGCCGGGACCGGGCTCCCTTCTTCGCCGAAGGCGCCACCGTCGGGGCACCGCAGGCAGTGCAGGTCGCGGACCGCTGGCACCTGTGGCACAACTCAGCGAAGCCGCCGAACGGTGCGTCGCCGACGATCGGGGCTGCCTGCGAGGCATGGCACCCGAGCCATCCCAACGGGTCAAAGAACCAGAAAAACCAGCTGACCCCACTGGCTCACCGTGGCCCACCGGCCACCGGTTCCCCGACAGAACCCGGTCCAACCATGCCGCCGTCCACGCCCTGCTGGCGGCCGGCCACAGCCGACGCGCGATCCAACGCCAGCTCGGGATGACCTACCGCACGGTCAAGCTCCTCGCCGACGCCACCACCCCGGAAGACCTCTTCCACGGCCAGTGGCAGGCCCGCCCCCTCAGTCCTCGACGAGTACGGGCCCTACCTGGACGACCGTTGGAACCAGGGCTGCACCAAGGCCTGGAGGGCATGGGAGGAGATCGTGCCACTCGGCTACAAGGGCTGCTACCAGCGAGTTCGCGCCTACTTCCGCACCAAACGCCTTTCGGCCGATCCGGGCACCGCACCCCCGCCCGCACGGTCGCCGGCTGGATCCTGCGCCACCCCGACTCCCTCTCCGAGGTCGATCAGCTCCGGCTCAAGGCCGTCATGGCCCACTGTCCCGAACTGAAAGCCCTCGCCGGACATGTCCGCTCCTTCGCCCAGATCCTCACGGAGCGACAGGGCCAACGGCTGCCCGAGTGGCTCGACGCAGTCCGCCAGGACGACCTGCCCGGTCTCCACACCCTCGTCGTCGGCATCGATCGCGACCGGGCCGCGGTCACCGCCGGGCTCACCCTGCCCTGGCACTCGGGTGTCGTGGAAGGGCACGTCAACCGCATCAAGATGCTCAAACGCCAGATGTTCGGCCGAGCCGGCTTCGCGCTCCTGAGGAAACGAGTGCTCCTCGCTCCATGACGGCTGCCAACACGTGAAACGCTTTCGACAACGATCAAACCCACCGCAGGAGCCGTGAATGTCCAGGACCGCCGACATCGATCTCGTGTTCGCACGCGCCGTCACCGTAGACGCCGTGGTGCGAGCTCTGGCCGGTGAGGGGTGGTCGCTGCAGGAACCGCTTGGTATCTCCTACGTGGTCAACAACGACGACCTGTTCGACTGGCAGTCGACTTCAACCGACCAGGCAGCTGAGGTCCTGACCTTGGTTGATTCGCCGGCCAACGTCGACCACCACGTCGGTGTCTGCATCTATCACTCAACTGCGGAAACCGGTGGCCAACTACTTTTTCATGCTGGCCGATCGCACTGTTCCTTCATCCCGACGATCGACCGGCGGAGCCTCTCCGGAGCACCAGCCCTCACGGACATGGCCTGGTATCTGAACACGCTAGTGCCGCCCCTGCTTGCCCTGGGGCTGGCCAGCTACGAAGCGAGAGACCTTGCTGACTGAGACTCGTTCGTCAGCAGCTCTCGGTCGACATCCGGGCAGCACGCGCATACGGAGAAGCCCTCGCTGCCTACCCAGCCGGTGTCACTCACAGCCACGCGATCACGGAAATTGAGCCAGAGCCCATACTCGCGAACAGAGCCAACCTCCCTCACCCTCGCACGGCAACCGTGACGGCGGAACACCCCCGCGTCGGCGGGGAGGACCTCAGCGCCTACGCCGAAGCGTTCAACACCAGGTCAAGTACCCGACGACTCACGTCTGAGCGCCCTCGTCGGTGAACTGTCCGTGCAGGATCCGCACGTCCCCGAAGTGGGCATGCCCTCGCAGGACGGACTGCGCTTCCTCGCCTCGCAGCGACCAGCACCTGATGGCTCCAGCACAGAACGCTGACACACTGGTCACGCCATGCTGCTCCGTGCGGATCGGTTCTGGTCGGTGATCCAGGACGCCAGGAGGCGTAGGCCGTCGTCGTTGCGGGTCGCCGGGGTTGCGGGCGTTGTGCATGCGCAGTTGGGCGATGGCCAGGCGGGTGACCTCCTCCCAGTCGGCGTAGAGCTCGCGCATCGCGAGGTCGGTGAACAGCAGCCTGATGTAGGTGCGGTCCTTCTCCGGGATCTTCCCGAAGTCGGTGATCAACGCCGCGCCCATGGCATTCCAAGCGAGGACGTCGGTACGGCGGCCGATAACGAACGCGGGCGTGTGGGCGAGATCGTCGAGCAGGGTCTGCAACTGCGGCTCGACCTGCTGCCGGGCGCGTACGCGCGGCTGGTGGGGATCCTCCTTGCCGGCGAGCCCGCCAGCAGTGCGACCTCCTCGCGGCGCAGGCCGGACACCCTCCGCAGCTGGCCGCCGCCGGGGAGGCCGACGTCGGCGGGGTTGGCGGCTCGGCGGGCCCTGAGGAATTCCCCCGGCTCGTCGCGGTGTTGACATCGATGTGCGTGCTATGAGGGGGACAGTTCTTCCCCAGGATGATTCTGCGACCAGGGGGCACATGTACTTCTTCGCGGGACGTGCTGTGCAGGTCCTCGCGGTCAGGAGGTAATCGGCGAGGGGTGACTTCCCGTGGCGTCGACAGTGGTTGGCGGTGCCGCGGGCTCGTTGGCACACCAGGGTGAGGATTTTGGTCGGGGCCAGCCGCTCGGCCGACAGCCGCGCGAGGTCGGTGTCGCCGGAGCCTCCATCGGGCGTCGGGCGTCCGGGGAGTAGAAGGCGTCGTAGAGGACCGGCTTGGTGCCCTCGATCGGCATCGGGGGCGCCGACTCAGTCGCGGCGGTCAGCACGGCTTCACTTTCGCCGTGCTGACGGGCCCGCTCGCTCAGGCATCGCTCTGACGACGGAGCCGAAGAGTCACATCGAGAGAACGGAGCATCTAAGGTGGACGTCTTCATCATCGGCATCACCGGCGGTATCGGAGGTCGGCTCGCGCAGAAACTGCGCTCGCGGGGAGACGCCGTCCACGGGCTCGTACGCCGAGAAGACCAGCAGGCTGAACTGGCAACGCGAGGAGTGAACGCACACGTCGGCGATCTCTCCAGTATGACGGCGGAACAACTCGCGGCAGCATTCGGTGACGTCGACGTGATCGTCTTCAGCGCCGGATCGAACGGCGGCAGCAAGGAGGTCACGACAGCGATCGACGGCGATGGGGTCGTCAGAGCGATCAAGGCGGCACGCCTCGCCGGTGTGGAGCGCTTCGTGCTGGTGTCGGTGCTTCCGGAATCTTGGCGGGAACGCGACCTCGGGGAGGAGGTCGAGTACTACTTCGCCGTGAAGAAGCAGGCAGACGTCGAGCTCAGCCGCAGCGATCTGAACTGGCTGATCCTGCGCCCCTCACTCCTCCTCGACGGCCCGGGAACCGGCACCGTATCCCTCGGGCCGGCAGAGCTCCACGGCCAGATCGCTCGCGACGACGTCGCCACCACCCTCGCTGAACTGCTCCACGAGCCCCGGATCGGCCGGCAGATCCTTGAACTCAACACGGGGTCGACACCCATCGAAGAGGCGGTCCGAGCGAACGTGCGCTCTTGACTTGTCTTCCGCGAGAGCGCCCGCCGGATGCCGCCGCAGCCTTGGAGGCCGAAGTCAACCAGTACATAGCCGAGTCGGCGGCCGAGACCGACGAGCGGCCATGCCGGCGTCTGGTGGTCCGCAACGGCCACCACCGACCGCGGACTGTGGCCATGGCGGCCGGGCCGGTCGAGGTCACCGTGGTCAGGGTGAGGGACCGCCGCGTCGATGAGCCCGCTGGCGAGCGCAAGCGGTTCTCGTCCAACGCCCTGCCGCCCTGCTGCCGCAAGTCGCCGAAGGCCTCGGAGGCGCTGCCGCTGCCTGGCCCTGCTTGGCGGCCGCTTCGACGGCACGAAGGAGCGCTGAACGCAGGTGTGCGCGCTTCTTGGCCGACGCCACGGCACGCCGCGACCTCTCCTACGACAGTGACCTCACCGGCCAGATCACCATTCCTGTCCTCACCCTGCATGCAATCGAGGACCCGCTGAGCCTCGATGGTCAGGAACGCCCACTTGTTGGCGACGTCCGCTCTCGCGCCAGAGAGTCCGCGCGCCTCAGGTCCGCGTCTTCGGGCGAGCCCGTGAACTGCTCCGAGTAGCCACAAGAGAGCACGTGCGTCTTGGTTCCGCGGAAGCGAACCCGCGGGCTCTCATGGCAAGGAGGCAGGCAGCATGACCACCATCGACGTCTTCAACCACAACGTGCCGGCCGAGAGCGACTTCGGATACTCGCAGGCGATCAAGTCCGACGACCTGGTCCACGTCTCCGGACAGCTCTCGCTCGACGAGGCGGGCACTTCCTCCATGCGGACGACTTCGCCGCCCAGCTCAAGCAGACCTACGCCAACTTCGACAAGGTCCTGAACCACTACGGCGCCACGCGCAACCAAATCATCTCGCAGACCCTGTATGTGGTGAACCTGCAGCAGAACGCCCGGGCGACGTCAGAAGGCAACCTGACGTACTTCGGCGACCACCGCCCGGTCAGCACAGTCCTCGGCGTCACTGAACTGACCTTCCCCGGCCAGGTCATCGAGACCAGCTTCATCATCGACACCAAGCTGACCGCCTGAGCCCGATCAGGTCCGGCAGGAGGTGATCACCGACGGTCCCCAGGGCGCTGCCGCCCTGGGGACCGTCGATGGTGAAAACCTGTGCCTTCGCGCGCTTTACCAGCTCCCGCCCCCCCCGGCACCGGCTGGGCCGGCCACACGCCTACCCGGGAACCCGGCCCACCGCCGGATGCACGACCGGAGAAAACGGAAGACGCGACCGCTACATGGAGCCAACGAGCATCACAACCGACCAGCAACGCAATTGGCCAGCAGGATCGGCCGTAGGCGCAAACAAGCCGGAAGCCCCGGGGAAGGCGTCCGGCGGAAGGCCCGATGTCACGCCGGGGAGTATTCCTGTCCGGATCGCGTACGACGCGCCATCGAGCCGGCTGCCCACAGAGGCTTGGACGATGCGTGAAGTCGCGGCGTTCGGTGCGGCGAAGGCGTACAGGACGGGTCAGACGATCCTGAGAGTGGTGCCGTTGTTCTCGAGCGCGGTGGTCTCGTCGGCGGGTGCAGTGGTGTCGGTGACAAGGGTGTGCACCAGGGTGGAGGGCCCGACGTAGGCGTGGGTGGTGCGGCCGAGTTTGCTGCCGTCGGCGGCGGCGATGATACGGCGCGCTGAGGAGATGACCGCCTTTTTCACCGCTGCCTCGTCGAGGTCGTAGGCAGTCATGCCGTCGCCGGCGGTCAAGCCGCAGCAGCCCAGGACGGCGGTGTCGCAGCGCAGCGCCGACAGGGAGGCGAGGGTGAGGGGTCCGGTGAGGGCTCCCTCGCCGGCGCGGGGCCGGCCCCCGGGGACCAACAGTGAGGTCGGTTCGGGGGCGTCACTGAGGATGTGAATCGCCTGTAGTGACAGGGGCATCACGGTGACGTGCCGTCCGCGCAGCAGGCGCGCGACTTCCAGACAGGTCGTGCCGCTGTCGAGCAGGACGGTTTCGCCGTCGGTGATGAGTGAGGCCACCTCCGCCGCGATCCGGCGCTTGGCATCGATGGCTTCGTGGGCGCGCAGCGCGAAGGGAGGTTCGTCTCCTCGCAGGAGGAGGGTTCGCGCGCCGCCGCGGAACCGTTCGAGGACGCCTTGCGAGGCCAAGTGGTCCAGATCGCGACGGATGGTCATCTCCGAGGAGCCCGTCAGGTGCGCGAGTTCGGTGACTGTGGCCGTTCCTGCCTCCTGGACGGCCTGGATGATCAGTCGGTGACGTTCCACGGTGCTCATACCGTGATTCAACACCACCCGCTTCGAACATCACAGATGGTTGAGGCGCCGGGTTTCGAACAGATCGGTTGTTCGTTATGGTGTCCGCATGGAAAGAGCCCTGCGCGCATCTCGCATCGTGACATTTGTCTATTTCGTACTCAATGGCATGTTGCTGGGTATGTGGGTCGTGCAGATTCCGGCCATCGAGGAACGCGTGGGCATCAGCCATGCGGCCCTGGGCGGGTTCCTTGTGCTGTTGGGGGCCGGGGCCTTCGCCGGCATGCAGTTCGGCGGGCGGCTGTCCGACCGGCTCGGTACACGCACCGTCGTTCCCGTGGCCGGAGTGCTGTGCAGCGCGACCCTGGTACTGCCCGGTCTCGCCCAGGAACCGTGGGCCCTCGGAGCTGCCCTACTGCTCTTCGGATTCGGGAACGGCACCCTCGACGTCAGCATGAACGCGCATGCGGTGCAGGTGGAGAGGGCGTACGAGCGGCCTGTCATGTCGGCCTTCCACGCCACGTTCTCCGTCGGCGGTGTCCTGGCCGCGCTCGCCGGTGCCGCGGCCATCGGCATCGGCTGGGACCCGGCCACGACGTTGGGCACCGCCGCAGGCGCCGGCGTCATCATCGCTCTGGCGTCAGCTCGTGGTCTTCTGCCCACCGGGTCGACCGTCCCCGCACCCGATGCGGAGGGTGAGCCTGAGGTGAAGAAGCGCGCTGTTCCCGCCCGGATCTGGCTCCTGGCCGTCCTGGCTCTGCTGGTCATGCTGTGTGAGGGAGCCGCCAACGACTGGAGCGTCCTGCACCTCAAGACCGTCTTGGACGCGCCGGAGAGCACCGCCGCTTTCGCCTATGGGACCTACGCGGCCACCATGACCATCGGCCGGCTCCTGGCGGACCGGATATCCGCGCGGTTCGGTCCGGTCGCCGTCCTGAGGTACGGCGCGGCCCTGGCCGCCGTCGGCATCACGGTCGTAGCCCTCTCGCCCTGGATCTGGGCGGCGCTGACCGGCTGGGCGCTGTTCGGTCTGGGCCTGTCCGGCTGCATCCCGCAACTGTTCAGCGCCGCCGGACACGCCGACCCCACAGCCGCGGGCACCAACGTCTCCCGAGTCGCCGGACTCGGCTACATCGGCATGCTCGCGGGCCCCGCCGTCATCGGCTGGATGACCCATCTCATGGCTCTCAATCACACCTTCCTGCTGCTCACCCTGTTCTGCGCGACCGCCGCGGTCGCGGCCGGCATCCTGCGCCCCTCTCCAGACCGGCCGCGCACCGTCGAGCTGACCTCCTGACCTCCTGACCGCCTGCGGGCGCGGCCTGACCATGCGCCGCGCATTCGGCGAAGGTAGGAGCGGCTTTGGAGCCCGAGTGGCCGGGTCCTTGCGCGGACGACGGCCTTTGTGCCGAGCAGTCGTAGGCGAGTAGGTCCTTCACGGCTCGCAGTCCGCCTCGGGGCCGCAGTCCCTGGGCGGCCGGACCGTGCCGCCGAGGGAACGCGGCCCTTCGGAAGCAGGCCGAAGCCAGCGGCCGTAGGGCAGCACATCACCGACGACTTCTCGGTCACCAGATTCGGCTACAGCACATATGCCGACCCCGCCATCACCTCCATGCACAGCCCGGGGTTCGAACACGGCGTACTGGTGTGGAAGTTCTTCCATACGCTGGACGGTGCATCAGCCAACTACACTCACGAACACGCCCCTGACCAGCAGAAATAGCGAACTGCAACTGGTGTACTAGGCACGCCCTCGATCGTCCTGGCGCGGCTTCAGCCCGTCGACGACGACGGTGAGCATGCGGTCGAGTTGGGCGCGCTGCTCGGGCGCGCCGGCCACGGAGAGCACGCCGGTGAGGATCCCGCCGACGTCGACCGGATCGATGTCGCTGCGCAGTTCTCCTGCTTCAGCACCGGCCTGGAGCACCATCCCCAGGATTTGCTGGATCTCATCGCAGACGGGTCCGGTGCCGAAGCGTCCGGAAGCGCTCATGGCGACCAGGGCTTCGCAGATGCCGCGCCGTTCACCGGCCGAGGTCGGCCATTTCCTCGGGCACGGTCATGTCACCCGCCCCGGCCCCGGCAAGCCGGCTCCCGCGATGATGCAGCAGATCAAGGACATGCACGGCTGCGTGCCCAACGTCTGGCCGTACGACGACGAGGGACGGTACGTCACCGGCCCCGCCGTTCCCTGAGCTGAGGGCTCAGCGCTGGTGCGGGACCATCGCGTACTTGCCGCCGAAGAAGCCGGGCAGGGTGTCCGAGCCGCCGCTGCCGAGGGTGGTGGGCGAGGCGCTGTGGTCGGTGTTCGCCTGGTCGTGGATGGTGCGCGGCACGGTGTGGTCGGCCGCCTCGAACCGGATCGTCACCTTGCCGTCCTCGCCGCGGTGGAAGAGCTGTCCGCCCGCCGACAGCGACAGGTTGAGGGTCGCGGACACGGGCTCCTTGAGCGGCCAGGCCACGCCGTACTTCCCGTCGCCGCTGAGTTGATCGGTGAGCGCCGGAACTCCCCACAGCTCCAAGGCCGTTCGGGTGTCGGGACGCGTACGCCGGAGTCCTTCAGCCATTTCTTGTTGGCGATGAGCACGCGCGGCTTCTGGAGGAACGGCACACCGTAGATGCCGTCACCGAAGATCGCCGTGTCCCAACCGCGTTGCGGGATGTCCGACCTGAGCCGCTCGGGCAGCAGTTCGGTCAGGTCGGCGAGGTAGCCGCCGTACGCGAAGTCCGCGAGGTCGTCGGAGGCGTCGTGGATGATGTCAGGTGCCTCACCGCCCTCGCATCACAGACGCACGGACCCCGCCCGGCTCATTCGAGGCGCCCGTGGGTCCCGATCCGGCACGGCGCGTGTTGTCAGGGTTCGTCACGGCTGAGTACCGACACGAGGTGACCTTACGGATCCACGGGACAGTTCAGCAGATCCGCGCCCACCTTGCCGCCGGCGTCGCGAGCCTGGAGGAGCACGCGCCCATGGCAGACAAAGACCGGGCGACCGAGCGCCGGCTGCGCGTCCAGCTACGGTCGGAGCGGCTCGACTGGTTGCCTCCGCTACTCGCCTCACTCGACCGTCCGTTCGTCATCGAGCGCCCGATGAACTGCGCAACCTCGTCATCGCGCTCGCCCAACGCCTGGCGTCCTACGCCCGCCAAGCCTGACAGCGAGGAACCAATGTCATGAGATGGCACACTTAGGTGATCGTCTCCACAAGCCGCTCGAGCAGGAGCCGGCAGGAGCCGGACTTGGTCATCGTTGGCGCAGGCTGCGGACCAAGGACTGCCCGACTGCAAGCCGCCGTCCTCGAGTTGGCCGAGAACGGTCACCCTCTGCCTGCATCGCGCCAGCTTAGAGAAGAGATGCAAGGACTCAATGAACCGTTTCTCGGCTGGTATCGTTGTAACGGGACGGGTTGGTCGCGCGTCGTCGGCAACTGCATCGCTCCCCGCCGACACCGAGCCGACGGGGACAGGATCGCGGCCCTCATACAGAGTGTGCGTAACGAGCGCCAGATCCACTCAACGATTTGTCAGAATCGGATCCAGGATGACTTCGGCCAACAGCAAGGCTCCCGTGGGTACGTACGAAGCGGTTTCCGTGCACTTCGAAGACCTTGATGCGTACGGCATGGTCCATCACAACAAGTATCCCTTCCTCTTCGAACGGGCCTTCAATAGTTACCTGACTCGCAAGGGTTTCCCCTTTGGCCGTGCGTCGGGATCTCCCATCGAGATGATTCAGGTCGTCCGGTCCATGCAACTGACCTATGACGCCCCCATCACCAGGCTCGGGGAGATCCAGGTGCAGTTCTGGCTCGAGCACGTGGGGCGCACAAGTTTCACGTATAAGTTCGTCATTCTGTCTGCCGACCGCGCGACCGTCCATGCCAGCGGAACGCGAGGAATGGTGAACCTCGATGCCGGCACGCTGCGGCCGACTCCGCTGACCCAGGACCTATTGGACTTCAGCCGACCGCTGATGTCGGACGAACTCTTGGCGACGCTGGAGGCGAGGGAAGCACAGTCCGCCCCACCGGGTGGAGACGTCCCTGGCATTTGAGCGGGCTTCGCTGGGCCAGCGCCTCCCAGGTCGTCCGGCCCGCGTGTACGGTGACCGGTTTCAGTACGTCCGATCCGGGTGCTGTTCCGATGTCGGCGAAGTGCCGCAACACCGCGTGGCGCACTTGCGGGAGCGATGCGCGGAGTGGCCGTACACGACGAGGTGCACCTTGTGGTCGAAGTGGCCTGCGAGACGGTTCAGGAAGCGGCAACTCTCGGCCAGGGCGTTGTCACAGCTCGAGTCGACCCTGCCCATGCTCCTGCGGACGCCGTACCGGTCGCAGACTTGGGCGAACGCGGCGGAGGTGTATTGCGATCCGCGGTCCGCGTGGCAGATCACCCCCGCGGCATTTCCGCCACGGGCCGCGACCGCGTTCTGGATCGCGTCGATGACGAGTTCGGCCCGCATGCCGCGGGGCCATCGACCAGCCGAGCACTCGGCGGGAACGGATGTCGATGACGCAGGCGAGGTAGAGCCACGTGGCTCCGACCTGCACGTATGTGATGTCTCCGCACCACTTATCGTCCAGAGCGTCGGCGGTGAAGTCCCGCCGGACCAGGTCCGGCACCGGCACAGGCCCGAGCCCCGTGGACCGGGGCAAGCCGGGTTCCAAGATGCACATCCTGTCGGACGCGAACGGACTGCCCCTGGTCGTCGGAGTCTCGGCCGCCAACGTCCACGACAGCGAAGGGCTGAAGCCCATGGTGGCGGTCACCAAACGAAACACGACCCTCACCGCGGCCGGTACTTCAAGCCTCAGCGCCTGCATGCGGACGAGGCATACGACCGTCCTGATCTGCGCAAATGGCTGCGCGGCAAGCGGATTGGCGTGCGCATCGCCCGCAAGGGCATCGAGTCCAGTCAGCGATTAGGGCGTCGGAGGTGGGTGATCGAGCGGACCATCTCCTGGCTGTCCGGCTATCGCAGACTCAGCCCGCGTTACGAGTGCCATTCCCGCAACTACCTCGCATTTCTCGGACTCGCCGCGGCACTGTGCTGCTACAAGCGGCTCGTCCGCCTCACCACGTAGGACACGGTCTAAAGGGACGCGAGTCACTTGAAGTTTAGCGAGGCGATCACAAGGGGATCAAGCGCATACCGGCTTGATTGCTCCCCACAGGGCACGGTCATGCAACCGGTCGAGCCCGTATTGGCGGTTGGCTTTCTCCTTGGCAAGGATCAGCAAGGCCTTGCAGCGCAGAGTGGAGTTGCGCAGATCCTCCGTGCCGGCCAGTTGATCGATGAACTCGACGGTGATCCGGTCTAGCGCGGGACGCACCTCAGTGGCCAGATCGGGCCGCTGAGTTGGCGCCAGTTCCGTGTGTTCAGTCCAAAGGTTGTGGAGTCTCTGCTGTACTACCTTGCTCATTTCTATCTGCGCTCGAAAGAAGTCCACAGTTTTTTCGGGGTCGATACCGGCGTCGGCGGCGAGTGCTGCGGCCTGGTCTAGTACCTGCTGTTCCCGTACTGGATCTTCAATTGGCGCGGCGGTGCCGAACTTGGCGGCGGCAACCTTGTCAGCGAGCAGGATCCGCTCGGCAGCGAGACTGACCAATGAGGTAAGCACACCCCTCGGTATTACGCGTGCAGGGGCTGCTGTTGCTGGCATCGCGCCGACGGACAACAGCCGGGTCAACATCAAAGCTGAGAGCCCGGCACGCAGGGACTGGGAGACGGAAGCCTTTGTGGACACTCGAATTTTCCTTTCTCGCACAGCAGTCGGTGTCGATGGAGATTTCACAATTCCGATCCGCCGAGTGCGCGCTTAACGCTGGGCGGGCGGCCGGGGTGGCGGCCTCGGCCGAGCTCACTGCATGGCGTATGCCTGGGGGCACGACGTTGACGCGGCATCATTTAGTGTCGCAGGAGCACCACGCCACGCAAGGTCCCCACTTTGGCTGAATGTTTACGCGCTAAGCGATGCGTGTGGCGCGGCGAAGGTCGATGCAGAAAGGTGTCGTGATGAGGGTAGGTATCAGTACGGTTCGGGATCGGTGTCAGACCAGATGGTGGGTCACAGTGCGCTAGCGGAATCCGGTGAGCATTCCATGCAGAAGGCTACAATTGTTAACCGGTCAGCTGGGAGCGTATCGGGCTTGCTATCGAAAATCGTCAAGGAATCGTCAAGTACTGGGGCCAATCGCACCCTCGTGTTGTAGCCGGTGCTGGATGGTGCCGAAAGTGTCCAGCGTGACCCCTTGAGAAGTACTACTCGCCGCCGTTTTCGACCCACTGGCCCGTTCTGCCGCCATGCTGCTGCATTGGCCCACCTGGCGCAGACACCACCAGGCAACAGCCCGACGCAGCGCCTACCAACGAGGTCCGCCGACCGTACCGGCGGGTCCTACAGGTCCTCAGTCGGCCCGGCGGGAGGCGAGGAGTTCCGCCACTGCCTGTGATGCCTGGATCGCGCGAGGGAAGCCGCCGGGAATGGTGGTGAGGTAGACGACCTCCTTCGGCTCGTCCTCGGTGGCCCCCGCGTTGAGGGCGTACCCTCCATGGATCTTGATGAAGTCGCCGAGGCCGAGGGCCGCGAAGGCTGCGAGGAGCGCGAGCTGGCGAGTGCGGACGTCGAGGACATCCCGGGCCAAGAGCTCACCCACCGCGGAGGCGTTGACAGCGTTGGCCAGGAAGGGGAAGTCGCGGTCGAGTGCGTCCAGCGAGGGGGCGCCGCCCCCTCTCAGTGTCTCCACGATATCCTCGCCGCGCTTGCGGCGGACGGCCGTGGTCTCGTTGGGGTCGGCGGTGTACGCAGGTATGTGCTGTTCCTCTCTCAGGTGTCGGTGTGTGCTCGACGTGGTCAGGTTCGGGACGAGGGCTTGTCCGATGCCGGGCGGGGGCCGGTCGAGATAGTCGTGTGCGTCGATGACGTGGCCATCGCGGACCCGTCCGGCGAAGCAGGCGGCCATCTCGAGGCGCTCGTCGGGGTCAGGGCCCGCCCCGTCCTGGACGAACTTGGCAACGACGACCTCGGGATCCGTTGTGTCGTGCTAGATGTATTGATCGCGAGCGTTGTTGACACTGGGAACTGCCAATGTGCCGAGTGCCTGCCCTCACGCAGGACTGCGCGCGGTGACGTCGTTGGATCATCGACGTATCAAGTTGCAGTTCCTCGCCCGAACTCGCAGCAGTGCTGGCCGCGGCTGAGAACGAAAGGTGCCTCTCGCCAGCTACTTCCCTCACCGGGCGGCGGGCCCCTCTCCGTCAGCCGGCCCGTCCACGGGTCTGCCGGCGGTGAGCAGGGCCCGCCCTCGGCTCTCAGCTGTCCTGGCCGACGGGGATGAAGTTGGCGTACTCCTCGATGCGGGTGATCGCTCCGGCGTCGTTGAAGCCGAAGAAGACGGCGGCGTGCACCTCGCCGCGCATCCCGTTCTTTGTGGCGACGTGCACCAAGTGCTGCTGAAGAACTTCGCCGCGCTGAGAGAGCTGGCGGAGGATCTCATAGCGCATCGACTCGATGGACTCGATCTGGCCCTCCATTCCCGCGACGTTCTCCTCGATGGACTGCTCGCCCTTGCCATCGTTGTGCCACACGGTGGCGGTTTCGGCGCAGAGCGCACGGGCGGCCTTCCAGTCGCGCGACTCGAGTGCGCGGAGGTAGGCGACGGCCTTGTCCTTGAGGTCCTGACTCATGCTGGTCTTCTTCCTGTACGGGCTACGGGTAACAGTGGAAAAGGGGGTTGGGGCAGGTCAGCTCTGGCCGGTGGCGGAGTGGATCAGGGCGCGCTCGCCGACCTCGATGCGCATGGGCAGGTGGTTGCCGGGTGGCGAGAGGGGGCAGACAAAGACGTCCGGGTTCAGGTGGTGGTGCGAGAGCGTGGCCTGGTTGAAGTCCACGGTCACGGCGCTGCCGGGCTCCAGCAGCGGCAGCACCAGCCAGCGGCCGATCTGCGGGGTGGAGTCCCCGCTGGTCTCGTCGGTGAAGATCACCAGGCGCTGCCCGGGAGACTCCTCAAGAACGGCGAGGACGTATTCGGTGCCGTGCACGGTCACGACCAGGTCGAGGGGAGCGAGGATGGCCTCCGTGCTCCGCGGGGCGGTCAGTCGTTCCACCTCGATACGCCGCCCTTCCGGCGCAGCCCGGTAGTGGCCTTCGAAAACCCAATCCGGGTTATACGGGAAGCGGTCGATGCCGCTGAGGCCGGAGCGTTCGACCCGGCTTTGATCCATGACGATGACGCCATAGAACCCATCGGCGCCGCCCGCGAAGCCGTTCAGGTTGCCGGGGAATTCCAGAACGCTGCCGGAGGGCACTTCCGTGGTTCCGTCGACGGCCTCGCCGTTGGCGCGCACGCCGTCCTCGGCCTTGGCGGCCACTGTCAGCGCACCCGTTTCTGTGGTGGTCCACTGGCCGGGCAGGCCGGGCAAGGTGTGCGGATCGCGGCCGTTGATCTTGGCCTTGGCGATGACCGTGCCCTTCCCGTTCGTTCCGGCGATCTCTTCCCACCGGCCCCGGCGCCAGGCTTCGTGGTCGGCGGGAACCTGAGGTGCAGTCATGGAGGTACTCCCATCCTCTCCACCGCGCCGTGGGTGCGCGGCGGTAGCGCCGCGCGAGGCGTGCGCCGGCATGGTTGCTCAGCCGACGACACGCACGCGGGTGCGCGGCAGTGGTTGCGTATGAGGCAAGTAACTGGCTGTCGGCGCTGCCCGACAGACAACAGGGCGGCCCGGGTTCAGGCGCGGCGGGCTGCCCAGACGGTGCGCTCGGTGCGGACCGCGAGGTCGCTTCGGCGCAGGATGCTGTGTGGGCTGTCGACATCCAGGAGTTCGTCGAGTGCGACGAGGTCTTCCGGGCTCAGGGCAGGTGCGGCGGCGCCGCGGATGCGCTGCAGGCTGGCGTGGGCGTAGAGGCCGATGGCCTGACTGCGGTTGCCTTCGACGCTCACGGTGATGGTGCGCTCGTCCTCGACGGTGAACCCTGCGGCGGTCAGCATCGGCCCCCAGTCGGCACCGCGGTGGGGTACGTGTTCGGCGTGAAAGCTGTCGGTTGCGGCATGGGCGCGCTCTTCGAGCCCAGGCCGGCCCTCGGGCGCGTGTGCGGGCAGGAAGCGGGGGAAACCGTCCAATTCCACGACGGCGAACAGGCCGCCCGGCGCGAGCAGTTCGTGGACGTCGGCCAGTGCGCGGTCGGGGCGGGCCATGTGATGCATGGAAGCGGAGGCCCACACCAGGCCTGGTGTGCCGAGGTCGGGCCAGTGGTCGGTGTTGAGGTCGGCCTGCACGGTGCGCACACGGTCCTGCATGCCGCGGGCGTATGCCTTCTCGCGCAGGAGCTGCAGGTGGCCGGCGGAGGCGTCGACGGCGGTGACGAGTGCGTCGGGGAAGCGTTCAAGGAGGGCAAAGGTGCCCGCACCGGTGCCGCAGCCCAGGTCCACGATCTGGCGCGGCTCGGACTTCAGCGGGAGCCAGGCGGTGATGGACGCGATGTGCTCGGCGAGCACCTCGGCGTCCAGGTCAAGGATCTCCGCCTGGCCGCTGTCGTCGTGCTCTGGGTGGTGGCCGTGCGAGCCGCCATGGTGAGGGGTGTGGCCGTGAGCTGGGGTCATGGCACCACCGTAAGCACCTCATGCGCGAATCGCACGACTGCTTGCGCAATACGCAAAGAGGTCGCTCGGTGTGCTGCCTGCCACGCAAAATCCCCTCTCTTCTGGCAGCACACCACCGTTCTCACACGGGCGCTACTCGCAGGGGCCCTGTGCGCTGTCGCAGTCGCCGGACTCGTCGGTGTCGCGTTGGTGGCCGCGGCGAGCGTCGCGGTCGAAGATGCCCATGATCTCGCACGGCCCGCCCTCGGCGCCGATCGCGTGCGGCATCATGGTGGGGAACTCGGCGGCCTGATTGGTCTCGATGCGGAACCGGCGGTGGCCGAGCATCAGGATTGCCGTACCGGACAGGACCACCAGCCATTCGCGGCCGGGGTGGGCGCGCATGCGGGCGGGATTGTCGGGTGGCGGTTCGGTCATCCGTTGACGCATGACGCTCATGCCGGGGACGCCCTTTATGGGCCAGCGCATCAGGCCGTGGGTGCCGTCGATCATCGGGCTGATGACGACGTCGTCGGCGGCGTTCTCCACGAGCTGGTCCAGGGTGGTGTCCAGGGCGCGGGCGAGGGTGACGAGCTGGTCGAGGGCGAGGCGGCGCTGACCGTTCTCGATGCGGCTGAGCGAGGACTGACTGAGGTTGGCGCGGGTGGCCAGTTCCTCCAGGGACCAGCCCTGTGCGACCCGCAGGGCGCGGATCCGTTTGCGTACGAGGCTGTCCAGCTGCCCATCTTCTTGCGTCATAGGCAATATGTTATGCCTTCACTGCAATGCGGGCTTAACGTCGAATACAGATGGTCCAGCACGGGGGCCACGTACGACGAAAGGGCGCGACATGTCTGCGCAGACTTCCCGCTACGAGAGCGACACCCTGCCCGCCGAGACCGTGGACGTGGTGGTGATCGGCGGCGGCGCCGCGGGCCTGAACGGCGCGCTCATGCTCGCCCGCTCGCGCCGCTCGGTCGTCGTGATCGACAACGGCACCCCGCGCAACGCGCCCGCCGCAGCGATGCACGGCTTCATCGTCCTGGACGGCACCCCGCCGCCCGAGATCCTCAAGCGCGGACGCCAGCAGGTACGCCAGTACGGCGGCCAGATCGTCTTCGGCGAAGTGGCCGCCACCGAGCCCGCCGCCCCCACGGCCGACGGTGATCTGCGGTTCACCGTCACCCTGGCCGACGGCCGCACGCTCACCGCGCGCCGCGTCCTGGTGGCCACCGGCCTGCGCGACGTCCTGCCCGAGGTTCCGGGCCTGGCCGAGCACTGGGGCCGCAGCGTTGTGCACTGCCCCTACTGCCACGGCTGGGAGGTCCGTGACAAGCCCATCGGCCTCCTCGCAACCGGCCCCGCCTCCCTCCACCACGCACTGCTGTTCCGTCAGCTCACCGACGACCTGGTCTACTTCACCAACGGCACCGTCCTGGACGAGGACGCGCGCGCCCGGTTCGCCGCCCGCAACATCCGCAACGTCGAGATCGAGGTGCAGGAAGTCGTCAACGACGAGGGCGGCGCTCTGGCCGGCCTGCGCCTGGTCGACGGCACATTCGTGGAACGGCGGGTCATCGCGGTGGCGACGCAGCTGCAGGCCCGCACCGAGGGCCTGGACGGGCTGAAGCTGCCGATGGAAGACCTGCCCGACAACACGGGCCGCCGCTTCGCCTCCGCAATGGCCGGCACCACCGACGTTCCGGGCGTGTGGGTGGCCGGAAACGCCACCGACCTCACCGCGCAGGTCGGTGCGTCCGCCGCGGCCGGTGCCCTGGCCGGATCCCACATCAACGCCCTCCTGGCCACCGCCGACACCGACGCGGCCCTCGCCGCAGCACAGGCCGAGAACGCCCCCGCCTGACACCCCAGCCGCCGTGGCTGAACCGCGCGACCGCACACCTGCAGTCCGCGCGGTGAACAGACCTCCTGCTTCACCACCCCTTGGCGACCGGCCCTGCTCCGGCGCTGATTCCGCATGCCCCTCTTGAGAGGAAACAATGAGTAGCAACCTGCCTCCCCAGGCGGCGGCCGCACCAGTAAGCGGCGAGGGTACGCCGGATGCGCGTCAGCTCCGCGCGATCCTAATCACCGTCTCGATCGCGCTGATGGCCGTCATCGCCTCGGTGTCCGGCCTGAACGTCGCCCAGACCCATATGGCCGTCGAGTTCAGTGCCTCGCAGACCACCGTCCTGTGGATCATCAATATCTACACCCTGGCCCTGGCCGCCCTGCTGCTGCCGCTCGGCGCGATCGGTGACCGGCTGGGCCGAAAGCCCATGCTGATCACCGGACTGATCATCTTCGGCGCGGCCAGCGTCGTCGCGGGCCTCGCCCCGTCGGCCGCGGTGATGATCGGCGCCCGCGTTGCCGCGGGCATCAGCGCCGCGATGATCATGCCGATCACGCTGGCCGTCATCACCTCCACGTTCCCCGAGGAGGAACGAGGCAAAGCGATCGGCGTATGGACCGGCGTCGCCGGAGGCGGCGGCATCCTGGGCATGTTCCTCTCCGCCCTGCTGGTCGACGTCGCGGACTGGCGCTGGCTGTTCGTGCTGCCCGTGGTCCTGGTCGTCGTCGCGCTGGCGATGACGCTGAAGTCGGTGCCCAACTCCCGCGAACGCTCCACCCATTCCTTCGACACCATCGGTGCACTGGTGTCCACCATCGCCGTCATCGGCGTCATCTTCGTCCTGCAGGAAGGCCCCGAGCGCGGCTGGACCGACCCCGTCACCCTGATCAGCCTGGCCGTCGGCGTCGTCGCCGCCATCGCCTTCGTGGCCTGGGAACTGCACCGCCGCGACGCATCCCTGCTGGACGTACGTCTCTTCCGTGAGCGCGGCCTGGCCAGCGGCTCGATCACCCTGCTCGTCGTCTTCGGCGTCCAGGCCGGCATCGCCGTCCTGCTCTTCCCGTTCTTCCAGGCCGTGCTGGGCTGGTCGGGTCTGCTGTCCACCGTGGCGATGATGCCGATGGCCGTCATGATGATGATGACCTCCGGCCTGGCCCCCAAGATCGCCGCCAAGATCGGCGCCCGCTCCACCATGACCGTGGGCGTCGCCCTGTCCACCCTCGGCCTGGCACTGATGGCCCTGTTCGTCTCCGTCGACGGCGGCTACCTGTCCATCCTCTCCGGCATGTTCGCCATGGGCATCGGAATGGGCCTGTCCATGACGCCCTCCACCGAGGCCATCACCAGCTCCCTGCCACGCGCCAAGCAGGGCGTGGCCTCCGCCCTCAACGACGTCACCCGCGAATTCGGCACCGCCCTGGGCGTCGCGATGCTCGGCGCGCTCCTGGCCAACGGATACCGCAGCGCCATCGACGACAAGCTCGACGGCATCCCCCCGGGAGCTGCGGACACCGCACGCGAAGGCATCGCCAACGCCATCGAGGTAGTCCCGGGCACTGGCAGCCACGCGCAGGACCTGATCCACACCGCGCAGCAGTCCTTCGTCGACGGCTGGCAGCAGGCCATGTGGGCAGGCGTCGCCGTCATGGCCGGCCTGTTCCTCTACATCCTCGCCCGCGGCCCGAAGAACACCACCCCGACACCGAATCACGACGCAGGAGCCCCAGAAGCTGTGTCCGCGCGGTAACCGGGCTATTCAGCACCCTTTACTGACTTCGGCTCGTCGGGTGAATCTCCGCGAAGTCCCTGAAGGAATTGGGGTGGTGACTGTATTCCGTGGTGTGTGAGGTATGCGGATGGGGGCGGTCTGACCGCTGCGGGACGTCGGCGCAGGGAGTCGGTACGGCTGCAGGCGAGCCGCAGGTCCCCGTGCGGCGGGTCGCCGAGCGTGACGAGCAGGCCGTCACCGCGTAAGTCTCCCTGGTGAACGGGCAGTTCGACCGGAGGAGCGCGCGATGGCCTTGTCCCAGTCTGACCTCATGCGGCTGCTGGAGTCACTACATACGGCCGACGGAGTTGAGACGATCAGGGTGCTGTGCGAGCGCATCCTGCAGGAACTCATCAAGGCCGAGGCCACCGAGATCATCGGCGCCGCCCCCGGGCGAACACTCCGAGAAACGCACCACCTGGCGCAACGGCCGCCGGGACAGGCTGCTGACCACGCAGGCCGGCGACCTGGACCTGTAGACCCCCAAGGTGCGGGCCGGGTCGTTCTTCCCTTCTCTGCTGGAGCGGCGCCGGCGGGTCGACCGGGCCCTGTTCGCGTGGTGATGGAGGCATACGTCGCAGGGGGAGGATCTCACGCTTTCGCCTGGACAACAGCGGAGCCGCTCTTGAGTTGACTGCTCGTCGCGCGTTCGCCGTGACGGCCGGAGCGGTTTCAGGACCACGACGAGACCGCCGCGCAGGACCGCCTCCATCGCTCCGGTGAGTTGTGCGGCTGTGATGTCGGGAGCAAGAACTGCCACGGCACCCGCCCTCAAACAGACGTCCGCTTCCTGAGCATTGAGGACACCGAAGACAAGGGTGCGGGCGACTGCAGCACGTGAATCCGGCGGGGTCGCCGGTGACCGTGCAGAGCCTGGTTCAGTTCTCCACCAGGGTCCGCAGCGTGCGGCGGAGTTGATCCGCCGCACTGGGACTGATCCCTGCGAGGAACGCGCTCTCGGCTTCCCCATGCGCTACCTGTGCGGCGTCGTAGGCCTGCAACCCCTGGTCAGTGAGCTCAACGACGTTCCGGCGCCGGTCTGCCGGATCCGGTCGTCGCGTGACGATGCCCTTCCGTTCCAGCACGTCCAACAACGCCACCATCGTGGTGCGGTCGATGCCGAGCGTCTGCGCTACCTGCAGCTGCGATGCCGGTTCACGGTGGGCCAGGACTCGAAGCGCGCCGAAGTCCTTGCTGTCGATCCCGAACGGTTCGAGCGCTGCATCCGTCAGCGCCGTGAGCTTGAGGGCGGCGTGCTTGAGGAGGTAACCCAGGACGTCGTGCGGGTCAGCGGTGGCGCTCGCTTCGGTGGACATGAGTCCCAGCTTACGCTTAAGCTGATCGTCAGTACTGCTGACGATCAGCACCACGACGAATGGCATCGGCATGATTCTTGTCACCGGAGGGGTCGGCTTCATCGGCTCCCACACCGTCCGCGCACTCGCTGAGGCGGGTGAGGAGTGCGTCCCCCTCCAGCGCCGCAGCCCGCAGGTTCCGCGCCACCTCGCAGACCTGCCCGTGCACGTCGTCCAAGCCGATGTCGCCGACCTCGACGCCCTGCTCGCCGCCGGCCGGCAGTACCCAATCACTGGGATCGTGCACCTCGCCGTCGCCCTCCCGTGGCCGGTCAGGAACGACGCCCCGATCGACGCATCCGGGCGGGCGCTGGAAGCATTCCTCAACATCGTCCGCGCCGCGCAGGCATGGGGCGTGCGCCGCATCGTGACCGCGAGCACCATCGGCGTCTACGGCTTCACATCCCAGGGTGCACTCACCGAGGACATGCCGATCTCCCTGGAGCACTTCCAGCCCATCCCGACGTTCAAGAAGATCACCGAGCTGCTCGCCGGCCACCTGTCGGAGGAGACCGACGTAGACATCGTCAACGCACGCATCTCCGGCACCTGGGGGCCCGGCGGGCACCTGCCCGACCCGTTCTTCGCCGCCCCATCGCTCGCACACGCTGCAGCGCAGCAAAGCGAACCCGACCTGGCCGGACTCATCGCGCCGCCGCACGCCGAGGACGCGCTCGACCTGCTCTACGTCAAGGACACCGGTCGCGCGCTTGCGCTGCTGCAGCTCGCCGATGAACTGCACCATTCGACGTACAACGTCGCCTCCGGTCGTGCTACCAGCAACGTCGACGTCATCACCGCGATCGAGTCCGTCGCCCCCAGCTTCCAATGTGAACTCCCCTCGGCCGGAGCTCGCCCCGTAAGCTGGCTCGACATCAGGCGTCTGCGCGAGGACACCGGATTCGAGCCCCAGTACGACACCGCCGCCGCTGCCGCTGACTACATCGCCTGGCTTCGCGCTGGAAACAAGCGGTAACCCGCGGCCGCGGCTGACGCAAACTCATTCCTGCCTACCGGAGGACCATCCATTGTTTAGACGTCGTCTCATTTGGAGTGCTGGGTAGTCTGCACTGTGTGGTGATGGTCGAGCGCATGGTGCCGGATGAGTTGTGGGAGCTGTTTCAGCGGGTGGTCCCACCCGCTCCATCGCGGCCACAGGGCGGCGGTCGGCGCCGGTACGGGGATCGCGAGGTGCTGGCCGCGATCATCTTCGTGGCCGTGACGGGCTGCACCTGGCGGCAGTTGCCGCCGGTCTTCGGCCCCTCGGGGCCGACCGCGCACCGGCGTTTCACCGAGTGGTCCGCCGCCCGGGTCTGGGCGAAGCTGCACCGGCTCATCCTTGACGAGCTGGGTTCGCGTGGCGAGCTGGACTGGTCGCGGTGCGCGATCGACTCGGTGAACATGCGTGCCCTGAAAGGGGGGACCTGACAGGTCCGAATCCTGTAGACCGGGGCAAGAAGGGATCGAAGATCCACTTGATCACCGAGCGGACCGGTTTACCCCTCTCGATCGGGATCTCCGGCGCGAACCTGCACGACAGCCAGGCACTCGAACCGCTCGTGCGCGGCATCCCGCCGATCCGCTCCCGCCGCGGCCCGCGCAGGCGACGACCCACCAAGCTGCACGCGGACAAGGGCTACGACTACGACCACCTGCGCCGATGGCTACGCAAGCGAGGCATCCACCACCGCATCGCCCGCAAGGGCATCGAGTCCTCCACCCGCCTGGGCCGCCACCGCTGGACGATCGAGCGCACGATGTCCTGGCTGGGCGGCTGCCGCAGGCTGCACCGCCGCTACGAACGCAAGGCCGAGCACTTCCTGGCCTTCACCGCCATCGCCTGCAGCCTCATCTGCTACCGCAGGCTCACCAAATGAGACGATGTCTTAGGGCACTTGCCCCCCAGGGCAGGGCTGCGGCGTCGCGTGACGCCCGGTTCCTGATCATTCCGAGGCCGAGGAGTGCGAGGGGCGGCGAGAGTCGCGGGCGTTACGGCGGAGGCCGGCCGCGATGTTGTTCACTCCGGCCGTGCGGAGGGCTCCGATGGCGAGGCTGCGCCAGCTGGTGCGCGGGGAGCGTTGCCGGTCCGCAGCTGGAGGCGTCCTCGGCGAAGGTGGTGTAGCGGACGTGGTGCAGGACCTCGATCTTCCAGTAGTCGCGGAGGAGTCGGTGAGCTGGCCGCAGAGGCCTGCTCGGCGTCAGGCTGGTGACGGCGTGGATCGTCTTGACGGTGGTCTTGCCGCTTTGCGGTCGGTGCGCCGGCGCTTGATCTGGACGGCCTGGCGGGCCCCGGGGAAGAGCAGGCTGTTCACGGTGGCGACCTTGATCCGGCTGATCCCCGAGCGGCCGTGGGCGATGCCCCGGGCGCGTCCCTGAAGCAGGATCTCCTCCCAGGGAAGGGACTTGAGTTAGCGGCGCCGCTTCTTCGTAGGGTCGGCCACGCGAGACACCGAGCACTGTGTCAGCGCTCTGCATTTCGCGTACCTCCCCGGTGTCGCCGGTGTCTGTACCACCTGTGCTCCTTCGCCCTGCGAGCGGCTTTCCCGCTCCCCTCGGCCGGGCGTGACTCCGGCGACTACTACGGGCACTCCGTCACCGCCAGCCGTACTGGGACGGTGATCCCACGTTCGTCTCTGACACACGATCAGCGCGGCCCAGGCGCCCCATTCATCTCCTTCAATGCCCTCGTTGGGCATCGCTCCCGCCGCGAAGGTCGACGAGGGCGAACCAGTACGTCCCCGGTTACGACGGGCACCGGTTTCAGATGAGCCGGCTTCTCGGCGTGGCCGATCCGCAGCGAGTCGTTGCCGAACAGCAGGGTGATCAGCTCGAGCCGGTGCTCGGGGGTGGTTTCGATCGCTGTGGGAGGAGACCCGCGGCACTGGCCTGCGCGTCCTGGCCGTGTGCCCCGGCGCGGTGCAGACCGAGTTCTACGCCGGCAGCCAGTCGGCCGACTACGGATCGAAACGGGCCACCGTCGACCACGTCGTGAGGACAGCCCTCGACACCCTCGACCGCCGCTCCGCACCGCCATCAGTCATCACCAACGCCCGCCCCCTCGCCCTCGCCAGCAAGTTCCTGCCACGGCGCCTGGTCGTCCGCATGATGGCCTGCATGGCACGACGCGCCATGCAGGCGTAGCTTCGCTCACCGCCGGACCGCACCCACAACCGCCTTCTCGTCACTGGGCGAATCCAGCAGCCGGACTCGCAACGGTGTCGCTGTTCTTCCGCCGCACGCCATCACGCCGAAAGACCACCCGCACCGGCACAGTCCACGGCTGAGACTTGGCAAAGACCCGCTGGACCGCCGGTCACCCGGCTGCCCGCATGGTGTGGACCGGGCCGTCGCGGTCGGACAGGCGCACTCCGCGGCCTCCGTGCCGGGTGGCGATGATCTCGGCGGCGATGGACACGGCGGTCTCCGCGGCGGAGCGCCCGCCGAGGTCGAGCCCTACCGGGGAGGACAGCCGCCCCAGCGCGGGCGAGGTGACGCCGGCCTCGCGCAGGGCCGCGGTGCGGCGTTGGTGGGTGCGACGCGAACCCAGCGCGCCCACATACTCGACATCCAGCCCGAGCGCGGTCTCCAGCAGGGGGATGTCGAACTTCGGGTCATGGCTGAAGGACACGATCACTGACCGCGCGTCCACCCTCCCGGCCGCCGCCTCTTCGGCCAGGTAGGCGTCGGGCCGGGCCACGACGACTTCGTCGGCGTCCGGGAAGCGGTCGGCTGTGGTGAACACCTGGCGGGCGTCGCACACGGTGACCTGGTAGCCCAGCGTCCGTCCGATCGAGGTGAGGGCTGCGGCGAAGTCTCCCGCGCCGAACAGCAGCATCCGCGGGGGCGGCGTCAGCGAGCGTACGAAGATGCGGATGTCCTCGGTGTCGTAGCTCAGCAGCGCGCTGTCACCGTTGCGCAGCAGTGCCCGTGCGTCGCCCATCAGGTCCGGTGGGGTGTGCGGCGGACGCAGGCTGCCGTAGTGGTCGTGGGCGCGTGACGCTCGGAGGGGGGTTTGTTGGTGTGCGGGGTGCTTGCTGGCCTGGTGTGTTGTGGGTTTGTTGAGAGAGGCCGGGTGCACAGGTCCAGCGGGCAGTTCGGGGTGTGAGCTGGGGTTGTGTCATGTGCGCTGAGTGGGACCGGGCTCGTTGTGGGTTTCGCCAGCGTGTAATGGCTCGGTTGGTGTTTGTGCTGGTCAGGGCTGTTTTTCCTGGTCGGTGGGCGGGGTTAGCGGCTGCGGGTGGGGCGCCTGTGTTGTTCGGCGAGGTGGTCGAGTTGTACCGCGTCGAGGGCAGCTTTTGTGATGCGTTCGGTGCCGTCGTGGATGGCGGTGATGGCTGTTTGGCGGATGAGGCGGGTGAGGGATCCGATGCCGCCGGCGGTGCGCTGGTGGAGGTAAGCAGCGTGGCGGGGGAGGGTGCCGGGTTTGTGGTGGTGGAGGTCGAGGGCGTTTTCGATGTCGGTGATGACGTCGCGGAAGGGTTGGCGGGTGCCGTGGCGGGCGGGGAGGGGGCCGCAGGTGATGAGGGTGGCGCGTCCGGCGAGTTGAGCGCCCCGTGTCCCGCTGAAGAGGGGGGTGTCGGTGACGTTGATGCCGGCGTAGACGAAGGTGGCGGCCAGGCGTTCGGTGAGGTCTTTGAGCAGGTCGGCGGCTTGGGCGCCGGTGGTGGTGCGGGGGTTGAGGCGGTGGATCTCGTCGATGTGATGAGGGTTTTCGCGGTGGCGCCGGGCGGGACCAGGACGTACGCCACGGGTGCAGCGGGGCGGGCTGAGCCGGGCGGGGGCGGGTTTTTGCGGGTGTGGGCGAGGTGGCAGGTGCGGCCGACGTTCAGCAAGGCGGTGGGTTTCCCGGCTGCGGCGGGTCCGGTGACGATGAGGGAGGGCCGTGCGGTGGTCTGCTGGTGGCGGCCGAGGATCATCAGGGTGCGGACCTGGGTGGCGAGCTGGCTGATGGCGGGGGTGCGGATGGTGACGAAGGCGGAGTGGTAGGCCAGGCGTTCTTCGGTGCTGCGGGGCGGGTCGTCGGGCTGGGGCGGGGCGGGCGGGTCGGTGGTGGCGAAGCGCTGCCAGCCCTGCCAGGTGGTCAGGGGCCAGGACGGCTCGGCCGCATCACTGTCGCCGGCGCCGACTGGTGTGCTGCCCGCACTCTGCGGGTTCGGGTTCACCATCTGTCGGCTTCCTCGTGTGCGTCGTAGAGCCCGAATCCGGTGGCAGGGGCGGGGCTGAAGTCGCCGTCGGGCGCGTCGTCGAGATCGTCGATGCTGTCGTCCTCGCCGTGCTGCGCCGACTCGCCGGTGGTGGGGTCGTCGGTGTCGTGTTGCGGATGTCGGGCGGCGGGGATCGGCGCTGTGGTGGCGCGGGCGACGAGAGCTTGTTCCGCCTTGGTGGCGTGACCGGTGGTCACGCGGCGCATGAGCTGGTCGAGGGTGTCGGCGAGGTCGGCTTCGTAGTGCTCGACATCATCGTGGGTGCCGTGTATGGCGAGGGTGCCGATGTGCTGCCCGCGTCTCGGGCGCGGCCCGGAGACGCGGTCACAACGGGCGTTCGGCTTCTCGGCAGCCAGCTCCCGATATGAGGGGGCTCCCACCCCTGCGCAAGACCTTGCACGGCCTGGAGCAGCAGCGCCGACGCGTCCGGATCGGCGCGGGTGGTCAGGACTGAGCACCAGTGAGCAGTGAACGGGCTGCCGGATGAGCAGCCGCCGCGGACATGATCTCTTCCAGGAGCCCGGGAGACCGAACGCCCCGGGCCGGGAAGGAGTCACACCACTATGCGCGGCCCTCGTCTCTTCAGACCACTCTCCACCGCCGCGGCGGCCGCCCTGGCTACCGTCGCCGTCGCCGCTCTGGGCGTGCAGCCGGCCGTCGCCGCGAGCAGCGACTGCCTGCCGAACTCTTTCTGCGCCTGGCAGCACTCCAGCTACGGCGGCCAGTACCTCGTCTCACCCGCAGGCGAGAACGTGTCCAACGTCGGCCGGCAGATGAACGACTCGATGACGTCGTACTGGAACCGGACCGGTGACTGGATCAGCATCTACTACGACTCGGGGTACCGGGGCTGTCTGTTCGCCATCCCGCCGGGTGGTTCGGACGCGGCTGTCGATCCTGAGTTCAACGACCGCATGACCTCGTTCGCCGTCGGCAAATGGTGCTGAAGGGACCTGTGACCGCCATGAACAAGACGAAGAAGACGCGGGCGGGGCTCCGGTCCCTGGTCGCCGGTGTCCTCACCCTGGGCGCGGCGTTCGCCCTGACGGCCGTCACCGGTACGCCGGCCGCCGCGCATTACAGCCAGTGTCCGGACAAGGAGTTCTGCATCTGGCAGCACACCAATTACGAGGGACTCTTCGCATATTCCAGCAAACCCCGACCCGACCTCGGCGACATGAGCGGCCGGGCCTCGTCGTACTGGAACCGCACCGACAACTGGGTGTCCCTCTATGTGGTGGAGGACTTCCAGGCCTGCTTCGAATCCGTCCCGCCGGGAGGCTCGATCTCCAACATGGGCTCCATCTGGAACGACGAACTCCGCAGCTTCCGGCCCGGGAAGTTCTGCTGATGCCGATGAACACACGCATCCGCCCCCGCGCCACCCGGCCTGCGGCCCGCGCTCTCGGCGCCCTGGCGGCCGGTGCCGCCCTGACCCTGGGCCTCGCCCCGCAGGCACAGGCGGAGTCCGGCGCCTGGGTCACCCTGCAGAACCCGTACACGAACGCATGTCTGGGCATCAACACGGCCATCGCCGGGACCAAACCGGTCACACAGGTCACCTGCAAGGTCACCAATTTCAACTCGTGGCACCTGAGCACGGACGGCTGGCTGCGCAACGGCTACCAGAGCGACTCGTGCCTGGACACCAACGGCACCCGGCTGTACCTGTCGAAGTGCAACACCACCGACCCGGGCCAGCTGTGGGAACGACTTCCCGGCACCAAGGTCGGCATCGTCAACCGCGCCGATCCGGGCAAGGTGCTCGTCGGCTGGGCCGACGGATCGCTCGGCCTGGTCGCGCCCGGCGCCGTCGACAACGCCGCCAAGTACCAGTGGGTGTGGAACTGGCAGTAGGTCACTCCCCGTCCCCGGTCACCACCGGCCCGGTCAGCTCCTGCTCCCACAACAGGTCGGTGATCCGGTCCACCGCCTCCTTAAGGTGGCGGCGGTAGGTGCTGAACGGAAGACCGAGCCGGGCGGCCGCGGCCTGCTGTGCGGCAGGCCGGTCGCCGTAGGCGGCGGTGAACGCACGGAGACGCCGTTCACCGCCCCGCTCGGCCGGCAGCCGCTGCGCCGCGTCCCGCAGGAGACGGGCCAGGTCACCGCCGTGGGCCACGGCCACACGGCTGCGTGCCAGCGGATTGCACCGCAGTTCGTTCGGTGAGCCGAGGGAACGCAGGGCGTCCCGTACCGCGGCGCCGAACGCGTCCCGGGACAGAACGGCCTGTCCGGCCCCTTCGCCGCTCGCGCCCCGCGGGCTCAGCGCGGTGGCGCGGGGCGCGCCGTCGGCCAGCATGGCGTCGGTGTTGGCGGCGAGGTAGGCCGCGAGCGGTTCGGTGCGGTAGTCCCGCGCGAAGAGCCGGTACGCGTGCGCCCCGACACGGACGGGATCCGCGACGGGCGGTGTGGCGTAGTGGGTCATGTGGCTGTTCCAGTAACCGTCGTCCCGGTACACCGCGATGTGGTGGGAGAGGCGGTCGGCGCCCCGCCACACCTCTCCCATGGCCCGCCAGTGGGCGAGGGTCATGGGAGCCGAGGGGCGGTGGTAGCGGTCGGGGTGGACGAGGTACCGGGTCACCGCGATCCGCTCGCCGTCCCGTACGGGGCCGTGCCAGCGGGCGTACCTCCAGACGGCGGCGAGCACCGGGTCGAAGGAGGAACCGGTCCCCTCCTCGTCGGCGCCCAGCCACAGGGTGGCGGTGAAGGAGACGGTGCGTCCGGTACGGGTGGAGCGGTGCAGGCGGAACGCGGCGGGCTGCAACTCCAGCCACCGGCGGGCGATCTCGGCGGACTCGGGACCTTCGGCACGGGCGGTGAGGTCCAGGACGTCTGCCTCGGCGCCCGGTGTGTACGGGTACTCCTGCACCAGCCCGGGCGCCTGCCATTCGTGCACTTCCGGCATGTGACCGTCGGTACGGTACATGTACATGAGTGCGGCAACGGCGTCCATGAGCAGGTGGGCGGGGCCCCGGCGAAGCCGGTCCAGCAGGTGGTCGTGCATGCGCTTGTGCAGGGCGACGAACCCTTCGGGATCACGCCAGCGCAGGTCCGCCTCCAAGGCCTCCCGCACCACGTCGTGAGGGAACACTCCGGTGGCGGCCGTCTCCACGTACGGCGCAGCCAGGCGAACAGCTCCGGTGCCTGCTCCCCGAACATCGCGCGAATCAGGTCCTCGCTGGTCACGTACGCGTGCGCACACACCTCCAGGGCCTGCCGGTGCAGCGGGGAGGGCGGATTGCCGGTGAGGCGCGAGAGCAGGACCGCAATCACGTCCTGGTCCGGTTTCCAGCGGGTGCGCGAGCGGTCGCCGACCCCGGGTCCCACCCCGCTGCCCCTGGTTCGTCTGGAGCCCTGCACCGTTCCCCGGCCGCCGCCTGCGGCCGGGCTCGGGTTCCACCGTCCCGGCCGCCGCCAGGGAAAGAGCCAGCGGGTTGCCGCCCGTGAAGTCCCATACATCGCCTTGCACGTGTGCCGGAACACCCTGCCGGTTCAGGAACGTCACGGCGTCGTCCCACGACAGCGCCTCCAAACGTACCAGCGCGAGGTGATCCGCCCAGCCCGAGTCCGCGGTCCACCGGGAGTCCGGGGGTGTACGGCCGGCCAGCACGGCGACCGCCCCTTGCGGCAGTCCGGGCAAGAACCGCTCCCACAACCAGCCTTCCAGCCCTTGGCACATCTCGAACGTGTCGACGAGCAGGACGGCGTCCGGCACGTCGAGCACATCGGCAGTGGCCCGCTGGAAGGCCTCGGGTGTCGGGGCGGTCGTCCGGGCGTCCACCTGGAAGACCGGCCGTCCCGACGCGGCCGCCTCTCGGGCGAACCGGCGCAGCAGGGTTGACTTCCCGATCCCGCCGGGGCCGTGCACGAAGAGCACCGGCGCGGCGTCCGGTTCTCCGGCCAGCATGGCGCGGAACAGCGCCGTCTCGGCCGCCCGTCCCACGAACGCCCGGTCCCGCGCCGCCCCGAGCCGACTGCCTAACCGGCCACCGCCGCCGCGCACCCCACCGGTACTGGTCAGCTCCATGTCACCCTCCCCACCGCGCCCGCCCGGCACCTGCGTGAGCCCGTCGGCCGAGGTGGTGGCAGGCGCGGACGAGCACCCCTGCCCGTCCTTCAAAGATCGACAAGGATACGTGCAGTGGGTGAACGGTTTGTTTCAGGGCGCGGCGGCCAACGCCGGTCGCTGTCCGATCGCCGTGGTCGCGGCATGCGAGTGGCCGACGTGCTCGGTGACGAAAGGCGGCGCCAGACCTGCGACGTCACGCGATCGCCGACCTGAACGCGCCAATTGCGCCGGTCTACGCGGTCCGCCTGATCCTGCTGCGGGAACCGTCGGGGTCACGGTCAGGCGAGCCGGCCTCCAGGAACGCCTGACCGTGTCGCTCCAGGGCATCCTGCCGGGCCGTGCCCAGCCGCTCAGGGCGAAGACGAGCCATGGGCCGGTTACGACGTCGTGGAATCGCGCGGAATCACCACACGGCTTCAGGACGCCTGCTCGGAGGAGACCAGACCCGCCGGGTGCGGGAGCAGGAACAGCGTCACTGGCAGCGCTACGGGGTCATCGCCGCAGCCCCGGGCCCGGCTCTCCTCCAAGCGGTAGTCCTCGAAGTTGTCGCGCATGTCCCCCGGTACCAGCTGACCATCCTGGATCACCTGGAGAGTTCTGCGAGCACCCGAAGAATCGGGAGAGCGAGCAAGCCGCTTACGGGGTCAGATGGCGTAGTTCGTTTTCGTACAGCTGGGCCGGGTCGAGGCCCATGCCGGTGAAGTGGCCTGCCAGTTCCAGGGAGAGGATGCCGTGCAGGCGGGTCCAGAAGCGCAGGGCGCGGCGCAGGGCGGCTGGCGGTGCGGGGTGGTCGGCGGCCCACTGCCGGTGTTCGGCGAGGTGGGCTTCCAGGGGGGTGTCGGGGTGGCCGGCGTCCGGGGTGTCCGCGGCTGTGCCGGCCGGCTGGGCGGCGTCGAGGAGAGCGCCCATGATCTCTGAGGCGATCGCGGTGACGTCGTCGGGTGCGCTGTAGCCGGGGACGGGTGTGCCGTAGATGAGGAAGTAGCGCTGGGGGTCGTCCAGTGCCCATGTGCGCAGCGCGCGTCCCAGTCCGGCCAGGTCCGCACCCGACGCGGCGGCGGCGCTGACGGTGTCGGCGAGGCTGCGGTAGGCGTCGCGGATCAGTTCAGTGATCAGCTCGTCGCGGCTGGCGAAGTACCGGTAGAGCGCGGGGCCGCTCATGCCCATCTGCTTGGCGATGGCGTTCAGGGACAGCCCCGGCGCCCCGGCGGCGGCGATCTGCTCCCAGGCGCGCTCCTTGATCTCGGCCCGCAGCTGGGCCCGGTAGCGCTCGCGTGGTGTCTCCTTGCCCGCGACGGTCACGTGCTCGTCCCTTCACTCATCTGGGCGCCGGCTCCTGGGAGCCGGGCGGAGCTGCTCTGCCCACCGCCTCGGAGTTAGAGCCTATTACGAACGCTCTTGACTGTCACTCCGATAGAGAGTTATAACTTCTAACGAAAGCGCCAAGCACTAACCGTGCTCGTGAGAGTCGAGGGAGGTCGTCATGAACGCCGGAGAAATGATCGAGGTCGTGCTGCCGGGCAAGGTCGAGCCGGAGGGCCTGCAGGTGCGCCAGGGGGCCGTTCCGACCG
This sequence comes from Streptomyces sp. NPDC050416, assembly GCF_044458845.1. Taxonomy (NCBI): domain Bacteria; kingdom Bacillati; phylum Actinomycetota; class Actinomycetes; order Kitasatosporales; family Streptomycetaceae; genus Streptomyces; species Streptomyces sp. NPDC050416. The sequence continues at coordinate 105,585 of NZ_JBITII010000018.1, forward strand.
CCGGTCCGGGCCAGGTCGTCGTCCGTATGGAAGCCACCGGTGTCTCGTTCGCCGAGCAGCAGATGCGCCGCGGTCGTTACTACGACCAGCCGCCCTTCCCGTTCGTCCCCGGCTACGACCTGGTCGGCACCGTTGTGACGGCCGGCGAAAGTGTCGGTCCCGGTCTCGTCGGCACCCGGGTGGCCGCGCTGCTGAAGGTCGGCGGTTGGGCCAGCCACGTGGTCGTCGACGCCGCCGACGTGGTGCCGGTCCCTGACGGGATCGGCGCGGCGGAGGCGGAGACCGTGGTGATCAACGGCATCACCGCCTGGCAGATGCTGCACCGCAAGGCCCGCGTCCGCGCAGGGCAGACCGTCCTGGTGCACGGCGCCAACGGGGGAGTCGGCTCCGTCCTGGTCCAGCTCGCCCAGGCCGCCGGGGCGAAGGTGATCGGCACCGCCTCCGCGCGCCACCACGCAGCCCTACGGGAACGAGGAGTGACCCCCATCGACTACCGCACCGAAAACATCCCCGCCCGCGTCCGTGAACTCGCCCCGCTCGGCGTGGACGCCGTCTTCGACCACGTCGGCGGCCGCAGCATCGTCGACTCCTGGAACCTGCTCGCGCCCGGCGGCACGCTCGTCTCCTACGGCAGCGCCTCCACCCGCGACGACGAGGGCTCCAAGCAGTGGCCCGTCCTCAAGCTGCTGGGCCGGGTGTGGCTGTGGAACGCCCTGCCCAACCGCCGCCGCGCCTACTTCTTCAACGTCTGGGCCGGCCGCGCCCTGAGCCGCAGCCGCTTCCAGGCCCGGCTGCGCGCCGACCTCACCGAGGTGTTCGAAACGCTGAGGCGCGGTGAGATCACCGCCCAGATCGCCGCCGAGCTGCCCCTGACCCAGGCCGCCGAGGCGATGCGGCTGGCCGAGTCCGGCACCGTCGCCGGAAAGATCGTCCTGCACGCCTGACCGCCACGCAGAAACCGGCGAACACCCGCCTCACCGTCCCCGCACTTCCTCTGCGCCGTCACGGCGCGAAGACGTTCAGGAGATCCCCGCCATGTCCAGACTCCACACGTATGCCCGGCGCGCCTTCACCGCCGCCGTCGTCGCCACGGCCACCCTCGCCACCCCGGCGGTCGCCGCCCCCGCTCGCACCCAGCCGACCACCCCCGCGAGCCGGATCAGCTGGAGCGCCTGCTCCGACGCGGAGTTCGAGGGCATGCAGTGCGGCACGCTGCGGGTCCCGGTCGACTACACCCACCCCCGCTCCGGCAGCCTCACCCTCGCCCTGGTCCGCCGCCCCGCCGACGACCAGGCCCGTCGCCAGGGCACCCTGCTGCTCAACGACGGCGCGGGCGGGTCGTCGATCGAACAGCTCCGGCTGGCGATGCGGATCGGCTTCCCGTCGTTCGCCGGCGACATGAGCCGGAACTTCGACCTGGTCGCCGTCGACCCGCGCGGAGTGGGCCACAGCACGCCGATCCGCTGCACCACGCCCCTCAAGCCCGCCGGCGTCAGCCACTTCCCGCGCAACCAGGCGCAGTTCGACAGGCTCGTGGCCCACAACCGCGCCTTCGCGAAGGACTGCCTGCGCCGCAACGGCCCCCTGGTCGCCCACGTCGACCTGACCAGCACCGCGCGGGACTTCGAAGCCGTGAGAACCGGTCTCGGCGAGATGCAGCTCAACTGGTACGGCATCCACTACAGCACGCTGCTCGGGCGTACCTACGCCGACCTCTACCCCGGCCGACTGCGCACCATGGTCCTCGACACGGCGCTGGACGACACCATCGCGCCCGCCGAGCGAATCCGCAGGGAAGCAGCCACAGCGGAAGAGGCGTTCCGCCGCTTCACCACATGGTGCGCCACCTCGACGGACTGCGCCCTGCACGGCAAGGACGCCGCAGCCGAGTACGACACCCTCGTCGCACGCGCCGACCGCAGCCCGATCCCCACCGCCGGCGGCGGCCGACCACTGACCGGCGAGGACATCCGCAGCGCCACCCAGGACTACCTGACCCTCTCCGGCGTCACCTGGCCCGCCCTCGCCCGGGCCGTGGTCAAGGCCCAGGCCGACGACGCCACCGACTTCACCTACGAACCCGACGACACCCTCGACCCCGTCCAGGTCCAGGTCCCCGCCTGCCTGGACACCGCGCGCCCGGTGACCACGTTCGACCAGCTCACCCGGTTGCGCAAGGACCTGGCGCGGATCTCCCCGCACCTGGGTGGTGCCGTGCGCTCATGGACCGCGCTCACCGGCTGCCTCGGCTGGCCCGTCCCCGCCCACCCCGTGGCGGCCGGCGCCCCTGTACACGGGGCGCCGCCCGCGCTCGTCCTGCAGTCGACCCATCAGGCTCTCGCTCCGCACAGCGCGGGTTTCGCCATGGCGGCTCAGCTGCCCGGCAGCGTCGTCCTCAGCCGTGAAGGCGACGACTACAGCATGTTCCTGCTCTCGCAGTGCGTGCGCGGCGCCACGAACCGCTACCTCACCACCCGCGCGCTGCCCGCTCCCGGCACCACCTGCACCGACTGACCTCGTCCCACTGACCAGACATGCGAGAGCCATCATGACCACCACCGCACGCCACCGGATACGCCTCCTCTTCCCTGCCGCCATGGCCGCCCTGGCCGTCAGCGCAACGACGGCTGCCGCACCCACCTCGTCCGCCACCACAGCCGAACATGCAGTCACGGCACACAGGCACCAGGCCCCCGCCAAGGGACCCAAGGCGATGCTCGATGCGTGGCTTCGCCTCTGGAACGGCGACTTCACCCAGGCGGCGGGCATCATCTCGCCGGACTTCAAGGTCCACGCCGCCCTCTTGGACGGAGGGGACGGCAGCAGCATCCGAGGCGCGGACGGCCTGGTGGCCTGGATCGCCCAGACCCGCGCCGCCTTCCCCGACCTGCGCTTCTCACTGCAGATCGGTCCCTTGATCGCCGGACACCAGGCGTCCGTGCGCTGGACGGCCACCGGCACCTACGTCGGCGGCTTCCCCGGCGCCAAGGCCCAGCCCGGCACGACCGTCACCTTCAGCGGCACCGACACCCTGCGCATCAAGGACGGCAAGTTCGTGGAGTACTGGCTGAACTCCGACACCCTCCAGCTCCTCACCCAGCTCCACGCCCTGTAAGGCACCACCCGCCCGCTGCTCCGCCGCCCTCACCGACCGCATGGTCGGTGAGGGCGGCGGAGCACGCCTGGCAGGCTTCCTCGGCCGTGGGACGGCGCTGCGGCGGCGGCAGCGAGGCTCTGAGAGTGTGTCAGCTGACCTGGACCGGGACCTGCTTGATGGCGTCGACGATGGTCCGCTGGGTGACGGCGCTGGTGAACAAGACGGTGCCGGGCTTGATGATTGCCTCGGGGCCGCCGGCCTTGCTCACCTGGACGGTGCGCTTGCCGAGGAAAACGTGGGTGTCTCTCTCGAAGATCCATTCCTCGCGCTGGCCGCTCTTGTCGTCCAGCCGGGCGACCGCCACGCCGCGCCGGCCGATCGCGTCGACGGCGTCATCGACGGTGACGACGCCGGGGATCTTCGCGGCGGCCTTGAACAGGGCCTTGGTCAGGGCGGGTGGCGGGTAGCTCTCGCCCAGCAGGTCGCCGATCGTCGTGAAGGCCTCCTGGTCCGGGGAGTTGCCGTGTCCCTCGGTCTCTTTGTAGATCTTGGCCAGGAGGGCATCGGGGTCGGTGGGCAGCTTGGCCAGGTATTCGTAGGACGGGTGGTTGAGGCCGACGACGGGGGTGTTGCCCTGCTCGTCGGGAAGGCTGAGGGTTTCCCCTTCCGGACTGTTGTTGACGGCGGGGTCGATCAGCCAGCCCCTGGTCCCGTCGGCCGAGGACCACACCTGGCGCTTGTGCAGCTCGTGGCTGGCGAGGCTGCTCTTGTCGCCCACGGTCTTCACGAACGTGTCGGCCGTCTCGGACTCGATGTAGATGTACTGGCCCGGCTTGAGAACCGGGTGGTTGTCCTGTGCCGCGGCAAGGGAGGCCTGGTCGAGCAGCTGGGTGACTCCGCGCGGGCTTGTGGCGCCGATCTGTGTGGTCAGGGCCGGCCCGGTGGCGATGACAGGGCCGTTCCCGTTCCCGCCGCCGGTCATCGCCGTTCCGGCGATGACCGCAGCGGCCACGGCGGCGGCCAGGGCGGGCAGTGCGACAGCCGGACGGGGCAGCCGGAGCCTGCGCACCTTCGGGATGCCGGGGGTGCCGGGGGACGACTCGGGCGTGCGCTGTGCCTGCTCGATGCGTGCCATCAAACGCTCCTTGTGATACTCGTGGCGGCCCGTCGGCAGGTCACGCGCAGTGTGGGACAGCAACCGTGCGACGGCTTCCTCCCGAGCGCCCGGGCTCTGCCGGGGCGTGTTCGCGCTCATCGGTTTCCTTCCTGTGCGGGCCGGACGCTGTTGATGTGGTCACCTGGTATCTGTCGGCCGGCCACCCCCGCTTCCCGCCTGCTCCGAACTTTTTCGGATCCCCCCACGCTTCGGGTCCGCTGCGCAGGCCGGACGGGGCCGCTCGTCACGTGCCGGCCTGCTGTCGCGGCACCGCCGTGCTGTGCGAGCTCGACCTCTGTGAGGGAGCGGAGCTTCCTGCGGGCCCGGGAGAGCCGGGACGCGACGGTGCCCACGGGGATCCCCAGCGCCTTCGCCGCAGCCTCGTAGTCGAGCCCTTCCCCCAGGCAGAGCGCGACGACCTCGCGCTCCTGTCTGCGCAACGCGCCGAGTGCCCGAAGGGTCGCCGCCAGCTTGCGCTGGTCGTCGATCTGAGTGGTGACCTCGTCGGCGTGGTCGGGCACGGGCAGTTCGGCCGCGGGGAGTCGTCGCTTGAGGAGTCGGCGCCATGGTCGAAGCCGCGCAGGATGGGCGTGGGTTCGTGAGCGCATCCGCACAGCGTGGACAGCCGCGTCGCCGGGCTCTCCGCGACGTCCAGGGCGTGTTCCAGATCCAGCAGCGGCGCGCCCAATCACGAAGGCCAGCGCTCCCCGAGCACCTCGTGGACGACTGACTGCTGCGGCGGTTTCAGGCGCTCGGCAAGGCTCTGCATCCCGGCGCAGTGCCGATACTGCCCACCGGGCGAGGCAGCAGGAGAAGGACCAGAAGCAGCAGGTACTCCCGCGCGTGGGCTTGGCCTGGGGTGTGTCGTCGGTCGGATAAGCAGGGCGGTCAGGGGTACAACGGCTTCAGGCTCGTGCGGTTGCAGGAGCCGGAGCACGCCCCGTCTTGAAGGGCTGTTCCCAGGCATGAACGAAGGATCGACGGTATGGCCAGCGGCACCGTGAAGTGGTTCAACTCCGAGAAGGGCTTCGGCTTCATCCAGCAGGACGGCGGGGGTCCGGATGTCTTCGCGCACTACTCCGAGATCAAGGGCAGCGGGTACCGCGAGCTGACCGAGGGTGAGCATGTGACGTTCGACATCGGCCAGGGGCAGAAGGGGCCGCAGGCGCAGAACATCGTCCGCGGCTGAGCAGGCAGCAAAAGCGCAGAATGATGCGGCGCAAGGCGGTGGGTCGAACCTTTCCCGGCCCTCTACCGCGTCGGCGACCTCACACGCTGGGCACGCAACAGGCCCCGCGCCGCCGTCGGCACCACCGACCTGGACTAACCCCCTCTCGCGCGGCTTGGTCGCTCACCCGTGGTAGCCATCCCACTGGTGAGGGCCGACTCCGCGCCACTCCACCCACAAGGGATCATCCAGTTCGTCATGGGGCAGCCCGGCCTCGTGCAGAAACGCCACCAGGTCGTCGTCCGAGCGGGCCACGCCGATGCACCGCTCGGCCTCTGGGCAATGCGCGATCACTGGGCGGCCTCCCCCAGGCAGCGGTTCTTCAACGATGATCAGCGCACGCACCATAACCGCATCCTGCGAGTTCCCGGTCCCGACCGCAGCCCGGGACGCCGCGTGGCTGTTGCCGGGGCGCCCCGCGGGTATGCCGGGCACGGACACCCCGCGGCTGACCTGAGCGAGCCACAACCTGACGTTCTGATCGTCTGGCGCGCTGAGGAGAGTGATCCCCCTGCGGGGTCTGGGTGCCTGCGCTCCGTGGAGGGGGCAAGCGGGCACCGACGTGCAGGGGCAGGCCCGTTCAGTCCCCCGTGGCGGGTCTGCTCCTGCTCGCGCCCGCGGCTTCGGCTGCCCAGAGGACGCGGCTGAAGCCCGAGTGTTTGCGGCTTTCGACCACGCCCGACGGCATCAAGGTTAAGCACCTGCGGCGCGACCCGCGTGCGGACCTGAGGGTGGGGACGTGTGGTCGTTCGCCGTCGCCGAGGGCGAGGCCGAAGGTTCCGAGGTGACGGCGGTCCCTGACGACGCGGTCGACCAACTGCCCATGCAGAAAACGGCGCTTAGGGTCTGTTGCGAGAGTTGATCTTGTTCGTTGATGATCACTTCCTGTGGGACGTGGGGATCTGACGAACGGCCAGTGGGCCAGGCTTGAGCCTCTGCTGCCGCGGGGTATCAAGCCGGGGCGCCCGCAGGTGTGGACGCGGCGGCAGCTCGTAGACGGCATACGGTGGCGGACCCGGACCGGTGCCCCCTGGCGCGATGTGCCGGAACGCTATGGGCCGTGGGACCGGGTCTATGACCTGTTCCGGCGCTGGCAGCGGGACGGCACGTGGGCGCGGATCCTCACCCAGCTGCAGGCCGAGGCGGACGCCAAGGGCCTCATCACCTGGGACGTGAACGTCGACTCCACCGTGTGCCGGGCCCACCGGCACGCCGCCGGAGCGGCGAAAAGGGGGACCTCCAGAAGGAACCGCCCGGCGGCGTCTTCGCCGAGCCGTCGGACCACGGCCTCGGACGGTCACGCGGCGGACTGACCAGCAAAATTCCACCTCGCGGTCGAGCAGGGGCAAAAGCCCTTGTCCGTCGTGATCACGGCTGGGCAGCGGGGCGATTCCCCGCAGTTTGAAGCGGTCCTGGAAGCCATCGGGGTCCCGAGGCTGGGGCTGGGCAGGCCGCGCAAGCGCCCGGACCGGGTCCGGGCCGACAAGGCGTACGACTCCCGCGGAAACCGGTCCTACCTGCGCAGACGCGGAATCAAGGCCACCATCCCGGTCCCGGCGGACCGTGTCCGCAACCGCCTCAAGCGCGGATCGCGCGGTGGGCGGCCGCCGAAGTTCGACAAGGACGACTACAAGCAGCGGCATGCGGTCGAGTGCGGGATCAACCGCCTCAAGCGCCACCGGGCCGTCGCCACTCGTTACGACAAACTCGCCGTCCGGTTCGAAGCGACCGTGCTGGTCGCAGCCATCAACGAATGGCTGTAACCAGCACTTTCACAACAGGCCCTAGGGGCCAGGGCCGGTTGACGGTAACGAGTTAGCAGGCCCAGAAGTTGCGCGGTAGGCAAGGAGTGGGTGAGGAAACCGCACGTCGGGGTGATCCCTGATCGGATTGTCGCACGATCGGCATCCGGGGGGCCATGATCTGCGGGTCGAGGCCGTCGGCCGACATGCTGCTGCGAGCACCGTAGCGCCGACGGCTCCATGTCTTTGTGGGAGTTTCTCAGTTGTACAGGAATGTCTTCAGCATGCCCGCACGCCCAGCCGCTCTCTTGAGCGTTTCGGCTCTGGCGATCGGCGGCGCACTGGCCGCCGGCCCGGCCTATGCGGTACCCGCCGGCGAACACTCCGGCTCCACCGGCAAGGCGGCCGCCGTCGCGGCGCGCGCCGACCTCAAGGTCTCCGTGGAGGGTGTCGGCGACGTTCCGGTGAAGAAGTCGCTCCACGATCTGAGCGCGCCCGGGGACGCGCAGCAGACGCTGCTCACCGCCGCGGTGAACGGTGTGAACAAGGGGCAGCCCACCACGCTGGTCAAGGCCAAGGTCGCGCATTCCAGCGTCAAGGCGGACGGGCACCGGTCGGTGGGCCACGCCAAACTCGTCGGCGTACAGGCCTACGCACCCGGCCTGCCCGACATCCCGCTGCTGGCCGCCGACCTTCTGAAGGCCACGGCCTCCTGCGAGACGGGCAAGAAGCCGACCGCGAAGGCCGCGCTGGCGGACAACGTGACCGTCCTCGGCAAGCCCGTCCCCGTGAACGGGCCCGGTGATCAGCACGTCGAGGTGCCGGGCGTCGGCACCGTCGACCTCGTCCTGGAGAATGCGACCACGACGGACGGTACGGGGGCCGCCACCGCGCTTCGGCTGAAGTACACAGTGACTCCGGCCAAGCTGGGCGTGGTGAAGGCATCCGGAGAGATCGTGCTCGCCGAGGCCACCTGCGCGATGCCGGGCGTCGCCGGCGCCGACCATGACGGTTCGGACCGTAACGGTGCGGACGGTAGCGGTGCGAGCGGTGACGGATCCGGCAGTGGGAGGGCGGAGGGCGGCTCGTCAGACGGCCAGTCCTCTACCGAGTCCGCCGGCTCGAAGAGTGCCGAGGGCGCCGAGAGCTCTGTCGTCCCGGGCAATCAGCCCAACACCCAGACCGGCGACGACGGCTTGAACCTCGCTGAGACCGGCGGCAACTCCGCCACACCCGTCATCGCTGGCGTGGGCGGGGCGCTCATCCTCGGTGGCGCCGCGGCCGTGTACCTGATGCGTCGACGCCGCACCACTCACAACAACTGACGCGGGACCGGTCGCGGGCGGCGCTCCCGCTCGGGGCCGTGGCCGGACCTCGTTGAAGCCCATCGCCGCCCGGACCTGCGGCTGCGATGAGGAACGCGTACTGCACGGGGGCCACCTGATACCTGGCCACCCACCCGGACCCGACGACCCTGGCCGCCCTCCTCGACCGCATCCGCACGGAGGCGGGGGTGGAGCCGGTAGGCAAGACGCCGCCGGGTGGGGAGGCGGCGGTACGCCGCGGCCGAGGACGCCGACTACCTGCTCCCATCGACCACATCGGCCGGGGAGGAGACGTTCCCGTCGCGACGGCCGGAGCCGTCGAAGTGCTGACGGGCAAACCGGTCGAGGGCGGCACGGTCACCGTGCCGCCGGGCCAGGCGGTGGCCGTACGTTCGGCTGGGCGTCGATGGGTGGGCAGCCGAACGGCAGCAGGTGGGGCTTTCAGACGCCTATCGCGAGGGGCGGTCGGGGCTGCCTCGGCTTCGCGGCGGGGGCGGGCTGGGCGGCGGGTCGTGAGGGTGATGAAGGCCCCCCTGGATGTGGGGCTTCGACGTGGCACACCAGACGTAGAGACCGGGACCATGCAGGCACACGGCTGGTCCCGCGCCGCACAGCGAGCGTTGAGTGGTCCGCGAGCGTGATCGCGGCATGCTCCGCTTGCCGACCGGCTCCCGGTGCACCTCGCAGCTCTGCCTCACGGCCCGTGGCAATGTCCGGTCTCTGCTGGCCAATCAGGCTCGGATCAGGGGTTTCGGGTACCGGCGGCACGGGGTTACTGCCCCAGGCCGTGCGCCGCCGGTTCGTCTGACGCATGGAGGGGCATGGCGGTCTGGCGGGCCTCGGGTGACGGACTGTTGCGGGGTTGGCGGGGCTGGGGGATGTGCATGCGGATGCGGCCTTTGCCTGCTCTCTTGGCCTCGTACATGGCTTCATCGGCTTGGTGGAGGAGTTCGTCCGGTGTGACGCCCGGGAGGGCTACCGTCATGCCGATGGAGGCCGAGACGAATGCCTCTCTGCCTGCGATCTGGTATGGCTGTGTCAGGGCAGACAGGATGCGTTCGGCGACGTCTTGGGTACGTGCGGGGTGTGTCCCGGCCTCTCCCTCCAGGAGGGCTGCGAACTCGTCACCGCCGAGGCGGGCTACGGTGTCTTCCGCCCGTACGGATGCCTGGATCCGGCGGGCGGCGTGGATCAGAAGAGCGTCGCCCACCGCGTGTCCGGCCGAGTCGTTGACAGCCTTGAAGCCGTCCAGGTCCATGAAGAGCACTGTGGGCGGGGCTGTGCGAGTGGTCCGCTTGCGCAGGGCATGCGCGACTCGGTCGGCGAACAAGGCCCGGTTGGGCAGTCCGGTGAGCGCGTCGTGGAAGGCCAGGTGCTCGAGCTGTTCCTGCTGGGCGACCCGGTCGGTCACATCGCGACTGCTGAAGATCATTCCCTCGGTGTGGTGGCTGACCGTCGATTCGACGTGGCGCCAACGTCCGTCGGCGTGGCGGACCCGGCAGGACACGCGGCGGCCCGGACCGGGGATGCCTGATGCAGCTTCCTGCCGCAGTGCCTCGACACTTTGCATCAGCGGCGTCAGGTCGTCGGGGTGGCAGTACAGGGGCAGACGGGAACCCAGCAGGTCCTCAGGCCGGTAGCCGAAGATGTGGTGGGCGGCAGGACTGACGTAGAGCACGCGGCCGTCCAGGCTGACGATGGTGATCACGTCGCGGGTGCCGTCGACCAAGGCGCGGTAAAGCGCCTCCCGGGTGGTGACTTCGCGAGTGATACGCAGGTGATCGGCGTGGATGATGCCCTGGCGGATACCGAGCGAGATAGGCAGCAAACCTGCCAGGACCAGCAGGACCATGTCGGTGCGGCCTCCGGCCATGGTGTGAGCTGTCAAGGCCAGGACACAGATGACCACGGGCACGAAAGCGGCCACGACCCCGACAACGGGCATGATGCGCTGATCGACGTCCACGACGCTGCTGCCTCCGGCCAGCCATGGGGCCACGGCGATGAGGAGCAGGCCAGTGATCGAGCAGGCCGCCGCGCAAGGAATGCCGTACCAGATGCCGGGGGCCGGCATGAGGATGCGCAGCATGTCGCTTGCGGTCAACGCGACGAGGGCCAGGACACCCACCGTCGTCGCTGTGCGCTCAGGACGCTTCACGGAGTAACGCAGTGCCACCAGAAGTCCAAAGACCAGGACGTCCGTCACCACGCGTGCCAGATCCTGCAAGGACCCGAAGGCATCGCCGCTTTGGTCGGCACGATGCAGCAGCAGCACCCAGCCCAGTGTGAGCAGGGAGCCGGCGATCACCCATCCGTCCAGGACTCGCCGCAGCCAGATCAGCGTCGTGCCGCCGTCCGCAACCGCGACCACGAACCCGGCGATCGCCACCACCAGACACAGGGCGATCGCGGTTGCCGCCAGCAGCTGGAGGCCGAAGTGGCGGCCACCACTGAGCTCCCCTTGAAAGGAAGGGAGCTGACTGACCACGAGGTGGTGAAGGCCACCCGCTGCCACAGAACCCGCGAAGAGTGCGAGGCGAAGACGCACCCTTCCGGTAACCGTTCTGGCACGCCCGAGCAGAGACAGGGCGGCCAGACCATGCGCAGCCGGCACTCCGACGCCGACTGGAACGAACAGCACCGCCGTCGCGCTCGCGCTCATCGCGGCGGCAAGCACGGATGCCAGCCCCAGAGTCTTGCCCCACCCACATGCTGCCCATGACCAGCCGATACGAACGGCGTGCAACGAGCCCCACCAACCGGTCTGTCCCGGCCTCATGCGAACCCCCGACGGTCATCGAGCCCAAAGAGGGCAGGCACACCGTGTTTGTACTGCTCGTGCCGGGTTAGAGCGTAGAAGGATGTCCAGCGCCCATCCCCATGAGAAGCGGTAAGTTCACCTGAAAAACGGACCAGCTCCCAGAGGCTGACACCCTGCCAGTTGGAGGTCAGCTGCAGAAGCTGTCTGATCAGTCCGAGCCCTCTTGGCCGGTGCTCTCGCGAGCCACTAAAGAGATCTCACCCACCAGCCGTAGTTCGACAAGCAGGTGGAGGAGTCCGCCGAATCCCTCGTGTTCGGCATCGGCCGCGTCCTTGCCGGCCGGGATCTGGACGGCGTGAAGCGCACCGACGCCACCTTCTGGCGCTCGGGCACTCGCGTCCTGCCGAAGGTGGAGGGCCGCCTGCCGCGCCGCTCCCACAAGGCCGGGTGGCGGCGCCTGTCCTTCCGTGTCGCGCTGGGGGCCGGCGTCTGGGAGACCGGCTACCTGGCCACCCAGGACCTGGAAGCCACCGTGCAGACCGCCCAGAAGCTGTGGGACAACCGGGAGCAGGCCTGGCCACCCTGGAGTGAGCGGTGGCTACGCTACCGCTCACTCCAGCCCGAGGTCGGCCAGCTGCTGGAGTGTGTCCGCAGTGAGCTTCGCGCGCCTCGATTTCGTGTTCGAGAGAAGGCCACCGGCAGTTTTCCGAGCGGGCCATCCTCCACGCCGCCCTCGCCTCCAGCCCCAGCGACGAAGACCGCCGGTGGCCTTCGTCCCGGCTTCCCATCTACGCAGTTCCCGCCCGCCGCCCGCCTGCCCCCTATCACTGCTCCCGGAAGGGCATCTCGGCAACGAAAGACGATTCCAGGAGGCGGTCAGGTCATGGTGTCGAAGGCTTCGATCTCCTCAACATGATGACCCACTGGGGCACTGTCACCTGCAGTAATCCGGTGTGTGAGTGATCGTGTGGAGGGTGGGAAGTTCATGAACCGAACGCCGTGGTGAGAGGCGACGGTCGGGTATGCGGTCGGTCTTCTCATTCCGGCGGGGCGTCATGCCTTCCGTGGTCGTTCCTTCGCCGGCGCCAGATGGTCATCGCTTTGCGTAGTCCCTGCCCTATGGCGGCGATGAGAAGCCCGGAGATGATCTGGCTGCCGATGTCGTGAATGACGAAGTTCCACAGGTCCCACTGCCCTGCCAAGGCGTTCTCCCAAGTCCCGTGCTGTACGCGGTCGTTGGGGCAAGAATCTCGGCCTCGATCGGGTGTGCGCCAGGGGCGCACACCCCGTTGATCTGCGACTTTTCAAGATCAAGTGAATGGGTGGTTGAGGCTCGGTAGCATGCGCTTCCGCAGCGGCCTCGGTGCGCGGCAAGAGGAGAGCATGCAGCAGGAGGATGGATGGACGCCCTGAGCGCCTACACCAGCGAGCTGAAAAAGGCTTTCGCAGAGTTATCGCTCACCCAGGCGGCGTTCGCGGCCCGCGACGATGTTCCCTGGGAGCGCACACGGGTTAATCGTTTCCTGTCCGGAAAAGACAACACCATCGCTTCCAGAAGTTTCATCGACTGCCTGGCCAATGTGGGTTCCCAACTGGGCAAACCCTTAAGTGCCGACAGGCGCGAGCACCTGCTTGCCCTTCGGCGGGCCGCGTTGCGTGAGCGGGCAACAGCGGTGGGTCTGCTCGAAGTGATCGACGAAGAATTTCATCTGGTGCGTGTGCAGATGTCGAACTCACGTGAGGAGATCGAGGTCTACCGGCACATCAAGGATTCTCTGCTGGTCGAAGTGCGTGAGTACCGGTGTCTCTTGGAGGACATGGAAGCGCGCAACGCCGAGCAGCAGCAGGCCCTCCAGGTTGCAGCCCTCTACCTCGCGGCTGCCGAGAGCCGCCTGCAGCATGCGCAGCAGCAGCGCGAGACGCTGCTGGCCGTGATCGACCACCTGCAGGACCACCTGCGAGAAGTGCGCCGCTCAGCCCAGGCGTGGGACGGCCTGTCGCAGCACGCGGGCTGGTTCGTCCCCCTGGTCACCGGCGTCCTGCTCAGCTCCCCCACATGGTCGACCGCAGGCCTGGGATTCGTCGCCTTCGCCACGTCTGGAGGCCTTGGCTCTCCCTTCAGCCGCTCGACTGAGAACTCGGTGACCAACGACTACCACTACGGCTCGATGATGGGTCCCTATTCCGTGGGTTCTTTCCACGGGAGCAGCACCACGGTCAGTACGACTCAGTCCACCCACATTGACTTCGTGGCGATCCTGGGCTGGGCGCTCTTCATATTCAGTGTGGTCATGCTCGTCACTCACCATCTGTGGGTGTGGCCGGTCATCGTGGCGTATGTGGTCTTCGAAGTCCTCAGCCGCGCGCGCCTGGGTCCACCGCAGGCCCGCTACGTGCTGCGCACCCTCACTGGCCTCGTCCCAGGCTCTCTCCTGCTGCTGGCTGCCTACCAGCTCGGTGCAGACAAGGGGGTCGGCGGTGTCTTCGCCATGGACCAAACGGCCTGGACGGCGACGGGCGCTTATGTGTGCATTTACCTCGTCTACGCCATCATCCGCCTGGTGCTGGCCCGTAACCGGCTCCGGCAACCCGCACGCCCTCAGCCGCCGCCGAAGACGTCATGACAAGCGTGGCCGGCCGGGAAGGACCATCCCTGTCGATTTGCTGGCGTCGGTAGGCAACCACCAGGGCAACCAGGGCACCGGCTCCGGCGACCACTGTGAAGGAGAGCTTGACCAGGTCGAAGAGCGTCTTGGAGTCGATGCGGCGCTCGGGCCTGAGTTCCCGGGCGCCGAGCAGGTCCCACCCGGCGAAGAACACGCCGGCGGCGATGGCGATCGCGGTGATGAAGGCCAGGGGCAGGACGATCCAGACGTGCCACAGGCGCAGGCCGCGCCGTTCAGCCCGGCGCCGGGGCATGGAGGAGAGTCTCACGATCAATAGGACAGCTAGGTACCTGTTGTCGGCTGCGCCGCCCCGTTTCGTCGCAGAGGGGGGTCCGTGCCGTCTGTGTTCGGCGCGGACCCTCGCGCGGCCAGCCTCCCATGCGGCTTTATGCCGTCTGCGATCTCTCGGATTCGGGACAGTGGGTGAGTGACAGCGGGCCTGGGGGTGTTGCTGCTGGTCAGTGGTGGTTGAGGGGGTGTGGGGCCCCTGTCCTGGGCGTGAGAGAACCGCGGGGTATCGCTGTCCGGGGGCGTTATTGCATGAGGGGTGACGCTGTCTCAGTTTCGTGAGTTCTGATCCGCTGGCCGATGGGTGTTGGTGTGCTCGGGGGTGTGGATCAGGGAGTGCAGGGCCCGGCCCCGGAAGGGGTGGGTGGTGAGGCGAGTGGGGCTTTGCCGGCTGTGTCGGTTCGGGCGTTGCGGGGACCCGCGGTGCGCCGTCTGCTGGCCCTGCGGCGGGAGGGGAAGCTTACGACTGGGCAGGTGAGGTCGGCGGCGGACGTGCTGGGGGTGCGGGAGCGTGCAGTGTGGCGGTGGCTGGCGGCCGCTGAGCGGGACGAGGCTGCGGCCCGGGCACCGGGGGAGCGGGCTGCGTATCCCGGGCGGTTCACGGTTACTGATGAGGTCCGGGCTCTGCTGGGGCTGTGGAAGGGCAACGTCGCGGCGGTCCATCGTGAGCTGATCGCTCGCGCGGCCAGGGGCGAGGGGGGAGCCGCCTCCGTCGATTCCGACGCTGCACCGGGCGATCCAGCGGGATCTGACGCCGGGGGAGCGGGCCGGGCTCGCGGGTGGGGAGCGGGCGGCGCGCTGCAGCAGCTCAGGGTCGTCCACCCACAAGAAGGCTCCGAGCATCGCGGGTCCCAAACTTCGCGACCGCCGTTGTTGCTCCAGATCCTCGCGGAACCCGTCGATCCCCTCGACAAGACCGGCCAGCACATCTGTCCCGAACCGGACGGGATGCGTTCCGTCTCCCAGGACTGCCTGCACGTTGAACTGGTCAGGAAACGACAGATCCATATACCCCCTGCATCGAATCAGTATGACGCGACACCGTAAATCTTCGGGCACACGCTGACTGGGACCACCTCGCTGACCCGCTCGCTCGCCACATCAGGCCGACCTACCTCGACTCGGCTACCGGGACGCTGAGCGTGCACGCAGTCTCGACGGCCTGGTCCACGAAGCACGGCTTGGGCGGGCGTGGAGTTCACCGACGTGGGACACATCGAGATCCAGCTGTAGCGAGAGCATCTCCGGGAGGCCAGTCAGGCCTCCGACTGGCCAAGGTCATCCACCGCTGACTGCCACCTTGATAGCGCATTGCTAGCACCAAGCGTGCTGGGGTGGTTGTTGCCAAAAAGCCGCTTGCGGTCGGCGACTACCTGCTCCAGCAGAGCAATGGCGTCGTCGGCCCGTCCCGCCTCCTGGTAGGAGACGGCGAGGTTGGCGCGAGCGGTCATGGTGTTGGGGTGGTCGTTGCCCAATAGCCGCTCGCAGTCGGCGACCACTCGTTCCTCCATCGTGATGGCCTCGTCGGCCCGTCCCGCCTCCTGGTAGGAGACGGCGAGGTTGGCGCGAGCGATCAGGGTGTCGGGGTGGTCGTTGCCGAGCAACCGCTCGCAGTCGGCCACCACCTGCTCCTCCATCGTGATGGCCCCGCTGCTCCGGCCCGCCTGCCAGTAGGAGGTGGCGAGGTTGGCGCGGGCGGCCAGGGTATTGGGGTGGTCGTTGCCGAGCAACCGCTCGCAGTCGGCCACCACCTGCTCCTCCATCGTGATGGCCTCGCCGGTCCGGCCCGCCTGCCGGCAGGAAGTAGCGAGGTTGGCGCGGGCGGTCACGGTCTCGGGGTGGTCGTGGCCCAGCAACCGCTCCCGGTCGGCGACTACCTGCTCCAGCAGAGCAATGGCCTCGTCGGCCCGTCCCGCCTGCCCGTATGAGGGGGCGAGGTTGGCGCGGGCGGTCACGGTCTCAGGGTGGTCGTGGCCCAGCAACCGCTCCCGGTCGGCGACTACCTGCTTCAGCAGGGCAATGGCTTCACTGGTCCGCCCCGCTAGCTGGTAGGAGACGGCGAGGTTGGCGCGGGCGGTCATGGTGTTGGGGTGGTCATTGCCCAGCAACCGCTCGCAGTCGGCCACCACCTGCTCCAGCAGAGCAATGGCCTCGCTGTTGCGTCCCGCTTGCCAGTAGGAAGTGGCGAGGTGACCGCGGGCAGTCACGGTGTCTGGGTGGTCGTGGCCCAATAGCTGCTCCCGTCCGGCGATCACCTGCTCCAGCAGAGCAATGGCCTCGCTGGTCCGCCCCGCCAGCTGGTAGGAGACAGCATGATTGGAACGGGCGGACAGGGTGTCGGGGTGGTCATTGCCCAGGACCCGCTCGCAGTCGGCGACCATGGCGCCGCAATAGGCCAGAGCGGCTCTCGGCAGGTTGGCCTTGAGGAGGCTCTTTCCTGCACGCTGAAGCACAGGGTGGCAGCCCGACGCCCAAATGGATTTACGGGCGTGCGTACTGAGTGCCTCGGTGTTGGCGCGCAAGACGCTGGCAAGTTCGCGCTGTGTCTCGTCGAGGTCAGGCCACACGTCGACAAGACCATCAGCTGCAGCGATGGTGACTGCTCGGTGCTCGTCTTCCAAGGTGGATTCGCGCACAGCTCTGGCAGTGAGGGCGTGGATGCGCACGGCACGATGTCCGTCGGCTGAGCCGTCGTAAGCGACTAGGGCGTACCGGGCCAACAGCCTCAGCGCTGCGCGTGCTTCTTCGCCCGTGATGAGCGGGGGCGTGGTTCCGCGACGGTGCCCGGCAACAGCCGGGTTTGGCGTGGAGGTGGGTTGATCCTGGCGAGGTAGGCGGTCAGGGCTGCAGTATCCCACAGGGGGGCGGGGTGTCCGGCAGGATCAAGGACGGCGGCAATGCGCAGGGCGGCGCGGGCCAGGGGCCCGAGGGGATCCTGGTCGGTGGCATCGAGGGCAAGCAGCAAGGTGGTGGTGATCTGCCGGCCGTAGCGTTCGGTGTCCGCCCAGCGGGGCAGAATTTCATCCAGGCGGGCGGCACGGTCGGAGAACCGTTCCAGGTAAATGCGGCAGGGGACCTGTTCGCGGATCATGTAGGCGGCTGTGTGGCCGAGCGCCAGCGGTAGGTAGCCCAAAGCCTCGGTGAGCGCGGCTGCCTGGTCATCAATCAGGTGGGCCGTGGCGCCGTGGGCCAGGCGGGTGGTGAGGTAGGCAGCGGCCTCCGCGGGGCTGTAGACGTCGACGTTGATCTGGGCACGTCGAGCTCCGGTGAGACGGGGATCGTTGAGCCGGGTCGTGGCCAGGGTCCAGCCAGTGCCCCGCAGACTGTCGGGCCACCATGGTTCTACGGCTTCCAGGTTGGTGATGTCGTCCAGGACCACCAACCAGCTTCGGCCTGTGCCGGCCAGCCAGGCTAGGAAGGCTTGGGCATCACGATCCTGGTCCTCGCCGGTGCTGCCGGGCGCTTGAACGCTCAGCGCTGCTTGGGCATAAGCGGTGATGACCTGCTGGACGTCGTTCGCCGAGACCCAAAGCACCAGGTCCGTGCCGTCCCTGATCGCCTCCCGTGCGTAGGCCGCCGCCAGCTGTGACTTGCCGACCCCGCCGCCACCCGACATCACCTGCGCTGCCGACCCCTGTGGCCAGCCCAAACCCTTGGTTCCTGATTCGGGCTTGGCCGTGTCGCTGGCCAGAATGACGGCGCCGCCGTGGCCACGAGCCTGGTCCACCTGGTTGCGCAGCTCGGTGCGGGGCTGAAACGCCGACGCCAGCATCGGCACGGTGCCGATGACCATCGGCCACTCCACCTCACGCCGGTTGATCGACACGTACTGTTGCTCGATGTAGGTGACCTTGCTGTTCTCTCCCAGGGCCGAACCGATGATGCTTCCGCCGGCCGCGACACCGCCGCTTCGTGCGGTTACCTCCGCGTGCGGTACGTCAGGCTGTGTCCCTTGGCTGGATGCGGCAGCATCGTCACCTCGGTGCCGCCACGGAAACCCCATCACCGCTGGCTGTCCTCGCCCAGAGCACTGTCGGTGATGTGACCGCCGGCCGCGACCCCGTTCCGCCCTGCCCGCACGTCGTTCGCTGCCTGCTGGCCTGAGCTGGCGCCCGGTCGTGTGCGGGGTCCGGTCACCTTGGAGCGATCGCCGAGCGCGGAACCGATGATGTCACCGCCGGCCGAGACCCCGCCGCGGCCTGTGCGTACGCGCCTACCGCTGCCAGCACCGCCACTGCCATAGAAGAGAGTGATCACCGAGACCAGCAGGGCCGCCAGACTCACTACCGCTCCTGCCACACTCGCGGCCTGTCCGGCGGTGTCCAAATCCCTGAGCACCGCCACCAGCACGAGTCCCACCGTGGCCAGACCAGCCACCACGGCCGTCACCACGACCCAGGTACGCGCCGTCCCTGACACAGCCACACCTACCGCCCCCGAGTACCGCCCGACCGGACGGTGGATCAAGAAACCTGAGCATACGCCTCGTCAGTGGGCCTGCCTAACAGACCGTAGCGCTCAACCGCTCCGCCAACCACCTGGATCAACACAGTACTTGCCGCCGCCACGTCGCCGGACGCCTGGGCAGTTCTCCTTCGGATGACGTCCGGCAGTTGCCGGAAGCGCGCCGCCGGGCGGAACTGGGTGCGCTTGTAGCGGGCGCGGTCATCGAGCCCGGTGAGGGCCCAGCGGACGGGTAGAGCGATTGTGTCGCCAGGAGCGGCCTTCGCGCCGCCGCCTCGGGTGAGCAGAACAGCGAGGGTGAAGGACGACGGCGGCCGCAGTGTCGACGGCGCCCCGGCGTCCCCACGGCAGCCGCGCGCGGCGCCGCGTTCATTGAGCCGGTCGGCTGAGCGCGTGTTGACCACCGCTCGGTTCACCGACGCTCCTGCGGTATGACCTATTCAGAGGCTGCGGAAGGATCTTCGTGGGGGAGCTGCACACCTACTTCCGCGCAGCAGGGCGTGCCTCGCCAGCCAGCGTTGCGGCAGCTGTTGCTCAGCATGGTTCCGCCCCCCTGACCGTGAGCCGTGAGACTGTCCGGAAGCTGCTCAAAGGCGAGACCACCAGCACCTGGCCTAAGGTCAAAGCGGTACACGAGGTTCTGTCGCATAGCAGATCAGGACCCGAGCCTTCGCCATATCGAATCAGCGGTTCTGCTGGGCTGTACCAGCGGGGCGTGGTGCCGAGGCTTGCGTGACAACCGCGGCACCGCCACAGCCTGCGCAGGGTGACCCAGTGGGCACGGGCGCACGACGGGCATTCGGCGAGGTAGGCGCTTGGGCCGTACGCCGCGCCTCACCATGCGTGACCGTAACGGGCTCGGTATCCGGGCTGATTCGGTGTGAAGGCCAGCCCAACCGGACCAGTGACCGCTTTGTCCCGTTGCCGTCACCGGCGGGGCGAGATCACGATAGGGGAGGCAAGACCTCGTAGACGAATGCTGCGAGAGCGTCGTAATTGGTGACGCCGTAGCGGTGGTAGTCGCCATCGCTGGTGAGAATGACGCCGAACGTCGCCTGCGCGTGGATGTGGAACCGGGTGACCTCCCAGGTCCACTCAACGGCTTCACCATCGGTTGCACCGTCGTCAGCGGTGTGGCGCACACCATCCGGGGTTTGAAAGGCCCAGTGCAGACCGCGGTTTTGTGGGTCGGCACCCCGGCAGGTGAACGTTACGACGTCTCCCGGCCTCAGCGTTGTGTTGGTGCGCAAGCTGAACATCTGGGGCTGGATCTCCTCGGCGGTCTCGGCGCTGTTGCCGAAGCTGTCCCGCACAAGCTCGATACGCGGGAAGTATTCGCCGGCGGGGTCCTGACCGCTGATGTGTATGGTCACTCGGTTCCTGATCTCCCCTGCGATCGCGCTCAATAGCTCCTCCTCGAAGGGGAGCAGCTCACGGCTGTGGGCCACGGTGTTGCGCAGGGCCTCAAACCGATCCAGGAGAACGGTGATCTCCTTCTTGGTGCCCAGGGCCCCGTTAAGCGCTTCCCAGTGGGTGTTGATCAGCCGAGCCAGCTGGGTGAACTCGGCGTACTCAATCAGGTTGGCAGGGACCGCGACCACGCCACGCCGAGTGCGGCGCTTCTGTTCGACCGTCTGCTTGTTGCGGAGTTTGGTCACGTCGTCAGCATCGAAGACGTGACTGATCCAGTCCGTGCCGAACTTGGCTCGCAGGGCGACGGTGAGTAGGTCTCGCAGGGACCGCTCACAGCTGGCCAGCGCCACTGGCGGCTGCATGAGGGGCATCGGGATTCCTTTCCAGGGGACGCAAGGGTCCCGCCCAGCTGCTACGCGCCGTCGAGTGAGGGTCGCCGATGAAATCCTGGACTGCATCATGATCAGCACCCTGTGGTACGGCTCCGCTCCCATCCATGACGTGATTGTCTCCTGCCACGCCGTGGTTACGCAGTCACCACCGGAATCGCGGCCACTGACGCCGCCCTATGTCCAGCGCATGCCGATGCGGGAGAGCTGATCGATGCGTTCCGGTGTCAGTGTCGCGGCCCGCGAGCGTTGGTTGCTGATCCATGCCCCCAGCTTCAACTCCCGCTCCTCCTGGTCCTGGCGGTCCCTCTCGGCGACGACGATCCGTTCGATGTGTTTGCGGGGTACTTTCAGGTGTCCTTCGCGCTCGTAGAACTGGCGGGCGGCTGCTAGGTTCAGCGCCCACTTGTCGGCCTGCGAACGGCGCGGGCGCGGCTTCTCGTCCTCGGTCGCGGGGGTGATGCCGAGGATCTGCTCACACATCCACTGCTGGACGCCGGTGAGCTTGTCCCAGCCGAGCCGGACTGAGCGCACCCACCGCCCGAGGTCCTCGCCCTGGTGCACGACCGCGCCCGGCGCCATGGGCAGTATGCCGCCTTCCTCCAGGTGCTGTCGGGTGAGGTGGAAGGCGCGTTGCCATTCCACGGGCCAGGCCGGGCACCAGGAGGGGTCGATGTCCTCGAGTTGTTCGCGTCGTTCCTCCGACAGTGCGCCGGTCGACGACGGAACGGGCAGGCCCTCGGCACGCCGCTGCTCGATGTCGGCGGCCTTCCGGGCGGCGGCGCGCGCGTTCTTCAGAAAGATCCCTACCCGGTACCCCTTGTACGTGGCGTCCAGCGGGGCCAGGAGGTGGCCCGCCTCGGCCGCCCACCCGCGTGCCGCTGCGAGTCCTTCCTCCCATGCGACGTCGAAGTGCGACCAGATCATGCCGAGCTTCTCCAGCTGCTGGACGCGGTCTTCGTCCATGTCCCCGCGGGCGTAGAAGCGCCGGTTGTCGGCGATCCACTGCCCGAGGGGGAACCCGGCGAGCGACACCGGCCACCCCTCAGCCTCCACCGCCTGGTCGTCGCCGCCGGGCACCCGGTAGGTGAAGGGCACCTTGAGGTCGCCGTGCTCGCGGGCGTAGATGACGGCGGCCTCAATGCCGCGTCGCCAGTGGGCGTGTTCGGGGTTGAGGACTCGCAGGTTGATGAAGGCGGCGAGCTGCGCGGGGTCACGAGGGGTGGAGAACTTCAGCAGCTCTCTGGCCGGCACCGACAGTCGATCGCTTCGGTCGCTCTCGGCTCCCTCGCCCTCCTGGTCTGCATTACGGCTCTGCACGCCCCGTGAACGGCTTGGCGCCTGAGGCTCGGCGAGCTGCTCCACGATGCGAGTGTCGTGTGCTCTGAGCGCCTCCAAGAGCTTGGCCAGGCCGCCGTACGCCCGGCTGGTGAGCATGTTGTCGGCCGTCTCTCCGGGACCGAGCAGGACGGGCACGACCAGCGACGCCGTCTTACCTTCGCCGGGTTGCATGCGCAGCGCGCGGCCGACGGCTTGGACGAGGTCGGGCATGGAGCCGCGTACGTCCGCGAAGTACACGGAGTCACAGTGGGAGGTATCGACGCCTTCGCCGAGCACGCGAACGGACCCAAGGAACGTCTTCTCCACCACGGTGCCGTCCGCGGCGATGCCTCTGGAGAACTCGTCCAGGACACGGCGCCGGTGGAGCGGCTTGTGCTCGCCGCACAGCCAGTTGGCCCAGATCGCCTTCGGGTACAGCTCCGGGTCCGCGTCGCGCAGCTGCGCGGCGATGTCCGGGAGACCGGCCGAGAACGCCTCGGCTTCCTTGACCATGTGGTGGAAGACCAGCGTGCGGCGGAAGCCTTCTTCGGCCGATGCCTTCACCAGGGCGGTCTGCAGGGCAGCGAGCCGGGCCCCGCGGACCTGCTCGGACTGTGAGTCCTCCCCGAGCAGCTGGGCGGCCTGGAGTCGGGTGTCGGTGATGTCCACGCACACCACCTGGTACGGCGCGCAGATTCCCCTGTCGATCGCCTCCGACAGCGTCAAGGTGAAACACCTGCTGCCGAACGGCCCGTCCGGGTCGTCTTCCATCGAGGCCACCAGCTCGCCCGGCGCGCCCTGCTCGGTGTCCTCGTCCAGCTGCCATAGCCGCGGCGTGGCGGTCATGTAGAGGCGGCGCAGGGCGGGGATGCGGGTGTTGTCGTGGACGACCGCCCACGGCCTGCCAATCCGGCCCGAAACCCGGTGTGCCTCGTCCACGACGATCAGTGACCATCCCGGAAGGCCGGCGGCGTGCGCGCGTTCCAGCGTGCCGAGCCCGAGCGAGGCGTACGTGGCGAAGACGGTGACCTTATCGAGCGGTCGCACCCACTCGACCAGCTCGCCCACGTCTGTAGTGTTCGGGAAGGAAGCTTCCCCACCGCGTAGGGATGAGACCCCGATCATCGGCCCGGTGCGGCCGCCCTCGCGCCACGCGGCCTCGGTCTGGGCGAGCAGGTCCAGCGAGGGCACGAGGACGAGCACCCGACCCGCGTGTAGTTCCTCCGCACTGCGGACAGCGACGAGGCTCTTCCCCGATCCGGTCGCCATGATCACCTGAGTGCGGAGCCCCCGCTCGGGCACAGTAGATCGTGCAGGCAATTCGAGTGCCTGGAGTACCGCGTCCACTGCTTCCCGCTGGTGGGGACGGAGTTTCTTCATCGCCATTCCGGTCTGCCTTCTCGTGCAAGCTGGACGAAGGGCTGTACCCCGCATGACGCCACAACGCCCGTACATGCCCCGCAAGGTGGACCGAGGCCTCTGCGCCGAGATCCCGGATCTCATTCCTGATCTAGAACGGAAGATCAGACGCGGAGAGCTCCTGATACCTGCAGAGCTGGAGGCATCTGATTCCAGAGTCTATCGCACTACAAAAACGAAGCATCTCCTCCGTAATCGTGCATCAACACTGGCGAATCAGCGCTGAGCAGATGGGTACTCCGTTCTTTTCATCGCCTGCCTACCTTGGAGCGTCATGACACAGAAGACTGAAGACGAGATGGGCAACCGGTTCTGCAAAGCGTGCGGTACGCCGGCCGAAGACGGGAGGCTGTGCAAGCACTGCGGCACCGTTTTGGACCTTCCTGACGAGGCGGGTCTAGTAGAAGACGAAGGCGCGGGAGTGCGACGTGACTTCGAGGGACGGACCGGGGCGCGAAACCAAGGATGACCCGGACCAGCCGGTACGCATGCCGTGCGCGCCCTCCTCCTGGCCGCTTCGCTGGCCCCTTCCTGCCACCCTCCGGACAACGCGAAACACGAACTGCGCCCCCGCCCATGTCTGTGGGGGCGGAGGCGGGGCATACGGGCTTCACCCCTACGAGAGGAGCGTGTTCATGCTCGGCATAGTCGCGGCGGTGTTGTTCTTCGTAGCTTTCTTGATCAATGCGGCCGACCTCAGCACTAATGATGTGTTCTCTTCGACAAACGTCATGCTGCTGGGGCTGATGGCGCTGGCGCTGCGTGTGGCCGGAGTCGGTACTGGCTTGGCCCGGAGACGTTGACCCCCGGCTCCTGCAGGCTCGTGACAGCTCGTCACCAAACCTGCAGGGCCGGTCCGAGCAAGGCATGCTCCTGCAGCCAGCTCGGCTCGCGTTAGCGGGCCGCAACGGCCCTGGAGGCGGAGCCGGAAGGACCGCCAGGCGGGGGAGCGCAGCGGACCCGCCGACTCGGGCTGGAGCAAAGCGGAAGCCCGATAGCGGGACGAAGTCCCGCCGCTCCGGGAGCGCAGCGAACGGAGCGGCAACCAGACTGGCGCAGCAGTCTGGTTGGAGGGATGCGCAGCATCCCTCCAACGCTCCCGCGGAGCGGGAGCGCAACCACCGCGCGCAGCGCGGTGGTTCGCTTGCACATCGCGCAGCGATGTGGGTACCCGCTCCGCGGGG
>NZ_JBITII010000019.1:0-95812 GCF_044458845.1 Streptomyces sp. NPDC050416
CCCGGGCCGCCCGCGGATTCGTGCGCCCGCGGCGCCTCCGGCCGGCCGCGGCGGCGCGGGCAGTGGTGGGGGTGGGGCGGCGGCGCGGTCACTGCGCCCGGCCCGGCCGGGCGCCCGGCTCGGGGGCGCGGGGCGCACCGCGGTCAGCTCGTGCCGGTCCAGTTGTGGGCGACGTCCACGACGACGCGGCCGTCGAGCTGCAGCACCCGGAAGGGCAGCCGGGCGCGGACGCCGAGCCCGATCTGGGTCTCGCCCTCGAAGCTGCCGGCGAACCGGGTGTCCCGGAAGGTGCGGTAGCCGGTGAGGTCCACGCCCGGCAGCGGGCGCGCGACCCGGCCGGGATACGTGGCGGCGCCGGTCTCCGGGTCGTAGGCGGGCGCTACGACCCGGACCTCGAGGACGGCTCCGCCGGCCACGGGTATCTCCCGGCCCGAGCCGTCCTGGTAGAGCCGGTCGACGTAGCGGACCGAGTAGCCGATGTCGCCGCCCCCGCCGGGCACGTCGATGACCATCCGGTCGAAGCAGGTGTGACGACCGGTCCGGATGTCCTTCACCGGCGCGGTCGTGCCACTGGTGTCGGTCTTGGGGAGGCTTCCCCAGCCGGTCGGACAGGCCGTGGCCTGGGCGGCTGCCCGGGCGGCGACCGGTGCGGCACCGGCCGGGACCGCTGCCACGCCCACCGTGGCGCCGACGAGCGCGAGAGTCGCGCATGCTGTTCTGATTCGTACCATTACCGCCCCCGAGGCTCATGTGTTGCTGGTATGGGGTGAGACGTCCGGACGGACCGAAAGGTTGCACCCACCGCGCCGGACCGCCGACCATGGCACATCCTGGTGGGGAGCGATGGGGTCCGGTGCGTCCGTACCGGGAGGACGCGAGATGGATGAGTCAACCGCCGTACCGGACGGGTCGCGGTCACCCGATGGCCGGCGCCGGGGCGGTGGTGACGGCCGGTCCCGGACCGGGGACACCGGCTGGATCGAGGATGCCCTGACCGCTGCGCTGATCGAGGCCGTACGGGACCTCGGGGGCTACGGCGGACTGGTCTACCTGCGCTCCCGCGACCGGCGTTCGCTCGTGCTCGCGATGGTGACCGGGGTGCCCCGGTCGCTGCTGAGGACCTGGTGGCGGGTGCCGGTGGGCGGTGCGCTGCCCATGGCGGAGGCCTACCGGCGCGGCGAGACGCTGTGGCTGCCGGACGAGCGCGCCACCATGGTGCGCTTCCCGCACTTCACCGCCGGGCTGCCGTACTCCTTCGGCTCGGCCTACCGGCCCGTCCGGATCGGCGACGAGACCGTGGGTGTCCTGGTCGTCCTGCGTTCGGCCGCCCGGTCGCCGATCGAAGCGGAGGCCGTGGAGCCGGCGCTGCGCCCGGCCGGACAGGCCATGGAGGAGTGTCTGACCCGCCTCGCCGCCGGCCGGGCGGGCGCGGAATCGGCCGCGGAATCGGCCGCTGACCGGGTCGAGTACGACGGCGAACCGGTGGGCGTGCGGCTGCCCACGCCCGCCGTCCATCCCGTCCGGGTCGGGCTCATCGACTGGGACCTGGACAGCGACCGGTGCACGGCGGACGACGAGGCGCTCGCCCTCCTCGGCATCGGCCGGGCGGACTTCGGCGGCACGATGGCGGAGATCGTGGCCCGGGTCAGCCCCGAGGACCTGCACGAACTGCGCGCGTGCCGGCACGACGCGCTCACGCTCGGCCGGGTCAGGTCCCGACACTTCCGGGTGCGGGACGACTCCGCGGGCGAGGCGGAGGCCGGCTACCGGCCCGTCGAGCTGTGGGGGCATCTCGTGCGCGGCGGCGCCGAGTCCGGCCGGATCCTGGCGGGGGCCCTCGTCGACGCCGTCAGCGGGCTCAGGGCGGCCGAGGCCGCCGAGCGGCTGCCCGACGGTGTCTTCTCCCTGGACCAGGACGGCCGCGTGACGTACGCCAACCACCGCTGCGAGGAACTGCTGGGCGGCGGCCGGGAGGCGCTCCTGGGCCGCTATCCGTGGGAGGTGATCACCTGGCTCCGGGATCCGGCGTACGAGGACCGCTACCGGGCGGCGATGCTGTCGCAGGAGCAGGTGTCCTTCCTCGTGCGGCATCCCGCCGGGAACTGGCTGAGCTTCGTGCTGTACCCGGACGTGCACGGGCTGACGGGCCGGGTCCGGCCGGCCCGGCCGCCCAGCGAGGCCGAGGCGGCGCGCGAGGCGGGGTCCGCCGCCGGTCCCGTACCGGGGGCCGTGGCGCCGCCGCCCGGGCCGGTCACGGCGGCGCGTGCCGGGGCGCTGTACCACGTGGTGCAGATGGCGAGCGTGCTCACCGAGGCGGTGACCGTCGAGGACGTGTGCCGGGCCGTGTCCGAGCAGTTGCTGCCCGCGTTCGGCGTCCGGGAGCTCGCCCTGTACACGGTCCGCGAGGGCCGGATGTACCTGCTGTGGGAGTCGGGCTATCCCGAGGGCTTCCTCGCCCCGTTCGAGGGGGTCACCCTCGACACGCAGCTGCCCGGTGTGCACGCGCTGACCACGCGGCTGCCGCTGTTCTTCGAGTCGCCCGAGGACCTCTCCGTCGCCTACCCGGGCATCACCCTGGACCGGATGAGCGCCTGGTCGTTCCTGCCGCTGATCGCCTCGGGGCATCCCGTCGGCTCGTGCATCCTCGGCTGGGACACCCCGCACCGGTTCACGCCCGACGAGCGTTCCGCGCTCACCGCGCTGAGCGGGCTGGCCGCACAGGCGCTGGAGCGGGCGCGGCTCTACGACGCCGAGTCCGCCGTCGCCCGCGGTCTTCAGGAGGGGCTGCTGCCGCACCGGCTGCCCGCCGTCGAGGGGCTGCGCACCACCGGCCGCTATCTGCCCGGCACCCAGGGCATGGCCATCGGCGGCGACTGGTACGACGTGATCACCACAGGGCGCGGGGTGGCCCTGGTCATCGGGGACGTCGAGGGCCACAGTGTCGGCGCCGCCGCGGTGATGGGCCAGCTGCGCAGTGCCGTGCACGCCTTCGCGGCGAGCGAGTGGCCGCCGCAGGAGGTCATCACGCACACCAACCGGCACCTGTCCGAGCTGGAGGCGGACGTCTGCGCCACCTGCTGCTACATCGAGCTGGACCCGCGTACGGGGCGGGCGTTCGCCGTGCGGGCCGGGCATCCCCCGCCGCTGCTGCGCCATCCCGACGGGCACGCGGAGACGCTGGATCTCGCGGGCGGCGTCATGCTGGGCGTGCAGCTCGACGCGGACTATCCCGTCACGGAGCTGACACTGGCTCCCGGCAGCGTCCTGGCCCTGTACACCGACGGGCTCGTTGAGCAGCCCGGCAGCGACATCGAGACGGGCATCGAGGAGGTCCGCCGCTGCCTCGCCGACACCCCGGCGGACTCGGTGGAGCAGCTCGCCGACCGGCTGGTGCGCACGGCCCGCCGCGCCCGGGAGCGGCCCGACGACGTGGCGCTGCTGCTGACGGCGTATCGCTGAACGACCGGGCTGCCGACGCACGCGACCGGTGTGCGCGGCGTGGCGCGGGGTACGGTGGGCGGGACGGGCGAGCGAGGCGGTGGTGGCGGTGGAATGGCAGCGGTACGCCGAGCAGATGGCGATGCTCGCCCGCGATCTGGTGGCGCAGGACTCGGTGCAGGCGACGCTGGACGAAATCTCGGCAGCCGCCGTGAAGCTGGTCGAGGGCTGTGACGCGGCCGGGATCCTGGCGGTGTCCAAGGGCAAGGCCGTGACGCTCTCCGTCTGCGGAGACATGGTCGAGGAGTCCGACCGGCTGCAGGGCGAGCTGGGCGAGGGACCGTGCTTCGACGCGGCCCGGCGCGTGGACGGCGAGCGGCTGTTCCGCATCGCCGACATGACGAAGCCGCAGCCGTCCTGGCCGCGGTTCTCCCAGGCGGCCCGCGACCTCGGGATCGGCAGCATGACCGGCGTGCTGCTCTACACCGGCGACGAGGACTTCGGCGCCCTCAACATGTACTCACGCCGGCCGGGGGCCTTCGGCAAGGACATCGAGGCCGCGGGCTGGCTGCTCGCCTCCCACGCCGCCGTCGCGCTGGCCACCGCCCGCACAGTCGACCAGCTCGAGCACGCCCTGGAGACCCGGCACGCCATCGGGGAGGCCATGGGGATCCTCATGGAGCGTCACCGGCTGAGCGAGGACCAGGCCTTCGACGTGCTGCGGCGCATCTCCCAGCACCACAACATCAAGCTGCGCGACGTCGCCCAGCGCGTCCGCGTCGACGCTCCCGGCCAGACCTGACCTAAGGCCTGTCGTTTGGATCAGGTCGCAGGGAACCGGCAGCGCTGATCAGCGCCGGTGAGCGGGGTCTGGTGCGTGCAGCTGCAAGGCGGAGGAGGGCGTCGATGCGGAGCATCGGCAACCGACGACAACGCCGCAGACGCGCGTGCCAGACCCCGCGTTTGCGGCGTGATCCAAACGACAGGCCCTAGCGCTGCGGCGACCTCACGCCGGGCCGCCGTCGGGGTGGGAGGTGCGCAGCAGGAGCACCGTGACGTCGTCGGCGTGCTGTCCGGTGTGGGTCGTGTGGTGGACGAGCCTGTCGATGAGCCGTTCCAGGTCGTGGCCGTCGCCGGCGTTGAGATGCCCGGCCAGGTCGGAGGTGGTCCGGGTCGTGTCGGTGCCGGGGAGCTCGACGAGGCCGTCGGTGTACAGGGCGAGGGTGGTGCCGGGCGGCAGGGGCGCGGTGGTGACCGGGTAGGTGGCGCCGGTGTCGATGCCCAGCAGCGGGCCGGGTTCGACGTCGAGGACGCCGGCGGTGGCGTGGGCGGGGCGCAGCAGCGGGGGCACGTGGCCCGCGCTGGCGAGGGCCACCCGGTGGTGTGCCAGGTCGAGGTGGGCGTAGAGGCAGGAGACGAGCAGTTCGGAGTCGAGGTCGGCCAGCAGCCGGTTGGTGCGGGCGAGGACCTCGCCAGGTGCGGCGCCCGCGGTGGCGTGGGCATGGATGGCGGTGCGGACCTGGCCCATGAGCGCGGCGGCGGCGATGCTGTGGCCTTCGACGTCGCCGATGACGGCGGCCGCGGTCGTGTCGTCCAGGCGCAGGACGTCGAAGAAGTCGCCGCCGACGTCGGCGTGTCCTGCGGGCAGATAGCGGGCGGCGACGTCGAGACCGGGCAGGTGCGGCAGGGCCCGGGGCAGCAGGGCGCGTTGCAGTTCGTGGACGAGTCGCTGCTGGGCGTCGTAGAGGCGGGCGCGGTCGAGGGCCTGGGCGATCAGGCCGGACAGCGAGGTGAGGACGGCGCGTTCGTCGGCCGTGAAGGTATGCGGGTGGTCGTAGGACAGGATGCAGCAACCGACCGGCCGGCCCGAGATGATCAGCGGGAGGAACGCCCAGGCCTGTTTGCCGCTGATCTGGGGTGCCCTGGGGTAGGTGCCGGCCATCTCGGCCGGGTCGGCGAAGAAGGCGGGAGCGCCGCTGGCGAGGACCTGGCCGGCTGGGGTGAGGTCGGTGTCCAGTGACAGGGCGTCCAGGCGCTCCATGACGTCGGCCGGGTAGCCGTGGTGGCCGGTGATCTTGAGGCGGCCGGCCTCGGCGGCGGACAGCACGAGGCCCTGGGCGCCGAAGGCGGGCAGGATCTGGTGGGCGATCAGCGACACGAGGTCGCGCACGGTCACCGTCTCGGTGAGCGCGGCGGCGAGGTGCACGAGTTGGTAGAGGCGTCCCGTCGGTGCGGCCGCGGACGGCCGTGCGGCGGCGGGCGGTGACGGGGGCTCGGTCTGTTCCGCCCCCGGGACGACGCGGACGCTGATGCCGCTGGTGTCGGGGTAGAGGTGGAAGGTCAGCCACCGGTCCGGCGGGCGGAGCGCGGTGAAGGACACCGGGGCGCGGCTGACGACCGCGGTGCGGTAGTGGTCCTCGTGGACGGGGTCGTCCAGCCAGGACAGAGACTGCCAGGGCCGGGTGCCCAGCAGCCGGTCGGCGCGGCGGCCGAGGAGGCGGGCGGCGGTGGCGGTGGCGAAGGTGATGCGGCCCTCCAGGTCGAGGCCGAGGGCGCCCTCGGGGAGGCGTTCGAGGTAGTCGGCGGCGGCCAGGCCGGTCTGCACGGGGTGGTGCGCGGCGTCGACGGGGACGACGCGCGGCTGGTCCGGCAGGGTGGGCGGCCGGGAGGCGTCGTCCAGCAGGCGGGCCATGCGGCGGGCGCTGGCGGTGATGTCGCCGCGTTCCCGGGCCGTGGCGATACGGGGGTGCGCGGCGGGCCACATCAGCACGACGCCGCCCCAGCAGCGCCGGACGCCGCTCAGCGGGGCCGCGGCCAGGGCGAACGGGTACGGCAGGACGGCGGCGGCCCGCGGATAGCGGCGGGCCATCTCGTCCTGGCTGCCGACGCAGACCAGGACGTCGTCGCGGACGGCGTCGGCGACCGGGACGGGTGCCGTCAGCGGCAGGCGCTGCCACGGGGCGGTGAACGCCACGGGCAGACCGCACAGCGCCACCAGGCGCAACACCGGCTCCGCCTCCTCGATCAGGTAGAGGCCGCCGATCGAGGCGCCGGTACCGCGCACGGTGTCGGCCAGGGCCACCCCCAGGGCGTCGTCCAGCGATCCGACGCCCCTGAGCAGCTCGTCGCTCCCGGGCATGATGTCCTCCCGCTCTTACCCGGACGCTACGCCTCGCGCGGCGCGGGGGCACGTCATCGGGCCGGGGCGCGAATGGGCCGGGCCGGGGGGCCGGAGGGCGTGGGAAGGCGCTGTGCCGGAGGGCGCGGAGGAGCGGTGTGCTGGAGGGCGCGGGCGGGTGGTGCGCCGGAGGGCACGGGCGGGTGATGTGCCGGAGGGCTGGCCGGACGGTGCGCCGGAGAGCTTGGGCGGGCGGTGTACCCGTGGGTGTGACCGGACGGTGCGCCGGAGCGCTGGCCGGATGGTGCGCTGGAGCGCTGGCCCATGTCATCGGGCCGGGCCGCAGAAGGCCGCGCGGCGCCGCAGGACGTGGGCGGGCGGCGTACCGGAGGGCGGGGTCGGGCGGAGCGCTGGCCGGGCGGCGTGCCAGGGCGCTCGCCGGGCGGCGCACCGGAGCACTGGCCCACGTCATCGACCGGGGACGCAGAAGGCCGCGCAGCGCCGCAGGACGCGGGCAGGCGGCATACCGGAGGGCGGGGTCGGGCGGAGCGCTGGCCGGGCGGCGTGCCAGGGCGCTCGCCGGGCGGCGCGCCGGAGCACTGGCCCACGTCATCGACCGGGGACGCAGAAGGCCGCGCGACGCCGCAGGACGCGGGCGGGCGGCATACCGAAGGGCCTGGCCAGGCGGAACGCTCGCCGGGCGGCGCGCCGGAGCACTAGTCGGGCGGCGCGCCGGAGCACTGGCCCACGTCATCGGCCGGGGACGCAGAAGGCCGCGCGACGCCGCAGGACGTGGGCGGGCGGCGTACCGGAGGGCGGGGTGGCGGAGCGCTGGCCGGACGGCGCGCCTGGCGCTCGCCAGGCGGAGCGTTCGGGGAACTGGCCGGGCGGCGTACCGGAAGGCCTGGCCGGGCGGAGCGGGGCAGGGCGGCGCGCCAGGGCGCTCGCCGGACGGTGTGCCGAAGCGCTCGTCGGACGGCGTGACGAAGGGCGTAGCCCGGCGGCATGCCGAAAAGCGCGGCCCGGTGGCGTGTCGTGCTGGCAGAATCGGAGGTCTCGACGGCGACCGGGAGGCCGGCCTTGCAGACGCTGACATCGCAGGATCCACTGGCCGTCGCCGTCACCGAGGCGATCCGGGGCGGTGATCTGCCCGGGCTGGGGCAGCTGCTGGCAGAGCATCCCGGTCTGGCCTCCGTCCGCGTCACCGAGCACGGCGAGGACGGCAAGGGCACGCGCAGTCTGCTGCACATCGCGACCGACTGGCCCGGTCACTACCCGCACGGCCCCGCGGTGATCGCCGCGCTGGTCGCCGCCGGGGCCGATCCCAACGCCCGCTTCGGCGGTGCGCACGAGGAGACGCCGCTGCACTGGGCGGCCAGCAACAACGACGTGCCCGTCCTGGACGCGCTCATCGCCGCCGGGGCCGACATCGAGGCCCCGGGTGCGGTGATCGCCGGCGGCACACCGCTCGCCGACGCCCGCGCCTTCGGCCAGTGGCGTGCCGCGCACCGGCTCGTCGAGCACGGCGCTCGCACCACCCTCCAGGACGCCGCCACGCTCGGCCTGCTGGACCGGGTCCGGGCGTATGTCGAGGCCGCTGAGCCGCCCGCGCCCGACGAGATCACCAGCGCCTTCTGGGGCGCCTGCCACGGCGGTCACCTGCCCACCGCGCAGTACCTCCACGGGCGCGGCGCGGACATCGACTGGTGCGGCTATGACAGCCTGACCCCGCTCGACATCGCCCGGGCCCAGGACGCGGACGACGTCGTGCGGTGGCTGCGCGGCCTGGGGGCGCGGAGCCGCTCGTAGCGTCCGCGGCGTCTCACAAGCAGTAGCGCACGAGCCACTCGTCCTGGTTGTACGCGGTGCGCGCCGGGTCCGGCGCGCCGGCGGCCCGTTCCTCGACCGTGTCCTCCAGGCGCACCGGCTCCGGCAGTGTCCCGAACCGGGCCCGGCGTGCTGCGGCCTCCGCCTCGCTGCTCCGCTGCGACGTCGCGTCGTCCACGGCGATTCCCCTCTCCGGCTGGTCTCCTACGACCGATCGGCCTCCCTGGGCAATGAGTTGACGTGCGAGCCGGGCTCATGGTTCCCGCGAGGGCCGCTTGTTCGACCCTACGAACTTTCCGCTCGGCTGTTTCCCTTGCACGACGCCAATGATAGTAAACCTTCCTGTCAGTTCCGCACGGCCAGCTCTCCCAACCCCCACCCTGCTTGGAGGCCCCGTGAGACACCCCTCGACCCCGGCAGCGCGCCGCACCGTTCTGGCGATGTTCGGCGCGACCCTCGCCGCCGCCCCGTTCCTGAAGCCGCCCCACGCCACGGCGTCCGTCCGTGCGGCCGGGCTCGACGATCCGGCGACGAAGGAGATCGCCATGCAGCTCGTGTCGAGCGCGGAGAACTCCTCGCTCGACTGGAAGGCGCAGTACCAGTACATCGAGGACATCGGCGACGGCCGCGGCTACACCGCCGGCATCATCGGGTTCTGTTCCGGCACCGGCGACATGCTCGACCTCGTCGAGCTGTACACCGACCGCAAACCGGGCAACGTCCTGGCGAAGTACCTGCCGGCGCTGCGCAGGGTCGGCGGTTCCGACTCGCACGACGGGCTCGACCCCGGCTTCCCCGGCGACTGGCGCAGGGCGGCCCGCGACGCCGAGTTCCGCCGCGCCCAGGACGACGAGCGCGACCGGGTGTACTTCGGCCCGGCGGTCCGGCAGGGGAAGGCGGACGGGCTGCGGGCGCTCGGCCAGTTCGCCTACTACGACGCCATCGTCATGCACGGCGACGGCAACGACCCCCTGAGCTTCCGCAACATCCGCAAGCGGGCGCTGCGCACGGCGAACCCGCCGGCGTGGGGCGGTGACGAAGTGACGTACCTCGACGCCTTCCTGGACGCACGCGTGTGGGCCATGAAGCAGGAGGAGGCACACAGCGACACCAGCAGGGTCGACACGGCGCAGCGGGTCTTCCTGCGCAAGCGCAACCTCGATCTCGACCCGCCGCTGGACTGGAAGGTCTACGGCGACAGCTACCACATCGGCTGACCCGTCGCGGCCCGGGCGGGGATTGGTCCACCAAGCAGGCACCGAAGTGGACCCCTTCCCGGGCCGCCCGGCTGCCTAGCGTCGCCCGTATGAACGCCACCACCACGCGCGGCGCCCTTCTCGCCGCGCTCGCCTGCGTCCTCGTCGGAGGGTCCTTCACGGCCAACAGCGTCCTGGGCGACTACCCGTACGCGGGCGGCCAGTTCCTGCGGTACGGGCTGGCCTGTCTGCTGCTCGTGCCGCTGGCCGGCAAGGGCGCCGCCGCCCGGCTGCGGGCGCTGACACCCCGTCAGTGGATCCGGCTCGCGCTGCTCGCCGCGGTCGGCATGGTCGGATTCAACCTGGCCGTCATCGCCGCGGAGCGCACGGCGGAGCCTGCGGTACCGGGCGTGTTCGTGGGCTGTGCCCCGGTGGTGGTCGCGGTGCTCGTGCCCCTCCTGGACGGACGTCGGCCCCAACGGGCCGTGCTGTACGGGGCGTTGCTCGTGGCCGTCGGTGCCTGCGCCGTCCAGGGCTGGGGGCGCACCGACGGCGCGGGCATCGCCTTCTCCATGTGCGCCCTGGCGGGAGAGGTCGGGTTCGCCGTGCTCGCCGTGCCCGTACTGCGGCCCCTCGGTCCCCGGCTGCTGTCCGCCACGGTGTGCGCGGTCGCCGCGCTGGAGTCGGCGGCGGCCGGGCTGCTCGCCGACGGCACCGGGTGGCTGCGGCGTCCGGACACCGTCGAGACCCGGGCCCTGCTGTGGCAGGCGGTGGTGGTCACAGTGGTCGGGTTCGTGTGCTGGTACATGGGCATGCAGCGGATCGGAGCGGAACGCGCCACCCTGTTCTCCGGCCTCATCCCGGTCGCGGCGGCCTGCACCGCACCGCTCGTCGGCACGGGCTCCTACGGTCTCGCCCAGGCGGCGGGCAGCGCGCTGGTCGGCCTCGGCGTCGCCCTCGGGTCCGGGGCGCTGACGCGGCCGGGCAGAGGCGGGCCGCCGGTGATCCCCGCTGGCGGCCGCACTCCCCCGGCGGCCACCATCCGGGGGAACGGCCGCCCGGAGGAGCGTGGTGACGCCGTGTCCGGCATGCCGGAGTGATCCCGCGCGCATCTAATGGACGGCGTCGTACGTCCCGTCCCACACAGGAGCCCACGGCCATGCCGCACACCCGCACCGGTGCAGGGGACGAGAAGGCCGCGCGGGCGGGTCTGCTGCGGAGGCTGGGCGAGTGGTGCGCACGCCACTTCGTGGTCGTCGTCATCGCCTGGCTCGTGGCGTTGGTGGCCCTCCAGGTCGTCAGCCG
The DNA here is from genome assembly GCF_044458845.1 of Streptomyces sp. NPDC050416. Lineage (NCBI taxonomy): Bacteria > Bacillati > Actinomycetota > Actinomycetes > Kitasatosporales > Streptomycetaceae > Streptomyces > Streptomyces sp. NPDC050416. The sequence continues at coordinate 10,885 of NZ_JBITII010000019.1, forward strand.
CTCGGTCGGCGGCACCTACTCCGACAACTTCACCCTGCCCCAGGCGCAGTCACAGAAGGGCCTGGACGTGCTGAAGAAGCACGATCCGCAGGCCGGCGGCTACAGCAGCCAGATCGTGCTGCACGACGACGGCCAGTCCCTGTCCGCTCTGAGCTCCCGGATGTCCACCGCGGTCGCCGATCTGGAGAAGCTGCCGCACGTCCTGTCGGCCCAGAACCCGCTCTCCGCCTCGGGTTCGTCCTCCGGCCAGTCGCAGCAGAACGTGGGGCCGTTGTCGGACAACGGGAAGACGGCCTACATCACCGTCCGCTTCGACGTGCAGCCGTCGACCCTCGGCGACGACTATCTGAACGGGGTCGACGACGCCGTCCAGCCGCTGCGTTCGGCCGGGGCGGAGGTGGAGTACGGCGGACCGCTCGGCGAGCTCGCCCGGCCGGCCGCCGACGACCGGGTGAGCGAGCTGATCGGGTTCGGGGTGGCCGTCGTCGTGCTGCTGGTCGGGTTCGGGAGCGTGATCGCCGCCGGTGTCCCGCTGCTGACCGCGCTGATCAGCGTCGTCGCCGGGCTCGCGATCCTCGGGCTGCTGGCCGCCGCGTTCACCTTCGCGACCGTCTCACCGACGCTGGCCACGATGATCGGGCTGGGCGTCGGGATCGACTACGCCCTGTTCCTGATCACCCGTCACCGGCAGAACCTCCTCGACGGGGCGGACCCGGTGCGGGCCGCCGGGCAGGCGGCCGCCACCAGCGGCCGCGCCGTCCTCGTCTCCGGCTGCACCGTGATCATCGCCCTGGCGGGCCTGTCCGCATCGGGGGTCTCGTTCATCGCCAAGCTCGGGTTCGCCGCCGCCGTCACGGTCGTCTCGGCCGTCACCGGCGCGCTCACCCTGGTCCCGGCACTGCTCGGCCTCCTCGGCCGGCACATCGACCGCTACCGGGTGCGCCGCCCCGTCGCCGAGACCGACACAGGCGCGGGTGATGCGCAGGGCACCTGGCACCGTTACGCGCAGCGGGTGGAGCGCCGGCCGCTGTGGTTCCTGGCGGCGGGTGTCGCGGTGATCGTCGTCCTGGCGATCCCGGTGCTGTCCATCCGGCTCGGCCACATCGGTGACGGCGCCGACCCGACGTCCTTCACCGACCGGCGGGCGTACGACCTGATGACCGACGCGTTCGGACCCGGGTCCAACGGTCCGCTGACGGCCGTCATCGACCAGACGGGAGTACCGGACTCACAGCGCTCCGATCTGGCCTCGAAGGCCCAGCAGACGCTCGATTCGGTCCAGGGCGCCGCCGTCGTCACGCCCTTGACGGCCACCCAGGACGGGGACGTCCTGATCGGCACGGTCTACTCGACGTCGTCTCCGCAGAGCGCCACGACCACGGACCTGGCCAACCGTCTGGTCGACGACACGCTGCCGGACGCCGTCCGGGGGACGGACGCCAAGGGGTACGTCACGGGCACGACGGCGGCGCAGGTCGACTTCCGCGACATCGTCGCCTCCCGGCTGGCGGTGATCATCGCCGTGGTGGTGGCCCTGGCGTTCCTGATCATCCTGGCCGTGTTCCGGGGGCTGCTCGTCGCCGTGAAGGCCGCTGTCCTGAACATCCTGTCGATCACCGCCTCGTACGGCGTGGTCGTCGCGGTGTTCCAGTGGGGCTGGGGCGGCCCCGCCCTCGGCGTCAACGGCACGGTGCCCATCGAGAGTTATGTGCCGATGATGATGTTCGCCATCATCTTCGGCCTCAGCATGGACTACGAGATCTTCCTGCTGTCCCGGGTCCACGAGGCGTGGCTGCGCACCGGGGACGCCAAGGCCTCGGTCGCGCACGCCCTGGAGATCACGGCCCGGGTCATCACCTGCGCCGCGCTGATCATGGTGAGCGTGTTCGCGGCGTTCATCGTCGGCGACAGCATCGTGGTCAAGATGCTCGGACTGGGGCTGGCCGTCAGCGTGCTGATCGACGCCACCGTCGTGCGCCTGCTCATGGTGCCGGCCGTGATGACGCTGCTGGGACGGCACGCCTGGTGGGCCCCGCGGTGGCTGGACCGGATGCTGCCGCACATCGACGCCGAGGGCGGACGGTCCTAGGCGGTGGGCTCAGTTGAGCACCAGGTGGACCAGGGCGACCGTGCCGACCGACACGATCAGGGTGCGCAGCACGGCGGGGCTGAAGCGGCGGCCCGTCCTGGCTCCGATCAGGCCGCCCAGTGCGGAACCCACGGCGATGAGCAGGACGGCCGTCCAGTCGAACTCCGCGAAGAAGAGGAAGAGTACGGCGGCGACGGTGTTGACGACGGCGGCCAGCACGTTCTTGACGGCGTTGAGCCGCTGGAGCGTGTCGTCGAGCAGCATGCCCATCAGGGAGACGTAGATGATGCCCTGCGCGGCGGAGAAATAGCCGCCGTAGACGCTGGCGAGCGTCAGGCCGGTGAACAGCAGCGGACCGCCGTCCCGACGGACGGGACCGCCTTCCGGGCGACGGCGGCGCACCCACTTGGAAATCAACGGCTGGCAGGCGACCAGGACGAGGGCGAGGCTCACGAGGACCGGCACGATCCGCTCGAAGGCGGATGCGGGCAGGGTCAGCAGCAGCACGGCTCCCGCGAGGCCGCCCAGTACGGCACCGATGCCGAGCAGCAGGACGCGGCGTCGCTGCCCGCGGAGTTCCTCGCGGTATCCGATGGCCGCGCTGATGGAGCCGGGGACCAGGCCGAGCCCGTTGGACACCGTTGCGGTGACGGGGGGCAGGCCGGTGGCGAGCAGGACCGGGAAGGTGATCAGCGTGCCCGAGCCGACGACGGCGTTGACGGCGCCCGCGCCCGTACCGGCGGCGAACACGGCCGCCATCTCGGCCGGCGTCACCGTGCTGCTCCGCCGGCGGCACCGCCGCGTCCGGCCTTCCTGGTCATGTTCATGGGATCACGCTAGAGGACGAGCGGTTCGGCGGCCGACGAAGGATGGCGGACGACCGGCCACGCGCGACGGCGGCGGGATCCGGGCCGGATCCCGCCGCCGTTCGCCGGTCGTGCCGGTGCCGTCGGTCAGCCTCGCCTGACGCGGCGCAGGACGACAAAGCCCGCGATGACCAGGACGGCGCCCGCCGCGGCCGGCCAGAGCTGGGCGCCGGTGTCGGCGAGACCGCCGCTGCCGACCGCCTGGGGCTCGGTACGGGACGGGACCGACGGGGTGGGAGCGGCGCTGGTCGCCGTTCCGACGGCCTGGGACTGGCCGAGACCGTCCGTGTCCTCGCCGGTGTCGTCCTTCGAGCCGCCCTGCTCACCGGCGTTCGCGGTGCCGCCTTCGGGCGTGGGCGTCGCGAACACCTCCGGCTCGTCGGTGCGCTGCGCGGCCGTGGGCGAACCGCCCTGCTCCGGCTCCTTCGGCTGCTCCTGCCCGGGGGCCGGCTTGTTCGTCGCCGGGGGCTTGGCGGCCTGGTCCTTCCCGCCGTCGCCGTCACCCGCGTCGACGGGCTTTCCGCCCGCGTTGCCGTCCTGCGCGTCCGGGGTGCGGGTGGGCTGCTCCTGCGGGGCCTCGGGGGCCTTCGTCGGCTCCGCGGGGGTCTTCGTCGGCTGCTCCTGCGGCTCCTCCTCCGGGTTGTCACCCGGTTCGGCTTCCGCTCCGGCGCCGCACGTGCGGCCGTCGTTGATGCAGTCGGCCATCTCCCGCATCAGGTCCTCGTCGAAGACGTTGATGAAGTCGCCGTGGTCGGTGACCGGCTTGTGCAGCTGCTCCGGGAAGGAGTCCACCGCGAACAGCGGTGTCGTACGGCCGCCGTCCTCCAGGCTCGGCGCGTCGACGTCGTAGACGATGCGCTGGACCAGCTGCGGGATGGGCCGGAAGCCGGACGGGCAGTTGCCGGCGGCGTCCGTGAACGCCACGTGGGTGCGGTGGTTGGCGCTGTCGATGTTGCGGCCGTCCCAGCAGCTCTGGAACCTGAAGGTGCGCACCACGTCGCTGCCCTGCGGGCACAGCGGGTACTTGTCCTTCAGCTGCCGGTCCTCGAAGCCCGTGCAGCTCCAGGACGCGTTGGCGTTGGCCGGGCCGTTGACGAACGACTTGGCGTCACCGGTGATGATGCGCAGCAGCCGCGGCATCTCGGTGACCTTGCCCTGCGGGTTCCCCACGAAGGTCAGCGTGACCTGCTTCGGCGTCACGATCTCGCCGGCGTTGCCCTCGATGCCGCCGCCGGGCGACTTGGCGTCCTGCTCCTGGGTGCCGTTCTGCAGGCGCAGCACGGGCCAGTAGTAGGAGGACTTGTCGCCCTGGTCGACACAACTGGTCTTGGCGTCGGCGAGGTCCTGGTCGCTGGCGAAGGCGTTGTTGGCCTGGTTCCCGACGTAGTCGTGGAAGTGGTGGGCGCCGTTGGTGACGCCCGGGGCGGCGATGATGTTGTCGGAGTTGAACAGGCCGTTCTCGTTCACGCCGCAGTCGGTGGCGAAGGAGCCCCGGGAGGCCTTCGTCCCCTGACGCGGGCTGCCGGCGTTCGGCTGGACGCTGGTGATGGGCGCGAAGTCGGCGGCGACCGGGCCGTTGCCCGCCTGTCCGCCGTTGGCACCCTGGCCGTCGCCCTCCTCCTGGCCGTCCTGCCCCTGGTCCTGCTCCTGGCCGGCCTGTTGGCCGCCGTTGCCGTCCTGGCCCTCGCCCTGCGCGGGGGCCTGGTTGCCGGAGTCCCGCACGGTGCAGGCGGCGAGGGCCTCGAGCCCTTCGGGGCGGTCCCCCACCCGGTCGATGGCGATCGCGATGCGTTCGAGGGCCGCGGCCCGCTTGTCCTTCAGCGGGTTCATGATCGCGTTGTCGGCGAAGCCGGAGTCCTGCTGCACCTGCTGCGCGGACTCGCTCAGACGCTGGTAAGCCTTGGCTATCTGCTCGTCCAGGAGGGCGAGTTCCTTGTCGACCTCCCCCCGCGCCTGCTCGGGGACCGAGGTCAGCTTGCTGCCGACGTCGGGGCAGTCGATCGTGGAGCCGGCGGTCCGGACCCCCGTACCGGACCGCGTCTGGGCGGAGTCACCGCCCGAACCGCCGTCGGTCGCGGAGGCGTAGACGTTCGCGGCCATCAGGCCGCCTCCGCCGAGGATCAGTGCGAATGCGGCGAAGGTCGCGCGTCGTGGGCCGGTAGGGCGTCTTCGCGTGTTGCGTCCCAAGGGTGCTCTCCTGCGCTTGTGGCGAACCGGGCATGAAAATCCCCTCGCCCCATACGTACGGGAGCACCGGCGTGTTCACGTGTCTCGAAAATTTTCGGAGAACTCTCATGAAGCCGCCAAACACCCGGACCCCGCCGGTCTCGTGGACCGGCGGGGAACCGCAGGTCAGCGGAAGTTCACGTCACTGCACAGGAAGTAGGTCTGGTCCATGTGCGACGCCTGCCAGACCGTGTAGACGACGTGCCGGCCGCTCAGGCCCGAAGTGCTCACGGGGATCTCGTAGTTCTGGCTGGGCGCGTACTTGCCGGTGCGTGCGACGAGCCGGAGGTCGTTCCACGTCAGCGGCTGGGTGGCGGGGTCGAAGCCCTGCCGTGTGACGTACACGAGGAAGTAGTCGGCGCCGTGGCTGGCCTGGTCGTACAGCTTCACGGTGAAGTCGCCCGTGACGTCGGTCGTCTTCCAGGCGCCCACCGTGTCCAGGGAGTTGTACCGGCCGCCCTCGGTGCGTCCGCCGCTGCACAGCTGGCCGTCGGGGACCACGGCCTGGAAGTTGCCGCCCGAGCCGTTGCGGTACAGGCCGTTCCAGTTCCACATGGCGTTGGGGTTGTCCTGCCACGCCTGCCAGCACATGGGGTCCTGCTGCGCCATCGCGGGGTTCTGGAAGTCGCTGCCCCAGCGCAGCCAGCAGCCGTAGTTGCGGGAGGCCGGGTCGACGACCGAGCCGTGCGCGACGGCGGTGCCGCTCCAGGGGATGAGGCTGAGGAGCGTGGCGACCAGGACACTCAGGGCGAGCGTCAGACGGGAGCGGATTCTACGAGCATGACCATGACAATCCATGATCTCCCTCTTTCGAATGTGGGGGTTGCAGTGCTCTCGATGTCGTTCCGTGGGGGTGCGGGAGCGCCTGCGTGGGAGCGCTCCCGCAAGCCCAGGCTGCGCCGGATGGCCGGGGTCGGCAACGTGCGTTTGCGCCACTTCCGTGTCCCCTGGCGCGTTCGATGCGTTCGAAGCGTTCGAGAGGGTCTTCAGAGCCGGTCGAGTTCCTTCGTGGTACGGCCGAGGTAGGTGGCCGAGCCGGGCTCGGGGACGTCGAGTTCATGGAAGCCCATGCGGTCGTAGAAGGCCCTGGCCCGGGTGTTGGCGGTCGCCATGGCCAGGTGGACGGCCGGCACTCCCCTGCCCTGGAGGGACGCGAGGAACGTCCGCATCAGACGGCGGCCATGGCCGCTCCCCTGCCACTCGGGCAGCAGGTCGATGTGCAGGTGGGCGGGGCAGGCCGCGAGTTCGGGCAGCACCATCCGCTCGGGGTTGTGCAGCAGTGCCGCCATCGCCTCGTCCGGAGTGCGGGGCGGCTCCGGGGGCTTCGGGTAGCGGTCGGCGACCAGGGGCAGCCATGTGCTGCGGAAGGCCTCGGCGAAGCGCGCGGTGTCGGCCGTGCCGAGGATGTAACCGACCGCCCGCTCCTGCCCGTCGTCCAGCACGAACGCCAGGTCGGGCTCCAGATGGACGTACGGAGCCGCGAAGGTGACCGGGAAGATGCCGGGGTCCGTGTAGTGAGGGCGGCTGTCCTGGCCGTTGTGCGCGGTGCGGACGCAGATGTCGTCGAGGGCCGGACGGTCTTCGGAGCGGTACGGGCGGATGACGGGGAGCGTGGTCATGCCTAGCATCGTGCCCGTTCTGGGAGCGCTCCCTCAATCCGACCGGAGAGGCTGGAGCGGCGGGGGCCCCGCAGGGCGAGTCGGCCACGGACGGTCTCCGCCGAGCGCGGCTTAACCGCACGGCTCGGGGTTACCCGGCTCTCATGGTGAAGCTGCATATTCCGGGACGAAAAGAACATCACGCGAGCGAGGCACCGCCTCGGGACTCCGCCCCGGCCCGGGCTGCCGCTCCGGCCGCGGAGAGGTCCGGCCCCAGGCCGGACCAGGAGCCCGGTCCGGGGCCCGAAGTGGAGCGTGCCGCGCCGGACAGCCCGAGTGAGCTCCCCCGGAAGTCGTGGGGTGCGGTGCTGAAGGGGAGCCTTAGGGAGTTCAAGGACGACGAGCTGGCCGACCGGGCGGCGGCCCTCACGTACTACGGGGTGCTGGCGCTGTTCCCGGCGCTGCTGGTGCTGGTGTCGCTGCTGGGCATCACCGGCAAGTCGACCACCGACAAGGTGCTCGACAACGTCCAGCAGCTCGCCCCCGGCTCGGCCCGCGACATCATCACCCGGGCCGTCGAGCAGTTGCAGGGCAACGCCGGGATCGGCTCGCTGATGGCGATCGTCGGTCTCCTCCTCGCAGTGTGGTCGGCCTCCGGCTACGTGGCGGCGTTCATCCGCTCCGCCAACGCCGTCTACGACATGCCCGAGGGACGGCCGGTGTGGAAGCTGCTGCCGGTGCGGGTGGCCGTGACGGTCGTGCTGATGGTGCTGGCCGTGATCAGCGCGCTGATCGTGGTCTTCACGGGCGGACTGGCCCGGCAGGTCGGAACCACGCTCGGGATCGGGGACACCGCGCTGACGGTCTGGTCGATCGCGAAGTGGCCCGCTCTCGTGGTGCTGGTCACGATCATGATCGCGATCCTGTACTGGGCGACCCCGAACGCCAAGGTGAAGGGGTTCCGCTGGATCACGCCGGGCAGTCTGCTGGCGCTGCTGATCTGGATGATCGCCTCGGCCGGCTTCGCGGTCTACGTGGCCAACTTCGCCTCGTACAACAAGACATACGGCACGATGGCCGGCGTCATCGTCTTCCTGGTGTGGCTGTGGATCACGAACCTGGCGATCCTGCTGGGCCTGGAGTTCGACGCCGAGACGGTCCGGCAGCGGGCCATCGCCGGTGGTCATCCGCCCGAGGCGGAGCCGTACACGCAGCCGCGTGACACCCGCAAGTGGGACGAACAGGACCGGCGCCGCATGGAAGGGACCTGATCCGTTCAGCCCATGAGTCCGGCGGCGACCGTCGCGCCCAGTTCCCAGCACTTCTCGACGTCGTCCTTGCCGGGCTCGCCGGTCACCGTCACGGCCTCGGCGGCACGGCGCCAGCCGAGGCCCGTCGTGATCGACTCGATGCCCCGCACGGCCCCGGTGACGTCGTTCCCGCCATGCACCCAGTACCCGAAGGGCCGGCCGCGGGTCGCGTCGAGGCACGGGTAGTAGACCTGGTCGAAGAAGTGCTTCAGGGCGCCCGACATGTAGCCGAGGTTGGCGGGGGTCCCGAGGAGGTAGCCGTCGGCGGCGAGGACGTCGGAGGCGGTGGCGGCGAGCGCCGGCACGCGGACGACCCGGACGTCCTCGATCTCGGGGTCGCTCGCCCCGGAGACGACGGCTTCGAACATCGCCTGGCAGTTGGGCGAGGGAGTGTGATGGACGATCAGCAAGGTGGCCACGTCGACCGACCTTACAAGTCGTGACGACCATGAGTGTCCGGCGCGAGAACTGGTACCCGTCCGTCGCTCTCCGTACGAGAAAGGAAGGTACCGCCTTGTCACAGGTAGAGGAATCCATCGAGGTCCGCGTCCCCGTGCACACCGCGTACAACCAGTGGACGCAGTTCGAGGACTTCCCCCAGTTCATGGACGGCGTGGAGCGGATCGAACAGCGCACGGACACCCTGACGCACTGGGTGACGAAGGTCGGCGGCCAGGAGCGGGAGTTCGACGCGGAGATCACCGAGCAGATCCCCGACGAGCGGGTCGCCTGGACCACCGTGAACGGCGAGGCCAGGCAGGCCGGAGTGGTGACCTTTCACCGGATCCATGACGACACGACCAAGGTCATGCTCCAGATGGAGTTCGACCCCAGTGGCGTGGCCGAGACCGTGGGCGACAAGCTCGGGTTCGTGAAGCGGCAGGTCTCCGGTGATCTGCGGCGGTTCAAGCAGTTCATGGAGGCCCGGGGGACGGAGACCGGGGCCTGGCGCGGCGAGGTCTGATCAGCGTCTGATCAGCGAGAAAGGCGGCCGCCACCACTGATCGTGGTGGCGGCCGCCTTCTGTCCGGGCTCCTGTCCGGGCTGTCTTGGCCCTCTCGTCGCCCGCTACGCCGCCGCCGGCCGGGCCGTCCCGCTCTGCAGCCGTTCCCGGACCTCCTGGGTCAGGTCGTTGAGGCGCAGGGCCAGTCGTGCCGCGGCGTCGTAGAGGGCGTGGACCGCCTGGAGGCGCTCCAGGCGCGGGGCCAGCACCGAGAGGGCGATGGCCAGTGCCACGCCGGCCCAGCCCACGGGTCCCAGCGGCGTGCAGCCGAAGAAGTGGCTGACGCCGGGCGTCTGGACGAGGGCGGCGAGTACGGCGGCGGAGCCGAGGGCCGTGACCCACACCAGCGGGCTGTGGCGCCGGCCGGAGAGGGTCTGCACGAGCTGGGCGCCGACCACGCCGCACAGGGCCATGGTGGTGGACCGTCGTTCGGTGCCGGGGGTGAGGCGGCCGATGAGGTACGCCGTGACCGCGCCGAGGCAGGTGGTGATGCCCCTGCGCCGGATGGAGCGCAGCAGCGGCGCGCCGAGGACGTTGAGGCCCATCGGGCCGGTCGCGGCGTGTTCCGCCGTCGAGGGGTCGTTGCTCGGCGTGACCGCCACCGCCATGGCCGGGAACATGTCGGTGAGCAGGTTGACCAGCAGCAGCTGTCGCGTCGACAGGGGCGAGGCGCCGGCCAGCAGGGTGCCGAGGACGCTGAAGCCGACCTCGCCGGCGTTGCCGCCGATGAGGATGCTCACCGCGTCGGCGACGCTGCGCCACAGGGCGCGGCCCTCGGCGACCGCGTCCACCAGGACGGAGAGATCGCCGGAGGTGAGGACGAGGTCGGCGGCGTTGCGGGCGGCCGCGGAGCCGCGGGACTCGATGCCGACCCCGACGTCGGCGGCGCGGATGGCGGCGGCGTCGTTGGCTCCGTCACCGGCCATGGCCACGACCCGTCCGGCCTGTTGCAGGGCCTCCACGACGTGCAGTTTCTGCTCGGGTGCGACCCGGGCGATGACGCCCGCGCCGCGCAGCACCCGGACGCGCTCGCTGCGCTCCATGGCGACGAGTTCGTCCCCGGTCACCGCCTCGGTCTCCTCCGGCCAGCCCAGTTGCAGGGCGATGGCGCGGGCGGTCTCCGGGTGGTCGCCGGTGAGCATGACGGGCAGGATGCCGGAGCTGCGCAGCGACGCGAGCAGGGCGTGCGAGGTCTCGCGGGGCACGTCGGCGAGGGCGACGAAACCGCTGAACTCCAGGTCCGCGAGCGGCGCGTCGAGTTCGGCGTCGGCGTCTCCGGCCCGGCAGGGGCGCCGGGCGACGGCGAGGACGCGCAGTCCCTGTCCCGCCAGTTCGTGGGCGGTGTCGGTGGTGCCGTCGGGGAGGTCCCGGCAGGCGGGCAGGATCGTCTCCGGGGCGCCCTTGACGACGAGGAGTTCGCCGAAGTCCGGGTCGCCGTCACGGCCGACCGCCGCGGCGTAGCCGCGCCGCGTCTCGAAGGGCAGCTCGCCGGTCGGTGTCCAGCCCTGGTCGGGCGGGGCGACGTCGAGGACGGCCTCGTCGGTGGCGTGCGCGACACGGCGGCCCTGGCCCGTCTCCTCCTGCGGGCACGCGCGGGCGGCCAGGCGCAGGAGCGGTACGGCCTGTTCGGACTCCACGGGCAGGACGGTGCCGTCGGCGGTGGCGACGCGGATCAGGCGCAGTTTGTTCTCTGTGAGGGTGCCGGTCTTGTCGAAGCAGACGGTGTCGACGCGCCCGAGCGCCTCCAGGGTGCGCGGGGTGCGGACCAGGACGCCGCGCCGGGACAGCCGGCGAGCGGCGGCCATCTGCGCGACGGTCGCGACGAGCGGGAGCCCCTCCGGTACGGCGGCGACCGCGACCGCGACACCGCCGCTGACGGCGCGTCGTACGGGGCTGCCGCGCAGCAGGGACAGCCCGGTCACGGCCGCGCCGCCGGTGAAGGTCACCGGCAGGGCCTTGCGGGTCAGTTCCTGGAGCCGGGCCTGTACGCCGGCGGGCGGCGGCGTGCGGGCGGCGAGCGTGACGGCGCGGCCCGCCTCGGTCTGGTCGCCGGTGTCGACGACGAGGGCGGTGGCGCGGCCGGCCACGACGGTGGTGCCCTCGAACACCATGCAGGTGCGCTGGGCCACCGGCAGGCCGGGGGTGGCCTCGACGGTCTTGCCGACCGGCAGGGACTCGCCGGTGAGCGCCGACTCGTCGACCTCGAGACCGTCGACGTCGAGCAGCCGGGCGTCGGCCGGTACGACGTCGCCGGCGCCGAGGGTGATCTCGTCGCCGGGGCGCAGCCGGGCGGCGTCGACGGTGACGGTGCGCCTGCGGCCGTCCCGCTTGCGGGCCTTGGGCTGCTGCCGGGCGGCCAGCCGGGCCAGTGCCTGTTCGGCGCGCATCCGCTGGAGTCCGCCGGTCACGGCGTTGAGGTCCATGGCGCCGACGACCAGCAGCGCGTCGACGAGCGAGCCGAGCAGCGCCGAGGCGACAGCGCCCGTGGCCAGGACGGGGGTGAGCGGATCGTCGAGTTCGCGGCGTACGGCACCGGCGGCCTGCCAGGTCCAGCGGACGGGCGCCACGGCCGGGTGGCGGACGAGGCGAGCGGCTTGCTGCCGCGAACGGTCGGCGAGCAGGGCGAGGCCGGTGGGCTCCCCGTCCTGGTCGACGCGTCCCAGTCGGGCACGGGCCTCGTGGGGCTCCAGGGCATGCCAGGGTATGTGCAGCCGGGGCGGGGGCGGGGTGGCCCGGGCCACCCGGACGGCTTCGAGCCAGCCCGCGAGCAGGGCGTTCGCGGCGGCGATGTTGACGGGGGCGTGCCGGGTGAGGGGCCACAGCAGCCTGCGGCCCGGGGGCTGCCCGCCGCGCGCGACCAGGAGCCCCGAGAGGGCCGCCCCCGCGCGGGCCAGGGTCTGCGAGCGGCGTCCGACACGCCGGGCCGCCGGGATCGCCGTGAGCAGCCGCCAGACGTCGGCGAGTCCGCCCGGGGCCAGCGCGTCGGCGCCCCAGGAGACGGCCGCGCGGCCGTCGGTGAGGGCGATCGCCACATCGCCGGCGGGCAGTCCGGCCGCCACGTGTCCGTCGCCGGACCCGTCGAGGCGGGCGACGGTCACCACGACGTGCCCGTCGTCCTGGAGGGCCCGTACGACGTCACCGAACGGCTTGGCGCCGGGTGCGACCTCGTCGGCGAGCCGGGTGATGTCCCTCAGGTCGGAGCCGCCTGCGATCACGACGTGCAGTCCTGCCCGGCGGGCGGCGTCGAGGACGGCCTCGGCGAAGGGATGCACCGGGTCGTCGGGCAGCCCGTCCACGTCACCTTGGGCGTCCTGTCGCCGGCTGCGCAGGGCGTCGGCGTGCAGGACGAGGGCGTCGGCGATCTCCAGCTGGCGCAGGCGCTCCGCGCTGCGCACGAGGATTCCGGCCCGGGCGAGGAAGGTGCCGAGGGTCGCGTTGAAGGCGGCCGGTCCGTACCGGGCCGCCTTGGGGGAGCCGGCGAGGACGGCTTCGGCCGCTTCCCTCGCGGAGTGTGTGACGAGGAGGGTGGCGGCGGCGCCGGCGAGGCTGCCGGTGCTGGCGTGGGAGGCGTACTCCTGCGCGGGCGTCACCTTGAGCGGCGGCCGGGTGTCCGGAGGGCAGGGCAGGCTGGTGCGCTGCTCGTGGCAGATGTCGTCGTGCAGTGCCTCGAAGGCCGCGGCCCTGGCCACGGCTTCGGTCAGATGGCTGCTGCGCAGCAGGCCGTCGAGCACGAGCGCCAGCGGGGTCTGGCCGACGCCGTGCGTGGCGGCGTTGGCGGCTGCGAGGGCGAGTTCCATGCCGTGGGTGCCGAGCCGTTGCCGCAGCAGGGCCCGGAAGCGGGGGTTCTCCCGCAGCAGCGTGACGGTGGCGGTGACGATGCGTGAGGTGGGCGGCAGGCGCAGGGACCGGCCGGCCAGGGCACCGGCGGCCCCGGCGGCGTCCAGCAGGATCGCCGCCGCGGTGAGGCGCACCTCGCCGGGGTCGCCGGGGTGGCTGGTTTCCTGGGCCTCCGGGTCGGCGCCCTCGGTCAGGCCGAGGCGGGTGGCGAGCGCGGTGGCGTGCTCGCTGACGCGGTCGGTGACGGCGTCCTCGGCCGCGGTGATCACCAGGCGGGACAGTCCCTCGTCCCAGTACGCCGCGACGACGTCCGGGTGGTCGAGGAGTTCCCCGGCGAGCTTGCGGGCGATGCCGCCGATGTCGCCGTCGGGCCGCCGCAGGGCGATGTGGACGCGCTGCCCCGCCTTCCAGTGCTGTCCGCCGGACAGGGCGTTGCGCGCGACGTTGCGGACGCGCCGCGTGGTGTCGTAGACGGACGTCACTCCCTGGGCGGTGCTGCGGGCGGCGCCTGCCGCCGCCCCGGCCATGGCCCCTACGAGCGGGGCGACGTCGAAGCGTGTGAGCATCTCCTGTTGTCCCGACTCAGCCGGTGGGCCGGCTGTCGTGTCCGTGCCGGTGTGCCTGCTCTCGGTCCGGCTCCTCGCCGTGCGGGTCGTGGTGCGCGGTGGCCTCGGCGACCTGCTTCAGCGCGGAGGCGGTGACGGTGTCGCCCACCTTGGCGGGCTGTTCGTGGACGTGGTGTTCCGGGCGGTCGTGCCGGTAGTGGGAGGAGGCGAGTTTGTCGCCGGGGCCGTACGAGGAGGTGCCCTCGTCGTCCGGCACGACCTGGACGCCGGCGCGGTGTTCACCGGCTCCGGCGGTCTGCGCGCCGCCGTCCCCCGACGCGCCGTCGGGTCGCTGTCCCGGCTTCGGCTGGGTCAGCCAGGCGACGGCCGCGCCGGTCAGCGCCACCGGCCACTCCACGACTCCGGCCACGCCGAGCACTCCGGCACCGGCGTAGACGGCCATCCGGCGGCCGCGCGGCGACACCGCGCCGATCCGGTCCAGGGCGTCTTCGGCCACCTTGCCCACCTGCTCCGCGCCCGGCAGGTGCCGCAGCCCGGAGGCGACGGCCCGCAACGGCTGCGGAAGATCGGGCGAACGTGATGTCTCCTGGTTCATGGCGGCCTCCACAAGCGCGTTGTCCAGCGGCTTCAACCGGTTTCCCAGCTCTTTCCCCCATATTCCGCCTTTGCTGGAGCGAGCGCTTGTCTTGTTCGGCCGAGGCCGCTGCCGGGTCTCAGTCGATGTCCCGCAGGACGGTCTCGCCGTCGTGGATGCCACCCACGCAGCGCTTGGTGTACGAGTGCGATCCGTCGCCCACGGCGGAGATGATGATCACGCCGCCACTGGCGATGCGCTGGCTCGCGGTGACGTCCGCCGGGCGGGTCGTGGCGGCGTGCACGGGCGCGGCGACCGCCGCCGGGACCAGGGCGGTGAGCAGGGCCTACGGCAGCTTGTTCACGGGATGCTCCTTCATGCCGGGGTGGTGCTTCGACGCCATGCCAGCGGCACCAGCGCGGGCCCGGACCGCCACCGGACGTGGTCCGCCCCGGGCCGGAGGCGGACGGCAGCGACCTGTTTCGGCGGGGCCAGGCGGGGCCCGGGCAGCCCGTCGCGCCCTGCCCGCGACAAGCGGGTCTCGGCACGGTGCTCCTCGTAGACCTGCCGTGTCGGGGGCACCGCTCCGGGTACTCAGAGCAGGCACGCAAGGCCGTCACGGGTCCGGACGCCGCGCGGCGGCGGGTGTCCGGTTCGGCGAATGGAGTGGTCATGACGCAGAACGGTGATGACGCGACGCTCGTCCGGCGACCGGGAATCCCCGATTTCCGGCCGACCCCGGACCAGCCCGAGCCCGCGCCGCCCGCGCCACCACAGGACCCGCAGGCCGACGAGCCGCCACAGGAGCTGCCCCTGGACCGCAACCAGGCGATCCTGGAGGCGGCCAAGCAGGTCGGTGCCGTGCTGAAACGCAAGGGGCATCTGTTCGCGCTGGCGGGGAGCGTGGCCGCGTACGCGCACGGCGGCGAGAAGAACCTCCAGCACGACGTCGACTTCGCCATCCGTCCCGAGGACGCGGACGCGGTGGCGGCCACGCTCCGCGAGGCCGGGCTGACGGTCTACAGCCCGCCGGAGGACTGGCTGATCAAGGCCACGTGCTTCGGCCAGCCGGTGGACATCATCTTCGAGCTGGCGCACCAGCCGGTCGGCGCGGACATGCTGGAGCGAGCGGAGGAGGTCTCGGTCGACTCGGTGCGCATGCCCGTACTGGCCCCGACCGACCTGCTGTGGAGCCTGATCGCCGCCTTCTCCGAGCACCACTGCGACTTCGGCGCGGCCCTGCCCATCGCGCGTGCCCTGCGGGAGAAGGTCGACTGGGAGCGGGTGCGGCGCGAGTGCGGGGACGCACCCATGCCCGCCGCCTTCTTCTTCCTCCTGGAGCGCCTGAACGTCATCTGATGCCGTCTGATGCGGAAGGAACACCATGACTACCCACGGCTCACAGCACACGGGCGGCGGGGAGCCGGAGCAGAACCTGGACTACCGGATCGCCCACGTCCAGGAGCGCCTCGCCTCCGGTGAGCTCGGTGAACTGGGCGTCCGGGTCGAGGCCCGCGGCCAGACGGTGCTGCTCACCGGCACCGTGCCCTCGGCGCCCTGCCGCGACGAGATTCTGCGCACGGTCCACGAGGAGCTCGCCGGGTTCCCGGTGCACAGCGACCTCGTGGTCACCGAGACGTCCTCCCCCGACCACGCGGAGGAACTGGCATGATCCGCATCGCAGCCGTCGGAGACATCCACCTGGGGCCCGGCGACCAGGGCCTGCTCCGCCCCGCCTTCGAGACCCTGCCCGAGTGCGCCGACCTCCTGCTGCTGGCCGGCGACCTGACCCGGCACGGCACCCCAGAGGAGGCCCGGGTGGTGGCCCGGGAGATCCGGGACCTCGGGGTCCCGGTGGTCGCCGTACTGGGCAACCACGACCATCACGACGACCGGCCCGACGAGGTCACGGCCATCCTCCGGGACGCCGGCGCCCACGTCCTGGAGGGGCAGGGCACGGTCGTGACGAGCGGCGGGACGCGGATCGGCGTGGCCGGCACCAAGGGGTTCGGCGGCGGCTTCGTCGGCCGCTGCGCCGGGGAGTTCGGCGAGCCGGTCATGAAGGAGTTCGTCAGGTACTCGCGCCGGTGCGCCGACGGCCTGCGCACGTCCCTGGAGCAGTTGGGCGAGGAGGGCTGTGACGCGCGGATCGCCCTGACCCACTTCTCCCCCGTCCCGGACACGCTGGCGGGCGAGCCGTTGGAGATCTATCCGTTCCTGGGCAGCTATCTGCTGGCCGAGGCGATCGACACCGCCGGCGCCGACCTCGCCGTGCACGGTCACGCGCACGCCGGTACGGAACACGGCATGACGAGCGGCGGCGTGCGGGTGCGCAACGTCGCCCAGCCGGTCATCGGGCGGGCCTTCCACGTCTACCACCTGCCCGTCCACGAGCACGCAGCCACCACCGGGGCCGCCGCACCCGCGGCCCGCTAGACAGCCGAATCCCCCTCCGCCGCCGGCCGACGCCGGCGGCGGTCTTCGTGTGCCCGGTTCCTCTCCCGCACCGTACGGGCCCTACCGCCTCTGGTGTGAACGCCGCACAAGTCGTGCCGTTTTCAGGCATTTCGCCTGCTTAGCATGCTTGCTCCGCGCCCCGTACGAGAGGACATCAGATGGCGCTGACGGGCCGTCAAGGACCACCGTCCGAGCATGCCTTCTCCCCGCACGACGCCGTACTGCGCACCGCGGCACCGCATGTCGCCCGCCGCCGCTTCCTGACCGTCACCGCGGCGGCGGCCATGCTCGCCTTATCCACCAACCGGCCGGCCCGCGGTGCCAGCGCCGCCCCCGAGCTCGACGCGGCGCGGATCACCGACGACCCGTTCACCCTCGGCGTGGCCTCCGGGGACCCGTTGCCCGACTCGGTGCTGATCTGGACCCGGCTCGCTCCCGAGCCGCTCGCGGAGGACGGCGGCCTGGGTCGGCAGCGGGTCGTCGTCTCCTGGGAAATGGCCATGGACGAGTGGTTCCTCCTCGTCGAGCAGAGCGGGGTCGCCACCGCCCACCCCGAGTACGCCCACAGCGTGCACGTCGACGTCAGGCGCGGCTACGTCCGGGTCGAGCTGGGCCGCGACACCGCCCAGGTCGACTTCCGCACCGTCTCGGCCATCACCAGGCCGGGCGGCACCATCACGACGACCGCGTCCTTCGTCACGGAGGTGGGTTCGCCCGGTCTGAACTCCGCCTGAGACGAGGGGCTGCCGCCGTGCTGCACTTGGCGCCCTTCGCCGCACCAAAGCGCGAAACGGGGCCGCCGTGGACATCACGCAAGACCGTTCAGGCAAGGCCGTTCAGGCAAAGCCTCGGGCTTTGCGGCAGTTACATCCGTGAACGAAGGAGACACCACGCATGGTCCACAGACACGCCGTCACCGGCCGCCGGGCGGCCCTGACCGCGATCGGCGCGCTCGTCGCCACCGGGCTCCCCTCGGCCGTGGCGGCCGAGCCCAACCCGGCGGCCGGCCCGCCGCCCGCCGCCGCCCAGACGCTCGGCGCCGACCGGCCGTCGGCTCCGGTGCTGCGCGCCATGGAGCGGGATCTCGGGCTGACCCCGGCCCAGGCGTCGCGGCGGCTGGTCAACGAGGCGGAGGCGGGCACCCGGGCCGGGCGGCTGCGCAACGCCCTGGGCGACCGGTTCGCGGGGGCCTGGCTGCGGGGCACGACGTCGCAGGAGCTCGTCGTGGCGACCACGGACACCGCGGACGTGGCCACCATCAAGGCGCAGGGCGCGAAGGCGGCCGTTGTGAAGAAGTCGCTGCGCGACCTGACAGCGGTGAAGCGGAAGCTGGACGCGGCCGCGGCCCGGGTCAGCACCCGGGACACGCCCCTGTGGTACGTCGACGTCCCGGCGAACCGGGTCGTGGTGCAGGCCGGGAACAAGGCGGCGGCTGCGACGTTCGTCAAGGCCGCGGGGCTCGACGGCAAGAGCGTGGACGTCAAGGTGACGGCGAACCGGCCGCGGCTCATGCCGGACGTCACCGGCGGCGACGCCTACTACACCGACGGCACCGCCCGCTGCTCGGTGGGCTTCTCCGTCACCAAGGGCGAGCAGGAGGGCTTCGCCTCGGCGGGACACTGCGGCAAGCAGGGCGCCAGGACGACCGGGTTCGACAAGGCGGAGCAGGGCACGTTCCAGGCCTCCACGTTCCCCGGCAAGGACATGTCGTGGGTGGCCGTCAACGACCAGTGGAACGCCACGCCGAACGTGAAGGGCGAGGGCGACAAGAAGGTGGAGATCACCGGCTCCGTCCAGGCTCTCGTCGGGGCGGCCGTCTGCCGCTCCGGGTCGACCACCGGCTGGCACTGCGGCAAGGTCGAGCAGCACGACACCAGCGTCAGCTACGCCGAGGGCAAGGTGGACGGGCTGACCCAGACGACGGTGTGCGCCGAGCCCGGCGACTCCGGCGGGCCGTACGTCGCGGGTGTCCAGGCGCAGGGCGTGACCTCCGGCGGCACCGGTGACTGCAAGAGCGGCGGCACTACGTTCTTCCAGCCCATCAACCCGCTGCTCAGCGAGTTCGGCCTCACCCTGAAGACCGCGGAGGCCGACTCCCCGGCGCCAGCGCGCCGCAGGACAACGCCCGTGGCGCAGCCGTGGGCCGCGGGCCGGGTCTACGAGGCCGGGGCCACCGTGATCCAGGCCGGGGGCGGGGCAGCGGCGGGGGCGGCGCGGTGCCGCCGCTGAGCAGGGTGCGGCACCGCGCCGGGAGAAGGCGAAGACGGCGTCGGGGGCGTCGGACGCGGCGACGGCGCCGGCGAGCCGCTGATCGTCCGGGCGTACGTCCGTGGGCGGGACGCGCAGGGCCGGGGCTGCCGCCGTCGACGGGCCCGCGGACGCGTCATCCGGGACTGGGGCCCCTCCCCCGCCGCGGCACGCGTATCCGTCCCCCTCGTCTTCGACTTCTAGTGGTTCGCCCGGCCACGCCCACGGGGGCGGCCGACGGACCGTCATGAGGCGTGGGCCGGCCGGGACAGGGACCGGGAGGTGGCGAGGACCGAGGCGAAGGCGGCGACCAGGGTGGGGTGGTACTGGGGCATGCGGCGCACGCTGCGACGGCGAGTTCGTCGGGCAGGGGTTGGGTGTGCGGAAGCGTGCTGGGCAGCAGCGCGTCGGCTCTCGCACGCGTACGGCCGCGATGGCGAGGCCCTCGGCTTCCCCGTCGACCGCCACCGGGGCGGCCGCTCGCGTGTGCTACTCCTGTCTGTGCGTTCAGCCCTTCTTCGGGCGCGGTGTGGGCGGTGACAGCAGCAGCTTGGTCACCTCCGACTGCAGCGCCAGCGCTGCGCACTCACGGCTGTCGCGGTAGACGCCGTCGAGCTCGACCTTTAAATGACTTTTCCAAATCTCAGGGATGAGTGGTTGACCCTCGTGCCACCACGCGCAGGGTGCGGACGGAGGAGTCCGCCGCGTCGGGGATGAGGACCCCGTGCTCGACACCGCTGCGCAGGTAGTCCAGGACCTCGTCGGTGACGACCTCGCCGGGTGCCACGACGGGCACGCCCGGCGGGTAGGGGCTGATCATCTCCGCGGCGATCCGTCCCGCGGCCCGCTCGGCGGGCACGTGTTCGACCGGGGCGAAGAACGCCTCGCGGGGCAGCATGGCCTGCTCCAGCTCCAGCGCCGAGGGCTCGGGCAGGTGGACCGGCGGCCGCCGCTCGATGGTGTCCGCCCGCTCGACGAGCTCGGCCAGGGCGTCCACCAGGACCGTCTCGGTCTCGTCGTCGTCCGCGTGCGTGATCGAGGCGCTGATGCGGCAGGTGTCCGAGCCCCCGACGTCCACGTGCCGGTGGGTGCGCAGCCACTCCGCGGCCTGCATGCCGCTGATGCCGAGCTTGCGTACGTCGATGACGAGCTTGAGCGGATCGAGGTCGGCGGCGAGCCCCTCCTCCACGATCTCGCGGCCCATGGGCCGCAGACCCGGCAGCTCGGCGACCGCCGCCCGGATGCGTTCGGCCCGGCGGATGGCGGCGTCCAGGAGCTCGTGCCCCTGTTCGACCATCTGGCGGCGCCAGCCGTCGAGCGTGGCGTACACGAGGGAGGAGGCGCTGGTGGTGCCGAGCAGGTCCTCGCGCTGTTTGAGGGCCTCGGGCGAGACGCGGTCGTACTGGAGGTGGAAGACGGAGCTCTGTTCCACGGCCCCGCCCATCTTGTGCACGCTCGTCACGACCAGGTCGGCCTCGGCGTCCATGCCCCAGGCGGGCAGGCCGGGGTGGAACGGCAGATGGGCGCCCCAGGCCTCGTCGACGATGACGGGCACGTCGAACTCGTGGCACACCCGGGCCACTCCCCCGATGTCCGCGCAGGAGCCCCAGTCGGTGGGCGTGATGAGCAGCATGCCCTTGGCGTCGGGGTGTTCCCGGAGCCGCCGGCGGACGTCCTCGGGCTCGGGCGGGTGGGCCAGGTGCCGTTCGGTGTCGAACTTCGGGTGCACCCAGATCGGTTCGACGCCGTTGACGACGACGGCCGCGACGACCGACTTGTGGGCGTTGCGCGACAGCAGGAGCTTCTCGCCCGGCCCGGCCGCGGCCAGCATGGCGGTCTTCACGGACAGGGAGCTGCCGCAGGTGGAGAAGAACGCCTGCTCGGCGCCGACCGCGTCCGCCATCAGGTCCTGGGCCCGGCTGAGGACGCCCTGCGACTGGCGGCGGTCGTCGAGGCCGTTGAGGGAAAGCACGTCGGACCGGAACACGTCGAGCCCGACGATCTCCGCCACCCGGGGGTCCACTCCCCTGCCCTGCTTGTGGCCCGGCGGGCCGTAGGCGATGTCGCCACGGCGCCGGAAGTCCTCCAGCGCCTCCAGGACGGGCACGCGCGAGTGGTCCATGGTTCCTCCCAGGTCCGGCCCGCCCGGCCGCCGCCGCGGCGTCCACGCTGTCGCGGCCCGGCGGGTACACCGACCGTGTTGCACTCCGGCACGGGTCGAAACGCCGTGCTGTCGCGGCACCCGGGCGGTGCCCGCCCAACGGCACCGCCTCACCACCCGGACACGCCGCGAGTGCCGCCGAACACCCGGCAGTGCCCACCCAACGGCACCGCCTCACCACCCGGACACGCCGCGAGTGCCGCCGCACACCCGGCAGTGCCCGCCCCAACGGCACCGCCTCACCACCCGGACACGCCGCAAGTGCCGCCGCACACCCGGCAGTGCCCACCCAACGGCACCGCCTCACCACCCGGACACGCCGCGAGTGTCGCCGCACCCGGCGGTGAAACCCGGTCGGGGACACACTGCCGCCGACGCCGGGGAGGTTCCTGTGGAGCGCACGCTCGATGACGTGCACCAAGCCGTCCGGGGGGAGGTGGCGGCGCGGGCCGACGCGTTGTGGGGCGTGGCCTGCCTGCTGCACGCCGAGCCCGAGTACGCCTTCGCCGAGCACCGGGCGGCCGCGGTGCTGTCGGGTGAGCTGGAGCGGGCCGGTTTCGTCGTGGAGCGCGGCGTGGCGGGGATGCCGACCGCGTTCACGGCGCGCTCGGGCGAGGGCCGGCCCGCCGTGGCGCTGCTGCTGGAGTACGACGCCCTGCCCGGCCTCGGTCACGCGTGCGGCCACAACCTCATCGCGGCGGCGGGTCTGGGAGCCGCGCTGGCGGTGAGGGCCGTGGCGGAGGAGGCGGCCGGGTCGGTGCTGGCGGTGGGCACGCCCGCCGAGGAGGGCGGCGGCGGCAAGGCCCTGGAGGTGGAGGCAGGGGTGTTCGACGGCGTCGACGCGGCGCTGATGTTCCATCCGGGCGTCCACAGCTGGGCGCGTGCGCCGCTGACCGCGCAGGTGCAGTACCGCGTGGCCTTCCACGGCCGGGCCGCGCACCCCACGGGAAACCCGACAGAGGGCATCGACGCGCTCGCGGCGCTGGTGCAGCTGTTCAACGTGCTGGCCCTGCTGGGGCGGCGGCTGCCGGAGGGTTCGCACGTGCAGGGCATCGTCACCCAGGGCGGCGTCGCCACGAACATCGTCCCCGAGTACGCCGAGGGCCTGTTCGGTCTGCGCGCGGCCACGACTCCGGCGCTGGAGGACCTCACGGAGCGGTTGCGGGAGTGTGCCGCCGGGGTGGCCCGGGCCACGGGCACGACCGCCGAGGTGGAGCGGGCCACCGTGCGCTACGAGCACTTCCGGGACAGCGAGACGCTGTCCGAGCGGTTCGCCGCGCATCTGTCCCGGGCGGGGATCCCTCTGTCGCCGCCCGTGCCCGGGGTGTACCTGGGCTCGTCCGACATCGGGAACGTCAGCACGCGGGTGCCCGCCATCCACCCGTTCGTCGCGATCATGGACGAGGATGGCTCCGACCACACCCCGGAGTTCGCGGAGGCCGCCGCCTCGCCCCGGGCCCGCGAGGTGCTGCTCGCCGCCACGGAGGCCCTCGCGTGCACCGCCGTTGACGTCCTGCTGTCCGAGGAGCTGCGCGCGCGGGCCTGGGCGCGGCACCGGGCGGCGTGAACGGGGTGAGTGCTTCCGCCCCGGGCGGGGAACCCGGCGAGCGCTGTACCCACCGACACCCTGGAGAGGGCCATGAGTCTGTTGCGCGTACTCGGCCGTCCCATGCTGGCCTCGATGTTCCTCACGGGCGGCCTGAACTCCGTCCGCGACCCGGAGTCCGCCGCCCCGGCCGCCGAGCCTGTCGTCCAACCGGTCACCGAACGCGTCTCGGCGCTGCCCGACCGCACCGAGCAGGTCGTACGGCTGAACGGCGCCGTGCAGGTCGTGGCCGGGCTGATGCTGGCCACCGGGCGCATGCCGCGTCCGGCCGCGCTCGCCATCGCGGCCACGCTGGTGCCGACGACGCTGGCGGGGCACCGCTTCTGGGAGGCGGAGGATCCCTCGGAGCGGGCCCAGCAGCGGATCCACTTCTTCAAGAACATGTCCATGCTGGGCGGGCTTCTGATCGCCGCAGACGACACCGGCGCCCGCCCTTCGGTGGTGTGGCGCGGCAGCCACGCCGCCCGTGGCCTGCGGCGGGACGCGGGCCTGGTGCGGCGCTCCGTCCGTGCCACCACGGGCCCGGCCGCGGCGGCCGGGCGAGTCCGGGCCAAGCTCCCGGTCTGACGTACATCCGGGGGCGATCCGACCGCGCGTTAGCCCCCTGGGGCCCTGGGGACCCGGGGGCTGGAGGTGAAGGACATGGGACACGGAGGAAACGTCATCGACGAGCTGGTGACCGATCACCGCGAAGTCGAGGAGATGTTCGGCAAGATCGAGGGGCTGCCGTCCGGTCACAAGGACCGCAAGATGTACGCGGACCAGGTCACGATCGAGCTGGTGCGGCACTCGGTGGCCGAGGAGGCCTACCTCTACCCGGCCGTGCGCGAGCACGTGGCCAACGGGGACACCCTCGCCGACCGGGAGCTCGAGGACCACGCCACGGCCGAGCGGATCATGAAGGACCTGGAGGGCTGTGACGCGGGCGACCCGGACTTCGACCGGCTGATGGGCATGCTGATGAGCGAGATCCGCTCGCACATCGCCGACGAGGAAGGCAATCTCTTCCCGGCCCTGCGGCAGGCCTGTCCGGCGGATGCGCTCAACGAGCTGGGCGAGAAGGTCCGGAAGGCGAAGAAGACCGCCCCGACCCGGCCGCACCCGGCCGCTCCCGACAAGCCTCCGGCGAACAAGCTCCTGGCTCCGGGCACCGGCATGGTCGACCGGCTGCGCGACGCGCTGACCGGTCGCGGCAAGTCCGAGTAGAGAAGACAGCGAGAAGGGCCCGTCGCTTCGGCGACGGGCCCTTTGCGCTGCCTCCTGTGGCGGCCGTCACGTGACGGCCGCCACGGCGAGGCCCGTGATCGACAACTGTGATCAACCACACTCGCCACCCCAAATGCCCCCGCCCCAGAGGTGGTTGGGAAGTGTGAAGGAAGCGGACGAGGTGTGAACGGAACCGACTCGGGGGTTCCCTCTGCCACGATGGTCGGCGCCGTACCCGGCGAGGGGAGCCACCGCGCAGCGCAGCCGGTGCTTCTCGTTTCCCTCGTCCCCCTCCTCCTGAGTCCTCGGACTCGTCTTGCGAGTACCGCACTGTGTCTTCGTCGCCCTCCCCTGCCCTGCCCGTCTCGCGCTCGCCCTGGCGGTCGCTGCGGTACCGCAGCATGCGCTGGTGGTCCGCCGCGAACTTCGTGTCGAACGCCGGCACGTGGATGCAGCTCACGGTGCAGAACCTGCTGGTCCTGCAGATCACCGGCTCCGCCGCCGCGACGGGGCTGTCCATGTCCGTGCAGGCGGCCCCCGCCCTGCTGATGAGCGTCCTCGGCGGCGCGGCCGTCGACCGGTGGCCCCGCAAGCTGACGGCGACCGTGAGCCAGGCGCTGCTCGGCGCGATCGCCTTCACGACGGCCGTCCTCGTGGCTCTGGACCAGCTCGACATGACCTCCCTGATGGTGCTGGCCGCCCTCACGGGTGTCGTGGCGACCGTCGACAACCCGGCGTGCGCGCTGCTGGGCAACGATCTCGTCCCGGCGGAGGACGTGCCCTCGGCCATCGGGGTCGGGGCGCTGGTGCACCAGTCCGGCAGGCTCGTGGGAGCGGCCATGGCCGGTGTGGCCGTGGGATTCCTCGGCACGTCCGCGGCCTACTTCGCGAACGGCGTGTCGTTCCTGTTCGTGGCCTTGGTCATTCCGTTCCTGCGGCCGGCTCCCGGGGCGGTGCGGGAGGTCGCCGCGGGCCCGAAGCGCACCGGCTCGGACATGTCCGTGCGCGAAGGGCTGGCCTTCTTCGCGCGCCGACCGCGGCTGATGGCGCTCGCCGGGGTGACCGGGATCAGCGCGGTGTTCGGCCGCAACTACGGACTCACCCTGGCCGTGCTCGTCACCGGGCCGCTCGCGGGTGGCGCCGGTTCGTTCGGCACCGTCTCGACCGTGCTCGCCGTCGGCGGCATCCTCGGCGCGCTCCTCGGCGCCCGGCTGCGCCGGCCGTCCGTGCGGCTCGTGGGGGCGCTGGCGGCGGCCGGGGGGCTGCTCCAGGTGGTGGCGGGGCTGTCGCCGTCGCTCGCGGTGCTGATCTTGCTGGTGCTGCCGATGGCCGTGGTGGAGTCCGTCTCCGACACCGCCGGCACGGCCGTCCTCCAGACCGACCCGCCCGCCCATCTGCGGGGTCGTGTGCTGGGCGTGTGGGGCAGCATCGGCACGGTGTGGAGCCTGGGCGGCCCGCCCGCGCTCGGCCTCCTCATGGAACTGGCCGGCGCCCGTGGCGCCCTCGTCACCGGCGGACTGCTCATCGCCGGCTCGATCGGCGCGGGCTACCTGCTGCGGGAGCGCCGCGCCACCACGCCGGTGATGATCCGGACGGAGGAGGGCGACGTCCACGGGCAGTCGGCGCTCAGCACGGCGGCCTGACCGGGCACCTCAGGAGCCCGACGGCCGCAGGGCCGTCGTCGCCGCCTTCGCCGCCCGGCGGGTCAGCAGGGTCGTGGAGCGGCCGTCGAGGTAGGGCAGGACCACGGCCTGGCCGCCCCAGGTGCGCAGCGTCTCGGCCTCGGGCAGGTCCTGGACGGAGTAGTCGCCGCCCTTGACCCAGACGTCCGGGCGCAGCCGGGCCAGTACCGCCTCGGGGGTGTCCTCCTCGAAGACCACGACGGCGTCGACGCTGCCGAGCGCGGCAAGGACGCGGGCGCGGTCCGCCGCCGGGTTGAGCGGGCGGCCCGGGCCCTTGCGGCGGGTGACGGACGCGTCGGAGTTCAGGCACACGATGAGGCAGTCGCCGATGCGCCGGGCGCTCTCCAGCAGGCCGACGTGACCGGCGTGCACCAGGTCGAAGCAGCCGCCGGTGGCGACCACGGTGCCGCCGCGGGCCCGGACGCTCTCCGCGAGCCCGAACGCGTCGGTCGCCGCGTCGTCCGCGGGGCCGGGCGGCGACTCGGTCCGCCACAGGTCGGGGTTGCCCGCGCCGCCGGCCGCGACGAACGCGGCGGCCTCGGCGACGGCCCGTTGCAGCGCCTCCTCGGGGAGCAGGCCGTCGGCGAGGGCCGCCGCCGTCGTCGCGGCGAAGCAGTCGCCCGCGCCGCACGGGTCCCCGGCGGCCCGGTAGGGCAGGGGGACGAGCATCGGCGTACCGGAGCCGGGCCGGGCCAGCAGCACCCCGCGGTCACCGAGGGTGACGGCGACTCCGGCGGCGCGCCAGCGCTCCGCGAGCCGCGTCCCGCGCTCGGCGTACGCGCCCAGTGACGTCCCTCCGGAGCCCGGGTACAGGGCTCGTGCCTCCGCCGCGTTGGGGGTGACGAGCCGGGCTCCGGGCACGGGCGGGTCGCCCTGGGGGTGCGGGTCCCACACCAGGGGTGTGCGGCGGGCGATCTCCTCCAGGTACGGCCGCAGGGCGCCGGCGGTGTGGCGTCCGTAGTCGGCGACCAGGATGGCGCGGGCGTTCGCCAGGGCCTCCCGGACCGCGCCGTCGGGTTCGCCGGGGGTGCCGCCGCCCCGGTCGATGCGGACGACGGGCCGGCCGCCCGCGAGAACGCGGGTCTTGACCGGCAGGGTGCCCTTGAGAGGGAGCTCCAGCAGCCGGACCCGGCCGCGCAGGTCACGCCGTACGGCCTCGCTGGCCTCGTCGTCGCCGAGCGCCGTCACCAGGACCACGTCCCGGCCTCCGCGGGCGGCGAGGGCTGCGGCCAGTCCGGCTCCTCCGGGGTGCCGCCGGTCGCCGGTGACGTCGACGACGGGGGCGGGGGCGTCCGGGGAGAGCCGGGTGGAGACGCCTTCGATGTCCTCGTCGAGGAGGACGTCCCCGACGACCGCGAGCGGTTCCGGTCCGGTCATGAGGTGCTCCCGTGAGTGAGGACCGTGCGCCGTGCGAGCGGTGTGGACACGGCCGTGTCGAAGCACTCGCAGAGCAGGTGGATGGCGACGAGGTGGATCTCCTGGACGTTCGCGGTGCTGGTGGCGTCGACGCACAGGGCTTCGTGGGCGGCTTCCGCGAGCGGGTTCGGGCCGCGCCCGGTGAGCGCCCAGACGCGCAGTCCGGCCTGCCGGGCGGTCACGGCAGCGGCGATGAGGTTGGCGCTGCGGCCGGATGTGGACAGCAGCATCAGGATGTCGCCGGGGCGGCCGTGGGCGCTGACCTGGCGGGCGTAGACGTGGTCGAAGCCGTAGTCGTTGCCGATGGCGGTGACGCTGGAGGTCTCGGCGTGCAGGGCGAGCGCGGAGTAGGCGCGGCGCTCCTGGCGGTAGCGGCCGACCAGTTCGGCGGTGAGGTGCTGGGCCTGGGCGGCGCTGCCCCCGTTGCCCGCGGCGAGCAGGCGCCCGCCGCCGGTGAGGACGTCGGCGAGCCGGCTGCCCCAGTCCGCGATCCGTTCGAGGCCGTGCCCGCGGAACCGGCCGAGTGCCTCGTCCAGGGACCGGCAGTGCAGGCGGGCGGCATCGAGCGCGGGGTGTGCAGGGTGTTCGCTCATGCTGTTCGGGCGTGCCGCCGCCCGGTGGACGGTGGCGGACCCGCACCTCCTTCGGTCTTCGGGCGTCGGCCGCGGCCGGCGGGTCGGGGACGGGCGCCGGTTACGGCCGGTCGGTCGGGGACAGGCGTTCGACTGTGGCCGGCGGGGCGTCGACGGACCGATTCAGCCGGCCCCCGTCGCGGCGGGCTCGGCGTCGAGGACCTCGCAGTAGGCGGTCTCGGTGGCCGCGGCGACCTGGCCCCAGCCGTAGCGGCTCAGGACCCGGCGGCGGCCGGCCGCCCCGCACGCCTCGCGGGCCGCCGGGTCGGCGAGCAGGCCGGCGACGGCGCGGGCCAGGGCCTCCGGGTCGCGGGGCGGCACCAGCCGTCCGGTGCCGGGGTCGGCGACGGTGTCGAGCTGCCCGCCGACCGCGCTGGCGACGACCGGCACGCCGCACGCCATGGCCTCCAGCGGGACGATGCCGAAGGGCTCGTAGTCGGCGGGGCACACCACGACGTCGGCGGAGCGCAGCAGCGGCGGCACCTCCTCGCTGGGCACGGCGCCGGTGAAGCGGACCCGGTCGGCGACACCGGCGTCCCGGGCGATGCCGCGCAGCCGCCGCACCTCCGGGTCGCCGTCGAGCCGGTCGGCGGGCGGCCCGCCGACGATGACGAGTTCGGTGCCGGGCAGCCGGGCCAGCGCGGCGACGGCCACCGCGGCGCCCTTGCGCGGCACCAGTCGGCCCAGCTGGAGCAGCCGGTGCGGGTACGGTCCGCGCGGCGCGGCCGGGCCCTTGGGGGTGAACCGGTCGGGGTCGACGCCGCACGGCACGATGCCGATCTTGTGCGGGGGTATGCCCATGCGGGTCAGTTCGGCGGCCTCGTCCCGGCAGGTGGCGACGACGCGGTCGCAGCCCAGCCCGATCTCGATCTCGCTGGGGATCCGCTCGGGCGGGCTGGTGTCGGCGTGGCGCTGGTGCCGTCGCTTCACGGTGCCGAGGGCGTGGTACGTGTGCAGCAGGGGCAGCCCGTGCGCGCGGGTCGCCCGGAGCGCGGCCAGGCCCGACATCCAGTAGTGCGAGTGCACGAGGTCGGGGGCCCGGGTACGCCAGCAGCGTGCCAGGTAGCGGCCGAACTCGCCCATGTGCGGCTGGAGTTCGTCCTTGGGGAGCGGTTCGGCCGGTCCGGCGGGGACGTGGTGCACCTCGACACCGTCGCGCAGCTCCACCCGGGAGGGCAGGTCGGGCGCGTCACGGCGGGTGTAGACGGTGACGCGGTGACCGCGGTCGGCGAGCGCCCCGGCGAGGCAGGCGACGTGGACGTTCTGGCCGCCGGCGTCGACCCCGCCGAGCGCGGCGAGGGGACTCGCGTGCTCCGAGACGAGAGCGATCGCGAGGACGCCCGGGTCGAGGGGGTCACCGCCGAGCGGCCCGGTGGGGAAGGGGCTGAGGGACGGGGTCATGAGCACACCTCCGTGATCAGGCGCTCCCAGTCGGCCAGGAAGCGCTTGAGCCCGTAGCGTTCGAGGGCCGCCTGCCGGGCCCGGGCTCCGTCCGCGGCCGCGGCCTCGGGTTCGTGGAGGTAGCGGCGGGCGACGCGGGCCAGGACGTCGGGGCGGGTGGAGAGGGTGCCCGCGCCGGGCGGGACGGCCTCGACGGCGCCGGTGGTGGCGAGGGCCAGGACGGGCAGGCCGAGGTGCATCGCCTCCAGCAGGGACAGGCCGAGGGAGGTCCAGCGCACCGGGTGCAGGTACATGCGGCGTTCGGCCAGCGCCGTGTGCAGTTCGCTCTGCGGCAGGTCGGCGGTGCGGCACCGGTCCGGTGGCAGGCCGAGCCGGCCGGCCAGACCCTCGGTGCCCATGCCGAACACGTCGAGCGGCACCGCCTCGGCCAGGGCGGGCAGCAGGTCCGTGCCGGTGTACCGGGCGCGTCGCACGGGTTCGTTGACGACGACGGCGGCGCGGGCGAGCCGGCCGGTGTAGCGGTGGCCGGGGTCGACGATGCCGTGTTCGACGACCTCGGTGCGGGTGGTGCCGCAGTCCCAGAACAGCCGGTTGAAGTGCGTGACGTGCACGATCGTCAGGTCGTCGCGGTCGGCGCACGGATGCCGGGTGTCCGGTACGGCGCCGTCGGGCGCGTTGTGCTCCAGGTACAGCGCGGGCACGTCCCGGCCGGGTCGGCGTCCGCCGAGCCACCGCTCGGCCAGTTCGAGTTCGTGCGGGCGTTGCAGGACGACCAGGTCGACGGGCGTGTCGCGGAGTTCCTCAGGGGTGGCTTCGCGGACCGAGGCGGGCCAGGAGAAGGTGCGGGCCCGTCCGAGGCCGTCCGGGTCGCGGCCCGGGGTGACGGGGACGACGTAGGTGTGCGGGCCCTGGACGAACGCGGTCGTCCAGGAGCCGTGCACGTGCCACAGCAGGATGTTCATACGGCCGCTCCTCGCTCCGTCTGTTCTCCCTGGTCCGCCGGGTCGTCCGTGAGGGCCGCCACGGCGGCGAGCACCTCGGCGTCGGCGATGCCGTCCAGGCAGGGGTGTCCCGGCACGGGACAGTGCCGGGCCCGGGTGTCCGCGCACGCGGCGTGCCGGTCGCCGAGCAGGACGTGCGGTACGCCGTAGGGGGCCCACCGTTCGGCCGGCACGACCGGTGCGAAGAGGCTGACGACGGGGGTGCCGACGGCGGCGGCGAGATGGGCGGGGCCGGTGTTCCCGGCCACCACGGCCCGCGCCCCGGCGAGGACTCCGGCCAGGTGCGGCAGGTCGGTGGCGCCGCCGAGGTCCAGGGCGTGCCGTCCGGCGACGCGTGCGGTCAGGTCCCGTTCGGCGCGGCTCCCGGTGACGACGACCCGGTATCCCTCGGCGGACAGGGCGGCGACGGCCCGTGCGGCCCGGCCGGGGGTCCAGGCGCGGGCGGGGACGGCGGCGCCGGGGTGGACGACGACGTACGGCTCGGGACCGGTGAGGTGGGTGGTGGGGGGCGGCGGTGTGACGCGCAGCCGGCCGTCTTCGCCGGGCGGCAGGGTGTAGCCGGCGGCGCGGGCAAGGTCGAGGGCGGCCAGGGCCTCGTGGCGGTGCGGGGGTCGGCGGTGCCGCAGGTCGAGCAGTGCGCCCGGGTAGTCCTCGCTGTCGGCGGCGGTCCAGCCGATCCCGGCGAGTCTCAGCAGCAGGGCGATCGGCAGGGGGCTCTGGTGGTACGACACGAGGACGAGCGCCCGGTCGAAGCGGCCCGCCGTGAGCGTCTCCATCAGCCGGCGGGTGGCAGCCCGCGTGACCGGCGGCGGCTCCAGCCCGACCCAGGGGGCGTCGTAGGTCAGTACGTCGTCCGCCCCGGGCAGCATCCGCCCCGCCGCGGCGCCCTGCGGCCCGCACAGCAGCGCCGTGTACGAGGATCCGGCCGCGACGGCCCGCACGGCGGGTCCGGCCAGGAGCACGTCTCCGGCGCTGTCGAGGCGGACGACGAGGGTCCGGGGCAGTCGGCTACGGGAACGGAAGGGGGTCATCGCGGCTCCCCCGTCGGCAGGGCGGGGTGACCGCGCGGTACCGCTGCCGGCGCGGCCCGGTGGCGGCGCGGTACGGCTGCCGGCGCGGCCGGGCTGCTCCGCCACTCCCCCGTCGCCCTACCGGGATCCGGTCGTGGCGGTCCCGCCTGCGCGGCGACGGGGGCCGGGTCGAGGGCGAGGCGGACGGCGGCGAGCAGGTCGGCTGCCGTGGTGTCGGCCGCCGCGGTCTCCTCGGGGCGGGTGACGGGCGTGGGGACCAGGATGCCGCGGGCCCCGGCGGCGCGCGCGGCCTCCACGTCGGCCCCGATGTCGCCGATGACGACGGCGCGTGCGGGCGGCACACCGAGCCGGCGGCACGCGGCCAGGATCAGTCCGGGGGCGGGCTTGCGGCAGCCGCAGCCCTCCCCCGGCCCGTGCGGGCACACGGCCCAGACGGCGAACGGCCCGAGCAGCTCCTCCACGCGCAGGCGTACGTCCTCGACCTGGCGAGGGGTCAGCAGCCCACGGGCCATGCCCGACTGGTTGGTCACGACGCCGGCGGGAATCCCGGCGGCGCGCATGGCGTCGACGGCCTCCCGCGCGCCGGGCATGAGCGCGACCCGCGCCGGGTCCCCGTTGTAGGGGACGTCGGCGACCAGCGTGCCGTCGCGGTCGAAGAGGACAGCCGCGGGGAGCGGGCCGCCGGGCCCGTGCGCGTGCGCGTGCGGGGGCTGCCGTACGCCGGTGGAGCCGTACGGCCCGGACAGCAGCCATGGGCCGGTGGGGCGGGTCATGACCGCAGCCGTTCCCTGGCCATCGGGCGGGGCGCGGACGCCGGTTCACCGGTCCCGGGCGGGGTGAGCGGCCGGGCCGTGCGGTGCGCGAGTCGCCCGCGCAGCCAGTGCCAGGTCGCGGTCGGCGGGATGAGTGCGCTGGTCACGGCCATGGTGAGCACCTCGTCGCGGGTGCGCGGCCCGGGCAGGATCCGGGCCAGGGCGAACTCGGCCGTGCCGGCCAGCCATGCGGCGCCGCAGGCACCGGCCGGCCGGTGCCGGCCGAGCAGGGCGCAGCCGAGCGCCGTCACTCCCGCCCCGGTCAGGGCGAGGTGCAGGGGCAGCCGGCCGCGGGGCGCCTCCGCCCGGCGCCACCAGTGGCGGCCGTGCAGCCGGGTCATCAGCACGTCGTCGGCGTTACCGGCCTGGAGACGGACGGAGGTCCAGCGCCCGGCCGGCCGCACGGGGTGGGTGGTGGTGCGCCGGCCCGTGGTGAGGGTCCAGCCGGCGTCGAGGACGCGCAGGGCGAGGTCGGCGTCCTCCCGGAAGGCCCGCCGGAAGCGTTCGTCGAATCCGCCGACGGCGGCCAGCGCTGCCCGGCGGTACGCCATGTCGGCGGTGATCCAGCGGGCGCCGGCGAGTGAGGCCGTGTTGCGTTCCCAGTCGGTGGGGCGGCGGTCGGCGGGCAGCGGCACCTTGATGCGGGCGGTGATCCCGGCGGTCCGCTCGGTCGCCGCGGACAGGTCGAGCGTCAGGTCGTCGCCCCAGGTGGGTCCGGGGACGACGTCGTCGTCGAGGAAGACGATCCAGGGCACGTCACCGGCCGCCCGCCAGCCGAGGTTGCGGGCGGCGGCGGGGCCGCGCGCCCCGCCGGGTACGACGATGGTGCGCGAGCGCAGGGACGGCGGGATGTCGGCGGTGAGGGGCGGGCGGGCCGGGCCGGGCCGGTCGTCGACGAGGACCACCCGGACCGGCCCCGGTCCGCTCGCCGCGGCCAGGGCGTGCAGGCACACGCGCAGACCGGGCCTGCCGAGGGTCGGGACGACGACGGCGTACTCGGCGTCCCGGGTGCGGGCGTCGGGCTCGGTCATCGCAGGCCTCCGGCGTCCTCGGAACGGAACAGGTCGCCGCGGCGGACGGCGTACGGGCCGATGGCCAGCAGGTCGACGGGCGCGGAGCCGAAGCACTCCAGGGCGTCGCGCGGGTCGTCGACCATGGGCCGGCCGGCGGTGTTGAGGCTGGTGTTGACGACGACGGGCAGCCCGGTGAGGTGCTCGAACTCGCCGAGCATGCGGGCCACGAGCGGTTCGCGGGCCGGGTCGACGGTCTGGATGCGGGCGGTGCCGTCGACGTGCACGACGGCCGGGATGCGGTCCCGCCACTCCTTCGCGACGTCGTGCACGAACAGCATGTACGGGCTGGGCAGCGGGCCGTCGAAGATGTCGGCGGCGCGGTCGGCGAGGACCATCGGGGCGACGGGCCGGAACTGCTCGCGGCCCTTGACGTCGTTGAGCCGTTCGAGGTTGCCCGCGTGCCCGGGGTGGGCGAGCAGGGAGCGGTGGCCGAGCGCCCGGGGGCCGTATTCGGAGCGGCCCTGGAACCAGGCGACGATCGCGTTGTCGGCGAGGGCGCGGGCGACGGTGGCGGCGATGTCCGGGGGCCGTTCGAAGGGCACGGCGGCCGTCTTCAGCCAGGCTCCGAGCTCCGCGTCGGACCAGTCCCGGCCGAGGTCGGCGCCGGTCATGGGCTCCGGTTCGTCGCCCTCGCCGGCGGACAGCAGCAGGGCGCCGCCCAGGGCGGTGCCGGCGTCTCCGGCGGCGGGCTGCACCCACACCCGCGAGAAGGGGCCCTCGCGTGCGATACGGGAGTTGGCGACGCAGTTGAGGGCGACGCCGCCGGCGAGGGTGAGCACCCGGTCGTGGGTACGGCCGTGCAGCCAGCGCACGAGGTCGAGCAGGGTCTCCTCCAGCACGGCCTGGGCGCTGGCGGCGACGTCGGCGTGGTCCTGCGTCCACGGTTCGTCGGCGCCGCGCGGCGCGCACAGCTCCCGCCACGGCACGCCGGTGGCGTGGAAGCCGCCGTCGCCGGTCGGGTACACGTGGCGGCGCAGTTCGGTGAGCATGCGCGGGGTGCCGTGGGAGGCGAGCGCCATCACCTTGAACTCGTCGGAGGAGCGCAGGAAGCCGAGGTGTTCGGTGAGTTCCTCGTAGACGAGGCCGAGCGAGTGCGGCAGGTCCTGTGCGTGCAGCGCCTCCAGCCGGTCCCCCACGCGGCGTGCGGCGAGATGGGAGGCGCGTTCGCCGCGGCCGTCCAGGACCAGGACGGAGGAGTCGCCGGCGTCCGGTGCGGCGAAGGCGCCGGAGGCGGCGTGGGCCATGTGGTGGGGCACGAAGCGGACGATGCCGGGGGCGAGCCCGGGCAGGGCCGTCCGCAGGAATCCGGGCGCCTCACGGGCGTAGATCAGCCGCAGGTGGTCCCACGGGTCGTCCAGGCCCATGTCCTCGGCGGGCCGGGCGAGCGCCGGGTCGAAGGAGTAGGTGACCGCGTCGAGGTCCTGCGGGCGCAGCCCGGCCCGCTTGAGGCACCAGGCGGCGGCCTTCTCGGGCAGCTCCCAGGCGGAGAACGGCAGGGGTCGCTTCCCGTGCTTGCGCCGGGAGAACCGCTCCTCCTCCGCGGCGGCGACGGTCCGCCCGTCGATGACCAGGGCGGCGGCGGGGTCGTGGAAGAGGGCGTTGATTCCGAGGATGCGCATGGGGGTGGCGGCCTTTCGGCGGGTGGGATGGGTCCGTCGTGGCACGGGGCCCGGGGCGGGCCCGGGTCAGTCGTCCGTTCCGTCCTCGCGGAACCAGGCGATGGTGCGCCGCAGCCCTTCCTCGGCGCGCACCTGCGGCTCCCAGCCGAGCTTGTCGCGTGCCAGCGTGATGTCGGGGCAGCGCACGGCCGGGTCGTCCACCGGGCGTTCGATGAAGCGGATCTCCGACGGGGAGCCGGCGAGTTCGACGACCAGCCGGGCCAGGTCGAGCATGGTGATCTCGGTCGGGTTGCCGATGTTGACGGGGCCGCGCATGCCGTGGGCGGCCGCCGCCAGGATGCCGCGGACGGTGTCGTCGACGTAGCACAGGGACCGGGTCTGGCGGCCGTCGCCGGTCACGGTGAGGGGCTCGCCGGCCAGGGCCTGCCGTACGAAGGTCGGCACCGCGCGTCCGTCGTGGCCGCGCATCCGGGGGCCGTAGGTGTTGAACAGCCGCACGATGCAGGTGTCGGTGCCGTGGGTGTCGGCGTGGGCGGTGGTCAGCGCCTCGCCGAAGCGTTTGGCCTCGTCGTACACACTGCGCGGGCCGACCGGGTTGACGTTGCCCCAGTAGCGCTCGTCCTGGGGGTTCTGCTGCGGGTCGCCGTAGACCTCGGAGGTGGACGCGAGGACGAAGCGGGCGCGGGAGGACCGTGCGAGTTCCAGGGCGTTGCGGGTGCCGAGGCTGCCCGTCTCCATGGTGTGCAGCGGCAGTCGCAGGTAGTCGGCGGGGGACGCCGGGGAGGCGAAGTGCAGGACGAGGTCGGGCGCCCGCTTGATGCGCAGGCCCTCGGCGACGTTGGCCTGCACGAGCGTGAAGCCGGGCCGCTCCATGTGCGGGGATATGTTCTCGGGCCGGCCGGTGCAGAAGTCGTCCACGCAGGTGACGGCCGCGCCCGCGTCCAGCAGGGCGGCGCACAGGTGGGAGCCGACGAATCCGGCGCCGCCCGTGACGACGGCGTGTTCCCAGCTCCGTGAGAGGGCGGTGGTCATCTCGGTCTCTCCTCCGTCAGCGGCGTCACGGCCCGGCACGACGGTGTACGCCTCACGCCGCCGAACGTGGCCGGAGGCCGTCGAGCCCACGCTCAGCGTCCGCCGCCGGTGCGACGGCGGCACGGCCGCGTACGGCAAACCGGTGAGTCACGGAGGGTGAGGGACTGCGGTTACCGGCTGTTCGGGCAGGTCGGGGCGGGGCTGGAGAACTTGGGTGAGAGTACTCGTCCGGCCTGCGACGGGGCATGCGGGGCAGGGCTCGGGCCGACGGGCGAAACGCGCGGCCGGCGGGCGCGCGGACCAGGACCGTCGCGGGTGGGCCGGCCACCGCCACCGCGGACCGGGCGACGGGTGCCGCCCAGGCCGGTTGCCGCCGCGGGCGCGCGGACCAGGACCGTCGCGGCTGGGCCGGCCACCACCACCGCGGACCGGCAGGCCCGGGCGGGCCGGGAGACACGGCCACCGGGGGGCCGGTGAGCCGGCACACCGCGGACCGGGCGACGGGTGCCGCCCCCAGGCCGGTGACCGACATGGCCACCCGGGAGCGGCGAGGCAACGGCGCCGCAGACCTGCCTACGCACACCGCCGCAGACCGGGAGACCACCGGGGCCGGCGACGCGGGTCCCGGCAGGGGCGAGCCGCCGGTGTCAGGCGATCAGCGTGCGGCCCGGGTGCAGGCGAGCCAGGAGCTGGGCGTGGTGGAGGTCGGCCACGGGAGCGAGCAGGTCGGGGTGGCGCAGGAGGGCGGCGGCGCGCTGGTCGCTGTCGTCGGGTGCGACGAGGCGGCGGAACTCGGCCGGTGTGCCGGTGCTGTGGCTGCCCTCGGCGAGCGCGGCCACCGCCAGGGCGGCGAGCTCCGGGTCGGTGAGCAGACTGGCCGCCCAGCTCGCCACGACCTCGTCCACCCAGGTGCGCCAGGCGTGCGCGTCCACGTCGTCGCCCAGGGACGCGTCGGCGCCGGTGAGCCAGTCCAGCCGCGCGGAGCCGCCGGGGCCCGCCACACCGACCAGGGCGGCGTCCATCTCCGTCGGGTACCTGAGCCACGCCGCGACCGTGACGGCCTGGCGGGCCTGCATCTCGCACAGCGCGGAGGCGAGCGCCCCGCCGGAGGCGGGGAAGGCGCGGGTCAGCCACTGGGCGGTCGCCGCTATGACAGGAGAGAGGTCTGCTTGCACTGCCGGGCCGTCCGAAAGGGTGGGGAAGCGGGATCTGCCCGTAGACGGTAGCCGCCGCCCCGCGCACCCGGACGTGATCGGGGCCTCGTCCAGGTTGTGGCCTCGGCCACATCGGAGCGGGGCTCGTGAGCAGGGACGTCGATCCCGTTTCGCCGGGAGGGGCCCGGGCACCCGCTCCGCATCAGCTTCCGCAAGCCGGAGAGTCCGGAGAACCCCTGGTCCGGCGGCCTTCGGGCGGGGTCGGGGCCGGGCCGGAGCAGGACAGGAGCACTGCCATGACGGAACAGCGAACGGATCCGCCGGGCGCCCGGCGTGCTCCGGCCACCGACATGTCGCTGCTGGGCGTCTACCTCAACGACCATCTCGCCGGCGCCACCGCCGGGACGGCGCGGATACGCCATCTGGTGCGCTCGTGCCGGGGTACGGCGCTCGCCGACGCCCTGGCCCCGGTCGCCGCCGAGATCGCCGAGGACCGGGCGAGTCTGCTCCACATCATGCGGCGGCTCGACGTCCCGGTGCGGCGCTACAAGGTCTACGCGGGCCGGGCGGTCGAGCAGATAGGCCGGCTGAAGAGCAACGGCACCCTGGTGCGGCGCTCCCCGCTGAGCACACTGTGGGAGCTGGAGGCGATGGGTCTCGGGGTGGAGGGCAAGATGGCCGGCTGGCAGACGCTCCGCGATCTGGCCGCCACGGACACGCGCCTCGACGCGCGGCACCTCGACGACCTCATCGAACGGGCCCGACGGCAGCGCATGACGCTGGAGGAACTGCGCCGCAAACAGGTCCAGGTCGCCTTCCGCGAGAACTGACGCGCAGGTTCCGCCGTCGGCCCCGGCTTACCAGAACCTGCTGCTGAGAGCCGGCTGATGCGACAGTTCCACGGCGTCCCGCAGCTGCAGCGCGACGCTGATGGTGGCGCGCAGCGCGGAGGGCCGCACGGTCTGGGCGGTCTCGGTGGCCAGGACCAGCAGGCAGGCCGCCGCCTGCTCGACGACCGGCGCGGGGAGGATGAAGTCGTTGTCGGCGGCCTCGCGGAACGCCTTCAGGGGGACCGCGGCCCCGTCGATGGACCGGTGCGCGGCCTGCTCCAGATGCTGTGCGGCCTGTTCGCACACGGGGGCGGGCAGGGCGATGGTGCCCTGGAACGGTGAGCTCGTCATACCCCGACTGGTCCCCCGGCGGTGGCCGGTTCTGTCGGCGGGCGGCGCGATTTCACCGTCCCGCGTGACCGGGGCGTGGCGAATGTCCCGGAATCGAAACGGCCCCCGAGCGGGGCGCAACGGCGGCCGGGACGAGAGGTCTACACCTGCGATCGACTTCCCGGGCGAGCGGTCCGCCGCGGCGCGGGAAGCACGGAGATGAGACCACAACGGGGGTATCAAGAATGTTCCGCAACGCCTCGCGCCCGACCCGCCTGCGCCTGTTCGCAGTCGGCTGTGTCGCCGCCCTGGGCATCGGCGCGGCGGCGGTTCCGGCCGCTGCCGCGTCGACCGCCGACGACCGGTACACCGCCGAGGAGATCCACACGTTCCTGGAGGACTTCTACGGAGAGCAGGGGCCCGGGGACTTCGCCCGCAAGTACGGGATCTCGCCGCAGCTGAAGGAGAAGGTCGCGGCCAGCCCGGAGTTCGACGTTCTGCTGTGCGCGCAGAACATCCCGGTGTCCATCGACGTCGGCGCGGTGACCACGGCCCAGTCGGCACGGGTCGGCTGGGCGACGGTGAGCACGTACTGGAACGGCGGGTCCGACAAGGCGGACTTCAGGGCGTACGTCGACCTGGACGCGACGCGGCCGATCCAGTTGCTGGACGTGGATTGCGGGTCCGACGGCTGAGTGCCGGGCCACCGGGGGCGCGGTCGTACGCTGGGTGTTCGATCAAGCTCGGACCCGAGGGAGGAACGCGTATGACCACCCCTGCGGCGGTCGTGGCCCGGCTCACCGGACGGGCGGTCACCGGGGAACGGCCGCTGTCCGGGGCCCTCGCGGAGGTCACGCTCGACGACGGGCGGGTGGTGATCGCCAAGCGCGCCGACGATCCGGGGGCGGCGCGGGCGGAGGCGGCCGGGCTGCGCTGGCTGGCCGGTGCCGGCACGGTGCGGATACCGGCCGTGCACGGCCACGACGGGAACTGGCTGGTCGTGGACCGCGTCAGGCAGGGGCGGCCGAGCCGGGAGGCGGCCGTCCGCTTCGGCCGTGACCTGGCCGCGCTGCACGCCGCCGGGGCGCCCGCGTTCGGCGCGCCGCCCCCGCACGGGCCGGCGGACGCGTACATCGGGCTCGCCCCGATGCGCAACGAGCCCGGCGCCGACTGGCCGGGCTGGTACGCCGAGCATCGCGTGCTGCCGTATCTGCGGCGCGCGGTCGACCAGGGCACCGTCCGCCCCGGCGAGGCGACCGACGTGGAGCGTCTGTGCCAGCGGCTGCCGGAGCTGGCGGGTCCCGCCGAGCCGCCCGCTCGGCTGCACGGCGATCTGTGGAACGGCAACGTGCTGTGGGCGGCCGACGGGAACGTCTCGCTGATCGACCCGGCCGCGCACGGCGGGCACCGCGAGACCGATCTGGCGATGCTGCGTCTGTTCGGCTGCCCGCACCTGGATCAGGTGCTGGACGGCTACCAGCAGGAGGCGCCGCTCGCCGAGGGCTGGGCGGACCGCGTCCGCGTGCACCAGCTGTTCCCGCTGCTGGTGCACGCCGTGCTGTTCGGCCGGAGCTACGCGGAACAGGCCCTCGCGGCGGCCCGGAGCGCCCTGGCGGAGTGACCGGTCAGCGCGTGACGACGTGCCGTTCGTCCGGTACGCAGTGGGTCATGGTGAGGCCCTCGACGTCACGCGGCGGGTTCTTGCCCAGGTTGGCCAGGCGCTCGCGGTCCTCGTCCGTGAGGTCCTGGCTCGCCAGCGGCTCCAGACCGGCCACGTCCTCGGGGCCGATGCCCAGCCCCTCGCCGACCCGCAGGCCGAGGTCGTTCTCGACCAGCAGGAAGTGCCAGACCATGCGTTCCTGGACGGGCCGGTCGCACTGCGACAGCAGGTCGGTGAAGTTCTTCACCAGGTCGTCGCGCTCCCAGTCCTCCAGGAGCAGGTAGCGCTGGCCTGCCTGCATGTAGTCGTTGGTGCGGGGGATGCGCTTGCGGGTGAGCCGCCCCTCGATCACCGGCCCTTGCTCGTCGTGGGTCGGGTAGCGGGCCTCGCGCAGGCCGCCGGTGATCGACGGCTCGTAGTTGACCTGCGGGTTCTCGCCGCCGCCGTCCACGTGGTACGCCATCTGGCCGTCACGCTGGTTCGTGCGCACGTCCGTGTTCTTGGCCTGGTTGACGGGCAACTGGAGGTAGTTCGGGCCGACCCGGTAGCGCTGGGTGTCGCTGTAGGAGAAGGTCCGGCCGACGAGCATCTTGTCGTCGGAGAAGTCCAGGCCGTCGACGAGGACGCCGGTACCGAAGGAGATCTGCTCGTTCTCGGCGAAGAAGTCCTTCGGCATCC
The DNA here is from genome assembly GCF_044458845.1 of Streptomyces sp. NPDC050416. Classification (NCBI taxonomy): domain Bacteria; kingdom Bacillati; phylum Actinomycetota; class Actinomycetes; order Kitasatosporales; family Streptomycetaceae; genus Streptomyces; species Streptomyces sp. NPDC050416. The sequence goes on from NZ_JBITII010000019.1 coordinate 50,982, forward strand.
GGTCCAGCACCATCCGGCCGACCGGCTTCGGCGGGAAGTCCTGCTCGGGCCAGGTCTTGGTGTCGTCCAGCGGGTCGAAGTCGAGCTCGGGGTGGTCGTGGTCGTCCATCATCTGGACGAGCAGCTCCCACTCCGGGTAGTCGCCGCGCCCGACGGCCTCGTAGAGGTCCTTCGTGGCGTGGCCGAGGGAATCGGCCTGGACGTTGGCCGCGTCCTCCTCGGTCATGCTGCGCACGCCCTGCTTGGGCATCCAGTGGTACTTGACCAGCTTCGTGTCACCGTCGGCGTTGACCCACTTGTACGTGTTGACGCCGAAGCCCTGCATGTGGCGGTAGTCCGCGGGGATGCCGCGCGGGCTGAACAGGTTGACCAGCATGTGCATGGACTCGGGCGTCTGCGACATGAAGTCGAAGATGCGGCGGGGCTGCTGCTCGAACGTCACCGGGTCCGGCTTGAGGGCGTGGATGACGTCCGGGAACTTGATGGCGTCACGGATGAAGAAGACGCCGAGGTTGTTGCCGACCAGGTCCCAGTTGCCGTCCTCCGTGTAGAACTTCACCGCGAAACCACGCGGGTCGCGGGCGGCCTCGGAGGAGTCGCGTCCGCCGATGACGGTGGAGAAGCGGACGGCCACGTCCGTGCGTGTGCCGCGCTCCTGGAAGAGCTTGGCCCGCGTGTAGCGGCTGATCGGCTCGTCGCCCCAGGTGCCGTAGGCCTCGAAGTGGCCGTAGGCGGTGACGCCGCGGGCGTGCACGACGCGCTCGGGGATGCGTTCCCGGTCGAAGTGGCTGATCTTCTCCAGGAACTGGTAGTTCTCCAGCGTGGCGGGCCCGCGAGCGCCGATGGTGCGCTGGTTCTGGTTGTCGTAGACCGGATGGCCCTGGCGGTTGGTGAGGACCTCGCGGTCGTCGCCCGGAGCGGGACCGGTACCGGATACGTCCGTCATATGCGTGGGCTCCTTCGGCTCATGGCCGGCGGCCGACCGGGTCGGCGCCGCGAGCGGCCGCCCGGCCGGTCATGGCGGAACGCCCGGGTACCCGGAGGGGCGGGCTCAGTCACCTGCCGGTCCCGCGCACTCCGGACCAGACCTCCGCGAGCAGGGCCGGGTGGTTCTCGCCGTACGTGACGACGGCCGCGAACACCGCGTCGAGAGCCGCCCGGAGCGGGTCGGGGTCGGCTGCGTCGGTCACCGCGGGGAGGGCCATGTGCGGCTGCGACATCCGCACGGACGGGTCCGGTGGACCGAAGGTAACCGCCATGGCGTGCAGGCCGGAGCCGAAGACCTGCGGTTTCGCCGCGTCACACGGGCTGGAACCGGAGACCTGTCGTATCGCCGAGGCGTACGGGCCGGAACCGGACATCTGCGGTTTCGCCGCGTCACACGGGTCGGAGCCGGAAACCGGTCGTATCGCCGAGGCGGACGAACCGGAACCGGAGACCTGCGGTTTCGCCACGGCGGACGAGCCGGAACCGGAGGTCTGCGTTTTCGCCACGGCGGCTGCCGGGCCCACCACGGCCTGTGTGGCCTCTATGGCTTGCGGCACGGGGGTGCCCGGGGACGCGGGCGGCCGGAAGGGCGGCCGCTCGGGCGGGACGGCCCGGCCGACGGTCCGGTCCGGGACGCGCGGGTCGGTGGCCAGGGTCTCCCACATGCGGGCGTGGTCGTCGAACGGCGGCGGCGGCGGACGGCCTTCGGCCAGGGCCGTGAGCGCGTCGGCGACCCAGTCGAGGGCGGTGAGACCGGCCGCTTCACACGCCCGGCGAGCCGCGAACAGGGCCACCTCACGCTGAGTGGCGGGGCCGGACGCGTCGATGGCGTGGACCAGGCCGGGGTCGAACTCGAGCAGGCCGCGGACGTTGCCGCCAATGTCCCGCAGGGCCTGGCTCGGCGGCTGTCCGCCCCATTGCCATCGCTCGAAGGCGAGCCGGCGTTCCCGTTCCGCCCGCTCCTGCGCGAGGCGGGCCCGGCGCTCGGCTTCGGCGCGTTCGGCGGGCGTGGGAGGCGGCGGCAGTTCGCGGGCGTAGCGGTGCCAGTACGCGGCGACCTGCGAGGTCTGCTTCAGAACGCGGTCCGGCTCGGGCGGGGCGGGCCAGAACTGCAGGAGGTAGCAGTCGAGTCGGGGCTCGCCGTCCATCCGGGTGTCCCGCTCGCTCGCCTGGTCCATGCCCCGGGCGCAGTACCGCACGCGGTAGTCGGTCTCCTCCAGACCGAGCTGCCAGGAGTCTCCCCCTCCCCATTCGACCAGCGCGCTGTCCGCCGACACCGGACGGAAGGACACCTCCGCCACGTCCTCCCAGGCCGGGTCCAGCGGCGGCGCCTGCTCGTGCACCTCGACCGTGAAGCCCACCCAGCCGGTGTGCAGTCCGGTGTTCAGCCACAGGGCGCCCGGTGTCGCCGCCCCGCACAGTCCCGCGCTCTGCCCGGCGAACGCCTCCTCGAGGCCCGGCCCGTAGCTGTCCGGATCGGTCTCGACGTAGATCTGGCCGTAGTGCACATGAACCTCTCCCTCGACCGGCCTGCGCACGATCAGCTCCTTCTCGTCCGGGGATGGGATGGTGAGCTGTCGGCATCGTGGCACCCACCACTGACAATCAGAGCGCGATCACGGGAGAGAGGAAGCATGCGGCACGTCTACTGGATCGGGGGCGGGAGCGGCGCGGGCAAGTCCACGATCGCCCGCAGACTCGCCGACCGGCACGGCTGGCGTCTCTACTCGACCGACGACGTGATGGGGGACCACGCCCGCCGGACCACGCCCGACGAGGCCCCGCTCCTGCACGAGTTCATGGCCATGGACATGGACGAGCGCTGGGTGAACCGGTCGCCGGAGACCATGCTCAGGACGTTCCACTGGTTTCGCGGCGAGGGCTTCGGGCTGATCGTCGAGGATCTGCTGCGCATGCCGCGGGAGACGTGTGTCGTCGTCGAGGGATTCCGCCTGCTGCCGCACCTCGTACAGCCCCTGCTCACCGAGCCCGGACACGCGGTCTGGCTCCTGCCCACACCGCGGTTCCGGCAGGCCGCGTTCACGAGCCGGGACACGCCCGGAGCGGGTTTCACGGAGAGGACCAGTGACCCGGAGCGAGCCAACCGCAACCTCGCCGCACGGGACCACCTGTTCACGGAACGCCTCCGCGAGGAGACCGCACGCCTCCGACTGCCCGCCGTCACGGTCGACCTCACGATGTCGGAGGACGAACTCGCCGAACGGGTGAGCGCGATCTTCCGGCTCTGACCCCTTGCCGCGCGAAGGGCCCGGACCCCGCCCGCCGGCGGTGTCCGGGCCGTGTAGCCCCGGTGGGGCCTCAGCCGCCGTTGAGGCGTGCGCGCAGGAGGTTCTTGCCCAGTTCGGCACCCTTGCGGCTGTCCGCCTGGGCCTTGCGGAACAGATCCGCGACCTCGGTGTCCTTGGCGCGCTCCGCGTCCTGGATGTAGCTCTCCAGACGCAGGGCGTTGTTCAGGCACGCCTCGACGTACCAGATCAGGTTGTAGTCCTTGTCCTGCGTACCGGTCACGCCGCCGGTCTCCGTCTCACTGGTCATTCGGACCTCCTTCTCACGGAGCGGACCTCTTCAGGCGCCGGACGGGTACCCGTCCTCCGGTCGGACACACAGCGCCTCTCCATCACGTTCCGTGTCCGTCCGGTCACAGCCCGGGCGGGCGGGCGGCCGACCCGGCGGTCAGACCCGTACGGACCACCAACTCCCCTCCTGCGTACGGCAATACCGACAGTTGCCACAGAAGCGAACAGACGCTGGTCAGTTTCAGAACGAAGTGCCGTTCCACCGTGCGAGACCGGTCGATGACGGTGTGTACTGTGCTGCGGGTGGCTCGTCAGAGCACCTCGGACTCCGCCCTGCCCGACTCCCCCTGGACTCGACTCGATGATCGAATTACCGGACCTGGTCGTCGGCGGTCTCGCCGTCGGCACACTGTCCGCGTTCGCCCTCGGCGGCGGGTTGCTGCGCTCACGGCGGCAACTGGCCGCGCAGCGCGCGAAGACGGCCGCCCTGCGGGCGCGACTCGACGGCACCACACGGGCGTTCACGGCCGAGGTCGAGCACCTGGCGGCACGGCGCGTGCCCGCCGCCGCCCGGCAGGCGGCCCATCCGCATGTTGCGGTGCCCGGCCCGCTCAGTCCGCAGCTCGCCGGGTCGCCCCTGGGTCTCGCGCTGGAGCAGGTGCTGAAGGGGCTGCACGCCGAACTCGCCGCGCAGCGCACCCGTATCGACGCCGCCGCGCAGGCCGGGATGCGCGGGGCCACGCGGGAGATCCAGGCGGCGCTGTACCGGCTGCAGGACGCCCTGCGCGGCCTGCAACAGCGCTATGACGACCCCGAGTTGGCGCAGACCCTGTTCGAGCTGGACCACGAGAACGAGCAGTCGCTGCGGCGCGCGCAGATCGCCGCGGTGGTGTGCGGGGCCTGGGTGGGGCTGGCCCGGGAGGAGTCCCATCTCGTGGACGCGGTGACGGGCGGTCAGGCCCGGCTCGCGGGCTACCAGCGCGTCCGGATCCACAATCACCTCCAGGCCGGGACCGCCCTGGTGTCCCACGCCGTCGAACCGGTCGCCATCATCGTCGCCGAGCTCCTCGACAACGCGCTGCGGCACTCCGCGCCCGACACCGAGGTCGTGGTCAACCTGGAGGCCGTCCACCACGGTGTCTGCGTCACCGTCGACGACGCCGGGCTGGGCATGACGCAGGACGAACGGGCCCGCGCCCAGCGGATGGTGGCCGGCTCGGAACCGATCCTGCTCACCGAGCTCGGCGACCCGCCGCGCATGGGACTCGCCGCCATCGGCCAGCTGACCCGGCAGTTCGATCTGAGCGTGGACCTGTCCTCCCCGTCCCCGTACGGCGGCGTGCGGGCGGTGCTGCGGATCGACAGCCACCTGCTGACCCGCATCGACCCCGACGAACTGCCTCCGGCGGCCAGCGCCCCGCGCTCGACCCGCAGGGCGGAGCGGGACACGGCGGGCGGTACCGCCGCCACGTCCACCGGTGTCGTGCCGTCCCCCGGTGTCGTGCAGAAGTCCCACAGCGACGCGCCGGGCGCGGCCGCCCCTGCCGCGCCTGCTGCCCCTTCCACCCCGGCCCATGCCCCCGGTCCGGCCCCGGCCCCCGCGTCCGGGAAGCCCGAGCAGCCGTCCACCCCCACCGCCGCCGACTCCACCCCGTCCGACGATCACGGCTACGGCACGGACCAGGAGGACCAGCCCGCCGCCCCGGCCCCCGGCCACCACGGCCCCCGTGACAGAGGTGGACTCCCCCAGCGGCGTCGCCGCAGCCGGGCCACGCCCCCGCCGGGCACCCCGGCCGCCGCGCCCGCACCCGCACCGCAGCGCCGCCCGCGGCGTCCCGAGGAGTCCGCCGCCGCCCTCGGCGCCCTCCAGTCCGGCACGGCGGCCGCACGTTTCGCCGCCCGGCCGAACACCGGCGCCCCTCCAGCCGTACCTGAGGGTGCCCCGGCCTCGACCACGGCCGACGGGCCCGACGACACCGGCCGAGACCGGAACGACGACGAAGGGGGAACGGCTCGATGACCAGCCGCGCAACGGGGGACACGGCCTGGGTGCTCGAACCGGTTCTGGAGGTGCCGCACGTCGTGGCCGCCGTCCTGCTCACCCGGGACGGGCTCGTGACCGGCTACACCGACGCGCTGTCGCGGCCGTCGGCCGAGCGGGTCGCCGCCATCACCAGCACCGTGCAGGGCGCCTGCCGTACCGCGGCGGCGGCGTTCGCCGACACCGACCGGGCCGACATCCGACAGGTCGTGATCGAGTCGGACCACGGCTATGTGCTCATCGTGCCGACGGACCACGGCACCTGCGTGGCCGCGTACGGCGACCCCGAGGTGCGGCTGGACCTGCTCGCCCACCGGGTGCACTCGCAGGTCGCGCGGCTGGGTGAGAAGGCGATGGCCGCGGGGCCCCGAGGTGCCGACGGCGACACGCCGGCATGACGGGCCGCCGAGGCGGCCGTCCCCTGGTTCCCGCGTATCTGTCGACCGGCGGGGTGGCCCGGCCCAGCCGTGCCCATCTGGAGCGGCTGTCGGTCCTCACCGGCAGCGGCGAGCCGGCTCCCGCAGATCTGCCCGCCGCGCAGGCGGCCCTGCTGGAGGAGCTGGAGTACGGGTCGCTGACGGTGGTGGAGGCCGCGGCCCTGCTGCGGCTGCCCGTCTCCGCCGTGCTGGTGCTGGCCGCCGACCTCATCGACCGTGACCTGGTGCTGGCCCGCGCGCCGATCCCGCCCGCCCGGCGCTTCGACCCCGACCTGCTGAAGAGAGTGGCCGATGGCCTTCGCGACCTCAAGCACCGTTGACGCCCCCGGCGGCGACGGCGTCCATCTCCCGGACACCGCCCGCGACCTGGTGAAAATCCTGGTCACGGGGCCTTTCGGGGTAGGCAAGACCACCCTGATCGGCTCGGTCTCGGAGATCCGCCCGCTGCACACGGAGGAGCAGCTCACCGAGGCGTCTGCACAGGTCGACGATCTCGCCGGGGTCCGGGACAAGTCGACCACCACGGTCGCCATCGACTTCGGCCGGATCAGCCTGCCGGGCGGCATCGTGCTGTATCTGTTCGGCACGCCCGGCCAGGAGCGGTTCCGGTCGCTGTGGGACGACATCGCCCACGGGGCGCTCGGCGCGCTCGTGCTGGTCGACGCGCGCCGGATCGACGCCTCGTTCGACGTGCTCGGGCTGGTGGAGGAGAGCGGGCTGCCGTACGCGGTCGCCTTCAACACCTTCCCGGACGCGCCCCGGCACCACACGCCCGAGCAGTTGCGCGCCGCCCTGGACCTGGAACCGACGACCCCGATGGTGACCTGCGACGCGCGGGAGGCGGACTCCTCGATCGACGCCCTGCTCGCCCTGGTCCAGCACCTGATCGACCACCGACCCGCGGAGTACCGGTGACCCACCCGTCCCCTGCCGAGCAGGCCTTCTCCCGCGCGGCACCCGTCCGCCTGTGGGAGGACGGCTTCGCCCGTGACCCCCGCCCGTACTACGAAGCCCTGCGCGCCCAGGGCCCGGTCGGCTGGGCGGAAGTCGCGCCCGGTGTACCGGCGTACGTCGTCACGGACCGGCGGGCGGCACTGGACCTGCTGCACGACACGAAGACGTTCTCGCACGATCCCCGGCCCTGGCAGGCGACCGTCCCCGACGACTCCCCCGTCCTCGGGATGATGCGCTGGCGGCCCAACACCCTGTTCGCCGACGGTGCCGCCCACATCCGCTACCGCACCACGCTGATCGACGCCTTCGACCTGGTGGAGCCGCACGACCTGCGGCACCGGGTGCACCGGGCGGTGCACCTGCTGGTGAGCCGGATCGGGCCGCGGGGCGAGGCCGACCTGGTCGGCGAGTTCACCCGGCCGCTGATGGCGCTGGTGTTCAACAGCCTCTTCGGCCTGCCGGACACCGCCGGCGACCGGCTCGACGCCGCGCTCGGCAAGCTGATCGAGGGCGGCGCCCAGGCGGCGGAGGGCGAGGCGGAGTACGCCGGGTACGTGCTGGAGCTGATCGCGGCCAAGACCGAGCGGCGCGGTGACGACCTGCCGAGCTGGCTGCTGGACCATCCGGCGGGGCTGACGCCCGAGGAGGTCACCTGGCAGGTGTTCCTCACGCTCGGCGCGGGACACGAGCCGACGGCGAACCTGGTGTCCAACGCGCTGTCCAGGATCCTCGGCAACCCCGCCTACTACTCGACGCTCACCAGCGGTGCCCGCCCGGTGACGGACGCGGTGCTGGAGGTGCTGCACCACGAGACGCCGCTCGCCAACTACGGCATCCACTACGCCCGTACGCCCGTCACCTTCCACGGCGTGTGGATCAGGGCCGCGGTGCCGGTGGTGATCTCGTACGGGGCGCTGGCGCAGGCCACCGAGCAGGAGCGCGGAGCGGACCGGCACCCGGGCGACGCCTCCCACCTGTCCTGGTCGGCAGGGCCGCACGCCTGCCCGGTCAAACAGCCCACGCTGCTCATCGCCACCGAGGCGATCGAGCGGCTCACGCAGTGGCTGCCCGACCTCGAACCCGTGCTGCCCCGCGAGCGCCTCACCTGGCGACCCGGCCCCTTCCACCGCTCGCTGACGGCGCTGCCCGTCCGTTTCTCTCCCCGCTCCCCCGACCAGCCAGGAGGACGACCGTGACCGTGACCGACCGCATCGCTCTCGACCCGTTCGGCGCCGACATCCCCGGCGAGAGCGCCCGGCTGCGCGCCCTCGGGCCGCTCGTGCCCGTGGAGCTGCCCGGTGGGATCCCCGCCTGGGCGCCCACGCGCTACGACACGCTGAAGGAGCTCATCCTCGACCCGAGGGTCAGCAAGGATCCGCGGCTGCACTGGCGGCTGTGGCCCGAGATCGGGGAGCATCCGTCCTGGGGCTGGATCCTGGGCTGGGTGGGCGTGGTCAACATGCTCTCCGCCTACGGCGCGGACCACACGCGGCTGCGCAAGCTGGTGGCGCCGAGCTTCACGCACCGGCGCACCGAGGCGATGCGGCCCCGGGTGGAGGCGATCACCGCGGAGCTGCTGGACGCGCTCGACGCGGCCGGCGGCGAAGTCGTGGACGTCAAGGAGGGGTTCGCCCATCCGCTGCCGATGCGGATCATCTGCGAACTGTTCGGCGTCCCGGACGCGTTACGCGAGGACACCGCCCGGATGATCGCGGACCTCATGGACACCACCGACCCGAGCCCGGAGCACGCGGCGTCCGTCCAGCGGCAGATCGGCACGGTGCTGCCCGCGCTGATCGCGCACAAGACCGCGCACCCCGGTGACGACATGACCACCGAGCTGATCCGGGTCCGGGACGAGGACGGCGACCGGCTCAGCGACGAGGAGCTGCTGTACACGCTGCTGCTGGTCATCGGGGCCGGTTTCGAGACCACCGTCAATCTCATCGGCAACGCGGTGGTGGCCCTGCTGCGCCGCCCCGAGCAGCTGGCGGCCGTCCGGTCCGGGGAGATCGGCTGGGACGCCGTCGTCGACGAGACGCTGCGCGCGCACCCGTCGATCGCGTCGCTGCCGCTCCGGTTCGCCGTCACCGATCTCAGCGTCGGCGATGTGACGGTCCCGGCCGGTGACGCCATCATCACGACCTATGCCGCCGCGGGGCTCGACCCGGCGCACTACGGGCCGGACGCCGACGTCTTCGACGCCACGCGCGCCGCCGACGACCATCTGGCGTTCGGGATCGGGGTGCACCGCTGCATCGGGGCGCCGCTGGCCCGTCTGGAGGCGCTGACCGCGCTGCCCGCGTTGTTCGACCGGTTCCCCGGCCTGAGCCTCGCCGCGGGTGACGAGGGCCTGCGGCAGGTGCCGTCGTTCATCGCCTTCGGATGGCGGGAGATACCCGTGCGGCTGCGCGGCTGAGGCAACCGGAGGCCGCTGCCTCGCAGGGCGGCACGCGGGAGCGCGACCGGTCCCCCGTTCCGGTCGAGCCCCCGCGGTGCGCTGAACTTACGTCCCTGGCCGAGGCCTTGTGAATCGCGTCGATGCCCGTTGCGTGCTCAACAGGGCTCACCCGTGCACAGCTGAGTCCGGATGGCCCGGTTTCGTCCCGCCGGGACCTGGCCAACCGGTTGCCCGTGCGGCCCGGCCGGTCAGCCGAGGCGGCGGAAATCCGGCAGGTCTACGTCACCGACGGCCAGGTGGGCCAGCACGACCTCGTACAGGTCGGTGCCCGCGGCGAGCAGTTGGCGTTCCAGGACGGGTTCGGCGCTGCGGACGTGCTCGCGCACCGTCTGCGGGTGCATGCCCAGGGCCTGCGCGGCCCGTTCGGCGTTGCCGCCGGCGGTGATCCACCCGCGCAGCGTCCGGCGCGGGTTCCTGGCGTCCGCGTCCAGCCGGCCCAGCAGGCCCTGGGCCCAGGTGCGTACGGCGGGCCCGGACAGCAGGTCGGAGAGCCGGAGCGGGGAGTTCCGCGTGCCGTCGGGGACGTGGGCGTCGGGCAGGCCGATCTGGGTGTTGAGCGCCAGGTGGACGACGGCCCGGACCGTGAGGTCGGCGAAGTCGGTGCCGAGCAGGGTCTCCACGCGTTCCATGCGGGCGCGAACGGTGTTGCGGCTGACGCCGAGGACCTTGGCCGCGTTGACGGCGGTGAACTCCAGACCGAGGCGTGTGGTGGCGAGGAGTTCGGCGCGGGTGTGGTGGGGCAGGGTGTCGAGCGGGCGCAGCACCCGGGCCGTCCAGCCGCGCAGCGCCTCGGGGTCCATGAGGCGTTCGGGGTGGGTGCGCTCGGCGTAGACCGCCGTCTTGTCCGGCCGGAAGTGGGCGACGGCGAGGGCGCTGACGGCCTGTCCGTACGCGGTGGCGGTCCGGGCGAGGCTCTGCCGGACGCTCCCGCCGAGGAAGATGTCCGGGTGCCGGCCGACCAGGGACCGCAGGGTCTCGCCGGTGGTGTCGCGGGGGCCGACGACGATCACATGGCCGTCCATGGCCGGGCAGCGCACGACCAGGGCGTCCTCGCCGGTGCTGGCCAGGCACTCCTCGGCGATGCGGTCGCGTTCGGCGGGGTCGGACTCGACGACGTACACGCACGCCGTGTCGGCGTCGAGCAGTCCGGGCCAGAGCCCGGCGGCGACGCGGCGGGCGGCGATGGTGTCCTCGACCATGAGCAGTTGCAGGATGGCCAGGCGCAGGTCGGAGGTGGCCCGCCGGAGCCGGCGCCCGGCCGCGGTCGACTCGCGCGCGGTCAGCAGAAGCTCGATCACCTGGGCGGTGTGGGTGACCACGTCGGCGGCCCGGCGGTCGAAGGGGGTCTCGCGGGAGACGGCCAGGACGCAGGTGTGGGACGGGTGTTCCACCCTGACCAGGCGCTGGTGGCGGTCCCGGCTCTCCCAGGCGGCGGAGGCGATCCGGCCGGCGGTGATGTCCGTGACGAGGCCCTCGTCCAGCGGGAGCCGGGTCCCGGCCAGGAGATTCCCGGCGGCGTCCTGAAGGGCCACGGACCCGCCCACGGCGCCGGCGAGCCAGCCCACGACCCGGGGCACGTCGCGCCCCGCCGGACGCAGGTGGCCGAGCAGTTCCTCCGCCCACGCCGGCCCCGGCCCGGATGGTGTCCGCTGCTGCCGGTTCCCGTCCTCTCGGCCAGCCACCTCGGCCTTCCCCTCGTCGCTCGCGCCGCCTCCGGCGCACCGGTCGGGGACGTTACCCCACACGTCCCGCACTCTCGTCCCGGGCGTCCCGGGCGTCCCGGGCGTCCCGGGGGTCCCGGGCGTCCCGGGCGTCCCGGGCGGGCCTGCCGGGCGCCCGCCCGCGGGGCGACACCCCGCCCTGCGCGGCCGCACCGCGCGGGGCGGCATAAGCTCGGCGGATGGCGAAGTACTACGACGTGCACCCCGACAACCCCCAGCCCCGCACCATCGGCCAGATCGCCGACAGCATCCGTGCGGACGCCCTTGTCGCCTACCCCACGGACTCGTGTTACGCACTGGGCTGCCGTCTGGGCAGCCGTGACGGCATCGAGCGGATCCGTACGATCCGCAAGCTGGACGACCGGCACCACTTCACTCTCGTGTGCCAGGACTTCGCGCAGCTCGGCCAGTTCGTGCGGATCGACAACGACGTGTTCCGTGCGATCAAGGCGTCGACGCCGGGCAGCTACACGTTCATCCTGCCCGCGACGAAGGAGGTGCCGCGCATGCTGCAGCACCCCAAGAAGAAGACGGTCGGAGTGCGCATCCCCGACCACGTCGTCACCCAGGCCCTGCTCGCCGAGCTCGGTGAGCCGCTGCTGTCCAGCACCCTGCTGCTGCCCGGCGAGGAGGAGCCGATGACGCAGGGCTGGGAGATCAAGGACCTGCTCGACCACGTGCTGGACGGGGTGGTCGACTCCGGTGACTGCGGCACGGAGCCGACGACGGTGATCGACTTCTCCGGCGGGGAGGCCGAGATCGTGCGGCACGGCGCGGGCGACACCTCACGCTTCGAGTAAAGGGCACGCCAACGGGCGTTCACGACTGTGCCCTGTGCGGGGGGCGGGCGAAATGCCCCGGGAAGGGCGTGTCACGATGCCCGTGATCCGCCCGGTCACGCGGACGGGTTCCTGGCCGAGATCCCGCAGAGAGGCAGCCCAGTCATGACCGCCGTACAGGGAACCGACGTCGACATCCCCACCGAGGACGGCACCGCCGACGCGTATCTGGCCCGTCCCGCGGACGGGGCCGCCCACCCGGGGGTCCTGCTCTACATGGACGCCTTCGGTCTGCGTCCGCGGCTGCGGTCCATGGCCGACCGGCTGGCCGGTGAGGGCTATGCGGTGCTGGTGCCCAACGTGTTCTACCGGCACGGCCGCGCCCCGCTGTTCGAGCTGCCTGAGTTCATCGACCCGGGGGCGCGGCCGGAGATCTTCGAGCGCATCATGCCGGTCATGCGGGCTCTGACGGCCGAACGCGCCATGCGGGACGCGGGTGCCTATCTGCACTGGCTGGCCGAGTCGCCCGTGGTGGCCGACGGCCCGCTCGCGCTGACCGGCTACTGCATGGGGGCGCGCCTGTCGCTGCTGACGGCCGGGACCTACCCGGAGCGGGTCGCGGCCGCGGCCGGCTTCCACGGCGGGCGGCTGGCGACGGACACGCCGGACAGCCCGCACCTGGTGGCCGGCAACGTCACCGCCGAGCTGTACTTCGGCCACGCCGACCAGGACCCTTCGCTGCCCCGGGAGCAGATCGAGCGTCTTGAGGAGGCCCTGACCGCGGCGGGCGTCCGCCACAGGTGCGAGGTGTACACGGGCGCGCCCCACGGTTTCACGCAGTCCGACACCGCGTCGTACCACGAGGAGGCCGACGCGCGGCACTGGGCGGCTCTGCTCGACCTGCTGAAGCGCACATTCTGACCTCAATCGACACCTGGTCGACAGGAGTTGCCGAGGAGTTGCCGTCCTACCGACGGTAAGGGCTTGCTTTCCCTCGATCCGTGCGCGTAGACCTTGCTGAACATCAGGCATGACTCGGGGGGAGTTTGCTCATGGAGGGCACGGTCGACGGGTTCCGCTACGGTGCGGTGACCCCGGTGGCGGCGTATCTGATGGCCTGTCTGGGAGGGGCGCTGGGGCTGCGGTGCATCGTGCGCTCGCTGCTGAACACGCGGTCCTTCAAGCCGGGTTGGCTGGCGTTAGGCGCCGCCTCCATCGGGTGCGGGATCTGGACGATGCACTTCATCGCCATGACCGGCTTCCACGTGGAGGAGACCCGGGTCCGTTATGACGCGGCCACGACGGTGCTCAGCCTCGTCGTGGCCGTCGTCGTGGTGGGCATCGGCGTGTTCATCGTCGGCTACCGGGGCCCGGGCCGTGTCACCCTGGCGGTCGCGGGTGTCGTCACCGGACTGGGGGTGGCGGCCATGCACTACCTGGGCATGGCCGCGATGCGGCTGCACGGCGACATCGGCTACCACCCGGTCGGCGTCGTGCTGTCCGTGCTGATCGCCATCGCCGCCGCGACCGCCGCGCTGTGGTCGGCCGTCACGATCCGCGGCCTGCTGACGAGCCTCGGGGCGAGCCTGGTGATGGGCGTGGCGGTGTCCGGGATGCACTACACGGGCATGGCCGCCGTCAGCGTCCATGTGCACGACACGGCCGGCGGCACGTGGGAGGGCGACTCGCCCCTGTCGCTGCTGCTGCCGATGCTGCTGGGGCCGGTCGTCTTCCTGCTGCTCGCCGGAGTCGTGATCATGTTCGACCCGCTGCTGGTCCACGGCGAGCGGGCCGGGAACCGGAACCCCGCGCCGGGCCCGGCCCGTTCCGCCGATGCCATTCCCGCGCCGCGCACGTCCTGGCACGACACGGACTCGCACGCCCGCGGCCGGTGAACGACCCGCCTGCGGAGGGGCCTTGGATCATTGTTACGGTGCAGCGGTGTCTGAATCCTCACGCCAAACCGCCGAAGGCGCCGGCTGGGGCACCGGCGAACGCGGCGCGTACCGGCGGTTGATGCCGCGGCAGGTCGAGAAGATCTCCTGGCTGGACCCGAGAATGCTGTGGGCCGCCCGCAACGGCGTGCTGGCCTCCTGGCTCGGGGATCCGACCGGCCGCACCCGCGGCCGGTGGGTGGCCCAGCGCGCGGCCGCCGGCGCACCTGCCGGCAAGGTGATCCGGCGCGACGACCCGGACCGCTTCTCATTCCTGGTCATCGGTGACACCGGTGAGGGCGACGACCCCCAGTACGCCGTCGTGCCGGGCCTTCTGAAGACCGGTCAGGACACCCGCTTCGCCGTGCTGGCCAGTGACGTGATCTACCCGGTGGGCAGCGCGGACGACTACGGCACCAAGTTCTTCCGCCCCTACCGGGACTACCAGGCGCCGATCTACGCCATCCCCGGCAACCACGACTGGTACGAGGACCTCGGCGGCTTCATGCGCGTCTTCTGCGACGACGCCCCGCCGCTGCCGCCCGAGCCCCGGCCGCGCCCGCTGACCCGGGCCTGGCTGCGGTCCCTGCTGTGGCACCGGCCGCGGCCGGACGACGGTCATCACCTGGACGAGGCCCGGAAGTTGCGCTCGGCGCCCGCCCAGCAGGCCGTCCAGCCGGGTCCGTACTGGGCGATCGACGCCGGACCGGTGCGGATCATCGGCATCGACACGGGCCTGCTGGGCACCGTCGACGCCGAGCAGGGCGCCTGGCTGCGCGAGGTCTCCCGAGGGCCGCGCCCGAAGATCCTGGTCACCGGGTCGCCGCTGTACGTGGACGGCAGGCGCGAGCCGTGCGCCATCGAAGGGGGCGGCACCGTCGACGACATCGTCCGCGACCCGGAGCACCACTACGTGGCGGCGATAGGCGGCGACATCCACAACTACCAGCGCTACCCGGTCCGGCTGGACGACGGACGCACCCTCCAGTACGTGGTGGCGGGCGGCGGCGGGGCGTTCATGCACGCCACCCACACCATCCCCCGGGTCAACGTCGCGAACGTGACCGAGCGGGACTTCCGCTGCTATCCGCTGCGCGGCGACTCCCTCGCCTTCTACAGCCGGCTCTACGGCCGCCGGCTGCGCATGCCCCGTTTCTTCACGCTCACCGAAGCGGAGGCGACGGCGGTGATCGCCGAGCGCCTGGGCATTCCGCCGACGCGTGTCCCGGGCGCGGACACCCGTGTCACCCGGCGCGTCCGGCTGGTCGCCGGGCTGCTCGGCACCGGCCGCCGGCCCGACCGGGCCAAGCGGTTCCGGCTGCCCGTGCGCAAGATCTACACGTCGCTGTTCTCCCCGAGTTCGGCGACGTACAGCCCGCCGTTCTTCAAGTGCTTCCTGCGCCTGGACGTCTCCCCGGAGTCGGTCCGGCTGCGCTGCTTCGCGGCGACCGGAAACCGCGCCCAGGAACTCGCCCCGCCGGTCGAGGACGAGGTGACGATCCCGCTGCGCTGACACGCGGGAACCGGCGCGGCGGGAACAGTGCGGGCCGCTGCCGGGTTGGCACAGCCGTAGACCCTTGAAGGTTCAACGATGGAGGGCTCGTGCCACCGACCTCACGACCGCTGCGCAAGCTGGGCTTCCTGACCATCGGGCTGTTCGACGAGGCGGATCCCCGGCGCGGCCACGAGTCCACGCTGGAGATCATCGAACTGGGCGAGCGGCTCGGCTTCGACAGCGCGTGGGTACGCCACCGCCATCTCCAGTACGGCATCTCCTCCCCCGTCGCCGTCCTGTCCGCGGCCTCGCAGCGCACCCGCCGCATCGAACTCGGCACCGCGGTCATCCCGCTCGGCTGGGAGAACCCGCTGCGCCTCGCCGAGGACCTGGCCACCGTCGACCTGCTGTCCGGGGGCCGGCTCAACCCGGGCGTCAGCGTGGGCCCGCCGATGCACTTCGACCAGGTCAAGGGCGCGCTGTACCCGGACACGGCCGATGCCGAGGACTTCGGCTACGGGCGGGTGGAACGGCTGCTGGACTTCGTGCGGGGCGAGCCGGCGACGGACTTCAGCGGGACGGAAGGGTTCGAGACCTTCTCCGACCGGGTGCAGCCCCACTCCCTGGGCCTGGGCCGCCGCCTGTGGTACGGCGGTGGCAGCCTGCGGTCGGCCCGGTGGGCCGGCGAGCACGGCATGAACCTCCTCACCAGCAGCGTCGTGAAGGCAGAAGACCCCGACGGGCCCCACGACTTCGCCGAGATCCAGCTCTCCCACATCCGGGCGTTCCGCGCCGCCCACCCCGACGGCGAGGCCGCCCGCGTCTCGCAGGGCCTCGTCGTCATCCCCACGGACTCCGCCTCGCACGGGCAGCGCGCCCGGTACGAGAAGTACGCCGCCGAGCGCACGCCCCGTACGGCGACACCGCAGGGCCCGGCGCGGCTGCTGTTCGCGCCGGACCTGGTGGGGACCTCGCAGGAGATCGCCGAGCGGCTGCACGCGCACGCGGCGTTCCGCGAGGTGGACGAGGTCGCCTTCGCGCTGCCCTTCACCTTCGAGTACGAGGACTACGTCCAGATCCTCACCGACACGGCGACGAAGCTCGGCCCGGCACTGGGGTGGCGACCGGGCGTCTAGCGCGCCACGCGGTGGCGGAGGTAGAGGACGCCCGAGTTGAAGGTGCGGGTCTCGACGAGTTCGAGATCCACCCGGCGCTCGCTCCGGGGAAAGAACGGAATGCCACCGCCGACCAGCACCGGGTAGACCACGGCCCGGTACTCGTCGATCAGGTCCAAGTCGGCCGCTTGGACGGCGAGCGTCGCGCCGCCGATCGCAATGTCGCCCTCCCCCGGCTCGGCCCGCAGCCGTTCGATCTCCTCCGCCAGGCCGCCGGAGGCCAGACGGGCACGGCCCTGCACCGCCGACAGCGTGGTGGAGAACACCACCTTCGGGAGGGGATTCCAGAGCGCGGCCCACTCCAGCTCCGCGTCGCCGAGCGAGGGATCCTGGTCGGCGGTTTCCCAGTACAGCATCGTCTCGTACAGCCGTCGTCCCATCAGGTGGACGCCGACGTCCCGGATCTCGTCGATCCAGAAGCGGAAGACCTCCGGGTCGGGCTCCGTCCAGTCGAAGCCGCCGTCCGGCCCGACGATGTAGCCGTCCAGTGAGACGTTCATCGAATACGTCACGCTGCGCATCGGTGTCCTCCTGAGTAAGGGGTTCGACAGTACGACCGGGGGACATCGCGAAACTCATCGCGACTCACGGATCGGTTCGTGTCACCAGCGGCCGGGTGCCGTCCCCGTGATCGGCTCCGACGCCCTGCCGTCCACCCCGACGGGCACGTCCCCGGCGAGCATCACCCGGTGCATGATCCGCGGGTGGTCGAGGTGTGCGGTGTCGCCGGGAGCCAGATGCATCGTGGCGCGGTTGTCCCAGAACGCCACGCTGCCCGGCTCCCAGCGGAACCGGACCGTGTACTCGGGCCGGACCGCCTGCTCCAGCAGCAGGTCCAGGATCGCGGCGCTCTCGGGCCGGGAGAGGCCGGCGATCTGCTCGACGTAGTAGCCGTTGACGTAGAGGATCCGCTCGCCCGTCTCCGGGTGGACGCGCACCAGGGGGTGCAGCGAGGCGACCTGGCGGTCCAGCAGGTGGCGGACGTAGGCGTCGTCGCCGGGGCGGGGCTGGTATCCGACGCCGAGCCGGTGCTCGGCCCGCAGGCCGTCGACGAACTCCCGCAGCGGCGCGGAGAGTCCGGCGTAGGCCGCCGCGAGATTCGACCAGGTGGTGTCGCCGCCGTAGGGCGGCACGGTCTCGGCGCGCAGGATCGTCGCGGCGGGCGGGTCGACACGGGCGCCGTGGTCGCAGTGCCAGCCGCGCAGCAGGCTGTGGCGGCGGCGCCGCAGCCACTCGTCGTGCTCCATGCCGAACCGCCCGCCGAGCTCCAGCCGGTCGGCGGTCGTCTCGATCTCGGGGAAGTCCGGGGGCGAGGCCTTGCCGCGCCGCGGCAGCACGACCGGTTCCCCGAACCGGCGCGCGAACGCCACATGCCCGGCGTGGTCCAGCCGCTGCCCCCGGAAGAACACCACCTTCCACCGCAGTACCGCCGCCCTGATCGCGGCGATCACGGTGTCGTCCAGGTCGGCGGCCAGGTCGACCCCGCCGATCTCGGCGCCGATGTGCCCGGCGACCGGCCTCACCTCCACCCCGGCGTCCCGCACCGCCTCGTCCGTCATCGGGCTGTCCGTCGTCATGCGCACTCCGCTGGTCGTGGGCGTGGTCGTGCCTACCGGAAGGTCGTGCCTACCGGAAGATCGTGACAGCGATCCCCGCCCGGGGCGACACCGCGCCGGCGCCCCTCACACCTCGAACTCCCGGATCACCGTGTTCCGGAACACCGCCCTCCCGTCGACCGTGAACAGCGCGAGCCCGGTGTCGAGCAGGTACGGGAAGACCGCCGACGCGTGCGCGTACCGGCCGTCGTCGAGAAACAGCTCCACGGATGTGCGGTCGACCAGGATGCGCAGACTCACCGTGCGCCGGGCCGGGTCGAAGGGGCTCCGGCTCTCCTGCCATCGGCCCGACAGGTCGGGTGACACGCTGGGGCGGCGGTTGAGGTAGGCGTAGTCGCGGTGGACGCCGGCGTCGATGTGCCGGACGCCGTCCGGGGAGCGCCGCAGCTGCACTCCCGCACCCGTGAGCAGGTCCCAGGTGATCTCGCAGGTCAGCTCGTAGGCGGTGCCCCGGTAGTCGAGCACGCGGGTGCCCTCGACCGCCAGATCGCCGAGCCGCACCGTGCGGGAGACATACCGGTCGAGCGCGGCGACCGGCCGGGACGCCAGGTGGTACGTGCCGTCGGCCGCGCGCTTCAGCGTGATCTCGCGGACGATCGAGTCGGTGCCGTTGAAGCCGTCGCTGTCGATGGTGGGCGTGATGTGGGCGTAGTCCCAGTTGTTCAGCCAGCCGATCGCGTAGCGCGTCCGCTCGTCGAGGGCGCCGTTGGCCGTCCGCTTCTCGAAGGTGACGGCCCCGTACCAGTCCCAGCCGTGGTCGAGCCACTGCGGCTCTTCGGCGTCGGCCGTGAAGGCGCTGCCGTCGAAGGAGCCCGTCCAGTACGCGTACGTGTTGGGCAGCCCGGCTCCCTTGCCGTTGGCGCTCACGCCGAGCACCCACTTGGCCGTGCCGTCCGCGGCGCGGATCCGGAACAGGTCCGGGCACTCCAGCACGCCGATGCCGCTCTTGACGAAGCCGCCCACGTACGTCCAGGACTTGAGGTCGGCGGAGTGGTAGAAGCCCACCTTGTCGTTCTCGGCGAGGGCCATGACCCACCGGCCGCGTTCCTCGTCGCGGATCACCTTCGGGTCGCGGAAGTCGCGCACGCCCGGGTTGGCAAGCACCGGGTCGGTGCCGTGCGGGGTGAACGTCCGGCCGCCGTCGGTGGAGTAGTACAGGTACTGCGCCTGGTCGCTCGGGCCGTCGTGCGGCGACATGGTGGCCAGGACGACGACCGCGCCCGCCCCGAAGCCCGCCGTGTTCTCCGTGTCGACCACCGCGGAGCCCGACCAGACGTCGCCGTTGGGGGTGGTGTCCTTGGGCACGGCGATCCCCCGGTCGGTGAAGGAGACCAGGTCGGTGCTGGTGGCCAGCCGCCAGGCGGTGCCGATCGCGCCGGACAGGTAGTCGGCGTTGTGCAGGTAGTAGTAGTGGTACGCGCCGTCGATCCAGACCGGGCGCTGCGGGTCGTTCTTCCACTGCTCGGGGACGGTGAAGTGGTAGGCCGCGCGGTAGCTCGCGCAGCCGTTGCGTGGCCTGGCCTCCGCCGTGCCCGCCGCGGCGGGCAGCAACGCGCCGGCCGTGCCCACGGCCGAGCCGGCGAACAGGGCTCTCCTCGTGATCCCGCGCATCACACCTGGTTCCTCTCGTCGGAAACGGTGGCTCATGTGCCTCAGGACTGTGGGACCTAACTCGTTAAAGGTCAAGCGGTCGCGCGGTCTTGACACGTCTGTACGGCGCTCACATCATCTGGGGCATCAGTCCTCAACTAACACGAGTTAGGGCCCACGATGACCGACTCGCACCTCACCCGCCGCAGGCTGTTGCGGTACGGCGCCTACGGCGCGGGTGCCGCCGCCCTGGGCGGCACCGCCGCGAGCTGGGAGCGGCTCACCGGAGCCGACATCCCCGGACGTGACGACGGTTCCCTCGTCGTCGCCACACTGGGCCCCGCCTACGGGCCGGAGGCCATCCGCACGCTCCGCGAGGGCTTCCGCGAGCTGCACCCCGACATCAAGCTCCAGATCAACGCGGTGCAGGCCGTGGACTGGTCGGACTTCTTCGCGAAGATCCTCACGCAGGTGGCCGCGGGCACCGCGCCGGACCTGGTGTACGTGGCCACCGAGGGCGTGCAGTTGTTCGCGCAGCGGCTCGGCGTGGCCCTGGACAAGTGGGTGAAGCGGGACGCGGCCGAGCTGAAGGAGTACTTCGCCGACGTCCATCCGTCGCTGGTGGAGTCGATGATGTACGAGGGCAGCCTCTTCCAGCTGCCGGTGGAGTTCAACGCGGCCGACATGTACCTCAACCGCCAGGTGCTGCGGCGGGCCGGGGCGCAGTACCCGCCGGCCGACTGGACCCGCGACGACTTCACGACACTGCTGCGGGACATGAAGCAGGCGAGCGGCGCCCGCTTCACGCCCTACTTCTGGACCAACCGGCTGTGGGGCGGTGTGGTGCCCTGGCTGTTCGCGAACGACACCAATCTGCTCGCGGAGTCCAAGGCGCCCGGTGGCGAGTGGCTGTGGGACTCCTTCTACCCGGCCGGCCAACGCGCGGGCCGCGGGGGCGGCTTCCGGTGGACGACGCCGCAGGCCACGCACGACCGGGTGGAGGAGGTCTACGACTATCTCGCCTCGCTCGTGCGGGACGGCCTGTGCACCCGCCCCGAGGGCGGCAACGGCCAGAACCTCATCGGCGTGTTCTCCACCGGCCGGGTCGGTGTCACTCCGGCGGGCGGTTTCTGGGCGGGCGGCCTGCACCTGGCGGGGATGGAGCGGGACGGGTTCGACGTGCAGTACTTTCCGCGCTGGCGCACCCAGCGCATGCAGTACGGCGCGGCGGGCTACGCGCTGCTGCGCACCTCCAAACGGCAGGAAGAGGCCTGGGAGTTCATCAAGTACGCGGCCCGCAAGGACACCCTGACCCAGCTGTTCACGACGAACCAGACCACCCCGGCCCGCCGCTCGATGCTGACCGCCGGCCGCTACGAGGAGACCGGCCCGGAGCACTGGCAGGTCTTCTACGACACCCTCGACCGGTTCCCCGACACGGGACCGATCCCGGCGCCGCCGCAGGTCGCCGAGGTCGAACAACTGCTGCTCAAGCACACCGGAACGGCCCTGGCCTCCTCGCGCTCGGTGCGTCCCGCGCTGCGCCGGTTGCAGGGCGACCTGGAGAAGGCCATGGAGCGTGACGCATGACGGACACCCGGATACCGCCCGCCCGAGCCGAACGGCCCGAGGTCCCGCCCGCCGAGAAGGCGCCGCGCCCCTCGGCCCGCGACCGCGGCACCCGGCTGCTGGCCACACTGTTCCTGGCCCCGACGATCGTCGGCATCGTCGTCTTCACGGTCGTGCCCATCGTCGGCTCGGTGGTGCTGAGCCTCTTCCACTGGAACGTGATCGACTCGCCGCGCTTCGCCGGCGGCTCCAACTACGGCGCGGTGTTCGGCGACGAGACCGTGCTGGTGTCCTTCCGCAACACCCTCGTCTTCATGGTGCTCGCGGTGGCGCTGCAACTGCTCGTCGCGCTGGCGCTCGCCCTGACGCTGACCGGGCGGATGCCCGGGTGGCTGCGGTCGGTGTTCCGCTCGGCGTTCTTCTTCCCGCTGGTGCTGTCCGCCGCGTCGATCTCGGTGGTGATGAAGTACCTGTTCAACCAGGACTTCGGGGTGATCAACTGGCTGCTGGGCTTCGTCGGGATCGCGCCGGTGCCGTGGCTGACGTCGGAGAACGCGGCCATGGCCACCGTGGTGCTGGTCTACGTCTGGCAGCAGTTCGGCTTCTCGTTCCTGCTGTTCGTCGGCGGTCTGAACAACATCCCGAAGGAGATCCACGAGGCCGCCGCCCTGGACGGCGCGACCGGCCTGCGCAAGCACCTCTCCGTCACGCTGCCGCTGCTGTCGCCGACGCTGCTGGTCGCCTCCGTGGTCGGCATCATCAACGCGCTCCAGGTCTTCGAGCAGCCGTACGTCCTGACCAACGGCGGTCCCGGCGACTCGACCCGCACGGTCGTGATGGTGATCTACGAGACCGCGTTCGAGCAGCTCCGCTTCGGTGAGGCGTCCGCGGTAGGTGTGCTGCTGTTCGTGCTGATCATGGCGGTCACGGCCCTCCAGTTCCGGCTCAGCCGGCGTTTCGTCCACTACCAGTGAGCCGGGTGAGTCCCTTGAGCCAAGCAACCCTGTCCTTCAGCCGTGCGCGCCACGGGCTGGCGCCGTGGGGGCGGATCGCCGGGCTGACGGTGTGCGCCCTGCTCACGCTCGGCCCGGTGGTGTGGACGGTGTCCACCTCGCTGCGCACGCCCGCCGAGGCGTTCGACCTGCCGCCGCAGCTCATCCCTTCCGACCCGTCGACCGAGGCGTACCGGGGGGTGTTCGGCCAGATCGACGTGTGGCTGCTCGCCCTCAACTCCACGCTGGTCACGGGTCTGATCGCGGTCGGCCAGATGATCACGGCGGGGCTGGCCGGATACGCCTTCGCCCGCCTGGAGTTCCGCTTCAAGAAGCCGCTGTTCGCCCTGGTCCTGGCGACGATGATGGTGCCCTTGCAGGTCACGATCGTGCCGGTGTTCCTGGTCCTGAAGTCGATGAGCCTGACCGACACCCTGCTCGGGCTGATCATCCCGGCCTTCCCGACGGCGTTCGGCACGTTCCTGATGCGGCAGTACTTCCTGGGCATGCCCAAGGATCTGGGGGAGGCGGCGATGCTGGACGGTGCCGGCCCCTGGCGGACGTTCCGGTCGGTGTACGCCCCGCTGGCCGCGCCCGGCCTCGCGATCGTCGGCGTCCTGGCCTTCAACTACCACTGGAACGAGTTCTTCCGTCCGCTGATCCTCGAAACCTCCGGCGAGAACTACACGTTGCCGCTGGGGCTGGTCTCCCTCCAGGGCAACCTCGGCACCGGCTCCGTCTCCGTGGTGCTCGCCGGTGTCGTCCTCTCCATGATTCCCGCCGTCGCCGTGTTCGTCGTCGGCCAGCGTCCTCTGCGTGAGGGCATCACGTCCGCAGGAGTCAACCGTTGAGCCTCGCCGCTCCCCCGCAGGACCCGCACGCCCCGCGTTTCCGGGTCCGCCCGCCCGCCAACTGGATGAACGACCCCAACGGCCCGTTCCGCTGGCGCGGCCGCTACCACCTCTTCTACCAGCACAACCCCGACGCCCCGGTGCACGCCAACGTCCACTGGGGCCATGCCTCCAGCCCCGACCTCGCCCGCTGGGAGCACCATCCGATCGCCCTCACTCCGACCCCGGGCGGCCCGGACGAGGCGGGCTGCTGGTCCGGGTGCGTGGTCGACGACGGGGGCGTGCCGACGGCCGTCTACACCGGGGTCGACCATGACCACAGCGGGCTCGGCACGATCTGTCTGGCCCGGGCGGCGGATCCGGACGACCCCGCGCTGACCGACTGGACTCCCCTGCCGGCGCCGGTGGTGACGGGCCCGCCCGAGGGTCTGGACGTGGTGATGTTCCGCGACCCGTTCGTCTTCCGGCAGGGCGGCCGGCGGTGGGCGGTGGTCGGCGCGGGGCACGCCGACGGCACGCCGTCGGTCCTGCTGTACGACTGCGACGATCTGACCGGCTGGCGCTTCGCGGGTGTGCTCCTGGACGGCCGGGACCCGGCCGCCGCCGCGGTGTTCGGCGACCGGGCGACCGGCTGGGAGTGCCCGCAGCTGTTCGCGACGCGGGGCGGCGAGTGGGTGCTGGTCGTGTCCCTGTGGGACGGCGACCCGTGGACCACCGGCTATCTGACGGGACGTCTGGATGCGGACCTGCGCTTTACCGCCCGGGCGGGCGGTCTGCTCGACCACGGCCGCGACTTCTACGCGCCCGCCGTGCTCCAGGAGCCGGACCGGGTCCTGATGTGGGGCTGGTCGTGGGAGGCCCGCGAGCAGGGCGAGGCCGGCTGGGCCGGCGTCCTGACCGCGCCCCGGGTCGTCGACGTCCACCCGGACGGGGCGCTGCGGGTGACCCCCGCCCCGGAGCTGCACCGGCTGCGTGCCGCCGAACCGTTCGTCACCGCGCCGGGCCGGGCCGCGCTGCCGGCGGCCTACGACCTGACGGTGAGCGCCCGCGGTCACACCACGGTGAGTCTGCTGCGCTCGGCCTCGGGCACCGAGCTGACGGTCCGGCTGGACCCGGTCGAGGGCACCGTGACCCTGGACCGGGGCGACTGGCCCCGTGCGGAGGCCGGGGCGCCGGTCGTCGTCCCTGCGCCGCCCGGCGAGGAGCTCACGGTCCGCGTCCTCGTCGACGGCTCTCTGTACGAGCTGTTCGCCGGGGACCGGGCCATGGTCACCGAGCGCGTCTACGAGCGGCCCGACGACATACGGGAGTTGACGGTGCCGTCCGACGCGACCGTCACCGGATGGGAGCTGGTCCCACCGACGCACGGCTGATCACCGGGCAGGCCAGACGCCGCACGGTGGCCGGCGGGGTCCGGCCGGTGACGATGGAGTCGAGCAGGAGCCGGGCGGCGGCCTCGCCCATCTCCCGGTGGGGCAGCGCGACGGTGGTGAGGGGCGGCGTGAGGTACGCGGCCATGTGCTCCTGGTCGTCGTAGCCCACCACCGACAGGTCGCCGGGTACGGCGATCCCGAGCCGGGTCGCGGCGTGCAGGACGCCCGCCGCGACCCGGTCGTTGTAGGTGAAGATCCCGGTGGGCCGGAGGTCGGCCGAGGTGCCGTCGAGGAGGCGGACGGCACCCTCGTAGCCGCCGGAGATCTCGCCTCCGGTCCGGACGACCCGGTCCCTGGGCACGGTGATGCCCTCGGCGCGCAGCGCGTCGCGGAAACCGCGCAGCCGCTCCGCCGAGGCGATGTCGTCCTGCCCGCCGACGAACGCGACCCGCCGGTGCCCCTGCTCCAGCAGCAGCCGGGCCGCCGTACGGCCGCCGGCGCGCTCGGCGGGAATGACGGCGGGCAGCGAACCGTCCTCGGGCAGGCAGTTGGCCAGCACGGAGTGGGTGCGGTGCAGGCCCTCGGGGACGCGGACGCGGCGCAGCGACATGGCCGCGTAGACGATGCCGTCGACGCGCCGGTCGAGGAGTTCGGCGACCGCCGCGTCCTCCTTGGCCGGGTCGCCGCCGGAGTCGACGGTGAGGACCAGGTGCTGGCCGGCCCAGGCGGTGTCCATGGCGCCGCGCAGCAGCCGCCCGGCGAACGGTGAGGAGGCGATCTCGTCGGTGACCAGGCCGATCACGGCCGTACGGCTGCGGCGCAGACCGCGGGCGACGGGGTCGGGCCGGTAGCCGAGCTGGATCGCGGCCTGCCGGATGCGCTCCTGGGTGGCGGGCGAGAGGTTGCCCTCGGCGCGGCCGTTGAACACGAAGGACACCGCGGTGTGCGACACGCCGGCGAGCCGGGCGACGTCCCGCGAGGTGGGACGTCCCGCTCGTGCCGCCGGCTTCTCCTCGGCGCTGCCCATGCCGTCCGCCGTCCTCATCCCCACCCGTCCGGTTGATCATTGCTCACCCTATCCGTGACGCTGGAGGGACGACACAGCCAGACGAGACATGCAGAACACACAAGTCAACGGGAAGGTCCGACGGTGATCAGCATCCCGACGCACACGCTCAACGACGGCACGACGCTCCCCACCCTGGGCCTGGGCACCTGGCCGCTCGGCGACGACGAGGCGCAGCAGGCGGTGCTCTCGGCCCTGGAGGCGGGCTACCGCCTGATCGACACGGCGATGAACTACCGCAACGAGACGGGGGTCGGCCGGGCCGTGGCCTCCGGCGTGGTGCCGCGCGAGGAGATCGTCGTGACGACGAAGCTCCCGGGCCGCCACCACGGCTACGAGGAGACGCTCGCCTCCTTCGAGGAGTCCCGGGCCCGTCTGGGTCTGGAGTACGTCGACCTGTACCTGATCCACTGGCCGCTGCCGCGCGTGGACCGGTACGTCGACTCCTGGAAGGCCATGATCAAGCTGCGCGAGGAGGGCCTGGTGCGGTCCATCGGCGTCTCGAACTTCACGCCCGGGCACATCGAGCGGCTGGAGAAGGAGACCGGGGTGCTGCCCTCCGTCAACCAGATCGAGCTGCACCCGTTCCTGCCGCAGGAGGAGCTGCGCGCCTTCCACGCGGCCAAGGGCGTCCTCACCGAGAGCTGGAGCCCGCTGGGCCGGGGCACGTCCCTGCTTCAGGACCCCTCCGTGGCGCGGATCGCCGAGGCGCACGGGGTGACGCCCGGGCAGGTCGTGCTGCGCTGGCACACGCAGCTGGGCGCGGTGCCGATCCCGAAGTCGGCGAACCCCGAGCGGCAGCGCGAGAACCTCGACGTGTTCGGCTTCGAGCTGAGCGAGGACGAGATGACCGCCGTCGCCGGCCGGGCGCAGCGGCGGGTCGGCGGGGACCCCGAGGTGCACGAGGAGTTCTGACGGGTACCCGGGGCCCGCGAGGAGGTCTGCCCTCGAGGCAGGAAGGAGCCGCAGGTGGCTGAGCGGGACCGGCTGCGGGACTACCGCGGCAAGCGCGACTTCGGCCGGACCGCGGAGCCCCGGGGCAGCGGGGAGTCCGCCGGGGACCGCCCCAGGTTCGTGGTGCAGATCCACGACGCGAGCACCATGCACTTCGACTTCCGGCTGCAGGTGGACGACGTCCTGAAGTCCTGGTCGATCCCCAAGGGCCCCTCGGCCGACCCGAAGGACAAGCGGCTTGCCGTGCCCACGGAGGACCATCCGCTGGAGTACGAGGAGTTCGAGGGCGTGATCCCCCGCGGCGAGTACGGCGGCGGCACGGTGATCGTCTGGGACCACGGCACGTACGAGCCCCTCAGCCACGACCGCAAGGGACGGCCCGTCGACTTCGCGGAGTCCCTGGAGCGGGGACACGCCACGTTCCGTCTGAGCGGGACGAAACTGCGCGGCGAGTACGCCCTGACCCGGTTCCGCGGCGACGGCAGTGGTGACGGGGAGGAGGCCTGGCTGCTGGTGAAGCGGGCCGGGGGCGCCCGTACGCACGGCGCTCCCGATCCGCGCCGGGCGCGTTCTGCCATGTCCGGGCGCACCCTCGCCCAGGTCGCCTCGGACGCGGCCGGGGAGTGACCGGCGATGGCCGGTCCCCTCGACATCAGAACAGCGACGTGAGCGGCTGTTCGCACCAGATGGTCTTGCCCCGGGTGGTCTGCCGGCTGCCCCACCGCTGGGTGAGCTGGGCGACCAGCAGCAGTCCGCGGCCGCCCTCGTCGTCCTGGTGGGCCCGCCGCAGGTGCGGGGAGGTCGAACTGCCGTCGGACACCTCACAGATGAGGGTCTGGTCGCGGATCAGCCGGAGCTGGATGGGCGCGGCGCCATACCGGATGGCGTTGGTGACCAGTTCGCTGACGACGAGTTCGGTGACGAACGCCGTCTCGTCCAGCCCCCACGCGGTGAGCTGCTCGGTGGCGGCCTGGCGGGTGGCGGCCACCTGTGCGGGGTCGGGCGTCACGTCCCAGGTGGCGACCTGGTCCGCGCCCAGCGCCCGGGTGCGGGCCAGCAGCAGGGCCACGTCGTCGCTGGGGTCCTCCGGCAGTACGGCTTTCAGCACGGTGTCGCACAGGGCGTCGAGCGAGTCGGCGGGCACCGTCAGGGCGCGGCACAGCTCGTCCGTGGTGTGGTCGACGTCGCGGTCGCGGTCCTCGATGAGCCCGTCGGTGTAGAGGGCGACGACGGAGCCCTCGGGCAGCTGGAGCTCCGTCGCCTCGAACGGCAGCCCCCCGACGCCCAGCGGGGGCCCCGCGCTCATGGGGATCAGCCGGGCGGACCCGTCGGGCAGCACCAGGGCGGGGGCGGGGTGCCCGGCGGCGGCCAGGTTCAGCCGGCGTGTGACGGGGTCGTAGACGGCGTACAGGCAGGTCGCGCCGAGCTCGGCGACCTCGTCGCCGTCGTCGTCCGACGCGAGATGGGTGACCAGGTCGTCGAGGTGGGTGAGGAGTTCGTCCGGCGGCAGGTCCACGTCGGCGAGGGTGCGGACGGCCGTGACCAGCCGGCCCATCGTCGCCGTGGAGGGGATTCCGTGGCCCACGACGTCACCGACGACGAGCGCCACCCGGCTGCCGGACAGCGGGATCACGTCGAACCAGTCGCCCCCGATGCCGGCCGCCGAGCCGGAGGGCAGATAGCGGTGGGCGACCTGGACGGCTGCCTGGCCGGGCAGCCCCTTCGGCAGCAGGCTGTGCTGGAGGGCCAGCGCGGTGGTGCGTTCACGGGCGAAGCGGCGGGCGTTGTCGACGCAGACCGCGGCCCGGCTGGCGAGTTCCTCGGCGAACACGGCGTCGTCGGGGACGTAGTCGTCCACCTGCCGGATGCGTACGGCCACCGCGACGCCGAGGGTGATGCCGCGGGCCCGGAGCGGCACCGCCATCATCGAGTGGACGCCCCGGCGGTAGGGGCTGCCCTGCGGGGCGCGTGTGTTGCGCTCCGCGACCCAGCGCATGAAGGACGGCTCCCCCGCCTGGCTGACGATCGCCCGGCCCTCCCGCATCGCCCGCGCGATGGGGGAGAACCCCGGATAGGCGTCCACTTCTCCCAGGTGGACGGCGGCTTCCGGGGTGCCCTCGGTGACGGAGCCGTGGGCGACGCGGCGCAGCACGATCTCGTCGTGGGGCACGGTCGGCGATTCCTCCGCGCCGAGGACCCAGTCGAACAGGTCCACGCTCGCGAAGTCGGCGAACCGGGGCACCACGACCCCGATCAGCTCCTCGGCCGTGCGCACCACGTCCAGGGTGGTGCCGATGGCCGCCGCGGCCTCGTTGAGCAGGGCCAGCCGCTGGCGCGCCCAGTACTGCTCGGTGCTGTCGAACGCGGCGAGAGCGGTGCCCAGGAGCTCGCCGGAATGGTCGCGCAGCGGCCACATCTCGGTGACCCAGGCGTGCTCCCGGTTCAGGGCCGGGGCGCCTGTGTAGCTCTCGTAGCGGAGCGGGCGGCCGGTCTCGACCACGTGGCGGAGGTGCCAGTTGAAGCCCCGGCTGTGCTCGGCCTCCTCGACGGTCTCCGGGAAGGGCCGCCCCAGCAGGGTCTCCTCGGACACGCCCATCACCTGGCAGGCGGCGTCGTTGAGCCGCAGATAGCGCTGGTCGGTGTCGAACACGGACATCGACATGGACGCCTGCTGGAAGGCTTTTCCGGCCAGGGACGTCTCGGCGCTGCCGGGCGGTTCGGCGGTGATCACGTAGCCGTCCGGTGCCCCGTCCCCGCCGGTCACGGCGCAGGCCGCGACGCGCAGCCCGACCAGATAGCCGTCGTGGTGCCGCACCATGACGGTGCCCGACCGCGCGGACAGCGCCTCGGACGGCACGTCCTCGGCGAGCAGTTCCCGTACGGACCGGCCCACGGCCTCCTCGGCGGGGTAGCCGGTCAGTCGCCGTGCGCCCTCGCTCCACCCCGTCACGGTGCCGCGGGCGTCGATGATCGCAGCAGCGGAGGCGTCCTCCATATCATCCAGGATTCTCCCTTTGCCGCCCTGTATCAACCGCGACGGAGCTTTCGTGACAGTGTCAGCTCCGGAGAGCGCGCAGGGCGGCCAGCGCCCGGTCGGCGTGCGCGTTCATGCGCAGTTCGCTGCGGACGACGTCGAGGACGGTGTGGTCCTGCCCTATGACGAACGTGGTGCGCTTGGTCGGGGCCAGGGAGAAGCCGCGTTTCACGCCGAACCGCTCGCGGACCGTGCCGTCGGCGTCGGACAGCAGGGGCATGCCGAGGCCGTGCTGTCCGGCGAACTCCTGCTGGCGCTCGACGGTGTCGCCGCTTATGCCGACGGGGCGGGCGCCGACGGCGGCGAACTCGGCGGCGAGATCGCGGAAGTGGCAGGCCTGGGCGGTGCAGCCGGGGGTCAGGGCGGCCGGGTAGAAGAAGAGCACGACCGGCCCCTCGGCGAGCAGCCCGGACAGGCTGCGGACGGTGCCGGTCTCGTCGGGCAGGGCGAAGTCCTCGACCGTGTCCCCGGCCTCCACGCGGGCGGTCATGACCGGCCCTCGGCGTTCCGTGCGACGCCGCGGGCCCAGAGCACGAGAGGCAGCTGGAGCGGCAGGCGTCCGAAGGCCGCGGCCTTCTGCGGCGCGGGGCGGTGACGCCAGTCGGCCGCCATCTTCACGTTGGCGGGGAACACTCCGACGAAGAAGGCCGCCGCGGCCAGCGCGGCCGTCTTGCGGGTACGCGGCAGCGCCAGGCCCGCGGCCAGCGCGAGCTCGGCGGCTCCGCTGGCGTAGGTCCAGGTCCTGGGCGTGCCCGGCAGTCCGCTCGGGATGGTCGCGTCGAACGGGCGTGGGGCGGCGAAGTGGGCGATACCCGCGGTGGCCAGCAGGCCGGCGAGCAGCAGGGGCGAGCGTTCGGACCGGGACACGGTTTTCTCCTCTGATGGCCTGCCGCGCGATATTACTGGACGGTAGAGAGGTCGGTTCGCCGGGTCCTGCCGATGCCGTCGGTGGCCGGTACGGCGGCGCGGTTCGTGCTCTACGCCGGTGGTGCGGTGGGCACGCCGGCCGGGGGGGCGGCCGGCCGAGCGGTACGGCCGGCTGACGGTGGTGCGCCGGTCGCACGCCCTGACGGTGCTCGCCGTGGCCGGTCTGGTCCTGGTGCCGGGGCCGCTGGTGTACCTGTTCGTCGCGCCGGCGTCGGCGGGCCTGTATGTGCCGTTCTCGCCGCACATCCCCCTGGGCCAGGACTGTCTGCCCCGGCGGGTGGGCACCGCGAGCGGGGGCGCGCTCGGGCTGACGGTGAGCGTCGGCGGCGTCGCCGCGCCCCTGCTCGGGGCACCGGCTGCGCGAGGCACCCAGGACCTGGTGGGCGGGGTGCGCCGCCGCCCGCACCGCCAGCACCGGCGGTCGCCGAGCGTGCGGATCCGCACGACCCGGCCGCACGCTGACCCGCGGGGGTCAGGCCCGGCTCACCGGGGCGGAGCGGTCCTCGGGCTCCTCGTCGACGGCGTGGGCGAGGAAGTCGTCGACCATGCGGTGGAAGAGCGTGGCGAGCTGCCGCAGCTCCTCGGGGGACCAGTCGGACAGGGCCATCTGCATGCCGCGGACCCCGGCCTCGCGGACCTTGGCGATGGCCTCCCGGCCGGTGTCGGTGAGCTCGATGCGCTGGGCGCGGCGGTCGTCGGGGTCGGGCACGCGGGTGACGTAGCCGGACTTCTGCAACTGCTGCACCGTGCGCGTGACATGTGAGGCCTCCACTCCCAGCCGGGCGGCGAGCTCCCCCGGCCGCAGCGGCTCGGAGTCGGCGACCTGCCGCAGCAGCGCGACGGCGGCACGGTCGAGCGGCACGCCCGCGCGGGCCATCAGCCGGTCGTGCCGGCGGGCGCGGGTGCTCAGGTACGTGATACGGGTGAGCGCGCGCTCGATCTCGATCACTTCCGAGGAGGGGACATCGGGGAGCGATGGTGTGGCCATACGGGCCACTTTACCATCTCGTTGCCTAACTCAAGTAATGAAGCGTGCGGAGCCAGGGCGAGCACCCGCCCGCCGCGGCGTGCCGGTGCGGCCGCCGCCCGCCTCGACGCCGTTCAGGGGAAAGACCCGGCAAACGCGCGTGACCGGGCGCGGGGACGTCCACAACTCACCCGTGGACCTGCCGCTGATCCCGCCCATGCTCGCCACGCCCGGCACCCTGCCGCCCGCCGCGCAGGACGCGCGCTGGGCCTATGAGACCAAGCAGGACGGCCAGCGCGTGGTGGTCTACCTCCCTGGGGACGGCAGCGTGCTGCTGCGCGCCCGGTCCGGGGAGGACATCACGGCCGCGTATCCCGAACTGCGACCGCTGGGAAACGCCTTGGGCCCCGTACCCGCCGTGCTGGACGGGGAGATCCTGGCCCTGGACGAACTGGGCCGGGCGAGCTTCCAGTTGCTGCAGTCCCGCATGGGTCTGGCGCACGCGCCCGCGAGGGCGGCCCGGCGGGCGGCGGAGGTGCCGGTCCATCTCGTGCTGTTCGACCTGATGCATCTGCGGGACCACTCGCTGATCAGGCTGCCCTACGCGCGGCGCCGCGCGGCGCTGGAGGACCTCGGCCTCGCCGGACCCTCCTGGTCGACCCCGGCCGCGATCGTGGGCCACGGCGCCGAGGCTCTGGCCGCCACACGCGAGCACGGCATGGAGGGCCTGGTCTGCAAACGGCTGGACTCGGTGTACGAACCGGGCGTGCGCTCCCGGGCATGGATCAAGATCCGCAACATGCGCACCGAGGACGTCCTGGTCGGCGGCTGGCAGCCCGGCAGGGGACGGCTCACCGGCCTGCCCGGCGCGGTGCTGGTCGGGCAGCGTGCCGCGGGGCGACTGCGTTACGTCGGCAGTGTGGGTACGGGCTGGAGCGAGGCAGAACGGACGGAACTCGCCGGGCTGCTGCGCGCCGCCGCGACCGACGTCTGCCCCTTCGACCCCGCACCGCGCGCTCCGGGCGCCCACTGGGTCGTGCCCCGGCTGGTCGGCGAGGTCCGCTACAGCACCCGCACCCGGGAGGGCCTGCTGCGGCAGCCGTCCTGGCTGCGGCTCCGGCCGGATCTCGCACCCGAGGAAGCTGCGGCCGACATCCCGGACGACATGGTCTGAAACCGCGCCGGGACTCCGGTTGTTGGGCAGCGATTCACCTACCGGATCACACCTCCCTCTTGGCATGGACGCGTTCAGCCTGGAAGCTGAACCTCCCTTTCCCCCCACAGCCGTTGGGCTGCGCCCAAGAGGAGGACGCAGTGTCGTCACGCCCGTTCGCACCCCGCAGGAGATGGCTCACCGGACTGGCCGGCGCCGCCGCCCTCGTCCTCGCCTTCCCCGCCACGGCCTTCGCCGCCCCGCCGCGGGCGCTGCCCGCCAACGCCGAGTCGCTGGAGAAGACGTTCCAGCCCGCCTACGACTACGACACCGACGGCTGCTACTCCACGCCCGCCATCGGTGCGGACGGCACCGTCAACGGCGGGCTCAACCCGACCGGCGCCCTCAACGGCGACTGCCGCGACGCCGCGGACCTGGACAACACCAACGGCTACGCGCGCTATAAGTGCAACAACGGCTGGTGCGCCGTCCTGTACGCCCTCTACTTCGAGAAGGACCAGGCGGTGGCGGGCAGCGGCCTCGGAGGCCACCGGCACGACTTCGAGCACGTCGCGGTGTTCGTGCAGGACAACCAGGTCAAGTACGTCTCGACGTCCGCGCACGGTTCGTTCAGCGTGCACGCGGCGTCGCAGGTCCGCTTCGACGGCACGCACCCGAAGATCGTCTACCACAAGGACGGCGTGAGCACCCACTGCTTCCGTCTCGCGAACGCGAACGACGAGCCGCCGGAGAACCACAAGGGCACCTGGCAGTACCCGCCGCTGGTCGGCTGGAACGGCTACCCCGCCGGAGTGCGCGACAAGCTCACGTCCTACGACTTCGGCAGCGCCAACTTCGGCCTGAAGGACGGCAACTTCGCCAACCACCTCGCGTCGGCCAAGCCCTCCGGCATCGCCTTCGACCCCTACGCCTGATCCGGGCTCGCTCCTGCCGGGGGCTTAGGTCCCCGGCAGGGTCCGGTCTCCGCCCCGCGTCCGATCCGCCGGCGCGGGGCGGCCGCATAGCGTCTCCTCATGGACGCCCACGACACGACAGGGACACTCGAAGAAGCCCTCGAACGGCTCCACGCCTCGGGGCCGGAGCGGCTCGGCCGGCTCACCAACCACGCCCCCATGGTCGTGGAGGCGCTGGCCGCGCACGGGCAGGCGGGCGCCGTGCACCGCTGGCTGGACCTGTACCGGCCCAAGCTGGAGGACTTCCCCACCCCCGCGGCACCCGTGACCGACGTCAACTGGCGTGAGGCACTGGGGGATCCGCGCCGGGCCGCCGACTGGATCGGGTATTTCGGCCACGCCCTGGCGGAACTGCCGTGGCGTGACCTCCTCGCGGCCTGGTGGCCACGCCTGCTGCCCGGGCTGTACGGCGGTTCCACGCATCCGGTGATCCGCGTCGGCCACGCCGTACGGGCGCTGGAAGCCGGCGAGAACGCGCCGCGGCTCGCCGAACTCGCCCACGGCCTGGGCTACTGGGCGGCCCGGCACCGTCCCGTGTCCGGCGTCGCCGCACTGCCCGCCGCGCCGGATGCGGCGCGGTCCCTGGACGCCGTGCCGCCGATCACCGGTCCCCGGGGTGGTTTTCCCGACCGGCTCGCGGCCGTACGGCGGCTGCCGCTGTGGGCGGGCGACGTGACCGACCCGGACACGGCACGGGCACGCCTGACCGAGCTGGTCCGGGCCGCGACCCACCGGTACGCCACGCACGGCCACGGGGAGGAGACCATGCTGGTGCACGCGGCGACGGCGCCCAACGCCGTGCTGCGCACCCTCGGTTCCCTGCCGCGCGAGCTGTGGGCACCGAGCCTGCACGCGGCGTGGACCGCGTCCGCGGCGGTCACCGCCATGTACGCCCACGCCGAGCCCCTCCCCCACGTCCCCGCGCCCGGCCGCACGGCCGAGGAGGTGCTGGAACGGGCCCTCGCCCACGGCGACGAACACGTCATCAAGCTCACCGACACCGCCCTCGACGTGGGCGACGAGCGGGCCCTGGCCGCGGCCCTGCGCGCGGTCGAACTGAGCGAGCCCCTCGTTCCGAACTGACGTACGCCGAAGGGCGGTCGGGGGAGGTACGGCACGTACGTGCCCCCGGGAGGGTCTATCGTGTCGGCATGTCCGTCCCCGAACTGATCCGCATCGTCTCCCGCGACTCCCCCATGGCGCTCGCCCAGGTGGAGCGAGTCCGGGCCGAGCTGGCCGCCGCCCATCCCGGAGTGCGCACCGAGGTCGTACCGGTGAAGACCACCGGCGACAAGTGGATGGGCGATCTGTCCAAGGTCGAGGGCAAGGGCGCGTTCACCAAGGAGGTCGACGCGGCACTGCTCGCCGGTGAGGCCGATCTCGCCGTGCACTGCGTGAAGGACGTGCCCGCCGACCGGCCGCTCCCGGCGGGGACGGTGTTCGCCGCGTTCCTCAAGCGGGACGACGTCCGGGACGCCCTGATCCACCCGGGCGGCCTCACCCTGGACGAGCTGCCGGCCGGGACGCGGATCGGCACCTCCTCGGTGCGCCGGGTAGCCCAACTGGCCGCCACGCACCCGCACCTGGAGTGCGTGCCGTTCCGGGGCAACGCCAACCGGCGCCTGGCGAAGCTCGCCGCCGGAGAGGCCGACGCGCTGCTGCTCGCGGTCTCCGGCCTGGAGCGTATCGGCCGGCAGGACGTGATCAGCGAGATCCTCTCCACCGAGACGATGATGCCGCCCATCGGCGCGGGCGTGCTGGCGCTCCAGTGCCGGGAGGACGACGCCGCTCTGATCGACGCGGTGAGCGGTCTCGGCGACCCGGACACCCACCGGGAGACCACCGCCGAGCGCATGTTCCTGCATGTGCTCCAAGGGCACTGCAACAGCCCGATCGCCGGCTTCGCGCAGGTGGACCGCAGCGGCGAACTGTCCCTGCGGGCCTGTGTGTTCACCCCGGACGGCAAGACCCGGCTGAACGCCCACGAGTGGGCGGGCCGGCTCGACCCGGCCACGCTCGGCACCTCGGTCGCCGTGGCCCTGCTGCGCCAGGGTGCCCGCGAGATCATCGACGGCATCCCGCACTAGGGGGCTTCTGATGGATCTCCGTGGATGAAGGAGCGGCGTTCGGTGCGTGCTCTCGGCGTGCCGGGCGTCGCGACGCCGCGGAGGTCCATCAGAAGCCCCCTAACCGCCGGGACGCGCTGACACCGGGTCAGGCGGTGCCTTCCTCCGCCTGCTCCTGGAGGAAGGCGCTCACCTGGTGCGCCAGGCTGTCGCGCAGGGCGCCCTGCTGGGCCCCGGCGGGCCCCTCGTGCGCGCCGATGCCGCCCGACCACAGCCGGCGGTCGGCCCACTCCTCCTCGACCCGAAGCTGGACCTGGACGTCCACGAGGCTCAGGGACGCCTCGGCGCCCGCCGCGTACAGCACGGCGGTGGCCCGGCGCAGCGGGTACACGTCGAAGCCCTCGATGAACTGCGAGTTGCGCCAGTCGAGGAAGGCACTCTCCCCGTCCGGGCCGATCCGCACGTCGATCTGGCCGTCCTCGAGATGGATGCCGAGGTGCCGGCTGCCGCGGTTCTCGACGGTCACGCGGAGGCTGAAGTACGTCAGCCCCTCCGCGGCGTCGTCACGGCCGCGGGGCGGCTCGGCCAGTTCCAGACGGTGGACGCGGACGCGCAGACCGGCATGCTCGTCGTACTCCTGCCAGTCCCCGACCACGTTCGGCTCGTACACGCTGCCCCTCTCGACCTCTGGAAGCTGCTTCCTATCTGTGGTCTCAGCGCACTGTCAAATGAGCGGAATGCGCTGTGGCCTGGCAGTTCATCCCATTTCATCGGTGATCAAGCCGTGCCCAGCAGTTATCCGGAAACAAGCGGAGAAAGCGCTTGCCGCGGCGTGCCGCACATCACTTCCCCGAGTGAAGATCAACGGGCCAGACGGCCCAGCAGCGCCGACGCGGCGGTGACGCCGAGGACGGCGGCCACGAGCAGCACCGCGAAGTCGGAGGCCAGGTGGTGGGGCGTGCCCAGGAGGAGCCCGCGCAGGGCGTCGACCTCGTAGCTGAGCGGGTTGGCCTTGCTGACCGTCTGGAGCCAGCCCGGCATCACGGACACCGGGTACAGGGCGTTGGAGCCGAAGAACAGCGGCATGGTGATCGCCTGACCGAAGCCCATCAGGCGATCGCGGCTGAGGACGATGCCGGCGATGGTCATCGACAGGCAGGAGACGAAGGCCGAGCCGAGGACGACGATCGCGGCGACGGCGAGCAGTTTCAGCGGGTTCCAGGTCAGCGCCACGCCGAGCAGGGCGGCGATGAGGAGGACCACGACCGCCTGGACGAGCGACTTGACGCCCGCCGCGAAGGCCTTGCCGGTGATCAGCGCGGAGCGCGGGGTCGGCGTGACGAGGAGCTTGTTGAGGATGCCGGCGTCCCGCTCCCAGATGATCTGGATGCCGTAGAAGATGGCGATGAACATCGCGGACTGGGCGATGATGCCGGGCGCCAGGTAGTCGATGTAGGGGATGCCGCCGGTCGGGATGGCCCTGATGCGGGTGAAGGCCTGGCCGAAGATCAGCAGCCAGAGGGCCGGCTGGACCGCCCGGGTGTAGAGCTCGGTGCGGTCGTGGCGCAGCTTGTGCAGTTCGACCGCGCACATCGCGCCGACGCGGGCGGGCAGGAGCCGCCATCCGGCGCGGGGTAGCGGGGGCTTGAGCAGCAGATCGATGCCGGGGCCACGGGCGGGGTCAGCCGACACGGCGTGCGGTGCGGCGGGTGCTTCGGACATCGCGGAAATCTCCTGCCTCGTCGTCGAGACCGCTGCCCGCCACGTCACGGAAGACGTCCTCCAGCGTGGGCAGCGTGTCCGTGGCCGCGCCCGCGGCGCGGCGGCGGGCGCCGAGTCCCTTCCTGAGCTCGGCGGGGGTGCCGAGGGCGCGGATCCGGCCGCGGTGCATCAGGGCGACCCGGTCGCAGTACTGGTCGGCCTCGTCCATGGAGTGGGTGGTGACGAGCACGGTCATGCCGGTGGCCGCGCGGACCGCTTCGATGTGGTCCCAGACGCCGGTGCGGGCGATCGGGTCGAGGCCGATCGTGGGCTCGTCGAGGATCAGCAGCCGCGGGGCGCTGACCAGGGCCTGGGCGAGTTCGAGCCGGCGGACCATGCCGCCGGAGTAGGTGGCGGCGAGCCGGTCGGCGGGGTCGGTGAGGTCGACGGCGGCCAGTGCCTGGGCGACGCGTTCGGCGCGTTCCCGGCGGGGCACGTCGAAGACCCGGGCGAACAGCGCGACGTTCTCCCGCCCGGTGAGTCCGGCGTCCGCCGAGAGTTGCTGGGGCACGTATCCGAGCAGCCGGCGTACGGCCATGCGCTCGCCGGCGGCGTCGTGGCCGAAGACGCGGACCGTGCCGGCCGGTACCGGCAGCAGGGTGGTGAGACAGCGGATGGCAGTGGTCTTGCCGGCGCCGTTGGGGCCGAGCAGCCCGAAGACCTCGCCCTGCCGGACCGTGAGATCGAGTCCGTCCACGGCCCGGGTCGCGCCGAAGGTGTGGACGAGCCCGGTGCAGGCGACGGCGTCGGCCGGTTGTCGTCCGGTGTCCCGCGTCATGACTCCTCGGCCTCCTCGTGCAGGGTGCCGGCCAGCTTGCGCAGGGCCGGGATCGCGGCGTGCAGGGCCTGGCGGTCCGCCTCGTCCAGCCGCGACACATGGCGTCGTACGAGGTCGGCGCGGCGGCGGCGCCACTCGCGCAGCCGTGTCCCGGCGGCCGGCGTGGGCAGCAGCCGGGCGGCCCGGCGGTCGGCCGGGTCGGTCCCGCGGACCAGATAGCCCGCCCGCACCAACTGGTTGACCAGGGTCGACACCGAGTTGGCCGCCAGCCCGAGGTCCTTGGCCGCGTCGGAGATGCCGATGCCGGGCCGCGTCACGGCCAGGCGCAGCAGCTCCACCTCGGCGCCGCGCAGCCGGGGGTCGGGCATCTCGCGGCGCAGGCGCCGTCGCATCAGCCGCTGGACTCCGACGAGCGCGTCGGCCAGCTCTTCGGCGAAGGTCTCCGGCTCCATGCGGCCGAGATTAGCTCTGTGACAGAGGTAATCGGTCCAAGGCGGGGTCAAGGGATGCACTCGAAACGGCAGCCGTCCTCAGGGACGCCTGGGATCACAAATGAGCGTATTGTCGGAATTGTTTCATGGTCTCCCCGCCCGGGAATGGGCGATGAAGTGCTTCGGACAGGAGGCACGTCCGTGGGAGCCGCCCGGGCCCGCGGTGCCCTCCGTGAGGTCCGAGTCCGCGCTTCCCACGGTGTCTGTCCTTTCGGCACCTGCTCAGGGAGGTGCGCACCATGCGTATCGCCGGCAGCACCAGAACGCACCCCCACGACGACGCTCCCGACACCGCCGAGGCGTTCGAACGTCTCGTGCGGCTGCCCGTGGGGCCCGAGCGCAAGGCCCTGCGAGACGAGCTGGTCGAGGCCTGGCTGCCCATGGCCGAGCGGATCGCCGTCCGCTTCCGGGGCCGTGGCGAGGCCCTGGAGGACCTCTACCAGGTGGCGGCCCTCGGTCTCGTCAAGGCCGTCGACCACTACGACCCGGCGCGCGGCAACGCCTTCGAGGCCTACGCCGTGCCGACGGTCACCGGCGAGATCAAGCGCCACTTCCGTGACCACATGTGGACGCTGCACGTCCCTCGCCGGGTTCAGGACCTGCGCAACCGCGTGCGGCACGCCGCCAAGGAGCTGTCGCAGACCACCCCCGGCCGCCCTCCCACGGTCGCCGAGATCGCCGAGTACGCCCATCTCACCGAGGGCGAGGTGCGCACCGGCATGGAGGCGCTGGAGTGCTTCTCCGCCCTGTCGCTGGAGGCGGAGATGCCCGGCACGGACGGCTACGCCCTCGGGGACGCGATCGGCGGGCCCGACCCGGCCTTCGACACGGTCGTCAACCGCGTGGCCGTCAAGCCCTGTCTGGAGGCGCTGCCGGAGCGCGAGCGGATCATCCTCTACCTGCGGTTCTTCAAGGGCATGACGCAGAGCCGCATCGCGGAGCAGCTCGGCATCTCGCAGATGCACGTCTCCCGGCTGCTCAGCAGTTGCTTCGCCCATCTTCGCGAGGAGCTGCTGACCGAGGCCAGGTGACCGCCGGACCTCACCTCGGCGCCGCCGGGCAGTGTCACTGCTCCGGCGGCGCTTCGGGGATCTGGGTCGGCCCGGCGCGGTCGAGGGCGTCCTCCAGCTCGGCCCGTATCTCCCGGGGCATCACACCCGTGCGCCCCCAGACGAGGATCAGTTCCGCGACGTTGCGCAGCTTGATGTTGGTGTGCTGGGAGACCTCCTTCAGCACGGCCCAGCCCTGGTCGGGCGAGATCCGGCCGAGTACGACGACCATCCCGATCGCCTGGTCCACGACCGCGTGGGAGACGACCGCCTCCTTCAGTTGCCGGACTTCTTCCTGCAACTCGAAGATCCGCTCCGAGCCCCCGTCCGTGGGCATGGTCACCTCCGGGTCCGGTGCGCCGCTGTCCCCATGGCCTCGTGGGGTGCTTGAGTGCCTTGACGCAGTGTCCGACGCCTCCATCGTCGTCACTCGGCCCGCCCGGTG
This sequence comes from Streptomyces sp. NPDC050416, assembly GCF_044458845.1. NCBI lineage: Bacteria > Bacillati > Actinomycetota > Actinomycetes > Kitasatosporales > Streptomycetaceae > Streptomyces > Streptomyces sp. NPDC050416. Next base: position 91,159 of record NZ_JBITII010000019.1, read on the forward strand.
CCACCGGGGCGGTCCGGGCCGGTCCACCACACCGTTTTGCTGCCGTCGCCGGGGTACTCGGCAGGCGCCCACGGGGGTTCCGGTTGGACACTGGTGTCATTCCTCCGGTGGCTGCCAGGCCGAAGAGATCAGGACGCGACTGCCATGAACCACGACATGCCCACCCCCTCCGGCACCAAGGACGTCGTCTCATCACACTCCGTATTCGGCGCGCCCTGCTGGGTGAGTCTGACCAGCAGGGACGTCAAGGCGACCGAGGAGTTCTACGGGGCTGTACTGGGCTGGCAATGGCGGCCGGCCAAACTCGGCGACCGCTTCCGGATCGCGCTGGCGGACGGCTCGCCGGTGGCCGGGATCGCGGGGGTGGCCAGCATGTGGCAGATGGCGGTCGCGTGGACGCCCTACTTCGCCGTGCGGAGCGCGGACGACGCGGTGGCGCGGGTGCAGGAACGCATGGGCACGGTCGCGGTCGGGCCGATCTCGCTGCCGCCGGGGCGGGCGGCGCTGCTGGCCGACCGGGACGGGGCGACCTTCGGGATCTGGGAGGGCGACCTGTTCACCGACTGGGAGACCTGGCGCAACGCGCAGCCGGCCTTCATCACGCTGCACACGCGTGACGCCTTCGACGCCGCCATCTTCTACGGCGAGGTCCTCGACTGGGCCTCGGAGAGCCCCGGCTGCTGCGAGGTCCACTACGAGGGCGGGGAGGTCGTACTGCGCAGCCGCGGTGACGTGGTGGCGCGGATCGAGTCGGGGGCGCTGGAGGCGGCCCCCGACCCGACGATCCGGCCGCACTGGCAGGTCCACTTCAGCGTCGACGACGTCGAGGCCTGCACCCGGGCCGCGGAGCTGCACGGCGGCAGCGTGCTGTCCAAGGGCAGCGACGAAGCCGTGCTGCGCGACCACGACGGCGCGCAGTTCACGGTGACGGCGCGCCGGGGCCGCTGACCGATCTGCTGAACCCTGGTCTTCGTCGGTCAGTCACCCGGCCTCGGTGCGGGACGGCCGCGACAGCAGCACCAGGCTGCGTGCGTCGACCGTCAGCACCGTGCCCGCCTTGTGCTCCGCCTCGTCGGGGGAGCCCTCCGGGGCCGCGGTGTCGATCAGCGCCGTCCAGCGTTCGCCGTAGGCGGCGTCCGGGAGGCGGAAGTCGACCGGCTCCCAGTGGCTGTTGAACAGCAGGAGGAACGAGTCGTCGACCACGGGGCGGCCGCACGGGTCGGGCTCGGCGATGGCGTCGCCGTTGAGGAAGACCCCGACGCAGTGCGCGTCGCCGCGCTGCCAGTCGTCGTCGGTCATCTCCTGGGCGTCCGGCGCCAGCCACACCAGGTCGGGCAGCGGCTGGTCGGCGCGGGTCATGGTCTCGCCGAGGAAGAAGCGGCGCCGGCGCAGCACGGGGTGCCCGGTGCGCAGCCGGATGACGTACCGGGTGAACTCCAGCAGGTCGCGCTGCTCCTCGGTGAGCCGCCAGTCGATCCAGGAGATCTCGTTGTCCTGGCAGTAGGCGTTGTTGTTGCCGCGCTGGGTGCGCCCGAGCTCGTCGCCGTGGCAGAGCATCGGGATGCCCTGGGAGAGCAGCAGCGTGGCGAGGAAGTTGCGCTGCTGGCGGGCGCGCAGCTCCAGGACGGCCGGGTCGCGGGTGGCGCCCTCGGCGCCGCAGTTCCAGGACCGGTTGGTGCTCTCGCCGTCCTGGTTGTCCTCGCCGTTGTCCTCGTTGTGCTTGTCGTTGTAGGAGACGAGGTCGCGCAGGGTGAACCCGTCGTGCGCGGTCACGAAGTTGACGCTGGCGCGGGGCCGGCGACGGCTGTGCTGGTACAGGTCGGAGGAGCCGGTGAGCCGGGAGGCGAACTCGCCGAGCGTGTGGTCCTCACCGCGCCAGAAGTCGCGCACCGCGTCGCGGTACATGCCGTTCCACTCCGACCACAGCGGCGGGAAGTTGCCCACCTGGTAGCCGCCCTCGCCGACGTCCCACGGCTCCGCGATCAGTTTGACGCGGCTGATCACCGGGTCCTGCTGGATCAGGTCGAAGAACGCCGACAGCCTGTCCACCTCGTGGAACTGCCGGGCCAGGGTGGCCGCGAGGTCGAACCGGAAGCCGTCGACGTGCATCTCGGTGACCCAGTACCGCAGCGAGTCCATGATCAGCTGGAGTACGTAGGGGTGGCGCATCAGCAGGCTGTTGCCGGTACCGGTGGTGTCGTAGTAGTGCTCCCAGTCGCCGTCGACCAGGCGGTAGTACGAGGAGTTGTCGATGCCGCGGAAGGACAGGGTGGGGCCCTTCTCGTTGCCCTCGGCGGTGTGGTTGTAGACCACGTCGAGGATCACTTCGAGCCCGGCGGCGTGCAGGGTCTTCACCATCGACTTGAACTCGGCGACCTGCTGGCCGCGGGTGCCGTGGGCGGCGTAGCCGTTGTGCGGCGCGAAGAAGCCGATCGTGTTGTAGCCCCAGTAGTTGGCCAGGCCGCGGTCGTGCAGCACGCCGTCGTGGACGAACTGGTGCACCGGCATCAGCTCCACCGCCGTGACGCCGAGCGAGGTGAGGTGCTCGACGGCCGCGGGGTGCGCGAGTCCGGCGTAGGTGCCGCGCAGCTCGGCGGGCACCTCGGGGTGGGTGCGGGTCAGGCCCTTGACGTGCGCCTCGTAGATCACCGTGTCGGCATAGGGCCGGCAGGGCCGGGCGTCGTCGCCCCAGTCGAAGGCCGGGTCGGTCACCACACCGAGCATGGTGTGACCGGCGCTGTCAGCCGGGTCGGGGCCGTCCGGGTTCCGCTCGTAGAGCGAGGGGTGGTTGTCGATCTGCCCGTCGACCGCGCGTGCGTAGGGGTCCAGGAGCAGCTTCGCCGGGTTGCAGCGGTGGCCGAGGGTGGGGGCCCACGGCCCGTGCACGCGGTAGCCGTAGCGCTGGCCGGGTCCGACACCGGGGAGGTAGCCGTGCCAGACGAAGCCGTCGACCTCGGTCAGCGGCACCCGGGTGTGGGTGCCGTCGTCGTCGACGAGGACCAGCTCGACGCGTTCGGCGACCTCGCTGAAGAGCGCGAAGTTGGTGCCCTCCCCGTCGTACTCCGCACCCAGCGGGTAGGGGCGTCCGCTCCACGCGGACACCCCTGTCCGTGTCTGCCGGCGCGTCACCGGGCCTCCTCCAGGACCTCGCGCGGCGTACTGGCGGGGCCGGCCAACTGCACGACGCGCACCTCGCGGGGCACCTCCAGGCCCTCGCTCTCCTGCGGGGCGGGCGCGGTCGGCACCAGCGGGACGCGTTCGCCGGCCCGGGCGCGCTGCGAGAACCAGATGACCTTGCTGCCGGTCTCGGTGGCGCAGCAGCCCCAGCCGTCGCTCATCGCCGCGATGTGCTCCAGGCAGCTACGGAGTTCCTGGTCCGGGCGCAGGGCGCGGTCGTTGTCCCCGATGGCGGTGATCAGGTGCTGGCCGTTCCACCACATCTCGATCGACGTGTTCTTGTCCGTGGCGTGCTCGTCGATGGCCTTGAGCAGCATCTCGGCACCGCCGCAGACGGGCTGGATCAGGTTGTCCAGGTCCCAGAACCTCAGGTGAGCGGCCAGAATGCGGCTGACCTGTCCCACCCGTTCCGGGCTGACTTCCACGTCGAGGTGGTAGTAGCAGGGCACTGCGGTCTTCATCGGTCGGCTCCTCACCGCGAAGCTCAGCTCCTCCTCGCTCCCGCGGTCCCGCGGGACGAGCCCCGAACACGGAACGTGAGCAGGTATCGCTTCTGAGTCACCATCAGCCTGAGGGTGCTAGCCCGTTCGTGCAACACGAGCGCACAGTTGAGGTGTTTGAGAGCCCAAGTGAGCAAGCCTTGGGGCCTGGGCGGCCGGGCTGAGCCGCTTTTTGTTGAGGATCCAACAAGACGCTGCGTCGTCACCCGTGCACCATGTGTGAAGAACTCGATCGCCGTTACGGGTCCGTGCCGCTGTGTACGGCCGCCGTCCGACCGTCGGGAGACCGTGCCCCTCGAAGCCCGAAAGGTGATCGGCGCCATGCTGCTACCCGCCAAAGCCGAAGTCGCCCGGCAGTTGCGGCGGTACCGGGCCTGGGAACGCGTGATGCTCGCGGCACCGAACGACCGCACGGTGCGGACCACGTTCGAGGACTCCGGCTACACGCTCTGTGTGCTGATGGGCAAGCGCTGCGCGCGGGAGGCGGCGGACGCGGCCGAGCGGTATCTGCGCACGAACCAGGTCACCTCTGTGCAGGAGCAGACCCAGGTCGCCTATGCGCAGGACCCGCAGGTGGCCTTTGCGCAGGAATCACAGGCCACCCGTCTGCAGGAACAGAACGAACGGCCCCGTCCGGCCACCGCGGTCCGGCGACGACCGCCGGCGGCGGAGCGGCGCTCCCCCGCGGGACGGTAGCCGCCTTCCGCAGATCTTGTCCCCTGAACCGGGCCCGTGGCCCGGCTTTCGAGCACGGTGGAGGTGAGGACCATGAGTAGGACCCGGGCCATCGGCCGTATCCCGGTACGGGACGTCCGGCCGGCCGTGGAGAGCGGCAACCGGCCGGCCAAGGCGGTCGTGGGAGAGACGTTCGAGGTCACCGCCACCGTGTTCCGGGAGGGGCACGACGCGGTCGCCGCCAATGTCGTCCTGAAGGATCCCGAGGGCCGTCCCGGGCCGTGGACGCCGATGCGTGAGCT
>NZ_JBITII010000020.1:0-65137 GCF_044458845.1 Streptomyces sp. NPDC050416
CGCGCCGGGGCGCGGGGCCGCGGGGGGGGGCGGCCGGGCCGCGGGGGCGTGGTCGCGGGCCCCCCCCCCCGCGGCCGCCCCCCGCGCCCCCGGGGGGCCCCCCCCCCCCCCCCCCCCGCCCCCCCGGCCGGGCCGGTCTCAGTGACCGCGCAGCCGCCCCACCCCCTCCAGTGCCCGCGCCGCCGCGCCGGCCAGGAGGGGCCGGTTGCGGACGAAGCGACGGGCGGCCCGTGCGGGCACCCGCCCCAGCCAGTGGACGGCCCCGCCCGGCACCGGCCGTACCACGACTCCCTCGTACACCCGCAGGTCACGGGTCTTGAGCGACTCCTTGTAGCGGGCCGGACCGCTCCCCAGATCGACCGTCTCGACGCCGTCCGCCGCCGCGGCCTGCAGCATCCTCAGCTGGAGCACGAGTCCGGGGGAGTACTTGGCGTAGGCGCGGTCGTACGCCGGGAACCACCAGGACAGCACCGTGCGCGAGCGCAGACCGAAGTGCGCGGCCACCGGCCGGTCCGCCGCGTACAGCACGGACAGCACGCCCCGGCACTCCGGTTCCTCGCTCTGCCCGAGCAGCCCCACCAGCCGGGTGATCCACTCCTGCGCGAACCGGTCGCGCCGGCCGGTCCGCCGGTACTGCGCCGACTTCCACTCCATCAGCGCCCGCAAGGCATCCGGATCCCGGGCGTCGTACGCGAACCGCACCTCGCCGACCTGCCGGGCCAGCCTGCGCTCCTTGGCCAGGGTCTGTCTGAGGAAACTCGGCGACTTCGCGCGCAGCCGCCGCGTGTACGGCTCGAACCCGTCGCCGATGTCGACGACCGGGGAGGCGAGTTCCTCGACCGCGTGCCTCACGAACACCCGCTGACCGGCTTCGAGGTTGTCGAACTCCCAGGACGACAGCGCGCAGGACCGCAGTAACCTGCGGGCGTCGAGCCGGATCCCGGGGCGTAGGACGACCCCCTGGCTGTCGGACACGCCGAGCCCGATGGCCCGGCCCTGCCCCAAGGGCCCCCTCTCGTACGGGAAGAACCCGACCGGGGAGCCGTCGTCGAGCAACACCGCCACTCTGGCCGCGGGCCTGACCTGCCCCACCGCCGCGGTGAACGCCGGGTCGAGAAAGGGATTCGCCGGGGCACCCGACTCCGTCCGAATCTCCCGCCACATCTTCTGGTCGGAAGGGCTCAGTTCGTCCGGCTTGAGAATCAGAACACGCTGTCCGGGCAACTCCGCCTCCTGTGTCATCGGCATGGGGGACACACGAAGGCCTGCACATCACCGCGTACCGGCACCAGGCAGTACTCGGGCCGCACGGCGCAGGCCCTGGTCGGTACTGCCGTCGCTCAGCAGCGAAACGCCTGCAACTCAACGGCGTTGGGGGCGGCTGCGGCCACTCCTGGACGCCGGCCCGTTCCCGCCGCCCGGACGTCCGCACCACCCCGGTCCACCATGGACGCGCCGGTCACCACGGTGCCCGCCCGGGCCGCTCCCGCCGTCCTCGGCGTCCGCGCCGCCGACTGCCGAACCGACGGCTCCTCCTCGCACGGACAGGGCTCCCCGGCCTCTTCGGTTCCGGCCTCTTCGGTTCCGGTCTCTTCGGTTCCGGTCTCTTCGGTTCCGGCCTCTTCAGCTCCGGTCTCCTCGGCTCCGGTCCGCTCGGCTCCGGCTCCATCGGCTCCGGTCCCTTCACCCCCGGCGCTCGAAGCCGCCCCCGGCTCCACCGAGTTCACCGCCGCCGTGACCGCGGCGTCAGCCACGCGGCCGCCCGGCGCGGCCCCCGGAACGGCGAGATGCAGCAACAGCAGGCAGGCCACCAGGCCCACCGCCGCTGCCCATCGTCGCCGCACCATCAGACCCCTGACCTGCGTATCGGCGGGGGAGGACGGAGCGATTCGGCCCAAGAGGCCGACGCCGGACCAGACCCCCGACACGGCCGGCTGCGCCTTCAAGTAGGCCGAGCGCATCCCGCCCCGTCAAGCCCTTGTGAGCCGATTCGCCCCCGCTCGGCCACTAGCTGCCGGAATGCCAACGGAAAGCGCTGTCGGCGCTTGCCCGCTCTCCTGTGGCGCCGGGTCAGTTGCGGCCCGGCAGGCTCAGCACCTCGCCCGCCTTCGGGGCCCGGATGTCGAGCGGTTCGTCGAAGTCGCCGAACGAGGTGGTGGTCTGCTGTGCGGCGCTCTTGTAGACCGTCCTGAGCAGGTACGGCTTGCCTTCGGCCGCCACGTAGAAGGTGTACGTCCCCTTCTTGTCCGCCTTGTCGGTCACGATCAGCTCGACGGCCTTCGTACCCTCGACGCGAGTGGAGCCGCCCTTGCGTGCCATGCCGAACGAGTCGAAGGGCCGTTCGCAGGAGGCGAGTCCGTCGCCGCCCCGGGCGGCCGGGTCCACCGGCGTCCTCACCCACAGCTTCTGCTCGCCGGTGACGCCCGGATAGTTCTTCCACTTCTGCACGTAGGCCCGGTCCGGCCGGACGTAGTCCGTCTCGCCGAGCCGGATCTGCTCCAGCGTGCCGCCCCCGGACCAGGTGGTCCTGGATCTGCAGCGGCTGTCGAGGTCGGTCACGAGGCGGTTGGTGACCGAACCGCCGCTCTGCGTGCGGATGGTGATGTCGACGGTGACCGAACTCAGCTTCCGCATCGTCGCGTTGGCCTCGTCGAGGATGTCACCGGCGGACTTCTCCTCACCGGTGCCACCGGCGCCGCAGCCGGTCAGTGCGGCACCGGCCAGCAGGAATGCGAGGGCGGTCGTCGTCACGGTAGCCATGGCCCGCACGGAGCCCCCCTGTTTTCCTGTCGTCCGATGATCGGCAAGGGAGCCTACCCGGCCACCGTGTTCAGGCGGTGCCGCCGACCTCACGGACCAGCTCGATCGCCCGGCCGAGGGTGGCGAGCCGGTCCTCCAGGGTCTCACCGGCCGGATAGAGACGGACCGTGTCCACCCCGGCGTCCCGCCAGACGCGCAGCCGCCGCCGCACCATCTCCTCCGTGCCGATGAGCGTGGTCGCCAGCACCATCTCGTCGGTGACCACACCGGCCGCACCGTCCCGGTCGCCCGCCTGCCAGCGCTCCCGAACCTCCGCCGCGACCTCCGCCCAGCCCTGCCGGCTGTAGGCCCGGTTGTAGAAGTTGGCCGACGCGGAGCCCATGCCGCCCAAGCTGAAGGCGAGTTCCTTCTTCCGGCCGGCGACCATGGCGCCCAGCGCCTCCTCGTCCGGGGCGAAGGCGACCTCGGCGCCCTGGCAGACGTCGAAGCCGTCACGGCCGCGGCCCGCGGCGGCCAGCCCCTCGTCCAGCGGAGCGAAGTAGGCGTCCGCCGCGCCCTCCGGTACGAAGCTGGTGCCGAGCCAGCCGTCCGCGACCTGGCCGGTCAGCCGCAGCATGGCGGGTGACAGCGCGGCCAGATAGACGGGCACGGCGTGCTCGGCCCGCATGGACAGGCGCATCGGCACCGCCTCCCCGCCGGGCAGCGGAATCTGGAACTCCGAGCCCGAGTAGGAGATCTTGCCGCCGGTGAGCACCTGCCGCACGATCTCCACCGTCTCGCGCACGCGCGCCAGGGGACGGGCGAACGGCACCCCGTGCAGGCCTTCCATCACCTGCGGACCGGACGGGCCGAGCCCGAGCAGGAAGCGCCCTCCGGACAGGTTGGACAGGGTGATCGCCGTCTGGGCGAGCGCCACCGGAGTGCGCGTCCCGACCTGCATGACCGCGGAGCCCAGCAGCATCCGTTCCGTACGGGCCGCGTAGAAGCCCAGGGCGGACGGGGCGTCGGAGCCCCACGCCTCGGCCACCCAGCAGACGTCGAGCCCCAGTTTCTCGGCCTCGACGACGAAGTCGGCCTGCCGGGACCAGGAGCCGAGGCCCGACGCCTCGACGGTCGTCGCCGTCCGCATCAGGCCTCCGCCCACTGCCGGACGCACTCCAGCGCGGCGGTCATGCCGCGCTCGAACTCCCGCAACCTCACGAACACGATCTTCTGCTCCTTCGCCGGCATGGCGTCGATCGCGAAGGAGAGCCCGGAGCGACCGGGCCCCATCCGCATCCACTGCGACACCTCGGTCCCGCCGTTCACGGGTGTGAGGACGAACCGCCAGACGGCACTGGGTTCGTCCGGATCCCCGACCGCCCAGGAGAACACCCGGTCGGGCTCGCACGCGACGACCGTGGAGGTCGTCTCCCACTCGCCGAACGCCTCGTGCTTGTTCCGCCCGACGAACCGGGCCCCGACCACGGGACCGGAGGCCCCGTCGACCCACCGCACCGACTGGAGTTCCTCGCTCATCTCCGGCATCCGCGTCACATCCGACACCAGCGCCCACACCCGCCCCGGCGGGGCGGCGATCCACGTACTCACCTCGACCGTCGGTCCGTCCGCGTACCGCGCGCCCGTCCACTCCATCGCGTGCCGGCCTCCTCGTCGACAGGAACTGTGGCAGGCAGCAGAGTTGCGTAATGAGACTCACAAGGTCAAGGAGGAGTGCGCGTCCACTGCCGACAGCGGTGGCGCGGGCGGGCGCCGACGTGCCCCGGTGCGTGGAACCGCGCTCGCGGGCCGCGTACGCTACCGATGGCTCCGCCCCCGAAGATCGTCACGTCTGACGTCACTCAGGGCGGGGGAGTTCATCGGGGATGGCGGTAGCCATGCCGATCCGTCGGCGGGCACGATGTTTCACGGCCGGGCGCGGTCCGGAAGGTCCGCCCGCGCCTTCGAGCGGAGGACGACATGGGATCGGCGATGAGCGAGCGGAATCACCGCCGGCAGAGATGGGCGGCCAGGGGAGCCCTGGCCTCAGTGGCGCTGGCGGCGTTGCTGCCCCTGGTGACCGGCGGTCTGAAGGGCCTGCTGCTGCTCGCGGCAGGCCTGGCGGGAATCGCCCTGACCGCGGCCGCGCTCTGGTGGGTCCTGTCCCGCCGGGGACCGGTCCGCACAGCGGCGGCCGCACTGGCCTTCGTCACCCCCGTCGCCGTCATCACGCTCTTCGCGGTCGCGAATCTGCTCTGGGTGGTCTTCGCGTCCCTGCTGCTGTGGTGCCTCGCGGTCTGGAGCGGCCGCTACGCCCTGCGTAGCACGGGCCTGCGGCCGGTGCGGGTCAAGGAGTACCGCACGCCACCGCCGAAGCGCCCCTTCCTCCTGCTCAACCCCCGCTCCGGCGGCGGCAAGGTCGGGAAGTTCGGCATCAAGGAGAAGGCCGAGGCACTGGGCGCCCGAGTCGTCCTCCTCGACCCGGAACAGCACCAGGACGTCACCGCCCTGGCCAAGGCCGCCGTGGCCGACGGAGCCGACCTGCTCGGCGTCGCGGGCGGCGACGGCACGCAGGCTCTGGTCGCCGCCGTCGCGGCGGAACACGGCCTGCCGTTCCTCGTCATCTCGGCCGGCACGCGCAACCACTTCGCCATGGACCTGGGCCTGGACCGCGACGATCCGTCCACGTGCCTCGACGCCCTCACCGACGGGGTGGAACTCCGCGTCGATCTCGGCTTCGCCGACGACCGCCCCTTCGTCAACAACGCGTCGTTCGGCGCGTACGGGGCCGTCGTCCAGAGCCCGGGCTACCGCGAGGACAAGGTGGGCGCGGCGCTGGAGCGGCTGCCCGAACTGCTCACCCGGCAGAGCGGCCCGCGGCTGACCGCCGGCGCCGACGGCACCGTCATCGCCGATCCGCAGGCGGTGCTGGTGAGTAACAACCCGTACCGCATGGACGATCCGTTCGGCTTCGGCCGGCGCCAGCGGCTCGACTCCGGGAAGCTGGGCGTGCTCGCCGTCCGCGTCGACAGTGCCGTGGAAGCGGCCGAACTCCTGCTGGCCCCGCGCCCGGAGGGCCTTACGATGCTCACTGCCCAGCACGTGGTCGTCGAGGCCGACGCACCGCACCTGGAGGTCGGCCTGGACGGCGAGGCACTGATCCTGCCCGCCCCCGTCCACTGCCGCATCGCCCGCCGTGCCCTGCGCGTCCGGGTGCCCCGCAACCGCCCCGGGGTCCCCGAGGCGCCGCCGCGCCTGGACTGGCGCCGCCTCCGCAAACTGGCCGCGGCGGTCGGCCGTACGGCCGCCCCCTCGCGCTCCCGGCGCCCCTGAACACGGCACCTGACCGCCGCCATACTGCACCTGGCCGCCGCCGCACGGCCTACGGCTGGCGGTCTGTCGGGCCCGGCTGCCGGCCTCGCGGCGGCGTGCGCCGCCGCGGGGCCGGACGGCCGCGTTCTTCGCGCTCGCGGCGAAGCAAAGAATCTAGGCGCCCTTCGGCCCCGCCTGCTGCACCACCTCGAACGACCAGAGCGTCGAGCCGCTCGCCGCCGCCTTGGGGCGCTCGCCGCCCTCGCCGCCGCCCTGGTGCGCGGCCTTCATCGGTCCTTCCATCCAGGCCTGGAACGACGCCTCGTCACGCCACCGGGTGTAGACGAGGTACGTGTCGGTGCCCTCCACGGGGCGGAGCAGCTCGAACCACTCGAAGCCGTCGGAGCTCTCCACGGTGTGCGCGCGGGAAGCGAACCGCTTCTCCAGCGTCTCCCGCTGCTCGGCGGGCACGGTCAGCACATTGATCTTGACTACGCTCATGGGCCCATCTTGCCCGATGGTGCATCTGCGCAGGCTAAGACCTACGCCATCAAAGGTTTTGAACGTGTTCAAAATATGAGCTGGGGTCATTCCCACACGTCGAGGGGGAGTGACATGAAGATCGTGATGCCCGGCGGGACCGGGCAGGTCGGCACAGTCCTGAAGCGCGCGCTCAGCGCGGCCGGACATGACGTCGTGGTGCTGAGCAGGCGCCCGGGGCGGCAGGGCGAGGTGCACTGGGACGGCGCCACCCCGGGGCCGTGGGCGGAGGAGATCGACGGCAGCGATGTCGTGGTCAACCTGGCCGGCCGGAGCGTCAACTGCCGCTACACGCCCGCCAACCTCCGGGAGATGATGGACTCGCGGGTCCACTCCGCCCGGGTCGTGGGCGAGGCGATCGCCGAGGCCGCTCGGCCGCCCCGGGTCTGGCTCCAGATGAGCACCGCCACCGTCTACGCCCACCGCTACGACGCGCCCAACGACGAGGCCACCGGCGTGATCGGCGGCAGCGAACCCGACGCCCCCGGCTACTGGGCCTACAGCGTCGACATCGCCAAGGCCTGGGAGCGGGAGCAGGAGACGGCCGGCACCCCGCACACCCGGAAGGTGGCCCTGCGCGCCGCCATGGTGATGAGCCCCGACCGCGGCGGCGTCTTCGACGTCCTGCTGCGGCTGGCCCGGCTGGGCCTCGGCGGCCCCGTCGCCGGCGGCGCACAGTACGTGTCGTGGATCCACGACCAGGACTTCGTCCGGGCGGTCGAGTTCCTCGTCGCCCGGGACGACATCACGGGGCCGGTCAATCTCGCCGCTCCCGGGCCCCTGCCGCAGCGCGACTTCATGCGCGCCCTGCGGGCCGCGTGGGGGGTCCCGGTGGGCCTGCCCGCGACGCGCTGGATGGCCGAGGCCGGTGCCTTCGTCCTGCGCTCGGACACCGAACTGCTGCTGAAGAGCCGCCGCGTCGTCCCCGGCCGCCTCCTGGACGCGGGCTTCACGTTCGGGCACCCCGACTGGCCGGCGGCCGCGGACGACCTCGTACGGCGGTTCCGCAGCCGTGGCGTGGGGTGAGCCCGGGTCAGCCCTGCTTCCTGCCCTGCTCCAGGGCCTTGCCGGTCATGTCGGTGACCTGCCCGGCCGGGGGCGCGTCCGCCTCCACCTCGGTGCCGAAGTCGGTGAAGTCCATGACCGTGCGCACCGTGACCTTCTGGGGCGAGGAAGAGGCGTCGGTGGAGGACCGTTCCGTCGACCCCGGTGCGGATTTGAGGGTCATGTCGATCTGCTGACGGCGCATGCGGCCCTCTTCGTCCAGCCACACGTCCATCGGGAGGGTGGGACCGACCTGCTTCCGCAGCGCGTCGCCGCCCGGCAGCTTCGCGACGTCGACGGAGACGCGGTACCGCGTGGTCTCGACGCCGTCGATCCTGGCCGTGCCCTTCTTGGTCACGTCCTTGTCGGTGATCGCCTTGGCGTACGCCGCGGACCGCGCCGGATCGCTCATGGACCGGTCGCCCGTGCCCTGCTGTGCGGAGACCTTCCCCAGGTCGATCTTGATCCAGGGCTTGCCGCCCGGCGCCTGCCCCTCCGGCATCTTCTGGTACAGCACCTGATCGACCACCCGCTGCTCGATCCGCTGCCCCTGCACCGTGAGCGTCATGACACTGTCGCCGTCGTCCAGGTCCACGGCGCCCTGTCCGTTCGCGGTCTCCGAGGCGCCCTGGGCCGAGGTCTGCACCCGCAGCCTCACCTTGGCGGTGTCCTCCTCGGCCGTCCTGTCGTAGGCCGAGCGCACCGCCTGTGTGCCCTGCTCCTGTGCGTCGCCCCGCGCCGAGGAACCCCCTGCGCCGTCACCCGTGCCGTCGTCGTCGCCGCAGCCGACCAGCACCGTGCCGGCCAGCACACCGGCGACGCCTAAGGCACAGACCTTCCTGCCGTTCCCTGCCCTGCGCATCGAACCAGCTCCTCTCAGGTGTGGTGCGACCCAAGTGCCCCTGCCGGGCATGAACACACGCGTGTGTGCGAGGAGTTGGTCTCCGGCCCGGTCAGCGGCGCCCGCGGAGCTTGCCCAGCAGCCGCTGGGCCTGGGCCCGCTTGCGCGGATCGGCGGCGGCCCGCCGTGCCTGCTCGACGGCCCGCCGCCCCTGCGGGCTCCGGGCGAACTGCTTGATGCGATTCAGGATGCCGGCCATGTGCACTCCCTCGTGTTCTGACGTCGTCTTGCCTGCAGTTCGCTTACCCCTCCGACGAGGTGCTCAGCCCTGCGCAGGCCCGGACGGTGCGCGGCCGAACGTTTGCCGCGGGAGTCAGAGGCAAGTCGGAGTCCATGACTGAAGAGAACAAGCGCACGAATCAGAAGCCGACCACCATACGGGCGACGGAGTCCAAGGCCCGTCGCACGGCGGACAAGGCGACCGCGCCGGCGACCCAGGCCGCCAAGCGCGCGACGACGAAGGCCGATGACGCGGCGTCAGCCGTCAAGGCCGGCGCCGAGCGCTCCGCCGAGACGACGACGGCGGCCGTGCAGACCGCGGCCAAGGGGGTCGAGGCGGGCCGCCAGGCGGTCGTCGCGGCGTCCGGCCAGGTCGCCGCCACCGCGAAGACCGCCTGGACGGTGATCGCCCACCGCAAGGCCGTCGCCGCGGGCGTCGGGGCCGGCCTGACCGCTCTGACCGCCGCGTCGTACGCGGTGGGACGGCGCGCCGAGCGCCAGGCGTACGGCCCGCTCACCCGGCTCACCGGCGGGCGGATCTGACCAGGGGCGACGGCGCCCGGCAAGGCGCCCACCAGGGAGGAAGGCGGCGCGGCGCATCACCGGGAGTCCCGGTGGTACGCGGCGCCGCCTCCTCGTGGTGCGTGCTGCGGTCCGGCGGTTCGCCGCGTGGCCTGGCGCACATCCGGCACTCACAGCGGTGCCCCTCTCGCGTGTCACGGCTGTGACGAGGAAGGATGAGTGCGCAAGCGAAGGATCACACCACGTGGAGGAGCGGGCCCATGCAGCACGAGCGAGCGGGCAGTCCGGCCGGTCCCGAAGATCTCATCGACGTCGCTCGGCTGGTCACCGCGTACTACGCGCTCCATCCCGACCTGGACGACCCGGGTCAGCGCGTCACGTTCGGAACCTCCGGACACCGCGGAACCTCACTGGCCGGCGCGTTCAACGACGACCACATCGCCGCCACCAGCCAGGCCATCTGCGAGTACCGCGCGGCCCAGGGCACCGACGGCCCGCTGTTCCTGGGCGCCGACACCCACGCCCTGTCGGAGCCCGCGCGGGTCACCGCGCTGGAGGTCTTCGCCGCCAACGAGGTGACCGTGCTGATCGACGAGGCGGACGGCTACACGCCGACCCCGGCGGTCTCGCACGCCATCCTCACCCACAACCGCGGGCGCACCACCGGCCTCGCCGACGGTGTCGTCGTCACCCCGTCCCACAACCCGCCCGCCGACGGAGGGTTCAAGTACAACCCGCCCAGCGGCGGGCCCGCCGCCTCCGACGCGACCTCCTGGATCCAGGACCGGGCGAACGAGATCATCCGCGGCGGCCTGAAGGACGTACGGCGCATCCCCCACGCCCGGGCCCTCGCCGCGGCCACCACCGGCCGCTACGACTTCCTGGGCACCTACGTCACCGACCTGCCCGGCGTCCTCGACCTGGACGCGATCCGCGCGGCGGGCGTGCGCATCGGGGCGGACCCGCTGGGCGGGGCGTCCGTCGCCTACTGGGGCCGGATCGCCGAACAGCACCGTCTCGACCTCACCGTGGTCAACCCGCACACCGACCCCACGTGGCGGTTCATGACGCTGGACTGGGACGGCAAGATCCGCATGGATTGCTCGTCGCCGTACGCGATGGCGTCGCTCATCGAGCAGCGCGACCGCTTCGACGTCGCCACCGGCAACGACGCCGACGCCGACCGGCACGGCATCGTCACCCCGGACGCGGGGCTGATGAACCCCAACCACTACCTCGCCGTCGCCATCTCGTACCTGTACGCCCACCGTGACCGCTGGCCCGCGGCCGCCGGTGTCGGCAAGACCCTGGTGTCCTCCGCCATGATCGACCGGGTCGCCGCCGACCTCGGCCGCGAACTGGCCGAGGTGCCCGTCGGGTTCAAGTGGTTCGTGGACGGACTGGTCGACGGCACCATCGGCTTCGGCGGGGAGGAGTCGGCCGGGGCGTCCTTCCTGCGCCGGGACGGCTCCGTGTGGACCACCGACAAGGACGGCATCATCCTGGCGCTGCTCGCCTCCGAGATCACCGCGGTCACCGGGAAGACCCCCTCGGAGCACTACGCCGCGCTCACCGCCCGCTTCGGCGAACCGGCGTACGCGCGGATCGACGCGCCGGCGTCCCGCGAGGAGAAGGCCCTGCTCGCCAAGCTCTCCCCGGCCCAGGTCAGCGCGGACACCCTGGCAGGGGACGCGGTCACCGCGGTGCTCACCGAGGCCCCCGGCAACGGCGCCTCCATCGGCGGCATCAAGGTGACCACCGACAACGCCTGGTTCGCGGCCCGCCCCTCGGGCACCGAGGACGTCTACAAGATCTACGCCGAGTCGTTCCGCGGCCCCGACCACCTCCACCAGGTCCAGGAGGAGGCCAAGACCGTGGTGCTGACGGCGCTTTCCAGCTGAGCGCGGGCACGCGACGGCCCGGGTCACCTCACGGTGTCCCGGGCCGGGCGGGTTTCAGCTGCGCAGGCTGCGGGCGGGCAGCACGACATGCGCCGCCGACGTGAGCACGTCCTCGTCGGACGTGAAGGCGGCCAGCGTCTCGACGTCGCCGGGCTCGGCGCCCTCCGGCCACAGCCGGGTGGCGAAGACGAGGACGGCGTACCCGAGTTGGCCCACGGTCTCCAGGTCAGGTCTCCGGCGGGACGAACTGGGACTTGAGGTGCCGCACGGTGCGGACGGCCGACCCCGGCACGACGAGCAGGCCGACCGGCAGACTCGGCCGCTGGGTCGCGTGGACGAGGCCCTCGCCCGGGGGATGCCGGCGCCGGTCAGCAGCTGCCCGATGGCCTTCGACGTGGCCTCCGGGCCGTCGCACCGTCGCCGAGGGAGCACGCCAGGAGGTACGGAACGTCCCCGCGGGGGTCGTGCCCCGCCAGGACAGGACGACGAGGGAGCCCAGGTCGTCGGTGTGCACGGACTGCGTTTCGGGTGAGATCGAGGTCACCGCGGAACCCATCGGCGCACCGGGGCGGCGCACGGCCCGCCGTCACCCGACTGGACCACGCCCCGCCGGGCTCTCCACACGAGCGAGGGCACATCTCCTGTGGACACCGGCTCGTCGGCGCGGACCGCGATACAGGACACTGGAGGAAGATCCGACCCGGGAAGGACCGTCACGTGATCATCTTCGGCACCAAGGGGTACCTGTACCAGCTGGCGATACTGACGCTGGTCTGCGGCCAGTGCGGCAACCCCGCCGCGCACACGCTCAGGAAGCGCGTCACGAAGTTCACGCTGTTCTTCGTGCCGCTGTTCCCGATCTCGACGAAGCACCTCACGCAGTGCACCTTCTGCGGTGCGGAACAGAAGGTGACCAAGGAACAGGCGGAGCAGCTGCAGGCCCAGAGCGCGAGCGGCGACGGCGGCCAGACCTACGGGCAGCCGCAGCAGCAGCAACACCGGTTCTGAGCCCGGCCGGGCTTCCCGGGGCGGGGAGGTGCTCAGCCGGTCGTGAGCGCCTCGTCCGCCAGGCCCAGGTGCCGTCGGAGGGCGTCGCGCCCCTGCTCCGTCAGCCGCACGACGCGGGAGCCGTCACCCGGCACGAGCCAGGACGCCTCCAGCGCGCGGTGGAACAGGGCCGCGGCGACCGCGCCCGCCAGGTGCGGGCGCCGCTCCGTCCAGTCCAGGCAGATCCGCACATGCGGACGGCCCGCCGCCCCCGCCGCCTCGTCCGCGATCCCGAGGCGTGCCAGCCATGCCGTGCCCGACGCGGTGAGCGCCGGGCCCGACTCCCAGGACAGCAGCCCGCGAGCGGTCATGGCATCGGTCATCGCCACGGCGAGGGAGCCGCCGAGATGGTCGTAACAGACGCGGGCGAAGCCGACGGCGCGGTGCCGCCGGGCGGCGGTGAGCGAACGGACCGGGACCAGCCGGCGGGGCGCCCTGGCCGCCAGCGCCTCGACCATCTCCGCGATGCCGGGGTCCGCCAGACGCACGTGGCGGTGCCGGCCCCGGCGCTCCTGAGCCAGCAGACCACCCGCCACCAGCCGGTTCAGATGGCTCGTGGCCGTGGACGGCGCCACACCGGCGAGGCGGGCCACCTCGGAGGCCGTCCAGGCACGGCCGTCGAGCAGGGCGAGACAGATCGCGGCGCGCGTGCGATCGGCGAGCAGCGCCGCCAGCGAGGCGAGATCCGGTTCTTCGGCATGGACGTCGGGACTGGTCACCGGCCGATTGTCCCCGGCCGACGCTTCGACGCGCATCGAAACGTCCCGCCCGTAGCGTCAGGGCCATGACGACCGACACCCACCGAGTGATCCGGCCGAGCGTCCTCTACTTCGGCACGCCCGTCGTGCTGCTGACCACCGAGAACGACGACGGCACCTGCAATCTCGCCCCGATCTCCTCCGCCTGGGCCCTGGGACAGCACATCGTCCTGGGCATCGGCAGCGAGAGCCGGACCGTGCGCAACCTCGCCGAGCGCCCGGAACTCGTGATCAACGTCGCCTCGCCCGAGTTGTGGGAGCACGTGGAACGCCTCGCACCGCTCACCGGGGCCGACCCGGTGCCCGAGACCAAGCGGGCGCTGTACCGCTACGAGCCGGACAAGTTCGCCGCGGCCGGGCTCACCCCGGCCGTCGCCGACCTCGTGACGCCGCCGCGCGTAGCCGAGTGCGCTCTCCAGCTGGAGGCACGGGCCGCCGTGCTGACCCCCGGCGGAGCGGGCCGCTTCTTCAGCGTCGAGTGCCAGGTCCTGCGCGTCCACGCCGCCGACCGCGTCGTCGTACCCGGCACCCACCACATCGACCCGGCCGTCTGGAGCCCGCTCATCTACAACTTCCGCCACTACCACGGCCTGGCTCCCGAAGTCGGCCACGGCTTCCGCTCGGAGACGGCCGGGGCCACCGCCTCCGCCGTCTGACCCGCCCAGCACCCTGCCTTGCCGGGACGGCACCGAACCGTGTGGGAACCGGAAGATCCCGGGTACTCGTCCGCCACGGGCCCGGACCTGTGTGGGCCGATGGGCCTCCAGCAGTCGATCAGGAAAACGGAGGCATACAGATGAGCACCGTGAAGGAAACCGTGGAAGTCGACGTCCCCGTCCACACCGCGTACAACCAGTGGACCCAGTTCGAGGAGTTCCCGAACTTCATGGAGGGCGTCGAGGAAGTAAGGCAGCTCGACGACCGTCACAACCACTGGACCACCAAGATCGGTGGAGTACGGCGCGAGTTCGACACCGAGATCGTCGACCAGCTGCCCGACGAGCGCGTCACCTGGCGCACGACCAGCGGAGACACCCACCAGAAGGGCACGGTCCGCTTCCAGCGCCTGGACGACACGCACACCCGGGTGGAGCTCGTGATGGACGTCGAGCCCAGCGGAGCCGTGGAAAAGGCCGGGGACATGCTCGGCGCGATCGACCGCCAGATCAAGGGCGACATGAAGCGCTTCAAGCAGTACATCGAGAAGCGCGGCGGCGAGTCCGGCGCCTGGCGCGGACGCATCCAGCCCGGCGGAGACACCGGCCCCACCCCTCTCTGACACCCAGGGCCCCGGGCTCCCGGACCCGGCCTCCACCACAACGGTGGAGGCCGGGTTCTTCTGTGCCCGCTTCCGTGTCCCCGACGCGGGGAACCTGTGGTGTTTCGGTCATCTCGGTGACATGCACCTGTCCAAATCGCACTCCTGGTGGCACGCTGCCCTCTGATTCGCAGCGACACCCCTGCCTGACCGGGTGGATGAGCCCCGCCACCCGGCCCCCACAGCAGAAGGAGACCGCGTGACAGGCACACTCCGTAGCCTTCGCTCCTGCGGCAGCGGCACCCGCGTTCGTCACACCGTCCTCGGCGCACTCGTCGGCGTTGCCGCGCTGCTGGCGACCGGTGTCACCGCCATACCGGCGAGCGCCGCGCCCGACCCGGGAACCGTGGCGCCCTCGGCGCGGGAACGCGCCCTCGCCTTCTGGACCCCGCAGCGGATGCGCGAGGCCACCCCGCTCGACGTCCTGTCCTTCGACCGTTCCGACGTGCGGACCTCGGCACCCCGCAAGGGCAAGGCGACCGTCGTGGCACCCAGCACGCCCGCCGCCGACACCGGCCCCCTGGCGATCCCGAACGGCGGCGGCCCCTGGACCGGTGGCGGCGCGGTGACCAAGACCGCGGGGCGGGTGTTCTTCACCTACCAGGGCCGCACCGCGTCCTGCTCCGGCAACGCCGTCACCAGCGCCAACAAGAGCACCGTGATCACCGCGGGCCACTGCGTGAAGCTGGAGGGGGCCTGGCACACCAACTGGGTGTTCGCTCCCGGCTACCACGACGGACAGACCCCGTACGGCACCTGGACGGCGTCCAAGACCCTCTCCACACCGCAGTGGACCGCCAGTGAGGACATCAACTACGACATCGGCGCGGCCGTGGTCGCCCCGCTGGACGGAAAGAAGCTGACCGACGTCGTCGGCGGCCAGGGCCTGGCCTTCAACACCGGCTACAACAAGGCCATGTACGCCTTCGGCTTCCCGGCCGCCGCTCCCTACGACGGCCAGAAGTTCATCTACTGCAGCGGCACCACCTACCGGGACTTCCTGCTGTCCGGCGACCACGGCCTGACCTGCGACATGACCGGCGGCTCCAGCGGCGGCCCGTGGTTCACCCGGTTCGACGAGGCCACCGGAACCGGCCTGCAGTCCTCGGTGAACAGCTTCAAGTACAACTTCCTGCCCAACGCCATGTACGGCCCGTACTTCGGCGCGGACGCGCAGAACCTGTACCAGAGCGCCCAGTCGTCCTGAGCGACCGGCCATCCGGGAGCCGGGTCCTCCGTCCGGCGGCGGGGGAGGACCCGGCTTCCGGGCGTCGCAGCGCGGGCGGCAAACACGTTGCGCCGGCCGGTGGTTCCGACAGAATGCCGGGATGATCGGCAACCGCATCACCTACCGCACGGCGGACGGCGTCCGCGTCACCGGAACCTGGCGACACGCCTTCATCCGCAACGGTGACTACTTCCTCACCGATCTGTTCATCTACGCGGACGGGCTGATCGACTGCTGGGGCCTGGTCACCCTGGCGGAGTTCGCGGAGAAGTTGCGCCGCGGCTGGGTGGCCACCGAACTCCCGGACGGCGCAAGGGTGTCCGCCCATGAGCTGGCCGCGTGGCGGTTCAGCGAGCCGCGCACCTGGCTCACGCCCGAGCTGCTGCTGGCCGAGGTCCGGGACACCATCGACCAGCTCAACGGACGCCCGGACTCCACGGACCGCTGCCTGGCCGCGGTCGGCACGTTCCTCGCCGACCGGACGGAGCGGAACCGGGCCGCGGCCCGCGCCGCCTACCTGGCCATCCCCGAGACCCAACGCCACTACGCGCTCGGCGACATGGACCGCGAGGACTGGCCGCTCCAGGTCCTGGTGACCGGCCCCGGCGAGCACCTGGACGGCACTGCGGCCGGCGAACCGGTCACGCGGGAGGAGTACGACGAGGCGATCGCCTACTTCGAGGAACGGGCGAAGTGGATCGCCGAACGGCCCGCACGGGTCCCGGCGGACGGACCCGCGACACCGGTCGCCCCCGCGATCCACCTCTACGAGAGCTATTCCCGCACGCCCTCGGACGACCCGGGCACGAAGGCCCTCCGCAACGACTTCCCCGCCCCCGTCCCGGCCGACGGCGTCACCTACCCCTCCGTCGCCCACGCGTACTGGGCCCTCTCCACCACGGACCCCGGTGCCCGGGCCGCCATCAGGGACGCGGACACCGGATACGCCGCCCGGAACACGGCAGCCGGCGCGCCCCGGCGCGACGGCTGGGACCAGGCCCGCACCGCCGTCATGACCGCCCTGCTGAGGGCCAAGTACACCCGGCACCCGGCCCTCGCCCGGATCCTCCTGGACACCCGCGACGCCACACTCGTCTACGACGACTCCGACTCCGGCTACTGGGGCGACAACGGCGGCCGCGGCCGGAACTGGACGGGCCGCCTCCTGGAACTCGTCCGTTCCGAACTCCGCGCCGATCAGGCCGGAATCACCCTCCCGGAACCGGCCACCACACCAGGGTGAGCGACGGTGCGCCGGCGGTTCAGCCGGTCGCCTCGGCGAGCAGCCCCACCTGCTCCAGCCCCGACGCCGCGGGCACGAAAATGAGCTCGTCACAGCCGGCCGCGGCGAACGCGTCGGCGTACGACGTCACCATCTCCGCGCTCACCGCGGCACTCGCCGCGATCTGCGCGGCGGCGTCGCCGAGGAAGCCGTAGTAGTGCTGGAGATAGCCGTCCGCGTGAGCCCGGGCGTCCGGGCCGAGCGCGAAGTAGGCCAGCGCCAGTTTGCGCGGCGCGCCGGTACGCCCCGCCTCCTTCCACGCGGTGTCGACGCCGGCCGAGGCCTCCGCGAACATCTCCGGCGTACCACCGCCCATGATCCAGCCGTCGGCCAGCCGGGCCACCCGCCGGAAACTGACCGGGGTCGACCCGCCCAGGACGAGCTCGGGACCACCCTCGCGCGCGGGCTCCGGCCCGATCGCACCGGCCAGCCCCCGCTCCTCGCCCGCCCAGACGCGTTTCATCTCCGTCAGCTGTTCTTCTAGGCGGCGCCCCCTGCCCTCGGTGGACAGACCGCTCGCGGCGAAGTCGTCGTCCCGCCCGCCCAGGCCCACACCGAGCACGAACCGCCCCCCGGAGAGCCGGTCGAGGGAGGCCGCCTGCTTCGCCAGCAGCGCGCTGTTCGTGTACAGCGGCCCCAGCAGCACACTCGTCGTCAGCCGGATCCGGCTGGTGACCGCGGCGGCCGCACTCAGCGCGACCAGCTCCTCGTACCCCGGGTAGACCAGCCGCCCGATCGTCCCGAGCGTGCTGAACCCCGCCTCCTCGGCCCGCCGGGCCCACTCCACAAGAACCGAACCCTCGGTCCCGGGAACCGTGTTGGGAAGGCCTATACCGATGTCCATGTCCACCTCCGGTCGTGAGAGGGGGATCACCTACCCACCCGGTGCCGGGCGAACCGGATGTGACGCACCGATCACAGAGTGAGGGATTTCGCGACCGCGCGATGGGCATGCATCGATCGTTTGTCGCCCTCACAAGGAGTGAAACCGGCCATGAACGCTCCCGCGACGTCCCCCACCCGCACCGCTCCCGGAGCCCTCCCTCTCCTCGGCCACGGCCTTCAACTCGCCCGCAGCCCCCTGCCCTTCATCAGCTCCCTGCGCGAACACGGCCCCGTGGTACGCATCCGGATAGGCCCCACCCCGGCCTACGTCGTCACCGATCCCGCCCTGACCCGCAAGGTCCTGGTGACCGATGCCGCGCACTACGCCAAGGGCGGCAAGATCATCGATGCCCTGCGTGTCTTCTTCGGGGACGGGCTCGCCACGATCGCGGACGGCGACGCCCACCTGCGCAACCGGCGCCTGATGCAGCCCATGTTCAACAAGGCGCACATCGCCGAACGCGGTGACGCCATGATCGAACAGGTCGCGGCGATGGTCGGCGCGTGGCCCGAGGCACGGCCGCGCGAGGTGTACGAGGACATGAACGAGGTCACGCTCGCGGCCTTCCTCGTCGCCCTGTTCGGCGCCGACCTTCCCGAACACCTGGAGGGCGAGTTCACCGCGCTGATGCCGGAGATCATGAAGGGAACGATCCGGCAGACCATCCTCCCGCCGTGGGTCACCCGGCTGCCGCTGCCCGCGAACCGGGCGCACGCCCAGCGCGTGGCCCGCCTGCGCGCCCTCATCGACCAGGCCATCGACCACCGCGCGAGCCGGGCGACCGGCTCTTCCTCCGGTGCGGATACGCCTTCCGGCGCTGAGACGGCTTCCGGTTCCGAGGCGGGTTCGGGTGCCGATACAGCTTCCGGCGCCGAAGCGGTCTCCGGTTCCGGAGCGATCCCCGGCTCCGAAGCGGCCTCCCGTTCCGAAGCGGCCCCGGACGCCGCCGGATGCCCGCACGCGGCAGTCCGTGAGCAGCAGGCCGGCCTCTTCGACACCCTGCTCACCGCCGACAACCCGCTGACCCGCCAGCAACTCCAGGACGAGGCGATCACCCTGCTGACCGGAGCGATCGAGACCACGGGCACCACACTGGCGTGGACGCTGTACGAGATCTCCCGTCAGCCGCGGATCGAACGGCGGCTGCGCGAGGAACTCGCCACGGTCTGCGGGGACCGTCCCCTGCGCTACGGCGACCTCGACCACCTGCCGTACGCCCGCCAGGTGTTGCAGGAGGCCATCCGCAAGTACGGGCCGGCCTGGCTGGTGACCCGGACCGCCACCCGCGACATCGACCTGGGCGGCCACCTCGTCCCCCAGGGCGCCGACGTGGTCTGGAGCCCCTACCTCCACCAGCACGACCCCGACGTGTTCGCCGACCCCGCCGCGTTCGACCCGGACCGCTGGACACCGGAGAACGTGTCGGCCACCCGCGGCTCGTTCCTCGCCTTCGGCGACGGCCGCCGCAAGTGCATCGGGGAGAACTTCGCCTGGGCCGAACTCCAGATCATCCTCGCGACCATCCTGCGGACCTGGCAGTCCTTCGAGCTCACCTCCCCGGCGCCCCGGCCCCAGGCCGTGGTCACGGTCAAGCCGGACCGCCTGACCATGGAGTTCCGCCGGAAGGAGGCACCGGCGCGGCCGACGAGCGACAACCCGTCCCGGGAGGTGACCGCGCCGGATCCGGGCCCGGACACGACGCCCACCCCGTCCGGCAGTTGACGCCACGGGGCGGCAGCGCCACCGGAACCGGTTCCGTCGGGGACACCGGCTGCCCCGTCCCGCTCACCAGCCCCTTCGCACCGGCCCCGGGCAGCACCCACACCGGCGATTCTCGGACGCCGGACGCGGTACACCGCGTGTCGCCCTCCCGGGCGGCCCACACTGGAACCCATGCGCGTGGTGATCATGACGGCTGGATCGCGCGGCGACGTCGCGCCGTACACCGGGCTGGGAGCGGGGCTGGCGCGGAGCGGGCATGAGGTCACGCTCGTCACCCACGGCGTGTTCGAGCCGCTGGCCGCCGGTTCCGGCGTGCGGTTCCACCCGACCCCCGTCGACCCGCACGCCGTGTCGCACTCCGACCGCGGCCGCAGCCTGCACGCCAGCACCACCGGGCTCGGCAAGCTGCTGCGCGCCGTGTCGATGGCACGGTCCGCGGCCGAGGAGATGACCGACGCCCTGGTCCAGGCGGCCCGCGGCGCGGACGCCCTCCTGGCCGCCGGTGCCGTGGCACCGCTGGGCCTCGCCATCGCCGAGAGCCTGGCCCTGCCAAGCCTGGGGTTGTTCCTCCAACCCCAGCATCCGACACGCGAGTTCGGCGCGCCCATGCTCGGCGGACGCTCGCTTGGCGCCGTGGGCAACCGCCTGGGCGGAGCAGCCGTCGCCACCGCCGTCGACGGGGTCTTCACCCAGGCCATGCGCCGGCTGCGCACCCGGCACGGTATGACCCTGCCCGGCACGGCCGCGCTCCGCCGGGCCCATGAGCGGGCACGGTGGCCCGTGCTGCACGGATTCAGCGAACTGGTGGTGCCGCGCCCCCGGGACTGGCGTCCCGGACTGGACATTGCCGGGTACTGGTGGCCGTACGACACCCGCACGCTGCCCCGGGAGTTGGAGGAGTTCCTCGCCGCCGGACCCGCCCCGGTCTTCGTCGGGCTGGGCAGCGCCACCGTGCCGGACCCCGAGCGCCTCAGCGGCGAGATCGTGCGCGCCCTGCGGGCGGCGGAACTGCGCGGCGTGATCCAGCAGGGGTGGGCGGGCCTCGCCGCCGACGCCGACGATGTGATCACGGTCGGCGACGTACCGCACGCGCCGCTGTTTCCCCGGATGGCCGCCGTGGTCCACCACGCCGGGGCCGGCACCACCGGCGCCGTCCTGCGCGCGGGCGTCCCCACCGTGCCGGTGCCGGTGCAGTTCGACGGCGGCTTCTGGGCGGCCCGACTCGTCGCACTGGGCACCGCGCCCCGCGCCGTCCCACTGCGCCACCTCACCGCCGAGGCCCTCGCGCCCGCACTGCGCCGCGCCACGACCGACCCTGCCCACCGCCACCGCGCCCAGACCCTGGCAAGCCGACTGGCAGAGGAGGACGGCGTGGCACCGGTCCTGGCCGCGCTCGACCGGCTCGCCCCATGACCGGTCGCCTCGGCCTCGTGGCCGGTCGCCCTCGCCTCGTGGCCGGTCGCCTCGGCCTCGTGGCCGGTCGCCCTCGCCTCGTGGCCGGTCGCCTCCGCCCCGTGCCCCCCTCGCCCCACTCCCGCTCACCAGCTCACGTCAGCGGCACTGTCGACCCCCTGATGACCCCCGGCAGGGCAGCGTCTCTACTTCCGACCGCCGCGTGCCGGGGATCGCCGTGGACAGGGCGCGCGGCGCCGCTCGGCCGACCTGTTCCAGTTTCATGTCGACACTTGGTCAGCGGCGGCCGGGACGCAGACGTCAGGGCCGGAGCCGCTCCGGCACCTACCTCACCCTGATCAGGAACTGGCGCCGAGGCGACCGCGTCCCCTGCGCCGCTGACCGTTCCGGGTCTGGCAACCGCGCGGCGCACAACTCCCCATCCATACCGGCACATTGACAGGTCCGGACCAACGCGG
Source organism: Streptomyces sp. NPDC050416 (assembly GCF_044458845.1). NCBI lineage: Bacteria > Bacillati > Actinomycetota > Actinomycetes > Kitasatosporales > Streptomycetaceae > Streptomyces > Streptomyces sp. NPDC050416. Next base: position 21,291 of record NZ_JBITII010000020.1, read on the forward strand.
CACGCTTTGAGAGCGCTCTCACCCCTTCCCGGATCGACCCCTCGTCGAACGGAGACAGAGCATGTCACGTACTCTCAGACGCCGCCTCAGGGCTGTCGGGCTGGCCCTCGCCGCCGCCCTGACCGGCTCCCTCCTCGCCACCGGAGCGGGAACACCGGCCCACGCCGCCGTCCCGGCGACGATCCCCCTGAAGATCACCAACAACTCGGCCCGCGGCGAGCAGGTGTACATCTACAACCTCGGCACCGACCTGTCGACCGGACGGCAGGGCTGGGCCGACGCCAACGGCACGTTCCACCCCTGGCCCGCGGGCGGCAACCCGCCGACTCCCGCCCCCGACGCGTCGATCCCCGGCCCGGCGGCAGGTCAGTCGACCACGATCCGCATGCCGAAGTTCTCCGGCCGCGTCTACTTCTCCTACGGCCAGAAACTGGTGTTCAGGCTCACCACAGGCGGCCTGGTCCAGCCCGCCGTGCAGAACCCGTCCGACCCCAACCGGAACATCCTGTTCAACTGGTCGGAGTACACACTCAACGACGCGGGCCTGTGGATCAACAGCACACAGGTCGACATGTTCTCCGCACCGTACGCGGTGGGAGTGCAGCGGTCCGACGGGACCACCGCGAACACCGGCCGGCTCAAGCCCGGCGGCTACAACGGCTTCTTCAACGCCCTCAGGGGACAGCCCGGAGGCTGGGCCAACCTGATCCAGACCCGCGCCGACGGCACCGTACTGCGCGCCCTGTCCCCGCTGTACGGCCTGGAGACGGGCGCACTGCCGGCCACCGTCATGGACGACTACATCAACCGCGTCTGGCAGAAGTACTCCACCTCGACTCTCACGGTCACCCCGTTCGCCGACCAGCCGGGCACCAAGTACTACGGCCGGGTCTCCGGCGGGGTCATGAACTTCACCAACAGCGCGGGCGTCACCGTCACCAGCTTCCAGAAGCCGGACGCCTCCTCCGTCTTCGGCTGCCACGGGCGGCTCGACGCGCCGAACGACCAGGTCCGCGGCCCGATCTCCCGCACCCTGTGCGCCGGCTTCAACCGCTCCACCCTGCTGGTCAACCCCCAGCAGCCCGACTCGAGTGCCGACGCCTTCTACAAGGACGTCGTCACCAACCACTACGCCCGCAAGATCCACGCACAGATGGCCGACGGCAAGGCGTACGCCTTCGCGTTCGACGACGTGGGCCACCACGAGTCCCTCGTCCACGACGGCAACCCGCGCCAGGCCTACCTCACCCTCGACCCCCTCAACTGACCTGGGCTCCGCTCCCCAACTCCGGTCCACTGCCGTACTGTTGACTCTTCATCATTTCTGGAAATCAATTACAACTTTGCTTTTCCTTGGTGTAGATGGACTGCGGTTTACGTGAGCCTCATGGGCACCAGGCGGTGACTGAACACCCTCCTGCATCAGGGGGGTGTCGTCACTGTCCCCCCATGCAAGGGTGAGAGGCACCAACCATGACGACGAAGAACCGCACCGTGCGCTACGGCAGCCGCACGCTGGCGCTGACGGCGACCGCGCTCGGAGTGATCGCGACGGCCGTCCCCGCAGCGGCCGAGGAACAGCCCACCGCCGAGCAGATCATGGCCGACTGCGCGTCCGGGGAAGGCAAGTGCACCTTCAACGCCCCGCAGCTCGGCCGGGCGTACCTCGGTGAGGCGCGCCAGGTCTCCGAACTCCTCTACAACTGCACCGACTCGCCCGCCTCCCAGTCGATGTCCTGGGCCGACACGGTGGGCTCCTCCCACTCGGTGGGCGGCTCGGTCACGGCGGGCGGGGGCATCGAAGGCATCATCACGGCCAGCGTGACCGCGACGTACAACTACACGTGGCAGAGCTCGCACACCGAGACGAGTTCCTTCACCGTGAACGTGAAGCCCGGAGAAGTCGGCTGGATCTCCCGCGCGCAGGTGATGCAGCAGATAACCGGGACGTGGCAGACCCACTACGACGACCCCAAGTGGGGCCACTACTACTGGTTCGTCCCCGACGTGGTCACCGGCCCGGCCCCGAACGGCACGGAGGGCAAGCACAGCGCGGTCGTGGTCAAGTCCCGCAAGATGACGGCCGAGGAAAAGAAGCTGTGCTCCACGGGTTCCACCCGGGGCAAGCTCTTCACCCAAGAGGCCTGAGCGCGCTCCGGCCGGCCGGTCCGGCCGGTCCGGCCGGAGCCCGGCCCGCACCTCCCGCTGTTCGGACCGCGGACGCGATTGACGGATTCACCTCCCTGCCCGCTGGGCAGTGAGCCAGAGAATGTCATGAGCACGACTGCCTTTCCCCACAAGGAGGTCGATCATGTACGTCCGTACGCTCACCGGCGGCCTGGCCGCTGCCCTGGTGCTGTCCGTGTCCCTGACGGGTGGCCAGGCCGTGGCCACTCCTCCCGACGGGGAGGACGCCCCCCTGGCCGCCCGCGTCCTCCTCTACGACGCCGGTGGCTCCGCGGAGTTCAAGAGCGCGGTCGACCGGGGCGCGGCGATCTGGAACGAGAGCGTCGACGCCGTCGAGCTGCGGCCGGCCGCCGCTGGGCAACGCGCGAACATACGCGTCCTCGCGGACAACGGCTGGCCGCGCGCCCTGCCCACCACCCTCGGCAACGGAACCGTCTACATAGGGCGCCAGGCCGTCGACCAGGGGTACGACACGATCCGCATCTCCGCCCATGAACTCGGGCACATCCTGGGCCTGCCCGACCGCAAGCCCGGACCGTGCTCGAGCCTCATGTCCGGTTCCTCCGCGGGCACCTCCTGCAAGAACCCGTATCCGAACGTTGCGGAGAAGACGGAGGTCGAGGAGAACTTCGGCGGCGCACTCGTCGGGCGGGCCCCGGCGGCGCGTGCCGAGGTGATCGTGGACTGACACGGCCTCCACGAGGAGGGCGGTGTTACGGCACGGCTGGTGCCGCGAGGGTTTCGGGCTGGCCCGCGCGAAGCAGTGAGGCGGCGACGAAGCCGTCGCTCTTGAGCTCCTCGACCAGCCCCCGGAGGAATCGTATGGTCTCGGGCCGCCGAGTGGTGGTGGTGCCGACGGCCTGGCGGATCTCCATGAACTCCTTCTCGATCAGCCGCACTTCGGGGTGCGCTTCGGCGTAGGCGGTCATCGGCTGCCGGATGCCCGCACCCGCCTCGAGGCGGTGCTCGGTGAAGGCGTCGACACCTTCGTGGCCGCGAACCAGGGTGGCGTGGCGCAGGGTTCGGGTGAGGTAGAGGTCGTAGGCGGATCCGGCTTTCACTCCGATGCGGATGCCCGGCGCGTCGACGTCCTCGGGAGTCTTCAGATCGGACTCCCGGGGTACGGCGTACACGCCCTCGATGAGAACGTACGGGGCGGTGAAGGCGACTTCCGTCTCCCGTGCGGGCTCGATCGCGAGGAAGCAGACATCGGCCCGCCCGCCGGCCATCGCCTCGAACGAGGCGCGTGCGGCGTCGAAGCAGAGGAATTCCACGGGCACCCCGAGCCGGGCCGCGATCTCCCGGGCGAGATCGACGGTGATGCCGCTGGGCGCTTGCGGCGTCCCTTGGGCGAGGACGGGATTGCCGAGGTTGATGGAGGCGCGCAGGACACCGGTGGGCGCGAGGTCGGCGGCCAGAGAGGGAAGGACCATGCCGCGAGTGTAGGTTCCCGGTCCGACGGCCAGGCCAGGCCGGAAGCGAGAACGCCTCGCCCAGCGGCAGCCCGTACGCGGAGTAGCCCTCGCGCAACTGCGCGCCCGCCCCGGCCAGAGCGCCGCCGATCAGCAGGGGCTGCTCGACGGTGTACTTGGCGGTCTTGTAGCGGATCACCTTCAGCGACGCGGTGGTGTCCGGACCGGCTCCCGTGCGCAGGATCTCCAGGCACTCTCCCGCGATCAGCTCGCGGGCCATCACCGACCACAAGGGGCGGGCCCGGGCGAGGTAGGCGGCGGGCAGACCGCTGGTGGTGAACAACTGCCCGGCCAGCGCCATCAGCAGGTCTCCGACGAGCATCGCCAGCGACCTGGCGTCGGCGTCGGCGCGCGGACGCCGCCGCACGGCACCGCGCAGGGCGATGTGCGCGGTGGGGCGACCGTGCCGCAGCGGGCTGTCGTCGATGAGATCGTCGTGCACGACCGCAGCGGCGTGCACCAGCTCCATGGAGGCCGCGGCCCGCACCAGTGCGTCGCTGTCCGGCTGTCCCACCGCGCGCCAGCCCCAGTAGCAGAACGCCGTTCGCAGCCGCTTGCCGTCCGCCACCGCCGCCTCCGACTGCTCGGCCACCGGGGCCAGGAGCGGATCGATCGCGGCGAACTGATCGGCCTCCCGGGCGGCGAACCGGTGCAGTACCTCGTCGACACGGGACTTGAATGCAGCCGGCTCCCACCGGTCAGGCGCCATCGGCGGCCTTCCGGGCCTGGACGTGCCGGGCGAGGATCTCCAGGTGGGCCGGAGGCACGGCCGCGTACCGGTCCAGCGCCAGGCGCCCACGCGCCACCAGCTCGCTCTCGGCCTGCGCCGCCAGCTCTGCGGTGTCCGAGCGGCGCAGGAACCCCCGCAGCGTCCCCACGGCCGAACTCACCGTCAGATCGGCCAGCCCGGCCACCAGCAGCACCGCCTGCTCGTCCAGGCCGTCGCGCCGTCCCGCTTCTCGCGTCATGCTCTTCCCCCACTCACACCACAACCGGGCGGCGCCGGTCACGCGCCGTTCCTTCGAGCATTGGGCAGGCCGGGCACGAGAACGGAAGAACTCACGATCGAGTGATCACATCGCTCGACTGTGCTGATAGCCGCTGCGGACAACAGGCCCCGGCCCGCTGGCCGGCCGGTTCACCGGCGGAGCCGGGGCGCGAGTACCGTGCGTACGACCTTGGCCACCTTGCTCGCGGCGGATGCCTCCTCTTCTTCGGGTCCCGGCTCCAGCATCTTCTGGATCCGCAGCAGCAGTTGGTTGGTCGACCGCCAGAGCGGGACGAACTGGCCGGCGACCGGACCGACACCCTGGATCGGGCCGTCGGACAGCTCGGTGACCTTCTTGGCGATCGTGACGGTAGCCGGGTCCCTGAGGATCACGTGCACCTCGTCGTCGACCAGCCTGATCTCCATCTTGCGTGCGGCGGCTTCCTCCGGGTTCGCGTCCGTGGTCGTCTCCGGATCCAGTTCGTCGATCTTGGCGGCGACCGCGTCCGGGTCGACCCCGAGCTCCCGCAGCACCTTGGCCGCCATGCTGTTCTCCGCCCGCAGCATCGCCTCGAGCAGGTGATGGCTGCCCACCGGTGCGCCACCGGCCAGGGCGCTGGCGGCGGACACCGTGTCCTCGGTGGCAGGGGTGCCGACCGGCCAGGGGCCGGCCGCGACGTCCTGCTCATCCTCCAAGGAGGCCAGCACCGCGGCACGGATCCTGCTGAGCGGATCGATGCGCTCGGCCAGCACCTTCGCGCCGACGCCCTCTCCTTCCCTGACCAGGGCGAGCAGGATGTGTTCCGTACCGATGGAGGTGTGGCGCAGCCGCTGCGCCTCCCGCAGGGCGAGCTCCAGCGTCTTCTTCGCGCGCGGCGCGAACGGGATGTGCCCGCTCAGCTCCTCCGTACCCGGCTTGACCACCGCCGCGATATCGGCCTGCGCCGTCTCCTTGTCGTACCCGAGCTCGTGCAGGACTTTCGCCGCTGTGCTGTCCGGCACGTCGAGCAGTCCCAACAGGAGGTGCTCCGTGCCGATGTGATGGTGCTTGAGCAGCCTCGCCTGCTCCTGGGCCGTGACGACCGCGCGGCGGGCTTTCACTGTGAACCTCTCAAAAGTCATGGTTCCATGGTCCCAACCCTGTCAATACACTGTCATTGACAGGGTTACCGTGTCCAAGGGAGGGTGTGATGGGGACACCGTCGGACTGGGAGGACCGGCTCGCGCGCTGGCAGAACGAGCTGGAGTTGTTCGAGCAGCTGGACGAGACACCTTGGGTCACGCTGGCCAAGGCGGAAGCCGAGACGGGGGTTTCCCGCTCGACCCTGCGGTCCTGGTACCGCAACGGCGAGATCGAGTCCCGGCTGGTGGACGGCCCGAACGGGCCGCAGCGTCTGGTCCGGCTGGACGCGGTGATCGAGCGCGCCGCCGCGTCACCGCGCATTCAGCGCCGAGCGGAACGGGAAGTCAGCATGGAAGCCCAGATCACCCTGCTACGGCACCGGGTCGACCAACTCGAGCTGCGGCTGGCCGCGTTGGAGCGGAAGTGACCGGCGTGCGAAGCCCGGTGCGATCGGCTCGACGGCCGCCGCACCCGCTACGAACTCGCCGCCCCTGACCCAGGGGCGTGGGACGCGCGACGCTCACCTCGTAGTGCTCGTGGGCGTTGATGGCGGTCTCGGCCGTGCGCCAGTCGAGCCGTCCCGCCAGTGGACGACCACCTGGAACACCCGCCTGGTTGCGGATCGTTGAATTACATCGAGAGATCGGAGCATTCGGCGTGGACGTCTTCATCATCGGCATCACCGGCGGTATCGGTGGCCTGCTCGCGCAGAAACTGCGCAGTAGAGGAGACGCCGTCCACGGGCTCGTTCGCCGGGACGACCAGCGGGCCGAACTCGCAACGCGGGGCGTGAACGCGCGAGTCGGCGATCTCTCGAGCATGTCCGCCGAACAACTGGCGGCAGCATTCGGCGACGTCGACGTGGTCGTCTTCAGTGCCGGATCGAACGGCGGTAGCAGGGAGGTCACGAAGGCCGTCGACGGCGATGGGGTCGTCAAAGCGATCAAGGCCGCACGCCTCGCCGGTGTGGAACGCTTCGTGCTGGTGTCGGTGCTCCCGGAATCATGGCGGGAACGCGATCTCGGCGAGGAGGTCGAGTACTACTTCGCCGTGAAGAAGGGCGCAGACGTCGAGCTCAGCCGCAGTGATCTGAATTGGCTGATCCTGCGCCCGTCGCTCCTTCTCGACGGTCCGGGGACCGGCACCGTGTCCCTCGGGCCGGCCGAACTCCACGGCGAGATCACTCGCGACGACGTCGCCGCCACTCTCGCCGAACTGCTCCACGAGCCCCGGATCGGCCGGCAGATCCTCGAACTCAACTCGGGCTCGACACCCATCGAAGTGGCGGTCCGGGCGAACGTCCGCTCCTGACGGCGGCGGTGGTGCGGCCGAGTCTGCTGCCGTCGGCAGCAGCGAGGATGCGGCGTGCTGAGGCGATGACCGCCTTCTTCACCGCTGCTTCGTCGAGGTCGTAGGCGGTCATGCCGTCGTCGGCGGTCACGCCGCAGCAGCCCAGGACGGCGGTGTCGAAGCGCAGCGCCGACAGCGAGGTGAGGGTGAGGGGCCCGGTGAGGGCCCCCTCGTCGGCGCGAGGCCGGCCCCCGGGGACCAGGAGTGAGGTCGGTTCGGGGGCGTCACCGAGGATGCCGATCGCCTGTAGCGACAGGGGCATGACGGTGACCTGCCGTCCGTGCAGCAGGCGTGCGACCTCCAGACAGGTCGTACCGCTGTCGAGCAGGACGGTCTCGCCGTCGGCGATGAGAGGCCACCTCCGCAGCGATCCGGCGCTTGGCGTCCATGGCTTCGTGGGCGCGCAGCGCGAAGGGAGGTTCGTCTGCGCGAATGGGACAGAACCTGGAAGCCACCATCCCTCCGGCCGCCCGCCCGGCCCTCCAGCCACGCGGGCGTCGGGAGCGCAGCTCACACCGCCTGCGACTCCGACCCGGCTTCAGGAGCAGCAGCCCGAACTGCCCGTGTCGGCCTGGCCGTCGTGGATGCCGTCGTCGTGCCCGGCGGCGATCCGTGCCCATTGCGCGGTCGGCCGCCCGTCCTTTCGGAACTGCTGACCGCGGGTCTCGTACGGCTGCGGCCAGCCCGGCGGGCTGTCCTCCCAGGTCTCCTGCCGCCCGTGGACAGTCATGTCCAGGATGCCGTACGACGGCGCCATCGGTTCGACGCCGCGGCCGGTGGTCCAGTACGTCTCGTAGACACGGTCCCCGTCGCGGAGGTAGCACGCCTTCATTCCGAAGTGGCGATCTGCGACGAGCCGTTCGTGCGACTCGGCGGGTACGGAGTACCAGGGCAGGTCCCAGCCCATGAATCGGCGATAGCGGTCCGACTCCTCGTACGGCCCCTGGCAGAAGACGGCGAACGTGACATCACGTTGGTGCAGATAGGACAGTTCGCGGACCTGGCCGGTGAAGAAGGTGCAGCCCTCACACTGCTCGGCGGCGGAGCGGCCGTCATGCCACATGTGGTACGAGACGAACAGCTGGGTGCGGCCCTCGAAGACGTCGATCAGGGGGACGGGACCCTTGTCTCCGACGAGCGGGGCCGAGGGGTCCACCTCCGTCATGGGCAGACGGCGCCGGGCGGCGGCGATCGCGTCGCCTTCCCGGGTGTGCGCCTTCTCCCGGGTGCGAAGGGTGTCGATCGCGGCCAGCCACTCCACACGGGAGACGACGGGCGGCGTGTTCTTTGCAGTCATGCCGGTACTGACCCGGCAGCCCGCAAGAACTCATCGTTCGAATGCATCACGCGTTGCAACGCGGAGGCTGCTGGCAGGACGGGTGGCCCTCCCGTGGACGGGCGCGGCGGCGGTGGTGACCGGCCCGGTCGGTGGATCGGACCCTGGGACGGCAAAGTGGCGCGTCCCAGCACGGTCGCGAGCGTGCTGGGCGGGGGAGCCGCTGCGACGTCGCGGCCCGATGGGATTGGCATAGTGGACCCCGCCACAGTGGCGGGGAAGGAAGGTCATGCACGAGGAACCGGAGCGCTACCGGGTCGAGTTCGCGAGCGGTACCGCCGCCTCGGTGGCGAAGCGGCGCTCGTTTCGCGACCGAGAGCGCAACGACATCGAGCCCGATCTGCCCGGCTGGCCTCCCGGCCGGTCCTTCGCGGTGCGGGGGTTCTTCGGCAAGCTCGGCCGGTACGTCCAGACCGTCGTCACCGGGCTCCTGATGCTGCCGCTCCACATCATCGCCGACGCCCTGGGCAGCCCCGCGTCGCCCGAGAAGAGGGGGAAGCCGGAGGAGCGTGAGAACGAGGTCGACGACTTCCCCGTCATGTGGGCGGGCATGGGCGAGACGGCTCGTACGCTGCCCTGGCAGCTCGATCCCTCCCGGCGACCCTGGCGCATGGTGACCGAGATCGAACTGGCGGAGTCGGAAGGGTTGGTGCGCATCCTGTCGCACGAAGACACGGCCGTGGCAATCGGTTCGTTTCATGGGGCGGCGGCGAGAAGGTTCCGGGATCCGAGGCCGTGCTCTGGTCGGTGCCCCGGGAGGACATCGTCGGCGCGGAGATCAAACCGTTCACCGTGGCCGAGTCCGACTTCAAGATCTCCTTCCGCGATGGTTCCTGGGCCCGGCTGACGACTTCGTCGCACGGCGCCCGGGGAATCGTCGCCCTTATCGACAGCCCCTGAGAGGCCGGGACCAGAGAGCTCTGGTCGTAGATTTGTGCCCATGATCGATGAGACGTCGTCCGAGCGATTAGAGCGGTCCACGAGACGGAGGCACGCTGCCCCGAAGAAGGCGGAACGAGAGGGCGGACTGCTGCGTTCGTCGGCACTGATGGCGGCGGGCACCGTGGTCTCGCGTGCCACCGGGCTGATACGGCAGGTGCTGCAGGCCGCCGCGCTGGGCACCGGACTGCTGGCCACCACCTACAACCAGGCCAACACCGTGCCGACCAGTTTGTACTTCCTGCTGATCGGCGGCGCACTGAACTCCGTCCTGGTCCCCCAACTCGTCCGGGCCCGCGCAGAAGACCCCGACGGCGGCGCCGCCTTCGAACAGCGCCTGGTCACCCTGGTGTTGTGCGTCCTCGGCGTGGGAACCGCGCTGGCCACATGGGCCGCCCCTGCGATCATCAGCGTCTACCAGCACGACACACCCGCCACGCACGACGCGTTCGAGCTGACCGTGACCTTCGCGCGCTTCCTGCTCCCGCAGATCTTCTTCTACGGCGTGTTCAGCATCTTCGGTCAAGTCCTCAATGCCCGGAACCGGTTCGGCGCGATGATGTGGACGCCGGTCCTCAACAACCTCGTGCTCATCGCCATGTTCGGCCTCTACCTCGGCCTGATGACCGTCCCCGAGCGGGTCTCGGACATCACCGAGGCCCAGGTCAGACTGCTCGGGATCGGGACAACCCTCGCCCTGGCCCTCCAGGCGCTCACCTTGATCCCCTACGCACACGCGGCCGGCTTCCGGTTCCGGCCACGCTTCGACTGGCGCGGCACCGGCCTGCGCAAGAGCGTGAACGCGGCCCGCTGGGCCCTGCTGTTCGTGCTGGCCAACCTCGTGGCGAGCACCGTGGTCACCCGCCTGGCCTCCTCCGCCGACGCCGCTCTGCCGCACGACGGCGTCGGCTACACCGCCTACAGCTACGCCCAGCAGATCTGGATGCTGCCCCAGTCGATCGTGACGGTCTCCCTCGTGACAGCGCTGCTCCCGCGCATGAGCCGGGCAGTGACGGAGCACCGTGTCGACGACCTGCGCGCCGACCTGTCCCGCGCGCTGCGCATCAGCGGTGTCGTCATCGTCCCCGCCGCCTTCTTCTTCCTCGCCTTCGGTCCGCAGATCGCTCGGCTGCTGTTCGCCCACGGCACCGCCGACGCCGCCGCCACCGTCTCCCTGGGCCACATGCTGCAGGCCTTCGGACTGGGACTGATCCCGTTCTCCGCCCAGTACCTCCTGCTGCGCGGCTTCTATGCCTTCGAGGACACCCGCACGCCCTTCCGGATGGCGCTGTGGATCAGCGGCATCAACATCGCGCTCGCCACGGCCTGCCACTTCCTGCTGTCCCCGCGCTGGGCGGTCACGGGGATGGCCGCCGCCTACGCTCTGTCCTACGCGGCCGGCCTGCTGCTGACCGCCTTGCGCCTGCGGCGACGCACGGAGGGTCTCCTCGACGGCCGACGGATCTGCCGCACCTACGCGAAACTCACCGCGGCCGCCACCGCCGCCGGTGCTGCCGGGTGGCTCATCGCCCGCGCCTGCAGCCAGAGCCTGACATCGGTCTCTTGGACGCCCGCCCTTTCCCTCACCGCGGGCGGCACCGCGATGGTCCTGCTGTTCCTGCTCCTCGCGCGCCTCCTACGGATCCAGGAGCTGGGCAGCCTGCCGGGGCTGGGGTGAATCCGAGGAGCCGGCTCGGGGAAGAAGGCCGGTTCGGGCCAGTCCGCCGAGCCAGGCCGCGGAGGGCCTCGGGGTGCGTGCGAAGGTGTCGGGATCGACGGAGATGAGGCCGAAGGTGGGTTTGCAGGAGCCCCACTCGTAGTTGTCGAGGGCGCTCCAGTGGAGGTAGCCACGTACGTCTAGGCCGTCCTCCAGGGCGGCGGAAACTTCCTGGAGCGCTCCGGTGGTGTAGGCGATGCGGCGTGTGTCGTCGCCGGTGGCGATGCCGTTCTCGGTGACGATCAGAGGGACGTCACCGACGATCGCGGCGGTATGGCAAGGCGTATCCGAGGGCTTGCGGGTAGTACTCCCAGCCGGTGAGGGTGCGTTCGGCGTCGTCGGGGGCGGGGATGGGACCGTCGCCGGTGATCCTCGTGCGGGTGTAGGACTGGACGCCGATCCAGTCGTCGTCGCGGGCGGACTCGATGAAGACGTCTTCGCGGGGTGGCTGTAGGCGGCGGTCGCGGCTTCGGCGCCCGGCAGAGCCTGGTAGACCTGGTTGGCGATCGACCAGCCGACCCGGATGTCGGCGGAGATCGCCTTGACGGCGGACGTGGCACGGTGGTGGGCCTGGATCAGGGCGTCGGTGGTGGCCTTGTCGGGGAGCGGGAGGCCCGCCGTGGGAGGCGCTTCGGTGCCCAGTTCGCGGACGGTGCCGGCGACCGCGATCATGTTGGGCTCATTGATGGTGCACACGTGCCGTACGCCGGTGCCGATGACCGGCGCGGTCGCCGGCACGTACCGCTCGAACAGGTCCACCGCCCCGTCCGCGCTCCAGCCACCGCGCTCGGCGAACCAGCGCGGGACCGTGAAGTGGTGCAGGGTGACCATGGGCCGCAGGCCGCGTTCGAGGGCGCCGTCGACCATGCGCCGGTAGTGGGCGAGTTCGGCTTTGGAGAAGTGGCCAGGGCGGGCTCGATGCGGGCCCATTCGATGCCGAAGCGGTGGTCCGTGAAGCCGAGTTCGGCGAGCAGGTCCATGTCCTCGCGCCACCGGTGGTAGCTGTCGGCCGCGTCGCCGCTGGGCTCGGCGATGGAGCCACCGCCGTGTTCCATGTGCCACCAGTCGCTGTTGACGTTGTTGCCCTCGATCTGGTGGGCGGCGGTGGAGGCACCCCACAGGAAGCCGTCGGGGAAGCGGAGACCGTCGGCGGTGACGTTCGCAGCGGGCATGGGTGGGCCTTTCCGGAGGGGAGCTCGGATCAGCGCGGAAGCGGGCCGGGCCAGATGGCCGAGGCGTCGTCGCGGTGGGGGTCGGGCAGCCGGATCGGGCGGACGGCAATGGTGCGTTCGCGTCCTTCCGTGACGGCCGTCCACGGGACGGGGCGGCCGGCGTAGCACAAGGTGGTCAGGGCGAACACACCGTCGGCGTAGACCTCGACGTATTCGCCGACGGTGAGGATGCGCAGGGCGGTGGCGGGTTCGCTCAGGACGGTCTCGCCGAGGCGGGCGCCGTCGGGGCCGGTGGCCCACAGGTTCTTGCCGTCGCAGCCCACCGCGAGGGCGGGGCGATTGCCGTCCGCGGTGTCGGTGCGCAGCGTGATCTCGACGGGGCCGGATATGCCGACGTCGCCGACCGCGTGCAGGGTGGGCCGGTCCGTCTCCTCGCCGAGCCAGGCGTTCAGGCCGGGCCACCACTCCAGGCGGGGCGCCGCATCCTCGGGGATGACCAGGAGCTTCGGCTGGGTGAGCATGCCGCGGCAGCGGTCACCGCTGTCGCTGAGGCCGACCCGGCGGGGCGTGGTGTGCAGTACGACGCGGGAGCCGTCGGGCGCGGCGATGACGCGCGGAGCGTAGGCGCCGGTCGGGCCGAGAGGCCCGCGCCGGGTCCAGGGCCCGCGCAGGCGGGGCGCGGTCCATGCCTCGAAGCCCCGGGTTGCGCCGATGGAGCCGAGCAGCAGCCAGGAGCCGTCGTCGAGGCGTTCCAGGACCGGGCACTCCAGTTCGTCGACGTCGCCGGGGGAGAGGAGCGGTGGGTGGACGGTCCAGTGCTCCAGGTCGTCGGAGGTGGCCCAGGCGACGCAGCCGCTGACCTCGACCGGAAGGGAGGCGTCGCTGGCGCAGACGGCCATGACCCAGCCGTCCGACTCGTCGTCGCGTACGACGAACGGGTCGCGCCAGCCCATGCGTTCACCGGTGCGGTACCAGCGCGGGTCTGCCTCGACGACCGGGCCGGTCCCATGGCGCCGCCAGGCGGTACCGTCCGTGCGGTCGGAGTACGCCAGCCCCACCGACTGGAGCGGCCAGCCGCCCGGCGTGAGCCCGCAGACACCCGTGTAGAACATCGCCATTCCGTCGCCGTGCCGGACCGGATGCATCGTCCACACCGCCTGCTCGTCGAAACGGCCGGGCAGGCCGTTGCCGAAGGCGGTGCCCTGCGGCTCCCAGCGGACCAGGTCGGTGGAGGTGGCCCGGCCATAGGAGGTCTCCATCCGCAGATGGTCGAACTCCGCTGTCCAGGGGCCCTGCAGGTGCAGGACCGCGTACATGCCGTCGTCGTCGCGCAGGAGGGCGAAGTCGTTCACGCAGAGGCCGGGCGGGGCGTATCGCATGCACAGTTCCTGTCGGCTCGACAGCGCCCAAACGTGTGCGCTGATACTCGATAACGAAAAGGTCTCCTCAAAACTGGCCCAAGTAAATATGAACGCAAACGCTTGCGCAACAAGGTGGGCGGGTTTACGGTCACGTCACCCACAGATCACACCGACGTGAAACCAACGGGAGGAATGCGTTGTGACGGCCAGCATCACCGATGTCGCCCGCGCCGCAGGCGTCTCGGCGTCCACCGTGTCCCGCGCGCTGCGCGGCCGACCGGGGGTCTCCGAGGAAGTGCGGGCGCAGATCACGGCCGTCGCCGCGCAACTCGGCTACACGGCCTCACGTTCCGCGGCAAGCCTGGCCAGTGGGCGCACCTTCACCATCGGCGTCGTGGTCCCGTACGTGGGCCGCTGGTTCTTCGGCACCGTGCTGGACGCCGCCGAGCAGGTGTTCAGTGCCGCCGGGTACGACGTACTGCTGTACAACCTGCGTTCGCCGGAGACACGCAAGCGTTTCTTCACCAGGCTCCCGGTCCGCAAGCGGGTGGACGCCGTGCTGTCCCTGCTCATCCCCGACGAGGAGGAGACCGCCGCACTGCGCTCACTCGGGGTGCCGCTGGCCACCACCGTCGGCGGCACCCGGCCCGGCTTCACCGTCGTCGGCATCGACGACCGGGCCGGCACCGAGAGCGCCGTACGGCATCTGGTGAACCTCGGCCACCGCCGCATCGGCATGATCTCGGGGTCCAGTGGTCCGCTGCACTGGACCACTCCCGTCGAGCGCAGACAGGCATATCTCGACGTCCTGGCCGACGCCGGGATCGAGGCCGATGCGGCCCTGGAGGCGGACGGTGACTACACCGTCGAGGGCGGTGAGCGGGCGATGACCGAGCTGCTGGCCGTCTCGCGTCCGCCGACGGCCGTGTTCGCGCAGTCCGACGAGATGGCGATGGGCGCCCTGCGCGCCCTGCGCCGCCACCGGCTGAAGGTGCCGGACGACGTGTCCGTGGTCGGCTTCGACGACCATGAACTCGCCGACGTGGTCGGGCTGACGACCGTCGCCCAGCCGGTCGCCGAGCAGGGCGCCGAGGCCGCCCGGCTGCTGCTGCGGCAGTTGGAGGAACCGGACGCCGAACCACCCGCCGAGCAGGTGCAGATGCCCATCCGCCTCGTGCTGCGCGAGACCACCGCGCCGCCACGCCCACGCGGACCGCAGTAACTCCCCGCCCCACGCCCCCCACCCACCTGAAGCACCCCCGCACACCCGAAGCACTCCCGCACTTCAACCCTCGCCACAGCACGGAGGCACAGCCATGAGCTCGACCAGCAGAAAGTACCGCCGCACCGCCTGTACGGGCCTGGCCCTGGCCCCCTTGCTGGCGCTGGCCGCATGCGGCGGGGGCGGTGGCACCGATACCTCCGCCGAAGCCGGGAGCGGCAAGGGCACCATCAGCGTCTGGGCCCACCAGGGCCAGAAGAACGAGGCCACCGCGCTGCAGAACGCGGTGAAGTCCTTCAACTCCTCGCAGAACAAGATCAAGGTCGATCTGAAGCTGATACCCGAGGCCGACTACACCAAGACCATCACCGCCACCGACGCCGCCGAGCTGCCGGACGTGATGGAGTTCGACGGCCCGACCATGGCGAACTTCGTCTACAACAAGAAGCTCGCTCCGATCGACACGTACGTCTCCGCCAAGACCATGGACAACGCCACCGACGCGAGCAAGGCGCAGGGCGAGGTCGGCGGCAAGCACTACGGCCTGGGCATGTTCGACTCCGGCCTCGGCATCTACGGCAACAAGAAGCTGCTGGACGCGGCCGGGGTGAAGTATCCCAAGGGCCTGTCCGACGCCTGGACGGCGGAGCAGTTCACCGCCGCGCTCAAGAAGCTGAAGGCCAAGGACCCCGACGGCAAGACCGTCGACCTGCAGGAGTCCGGCGGCTACGCCAAGGAGTGGGGCACCTACGGCTTCGCCCCCATCGTCTGGTCCGCCGGAGGCTCCCTGCTCAAGGACGGCAAGGCGGAGGGCGCCCTCGACACCCCGGCCGTGGCCTCGGCCCTGAAGACCTTCCAGTCCTGGAAGACCTACGTCGACCCCAACACCGACGGCAACGCCTTCGCCAAGGGCCGCGTCGCGCTCAGCTGGGTCGGCCACTGGATGTACCCCGCCTACAGCGAGGCCCTCGGCGACGACCTCGTCGTCCTTCCGCTGCCCGACTTCGGCAACGGCCCCAAGACCGGCCAGGGCTCGTGGGCCTGGGGCATCGGCGCCGACACCAAGAACGCCAAAGCGGCCGGCACGTTCCTGGACACCCTCCTGAACGACACCAACGTCACCGCCATGACGACCGCCAACGGGGCGGTGCCCGCCACCAGGACCGCGCTCGCCAAGAGCAGCCTCTACAAGCAGGGCGGCCCGCTCCAGCTCTTCGCCGACCAGCTCGCCAAGCCCTGCGGTGACAGCGACATCACCAAGTCCTGCGTCGCCGTCACCCGCCCGGTGACCGCCGGATACCCGACCGTCACCGCGAAGTTCAGCGAGGCCCTGAACTCCGTCTACGGCGGTGCCGACCCCAAGAGCGCCCTGGCGAAGGCCGCCCGCGCCATCGACCGGGACTTCTCCGACAACGCCGGCTACAAGATCCCGTAGGACCATCGGCGGGGCGGGCCGCACACCGCGCGCCCGCCCCGCCGGGAACAGGACCCTCCCGTGACATCCGTGGAACCCGCGCCCGCCGTGCCGCCGCCCGGCCCGGGGCAGGCCCCGTCCGTGACCTCCGTGAAGCCCGCGCGTGCGAAGCGATCGATGCGATCAACTCGTCCCGGTCGTAAGAACCGCGACTGGCTGCACGGGCTGCTCATGTCCGCCCCGGCCGTGGTCGGACTCATCGTCTTCGTCGGTGTGCCGTTCGGCTACGCCGTGGTGCTCTCCTTCTACAACGTCCGCCTCGGCTCCCCGCTCGAGCCCACCTTCTTCGGCCTGGAGCAGTACCGGCGGCTGTTCACCGACCCGGACCTGTCGGGCCCGTTCCTGCGGGCCCTGCTCAACAACCTGACCTTCGCCGTGGTCGTCGTCCCGGTGCAGACGGCCCTGGCACTCGGGCTGGCCATCCTCCTCAACCGCAAGCTCAAGGCCATCGGCCTCTTCCGGTCCCTGTTCTTCATGCCGGTCGTGTTCCCCATGGCGCTGGTCGCCGTGATCTGGCGCCTCATCCTGGCCCGCAGCGACCAGGGCATGCTCAACTCCGCACTGGACGCGGTGAGTTTCGGCAACTGGGGCGCCTTCGACTGGCTCGGCGACGGCGCCACCGCCATGGCCTCGCTCATCGTGCTGTCGATCTGGCAGGGCGTCGGCTTCCAGATGGTCATCCTGCTGGCCGGCCTCCAGCAGATCCCGGGGGAGCTCTACGAGGCCGCCGCACTCGACCGCGCCTCCCGCTGGCAGCAGTTCCGCCACGTCACCCTGCCCGGCATCCACGGCACCCTCGTCTTCGTCGCGATGCTCACCTCGGTGCTGTCCTTCCGTGTCTTCGACCAGGTGTACGTCCTCGTCCGCGGCGGCGGCCTGGACGAGGACGCCACCCGCACCGTGATGTACCAGGCCGTCACCACCGCCTTCGACCAGAACAACATCGGCCAGGCGTCCGCGATCACCGTCGTCTTCTTCCTGATCGTCGTCGTCCTGACGCTCATCCAGCGCCGCGTCGTCCGGCCCGGAATCGAGGACTGACCCATGGGCACCACCCCTACGCCCCTGCGCCGCTTCCTGGACTACGCCGTACTCGGCGTGCTGGCCTTCGTCTTCGTCCTGCCCGTGATCTACCTGTTCCTGGGCAGCCTCAAGCCGTCCGACGAGGTCCTCAACGGCCTGTCCGGCTTCCTCCCCACCCACCTGTCCTTCGACAACTACTCCGCCGTCCTCGACAGCCTCGACTCCGACAGCACCGGCTACTTCTGGCGCTTCATGGGCGTCTCACTGCTGCTGGCGTTCGTCGTCGTCACCGGCGGCCTGTTCGTCAACTCGATGGCCGCCTACGGGCTGTCCCGCCTGAAGTGGCGCGGCCGCAACGCCGTCTTCACCCTCATCCTGCTGCTGATGCTGGTCCCGTTCGAGTCGGTGGCGGTGCCGCTCTTCTACATGTTCAACGACCAGCGCAACACCCTCCCCATCCTGGCGCTGCCGTTCATCGCCAACGCCTTCTCGGTCTACCAGTTCCACACGTTCTTCCGCTCGATCCCGCCGAGCATCGAAGAAGCCGCCCGCATCGACGGCGCGGGCCCCTGGCGCACGTTCTTCGCGATCATCGTCCCCATGTCGAAGCCGGCCTTCGCCTCCGTGGCGATCCTGACCTTCCTCATCCAGTGGGGCTCGTTCCTGTGGCCGGTGCTGATGGTGTCCGACCCCTCGGTGCGCCCGCTGCCGCTGGAGATGAGCGTCTTCCAGGGCCAGGAGCCCCCGGACTGGGGCCAGATCCTCGCCTTCGGCGTCCTCCTGGTCCTGCCCGTCCTGGTGGTCTTCGCCTTCTTCCAGCGGTGGTTCGTCCAAGGCGTCGCCAGCTCCGCCGTCAAGGGCTGAACACGCGTCTTCGAACGTGAGTGAGGGGCGGACTCAGTTGCCGACGCCGAGGCCGGCCATGAACGCGGGCGGGTATCGGTCGCCGCGTGCCGCGCCCGGCGGTACCGCCTTCTCGATCTCGGCGAGGTCGTCCGCGGTGAGGTTCAGCTCCATCGCGGGCAGCGCCTCGGCCAGCCGCTCGCGGGTGCGGGCGCCGACCAGCGGCACGATGTCGTCGCCCTGTGCGGCCACCCAGGCGATGGCCAGTTGGGCAACCGTGCACCCCTTCGCGTCGGCGACCCGGCGCAGCGCTTCCACGAGGGCGAGGTTGTGTTCCACGTTCCCGCTCGAGAAGCGCGGGCTGAAGCCGCGGCTGTCGCCGGGCCCGGCGGCGCGGCCGGCGGACCAGTGCCCGGAGATGAGGCCGCGGCTGAGGACTCCGTACGCGGTCAGGCCGAGGCCGAGCTCCCTCAGCGTCGGCAGAACGTCCGCCTCCACGGCGCGGGAGATCAGCGAGTACTCGATCTGCAGGTCGGCGACCGGGTGCACGGCATGCGCCCGGCGGATGGTCGCCGCGTCGACCTCCGAGAGGCCGAGGTGCCGGACGTACCCGGCGTCGATCATCTCCTTGACCGCGCCGACCGTCTCCTCGATCGGTACCGCCGGGTCCAGCCGGGCGGGGCGGTAGATGTCGATGTGGTCGGTGCCCAGGCGGGTCAGCGAGTAGGCCAGGAAGTTCTTCACCGCCTCGGGACGGCTGTCCATCCCGCCGAACTCCCGGCCCGGCCCTCGCAGCATGCCGAACTTGACGCTCAACCGGTAGCTGTCCCGGTCCCGGCCACGCAGTGCCTCGGCGAGCAGCAGCTCGTTGTGGCCCATGGCGTAGAAATCGCCCGTGTCGATCAGCGTGACGCCGGCCTCCAGAGCCGCGTGGACGGTGGCGATGCTCTCCGCGCGGTCGGCCTCGCCGTAGGCACCCGACATGCCCATCGCGCCCAGGCCCAGCGCGGAAACGGCCGGGCCGGTGGTGCCCAGGGTTCGTGTCTGCATCGCGTTCTCCTTCGTCGTCGGTCTGCCCCTCACCCTGGGCCCGCGCCGCGATGTACGGGAGCGGAGCGTTCATCCTGGGAGAGACGCTCCCTGGATCGTCCCGGCCGCTGCGAGGACGATGAGGGCCATGGGGACCATGCAGCGTGACCAGCTCGCCGACTTCCTGCGCCGCCGCCGCGAGGCGATGCGTCCGGCCGAGGTCGGCATCGCCGACGGCCCCCGCCGCCGCACCTCCGGCCTGCGCCGGGAGGAGGTGGCCACGCTCGCCGGCATGTCGGTGGACTACGTCGTACGCCTCGAACAGGGCCGCAGCAGCCGGCCCTCGGTCCAACTGCTCGGCGCGCTGGCCCGGGCGCTGCGTCTCTCCGACGACGAGCGCGACCACCTTTTCCACCTGGCCGGCCACCAGCCCCCGCCCGCCGACGGAGTGGCCCGCCTGGCCCGCGCCGGCCTGATCCGCATGCTCGACCTGCTCGGCGACGCCCCGGCCCTGGTCCTGTCCGACCTGGGCGAGGTCCTCGCCCAGAACCGGGCCGCCCTCCTGCTCGCGGGCGACCTCCGGCTCTTCTCCGGCGACCGCCGCTACGCCGTATACCGCTGGTTCACCGACCCCGCGGCCCGCGCCGTCACCCCGCCCGAGGAACAGGAACGCTACGCCCGCCAGCTCGTGGCCGACCTGCGCGCGGCCGCCGGCCGCCGGACCGGCGACTCGATGGTCGCCGGACTCGTCGACCGGTTGCAGACCGAGAGTGCCGACTTCCGCCGGATCTGGGCCGAGCACGAGGTGGCGGTCCGGCGAGCCGACCGCAAGACCCTGCTGCATCCCCGGGTCGGCCACCTGCTGCTGGACTGCGAAACCCTGCTCACCCCCGACCAGGGCCAGCAGCTGGTGGTGCTCACCCCCGCGGATGCCGAGACCCGCGAGCGGCTGGAACTGCTGCGGGTCATCGGTGTCGAGGAATTCCCCACGGCAGCAACGGACCCGACGACAGGGTGAAGCGCCGGGCCACGGGGGCAGCGGCTGAACCGGGTCCACGGACCGGTTCCGGATGCCCGTCCCTGGCATCGGCGGACGGCAGCAGCTGCCTGCGGCTCCTTCAGTGCAGATGCAGGGCGTGCCGGAGGTTCCTGTACAGGCCGACCTCGGTGAAGGACGTCGTCAGCTCCCGGCGAGCCGTGCCGTGAGGCGGGTCGTACCCGCGGACACGGCGAGAAGAGTGCCGAGCGCGGTCCGTTCGGCCGACGCCGGGCACCCCGTGTCGCCGCGTTCCGCCTCCGCTCCGACCAGGAGCACCTGCCACGGCCCCGGTGCCCCCTCCGCCTCGACCGTGACGGTGTCGCCGTCGCGGGTCGTCCGGAAGACGGCCGCCGCCCCGTCCCGGGCGCGCGGGGCCGGGATCCGTGTCACGACCGTCGTACCGTCGACGGGCGTGTGGATCCGCAGGGTCACCCCGTGCGCCCAGTCGTACTCCGCCGCGTCGTCGCTCTCGCCGTACGGGATGACCGAGCCAGGCCGGGCCAGCAGGGGCAGACTGTCGTAGCCGTACTGCTCGCGCCGCCAGCCCGGCCCCTGGACCTGTTCGCCCGACAGCAGATGCGTCCAGGTGCCGTCCGGGAGGTAGTGGTCGACGACGCCGTCGGCCGAGAACACGGGGGCGACGAGCAGGTCGTCACCGAGCATGTACTGCCGGTCGAGGGTGTGGCAGGCCGGGTCGTCGGGGAACTCCAGGACCATCGCCCGCATCATCGGCGTGCCGCGCTCGGCGGCCTGCTGTGCCGCACGGAACAGGTAGGGCATGAGCCGGTGCTTGAGCCGGGTGAAGTCGCGGGTGACCGCGACCGCCTCCTCGTCGTAGTCCCACGGCACCCGGTACGACTTGCTGCCGTGCAGCCGGCTGTGCGACGACAGCAGCCCGAACTGCACCCACCGCTTGAAGACTTCGGGAGTCGGCGTGCCCTCGAAGCCGCCGATGTCATGACTCCAGAAGCCGAACCCGGACAGGCCGAGCGACAGCCCGCCGCGCAGCGACTCGGCCATCGCGCCGAAGTGCGACTCGCAGTCGCCGCCCCAGTGCACCGGGAACTGCTGTCCGCCCGCCGTCGCCGAGCGCGCGAAGAGCACGGCCTCACCGGCGCCCCGGGCCTCGCTCAGCACCTCGAAGACCGTCTCGTTGTAGAGCTGTGTGTAGTAGTTGTGCATGCGCTCCGGGTCGGAGCCGTCGTGCCAGACCACATCGGTCGGGATCCGCTCGCCGAAGTCGGTCTTGAAGCAGTCGACGCCCTGCACGGTGAGCGCGCGCAGCTTGCTCGCGTACCACTCGCGTGCGGCCGGATCGGTGAAGTCGACCAGGGCCATGCCGGCCTGCCACAGGTCCCACTGCCACACGTCGCCGTTGGCCTTGCGGACCAGATGGCCGTGCCGCTTGGCCTCGGCGAACAGTGGCGACTTCTGCGCGATGTACGGGTTGATCCACACCGACACGCGCAGGCCGTGCTCCTCCTTCAGCCGACGCAGCATGCCCTCCGGGTCCGGGAACACCTCCGGGTCCCAGGTGAAGTCGCACCACTGGTACTCGCGCATCCAGAAGCAGTCGAAGTGGAAGACACCCAGCGGGATGTCCCGCTCGGCCATCCCGCGCACGAACCGGTTCACCGTCTCCTCGTCGTACGAGGTCGTGAACGACGTCGACAGCCACAGCCCGAACGACCAGGCCGGCGGCAGCGCCGGGCGGCCGGTCAGCGCCGTGTAGCGGTCCAGGACGTCCTTGGGCGTCGGACCGTACACCACGAAGTACTCCAGCGACTGGTCCTCGACGCTGAACTGCACCTGCCCGACGGCCTCCGAGTCGATCTCGTAGCTGACCTTGCCGGGGTGGTTGACGAAGACACCGTAGCCGCGGTTGGTGAGGTGGAAGGGGACGTTTTTGTACGCCTGCTCGCTCGCGGTGCCGCCGTCGGCCTGCCAGATGTCCACGCACTGCCCGTTCTTCACGAACGGCGTGAATCGCTCGCCGAGCCCGTACACCAACTCGCCGACGCCGAGCGTCAGTTGTGCCAGGGAGTAGTGGCTGCCGTCGCCTGTGACCGCGAAGCCGGTGCCGCGCGCCTTCGCCGAGGTGAGGACGCGACCCTCCGCGGTGAAGTCCAGCCGCCAGGGGGCCGCGGTGTCCACGCGCAAGGACAGCTCGCCGGCCGTGAGTTCCAGCAGCGAGCCCTCCCGGGTGACCCGTGCCGCGTGCCGGGGCTCGGTGCGCAGCGCGAACTTTGGGCCGCGCTCGGCTGCGCCCGCGTGGTGGGTGGAGCGGATACCGATCACGCCCTCGGCGGGGGACCAGCACTCGACGGTCAGCAGCGGGCTGTTGAGGGTCTGGCCGCGGCGCGTGACGTGCCGCACGGGCGCGTAGAGAGTGAACCGGTCCTCGTCGACGCGGACATCGGCGACCTCCGCGGCGTACGACGCCCGGACGCCTTCGCGCATCATCCAGTAGCCGTCGGTGAACTTCATCGGGGGTCCTCGCCAGGGGTGATGCGGGCGCGGTGGGCGGCGATCAGCCGCTGGTACCAGCGGTAGCTGTCCTTGGGTGTGCGTACGTGCGTGTCGTAGTCGACCCGGACGATGCCGAAGCGCTGGCCGTAGCCGCGGGCCCACTCGAAGTTGTCCAGCAGTGACCACACGTAGTAGCCGCGCACGTCGACGCCCGCGCGCAGGGCGGCGGCGAGCGCGTCCAGATGGCTGTGGAGGTAGTCGATCCGGTCCCCGTCGCGGACCCGGCCGTCGGCGTCGACGGTGTCCGCCTCCGCCGAGCCGTTCTCGGTGATCAGGATCGGCGGCAGCGCGGGATAGCGCTCGGCCAGGTCGACCAGCAGATCCGTGAAGGTGTGCGGGACGACGGGCCAGCCCATGGTGGTGTGGCGGACGTCGTCGCGCCAGGTCTCCTCGGCCCGGACGTCGACCGTGGTGCGGGTGGCCGGATCGGCGTCGCGGTACGGGGCGTCGGAGACGGTGATCGGCCGGTAGTAGTTGATGCCGAC
Organism: Streptomyces sp. NPDC050416; assembly: GCF_044458845.1. Classification (NCBI taxonomy): domain Bacteria; kingdom Bacillati; phylum Actinomycetota; class Actinomycetes; order Kitasatosporales; family Streptomycetaceae; genus Streptomyces; species Streptomyces sp. NPDC050416. The sequence continues at coordinate 44,580 of NZ_JBITII010000020.1, forward strand.
GAAGTCGAGGGGCGCGCCGATGAGATCGAGGTCGCCGTCGAGGCGGTACGAGCCGCCGCCGCCGGGCAGCAGCTCGCCCCAGGTCTCGGCTTCGTGCTCCGGGTAGCGCCCGGCGAACAGCGGCTCGAACCACACGTCGTTGTGGAGCGTCTCGACGCGGCGTACGGCGGCCAGGTCGGCGGGGGAGTCCGTGGCCGGCAGCAGCCGGTCGGGGTTGAGCGTGATCCCGAACTCCCGTGCCCCCGCCGCGCGCAGGGCGTGCACGGCCAGCCCGTGGCCGACGAGTAGATGGTGCGCGGCGGCGAGCGCGCCGCGGCCCTCCCGGGCGCCCGGGGCGTGGGCGCCCGCCGCATAGCCGACGAAGGCGCTGCAGAAGGGCTCGTTGAGCGTGATCCAGCGATCCACCCGGTCGCCGAGCCGGGCGGCGACCACCCCGGCGTACTCGGCGAACCGCTCCGCCGTCCCGCGTACCCGCCAGCCGCCCCGGTCCTCCAGGGCCTGAGGCAGGTCCCAGTGGTAGAGGGTGGCGGCGGGGGAGATGCCGGAGGCCAGCAACTCGTCGACGAGACGGTCGTAGAAGTCGAGCCCGGCCGCGTTGGCGGGGCCGGAGCCGGCCGGCTGGACACGCGGCCAGGCGACGGAGAAGCGGTAGCCGTCCACGCCCAGCTCGCGCAGCAGCGCGATGTCCTCGCGGTAGCGGTGGTAGTGGTCGCAGGCGACGTCACCGGTGGCACCGTCCGCGACGCGCCCCGGCTCACGGCAGAAGGTGTCCCAGATGGACGGACCCCTGCCGTCCTCGTCGTGCGCGCCCTCGATCTGGTAACTGGCCGTGGCGGCACCGAAGAAGAAGCCGGCGGGGAACTCGGGGAACTCGGGGAACTCGACGGACTCGGAGAAACTCACGGAAGGCACCTGCCTACTTGACCGACCCGCCGGTGATCCCGGCGGCGATGTACTTCTGGGCGACGACGAGCAGGACCGCGGCCGGTACGGCGGAGAGCACCGCCGTCGCCATGACCGCACCCCAGTCGCTGACATGGGCGCCGACGAACTGGTAGATGCCGAGCGTGATGGGTTTGACGTCGTCCGTGGTGTTGAGGGTCAGCGCGAACATGAAGTCCGACCAGGCGAAGAGGAAGGTGAACAGCCCCGCCGTGATCAGGGCATTGCGGCTCATGGGCAGCACGATCCGCACGAACGCCGTGAAGCGGTTGGCGCCGTCCACCATCGCGGCCTCGACGACCTCGCTCGGGATCGACACCATGAACGCCCGCAGCAGCACGACCGCAAACGGCAGACCGAGCGAGGCGTCCGCCAGGATCAGCCCCAGATAGGAGTTGACGAGGTCGAGCTGCGCATAGGCGCTGTAGAGGGCGTTGGCGACGACGATGCCCGGAACCATCTGCGTGATGAGCGTCGCGAAGACGATGCCCTGCCCGCCCCGGAGCCCGAACTGGGCGAGCCCGTACGCGGCGGGCGCGGCGAGCGCGAGACAGACGACGACGGCGCCGAGTGCGACGACGAAGCTGGTGAGCAGCGAGCCGCCCTGGGTGCTGATCGCCGTGTCGAAGTTCTTCAGGGACGGTGAGAGGGGGAACCACTCGGTGGCGGCGATGCTCGACTCGGGCTGGAGCGCGGTGTTGAGCATCCAGTACACGGGGAAGAGCAGCACGGCGAGGATCAGCAGCGCGGCGACGGTGTTGCACACCGAACGAACGCGCAGAAGGCTCGCCGGTCGTTTCATCGGTCGGTTCATCACCGGTCACTTCCCCTTGCCGAAGTCGGCGCGGTTGGCCCGCAGGTACAGCAGGGCGAAGACCGCGCTGATGAGGATCAGGACGTTGCCCACCACGGCGCCCTGGCCGAAGTCGAGCTGAAGGAAGGAGAGCTGGTACGTGACCGTGCCCAGCGTCTGGGTGGAGTCCGCGGGGCCGCCCGAGGTCAGCGCCAGGATCAGGTCGAGGATCTTCACCGTCGACATGAAGCCCAGCACGAGCACGACGGTGATCACCGGGCGCAGCATCGGCAGCGTGATGCTGCGAAACGTCCGCCATGGGCCGGAGCCGTCGAGCGACGCGGCCTCGTACAGGTCGCGCGGGATCTCCTGGAGGCCGCCGTAGAGGATGACCATGTTGAACGGGATGCCGATCCAGATGTTGACCAGGACCGCCGACAGCAGAGCCACACCGGGGCTGCTCAGCCACGGTACGCCGTCCTGCGGGACCAGGCCGACCGCGTGGAGGGCCGTGTTCAGCATGCCGTGGTCCTGGTCGAGGATGCGCCGCCAGACGACGGCGGAGACGACCATGGGCACGAGCCACGGCAGCAGCAGGATCGCGCGTACGAAGCCGGAGAGCCGGAAGCGGCGGCAGAAGAAGACGGCGAGGGCCAGGCCGAGGGTGAACTGGCCGAACAGCGAGCCGACGGTGAACAGGGCCGTGTGCCACAGGGCGTCCGTGAACAGCTCATTGGTGAAGACGGCCCGCCAGTTGTCGAGGCCGTTGAACGGTGCCTCGCCGGTGAAGTACGTCTTCGGCGTGTAGCGCTGGAAGCTCATCACGATGTTGCGGACGAGCGGGTAGCCGAAGAAAAGGGCCATGTAGGCGAGCGCGGGAGCGACGAAGAGCCAGCGCAGCAGCCCGCGGCGCAGCGGAGCGCGGCCGACGGCGGACTTCGTTCCGGCGGCGCCCGTGGCGGGCGCCGGGGAGGTGACGGTGGTCATGGCCGGTTCCTCACTTCCCCGCCGAAGCCTGCTGCTGTGCCCGGTGCAGGGCCTGTTCCGGACTGGTCCGGCCCGTCAGCACGGACTGGAAGGCGCCCGCGAGCGCGTCGCCGACGACCGGCCAGCCGGTGCCGACCTTCGCCGTACGGGAGCGGGCGGTGGTGACGAGCTCGGCGAACGCGGCGAGCTTCGGGTTCTTCTTGGCGTACGCCCGTGCGGCCGTGGCGCGGGTGGGCACGTTGTTGACCGACTGGCCCCACTCAAGCTGGTTCTTCTCGGAGTTGAGGCAGTTCAGGACCTTCCCGGCGTTCTTCTCGCGGGCCGGGTCCTCGTCGTTCTTCGGTACGGCCATGACGGTCCCGCCGATGGGCGGCACCGCCGGCTTGCCCGCCTCGGGCACCGGAATGCTCGCGACCGCCCAGTCCACGTTCTTCTGGGCGCTGAGGACCGGCACCTGCCACGGCCCATTGATCATCATGGCGGCACGGCCCGCCACGAACTGGTCGTTGACGTCCTGCTGGTTCCAGTTGACGACGGACCTGGAGGCGGAGCCGTCCGCCACCAGGTCCTTCCAGAGCTGGAGCGCGGCCTCGCCCTTGCCGTTGTCGATGTTTGCCTCGTCACCGCCGGCGGACCAGAAGAACGGAAGGAACTGGTAGACGCCGTCCGCGTTCGGGCTCGCGCTGAACGCCATGCCGTACGTGTCGCCCGAGGTCAGCTTCTTCGCGGCGGCCCGCAGCTCCTTCCAGGTGGTGGGCGGGGCGACGCCCGCGTTCTTGAGGAGCTCGGTGTTGTAGATCAGCGCGAGGGAGTTGACGGAACGGGCGATGCCGTACTGGGTGCCGTCGTACGAGCCGAGGGACTTCGCGCTCGGGGAGAGGCCGGAGGTGTGGACCCCGACCTCGTCGAGCGGCCGCAGGCCCTCGGTCTGCGCGAACTGGGGCAGCTCCGAGCCGTCGAGTTCCAGGATGTCGGTGAGCGAGTCGGACGACGCCATCCGGAGTGCCTTCGAGGCGATCTGGTCGGCGGGCACACTGATCTGCTCGACCTTCAGGCCGAGCGGCTTGCCGCAGCGGTCGAAGAACCGCAGGTTGGCGGTGTGCTCGGCGGTGTCGGTCGCCGAGTTGAGCACGGTGACGGTGCCCGGGTCGGGCTCCGCGGCACAGCCGCCCAGCCCCGGCGCGACCAGGGCACAGGCAAGGGTGGCGGCGAGCGCTGGAACGCGTCCACGTCTTGTTCTGAAGCGTCCTGCTAAGACGGGCAAGGTTCATCCTCCGTTACATGTGCGGCTCAGGACATGCGGTGGTCCGGCGAGGGAGCGTCGCGGGCCGTGCCGTACGGGCGATCCGAGTGCTCAGCCGGGCGACGGCGGGGCGATGACGGGCCCCGCCATCCGCGGCTGGATCAGATGGTGCGGCGCGCTGGAGGGCATGCTCGAAGCAGGTGCGGCGACAGGCTCCCGCGCGGTCGATGACCGGTCGCCGGGGCCGGGTCCGATCGCGTCGATGGCGAGCCGGGCCACGGCCGTGGACATCTCCGCCACGGGCAGATCGATCCGCGGCAGGTGCCGGACGCCCAGCTCGTCCGGGAGGCTGCCGACGAGCACGACGCTCAGATCGTGGGGAATCCGCAACCCGGCCGCCGTCACCGCGTCCAGCAGGCGGGGGAGGAGGATCAGGTGCTGGACGACCAGTGCGGTCGGTACGGGCGGCGCGGCCAGCGCCTGGCTCAACCGCCGCGCGAGGACGTCCGCGTCACGGTGGGACGGGATCACGCGGACATCGGCCCCGGTCTCCACGGCCGCTCGCCGGGCACCGTCGAGACCGTGCAGGGCATAGCCGCGGCGTGCGGCGACCTCGTGCTCGGCCGACGAGAGGAAGAGGATCCGCCGGTGGCCGGCAGCGGCGGTCTCGCGCATGGCGAGGGCGACGGCGGCCTCCCAGTCGAGGTCGGTCCAGGGCAGCGCCGCGTGATCGTCGTGACCGAGCAGGGCACCGGGGAAGCCCAGTTCGCGCAGGACCTCGACACGGGGGTCACGGTCCTCGACCGCCATCAGCACCGCGGCGTCCGCGAGCCTGCTGCGGGCCACCCGGCGAAGCCCCCCGACGCCGTCGCTGTCCGTCACCAGCAGCACGTCGTACCCGTGCACACGGGCGGCGTCGGTGACGTCGATCGCAAACCGCCCGTCGATCGCCCGGTACGCCCCGGGCACGCGCGGCGCGGCCAGCGCGAGCACCCGGGTCCGCGCGCTGCGCAACGTACGGGCACTCGCGCGCGGGTGGTATCCGAGCTCGTCGATCGCGGCCTGTACCGCGTGCCGGGTGTCCTCGGAGATCTTGCGCGACCCGCTCAGGACGTACGACACAGTGCTCGGCGCGACGCCTGCCCGCTCGGCGACGTCCTTGATCGTGACCATGTCCGCCCCCCACCCGGCCCTTCTCAGGGCCGTCGGCTTCCTCTTCCTCGAATCAATCGAATCGATCGAATCGATTCGACAAACGGGGTGACCTTAAGCACGGGTGGTCGGGAAGGGCAATACCTCGGCGGTTCAGGCGATGGAGGCCGATATGACGGCGGACACAGCGAGGTTGCAGGACGCCGTCACCCACACCGCGGGATGAGGCTCTGCCTCGACCAGCGTCGCACCCAGGCGCCCAGGCGTGATCAGGTCCACCACCAGGAACGCCACGGCCATCATCACCAGCCCCAGCAGCCCGAACGCGGCGGTCGAGACCAGCCCCTTGCCGAAGTCCTCGTACGTCGTCCAGATGGACGTGAACACGATGCCGCCGATACCGAGCAGTGCGGAGCTGAGGACCGTGGCGGCGTTGCGATTGCGCTGCTCCCAGATCTGCCGACCGAGCTTTCCAGGCGTCAGCACGTCGACCAGGACGATGCCGAGGACCAACAGGACCAGCCCCAGGCCGCCGTACGCAGTGGCCCGACCGAGTCCGTTGACGATGTCGCTCATGGGGTTGCCGACTCCGAAGGGTAGGGATCGTGGGTGATCGCGGTCAAAGAGAGGCAAAATCTAGCGCATGTGTTCTGCCTGCTGATCGGCGCCCCACACAGCGGAGCCGGTCAGGTCCGTGTGGGAGTGAAGTGCGAGCGGACTCCGCCGACAGTGATGTGACGGAGTCCGCTCGGCCGCGCTGATCGAGGGGTCAGGCCGTGTGCGTGCGCTGACACGCCGGATCTCATCGTGCGGGTGGCGACTTTCGCTCGGTGAATCCCTCCCGGACGGTGCCTCGTCGGTCGCCTTGCGGTGCCGTTGGCCCGACGGCAGGCCTGTGGTCCTGAGAATCAGTCCGGAGCGGGCCCTCCTGGCCGAGCAGGTGCGCATGCTGGGGTGGTTCGTTGCCTCGGGCAGGGTGCCCTCTGTGCTGGCCGTCGACGAGGAAGCGGGCGCAATGGTGTTGGAGGAGGTCCTGCCCGGAACGCCGGCGGAGGACATGCCTGCTGCTTCGCTCCCACAACCGTGGTCGGATCTACTCGCCGCCTTGCACGGGATCGCTCCGCCTCCGCTGCCGGCGGCGATGTGGGGCGATTTGCTTCGGGTCCGTATCTCCGCAGGCGGTGACTGGCTTCCGTTGGCTGTCACCGATGTGGTGGCGATGCCGGCGGCAGCGTTCCGCTCGTCGCTCCGCTCGATCATGCTGCGACGTAGCCGACGAAAGGAGGGACCGGAACACGACGGCACGCGATCGCCGGAGCCCGAGAAGCAGAACTCCCTTCTGGGCTTCGCCCGGTACCGGACCCCTGCCGGGCGCACCGAAGACGGACACGATTGGGACTGACGCGAGCGGAACACTGCCCAGCAGGCCTCACCCCAACAGCTTGAAGGCCCAGGCCGTCACGCCGCGCGCGGGCGAGCCGGCCGAGGACCAGCTCACCCGTGGGGGCGGCAGTCCATGAGCGTGAAGTGCTTGAGCAGCTTGAACCGTTTTTCTTCCAGGTCCAGTCGTTGGGCTAGGACTCCCGTGGCCGTCCAGGCGAACAGCCCGTAGCGGTTGAGGTGGTAGATCCGCTCGCGTACCGGGTCGGCGGCGATCTCGAAGCAGAAGCCGGTGAAGGGACTGTCGCCGTACAGGTGCATCCCGCCGAGCCGGCCGGCGATCTCGCCCTCGTCGCTGACCAGGACGAAGGCGAAACCGCCGGCCGCGGCTGCCGCCCCGGTAGATGTGCCCGTAGACCGGGACGACGAACAGGTCCTCACGTACGCCGGCCGGCCGAGCCGGGCGTAGTGCCAGTCCCACTGCCGCGCGGTGTGATCGAGCGCGGTGAGGTGCTCGGTCAGCGAGGGCCGAGGACGGTGGTCCATGCCGACCGGCTCGCCGTTGAACAGGACGTCCGGCCGCAGGTCGGCTTAGGTGTGCTTGACGGGTCCCGGCTCCATGGATGCCAGGGCCCGCAGGGCCGGCTTCGAGGTCGGGGTGAGGGGCTGGTCAGTGACCGACACGATGTTCGCGCTCAGATCGCCGTAGTTGTAGAGCCCGTACTCGCCGGTCGTGCACAGCAGGCGGCCGGCCGGGGTCGTGCTGATCCAGGTGGCGAACGGGTCGCGTGGGCCGTCGTCGTATCGGCGGCGCGGCATGCCGTGGTGCGCGGTCACCACCGTGAGGTCCGCTGTGACCAGATGGTGTGGTCTCCCGGCCCGGTGGCCGCGAGTGCCCCGTCGGGCAGGACGCACAGTCCCTTGGCTCACCACAGGCCCTTGCCCGGCCCCGTCGTAGGGCCGCCGAGAGTCGTGTCCTGGCGCAGGTACTCGCTCTGCCCTGAGACCGCGGTGGCGGGCAGGGCCCCGTCGGGCGTGTACTTCGCCATCAGCGAGTAGCCGAAGTGGGCCGTCGCCGGGGCGGCTTCGTCGTCCGCTACGCCGTAGGTGTGACGGTGGACGCTGTAGAGGGCGTAGCTCTCGCCGGAGGGCGTGGTGGCGACGTCGTCGCTCACGCCCCAGCCGTCGGTGTACTTGCGTCCCAGATCGACAGCGTGATGCTCGACGAGCGCGGACGGCAGTGGCACTGGTATGGCGTGAGTCATCACGCCATACTCACCGGCCTTGGTACGGACCCCAATTGGCGGCCCGCACCGATACCTCCGCGCCCCTGGCCCCGCTGCGCGTCGGCCGCGCACCACTCCAGCCTCGGCCGAAGGGCTCAACCGAAGGGCTCAAACGAAGGCCTCACCGGGACGTCCTGCCTGTAACTGCCGGGGGCAGGGGGTGGCGGCAAGAATTGGCTTGTCCCACGAACACGGGTCGTCCTAAGGTCAGATCACTTCGACGAGACGTTCCCCAGAAGCACGCCGCAGAGCGGGAGCGTCCCACCTCACTGAGGTGCCGGAGGGGCGGCAGCTGTCTTTGTCGACCCTTCCTTTCGGAGGTCTCCTTCATGAACGTCGGTATCGGTCTGCCCATCGGCGACCCGACCACCCTGCTCACCTGGGCCCAGCGCGCCGACGCCGGACCCTTCAGCACACTCGGCCTGCTGGACCGGCTCGTCTTCCACAACCCCGAACCGCTGGTCGCGCTGGCCGTCCTCGCGGGCGCGACCTCCCGCATCCGCGTCCAGACCGAGGTGCTGCTCGCCCCACTGCGCGATACCGCCCTCCTCGCCAAGCAGGCCGCCACCTTGGACCGGATGACCGGTGGCCGCCTGGTCCTCGGGCTGGGCATCGGCGGCCGGGACGACGACCACCAGGTCACGGGCATCGACAAGCGCACCCGAGGCCGACGCCTCGACGAGCAGATGACGGTGCTGCGCCGCCTCTGGTCCGGCGAGCCGTACGGCGACGGCGTCGGCCCGATCGGCCCTTCGCCTGCCCGGCCCGGCGGCCCCGAGGTGCTCTTCGGCGGATTCAAGCCGGTCGCGCTGGAGCGTGTTGCTCGCTGGGGGGACGGCTTCCTCGCCGCCGCTGCGCCCTCGTGGGCAGGCGGCCTGTTCGACACGGTCCGCACCTTCTGGAAGGAGTACGGCCGCGACGGCGAACCGCGCATCGTCGCACAGGTCAACGTCGCCCTCGGCCCCCAAGACGTGATCGACGACGCCCGGGCCAACATGCACGCGTACTACACCTTCACCGGCATGGCCGACCGAATGGTCGCCGGATTGCTCACCACGCCCACCGAGATCCGCGATGCGATCGCCCACTTCGCCGACCTGGGCGCCGACGAGGTGATGCTCTACTGCTACGGCCTCGACCCGGATCAGGTAGACCGCCTCGCAGACGTCCTGTGACGGCGTAAGCGCGCACATCCGAGCGGTCGTCGGGCAAGTGCCCGGCGGTCAGTGTCGCCCGCCCCCTGAGCCACTGGTTCGGGATAAGCGGGCGGCCGCTCGGTGCCACACCCTGGCCGCCCCGGAAACCCCGCAACTCTGGCTTCGTCCACGTCGAACAGCAGCGCTTGGCCGCCTGTGCTCGTGAGGGTGGCGGGTCGGCGAGGAGCCGGATGATGCCGACGTTGGCTGTGGGCGGGTACATCCACTGCCCGCGCACGGTGATCGAGCTGCGCATGATCCATGAGTAGGGGGGTGCGAGGTCGTCACCACCGAGCATGCCGACGCCGCCCATGAGCACGACGCGGCCGTACTCGCGCACGGTCCTGGCCGCCGCGAATGAAACCGAGCTGGGTGCGTTCGACTGCAGCAGGTCGGTCACCATGTCGATCGGGCCTAGCCTGCTACGCGTCGACGGCGCACCCCCCGAGATCCGCCGGGTGCTCGTGGCACGCCTCTTCGGCCACCCCGCCCCGGCGATCACGGCCGTCACCCGAGCGATCACTTCGGCCGCGTGAACCGGACTTCGGAGTTCGGCGGTCTGAGGATGTCGAGAAGGTGCCACCGGCTCCGTCCCAGGGACATCAGCGGCCACCACCGGCCGCCCATGGAAGAAGGAGAAACCAGCATGGCGATTCAGCGGATGGACAACGTCGGCATCGTCGTGGAGGACCTGGATGCCGCCATCGCGTTCTTCGTGGAACTCGGTATGGAGCTGGAGGGCAGGGCGCAGGTCGAGGGCCTCGTCGCCGACCAGTGCACCGGACTCGACGGCGTCCGCTGTGACATCGCGATGCTCCGAACCCCGGACGGGCACAGCCGGCTCGAGCTGGCGAAGTACCGCAGCCCCGCGGCGATCAGCGCCGGGCCGCGCAACCGGCCGCACAACATTCTGGGCACGCACCGCGTCATGTTCGCCGTCGACGACCTCGAAGACACCGTTGCCCGCCTGCGCCCTCACGGCGCCGAACTCGTCGGCGAGATCGCCCGGTTCGAGGACAGCTACCTGCTCTGCTACGTCCGCGGCCCGGAGGGCATCATCGTCGGACTGGCCGAGCAACTGCGCTGAGAAGGAACTTCCGCTGCTGCGCCCCGCTCCGGCCGATCTCAAAGAGGTCACCGAGACCGGCGGGCGTCCGACACTGGTCGCGCCTGTCCGTGCGGGGGCAGTGGTGCGGCAAGCCCGGATGCCCGGCTACGGCACGCTGTTGGGCGAGCGCATGGATCCGAAGTGATCGAAGGCCGGCAGGACGGCCAGGTGATCGATGCGCTCGTGGCTGCCCAAGAGATCGCCACCGCCACCATGTTCTTGACGCGACTGGACGCCACCACCCTGGCCGAGACCCGGCAGTGCGTGGCGGTCACCGTGGTCGGCATCTACGCCGGCTGCTCACCCCACCGCGCGAACGCCTGCCCACCCCTGCCAACAGGGTGGGACCGGGCCCGCGCCCGGTCGGTCCGTCACCACACTCGCCCTGCATGATCCGGGTGAAGCCGAGCGGCTCGCTGGCTTCGACACCAGCGCGGGTGCCGGTGGATCAGTACCCCTTCCTGCCCCCGGGCTCGGCAGCGAGGTGATCACCCTGGCCGGGGTGTGCTTCGAGATCCAGGCTGAGGCGCATGCGAACGTAGCGCGCGTTACCTGGACCAGGCCGGTGGTGTCCGTCCGGCCTCCAGCCATGCCGGGCGTAGAAAGCTTGGGCTCGGCCGTTGCGCTCCCATGCCTCCACTACGCCCGTGGCCAGTGACGCGTCGCGAAGGAACTGCACGAATGCCGCGTGCAGATGGCTGCCGATGCCGAGTCCCCAAAGGCCGGGGCGGACGTGAACCTGGTAGAGCTGACCCGCAGATACGGGATCGACATCAGCGTCATTGGGAGGGCCCATCGCCAAGATGCCCACCAACTCGCTCTCTCGTTCCGCGCACAACACAGTCCGGTCGTCGGATTGGATGGCACGCATCCAGCTCTCCTGCCGACCGGAGCGCGACTCGGGGGAAGCGAGGTCCGCATACGACAGTCCACCTGCCTGGTAGTACGCCGTGCGGGCCAGAGTATGCAGGTCAGTGATCCTTTCCACGTCGTCGGGGTTCGCAGCTCGCAAGAACGTCTGAGGAGTCGTCACGACCACGTGACGCACTCACCGCGATCTGTGGTTCCCCGTCAGCCGCCGGAAGTCCGATGCACGTCCAGTCGCCGACCACCTCGCTGACGGTAGCTCGCCCGGCGGCCCTCGTCCCACGGCCTGCGCGTCCTCGCTGTCCTCCCAACCGGCGCTGGACGCCCGCACTACCCGATGGCCTGTGGCTGCCGGCCGGAGGACATGTCGAGCCGGGCGAGGATCCTTGGGCCCGCGGATTACGGCGTAATCAACCGAGGGCCGAACAGTCCACCGAATCTGATCTGTTGCGGACCTCAGCTGCACTGCCAGGTGAACATCGCCCGGTCAAAGCGCCGATCGGCCAGGTCCTGCGGACGGATCAGCCAGTACAACGCACCGCAGTCACCCCACATCATGCCCGCGACCTCCTCACTGTCGAACTGCGCCAGCAGCACCCAGCTGCCTGCCTCCTCCGACAGTCGGGGATCCTCCCAGGACACCTTCCCTTCCAACACAGCCTCTGCGATCTCCATCTCCACCGGGTTCTGAACCGGGTGCGCATGGCCTCCGACCTGATGGCCCACTGTGTCGTCGAACTCCCACAGCGCGTCGAGGAACTCCTGAGTGCATACGGGATGGTCATAGCGCTGCCCGAGCGGAGCGCCAGGGGCGAAGGTATCCCGGATGCGCGGATGCCAGGGCTCAGCCGCAGTCATCTCCACCCGAGCCTCGAGCGGCACGAGTGGATACGGCTGGAGTTCCGCAGGCGTTTCCCGCTCCGGAACATCTGCGCTTTCCGGTACGTAGAGCACACGCGCGCCTGCCCAGCTGTTCCGGTCCTCTGCCAGCACAAGAGCATCGCCGTCATCGAGCTGACCGTCGAAGTGGAAGAACAAGAGAGACCCGGACTTTGGCAGGTCGATATCCAGTGTCTGGGCGGGAAGCGCCGCGCAATCAATCGACGCAATGAACGAGAGGGGCCCGTGTCCCTCCCACACGGGCCAGTCCACACCAGCCGCAAGCTTCGGCCGACCACCGAGATGGCCGGCCTCGCTGCCCGAGCCCGCAGCTACACGAAGTCGTATGGACGGTCGCAACAGCCCCAACCACTTCTCGGCTGCGTCGGGAGGCAGGTGCTCGGAAGCGAGAAGGCGCAGAGCTTCAGGAGATCCATGAATCATGTGCCTGATCATGCACGCACCCACTGACAGGCGCCTCCGTCATTGCGCGATGCTCACGTCGTGCCACGACGGCGCCGGACCTCGGCCTGCTCCTTGCCGTGCACGTCGTTGCGGCGAACGTCCAGGACCGCGACGGCAGGCGTATCGCGGACATGGCCCCCTCAGAGTGCACGAGCGCTTCCACGGCACATGCGCAGCGCGTCCACTCGCATGCGCCGCTGCGACGCCGATCAGTTGGTACGGCGATCGATCTCGCTCTGTACAGCTTGGACGGCTGCCAGGGCACCTGCGATCGCGGCGCCTTGCTGACGTGACAGATCGAGCAGATTGTCCAGGGCGACCCTCCTGCTGGCGAGTTTTCGGTGGAAGTCGTCTGCTTCACCGTGGCCGTCACCCCCGCCTTCGCCTCCTCCACCGCGATTCTCACAGCGATCATCCCCATCGCCGTACCGCTGCTGCTCTCCAGCCACCTCAGCGGCGCCGGACCGATCGCCGCGCTCGCCGTCTCCACGAGGATCGTCGACACCTTCCCTTCTCGACCAACGGAGCACTTGTCCTCAGCAACGCCCGCCGGGTGAACACCCGCCGCTTCTACCGCCGGGTCATCGGCTACACGGGCGGAATCGTCGCCCTCGGCCCCGTCATCGCCTGGGGCGCCCTGGTCCTGCCCTGGTCATAGCGCAAGGACCGACGACGGACAGGGGAGGGCGCCGAGCCGGACCATGGGCGGCGCCCTCCGTTCCGACCCCACCCGCCGAGGCATGCCCAAACACCATCCCCGCGACCGGCGACACCATCACCGAGTGCGTGACCCACCGTCACCGTCGAAGGGAAGCTCCGCGGCGAGGCATCGCTAGGCAAGATCTGGCACGCGGGACCACGACGCCGGTGAACCCCGCAACAAAGTGGTCCAACACCAAGGCGGTGCGGGATAAGACGAAAACCCAGGCCAGCTGAACGGCGCCGCATGGCCGACCCCGGAGCCAGTGGGGTCGGCAGCAGGGAGAGATCAGCCGTTGACTTCCCGGGCCACGCGCTCCAGTCGGCTCCGGTGGCCCTCCCACCATGCCTGATCCCCTGGCGGCATGTTGTCCTTGCCTTGCACATATCCGACGGATCCGTCGATGAGCTCTCGCACAATGTCGGCGTGGCCGGCGTGCCGCTGAGTATCGGAGATCGCACGTACCAGGATGTGGTGCAGCGTCACCGCTCGACGTTCCTCCGGCCACCACGGGACGTGACCGATCGCGTCAAGCGCCAGCGTCGCGATCGTGCTGTCGGAGTGCTTCCATGCCTGCCGATACAGCCCAACGACCTGTTCCCGTGACTCCTCAGCAGTGGCCCACATGTCCGAGTTGGCTTCTGGCTCCTCGGTATACCACCAGGGCGGCGGCTCCTCGCCGAAGAACGGCCGTCCGAAGGTGTCGCCGAAGTACCCCAGTTCCACACCGGTGACGTGTTTGACCAGCCCCAACAGGTTCGTTCCCGTGGGGGTCAGCGGACGACGGATGTCGTACTCCGAGAGCCCATCGAGCTTCCACACCAGGGCATCACGCGCCTCTTGCAGGTACCGGAGAAGTTCCGCTTTCGGGTTCGGTTCGATCATGCCCGGCAGTCTTCCACCCGGCACTGACAGCCCGGAGTCATCCCAAAGACCGGCGCTCCCCGAGCACCTCTGGACGACCGACCGCTGCGGCGGCTACAGCTTCTCGGTGACGACCTGGTCGTAGTCGACGCCGTCGACCGGCCGCACATGCTCCGGCTCGCGCACCCACCCCCGGTACTCCGCCGCCTCCACACCCCCGTCCAACTGGTGGAGAGGGCAGTATTCCGAGGATGCGCTATTCGGGACTGAGATCCCTGATGTGCCTGACGGGGTGTCGGCGACAGACGTGGCCCACAGTCCGTCGCGTCCGCCCATCACCTACGGCGCCGCCCACACCACCGGAGACTGTCGCAGCGACACCCCTGACGGCTACCGAGCCCCGTCGATCACTCCACGCGCGGTCGGTACAGCCGCTTCGGGCTCGTCCGGCACGGGCCCCGCCTCTGCCGCAGTCCGGGCGGTCGCAGTCCCGGAAGGCTCGCTCCCCCTCGCGCCCGGATTCGCCGTGGCCTTCGCCGTGACCTCCTGTCCCCGCTCGATCATGCCCAGCGCCACCCCGACGATGATGATCACGCCGCCCGTCACCTGGGCGAGCCGGATCGACTCCCCGTTGATCACGACGGCGCCGATGACGCCGAAGACCGGTACCAGGTTGAGGATGTTGACCGCGACGCTCGACGCCATCCTGCGCAGGCCGTAGTTGTAGAGCAGGAAGCCGCCGACCGAGCAGGCCACGGCCAGGTAGACCAGCAGTGATGAGGCGGTCGCGCCCGGCATCCGCCAGTCGTCGCCCTCCAGCAGGGACGCGAGCAGGAAACCGGCCGCGCCCGCCAGGGTCTGGTAGTAGGTGACGCTCGCGGCGTCCTGGCCGGCGCTCGCGCGCTTGCCGAGCACGTTGTAGCCGGCCCAGGCCAGCCCGCCGAGCAGCAGCAGGATGTCCCCCAGCCAGCGCGAACTGCCGCCGACCTCGGCGCCGTTGCGTACGACGAGGAAGGCGCCGACGGTGGCCAGCAGCACGCCCGCCACACGCGGCAGCGGCATCCGGGTGCGGAAGACCACCAGTTCCACCAGCATCGTCATCAGCGGGTACGTGGCCACGATCAGCGACGCGTCGGATGCCGTGGACAGGTCGACGCCGACGTTCTCAAGGATGAAGTACACGGTGATGCCGAGGAACCCGCTCACGTAGAGCTGACGCCGCTGCCGGGGGTCCGGACGGGCCGGGCGGTGCCTGCTCAGCCGTACCATGACGCCCAGGAGTAACGCCGCGAGGGTGAACCTGATGGCGCCGATACTGAGCGGGCCGACCTCCTCCAGCACCTGCTTGGTCACCGCGTACGAACTGCTCCAGAACAGCGCGGCCGCCATGACCGCACACACCGCCCACACCGTGGGTCCTCGTTTACGCATAGCAAGTCGCCCCTCTCTACTGCCCACTGCCGCCCACTGCGCTGTGACCGAATAAACATCGGCCGACTAGGCTGGAGGCTAACAAGATCATCGAAGGTGATGCGGAGAGTCCGAATTACCTTCGGAATCCGGCGGAGTGAGGCAAGCGTGGACGAACTAGATTCGGCGTTGGTGCGGATGCTCCAGGAGGACGGTCGGCGCACCAACCGGGACATGGCCCAGGAACTCGGTATCGCCCCGTCCACGTGCCTGGAGCGAATCCGGTCGCTGCGCAGGAGCGGCATCCTGACGGGATTTCATGCGGAGGCAGATCTCGCGGCGATCGGCCGTGGGTTGCAGGCGGTGATCGCCGTACGGGTCCGCCCGCCGACACGTGCTGTGATCGAGGCCTTCCAGACCTTCTTGGAGGCAATGCCCGAGGTCATCTCGATCTTCGTCCTCACCGGGAACGACGACTTCCTCGTGCATGTCGCCGTCCGGGACACCGACCATCTGCACGCAGTGGTCCTGGAGAAGCTGGCGAAGCGCCCGGAACTCGCCGACGTACGGACGTCGGTGGTTTATGGGCACATGCGCAAGAAGGTCATCGGTCCGGCGTGACACCGGCGCGGACGCCGCTCGCGGCGGGCCACCGGGCCCGCGGTGCGGTCTCCTTGGCAGCCGCAGCCAGCAGGTCGTTCGCCTCAAGGCGGCCCACGAGGCGCACGTCAGCAGGTCGGGCCTGGTCGTCGTCGACGTCGCGGTCGCCGACGACGCTACCGCGTTCGCCTTCCAGAGTCTGCTCGCCGACCGGACGGCAACGGCGACAGAGGAGAACACGACCCGGGACGCGGGCGAGCCTGGCGTACGCCTGCACTGCTACGTCGACCTGCGCCGGCCCATAGGCCCGGACGTGGTGTCGGCGCAGCCGCATCACACGGGGTGGCGCCGGGCCGTGACGCGTCGGACCGTCAAAAAGATGGCGTCTCCTCGCCGTCACGCGGGGTGCCGCCTGCGGCACCCCCCCCAGCACTCCGGCGCTTCCGGTCGGCAACACCGCTCAGGGCATGGTGCTGCTGTCAGCCGCCCACACCGCTCACGCCTCACGCTCCCTACCGGCTCGGGGAGTTCGAGACAGGTAGCGGCCGACGTTCTCCTTGGCGCAGCGCGAGCCGGCGATGGTGGCGCTGTTCTCGTCCCAGCCGTTAGGGCGCGTAGTGTGCTCACCCCACACGGAGCAGGCGGCTTCGCGCTGCTGGTCCGCGACGCGTGAACCGTGCTGAACGGTGCCGCCTCGGTGGCCCAGGCCCCTTCGGTCGTGGCCGCGCTGGAGACCGGCCGCACCTCCTGGACCGCAGTGCTGGATGCGATCCGCCTGGCGCCCGGCACCGATCTCGCCGCCGTCACCACCGCCCAGCTGCGTGAGGTCGTCCAGCGGCTCGTTGCCGCCGGACAGTGGCACGAGGGAGACCCGGAGATTCTGGTGGTACTCGACTCCGGATACGACGCCCCGCGCATCGCGCACCTGCTGGCCGGACTACCCGTCGAGATCCTCGGCCGTCTGCGCTCGGACCGGGTGATGCGTCGGCCGACACCGCCGCGCGTCTACGACCCCAAGGGCGGCCGCCCGCCCAAGCACGGCGGCAAGTTCGTCTTCGGCGACCCCGGCACCTGAGGGGAAGAGCAGGCTACGACCGTAACCGACACCCGCTTTTATGGAAAGGCCACCGCACAGGCATGGGACCGGCTGCACCCGCGTCTGACCCGGCGGGCAGCGTGGACGTCGAGAAGCTGCCCAGCGGCGGGGTCAACACGCCGGTCCGGCTATGGTGGTCGGGCACCGGCGCCACCACGACGGAGGTCGACCGCTGCTGGCAGTCCTTCCTCCGGCGCTTCGACGTCGAGCACACATTTCGCCTGTTCAAGCAGACCCTGGGCTGGACCAAGCCGCGGCGACGGAGCCCGCAGGCGGCGGACCGCTGGACCTGGCTGGTGATCGCCGCCCACACCCAGCTCCGGCTCGCGCGTCCCCTGGCGACCGACCTCCGGCGGCCGTGGGAGAAACCTGCCCCACCGAACAAGCCCACCCCGGCCCGGGTTCGGCGCGGGTTCAGGAACCTACGCACGAAGGCTGGCTCCCCGGCCAGTGCACCCAAACCGGCCGGACCCGGCCCCGGCCGACCACCGGGCTCGAAGAACCGCCGCCGGGCCATCCGCCATGACGTTGGCAGAGTGCTTGCCACCGGCGAGGCCTACGCCCGCCCCGCCCACCACAAGGTGGGCACCAAACCCCGACGCGCGGTATGAACCGACAGTCCACAACACCTACGACCACCGATGCGCCTCGCGCCGGGCAAAATGAGCGGCATGGTCAACGAGGGGAACATCGGCTTCACACTTCCGCGGGGGGCGACAGGTTTCTTCCGGCCGAAGGACGGCCCACTCCCAAAGACTGACCTGCGGGCGTTCCGCGCCGCTCTGTATGCCGCTGCCCGCATCGTCGGAGGCGAAGTGGGCGAGGTGGAGGAACAGGCATACCCCCGGACCTTCCACACCGCAACGATCGTCACACGCGCAGGCGAGAGCATCGTCCTGTGTCACGCTCATCACCCCTGGATCGCCTTCGCCCAGACGCGTCGGGACTGGTACGGAGAGGAGTTCCTCGCCCCGCCGCCGTGGGCTCACACTTTCGCCAACGCGGGCTTCGTGGTCCTTGGTTGTGAACAACTCGCCACACCACTCTCCAACGTGGACACCTCAGTGCTCACGCAGGGCGAGTGGCGTGAGGTGCGCATCTACGGCATCACCACGTTGGGCGGAGTGCTCTTCAACGCGTGGGACTGACATCCACACGGGAGGTCGCGATCGACGCCGGACCATAAACGACAAGGTAAGCTTGTCGTTTATGGTCCGGTGTCGAACGCGGCTCGAACTTGCTCGGCGTTTCGCAGTCCAGCGGACGTGAAGGCGGCCTCCGTCTGATCCTGTGCTCCGTCACAGAGTGGATCAGCGCGAAGGCCGTGGTCGTGAGTTTGGTGCATCAGGGCGTCCTGCGGGATGCGTTCGCGGAAGTGTCACACTTCCGGTCGGAGCTGTACGCGTGTCTGACCGCGCGGGGCGACGCGTTGTTCGAGTTGTGCGACGCGCTGTTGTGCACGGACGGGCCAGTGCGGACGCTGGTTGATCTCGCGCTCGCTCCTGAACACCGTCGTGGTCACGGGGCTCTGTACGGCGGGCTGAACCAGGGGCGGATCGATGTCGCGAGGTTGCGTCGTGCCCTCGTCGGGGTGCCGTTGCCGAGGGCGGCGGATGGTCGGCTGGTGCTGGCTGTGGATGTCTCGCCGTGGCTGCGGCCGGACGCCAACACGTGTGCTGACCGGGCCTTTTGCCACACGTTCGGCCGGGGCGAGGGCAAACATCAGATGGTCCCGGGCTGGCCGTACTCGGTGGTGGCCGCGCTAGAGACCGGCCGTACGTCCTGGACGGCGGTGCTGGACGCGATCCGCCTGGAGCCCGGCGCCGATGTCGCTGCGGTGACCACGGTGCAGGTCCGCGAGGTCATTGAGCGGCTGGTCGTCGCCGGCCAGTGGCGACCGGGTGACCCGGAGGTCCTGGTCGTGCTGGACGCGGGATACGACGCTCCGCGCATCGCCCACCTGCTGGCGGGGCTGCCCGTCGAAATCGTCGGGCGGCTCCGTTCGGACCGCGTGATGCGGCGTCCGGCACCCTCCCGCAAAGAGTTCGGCCTGGCCAACCCCAAGGGCGGCAGACCGCCCAAGCACGGCGGCGAGTTCGTCTTCGGCGACCCCACAACCTGGGGCGCTGAGCAGGCCGTGACGACTACGGACACCCGGCTCTATGGGAAGGCGACTGCGCAGGCGTGGGACCGGCTGCACCCGCGGCTGACCCGCCGGGCTGCATGGCTCGACCACGCCGGGCCACTACCCCTCATCGAGGGCACAGTCATCCGCTTGGTCGTGGAGAAGCTGCCGTCCGGTGGAGTCAACAAGCCGGTCTGGCTGTGGTGGTCAGGCACCGGCGCCACCGAAGCGGACGTCGAACGCTGCTGGCAGTCCTTCCTCCGCCGCTTCGACATCGAGCACACATTTCGCCTGTTCAAGCAGACCCTTGGCTGGACCAAGCCCCGGCTCCGCGACTCGGAGGCGGCCGACCGGTGGACATGGTTGGTGATCGCCGCCTATGCCCAGCTCCGGCTCGCCCGCCCACTGGCCACCGACCTGCGGCGGCCTTGGGAGAAGCCGGCCGAACCGAACAGACTGACACCCGCCCGCGTCCGCAGAGGCTTCAGAAACCTGCACGCGAAGACCGGGTCACCAGCCGGTGCACCGAAACCGTCCCGGCCTGGACCAGGCCGCCCTCCGGGTTCGAAGAACCGCCGCCAAGCCACCCGCCATGACGTGGGCAGAGTCCTTGCCACCGGCGAGGCATACAGCCGACCCGCCCACCACAAGATCGGCACCAAACCCCGCAGGACAGGCTGACAAACGACTTCGAGCATCAGCACACTGAGCGGATGCGCTACGAGGAGAGAGCGAAGCTCATCACAGCAAGGGCCCTGGTCCCGGTGGCCATCCTTGTCACCTCGCCAGTGCTGCTGGTAGCCGGAGCGCCGATCCGTCGCCGATACCTCCGCTACGTCTACCGGGATGAAGCCCCACTGGTCCTGGACAAAAAGCAGGGCCGAATCAGCGTCCACTGGTTCGTGGTCACCAGCCCTCTTCTGGAATGGCTCTGCTGGCCCACAGAGTCACTCGCTCGACTCATCTCACGCCGACGTTAAACGACAAGGTAAGAGCCTGTTTCTGAACCCCATAGGGGTGCCGGTAAGAACCGTGTCACCAGCCGCAAACGGCAGTCCGTGAACAACAGCACCGCAGCTCAGGGGCCGTTCGCGGCGACGGCCGCGTCGGTGGTCGTCCTCCCGGCACTGCTGCGGAGGTTCGCGCCGACACATCTCGGTTAGGCTTCCAGGCTCAGAAATGATCAGGTGTTCGAGGTTCTGACCAGGCCGTCGGACATGACATCGGGGGATGGGCTAGCACAAGCGACCCCCGCCTGTACATCGCCGCAGAAGCTCTCACCGCATCCCCGGGGACCCCCCCGCACACACCTCGCAGCCGCCCTGGCCAAGCAGCACGGCAGTTCCACCCGCACATGGGAGCGCCTGCTCAGCTTGTTCTTTATCTACCAAGATCTTCCGGGCTTGCCGATGGCCTTGAGGGTCTCGGGGCGTTTGACGGTCTTGCCGACGTCGTAGCGGGGTGC
>NZ_JBITII010000021.1:0-63534 GCF_044458845.1 Streptomyces sp. NPDC050416
GGCCTTGCCGTAGTTGGTAGTTGCGGTGACCGTGGTGATCGCGGGCTCGGGCCAGGTCTCCGGCTTGGCGAAGCGGAATTCCGGGCCGTGCTTAGGCGGCCGGCCGCCCTTCGGGTCGTAGACACGAGGCGGCTTCGGCAGTCGCATGACGCGGTCGGAGCGGACCCGGCCGACCAGCTCGACCGGCAGATCGCGCAGGACCCAGGCCAGGCGGGTGACGTCGTAGCCAGCATCGCTGACGATCACGATGTCCGGGTCCCCGGCCCGCCACTGCCCCCCGGCGATGAGCCGTTCAACGACTCCCCGCAGCTGGGCGGCGGTGACCGCGGTGGCGTCATCCACCGGTCCGAGCCGGACCGCGTCCAGGATCGCGGTCCAAGAGGTGGCACCCGGCTCCAGGACGGCGACGAAGGAGTAGGGCCAGCCCGGGGTGAACTGCGACGCCGTCTTCGCCCGGCCATAGACATGGCAGAACAGCCGCTCGGCCGAGCATGGCGCGTCCGAACGAAGCCAGGGCGACACATCGACGGCCAGGACCAGACGCCCGCCGTCGAACCGCGGCAGCGACAGCCCGGCCAGCACCGTCCGCACCTGCTCGACATCGATCCGGCCGTGGTTCAGGCCTCCGTACATCGCTCCGTGCCCACGCCGATGCTCGGGAAGCAGCGTCAGGTCCACCGGGGACTTCACCGCACCGTCCGCACACAGCACCGCATCCGTCAGCTCGAACAACTCGTCGCGCCGAGCGGTCAGACACTCGTAGAACTCGCCCCGGAAGCGTGACGCTTCCGCGAACGCATCCCTCCGCACAACATCAGGCAGCAGACTCACCCTCACGGCCTTCGTCTCGGTCACGTGCACCTTGGTCGGAGCACAGGATCAGACGAAGGCCGCCCCCACGTCCGGCAAACCCCCAGGTGAGCGACTCAGTACGAGACACCGTTCGAGGCCGGAAGAAAAAGAACAAGGTAAGTAGGTGTTTTTGAAGGTAGGTCGACGGCTGTGGCTCCGGATCAAATCGTTCGGCATTGAGCGGCGGCTCGCGTAGGGTGCCCCGGTTGTCGGACTGGAAAGGGCGGGTTGTGGACGTGGCACCCCGGAAAGTAACGCGAGACCAGTTGGCTGTAGCGGCGCGGGCCGCACTGGGGAGCGGGCGACGGCTGGAGTCGGTCGAGCGGCTCGCGGGCGGCAGCAGGAAGGGCGTGTACCGCCTGACGATGGACGACGCTGTGACGGCGATCGCCTATCTGTGGGAGGAGTCGGAGAACTACTGGCCGATGGCCGAGGGTGACGGCGACCTCACGGACCCGTTCTCTCCAGGTGTCGGGCTCGACCTGTTCGAGGCCGCCCACGCGCGGCTGGACGCGCTGGGTCTGCGGGTGCCCGAGGTCTATCTGGTCGACCGCGAGCGCGTCCACTACCCGGCTGACCTCGCGATTTTGGAGGACTTCCCCGGCGAGGACCTGATGGACTTGTTCAACCGCGACCCCCGCGCGGCGGAGCCGACGATGGCGCGTCTTTCCGATGCCCTGGCGGCGATGCGAAGTCATCGGGCGCCGTCTTTCGGCAAAGTAGCCCTGATCGACGCAGGCGGAACGTCGCGAGCGGTCTCGTGCGAGAAAGCCGCGTTCGACTTCGCGATGGGCTGCCTTGCTGAGGCGGCTTCGCGCGACAGGAGGATCGCGGACGCCCGCGGTCGGCTGGAGGAACGGCTGCGAGAGCTGGCCGCAGCGGTTCGGCCGCGTGCCGAGTACTCGGTCGTCCATGGCGAGCTGGGGCTGGACCACGTGCTGGTGGACAGGGCCGGCAACCCCGTTCTGATCGACATCGAGGATCTGATGTACTTCGACGTCGAGTGGGAGCACGTGTTCCTTCAGCTCCGCCATCCCGAGGGCCACTATCGGAGGTTGGCGGTGGAGGGCCTCGACGAGGACAGGCTCGCGCTCTATACGCTCACTCAACGACTGTCGCTGACGGCGGGTCCACTCCGGTTGCTGGAGGGAGACTTTCCCGACCGAGAATTCATGCGGGGGATCGCCGAGCACCACTTGAACGAGGCGCTGGCGCTGGTCGCAGTGGTTTAGGACGTGGAGCCGAAGTTCGCACTAGGCACGGACGCAGAAGGCCGCAAGACGGAGACCGTCGAAGTCGAGCCGTCCGTTCCGCCCGCGCACTGACCCGACGGACACGCCGGAGAAGAAGGGCACCGTATGAGCAGGCTGCTGGAAGCGGTGTGTGCGCTGACCGTGGGCGTCCTCGTCGCGCTCCTTGTATGGGGTGCTAACCCTGGCGCCGTGCGGGTGGCGTGGCGGGAGGGCGAGCTGAGCGGTGTGACGGTCGTGGTCGTGGCGGCGTGTGCGCTGTGGCTGGTGCTGTGGCGCAGGCGTACCAGGCGCGGTCGGCTGGCGTGGCCGCTTGTGGTGCTGCTGTGCGGTGCGGCTCTTGCGCTGGTCGTGGCGGCCATGGCCGGTTGACTGGCGCAGGCAGGCAGGTGGGGCTTCCCGTTTTGTGGGCGGGGAACCCCGCTGGCGTTTTCGGGCTCGGGCTGCTGTTAAGGATCTTGGCAGGAGAGGCAAGGTATCCCGTGCGTCATGGCTGCTGTGTCGTACCCGGGGGCACCAGACGCCGGGCGAACAGAGCTGACAGCTCCGTCTGACTCAATCCAGCGACCCGGCCGACCTTCCAGAACTACCTTCCGCTGGTCGGTGAAAAACAGCTGCACACGACCTCACAGGCATGCGTCACCACTCCGGCAACGTGCAGTCTTCCGGTGCTGGTCGGAGGTGTGCTGGAAGATGCCGCGATGTCACTCGGATGAGACAACTTCAAGTGTCTGGAAAACCGTCCCACGTCGGCTCTGCGGCCCACCCGGGCCGCAGACCGGGATCAGGCACAGGCAAGGTCAGCATCGGCTCGGGCCGCGTCCACGTCACGCACCATGTCTTCCACGCCGGTCGGCCGCTGTTCGAATGCTATGACGCGGCACCGCTTCAGGCGGGCGAGGCGATCTTCCCGTGTGACACTGCTTGCGGGTCCCTTTCGAGCGGAACGGTCGTTGTGTGGTCATGGAGTTGTCGTCGCAGGCCGGGCCCGGGGTGGAGAAGGCAGCCGAGCAGACGGTCGAGAGCGCGTGCCATCTCGCGAACCTCGCAGGCCCGAATGGCTGGAGCACGGTGGCCGCTGAGGACGTCCTCGACGCGATCGACACCCTCACCGAGAGCCTTGGCGGCGCCGACGAGGAACTCGCGCAGGCCCTCGCCGCGGTGACGGCCGCTACCGCCGAGGCGCGCCGGCGCCTGGGCATCGCTGTGAACGGCCAGCCGGCCGGGCGAGACGGCGCGGCGTCGGTGCCCGTGGCGGGTGGCCCGGAGCGTAGGCCGCCCAGGCGTCGTGGGCTCGGTCCGGGCTTCCGGGGCATTCGCACGGACTGCTGAAGGTGCTCGTCAGGAGCGCGTGTTGATGTACCGCACGCCCGGGCCCCACTTCTCCATGGCCGGCGCCATGCACCACTGGCAAAGAGGGTTCTCTGGGGGAAAACTGTGGTGCCACGCGATCCGACGCGGATCAGTGCAGCTCAGCGGCTGTGCAGGAGACGATAGCGCGTGCAACACATGTGGTGCTATCGCTGGATCGGTCGAACTAGAGACGGCATCACCTCGTACGTGGCGCCGCATGACATCAGCTCCGATCCGCAAACGTCCGCGGCGTAAATGGCCGTGGGGAGATCAGAGCGCCGACCGGACGTCCGACTTCTTCCGCCACCAAGCGGTGGAGCTGCGGGCGGAAGTACCCGGGCAGTCGCGCAGGACATGCCGGACGAACGGCCACGGCCCGTCCGAACATATGGGTGGGGACCAAGGCCTGTCCGGTCGGCGGGGAGGAACACCGGACAGGCCTTGGTGGATTCGGGGGTCAGGGCGCATCAGTCCCTGTGCAGCAGGACACAGGCGTCGGGAAGTGGGCTGGTCTGAGTGGTTGACCTCGCGCAGGAGGTTGTTGCCGCGTTTGAAGACGTGCTGGCTGGACGATGTGCGGCGCCACGCCCTGGTCCCCGATCACGGCGACGAGGCACCGCAGCTCGTTGAATCGTGGCAGCGTGGCGGATGTCATGGCTGGCTGAGGGTGAAACGGGCGCGAAGCAGGTCGGCGGCGCGTGAGCTGGGCCCGACGAGCAGGTCGAATGCTCCGGGCTCGACGATCCGGCGCCCTTCGGCGTCGACCAGGGAGCATGCCGCGGCGGGGATCTCCAGCCGGACCCGCACGCTGTCACCGGGTGGGATCGTGACCTGCTGCCAGGCTTTCAGTTCCTGCTGTGCCCACGTGACGCTCGTGATCAGGTCGCTGATGTAGGCCTGCACGGTCTCCAGTACCGGCCGGGTGCCGGTGTTGGAGACGGTTACCTCGGCGCGAACCACGCCGTCCCATGGCACGACTTCATTGAGGACAGCCAGGTCGGTGTACTCGATCGTGCTGTAGGACAGGCCCTCCCCGAAGACGAAGAGTGGTTCCTGGGTCAGGTCGGCGTAACGGTCACCATGCTGGCCGCGCACCTGGTTGTAGTAGACGGGCTGCTGCCCGACATGGCGTGGCACTGACAGGGGCAGGCGTCCCGACGGCTCGATGAGACCGAGGACGAGTTCGGCCACCGCCTGACCGCCTCGCATGCCTGGGTTGAACGCCTCGATCAGCGCTGCCACCGCCAGCGCGGCGTCGGGGAGTACCGAGGGCTTGCTGTGGAGCAGCACCACGACGACTGGTGTGCCGGTGGCGACGAGCGCCTCGAGGAGGGCGACCTGTCCGCCCTGCAGTTCCAGGGTCGCGGTCGAGCAGGTTTCACCCGTCAACGCGACGGTGTCTCCGACGACGGCGATGACGTAATCAGCCGCGCGCGCGAGGCTCACCGCCTCCGCGATCTGAGCATCGTCGACGGGGGCGGGCGCAAGCAGGGGCGGACGTGGCTGTCCGTCGGGGTACACCGGTCCTTGCGGGTCCGGCACGAGGCGTTCGATGTCGGCGCCGCGGGCGTAGGTGACCGTCCATCCATCGGGAACGGCTGCGCGGAACCCATCGAGCACCGTCGTGATGGTCTCTCGTGGGTGGCCGTCCGGCATCCAGTCCACCTGGCCGGATGCGCCGGCCCAGTCGCCGAGCATGGCTTGGGGGTCGTCGCCGTTAGGGCCGATCACGGCGATCGTGCGAGGGCCCCCGGCGGTTACGGTGTGACCCTGACCGTCTACGGTCAGTCCGCCATCGAGCGGCAAGGTGCCGTCGTTGCGCAGCAGTACCAGGGACCTTCTGGCGAGTTCGAGGTTGAGGGCGGTGTGCTCGGCGCACCCGATCACGTCGGCCTGGCGTGCCCGGTCCGGCGCGCGGGGGTTCTCGAACAGGCCCAGTTCTAGTTTCAGTTTCAGGATCCGCCGGACCGCCTCGTCGATCTCCTCCTCACTCAGCCGCCCCTGCGCGACTGCTTCCTGGGCGGCCTCGAAGAAGTCCGGTGTGGTCATCACCAGGTCGTTTCCGGCCTGCACCGCGACCACTGCGGCCTCCACGGCGTCAGCGTAGACCTTCTGCTCCCACACCATCCGGCCCACGTTGTCCCAGTCGGTCACGAGCGTGCCGGTGAACTCCCATTCGCCCTTGAGGACGTCGTTCAGGAGCCACTTGTTCGCCGTGATCGGGACGCCGTCGATGGCCTGGTAGCCGAGCATGAACGTGCGGCAGCCTTCGCGAGCGACCCTCTCGAACGGCGGCAGGAACCATGAGCGCAGCTTGCGCCGGCTCAGGTCCGCCTCGCTCGCGTCGCGTCCGCCCTGCGTTTCGGAGTAGCCCGCGAAGTGCTTGGCGCAGGCCAGAATCGCGGTCGGGTCGTCCAGTCCCGCTCCCTGATATCCGCGGACCATCGCGGCGCCCAGCTCCCCGATGAGCAGTGGGTCCTCCCCGAAGGTCTCGTTCACACGGCCCCATCGCAGGTCGCGGGTGATGCACAGCACCGGCGAGAAGGTCCAGTGGATGCCCGTCGCGGCGACTTCCACCGCGGTGGCCCGGGCCATGCGCTCGACGAGCGCCGTGTCCCAGGTGCAGGCCATCCCCAACTGCGTGGGGAAGATCGTGGCACCAGGCCAGAACGAGTGGCCGTGGATGCAGTCGTCAGCGACGAGCAGCGGGATGCCCAGCCTGGTGGCTGCCGCCAGCTTGACGGCAGCGTGCATGCGCTCGGGCGAGGCATGCAGGATCGACCCGGCCAGCTTCGTGGCCACGACGTCCTCCAAGTCGCCCCGGGCGTCCAGCTGCAGCATCTGTCCGACCTTTTCCGGCAGCGTCATGCGGGCGAGCAGGTCCTCGAGGCGTTCCTCGAGCGGTCTCGAAGGGTCGCGATAGGCCGGCGAGGTCGTGGTGGCTGAGCCCTCGGGGTGGTCTGGGCGAGAGGAAGACTCCGCTCTTGCCCCCTGGCACGCGGTTGCCGGGTTCCGGTGTGCTTCTGAACTCATGAGTTCGATCTCCTGGGAAGCTGTCGAGACGGCGCATCCGGGTGTCGTCGTCCTCGGCCTGATGCGCCGCCACTACGACTTCGGTGATGACCGGGCATGCGGCGAGCAGCAACCGCGACGTGGCTGGTCAGGTGGTGGCCGGATTGCCTGTCGCGGCACCGGTGGACGGGGAGAAGGACCCGAGCTTGCGGTCACGCTCTCCTGGATGCGCCGGCGAGGTCACTGGTGGGCAGCAGGTCGGGCCGGCGGGTTGGCAGGATCAGCGGTGCGCCCTGTCGCAGTGGGTGTGTCGTGCCCGCGACCTCGACTGTCGTCGGGGGACCTTCGGTCAGCGTGATCGTGGTGTGCTCTGGGCCGATCGCGACGTCGAACTCGCGTCCCTGCCACAGGATCCGGCGCAGGGTGAGGCCGTCCAACTGAGGTGGCAAGGTCGGGTCGAGCTTGAGTCGGTCTTCACGCCAGCGCATCCCGGTGAAGCCGTAGAGGAAGACCTGCAGGAAACCGCCCTGTCCGGTGGTGAACGTGAACGCGCCTCCGTGACGTTGCTCGGCGAACTGGTTGAACGGTCCGCGTATGAACGGGTCCACGCTGCGCCGCATGAAGTCGTAGGCCGCGGACCCGGGCGTCCCCAGTGCGGCGTGGGCGATGGCGTGGATGGAGTCGGTCATGGACGGGCCGTCGGGGTCGGTGCGCGGCACGTAGTAGTCGAGATCGTTCCGCGCGACCTCGGCGGGCATGGGGTGCTCCCAGGGGTACTGCAACATCACCACGTCGGCCTGCTTGATGGTTTCGCCGTCGTAGCCGTCGTACTGCGGATGGATGCCCTGATCCTCGTCGTACGGGACCCTCAGGCCGTCGGCGACCCGGTCCCACTCGGGGTCTGCGGTCACGCCCACGAGCTTCGCCGCCCGGGTGGCGATCCGCAGGGTCTTGGCGGCCGCGACGTTGGTGTACACGCTGTTGTCGACCGGGAAGTGGTATTCGTCCGGGCCCATCACCTGGTTGATGTCGTAGCCGCCGTCGTCGTGGGGAACGGCGGAGCTCGCCCAGAACTCGGCGGCACCCTTCAGCACCGGCCAGGCGTTCTCGGCGAGCCAGCCGCGATCGCCGGTGGCGAGGTAGTACTGCCAGTGGGCGAGGGCGATGTCGGCGGTGATGTGGTGCTCGAGGTCACCCATTTCCCAGCCGGGTGGGGTCTGTTCGTCTCCGTGCAGCGCGCTCTCCCAGGGGAACCTCGTACCCTCGAACCCTGTTCGGGTCGCGTACTCCTGGGCCGCGGCCAGACGCTGCTGTCGATAGGTGTTCATACCCGCTGCGATGTCCGGGTGCTGGGCCAGCAGCGCTGGATACATCCAGGTCTCGGTGTCCCAGAAGACGTGCCCGTTGTATCCGTCGCCGGACAGGCCGCACGGGGACAGGCTCCAGTTCACCCCGGCGCGGGTGCTTGCCAGCAGGTAGAACATGCTCGCGCGGACCTGCAGCTGCAGCACCGGATCCCCCAGGACCTCGATGTCGGCGCGCCACAGGTCGTCCCACGCCGCCTTGTGCTCGGCCAGCAGGTCACTGTACCCGGTGTCCGCCGCGGCCGCCGCGACGGCGCGAGCAGCCGGCAGCGGGTTTTCGCAGTCCTGGGAGCTTGCCACGCCGACGTACTTGGTGACCGTGTACGTGCTGCCGGCTTTCACGTCGAAGGTTGCCTGCACACCAGCCGACTGGACCTGGTCAGTCTCGACCTCGGCGACGTGTGCCGCCACCCCGGTGGGCAGTTCCAGTCGCGACGCGAGCGCTGCGGTGATGTCCGTGCCGAGCGTGGTCACCGTCTCGTACGACTCGGCCGCCGTACCGTCGTAGCCCTTGCTCGACTGTTCGGTCAGCCTTGCGCTGGTCCCGTCGAAGACCCCGGACACGCGCGCGCTGCCACTCCAGTGCGGGGTGAAGGTGAGCTGGACCGCGGCCACCCGATGCCGGGCCCGGTGGACCAGTACCTGGTAGGTGAGATCGGTACGGCGGCCCGCCGGTGAGGTCCACGTCGCTTGTGTGGTCAGCAGCCCGGCCCGCAGGTCCAGTGTCTGCCGGTAGTCGCTGACCGTTCCCTGCTCCGGGTCGTCCTCTTCACGTGCCCGTGCCGCCTGGGGCAGCCGGCCGTAGGTGCCCGACTCGTCGGAGAACGCGAGCGTGGACCAGGTCGGGATGTTGGCGTACTTCTCGATCGGGCCGTCCTGGGCGAAGAACCCGGCCAGGTGCGCCTGGGTTTCGATCGGCGTCGTCGCGTATCCCGTCCCCGCCGCGGGGATCCGGCCACCGAAATAGCCGTTGCCGAGGAAGGTCGGCGCGTAGTCGTCGTCGCTTTCGGTGGTGCTGAGCGTCCACCCGGTGTCGGGCCGGGATTCAGCTGTGGCGGTGGTGGTGTGGTCGTCGTGACCGGGAGGGGCGTGCTCGGACCGCGCGGGTGCCGGGTCGTGGGTGGGGTTGTCCTGGTCGGAGAGGTCTCCGTGGGGGGTCATGCGTGCCCTTCTCTGATGGGTTTTGTTGTGGGGTGCGTGGGCTGGGTGCGCTGGGTGGCTGGCGTAGCCCGGGGTTCGATAGCCGGCCTTCTGAATGTGCTTGCTCAGGACTTGGAGCCGGACAGGGCGATGCCTTCGACGATCTGGCGTTGCGCGAACGCGAACACGAGCAGCATCGGTGCAGCCAGCAACGTCGTGGCGGCCATCAGCGCGGGCCAGTCCGAGACGTACTGGCCCTTGAACTGGTTGACCAGCAGCGGCAGCGTGAACTTGTCGGAGCTGTTGAGGAAGATCAGCGGGAAGAAGAAGTTGTTCCACTGGCCGAGGAAGGTGAAGATCCCCAACGCCGTGAGAGGGGTGCGCAGCAGCGGCAGGATGATCGTCACGAACCTGCGGACCCGGCCGGCGCCGTCGAGCTGGGCGGCTTCCTCCAACTCCACGGGGATGCCTTTGATGTACTGACGTAGCAGGAAGACGCCGAAGGCGTTGAACAGTGCGGGTGGCACGATGATCGCGGCATGGGTGTCCACCCAGCCCAGCCAGCCCATGATGATGTACAGCGGGATGATCGTGAGCTGGCCGGGGACCATCATGGTCGCGAGGAAGACCATGAACAGCGGGCGGCGGCCCCAGAAATCGATCCGCGCGAACGCGTAGGCGGCCATCGCCGAGGTGAGCAGGGAGACCGCGGTGACCGTCAGGGCGATGTAGGTGCTGTTCCAGAACCCGCGGACAAAGTCGGCCCCGCCCAGAGCGGTGCGGTAGCCCTGCTCGTTCCAGTCCTGGGGCAAGAGCTTGGGCGGCTGCATGAAGATCTCGCCCAAGGGTTTGAACGAGGAGAACAGCATCCAGGCGAACGGCAGCGCCATGCCGATGGCGCAGACGAGGAGGACGGCGTGCAGCAGCAGTTTGCGACGGACGGGCCGGCCGGAGCCGGAAGCGCCCTTGGCGGTCGTGATCGCGCGGCTGTGGGTGTCCGAGAAAGTACTCATTCTGTGTAGTGCACCCATTTCTTCTGGGCTGCGAGCTGGCAGCCGGTGACTACGAGCAGGGCCAGGAACAGGAGGAGGGCGAGAGCCGATGCCTCTCCGAAGTTGAACTCACCGAAGGCGATCCGGACCACCTCGTAGACGATGGTGCGGGCGGAGTCCGGAGCCCTGTCGTCGAAGAAGACGTAGATGTAGTCGAACACCTGGAACGAGCCGATGATCGAGGTGATGGAGAGGAACAGGATGGTCGGGGACAGCAGCGGAATGGTGACGTGCCGCAGCTTCTGCCACTCCGAACAGCCGTCCAGCACGGCGGCCTCCAGGTACGAGCGGTCGATGCTCTGCAGCCCGGCCATGAACATGACCAGCTGGTAGCCCAGGCCCTGCCAGATCCCGACGATCGCGAAGGCCGGGATGACGAACCGGGCGTCCTGCAGCCAGTTCGGCGCGGGCAGCCCGATCCCGCGCAGTGCGTTGTTGACCGGGCTGATGTCGGGGTTGAAGAGCCACAGCCAGATCGCCGCGACCGCAACCGAAGAGGTGATCACGGGGGCGAAGAACGCCAGCCGGTACACCGGGGTCAGCTTGCCGGCACGCTGCATCAGCACGGCGAAGAACAATCCCGTGAGCATCAGTCCCGGCACCTGCAACACCGTGAACCAGACGGTGTTGACCGCCGAGCGCTGGATGCGCGGGGAGGACATGACCTCCGCGAAGTTGGACAGGCCGGCGAAGGATCGAGTGCCGAACCCGTCCCAGTGGTAGAACGCCAGCACCAGGGCGAACAGCAGCGGGCCGACCATGAACACCAACAGCCCCAGCAACTGGGGCGCCAGGAACAGGTATCCCGCGGCCGTGTCCCCGCCTCGCCGACGCCGGCTCCGGCGGTCCGGGTGGACGTCCGGGTCCGCGGACGTCAGCCGCGCCCGGGCCCGGGAACCGGCGCTGCTGACGGCCATCAGGCGCCCCCGTTGATCAGCTTGACCACCTTGCCGCTGAACGAACGCGGCGTCTCGTTGCCCGCCTTGAGCATCTTGTCCACCAGCACCGGGAGCTCTTGGGCGACCTTCGCGTTGCCCGCGATGGCGCTGGGGACGGCGTAGCCCTTGGCCGCGACGTCGTTGAACAGGCTGCCGTGCGCGGGCACGTGGCCCTCGGTGACGACGTCATCCAGGCCCTTGATCGACGGCACCGCGTTGCCGCCGCCAGCCAGACGGAACCTCTGCCCCTCGGCGTTCAGGAAGTTACCGAGGAACTCCAGCGCCTTGGCCTGGTTCTTGGACTTGGCGTTGACCGACAGCGCCGCCGTGTTGACCGGTACCGGCATGACGTCCTTACCGGACAGGGAGGGCAAGGGGGCGATGTCGAAGCCGAACTTGGCCTTCTTCATGTTCGGCAGGATGACGCGGGGGTAGGTGAGGCAGGCCAGCTGGCCGGCGTAGAACAGCACGTCAGCGCCCTGTCCCTGCGGGAGCGCGCCGGAGTAGGTGATGTTTCCCGACTTCAACTGCTCGAACAGCCACGCCAGCGCCTCCTGGGACTTGGGGTCGGCGTCGAACACCGCCTTACCGGACTCGTCGAAGAGCGTCCCGCCGAAGGTGGACATCCAGCCGAACCAGTCGAACCAGCCGCTGCCATTGAGCACCAGACCCCTCTTCTTGGTGGCGCGGATCTTGTCGAGCAGGTCGGTCAGCGCGTCCTGGGTCCAGGTGCCCGCCTCGAACTGGGCAGCCGGGTCGGTGCTGACGCCCGCCTCGGCTAGGAGGTCCTTGTTGAACCAGAACACCAGCGGACTGCAGTCCACCGGCAGCCCGTACAGCCCGGGGCTGCCGTCCGCGGGCCTGCACCACCGGTACAGCCCCTCGTGGAAGTCATCGAGCTTGACCGCGGCGTGGCCACTGTCCAGGTAGTCGGTGAGGTCGAGCACCTGCTTGGTCTCGATCAGCTTGGCCATGTAGATGTCACCGACGTAGAAGGCGTCGGGAGCGGCGCCGGCCGACAGTTGCGGCAGCAGCTTGGAGAGGTAGTCACCCACGACCTGTTGGTAAGTGACCTTCACGCCCAGTTTCTCGGTCATCTTCTCGGAGAACCGACGGAACACTTCTGACTGGGGCGGCCCGTCCCAACCCGCCCACTTCAGTCCAGGCCCACTCCCCGCGGAGCCACCGCCGCATGCCGCAAGCGCGGGCGCGGCGGCCAGACCGAGACCGGCGAACATGCCCGCCTTGAGGATGTTGCGGCGGTCAACAGTAGAGGCGGCAGCCGCCTCCTTGATCACATTCCTGCTTCTGAACACAGTCGTCCCTTCCGCTGACGGTACGTCGCCGTAGAGCAGCTCTTGATCGTTTCGCCGCGTCACGGCGCCTGGTCGAGCTTGTGGGCGCAGGTTCGCGGACCCTCGGTGTCATCGATATAACTTCTGTGTTACCGATAAAACGGGGACCGTAGGGGCGTTTGCCGCAGCAAGTCAAGAGGTCTGCATGCACGTGATGGCGACCGTCGGAGTGCCGCCCGCGCTGGGGCGTCATCGGGAGGGGTCCGGCATGCCCGCTGACCCATTACTGGTTTTGCACCAGGTCACGGGGTTCTTTGCGGCGCGAGGCATACCCGTTACCCGCCCGGAGGACGCTCGACGACAGCTCGCCACGACCCTGTGGCCTGATCGGCTCGGCGATACGGGCGGGCGGATCGAACATCCTTGACCGTGGCGCTTCCAGCCCACCAGAATGGGCGGATGGGTTTTACCGATCAACCATCGGCTCCGAGGCGCGGCCGGAGACCGGCCACTGAGGGAACGTCCGGGTCGCCAAGGCCGACCATGGCCATGGTGGCGGCGCGGGTGGGAGTCTCCAAGCAGACCGTTCACTACGCCTTGAACTCCCCGGACCGTCTCAGCCCAACAACCTTGCGGCGGGTCCTCAAAGCGGTCGACGAGTTGGGTTACCGACCCAACCAGGCCGCGCGTTCACTGCGCACGCAGTCTCCGCGAGCAGTGGGCTTTCGGCTGTTGCCGACCACCGAAGGTCAGTCGGGCGGGGTATGGGCGAGCTATCTCTACGAACTCTCGGTAGCGGCACACCGAGCCGACCACGCGGTCTACTGCCACCCCGCCGCCACCGACGAGGAAGAGATCCAGGTCATCCAGGAGATCTTCAGCACGAACACCGTCGACTGCTTCGTGATCACTTCCACCCAGGACCACGACCCTCGTATCACCTTCCTGCGCGAACGCGGCATTCCCTTCGTCTCCTTCGGGCGCCCCTGGGGTCATCCCATGTCGGACACGTGGTGGGTCGACGTCGACGGCGCCGCCGGTATGGAGCAGGCCGTGGACCATCTCGCCGAACGCGGTCACCGGCGCATTGCCTACTTGGGCTGGGACGGGCCCAGCGGGTTCGGGGACGACCGGGAGTCGGGCTGGCGCCGCGCCATGCGTTCACACGGCTTCTCGACCCGTGATCTCGCGGCCCGCGGGCCCGACGAAATCAGCACGGGCCGGGAACTCGCCGGCCGACTCCTCGACAGGAAGACGCCGCCGACAGGATTCGTGTGCGTCAGCGACACGATCGCGATCGGTGCGCTCCGAGCGTGCCGCGAGCGGGGACTGGCCGCCGGCCGTGACGTCGGCGTCGTGGGATTCGACGACAGCGTCGGCGCACACTTTGTCGACCCGGGATTGACCAGCCTCGCCCAGCCACTGGAACTGGTCGCACGACACACCATGCGCCTCCTCCTCGACCGGCTCAAGGACCCAGGCGCCAAGGCCGAACAGGTCCTGCTCCGGCCAACCCTCGTGGTCCGGGAAAGCACCGTGCCCCTCTGAGTCCCCAGCCAGGTTCGTGGCTGTAGTGCGCTGCCGTCTCGATGCGCACGGAGCCCTGGAGGCGCTCAGACCGGCCCGAGGGCTAATGCCACCGCGTCATGCTCGACGCCGTGTTCTACGTGGTCGACAACGGCGTTAAGTGGCGGGCGTTGCCGGTGGACCTTCCCGTCTGGGCCCCCATGACACCTGCTGTCCTGTGCGACCGAACCTTGGTCTTTGCCATCGACGGTTGATGATCGATGAGGTCATGCCATCGAGCGTAGGGAAGTTTGAGCGGCACGGAGTGTTGGGCGTCACAAACGGCGGATCACCGTCCGACTACCGTTGCTCCGCATGACACACACCGAGATCGAGATCACTGCTGAGTTGGTCCGGGACCTGCTGCGTGACCAGCACTCTGACCTGGCCGAGCACCCCCTGAAGCTCGGCGCGCGTGGTTGGGCCAACCAGCTGTGGCGGCTCGGCGACGACCTCGCCGTCCGGTTGCCCTGGGCGACACAGTCCGCGGACGCGCTACTGCGCAAGGAGCACGCCTGGCTGCCCACTCTCGCCCCGCACCTTCCGCTGCCGATCCCCGTCCCGCAGCGCCTCGGTGAGCCATCCGAACGGTTTCCGCGGCCCTGGATCGTCACCACCTGGGTACCGGGCGAACCCTCCGACCGCGCCCCCGCCACCCACGCTGCGGAGGCGGCCGACACCTTGGCCACATTCTTGACAGCTCTGCACCAACCCGCCCCCGAGCGGGCACCCGCCGACGACGAGTACGGCCGCGGAGGACCACTGGCCGACCGCGCCGAGCAGTTCGAGAGGCAGCTCGCCTCGGCCACCGAGCTGGGGCTGATCCCCGACCCGGACGCCGTCCGCGCAGTCTGGGAAGACGCCATCGCCGCGCCCGCCTGGGAGGGCCCCGCGCTGTGGCTCCACGGCGACCTGCATCCGGCCAATGTCCTCACCGAAGGCGGCACCTTCTGCGGCGTGATCGATTTCGGAGACCTCTGCACGGGCGATCCGGCCATCGACCTCGCTGCTCCTTGGATACTGCTGCCGGACGGCGCCGCCGACCGCTTTCACGAGGCCTACCGGCCAGCCGCGGACGCCGCAACCCTGCGCCGCGCCCGCGGCTGGGCGGTGCTGCGCGCCCTCAGCGGCATCTGCATCGGAGAGGCCGGCGTCCACGGCCGCCCTGGGGGCAAGGCCACCTGGGGCCCACCTGCTCACACCTCACTGCGACGCCTGATCGCAGCGTCCCGCTGAAGGACCGGGCCGAGCAGGCTCCCGAAGCAAAGCGGCGCGCAGGTCGTCGTCACCTTCCCAGCTTCGTGCTTCCCGGCCAAATCGCGGGATGTCGCACAGCTCAGCTCAACATGCGGAACCCTCCAGCAGCCGGCCATTCGACGGTGCGCTGGACGTGTTGACGGATGCTGACGGAGCCCGCGAGCGACAGCATGATGACCGACTGCGTGGCCTACGCCGAACCTCCCGCGACCGTCCCCAGCACGGTCTCCCATCGGAGGGAAAGGGACCAGCGTCTCATGTCGTTGTTGCAGCCCGACCGCCTCGGGCGAGGTTACTGGGGAGCCGTCGCTCAAGGCGTGGAAGGCCGCGATGACAGCCCGTAGGAACTTCAAGCGCCAGGTGCGTGCCCGCGCCACCAAGACCGGCGAGTCCTACACGTCCGCCCAGCGGTGAAGTACTCCTTCTACCTCTGGCGCGACGAGGGCACCGACCAGGACATTCACGACCAGCTGCGCTGGCATCTACGGGAGAAGCGGAAGCGATTAGCCGACCCGAGCCTGGTGGTCCTGGACACGCAGAGCATCCACGTGGCCGTCGGAGTCCCGGCCACGACGACGGGCCGGGATGCCGCGAAAAGGTGCCGAGCAGGAAGAGATGCCTGGCCGTGGACGTATTGGGGCTCGTCATCGCGGTCGTCGTGCTCGCGGCCTCCGCGCACGAGAACACCGCCGGCATCGCCCTGCTGGACCAGGTCGCCGGGCAGAGCGGCAGCGTGAAGAAGGCCCTGGTCGACCAGGGCTTCAAGAAGAAGGTCGTCGAGCACGGCACGAACGTGGGCATCGACGTCGAGATCGTCGAGCGCAACCCGGACGACAAGGGCTTCGTTCCGCAGGCCAAGCGGTGGATCGTGGAGCAGACGAACGGGAGCCTGATGAGTGGTCAGGGCGTCAGCTGATGCGGATCGCCTGGGACCGGCGTGGGCTCGAGGCGCGTGAAGTGCTCGGTGGAGATGATCTTGAGGCGGGTGTCTTCGGGTATGCGAGCCAGGAGGCCGGGCAGGGGGCGTTCGCGGGCGACTTCGCCACGGTGTGCGGTGATCGCGCGCCATTTCTGATCTACCCAGGGCGTCACGTCGACCGTTGCGGTCACGTACTCGTCCGGGACGGACAGGATGGATTTGCCGACGCCGGTCAGCAGCGGTCCCAGGTCGCCGACTCCGGAGTGTGGGTGGGTGGCGGCGTAGAGGGCGCGGGTCTGCCAGGGCTCACCGGCCTCTGGGTAGAGGTGCGCGAGCCCGGCGGCCTCCACCGCGAGCAGGGTCACCCGGTGGGTGTGGCGGTGGTCGGGGTGGCCGGTCAGCTGGCCGACGGCGTCATGGGTGAGCACGATGTCGGGACGGAACTCCCGCACCTGCGCGACCAGCTGGGCGATACTCTCATCGAAGGGCACGTCGCAGAACCGGGGGCGTCCAGGTGCCGACGAGTCGTTGCGGGCGTCGCCGTAGCCGAGCATCCGAGGTGGGCCAGCGCCGAGGACTTCCAGGGCTTCAGCGAGCTCCGCCGCCCGGTGACTGTCCGGAGCCCAGGTAGCGGTGACGACCGCGGTGCGCGCGCCGTGGGCGGCATGTTGGGCGAGGACTCCGCCCGCGAGAAGACTTTCGTCGTCTGGGTGTGCGAAGACGCCGAGCAGGGATGGCACGGACGGGAGAGTGGATGTCGTCACGGGGTGATGGACCTTTCTCAGGACGGGGTGGGCGCGCAGCTGGCCAATGCCGGTCTGGGTGTCCTGTCGGGGTCAGAAGCCGTAGTTCTATCGATCTTGGTGCGGCTGGATCGAAAGTGGCCGGGGGGCGGGTGATTTCACGGTGGGCATGGATACAGGGCCTCTGTTGCAGTTCGGAGTTGCTGAGACCACGAACGCGCCCGGAGGCCCTGTGGTCCTTGTTGTATGCGGTCGAGAGTGACGACTTCAACTCGGCCGGCACGGTGAGCGATTGTCTCCCTCACCGGTTCGGGAACGCGGCCGACCCCCGACCGGGCCCGGGTCTACAACCCGGCCAGCCCTTCGACGGCCTGGTCGGGGCCGACGGCGAGAACGCCACCGGGCTCGGGGAGCCGAGCGGAAACTGTGGTCGCCACAGTGATCGAGGGTCCGATGCCGACGCGGACGTCGGCTCCGCCCCGGGAGAGGGTGCGCACCAGCAGGATCTCGCCCACGTGGCCGGCGTCGGTGTCGTGGTAGCGCAAGGCGCCCTTGAGCTCCACCAGGGCCGCTAGACGGGAGGGCCTGCACGACCGGGGAGAGCTCCGCCAGCATCTTCAAGATGTGCCGGAAGGTCTCCTCCGGCAGACGGTCCGGGCAGCGCACGTGCATCGCCGTCGACCTCTGGTGTGCCGGTGCCTCTGTAGTCATGACAGCCACCTCCCGTGCCCCACGTTGGGGGGTGCGCCGGTCGACCTCGCGCAGAGGCTGCGCCTGCAGTCTGCCGCCTGGTACCGGCGGTTCAGCGGCCGGTGCCGATGCTGGTGGCCTTGGTCTGAAGGGTCTGCTGCACCTGGGCGACGGTGGCCTTGCCGTAGGCGAGCTTTTCCAGCTGGCTGTCGATGGTGTCGGCGATCTGCTGCCAGGTGGTGATGGCCGGCGGGGCGTGGGTGGCCTGCAGCTGGGTTTGGAAGGCGGTCATCTTGGGGTTCTTGCCCAGCTTGCCCTCGTACCAGGCGGGGGCAACGGCGGGCAGGTTGCCGGTGGCGTCTGCGTACGCGGCGATGTTGTCGACATCGATGAGGAACTTGACGAACTTCCACGCCGTGTCCGGGTTCTTGGCGTCCTTGAAGACTGCCAGGTCGTTGCCACTGGCCAGGCCGGCGGACTGCTTGGCGTGCGGCAGGGGCATGGTCTGCCACTTGTCGTCCAGTTCGGGAGCGTTGAGGTGGAGGTTGCCACCCATGCTGGCGCCCTGCTGCACGGTGGCGATCAGCCCGTTCTGGAAGTCCTGCCCGGAGTCGGGTTTGTCGTTCGGTGACAGGCCGTTCTTGCAGATGCTGCTGTAGTGCTCCAGGGCCTTGGCGACCGCGGGTGAGTCGAAGGTGAACGTCTTGGCGGGGGCGTCGTAGATGTCGCCGCCCTGCTGCCACACCATCGGCAGCCAGAACCGCCAGGAGTTGAGGCCGGTCTGCAGCTGGGTGGCGTGGCGCAGCGTGGGGTTCTTCTTGCCCGCGGTGGCTTGGATGGCCTTCAGTTCCTTCAGGTACCCGGTCCAGTCGTTGGCCGGGGCGCCTTTGATGCCGGCCTTCGCGGTGATGTCGGTGCGGTAGTAGATCACGGAGGTGTCGGCGGTGAACGGAACGCCGTAAGAAGTGCCCTTGTACGTCGTGGTGTCCCACGACCCCGGGAAGAACCGCCACGGTCTGATCGAGGCCGGGGTGGCCTGCAAGCCGTTCATGGCGGCCATCTCCGTCATCCAGCTGGAGTCGACCAGTGACAGGTCGGGGGTGTTGCCCCTGGCGGTCGCGGCGGTCAGCTTCTCGTGGGCGGCGTCCCGCGGGACTGCGGTGATCTGCACTGTCACGCC
Source organism: Streptomyces sp. NPDC050416 (assembly GCF_044458845.1). Lineage (NCBI taxonomy): Bacteria > Bacillati > Actinomycetota > Actinomycetes > Kitasatosporales > Streptomycetaceae > Streptomyces > Streptomyces sp. NPDC050416. The sequence continues at coordinate 18,612 of NZ_JBITII010000021.1, forward strand.
GGGGTTCTGCTGCTCGAACTTCTTCGCCAGGCTCTCAAGGTTCTTGTCGGCCTTGTCGCCCATGGACCACATGACCAGCTGGCCGTTACCGCTGCCGCTCTTCGCCGGGGCGTCGGCCTTCGTGGAGTCGTCTGTCAGGCCGCAGCTGGCGGCCAGCAGAGCCACGGCGACGGTGGCGCAGGCTATCGGCAGGGTTCTGGTTGTGGGACGGGTGGTGCGCACGGACGGGGCTCCTTGCTGAACGGGCGGTGCGGAACGAGAGAGTGGCGGAAACCAGTGGGGTGGGATCGATGGTGCTGCCGGGTGGGCTCGCTGGGCGGCGGTCCTCGGTGGTCCTTCGGCTGCGGGGAGTTCGGTCGAGCCGCGGGCGGGGTCATGTGCAAGTCCACCAGCCACCCGACCGAGCAGACCGCGATGTCGCGGGGAGGTCGAACGCGGTCTGGCCGTCATCGCGTTCGACGTGGGTCAGGCGGTGGGCAGGTGCGGAGCGGACGCGGCGAGCCGGTTGCCGACGGCTCTCATCGGAGCACGGGTGATCACCTGTCGATCGCCGTACGAAGCTGTCCTCGGTGGTGACCGGTTCGCGGATCAACCGGAGATGCGGCTCCGAGCAGGGCGGTGGCCTGGTGCAGAGACTCGCTCGCGGTCAGGGTCACCGCCGCGTCGGTGAGGGACTGAAAATGGGCGGACACTGCGCTGCGCCTTGGTCAGGCACTGAGTCCTCGGCATCCCCTCGGCCGGAGAGCCCGGATGCCACCGGCCGAGGGGGCGGGCCGGACCGGTCTGCCTGACTTACAGACCGGGCCGGCGGTTACGGCGATTGCGGGTCGGTTGGATCCGCGCTCGCCACGTTTACGAGTCGCATTGCGCCGCGTCGCCTGCCGGGTGCCTGGTGGGCACCTTCAGCGCTGTGCCGGGGTTGACCTTGCGCACGTCGTCGCTGCCGATGCCGACGCGCACGGGAAGCGGCTTGCCGGAGCGCAGGGTCAGCTTCGTCGTCTGCTGGCCGACTGACAGGTCGAAGGTGCGCCCCTGCCATTTCACCCCGGTGATGTCGACGCCCGGCAGTTGCGGCGGCAGGAAGGGGTCGATGGTGACGGCGTCGGTTCCCCAGCGCATCCCGGTGAACCCGTAGAGGAACTCCTGCAGGTAGCCGCCCTGGCCGGTGGTGAAGTTGAACGCTCCGCCGTTGCGGGTCTCGTACCACTGGTTGAACGGTGCGGCCTGGTATGGCTCCACGCTGTTGCGCAGGTAGTCGTAGACCTGGCAGCCCGGCGATCCGAGTGCCGCGCCGTTGATGGCGGCGATCGCGTCCGTCATGGACGGGCCGTTCGGGTCGGTGTGCTCCTTGTAGTAGTCGAGGTCGTTCTGGGCCAGGCTGGGCGACATCGGCACAGCCCACGGATACTGCAGCAGGGTGACGTCGGCCTGCTTGACGATCTGGCCGTTGTAGCCGTCGAACTCGGGGTGGATGTTGAGCTTCGTGTCCACCGGGATCTTCAGGCCGTCGGCGACCTTCTTCCACATCGGGTCGGCGGTCCGGCCCACGAGCCCCGCGGCGCGGATGGCGATGCGCAGTGACGCCTGCGCGCCTGCGTTGGTGGTCACGCTGTTGTCGACGGGATAGTGGTACTCGTCCGGGCCCATGACGTCGTTGATGTCGTAGCCGCCCGAGTCGTTGGGTACGGCGCGGGTGGCCCAGTAGTCGGCGATGCCCTTCAGAACCGGCCAGGCCTTGTCCCGCAACCACGCCTTGTTGCCGCTCGCTTCGTAGTATTGCCACTGCGCCAGGGCGATGTCGGAGTTGATGTGGACCTCGTACGTGCCCCAGGGGTCCGGGGCTGTCTCCTTGCCGGTCAGCGCGCTCTCCCAGGCGAACTTGGCGCCCTTGATCGGCTGCTCCGGTGTGGACAGCTTGGCGGCGTTCGCCTCGGCCGCGGACAGCAGCTTCTGCCGGTAGCTGTTCGCCTCGTTGGCGATGTCGGGGTACTGGGCGAGCAGCGCCGGGTACATCCAGGTCTCCATGTCCCAGAACACGTGACCGCTGTAGCCGTCCGAGGACAGTCCACCCGGGCTGGTGCTCCAGGTGACACCGGGTCGCATGCTGGCGAGCAGGTAGAACATGGACGCGCGGATGCGCGCGGTCATGGCGATGTCACCGGGGATCGAGATGCTCGACTGCCATAGGCGTGACCATGCCTTGTTGTTGCGGGCGATCGCCGTCCGGTAACCGGCTTCGGCGGCGCGGGCCGCGGTGTCCGCGGCGGCCTGCTGCGGGGTCGCGTCCTTCAACGGCCGGTCGGTGTCGACGCTGGAGGCCACGCCCACGTACTTGGTGATCCGGTATGTCTGACCGGCGCGGACCGGGAACTCGGCGCGCTGTGCGGCGCTGCCGTCGGGTACGTCCATCGCCTTGGTCGGTACGGCCTTGTCGTTGACGCGCAGCACGGAGTTGAGCCCGGCGGTGGCGAGTTTTCCGTCGGTGACGACGGTCTGTGAGAGGGTCGCGTTCTTGCTGTCGACCTGCGGGTTGGTGGTGGAGGCGCGGTGCAGGCCCCGGCCGTCGAATTCGTCCACGACGGTGGCTGTTCCGCTCCAGTGTGGTACGGCGCGTACGCTCACCGTGCCCAGGTGGCCCTCGGCGCGGTTGGCGTTGACCTCGTAGGCGAAGCTGGTCGTGTCGCCCTCGGGTGAGGTCCAGTCGAACGACGTGCTCAGCACGCCGGTGCGCAGGTCCAGCGACTGCCGGTACTTGCTGGTGGTGCCGACTGTGATGGGGGCGATGTCGGTGGGAGGCTGTGCGCCGTCCGGGTACGCCGCGAGGTAGTCGACGTTCACCCGCGCCGTGTCACCCTCCTTGACGGTGATCTCGAGTGTGTTCGCTCCTGCGGTCAGCGTCACCGGCACGGTCAGCACCGACCAGTCGTCCCAACTGCCCGTGCTGGGCAAGGTGAGTTGCTGGAGTGTGCCGTTGACGCCGAGGTGGATGGTCTGCGGGTCGCCGCTGCCGTTGGAGTACCGGATGGCCAGCGTAGCCTTGCCGGCCGGCGCGTCGCGGATCGGGATGACGCCGGTGCCGCCGACCGTGGGGGTGTTGTTGCTGTTCAGGCCGGCCAGGTAGCCGCCCACGATCCCGCCCGAATGGGAGTTCTCGACGAACGCGCCGCCGGAGACCTTCCCGTACGCGGCCGGGCACAGCTGGCCGAATGCGCAGGACCAGCTGCCGATGCCGTAGACACCGCCGCTGCCGCTGCCGCCGAAGCCGAGCGTGGTCCAGGCGGGCAGGCTGGCCCTTTCCTCGGCCCCTTCCCAGGGAGCGCCGTAGAAGCCGGCCAGCTGGGACTGGGTGGTGATGGGCGTGCTGCTGTAGCCGTGGCCCGCCGCGGGTACCCGCGCGGCGAGGTAGCCGTTGCCGACGAACGTCGGGGCGTAGTTCTTCGAGGTGTCGGTCGTGCTCAGCACCCAGCCGTCCTCGCCGGTCTTACCCGGTTCGGGCGTGGACGAGGCGGGCACGGCTGCCGTGCCCAGGAGCAGGCCGGCCAGGGCCAGCCCGATGGACGCTGTCCTCCTGGTGGTGCGTGCGCGGGCACGTGGGCGGACGGTCGCCGACGGCATCGTGGACTGTGTGGTCCGGAAGCGGACCCGGGCGCCGGCTCTGGCACGGTCATCCGGGCTGATCGCCACGGATCCCGCTGACGCCACGGATGTCGCCGCGCCCGTGAAACGGGCCCAGACCGACCTGCGGCGCGAGGTACCGAGCCTCATTCGCATGTCGGCCTCGCCGTATTCCTTTTCCTTCATCGAAACTGCCACCTCCTCGGGGTGGTACGCGTGGCTGGGTTACGACGGCCTGCCGATGCGGCTCGCAGAGCGGCGTCGGGGGGATGCCCCAGACCACGAGGGGGAGTTGTGGGGGGTGGGGTTCGGGTTCAGGCCGAACGTGTGGTGAAGATCGCTGCGGCGCCGGCGGGCAGGCGGTAGCTGTACGTCGTGTCGCCCAACGGGACGTCGAACATGGCGGTGCTGCTGCCGGAGTTGTAGACGGTCTCCAGCCGGGTGCCGTCGGGCAGTGCCGCGCTCTTGCGCTGAACGCCCTTGGTCTGGCTTGCACTTGTGGTGGCCTTGCCATCGGGAGCGAGGACGGACAGGTCGTGGATGGACCACCAGTTGCCGGAGCCGGCCTTGTTGACCACTCGGATGTAGCGGGCGGTGGTCGTGGGCAGCTGAATGCGGGTCACGGTGCTGCCAGGGCCGGTGGCGACGGGCTTGCCCCAGGTGGTGCCGTCGTTGGAGGTGTACACCTCGTACTGGCGGACGAAGTCGCCGGAGGAGGCGGTGGTGTCCAGGACGATCTGGTTGAAGGTCTGGGTGGAGCCGAGGTCGACCTGGAACCAGTCGCCGGGCTGCATGCCGTGGCCCAGGCTCCAGCGGGTGGCGGCGTCGCCGTCGATGGCCTTGGACGGCGGGTCGTCCGAGCTGCTCGCGGAGGCTGTCGCCTGCCAGCCGTCGCGGGACAGGGCCACTTCACCGGTGGGCGGGGTGAGCGAGGCGCCGGTGGGCAGGGTGTAGCCGAGCCACTGGTCACCGATGCGGACCTGGGGCTGCTGGGCGAGCAGACTGCTGTCGTAGCTGATCAGGGCCTTGCTGCCGTCGGGGTTCTGGAAGGGGATGTCGACGGAGCCGATGGCGGTGGGGGCGGTGCTGCCGTGCTGGTTGCCCGTCCAGGTGAAGGTCGCGGCGGCTCCCGCGGCCAGGGTGTAGCTGAAGTGGCGGTTGCCCCAGCCGACGGTGAAGGTGCGTGCGGTGGTACCCGAGTTGTAGGTGACCAGTGCGGTGGAGCCGTCGGGGTTGGTGAAGGCGACGTCCTCGATGCTGCCCTTGCCGAGGGTGTTGGAGGCGACCCGGCGCGCGCCGGGCTGGACGAACTTGCTGGCCTGGGCGAGCCCCCAGTAGTCGGCCGTCGGCGTGTATGTCCACGTGCCGTCGGTGTTCGGTGCGACCGTCACCACCGGTCGGCAGCCGCTACATCCGTTGTTTCTGGGGCCGCCGTCGGTGTCCAGGGCGAGGTTCCAGCGGACGATGCTCTGGGCCCAGTTCCGCGGTCCGTTGATGACGTTGTCCATGACGCCGGCGAAGCCGCCCTGCTCGTCGCCCTCCCAGCTGCCACCGGAGCACTCAGTCTGGAAAGCGGGCTTGTTGGGGTAGTCGTTGTGGACGACGGACTGCGCCGTCACGTCCCCGGCATAGCAGTGCCAGGCCGTACCGGCCACGTTTTGGGCGGTCGCCGGATCGGCGTAGAGGGATTCGGGATAGCTGGTGACGTCCCAGTTGTGGTCGTAGCCCAGGATGCCGGTGGACAGGCCCTGCTTCCGCAGCGTCGGAGCGAGGTAGTCGCTGACGAAGGTCTTTGCCTGGTCGGCGGGCAGGGACATGCCCGGATAGGTGGAGGGCTCATACAGCGGTTCGTTCTGCGGGGTGACGTAGCGCACCGGCACGCCAGCCGCCGCGTACTCCTTGAGGAACTTCGCGAAGTAGTCGGCGTACGCCTGGTAGGCGTCCGGCTTGAGCCGACCGGTGACCATCGAATCGCTGGTCTTCATCCATCCCGGCGGGCTCCACGGGGTCGCCATGACGGTCATCTGCGGGTTGATCTTGCGGGCCTGCTTCAGCAGGGGGATGGTGTACGACCGGTCGTGGTCGATCGTGAAGTTGGCCAGCGTGGGGTCGCTTTGGCCGGCGGGCATGTCGTCGTAGGAGTAGTTGCCGCTCGCGGTGAAGTCGGTGGCGGCCATCGGCTGGCGAAGGAAGCTCAGGCCGATGCCGTCGCGGCGGCTGAACAGGTCGCGCATCAGCGCGTCCCGCTGCTCGGAGTCGAGCTTGGTGCCGACCAGCCAGGCGGAGGAGTCGGTGAAGGAGGCTCCGAAGCCGGACATCGGCTGGTACTTACGGGTGGTGTCCACGGTGATCGTCGAGCTGGAGGAGCCGGAGGGTGCGGGTCCGGTCTTCCAGGTCACGGACGGCTGCTTGGCCAGGTGGGTGTTGGTGGACAGATCGGTGAGCCAGACCGACGCCTTGCCGGGCGCGGTGTCGGCCGAGGCGGGTGTGGCTGCCGGAAGGACGGGGAGCGTGGCGAGCAGGGTCGCGGCGGCTGCCAGAGAGGTCCGGCGCCATTGCCGGGTGGTGGGTTTCATGGTGCGGCTCCTTGCGGGCATGGCGGATATGCACGGCGGCGCGCGTGCATGACGGGGGTGGTGCGGAACCGGCGCGTGGGGGCCGGGTAAGGGCGCCGGGGCTGGGGTCACTTCAGACCGGTGGTGGCGATGCCGGCGACGAAGTGGCGCTGGAAGAGCAGGAAGACGATGGTCACCGGGAGCAGGACGATCACGGCTCCGGCGAGCAGGACGCCGAAGCGGGTGAAGTCCTGTCCGCTGCTGGCCAGGGCCAGGCCGACGGGGAGGGTGTACTGGCTCTCGTTCTGGGCCACCACCAGCGGCCACAGGAAGTTATTCCAGGAGCCGAGGAAGGTGATGATCCCGAGAGTGGCGAGGGCCGGCCTGGTCAGCGGCAGGATGATCTTCCAGAAGATGGCCAGCTCGCGGCAGCCGTCGACGCGGGCGGCGTCGATGAGTTCGTCAGGGAGGGTGGAGATGAACTGCCGCATGAGGAACACCCCGAACGGCGTGACCAGGAACGGCAGGATCAACCCGAGCAGGGAGCCGGTCAGCCCCATGTTGGCCACCAGGACGTACAGGGGGACGAACGTGACGAGGCCCGGCACCATCAGGGTGCCCATGACCAGCATGAACACGCCCCTTCGGCCGCGGAATTCCAGCTTGGCCAGGGCGTAGCCGAGCATGGAACAGAAGATCAGGTTCCCGGCCGTGACCGACAGGGCCACGATCACGGAGTTGGCGAACATGCTCGTGAAGTCAAGGTTGCTGAACAGTTCCCGGAAGTTCGCGAGCGTGGGATGGGTGGGGATCAGGACCGGCGGCACCTGGCGGATGTCGGCTTCGGGCTTGAACGCCCCGGACAGCATCCACAGGAACGGCGCGATCATCAGCAGCAGGACACCGGTGAGCGGCAGGTAGAGCCACGGGTGGCCCCACGTCTGGCGTGTGCGGCGGCGGCGCAGGCCCCGGTCGGTGTTCGCGTGCCCGGTGCGAGGGTGGGAGAGGGTGCTCATGGCGATCAGTCCTTGTCTCGCAGCACGCGGAACTGCAGCACGGTGAGAGCGACGATGAGGACGAAGACGACGTAGCCGGCGGCGGCCGCGACGTCGTAGTTGCCGTTGCCGAACTGCTGGTAGGCGTACATCGTGGCCGACAGGGTGGAGTCCAGCGGGCCGCCCTGGGTCATGACGAACGGCTCGTCGAAGAACTGCAGGTAGCCGATGCCGGTGGTCACGGCGGTGAGCAGGAGTGCGGGGCGCAGCAGAGGGAACGTGACGCGCCAGAAGCGCTGCCAGGGCCCGGCCCCGTCGAGTTCGGCCGCCTCCATCAGGGAGTGGGGCACGGACTGCAGTCCGGCCAGCATGATGATCATGACGGTGCCGAGGTTGCGCCACACGGCCATGAGGATCATGACGGGCAGGGCGAAGCGGGTGTCGGCCAGCCACGCGGGGCCGTCGATCCCGAACCAGGCCAGGACGGTGTTCACCAGTCCGGCGCGTGGTTCCAGGAGGGTCTTCCACACCACGGCGACGGCCACGATGCTGGTGATCACCGGCAGGTAGAAGCCGACCCGGAAGATGGCGCGGAAGCGGCGGATGCCGCGGTCGAGGGCGACCGCCGCGGTGAGCCCGGCGGCCAGGGTCAGGGGCAGGCCCACCAGGACGAAGACGGCGGTGTTGCGCAGGGCGGTGATGAACTGCGGGTCTTCGAAGATCCGTACGTAGTTGGCGAAGCCGACGAAGTTGACGTTCAGCGGGGTGCGCAGGTCGGCGCTCTGGGTGTCGGTCAGGCTCATCAGCAGCGACCAGACGACCGGGAGCAGCATGAAGGCGAGGAACAGGGCGAGGAAGGGGGCGGCGAGGATCCAGGCGGCGCGGGCCTGACGGACCCGTGCGGTGCCACGGCGGGCGCGGCGCGGGCGGCCAACCGCCGGCGGGTGGTCGGCGGTGACGCTTTCGTCTCGGGTGCCGCCCTGCCCCGGAAGGGTGTTCGTGGGCATGGTTGTCATCCGTCCGTACGAGGGATGCGGCGGCGATTCAGCGGCCGGTGCCGATGCTGGTGGCCTTGGACTGCAGGGTCTGCTGCACCTCGGCGACGGTGGCCTTGCCGTAGGCGAGCTTTTCCAGCTCGGTGTCGATGGCGTCGGCGATCTGCTGCCAGGTGGTGATGGCCGGCGGGGCCTTGGTGACCTTCAGCTGGGCTTCGAAAGCCGCCATCTTCGGGTTCTGGTCGAGCTTCCCCTCGGACCAGGACTGGACGGCCGCGGGCAGGTTGCCGGTGGCGTCCCCGTACTCGGCCAGGTTCTTCGGGTCGGTGAGGAACTTGACGAACTTCCAGGCCGCGTCGGAGTTCTTGGCGTCCTTGAAGACCGCCAGGTCACTGCCGCCGGCCAGGCCGGCGGACTGCGTGCCCTTCGGCAGCGGCATGGTCTGCCACTTGCTGTCCAGCTGGGGGGCGTTCAGGTGCAGGTTGCCGCCGGTGCTGGCACCCTGCTGCACGGTGCCGATCAACCCGCTCTGGAAGTTCTGGCCGGAGTCGGTCTTGTCGTTCGGCGACAGGCCGTCCTTGAACATGCCACCCCAGTACTGAAGGGCCTTGGCGACCGCGGACGAGTCGAAGGTGAACTTCTTCGTCTTGACGTCGTAGATGTCACCGCCCTGCTGCCACACCATCGGCAGCCAGAACAGCCACGAGTTGAAGCCCGTCAGCAGCTGGGTGGCGTGGCGCAGCTTGGGGTTCTGCTTGCCCGCAGTGGCCTGGATGGCCTTCAGGTCCTTCAGGTAACCGGCCCAGTCGTTTGCCGGGGCGCCCTTGATCCCGGCCTTGGTGGTGATGTCGGTCCGGTAGTAGATCACGGAGGTGTCGGCGACGAACGGGACGCCGTAGGCGGTGTTCTTGTACTTGGTGGTGTCCCACTGTCCGGGGAAGAACACCGACGGCTTGAACGAGGCAGGGGTGGCCTGGAAGCCGTTCATGGCGGCCATCTCGGCCATCCAGGTGGAGCCGATCAGCGACATGTCCGGGGTGTTGCCGGCGGCGATGGCGGTGGTGAGCTTGTCGTGCGCGGCGTCCCACGGCACCGCGGTGATCTGGACCTTCACGTCCGGGTTCTGCTGCTCGAACTTCTTGGCCAGGCTCTGCAGCGCCTTGTCGGGGTCGCCCATGGACCACATGACCAGCTTGCCCTTGGCCTTACCGCTGCTGACCTTGGCCGGGGCGTTGTCGGCGGCCGAGTCGGCGCTGCGGCCGCAGCCGGTGGCCAGAAGGGCCGCGGCGAAGGTGGCGCAGGCGATCTGGAGGGTTCTGGCGGTGGGCCGGAGGGTGCTCATGGTTGCGGCTCCTTGCGGTCGTGCGGAACATGGCGAGAGGGGGTGGGTGGGGCAACGGGGACTGCGCGGCCGGATGGGTCAGCCTGTGGGGTGCAGGCGACCGTCGGCGACGGTCACCTCGGCGGTGAGATGCGGATCTCGGCTGGAGCGTCCGACGTGCAGTCGGTAGCGGCCGGGCGGAGTACGCCAGGTGCGAGCCTCGCTGTCCCAAATCTGGAAGGCGCGGGCGGGCACGTGCACCTCGGCGGTGACCTTTGCGCCCGGTGCCGCCTCGACCGTGGCGAAGCCTGCGAGCAGGCGCACCGGCCGGTCGACGCCGTCCTGCGGCGGCTCCAGGTAGACCTGGACGACCTCACGGCCGGTCCGGGGACCGGTGTTGGTCAGTGCCACGGTCAGGTCGAGCCCGTCTCCGCCCGCGGGGCAGGGCAGATCGGCGGAGACGGACGAGGGTGGGACGGCCAGGGGCCCGTACGGCCCACTGACTGTCAGGGACTCGTACGACCATCGGCTCCAGCCGAGCCCGTGGCCGAACGGGAATGCCGGGGCGCGTCCGCCCTTGTCCCAGGCCCGATGGCCGATGTGGACGCCCTCGCTGTAGTGCACGATGCCGTCGCGGGGGCGGGCGTCGGGGACAGGGACGTCCTCGGCCCGGGCGGGCAGCGTCCAGGGCAGCCGGCCCGACGGCTCGATCCGGCCCAGCAGGACGTCGGCCAGGGCGTGCCCGGCCTCCTGGCCCGGCAACCACGCCCACAGAAGGGCGGGTGCCTCGCCAGCCCAGGGCAGCAGCACGGGCGCACCGGCGTTGACGACCACGATGGTGCGCGGGTTGGCGGCGATCACCTTGCGGACCAGGTCGTTCTGGTGGCCGGGCAGGTCGAGGCCGGTGCGGTCCCAGCCCTCGGACTCGACCTCCTCGTTGGTGCCCACCACGACGACGGCCACATCGGCGGCAGCTGCCGCGGCGGCGGCTTCGGCGATCTCCTCGTACGGCGCCGGACCAGGCGGGGCGTGGCGCAGCTGGGCGGTGACGAAGCGGTCGTAGCCGCCCGGCTCCACAACGGTCAGGTCGACGGCCAGGGCGATCCGGCGGGGCTGTGGCCCCACCTCCAGGTCGATGCCCCGCAGCGGCGGGTTGCTGTGCGTGGAGTCGAGGATCAGCTCCACGCCCCGGTCGTCGTCCCCGGAGAGGACCTCCTCGCCGTCCACGCTCACCTTGTAGCGGCCCACGCACCCGAACTCCAGGCGGTGCGTCCCCGGCTCGGTGAGGGTCAGCACGGTGTGCAGCACCACGCGCTGCGTTTCCGGCCCGAAGTCGCCGTATCCGCTCCAGTTGCCGGAGGGGCGTATCTCGCCTCCGGCGCGGGCGCCGTCGGCGGTGAGGTGATCGGCGCGCACGCCGGCGGCGCCGGTCTGGGGATCGGTGAGCAGTGCGGCGGACAGGTACGGCGGGCGTAGGCGGGAGTCGCCGCCGCGGTGCACGGACAGGTGCACGTCCTCCGGGAGTGCGGCGCGCAGCCCTTCTTCGAACGACACGGTGCGCACCGCCGGAACGAAGGCGCTGCCGCCGCCCTGGAGGTACGGCGTCACGGCGTTGGGACCGATCAGCGCGACACTGCGTATGCCTTCCGGCGCCAGCGGCAACAGGTCGGACTGGTTGCGCAGCAGCACCATGCCGCGGGCGGCGACCTCCCGCAGAAGACCGAACTCCTCCTCTCCGGGCCCCGCCGGGGCGGTGGGCGGCGGGGGGATCTGCCCGGGTTCGCCGAGCCGGCCGGCGTGACGGGCCAGGCGCAACAGCCGCAGCACCTTGTCGTCGATGACCCGCTCGTCCACCTGCCCCGCGCGGACGGCCTCCACAAGGGGCTCACCCCACACGGGGTCCGGGCCGGGCATCACCAGGTCGAGGCCGCCGACGGCCGAGGCGACGGTCGAGCGGGTGGCGGCCCAGTCGCTGACCACGGGCCCGGCAAAACCCCACTCGCCCTTCAGCACCTCGCGCAGCAGCCGCGCGTTCTCGGTCATCGGCGCCGACTCGGTGCCGTCGTCGACTCCCGAGTAGGCGGCCATCACACTCCACGGCTCGGCCTCGGCGAGGACCTGCTCGAACGGGGCCAGGTAGACCTCGCGCAGAGTCCGCTCGTCCAGCTGTGAGCGGTAGCGGGTGCGGTCGGTCTCGGAGTCGTTGGCCACGAAGTGCTTCAGGCAGGCGCCCACACCCTGGCTCTGGAGACCGCGGACGAGGGCGGCGGCAAGGGTTCCGGTGAGCAGCGGATCCTCGGAGAAGTACTCGAAGTGCCGCCCGGCGACGGGGGTGCGCTGCAGGTTGACCACCGGCGCCAGGACCACATCGACGCCCTTGCGGCGTGCCTCCGTAGCGAAGAGCGTGCCGAGCCGCTCGGCGAGCCCGCTGTCCCAGGTCGCCGCCAGTGCGCTGGGCGCGGGGGCCAGCAGACCGGTGGCGGCGGGGTCCTCACCGGTTCCGCGTACTCCCTGCGGGCCGTCGGACATGGTCACTGCCGACAGTCCGAGGCGGGGCTCGGCCGGGAGTCTCCACAGGCTCGCACCCGTCAGCAGCCGGACCTTGGACTCGAGATCCAGGGCTCGGGTGCGGTCGGCGAGCTCGGTGTCATCAGGGAGGGCAGGGCGGCTCATGCTCGTCCTTCCAGGCCGCGATGCGGCACGAAGCGGGCGGAACGGGAAGCAGGAAAGCACACTCACTAAGCACTTAGTAAGTACTTGTGCGGAAGTTCTTTCAGCGGTTGGATCGGTGTCGTGACCACTGACCGACAGAGCCGTAGAGTCAGCCCGATGACCGGAAGCAAGCCAGGCGTGGGGAAGGAGCCCCGCACGGGGAGGAGCCTGAAAGCCCAGCAGCGGCGGCAGGAGATCCTGCAGATCGCCATGGACACGTTCGCCGCGCGCGGCTACAACAACGCCTCCCTGCAGGAGATCGCCGACCGTGCTGGAGTCACCCAGGCCGGTGTCCTGCACTACTTCCGCTCCAAGGCCCAGCTGCTCACCAGCGTCCTCGAGTTGCGCGACGCGACGGACATCGAGCAACTTGGCCCCGAACGCCCCCGAGGCATGGCCTTCCTGCGTCACCTGGTCGACACCGTTCGCCGCAATGCCGAACGGGAAGGCATCGTCCGGCTGTACGCCGTCCTGTCAGCGGAGAGTGTCACCGAAGGCCACCCCGCCCAGGACTACTTCCGCGACCGCTACACGGGACTGCGCGCCATGGTCACCGAGGCCCTCGCCGAAGCAAGCGAACTCGGCGAGATCCGGGCGGATGCGAACCTCGAAGACGCGGCCAACGCGATCATCGCCGTCATGGACGGCCTCCAGGTCCAGTGGCTGCTCGCCCCCGACTCCGTCGACATGACCGCCTCCACGGACCGCGTGATCACCGCACTCCTGGCAGAGCTCAGCACCAGCCGAACCTGAGCAGCCTCAAGCGGCCGAGCACCCCGGCCCTGCGGTACGCGACAGCGCACCGAAGGGCCGGTGAATACATGTTCAGACAGGGTCTACCGGGCGGCATCCGACCCCCACCCCACTAAGACGTCGTCTCATTTGGAGTGCTGGGTAGTCTGCACTGTGTGGTGATGGTCGAGCGCATAGTGCCGGATGAGTTGTGGGAGCTGTTCCAGCGGGTGGTCCCACCCGCTCCATCACGGCCACAGGGCGGCGGCCGGCGCCGGTACGGGGATCGCGAGGTGCTGGCCGCGATCATCTTCGTGGCCGTGACGGGCTGCACCTGGCGGCAGTTGCCGCCGGTCTTCGGCCCCTCGGGGCCGACCGCGCACCGGCGTTTCACCGAGTGGACCGCCGCCCGGGTCTGGGCGAAGCTGCACCGGCTCATCCTTGACGAGCTGGGTTCGCGTGGCGAGCTGGACTGGTCGCGGTGCGCGATCGACTCGGTGAACATGCGGGCCCTGAAAGGGGGGAACTGACAGGTCCGAATCCTGTCGACCGGGGCAAGAAAGGCTCGAAGATCCACTTGATCACCGAGCGGACCGGTTTACCCCTCTCGATCGGGATCTCCGGCGCGAACCTGCACGACAGCCAGGCACTCGAACCGCTCGTGCGCGGCATCCCGCCGATCCGCTCCCGCCGCGGCCCGCGCAGGCGACGACCCACCAAGCTGCACGCGGACAAGGGCTACGACTACGACCACCTGCGCCGATGGCTACGCAAGCGAGGCATCCACCACCGCATCGCCCGCAAGGGCATCGAGTCCTCCACCCGCCTGGGCCGCCACCGCTGGACGATCGAGCGCACGATGTCCTGGCTGGGCGGCTGCCGCAGGCTGCACCGCCGCTACGAACGCAAGGCCGAGCACTTCCTGGCCTTCACCGCCATCGCCTGCAGCCTCATCTGCTACCGCAGGCTCACCAAATGAGACGATGTCTAAGACCGTGTCCTACGTGGCGGGGCGTCGTTGATCTCTGTATGGGGCGGGGTACGTGGAGTTGGATTGTTCCGGACGGGCTGTGGGAGATCGCGAAGCCGCTGATCCCGCCCTCGAGGGTGCGGCCGCAGGGCGGCGGAACGCAGGACACCCCTGATGAGACGCTGTTCGCCGCCATCGTCTACGTCTTGGTCAGCGGCTGCGCCTGGCGCCAACTGCCGCCCTGCTTCGGCATATCGAAGTCGACCGCCCACCGCCGGTTCTTGATCTGGTCGAGAGCCGGCCTCTGGGGGCGGCTGCACGAGGCCGTGCTGCACCGGCTCGACGACGCCGGCCTCATCGACGTCACCCGCGTCGTCCTGGACACCGCCCACGTCAGGGCTAAAAAGGGGGCGAACACACAGGTCCGAGCCCCGTGGACCGGGGCAAGCCGGGTTCCAGGATGCACGTCCTGTCGGACGCGACCGGACTGCCCCTCCTTGTCGGCGTCTCCGCCGGCAACACCCACGACAGCGAAGGGCTGAAGCCCATGGTCGAGGGTCACCAAACGAGACACGACCCACACCGCGGCCGCCACTTCAAGCCCCAGCGCCTCCACGCGGACAAAGCCTACGACCGCGCCGATCTGCGGAAATGGTTACGTGGCAAACACATCGGAGTACGGATCGCGCGCAAAGGCATCGAGTCCAGCGAACGATTGGGCCGTCGCCGCTGGGTCATCGAGCGCACCATGTCGTGGCTGTCCGGCTACCGCAGACTCAGCCCCCGCTACGAGCGCGATCCCCGCAACTACCTGGCCTTTCTCGGCCTCGCCGCCGCCCTCTGCTGCTACAAACGACTTCTCCGCCTCACCACGTAGGACACGGTCTTAGCCGGAGCCTCCGAGGAAGGACAACCATGGAGCTCTTCCCGCCGATTCCGCTCGCCGAATGGCGGGACTGCAAGGAGGCGCTGCACCGGTTCGCGCAGGTCGTCGGCAAGATTCGGCTCGCCGCCAGCGTTCGGTGCAACCACTGGTGGAATGTGCCCTTCCACCTCACCGGGCGTGGCATCACCACGCGTCCGATGGGGCAAGCCGATCCCCAGCCCCTTCGACCTGCCGGACGCATCCAGGCCGTTCGCCGAGGACACCGAACACGCTGCCTACGATCCCGTGCAGGCCAACCGCTATTGGCGAGTCCTCAGCCACGTGGCGCTGATACTGGAGGAATTCGCGGCTGAATTCTCGGGGAAAGCCAGCCCTGTGCATCACTTCTGGCACACCTTCGACATTGCCTACAGCAGGTTCTCCGGGCGGCACGCCGAACAGCCGGCCGAAGCGGACCCCGTCACCCGCGAGGCGTACTCCCGTGAGGTGATCAGCTTCGGCTTCTGGTTCGGGGACGACACGTTCCCCGAACCCGCCTTCTACTCCTACACCTCACCCGAACCCCCAGGGCTGGCGGAGGAGCCGCTCGCACCAGGATCCGCCCGATGGGTGGCGCGCAACGGCAGTCACCTGGCCGTCCTCCGTTACGACGATGCCCGCGCCGAAGCGGACCCCCGCGCCGCCGTGCTCGCCTTCTACGACAGCACCTACCGGGCCGGAGCCGGACGCGCCAACTGGGACACGACCAGGCTGGCCTGCCCTGGAGGAATCACGGACCAGCACCTGGAAGCCCCGCCCACCTGATCCCGACCCGGCGCGTGCCCGCCCGCCGTTAACCCACCACAACTCGCGTACCGACCAGTTCGACGTTCTCGTTCGCCTGTGGGACTTTCAGTGCATGTGCCGCCGGCCCATGGGGAGCGCGCCCACCACCGGGCCTGCATGGGATCGGGCCATGTCCACCCCGGCGGGGGGTTGTAGTCGTAAGCATCGTCCGGGCCGAACGCGGCCTCCTTGACTAGGTCCTCCGCTGCTTGGCCGGCATCGACTCCAGATGGGCCCAGTCGACGATCAGGACCTCCATGCATACGCCCATGCGGTCAACATACGAACCGGCTGGCCACCGGCTTGGAGGTGTCTCGAGGAGCGCCGCCGGTCTTCCCCTCACGGCGGCCCTGCAGGAAGAGTGCCGGCAGGGCCGCACACGGGCAGAGCTGCGGGCACGGGGCTCTCCTAGGGTTACTTGAGCACGAGGGAACCCGTGCGCTTTCCAGACGGGAACCTCGTGGGGGAGGTGTCGGGCGAGTACGTGCAGATCCTGGGCGGCGTTCGTGTTCAGCCGGTACGCCGGTCGATTTCCTTTTGCACGGTTCCGATGGCTGCCTGGGCGCTGGCGATGGCGGCTCCCTGCTGGCGTGACAGGTTCAGCAGCTCGTCTAGGAGGGTCCGCTTGACGGTGACTTTGCGGCGGAAGTCGTCTGGCAGGGTGGTCTTTCTGTAGGCGTCGAGGTGGGCGACGACGGTGCCGAGCGGGAGCTCGGGGAAGCGGCGTTCGGCCTGTTTGATGCGGCTGTGGAGCTCGCCGAGCTTGATCAGGTCTGTCTTCTGTGCTGCGGTGCTGGCCAGCTTGTCGAGGAGGACGACGGTCTCGTTGAGCAGCTCATAGTCGGATTGGAAGCGCTTGGCCTGCTTGGCGCGATGGCTCTTGCGAACCTGGTCGACGGAGAAGTACGTGCTGATGATCAGGGCGGCGAGGCCGATGACGGCTGCCCACGTCCAGGAGCTGGTGAAGGCGTCGTGGGAAACGTCGCCTCCCAGTAACAGGCGAGCACATGATTGGGAGGAGTTCTCCGTCAGCTGGGGTGCTGAGCAGTGCGTCATCGGGCATGTCCTTGTGCTGAGAGGTTCTGTGGAGGTGGCGTGCGGGGTGTCCCGTATGGGGCCATGACCGAGACAGGGCACCAGTCATCTTGGAGTAGGTAGCGGTGTTCTGTGGACATACGCTGTGTTGCCTCATGTCGTGTTGCGGCTGAGGGAGTCAAGTGGCGTACGAATGGCGGTTGTTCTGGGTTGGTGTCGGGGGTAATCCCGCAGGAAGCCGACCCGTCCCCGGCTGGGAGGACTTGGAGGAGCGCGAGCGGGCGCTTGGGCTGCGCGAGCGGCAGCCGATCCTGGTCTCGCCGGATGGCCGGGTGGATCCTCGACTGAGTGAGTGCCTGCGACGCTCGGCGTTCTCGGCCAAGGCGCAGGGCACGCAGGTCACGTACGCCCCGCTCTACCGGCTGTTCTTCACGTTCCTGTGGCAGCGCGGACTGGACTGGGATGAGGCGTCCGAGCACGACGTCGAGGACTGGGAGGACTGGCGCCGACGAGGGGCGACGAACCCGGCGCCGGTCGACGGCGGCACGTGGGCGAAGGAGCATGCCGCGTTGAAGCTGCTGTACGGCATCGCGGCCAAGCGCGGACTCGTGGCGTCGAACCCGGTGACGCTCGCCTCGCCGTCGGACGTGAAGACCTCGGACGTGAAGTGGCTGTCGCCTCGGGCCTTTCGGCTGTGGCGCAATGTCGGGCTCGGCGGCATGCTGCCGGGCGGCCTGGAGGACGAGGCGTGGCGCGGCCGTTCGGCCGGCCGTGACACGGCGTACGCCGACCTGATGTACTCCAGCGGCCTGCGGCGCCGCGAGGGCGGCACTCTGCTGCTCTGCGAACTCCCGGCGCTCGGGCGACGGAACTACTACGCGGGCAGGGTGGGCCAGGCCGTGGCCAAGCGGGCCAGCTACACCTTCTACGTCGGCCATCCGGCGCTGCAGCGCGTCGAGGGCTACCGGATGAGCACGCGCGCTTCGGCGGTGGCTCGCGCGCGCCGGCGCGGCGTCTACGACCGGCTGCCCGGCCTGCGCATCATCCAGAGGATCAGCCGGGCGGGCCGCGTGCAGTGGAGGAGTCGGGACGGGCGTACGGGCGAGAGCGTGCTCGGGAGGTTGACGGCTGCCGAGCGGATGCGGCTGTTCGTCGATGGCGTAGACGGCCTGGAGCCGGCGATGCTGTGGCTGACCGAGAGCGGGCTGCCGCTGCGGTACACGGGCTGGACGAAGGTCTTCGAGCGTGCGAGCGACCGGTGCGCCGCCGCGGGGCTCGACGTCTTCGCGACGCCGAAGATGCTGCGGCACTCCATGGCCCTGCGGACGCTGATTGCGCTGCACAACTCGCTGGACCGCCGGCTCGGGCTGACGCCCGCCGAGCGCCTGCACTACGAGGAGGTGTACGGGCAGGTCTGGCTGATGGTCAAGGACATGCTCGGGCACCGCAGCGAGCAGGTGACGCGGGACGTGTACCTGGAGCCGGTGCGCGGGCTGCAGCTGGAGTCGCTGCTTGGCGACGACGACAACCCCGTGAACGCGGAGAAGATCGCGGAGCTGGCGGCGCGTACGGGCCTGATCCTGGACGCGGCGTGAGCGGGCGGGGGCGCCGGGCGGCGCTGCCGCCGACGGACTACCGCAAGGCGCCGGTGCTGGACGCGGACGGCCTGGTCATCCGCCCGGTCAGCGGCGCCGGGAAGCCGCTGGGCGTGTGGGACTTCCGTGACAGCCCCGGGCCCGTCGACTTCCGTCGGGCGTTGGTGGCCGGACTGGCCGCGCAGGGCCGGGGCTGGGGCAGTGAGGACACCTACCAGACGAACGCCAGCACGCTGAGGCTGTTGTTCAGGGATGCCGCGGCAGCCGAGCCGCCCGTCACCGCGACGGGGCAGATCACGGTGGAGTGGTGGAAGCAGTGGAGCGGCGACATCCACGTACGCCGGGTCCTGGCCGCGGTCGTCCGGCGGGCGCCCGGGGTGCCGGAGGCGACCCGGGTGTTCCTCCAGACACCGCGGCGTCGGCCACCGGCCCGGCGCGGACGCCCGCGCAAACAGGCCCACACCCGGGAGGAACTGCGCCGGATCCGGGACGCGGCCGCCGCGACGGTGCGCGCCGGGAGGCTGCGGATCGCGACGAACATCGCGGTCCTTCAGCGGTGGAGGGCAGGTGCGATCGAGCGCGGGGACGGCGACTGGCCCCTCGGTGAGGTGCTGGACGTGCTGGCCCGCACCGGGGACCTGCCGCGCTACCCCAACAGCGCCGACCACGCGGTGACCGCGTACGCGGAGCGCGCGTTCGGCTTCGAGGGCAACGCCGCCTCGCTGAGCCGGCTCTTCCCGACGCCGGTGGAGATCGGGGCGGCGGCCGTGCTGCTGATCGTGCACGAGGCGTGGAACTTGTCGGTGCTCAAGAAGATGGACGTGCCCACCTGGTGGCCGAACGCGGACCGCGAGGACCCCGCCGTGCACCAGGTCGACACGGACAAGGCCCGGCGTGGACGCCGTCGGCACGCGAGCAACACGCTCGTCGACGTCGGCGAGGGCTCCAGCGGACGGGCCCTGCGGCACGTGCTGGAGCTGACCGCGCAGGCCAGGACCACCCTGGAGGCGTTGGGCCATCCCTCGACGAAGCTGCTGGTCGGCCACCGCGGCCTCGGCGGAAGCGAGAATCTACGGGACCATGCGCTCGGCAAAGCCCTGGACGGGGCGATCCGGCGCTGGCAGCAGCAGGTCCGCGTCGGCGGCGTCGACCTGCCCGCCCGGGTTAACTCCCAGGCGCTGCGCCACAGGGCGCAGGCGCACCACGGCCGGGCTCGCAACAACACCCAGGCCACCCACGAGCGGGAGTACCAGCTGAAGGACGAGGGCGTCCGCGCTGCCTCGTGCGGCGCGGTGGAGCTTGGGCTGGCCCAGGCTCTGGCCTCCGCCCGGCAGACGGTCGCCATGCGCCTGGTCGAGGAGGTCGACGCCGAGGGCGAGGTGAGTGCCGAGCTCGTGGCCAAGGAGGCCGGGATCGACGTGGAGGTGGCGCGCCGGATCGTGGCTGGCCGGCTGCGCACCCCCGTCGCCTCGTGCGCAAACTTCCTCAACTCCGACCACGGCACGGCCGGGATGCCGTGCGCGGTGTCGTTCCTGCTGTGCTTCGCCTGCCGTAACGCGGTGGCCACCGGTCGAGACCTGCCCCGCATCGCCTACCTGCACCAGGCGCTGAAGTCTCTGCGGTCGGCCGTGACCCCGGCGGTGTGGGCCGCGGACTGGGCGACGCACCACGCGCGGATCGGCGACTTCCTCACCACCTACACCACCACCGACGCGCGGCCCCAGCTGGTCGCCGCCGTGACCGACAGCGAGCGGGAGCTGATCCACGCGATGCTGGAACGGAGGCTCGACCCGTGAGTGCGTCCTCGCCCGCCCCCGCCGG
Source organism: Streptomyces sp. NPDC050416 (assembly GCF_044458845.1). Classification (NCBI taxonomy): domain Bacteria; kingdom Bacillati; phylum Actinomycetota; class Actinomycetes; order Kitasatosporales; family Streptomycetaceae; genus Streptomyces; species Streptomyces sp. NPDC050416. Next base: position 38,669 of record NZ_JBITII010000021.1, read on the forward strand.
CTTGGAAGTCGTCGACCCGGCCCCGGACACCTTCGTCCTCCCGTTCAACCGACTGCGGCCCGGCTTCGACCCCGAACAGCTGCCGCGCTTCCGCGACCTGGCCTGGCGCCTGGCGCTGATCAGCCCCAGGGAGTCGAATCGCTCGCTGGTCATCGACTGGACCCGCTGCCCCGCCGGGCTGCGGCCCGGCTTGATGCGCGCGGCCTTCGCCGAACTGAACATCCCGACCCCGGCCGTGCTGCTCCAACAGCGCGCCTCGCGATCCACCACCCAACCGGGCACCCTGCGCCACAACTTCCAGATCTGGACCCGCTTCGCCACCTGGCTCGACGGTTGCGGCATCACCGAGCTCTCCCAGGTCACCACCGGCGACCTGGAGGCATACGCCGAGTACCTGCGCCCGCTCGGCCGCCGGTGGCGCACCGACGCCAAGGCCCTGTGGGTGATCTCGCGGCTGTGGGCCTACGCCCCCTACCTGCCAGAGAGCGACCGGCTGATCATGCCGCCGTGGGAGGATCCGGCCGCGGTCATGTCCGACTTCCTCGGCACCAACGACGACACCCCAGACGGCGAGAACAGCGTCGCGATTGTGCACCCGGCCGTCATGGCCCCGCTGCTGGTGTGGGCGCTGCGCACAGTCCTGGACCTGTCCCCGGACATCCTGGCCGCCGCCCGCGAGCACCGCCAGCTGCTCGACGCCATTCCCGACCGTGCCCCGCTCGGCGGCACCGAGACCACGGTGGCCCATCTGCGCGGCCTGCTCGCGGCCGGCGAGAAGTTGCCCTCCAGCGGTGCTCCGGGCGCCAGCGCCGTGCGCGCCCGCTATCACGGGGTGCTGCCGCCGATGGCCAACACCTTCCTGGCCGGCACCCTCGGCGTCACCACCTCCCAGGTCGCCCGCGCTCGCGGCCTCCTGTCCGACGAGCTCACCCCGGCGGACTTCGGCCCCGCCCCGGTCCTCGACGTTCCGCTCGCCGCCCGGATCGGCGCCGCCCCGTGGAGGCAGCCGATCGGCTTCGACGACGTGGACACCCTGATGCTGCATCTGTCCACCGCCGCCCTGATCTGCTGCGCCTACCTTTCCGGCATGCGGCCCGAGGAGGTCCTGGCCCTGCGTCGCGGCTGCTGCACCCGCGTGGAGTGTGAGGACGGCACCGTACGCTTCGAGGTCCGCGGCCGGCACTTCAAGGGGGTGCTGGACGAGGACGGCAACGCGATCGGCGAAGGCGAACAGCGAGCGGACCCGTGGATCGTGTTGGAGGAACTCGAAGACGGCGAGCAGCTGTTCACCCGCACCCTCTACCGGTACGCCAAGGGCACCTGCCTGCCCCGCACCGGGCTGTCCTCCGACACCGCCGTGGAACGGATCCGCGCCTTCACCGCCTGGGCCAACCAGCTCGCCGCCGCCCACGACCGGCCCCACGAGCTGATCCCGTCCGATCCCGACGGTGCCGTCGCCCTGCGCCGCTTCCGCCGCACCGTCGCCTGGTTCATCTACCGCCAGCCCGGCGGCCGGATCGCGCTCGCGGTGCAGTACGGGCACGCGGCCACCACCATGTCGGAGTCCTACGCCGGCCGCTCCCAGGCCGACATGCTCGAGGTCCTGGACCAGGAGAAGGGCCTTGCCCTGGCCGAGACCCTCACCGAGGCCGGCGAACGCCTCGCCGCTGGCGAGAAGGTCAGCGGCCCGGCCGCCGACCGCTACCGCGCCGCGGCCGCCGAGTTCTCCAACCGTTACGCCGGGACCTACCTCGGCAAACGCGAACTGCGCGCGCTGGTTGCCAATCCCCGCCTCCAGGTCTACGAGGACCCGAAGGCGTTCCTGACCTGCAACCACGACGCGTTCACCGCGCTGTGCAACCCCGACCGTGACCGGGCGGGCGACGGCGCCCGTCACACCCCCGACCACTCCCGTTGCCACCGGGCGTGCGCGAACATCAGCCGCACCGACAGCCAGATCACCGCCCTGCGGGCCGAGGTCGCGCGGATCGACGCGGACGCCGACGCTGGCCTCGACCCCTACCCCATCGCCGCCCGGGAACAGCAGCGCAAGGCCCACCTCACCGCCATCATCCGACGCCACGAGGCCCAGCAGCCGGCCGACACCCAAGTCGAGGAGCGACGATGAACACCCCCGCCGCGGCCGCCCCCGGCCCGCGCCACGGCGCGGCGCTGGCCCAGCTCGTCGGCGAGGCCCTCACCCACGCCCAAGGCCACGCCGACACTGAGGACGCTGCGGAGATCAGGGCCATCACCGACGCCATGGTGCGCCTGTTGATCGGCGCCCCGCTGCACTCTGACGGCAAGCTGACCGTCGTATCCCTGGCCACCGAAGCCGGACTGCGCCGCAACAAGCTCACCCACAAGCACACTGGCCTCAAGGATCTGTTCTACGCCCTGATCAAGGCCCGCAATCACGTCCCCGAAGCGGTGCCCGACTCGGCACGGGCCCGCGCGGACAAGCAGCAGCAGGACCTGGCCCGCGTCCGCGCCGAACGCGACGATCTGCGCGGACAGGCGCAGCTCCTGGCCCGGATCGTCCACGTCCTGGAGATCGAGAACAGCAAGCTCAAGGAGGCCAACGCGGCCTTGGAGCAGCAGGTGGTCGCCCATGCCTCGGTTTCCGACCTCACCCGCCGGAGGCGCCAGCTCTGACCCTGGCGTCAACGCCGAGCGGCAGCAGGCCGAGGTACGGGATGGCTTTCTCCTGGCCGATGATGCCGAGATTGAAGCCCGCACCGCCCGGGCAGAGGCGCAGGGCGAGGTGGATGGCCGGCCGCAGATGCTGCGGCCGGCCGGGTCGTGATGGCCATGCAGTCGGTGCGGGAGTCACATTCCGCGGTCTGGGCTTGCCGGTGGCGTCGGTGATCTGGCTAGGGCCCAGCAATGGTGCCGGTCTTCGCGAGTTGGGGTCGGCCGTGTGCGGGACCTGTGCGCGCACCTGCCGTGCTGCGGTCATCGCGGTGACCACGAAGAGGTCGTTCCCGGGCGGCCGCCTCTTCGGCCGGGTAACCGTGTCCCATGCCGGCCTGATGACCTTCCCGGCAGCTCTCTCCCGGTCGAGCGGGCCGGTGGAGCAGCCTTCAGAGGGCCCGGAAAAGCGAAAGAGCCCCGCTCAAGACGAGGTCTCTTTCTGTAACCGACAGCTTTTTATGATGGCGCGATTTCTGCTTCCAGACCATTCAACCCTTAATGCAACACCTTTAAGTCCTGCCGGAAGCCTGATACTAACTCTCACTCTCTGCTCAGTCAATAACGCTACGCACTCGAATGACTTCGTTGAGTACTGATTTTGTGCCGGGCCGCACATACAACGGCTGGGCTGAGCGGATCGCCCCGCCGATGAAGCCGTATTCATCCCGTGCCAGTGCCACGAGTTCCTCCCGGGCCAACAGAAGCGTGTCCACTGGGACTGCACCGCGCGTGCAGCCCGCCGCGGCGTGCTCCAGCGCCACGGACGGCGGTCGGCGCAGCACCACCAGGAAATCCACGTCGCTGGCCCGGCCGGCGGTCCCCTTGGCGTACGAACCGAACAGCAGGACCTCGTCCGGGTCGCACGCCCGGACCAGCCGTTCGGCCAGCCGCGCAACGAACTGCGGCACGGGCGAATCCGCCGTCACGGATTCACGTCCCGAACCGGAGTAGCAGCCAGGCGTGCGTGATCAGCCCTTCCGGCAGCGACTGCCAGCCGGCGTCACCGCTGCGCCGCACGGAGATCCGCCAGTCGCCGAACAGTGCCGCGGCCGTCGGCAACGCGGACGTCGCATGGTGCATGCCGCCGAAGGCCTCGTCGGCGGTGGCGCCCACAGGTTCGCCGAACGTGCCGCCCGGCGGGGAGATGCGCACCTCGAACGCCTCCGGATGGTCTGACATCAGGACGAGTTCGGTCCGGGTCGGGCGCACCGCCATGTGCCGGAATCGGTATGGGAGGTCGCCACTGCCTACCGGAATCGTCAGCACCTGCTCCGCGCCCGCGTCGGGCCGTAGGAACTGGAGCCACGCTGCCGGGTACGCGGTGTCCAGGCCGAACAGCCGCGCCCCGTGCGTCGGCAGCGCGTCGCGGACCGCCGTGCGGGCGAGGTCCACCAGTTGCGGTCCGCCTTGCCGGCCCTCGTAGTCGAGCGTCAGGACGAAGTCGGTCACGGTGGAGAGATCGAACGCGTTGTCCCGAGGGTCCAGCGTGATCGTCCACCTGCTGATCGCGCCGGCGCCCTCGAAGGCCAGGTAGCGGTCGTCGATCAGGCCGTCGTTCACCGGTGCGCCGCGGTCGAAACTGCCGTGGCTTGTCGCGATCGAGGTCACCGGCGGCATGGCGGCGGCGAACCGCGCGTCGGGGGCGTTGAGCGCGTCGCCGAACCCGTCGGCCGGCGTGTCGTTGAGCCGCACCACCGCCGCGGTCATCGTCAGCGTCGCGTGCACGCCGACGAACGGGCCCGTGGTGCACGGGACCGTGACCGCCACCGAGCGCAGCCGCTGGTCGAACCAGCCCGGATGTTCGGTGGCGAACACCCACTCGGGCACGTCGATCGACGTCGTCCCGCTCGTCTTCAGCTCAAGCAGGTTGCCCGGCATCAGCGTGGCCAGCGACACATGCGTTGTCGCCTGCAGCTTGCGCCGGTTGTGGTCCAGGAAGGCGGTCTTGAGACGGCGCAGGTCGTTAGCCAACCGGTCGCCGGCCAGCAGCCCCTTCTTGAGGCTGTCCCAGTAGCCGAACTGGACGAGGGGCGGGCTGTTCTTGTCTCCGAGTTCGAATCGGTACGCCGCCTCGGCCTTGCGCGCCAGATCGAAGGCGAGTTGGTATGCCTGGAAGTACACCGTGGACAGCTGGCCGAGCGTCCAGTCGAACAGCTCCAGCTCGGTGTACTTGGCGTGCAGGTATTCGCCGATCGCGGCGGCGTTGTCGGCTGCCTGCCGTTGCGCGGTCAGCTCGTGCTCGGCGACCTTCTCGCGCAGACGGGCGGCGATGATCTGCTTTTCCAGCTGGCCGAGTTCGGCACGGGCGGCATCGGCCTCGAACCGGTTGGCGTCGAACTGTCGCAGGCGTAGGCCCTGGCTGTCCAGCATGGACGCCAGGTCGGTGTCGATGGCGGCCAGTGTCTGGGCGCCCGCGGCGAAGCTGGCTGCCGAGCTGGCCATGTTGCTGCCTCCGTAGGAGGCGGTGACCTGCGGCGATCCGCCGAACCCGGAGATGCCGAAGGAGAACGTGGGTACCAGGTTCATCAGGCCGGCCCCGGCGTGAAGCACCGCTGCCGTGGTCTGCTTGACGCGAGCGCGACTGTGCAGGGTGATGGCTTCCTGCTCGGGGGCGTTGACCAGCGGTTGTGCCGAGTAGTGGTTGATCCGCTTCTGCAGGGCGTCGCGTCCCGTCTCCAATGCCTCCCGGGCCGCGGTCGCCTCGGCGACCTGCGCGACGCGCACGTCCGTGATCCGTTGTTGGAGGACGGCTTCGTTCGTCGCTTGGAGCCGGGCGAGTTCCTCGGCGTCACGGCGTTCCAGTACTGCCAGGACACGCTCGCCCAGGGCTCGTACTTCTGCGGTCAGTTCCAGGGCCTGGGCGACGAGGGTGGTGTACCGGTACGGGGATGCGGCGGCCGGCGTGTCGGTCAGCACGCTGTCCAGGTCGATGCCGGCGGCCGCCGCTCGGATCAGCAGCGCCGGATCGATGGGAGGTTCGAACAGTGGCAGTGTGCGCTTGCTCCCGGCGAGGTTCATGCAGTTCCGGATCTTGAACAACCGGTCGGCCACGGTGTCCCAGTACGCCAGCAAGTTGCCGTTGGCGGGCAGGCCGAAGTACGTCAGGTCGAGGATCGGCAGCGCATTGCCCTGGGGATCGGTGACCACGACGGTGGGCCGGTCGATGAAGTTCTCCATCTGCACTTCGACCTGGGCGTTGCCGAAGATGTCCAACGCCTTGTCGGTGACGAGGTCCTCGTAGGACCTCGCCGGGCGCGGCAGCGCCGGGACATGCTCGGGGCGTCGGCCGAGCAGCTCGCCGGCCAGCACGTACAGCAGCGTGGCCTCGTTGATCGTCTCGATCGTGTCGCCGCGGAACAGCTGGTCGCCCCAGGCGATCAGGTTGTCGATGTAGCGCATCACGACGGCTTTTTGATATGTGACTGGGCGGTAGCGGGCAATCAGATCTGGCACGAACGGGTTGTTCTTCCATGCGCGTACTTCCTCGGCGTTGGCGCCGATGTTGGCGAGGATGTCCTGGATGCGCCGGGCCCGGTCGGACGCGTCGTTCTGCTCGAAGAACGGCCGGGTGATCCAGAACCGCTGCGGGGTGTCGACCGCCTCGACGTTGGTCGGGTCGAAGATCCGGTGGAACCAGTCCAGCGCCTCGGCGAAGCGCTGGTTGGCCATCAGCTTGCAGGCGACCATGAATGGGGCGTGGAAGAACAGCTCCCAGTTGTACGCCGCCGTTGCCCCGGACCGGGAGAAGTCCAGGGTGTCGTGTTTTGCGGTGGGGTCGGCAACTGCGGTCGGCGCGATCGGCTGGTACGCCGTGTCGAAATCGAACGTGTTCGCCGGGAAATATTGCTCCGGGAAACGCTGGATCTTGCGGTTCAGCAGCCCATCGACGCCGCTGCGGTTCAACTCCCGCATGAACAGCTGGGTGTACGGGTGCTGGAACGGCAGGAACGTGTACTGCAAGCGCTGTACGGTTGTCGTGGAGTCGACGGCGACGGTATGGAATGCCGAGCGCACGAAATAGGTGCGGCCTGTGTCGGAATAGAAGAACGGGCTCCGGTCCCACCATGCGGTGTCGAACTGGTGGTGGACCGCCGAATAGGTGACGGCGAACGGCGCGCGTGCCCCGGCTAGAAGCGCCACGGTCTCGCCGCCCTCCAGCACCGACAGCCGGCCGGTGTTCGGCGTCCAGGTGTTGTTCACCAGTCGGCCGGACTCGAGGTGCATGCCCGTCGGCAGTGCCTGGCGCGGCGCCCGGTTGGTGGAGACCAATGGCTTGATGGTGCGTCCGCTCGGGTCGCTGAGGCTGCGCACATACGTGTAGGAGTCGGTGGCGACCAGCGCTTCCGACGGCACTCCGGCCCCGTCGAGCACGTGGTACTGGCCGGCGATCGGCTTCAGCATGAGGTCGGTCACCTGACCGTTGAACACGAACGACGAGGAGTGCCAGGGCCACGCGGACTCGTCGAACCGGCGGGCGGTGGCGAAGCTGTAGCCACCGGTGTAGGGATCCCAGAATTGGGTGTTGTTGAACTCCAGGCTCATCGAGATGTACACATCGAGCCACAGTGTGTTGTCCGACACGCGGTACCGCGGCTTGAGTGTGTACGACGACATCGGCCGCTGCCACGGGTGCACGAGCACCTGCCGGGCCACCCGCTTCGGCTGCCAGCCCTTATCGCGGCGTACTGTCCAGGCGAGCCGGATCTCCATCTGCTTCGGCGGCTCGGGGGCGCGCTGGGTGCCGGTTGTCTGCTGCGCGGCCGGCTGCCGGCTGGTCTTGGCCTGCTTTTCGCCGATCTGCAGCCAGAACAGGTGGAGCAACCGGTTGTAGACGACCGGTACGACCTGGTCCGCGGCGATGTCGACCTCGATACGTTCCCACGGCGACCAGGTACCCACCGTCAGGTCGAAGGTACGGTAGAAGTACGCGGGCGGGTCGTGGCGGGTGCGGCCCACGACATGCAGGACGTTCGTCGTCGGCGGGAGGTTGTCCCACGGGTTGTCGTCCTCCACCTCGTGGTGGATGCCGACGACCTCCAGGTTCCCGACCTCGTGGACCTTCTCCAGATAGTGCCGCAGCGCGGTCTCTGCGCGATCCGCGGTGACCTCGCCGCCGTTCAGGTCGGCCTCGAATTCGGTGAAGAACGGCGTTTTGTCGTCGCGCAGTTCGGGAGTGATCCAGTTCTCCGGGTACAGGAATACCTTGCGGTTCGCCTGCCACACCCGGAAGTTCTTCATCCACTTCCACTGTCGCCACGAGTCCAGTGACGCGGTGTCGGCGCGTTCGTCGGCGGTGATGAGGACGTCGGGGCGCTCCAGGTTGAGCAACGCTCGCTGGACGAACATCTGCACCGAGCCGATGGCCTGCTTGATCCGTGAGGTTTGCGCGCAGGCAGACATCTCGACGTCGACCAAGAAGTAGCGCAACAGGTCGTCGGCGTTCGACCAGCGGCGCGGATTGGCCCACGGCTTGCCGGCGACCACGATGCTTTCCGGTTCGGTGCGGGCCGAGTGCTCCAGCAGATGGGCCACAAGGGCGTCCCGCCGGCGCTCGCGGAGCGTGTCGGACAGTGGCGTCACCACTGCGAGCCATCCTGACGAGTCGTACTTGGCCTTCGCCGCCGACCGCACCTGCGCGGCGATCTCCGCCTCGGTCGGCGCACCCCGCTCGCGCACCGCCCACCCGAACGCGACATCCGCGCCGACCCCGAGCCGGCGAACCTGCCCGGCGAGGTCGTCCAGTCGCAGCAGGAACGCGGGATCGCAGTACCGGTCCGCGGCGTTGGCGTCCAGGGAGGTGAGGGTGCCCTCGTCTAGCCCGGTGAGCGACCCCGCCATGGCGCGCACCACAGCGGGTGACTGTCTGGAGGCCACCGCGGCGATCAGGCCGACCGCCGTCACGGCGGGCGTGGCCGGGCCGCTGCCGGGCGCCGCCGCCAGTGAGGCGGCCCGCCCGTCCAGCGCCTTGCGTGCCCAGGACCAGCGCAGCAACGCCAGCCACCCGGTGACCAGCGGAGCCTGGGGCGCCGCGTCCACCGGCAGGTCGGCCAGGCGCAGCGCGCCGATCCGGGTGTCGTTGGCCAGCAGCCATTCGAGACCATCGACGTCCAGATCGGCCAGCTCGACGACGCGGGCCGCCTTGGCAAGCTGCCGGGCGGCCGTGAACAGCCGTGGGAACGCGGCCGGTGTAATCGGCGTGGTGTACGTGCCCGCCGCGTTTCGGGCGGTGAACGCCGGGTCGGCGAACGCGTCGGCCATCGGTCCGGCACCGTCGTTCATGGCGAGCAGAAGGTTGACCGCCGCGGGGGGTAGGCGAAGGGTCCCGGACAGGTAGCCGGCCACCTGGCCGGCGTGTTGGCCGGCTGGGCTGCTGCGCAGTGACTCCCGCAGCGCGGCGAGCGTCCCCGCCACCGCGTCGTCACCCAGTGCGAGGGGCGACTCGGGCCGGGCGTTGAGCAGGTGGTCGAGTTCGGCGCCTCCGGCACTGCCGCGGCGTAGTTGGTCGACGGCTTCCAAGAAGGAGAGCATCGCCGCCGGATTTGCGAACGGGTCGGCCACGACGGGACCGAGCAGGTCGGCCAGGAGCAGTAGTTCAGTGATGCTGATCCCCAGCGCGCGGGCGAGGCCGGTCCACGACGACAGCGCGCTCAGAGTGGTCAGGTCCAGCGTGGTTCCGGTGCGGTCCAGCAGCGCGTCGAGCTCGGCTTCGGTGACGGCCAGCGCGGCCAGAGCGGTACGCCGGTGATCGGTGAGACTCCCGCCGTCCGGCGGCGTGAATTCCGTGTCGGGCGGGTCGACCACCGACCGGTTCGTCCACGCCTGGGCGTAGGCGGAAGGGGCGTTGCGCGTGGCGTCGGTGGGGTCGTCGGCGGCCGGGTGCCCGGTGGTCGGAAGAGTGCCAAACCAGGTGGCCAGCGTCTCCGCGCCGACCTGCAACCAGTCGCGCAGTCGCGCCGCGGCGTGGAGCGCGGTCAGCGCGGCCGCGTCGAGCGTGCCCGCGGCGATCCGCGGTGCCCGGAGCAGCAGGTCCAGTTCCCAGAAGTCCCACGGCAGGGTCCGGTGCAGCCGGACCAGCCGGTGGATGCGGTCCAGCGCTGCGGGCGTGAGGTTGCGCAGCGTCTGCTTCCCGAGGTCCGCCACGTCGGCGGGGCGGGCCAGGACGACCCGCTGCGTCGGGTTCGGACTGATCCAGTCCGCCTGGAGCATCAGGAGAAGTTCGGGGTAGCGCAGCCGGCTGTGCGTCAGGATCTCCGGGACGGCGATCTCCGCGCGGCTGCTGTCGAAGCCCCAGAACGCGTTCTGGGGGGCGGCGTCCGGCTGTGCTGTAACGATCAGTGTGGTCTCGTGGCTGGAGATGCCGAAGTACTCCGCTGCGACGTCCACGGCGGGGGCGGCGCCGACGGACTGCATGAGCTGCCAGCGCGGGACCCCGAGGTGGGCGGTGAACACCCGGGTCTGTTCCTGCCACAGGTCGAACGCGGAGGACATGGGCGCGTCGGCAGTGCGCAATGTGTCGTAGGCACCGGTGTCGATGTGCTCGGGTGCGGCGCGCAGTTCGTCCGCCGATCGTGTGGTCTGGCGGTCGGTGTTGCCCGCCGCCCCCGGCACCGCGGCCTCCAGGATCTCGTTGACCAGGTCGATGTAGGGCAGCGGCGTTTCGGTGTTGGCGCAGTCCAGGTGGACCTTGCCGAGGTCGGGTCGGCGCTGGGCGAGCACCGCGCGCACCGAACGGCCTCCGGTCTCAGCCGGGTACGCGTCCAGGAACCGCAGCAGGTCGGCGAGGTAGGCCGCCGGACCGTACACTGACGCGCATTCCGGGCAGTCGCACACGTCGACCGGCCCGAAGAGCATCTCCAGGTCGGGGACGTCGCCCAGCAGCTCCGTCCGCTGCAAGCTGGTCAGTACCTGCGGGCCGAGCGCAGTGGGGGTGGCCGCCTGCAATTCTGAGCGGAACTCGGCCAGTCGGCCCAGTACCTGGGCGTACTGCATTTCGGCGTACCCGAACACCGTCAGCGCGGTCCGCTGGTCTACTCCGGACGCGTCCAGACGGCGTACCAGTTCTCCCTCGCCGAGCGCCACGATCTGCTGGGAACTGTGCAGGCCCTGCTCCAGCAGCGCGCGGGCCGTCGCCGCCGTCCCGGCGAGCCGGTGCACGCGCTGCAGCACCCTCAGCTCGGTGCGTGTCTGATCGTCGACCGTGAGGTTGTTGGACGCGAGGAACGCGTCGACGTTGACGCTCCGCAGCTCCAGTGTGGGCGCCGCGTCGACCAGGGCGCCGATCTCGGCCGTCCGGCTCAGGCGGGTGCTCGTGCTGCGCCCCACCTCGGCGGTCAACGCCACTGTGGGAAACACGCGTTCGCTCTGCGCCGCCATGGTGCGGGCGTATGTGGTGATGAGATCCGCGGCCATGGTCCCGTCGGTGCCGGGCGGGGTGGGGATGTTGTTGTCGCTGATCAGTCCCTCCCACTGCGGCACGGTCAGCCGGGCCATGTCCCGCGTGGTGCGCAGCTCGGTATCGGCCGGATCTGCGATGCGCCGGCGCAGCAGCTGCACCATCGGAAGGTGGTTCTTCGCCACCGTGCCGATCTCGACGCCCGCCTGAAGGTCGTCGATCGCCGCGTCACCGCCGTACAGCACCGGGGTGTCCCGAAGCGCGGTGAAGAACCGGTCGCCGAGGCCGCCGGCAGTGACGAACGCGTCGGCGATGTCCGGGTGGAACGCCTGCGGGACCGTGGATGCCTCCAAGAGGCCACGCAGGGTGCCGTTGCCGGCGAGCAGCGGCTGGTCCAGGGCGAAGCGGCGGCGGGCGTCGCCGAACGCGGCCCGGATTTCGTCTCTGCGAGCGGCAACGGTGACCGGCACCAGGTTCTGCTGGAGCGCGGTGTCGAGCACGGAGTCGGCGAGGGCGGTGTCGGCGAGGGCGATTCCCGCCGCCGTCCGGTCCGTGAGCTGGTCGATGAGCGTCCAGTCGTGGGTCTCGGCGAGCAGATCGGGCGGCAGTGTTGACGGCAGGCTTTGGGCGAGGAACCCGAAGCACACGTCCGCATCGAGCTGCCCGCCGAGTTCGGCGGCCGCACGCCGGGCCAGGATCAACCGCATGACGTCGTCCTGGGTGATCCCGGCGAGCTGGGCGACGCGGGTCACGTCGTGCCGGTCGGCGGTCTCGATCAGGGTGAGGACGTCATCGACACCTGCTTTCGCGACGGCGGCGAGATGCTGGGTGTGCAGGCTTGGACCGGCGTACGGATAGGGCCCTTGCGTGTAGTTGGCCCACGCGATGGCCGTCGGGTCGATCAGGTCCTTGGTGCCGATCGGCTCACCGTCCGGTGCGGTGAAGGTGACCCGCAGCGCGAGCGGCTTCACTGGCCGGCCGGCCGCGTCCTTCGGCGGCGTGTACGGCAGGTCGTAGAAGCCGTTGGCCAGGGTGGTACGGGTGCCGAGTTCGACGCCTGTGCCGGTGGGCGGGTTGGTACGCAGGGTCACCGTGGCTTTGGGGATGCCTTTCCAGGCGGTGTCGCGCACGCTGCCGCGGATGCGGGCGGGCAGGGCGGTCATGGGTGCGGCCTCGGCTACGGCCGCGTTCAGTTCCCGCAGCGTCGCCCGGTCCACTGCGCCGGTGCGGGTCAGTCCCCGGGAGGCTTGGAAGGCGAGGACCGCTCCTCGGGTGGACCGGCCGAACGTGCCCGCCTTGGACTCGCGCTCCGCCGGCTGGTGGCCCAACAGCGCCAGGGCCTTGTGCAGGGCGGACACGTCCGCATTGGTCATGTTCAGCCGCACTTGGCGCCGCACGAGTCCAACGTCCGAGGGGTCCGGACGGCCCATGACCGGCGCCGGGCCAGCCTTGCTCGCCGCGATTGCGGAGATCCGGTCGTAGGTCTCCGCGTCGACGGTGCCCGTCACCGACAGCCGAAGGCTCTCCTGGAGGGCCTGGACAGCGGAGAGGGTGGACGGGCCGAGCTGCCGTGTGCGCATTTCCTCCGCGTCGATGTGCAGCTGCATCCCGCGGACCCGGGCGGCCCGCAGCAGCGTCTTCTGCAACTTGGCGATCTGCCTCTTGGATCCGAGCCTGCGGGTCACCGCGCGGTCGCGCAGCGCCGTGATGGTCGCGGGTTCGGCCAGGCCGGACTCGGGTAGGCCGGCGGCGGACTGGAAGCGGGACAGGGCAGCGATGGTGGACGGGCCCGCGGAGCGGCCCTGCATCTCGGCCGCGTCCGGTGCGTACCCGGCGTCGGACAGCAACTGGTGGAGTTTCCCGGTGCGATACCGGGTCGCGATGGCGGCCGCCGAGGCAATCTCGTCGCGCATCCGTGTCAGTGTGGCGGGATCGGCGGTGCCGGTCGCCGGCAGCCCGGCCCGCTGCTGGAACTCGCGCAGGGCCGCGGCGGCGGCAGGCACCCGGCTGGCGCGCGTGGGGGTCTCGGGCGTATTGATCCCCACTCGGCTCAGCGCCTGCAGCACGGTCACGACAGCAGGCTTGGGCACCGCGAGCCGGTCCACAAGCTGGGACAGAGAGAAGTCACGTGCAGTGCTCATCGTGACGCAAGCCACCTTCCGATGTTGAAGCCCGACGCGAAGGCGACCAAGCCGAGGCCGAGCAGACCGACCCAGCCGACGGGGGTGAACAGAGAAGCGATGAGCAGAAGTCCGCCGACCGCGCCGAGACCGTTGACGAGGGCGCCGACCGTGTCGCCTTGCTCGGCAGCGCGCACCGACGCGGCGCCGAACCCGATCGCCGCCCCGGCACCACCGAAGAACGTGGCTCCTGCGGCACCGATGGTCATCGCCCCGGTCGCGCCGACGAGCGCGCCGCTGGCATAGATGATGCCGCTGGTCGTCTCGCCCACGCCGGCGAGCACCGAGCCGATCGCGACCCCGGCGTTGGGGTCCTGGCCGCCGACAAGGGCCTGGAACATTCCGGTGCCGATGGACAATCCGCCGGACAAGCCGCCGCCGAACCGACGGGCCGGCCATTCCCGGGTGACCTGGATCGAGGTTGGCGCCGGATCGCCGTGCGCCTCGACGGGATGGCCAGCGAAGGCGCCCCTGCCGACGACCGATGCCGAAGGGTCGCCCCAGATCCGGTCCATCTCCTCAGGCGGGAGCATGCCGCCTGGGGCACTGGCCTTGGCATGGGCGAATTCAACCTCCGCCTTGGCGTGTTCCGGTGTGGGAACCCCCGGGCGTACGCCGGGTTCCTCGCTGATGTCGCCCATCATCCAGCCGGACTTGTCACGGGCGATGGCAGCCTTCGCCTCGGCTTTGCCGGCAGGGCCGGACCACAGGTGCAGTGTGCCGCGCGGCCGGGTCCCGGTGACACTGGTCGGCCGGGCGATCTCCTGCGCGGCCTGCCGGAGCTCTTCGGGGGCCGGGCCGAGTGCGGCGCGATCGGTGCCGGCGCCCGTGCCCTCGTCCGCGGCACCGGCGCCCTGTCCGGTGCCGATATCTCCGGCCCCGGCACCACCCGTCTCGTTGTCGCCGATATGGCCTGCCCCCGTGCCCGGCAGGCCACCGGAGCTGTCGCTCCCGGCATCCGGGCCCGCGCCGCCGCCCGCGCCTGCGTCTGGCGGCTTATCGGTTGCGCGGGGATCGCCCGGGGGTCCGATCGGGCCGCCGGCTCCCGCCGCGACCCTTGTCCAGGTCTCCACGTGCCAGTCCCCGGCCTTGTTCTGGACGGGCGTACCGGTGTACGCGATGCCGGCCTGCCGCGCCCACGCGGCAAACTCGGCGGGGGCGGTGATCGTCGCCGGCACGATCCTCTCGGTGTGCGGCGCCATACCGCCCGGATCGGCCAGCGTGGCGGGGTTGTTGCGTGCATACCGGTAAAGGTTCGGCCCGTCGACCTGGCCGGCCGGGTCGGGACTCGCCCAGCGCCCCAGCCAGGGGGAGTAGTTGCGGGTGCCGAGGGTTTGCAGCCCGGTCTCCTCGTCGCGTTCCCGGCCCAGGAAGCGGTACCGGCGCAGGCTCACGCCCTCGCCGGCGCGGTGGGACCGGTAGGCGGTGGTGCCGTACGGGTGGTACTCCTCGTATGCGATCGGCGCACCGGACTCGTCGGTCGTCACGGCGACCGAGCCGAGCAGGTCTCCGTGCACCCACCGGACGACCGGATCGACGGTCACGGGCGCGCCGCTTTGCACGGTTTGCCGGTCGATCTGCGCCAGTCGGCCGTTGTCTCCGGGCACGTGCACGGCCCGCCGTTCGGCGTCCAGCGTGCCGTTGAGCCACTCCCGGACGACCTCCACGCCGCCCAGGTACAGCGTCTCCACGACCAGGCCGCCGCGGTCGACGACCTTCCGTACCCGGTTCCCGCCGGTGCCGTACCCGTAGGCGGCGGTTCCGCCGCCGCCGAGGTCTGCGCCGGCGAGCCGGCCGAGCGGGTCCCAGTCCAGGCGGCTCACCTGCGGCAGTGTGCGCAGGTTGCCCAGTGGATCGTAGGTGTAGGTCTGCGAGAAGATCCCGTCCGGATCCCCCGGCGCACTGGTGGCGGCAAGCCGGTTGGTGCGGTCAGCCGGGTCAAGGTCCACTGCGTACTGGAACCGCCGTCGCCAGCCGTTCCCTCCGGCGATGTGCTGAATCTCGGTGATGTTGCCCAGGTCGTCGAGGCTGTACCGCTGCTCGTATCGGCGTACCGCCGCCGTGTCGTTGACGTGCGGCAACGGACGCACCGGGGTGTCGCCGCCGTCGGGCATGCCGAGCGCGGCCAGCTCCCGGCCGGTCGCGGCCACCAACTGGTTCAACGCGTCATAGCGGTACGTACGCTCGGCCGTGACGACGGCATTGGCGAAGAACCGCGTCTGCTGCGCGCCGTCGGTGATGCCGGTGACGTTGCCGAAGGGGTCGTAGGCGATGCCGACGTCCTGCACCGGGGAACCAGCCGCATCCGCGGTGAGCACGCCGGTGACTCGGCCGCTATCCGGGGCGTAGCGGTAGGCGGTGCGCAGTCCGTTGCCCAGCAGCACGCTCAGAGGCCGCCCGGCGGCGTCGTGGTCCTGCCCGGCCAGTAGCGTGACGACAGGGCCGGTGCCGCCTGTCTGGACGTTGAGGGTGGCGAGCTGGTTGCCGATGTCGAAGGTCGGCGTGACGACGGTTCCGTCCGCGAGTGTCACGCTGACCGGGCGGCCGAGGGCGTCCTGGCGGGCGGACGTGTGCCAGTGGTCCGGCTGGAGCAGCGGTTCCGCGGCAGCGGCCGGATTGGCGGCGGCGTCGACTTCAGTCCAGTCCGGCAGGCCGCTGAGCCGTGCGGTGTACCGGCGGGTGGCGCCGGTGGCCGCGCCGGTGAAGGCGTACCCGTCGACGTCCACGCGGCCGGATTCGTCGTACACGGTGACGACGCGCCCGACGGCGTTGCGTGCGGCAGCTCCGGGTGCTTCGTCGCCGTACACGGTCCGCGACAGCAGGGTTGCCGCGGCGCCGCCGTCCGACGCGAAGGCGCGCACCGCGCGGTGGAGTGCGTCGCGTGTGACGCGCAGCACGCGGCCGCTCGCGTCGAGGCTGCACACCGGCTGGCCCAGCACGTCGAATGCCACGACGGTGCGCCCGCGTTCGGCGCAGTCCGTGACCAGCACGCGGCCGAGGAGATCGGCATCGGAGGCGGCGACCAGCCTGTCCCGGTTGTCGAAGATCTGCGTGCGCAGCCCAGTGAGGTCGGTGGCGAACCGGGTGGTGCGCAGCTCGCCGCCACCGCAGTCCTGGACTTCCAGCACCACACGGCCGAGCGGGTCGAAGTGGGTGCGCGACGGCGTTTCCGCGTGTGCGGCGGCGAGCCACGCCGCCCGGGTCTGTGGGTCGGCGGGCTCCGGGTCGGATGGGTCGGGGCTGCCGCGTTCGGCGTACCACCGGCTGTCCGCCACCGTGTCGATCTCGTCGAAGGCGCGGATCTGCCACGCGCCGCGTTCGAGGCGCGCGAGGCTGCCGTCGGCGCGCTCGACCCTTTCCGGGCGGCCCAGCGGATCGTAGAAGAGCGTGTCGGCGACGCCTGCCGCCACCATGGCGTCTGCGGACTCGAACTCGCCGGTGTCGGAGAAGAACGGCTCGTACCGCCGGATCGGCAGGCCCTTGTTGTTGAGGAGGGTGCGGCCGGAGCCGATCCAGCGCGGAGCCGGGGTGGTGTCGACGGTGGTGAGCGTGCCAGCCGACTTGTCCCAATGTCCTGCCGGGCCAGGGCGGGCCTGTGCCTTGGTCATGACCGGCGCGCCGGCGCCGTCGAAGTAGATGCGGCGTTCCTGGAACCGCGGGTTTGCCGTGCCGAACTGCTCGCGCGCCAGCTCCCGGACGACCGCTGGGAGCCCTTGGGCGCGCCAGCGGTGCAGGTCGTAGCTGTACGCCACGGTCGGGTCGTCCAGTGTGTCGCCCTCGCCGGCGCCCGCCTTGCCCATGATCGCGGTGGCTGTGACGGCGCCAAGCGGGTCGAAACGGGCCGCCGTACGGTTGCCGTTGACGTCGGTGAGCTGCCGAATTCGCAGGGTGCGGAAGTCGTAGTCGGCTTCGATGCGGTGGCCGAGGGCGTTCACGGCCGCGGTGATCACCAGGTGGTGGCGGCGTTCCAGTGTGGTGGGTACGCCGAGCGCGTCGCGGAAGCTGGCGGGCAGCAGGAAGTGGTCGGCCGCATCCGGCGGGTAGACGGCCCGGCCCGACGGGGCCCACCAGTTGTCGTCCCCATCGAGGTGGACGTAACCCGCCGCCTCCAGGTCGGCATCGGACATCAGTGTGCCGATCCGGTCGGCGGCCATCGCCCGGGTCAGCGTCAGCCGGTACCCGCGGTCGGTTAGTCCGTGTGCGGCCTGCTGCCCGGCCTGTAGCGGGCCGCTCAAGTCGCCGGCCAGGAATCGCGCCTCTACGTGGCCGACCAGCCGCCGCGCCAACCCGGTGGCCAGCGGGGCGTCGTCGGGCCCGATGTCCGTGGCGGACGTGAATGCGGTGTGGAGGTCGTCCGCGACGGGGGCGGTGCCGTCTGGCACCGTCACCCCCGTCAGCTCGAAGGTCCGTGTGCGGAAGGCGGTACGAAGCCGGTGCACATCTGCGCCGGGCACGTCGGCGGTGTGGTCGACCGCTGTGCACGTGACGGTCAGCTTGCGTTGCGCGGTGACGACTTCGGCCGGAATCCCGGACTGGGTGACTCGGCGGGGGTGGATCACCGTAGCGCTGAGGGTGACGCAGCCGAGGTCGTCGGTGGCGAGCACCATCTGTTGCGTGACCCTCGGGTCGTCGGCGTCCCGTTCCGTCGCATAGTGCGTCTCGGCGGCGGGCAGCACCTGGAAGACCGGTGCCTCGCCGGAGGCCGCGGGTTGCAGCAGCCGCAGCCGGGCGGACGTCTCGGACG
This sequence comes from Streptomyces sp. NPDC050416, assembly GCF_044458845.1. Classification (NCBI taxonomy): domain Bacteria; kingdom Bacillati; phylum Actinomycetota; class Actinomycetes; order Kitasatosporales; family Streptomycetaceae; genus Streptomyces; species Streptomyces sp. NPDC050416. The sequence continues at coordinate 56,679 of NZ_JBITII010000021.1, forward strand.
CGGCGTACAGCACGGCCATAGTCCCCGGCCCGTCCAGCGAGAACGTCTCGGCGCGCAACTCCAGGCCGGCGAGTGCCCGGGCGGCGTGCCTCACCTCGCTGGGGCGCAGGCCCGCCGGAGGATCGGCCTCGGGGGTCACCGGCGCGGACACGTCCGTGTATTCGTGACGGTTCGTGTGCAGGCTCCCGGCACCCGCGGGTGCGGTCGCCCCAGTGGAGAACCAGCGACGCACCAGAATCGGGGGGATGTCGGCCGGGCCGTCGGTGAGACCGGTGATGTCGCGGGTGTCGACCCGTCCGAAACCCATGAACTGCCGCTCAACGCCGTCGTAATGGCCGAGGTGGTAGTCGCGTTCGGTGGTGAAGGTGGTGCCCCTTACGGCGTCGGACACCACGGTGCGGCTCGCACAGTGCACCGGGAATGGCAGTCGGGTCGGCCATGGTCGGCCCGCCAGCCGGTCGGACAGCGCGAAGAACGTCGACGGCGTGAACTCGCAACTGACGGACGTGCCGAACCCGTTGTCGTAGCCGCTGAGCAGATACGGTTTGCCGGCCGCGGCCAGGTTGAGGAAGTGCATGGCCCGGCCGTCCGGCTGGGGGGCGCCGCTGGACCAGACCAACGCGCCGGTGCCGCGGCCCAGGAGGTCGACCACCGCGGCGGTGGTCAATCCGTCGGTGCCGGGGGTGCCGGGCAGCGGTACAGGGGTGCTCCACGAATTCCCGCACCGGTTGCGATACATCGTGGCGCCGTCGCCGCCGAGGTAGATGAGGCCGACGGCACCGGCGCCGTCGATATCGGCGAGGAGGACGCGCGCCGTGTCGAAACCGTCGGCGGTGTCCAGAGCGGGGGCGGCGTCCATCACCACCGGCGGGCCGAACGTCCCGTGGCCCAGGTTCGGCAGGTATCGCACCGCGGTGCGCGTCACCTCGACCAAGTCGACGAGCCCGTCGCCGACCATGTCAGCCAGCAGCACGGCCCGATGTCGGTCAGCGTGCAGAAGCAGGGTCTCCGGCTGGTCGTCCGCACCCGCGAGCAGCCGCACCGGTTGGGCGGCAGCGAAACCGTCCAGCCCCAGCCCGGGGTACCAGCGGGCCGCCTGCCCGTCGCCGACGAGCACGTCGGGCAGTCCGTTGCCGGTCAGGTCCACCAGCGCCGTCGGGCTGCTGATGGCCGTCGTGTCCGCCTGGCCCGGCGCGTCGGCGAATGCGGCGAACGGCAACCACTGCGCACCCCGGCGGACCGCCGCGCCGGGGGCCGGCCCGTCGGCCACCAGCAGGTCGGCCTGCCCGTCCCCGTCCACGTCCGCGAGCACCGCACGGGACCGGGCCGCTAGCGGGAGTCCGGTCGGCTGCTCGGGCAGCGGCTCAGGTGCGGCAAAGCGGACGCGGGGCTTTACGGCTCCTGGCTGTACGTCGCCGAGCGGGCTCAGGTTGCGCTGGAAGAACCAGCCGTCCGCGGTGCGGCTCAGCATGCCGGGAACGCCGTCGCCGTCGAGGTCGACCCACTCGCACGTGACGCCATCGATGCCGATCGGCGCTCCGACCGCCTCGTCCGCCGCGACCGTCTCGACGGCGTCGGCGATCCGCCATGGTGTGTAGGAGAGCTCCAGGGACGGCAGTGTCGCCGTACTGCCGTCCTCGCCGTGGCCGGTACGGGTGATCGATGTGAGGAGGGAGAGGGCCTGCGGGTCGTCGCCGCCGTAGTTGAACGAGGTGCTCGTCACCAGCACGGGGTCATGACCGAGCTCCGGGAAACGGTGGAACACCAGCAGACGGTGGCAGCGGCGGTAAGTGCGCACCTCGAAGCCGAACCGTCGGCTGGAGAAGATGTCCGGCCGGGTCGGCCAGTTGCCGTCGGGCTCGTTGGCCGTGGCCGGGTCGCCGTGGTCTCCGTAGTCACACGCGAGTGTGAAGGCCCAGTCCTCGGGCTCCGGGGCAGGCGCGCCGTCGGTGCCGAGGTCGGGCCGGTACGGGGTGAGGTTGCCGTAGTGCACCGTGCTCAAGTACCGGTTGGTGCCGCGCTGCCGGGCGGTCCGGTTCGCCTCGGAGGGCGTGGCCGCGACCCGCACCGAGTCCTCGGGGCGGTACCTGTAGCGGATGGCGTTGCCACGGTCGTCGTAGGACAGGCTGGGCAGCCAGGTGCCGATGCGGCGCCGGTCGTCGGGGTCGGCGATGCGACTTTCGTCATCGACGCCGAACCATGTCGTGATGTTCGATCCGTCGAGGACGCGCCAGCGTACATCCGTAGGATCGCCGCTGTTGCGCCACCGCTCGATCCTGGCGAAGGCGCGCTCGATCCGCGGACGGAACCGCGTGACGACGAACGGCGTGCCGTGCAGCATGCGAGGGCTTTCGACGACTGTGCCGGCGCTGTCACGGCCGCGCACCAGCAAGTCGGCTCCGATGACGACTTCATCCTCGCCGTCGTGGCTGGGGACCCCGCGTTCGGTTCGTAGCGAGATACCGCCGAGCCCGATGCTCCAGCCCAAGCCCCATGGACCGTTGCCTCCCATTGACGAGTACTGCAGGGCCAAGGCTGGCCCGAATCCGCTGCGGCCGGGTGGCAGATCGAGCGGGACGGTGAGCTGCGCACCCCCGGCCGGCCCGGCCGAGATCGACTCCGCGAGCCCGCGTAGCGCGCCTCCGCCGCGCGGTAGTTCCAGATGGGGCGCACCCAGAGGCGCCGGGGGTGGCGAGGCCGCATACGGCAGGCCGCTCAGTGTGGCCGACGCGCCCGCAGTGAACACGTCCGCCGCGCCCCTGGCCTCGCCCGCCGCGGCACCGGGCGCTGCATGGTTGCCGTTGCCGTGTCTCGCGTGGTCGTACTCAAGCGTCATGCTTGTTTTGCCCTCCGCGCACACCCGGCCGACTCGACACCAGATGCACCTGCTGCCAAGCGCAGGATCGGCCGTGTCAACGGGTAATGCCGCACCGAGCCATATTCAGATTCGAGCGTCCTCCCGCCAAATGCAAGCTTCAGGCGTTGTGGTCGACCTGTTCGGCGCAATACTCAGCTGTAGATCGCGATACTAAGACCATGTAGGACACGGTCTTAGACGTCGTCTCATTTGGTGAGTCTGCGGTAGCAGATGAGGCTGCTGGCGATGGCGGTGAAGGCCAGGAAGTGCTCGGCCTTGCGTTCGTAGCGGCGGTGCAAGCGGCGGCATCCGCCCAGCCAGGACATCGTGCGCTCGATCGTCCAGCGATGCCGGCCCAGCCGGGTGGAGGACTTGATGCCCTTGCGGGCGATGCGGTGCCGGATGCCTCGCTTGCGTAGCCATCGGCGCAGGTGGTCGTAGTCGTAGCCCTTGTTCGCGTGTAGTTTGGCGGGCCGTCGCCTGCGCGGGCCGCGACGGGAGCGGATCGGCGGGATGCCGCGCACGAGCGGCTCGAGTGCCTGGCTGTCGTGCAGGTTCGCGCCCGAGATCCCAATCGAGAGGGGTAAACCGGTCCGCTCGGTGATCAAGTGGATCTTCGAGCCTTTCTTGCCCCGGTCGACAGGATTCGGACCTGTCAGTTCCCCCCTTTCAGGGCCCGCATGTTCACCGAGTCGATTGCGCAGCGCGACCAGTCCAGCTCTCCGCGCGAGCCCAACTCGTCAAGGACGAGGCGGTGCAGCTTCGCCCAGACCCGGGCGGCGGTCCACTCGGTGAAGCGCCGGTGTGCCGTCGGCCCCGACGGGCCGAAGACCGGCGGCAACTGCCGCCAGGTGCAGCCCGTCGTGGCCACGAAGACGATCGCGGCCAGCACCTCGCGATCCCCGTACCGGCGCCGGCCGCCGCCCTGTGGCCGTGATGGAGCAGGTGGGACCACCCGCTGGAACAGCTCCCACAACTCATCCGGCACTATGCGCTCGACCATCACCACACAGTGCAGACTACCCAGCACTCCAAATGAGACGACGTCTTAGAGCGATCAGCAGGGACTGAAGGGTGATCACCACCGGCAAGCCCTTGGCTCTGGTAGTTTCTTCAGCAAGGCGGCAACACGCTGGAACTGTCCGTAGAACCGGAGTGCCCCTGCGTGACCAGCTTTGCTGGTTCGCACGCCGTGGGTGTCCGGCGTCCTGCCGCTGGACATCGCGGCGTCGGCAGCCGCGTCACATGGTCTCGCTGAGGGCCTGCGGCGGTCCGGAAGCGGTCTTAGGCTCCGCTGTTGCTGGTCGGCTTCGAGGGGATTGCCGTGGCAGCGCGGACGGCGCCGGAGGGTGTGGCATGTCGCCGCGGGGCTGTTCCGGGCTTCGAGGTGCTGTTGGTCCGGTCCGCCTTCTTAGGCGGATAGAGCTCGAGGGGACTGTCCATCAGGCCTGCGGCCTTGGCGAGCCGGAGGTGCCGGTGCCCGTTCCGAGGTGTGGGGATGGTGTCGTAGTTCTGGACCACTAGGACGTCCAGGTTGAACGGTCGGCGGATATGCCGCCGGAGGGCCTCTTCCAAGGCGGGGTGCCACGAACCGGACTGCAGGGTGGGCAGGGTGGTGCGGTCGGTCACGAACACGGGCACGTCCAGGTGGCCGCGCTGCAGGCGGGCCGGCAGCACCGTCGCGGCGCGCAGCGCGCGTACGAGCTGACGGCTGAGCGACCCGGATGGGTTCGTCAGAAGTTCCGCCCAGGCCTCGCGCACGTGTTCATTGAGCTTGGGGCAGTCCGGGCACGCCGTCTGGGTCAGTACGACATCGGACAGTCGGATGCGAAACGTGGCCCCGCACTGCACGCATTCCACCGTCCACGGCGCATCGAAACGGCGGTAGCGTTCCAGCGCATCGAAGCCGGCCTTCCGCAGCATCCTGACGGCGGTCTCCTGCGACACCTGGCCGCGGCCGTTGTCGGCGACCACCGACTCAAGCTGCTTCATCTCCTCGCGCTCGTCAGAGTCCCGGCGGGCGTCGACGGCGTGCCGCTGCACACGAAGCCAGGCATCGAACCACACTTTGCGGTCCCGCGGCGGCACCTGGCAGGCGACGAGGAGGGCTTCCAGGCAGTCGATAGAATTGAGCACCTGCTTGCCGGTCAAGATCCGGAAGGCGGTGCTGCGCGACAGATCCTTGCCGGTGGCCCGCGCCCTGCGCTCCATCATCCGGAAGGACGGCGCCCCGTTGGCCGGCCGCAAAACCTCCAACGCGGCGCACAAGCCGGGCATGTCTTTGACAAGGTCAGGACGCGGCTCCGGCCCCTTGCTCCTGCTGTCACTCCGTCCGCCAAGGCTCCCGCGATGGGCCGCGTGCCACAGCCGGGTGATCTCATCGACGTCCATGCCGCACGCACGGGCATAGGCCTGCGCGACCTCCCGCTTGGGCAGAACAGCACCCGAGGCTGCCCGCTGCAACGTTCCCGGGCTGACGGACCGCGTCCGCTCCGACAGCGCAGCATAGGAAAGGCCCGCTCCCCGACGGCCGTTGCGCAAGGCAACAGCAAGTCTTCCCAGCGGACTCACTGGATCCGGAATCGGATTCTCTGGTCGCCCCACTGCCTCTCTCCATATATCCATGAAGGGCCACGGTGCACGGGCCCTGCTTACATCACATGCGGCACGCATCAGCGGACCGCGTAGGCTTTGCTCCAACAAGCCGACGCTTCGCAGTAGTTGGCGCTACCGGGAAGCCGCACAGCATCCTGCCACCTGAATGGCCTATCGCGCACACGGATGATGGTTAAACCATTCATGTCCCGGGCCGGAAAAATCCTGCATTCCGGTAGGGACGTTCTTAATCAACCTCTGGCCAGGCGCTTTACCTCGCAGTCGATTCTGTTCGAATGCCCCTGTCGGCCGCTTGAATCGCTTCGTCTCGCGGTTAGAAGGGGACGTGGTCATTTGCTTCCCATACTTTCCGTACCACCGCCGCCCAGTGCGACGGTGCCCTGCTTCCTTTGCTCCAACCGCGATGAACAGGGAATACGTGCCTGACGTGTTGGCGCGCGAGAGGGCACATGAAAGAGTCGACCCACTGGATGGGTCGACTCTTTTCATTTCAAGGCCTAGATCTGATCATTATGGCGATTCTGTTTGCTCAACTATTGAGCGTTCTTGGCGGCTTGTCACCACCGATGCACCGCACCTGCGGCATCCCCGACGCCCTGGTCGGCCTCGGCTCCGAGCTAAGCTTGTCTTTTAACCAGTTCGGCGTGGCTTTGTGCCCACCTTGTGGTGGGCAGGTCGGCTGAACGCCTCGCCGATGGCGAGGACTCTGCCCACGTCGCGACGGGTGGCGGGACGGCGGTTTTTCGAACCCGGTGGTCGGCCAGGGCCGGGACGGGAGGGTTTCGGTGCACCTGCAGGTGAGCCGGCCTTCGTGCACAGGTTCCTGAACCCGGGGTCCGGTCCAGGCCGGCCGGATCGCGCGGGATCGGCTGTCCTCCCCGCCGACGCGGGGGGTCCGGACCAGCCGTACCGCTCGTTGTGGCTGACCTGGTCCTCCCCGCCGACGCGGGGGTGTTCCGCTCGGGCTTGACGGCCTGGTGGAGGCTGCGAAGTCCTCCCCGCCGACGCGGGGGTGTCAGAAGGGCACATCGCAGCCACTTCATCCCGGGGCCCGGATGGGAAGGGGGCCGTGCGCTATTCGAGAGCTGGGCGGCTCTGGACGGCCCGGACCCTGACGGCTTTCGAATAGCACAGGCCATCAAGCCCCTCATAGACCTCGGAATGACGCTGGTTGCCGAAGACGAAGGTCGGCCCATGGCGCTCTTCGAAGAGTGGCTTCGTCCGTATCGACGGCGACACCGCCCGTGCTGCTGACATCAACGAAGCCGCCGACATAGAGCACGAGCTTATTCCGGCGGGGCGTCATGCCTTCCGTGGTCGTTCCTTCGCCGGCGCCAGATGGTCATCGCTTTGCGTAGTCCCTGCCCTATGGCGGCGATGAGA
>NZ_JBITII010000022.1:0-50816 GCF_044458845.1 Streptomyces sp. NPDC050416
CGCCTGTCCGGCGGGGCAGCGGTCGCGTGCCGGGCGACATGTTCACACCGTACGTCGGGCATCGGGCCACGAGATGGCGGTCGCGGCGGTGGCCGCGGTGACGGCGGCCAGACGCTCGTAGTCGAGCGTCCTCGGCAGGTCCGTCGACCGGTGGTAGTGCGGATTGCGGAAGTTCGCGGTGTCCGTGAGCATCAGCGCGGGGATCCCGCGGTTCCAGAACGGCGCGTGGTCGCTGCGCCCCAGGTGGCCCGCGGGCGGCACGGCCAGTCCGATGAGCAGCCCCAACAGACCGTCGGGGCGCGGATCCCGTAGCAGCAGACCCGCGACCGCCGGAGACGCCGCCGCGGCGGCCCGCTTCCACTCCTCCGCCGCCCCCGTCGAGGAGCGCCGGTGCACGACGAGGGTGAAGTCGCCCCGGTAACCGCCCGCCCGGACCTCGGCCGACGCCTCGGGGAAGATCCGCTCGAAGCCTGCGGGCAGTCGCTGCGTTCCCGGGGCGTCCACGAAGTAGCCGACCGACTCCAGGCAGATCATCCCCCGGACACCGCCACGGCGGCCCAGTTCACGGACCGCCTGACGGGCCCCGATCAGTCCGAGTTCCTCCATGTCGAACACGGCCAGGACGACGTGCGGGGCCACGGGCGCCTCGGACAGCAGGCGTGCCGTCTCCAGGAGCACCGCCACGCCCGAGGCGTTGTCGTCCGCGCCTGGGCTGCCGCTGACGCTGTCAAGATGGGCACCGACCACCACGGCCGGCCCGTCGCCGGATCCGGGCAGCGAAGCGATAAGGTTCGCTCCGCGCAGGCGCCGGTGGAGCCGCGGTTTGAGGGCGAGGGCCCGGTGCCCGTGCCGGTCCGTCGAGCCGATCTGCCAGCGGGCGTCGAACGGGTGCCGCTCCACCAGCCAGCCCGCGACGGTCAGTTCATCACGGACGTACGCCTCGGCGCGCTGCATTGCCCGAGGTGCCCACAGCCGACTGCGCGGCTCGGCGGCGAGGAACTCCACGTGCTGCCGCAGTCGGGCGGCTTCCGCAAGCGGTTCCCGACCGTGCGTCGCCGGCGAGTCGTTGGTCACTGGCACTCCGATCTGTGCGGGATCAAGGACGCCGGACCAGCGAACAGCCCCTGGACACGGCGCTGACCACAGAGACAGAACTTAGGCGGCTCTGTCGATCGCCCAAGTGCGACTCGCTGACGTCATGAACGCAGAGACCGCACCCGCGAGCTTCCGCCGCAGCGCCGCCACGTGCACCCGGCTGTCTAGGGTGCGGTCTTGTTGGAGCGCTGGGCAGGCCTTGCACCTGCATCTCCCCACAGGAAGTGGGGCATCTTTCCTTGGACCACCAGCGCGAGGCACCTACAGTGTTCTGCGGCCCGCTCAAGATCAATACAGTGCATCGCAGCGATCAGGGCGCTGCGTCGCGCAAGAAGGTCACGCGCGTGTGCCGGTTATCGCGGCAAAGGCCCCTCTGCGAGCGGGGGGTCTCCCTACCTTAGTGCAGACTGCCAGTTGCGTAGGTGTGTCGCCGTTCGCGGCGCACTCCTGGCCGGTCAAGAGCTTGGTAGCTAGCTTGTTGCCAGAGCGTTGCTCTGCTGCCTGTCGCCCGTCAGCGGCCCACGCAGCGGCTCGGGCAGTTGCGCGGCCATGTCAGCCGCTGCACCCGGCCTGATCCTCTGGGACAGAGCCTCAAGGACTGCGGTGGTGACCTTCTCGGCCTCCTCCTGACCTGTTTGCCGCCCGTCGACAACTGGCCGGCGGCCTCGAGATGCGCGGCACGGTCCCAGATCCGCACCGTCGTGGATATAGGACCGAACCCTGCGCGGCAGTGAACCAAGGACCGGGAACCGCCCGATTTGATCCCGCTGAGTGACCGATTAGTCCCCGGCTTTTGATCCCCTGGGGTGCGAGCCAGGTGATGCCTCGCCTTCTGGCCCGGTGGCACGGCCGGGGGCGTGCGACAGCATCACCGCTGTCTGCCAGCGCAGGGAGGCGATCGCATCGGCCGGCTGATCACGCAGGCACACACTCGCATCGAAGCCGGCTGCCGCCGCGGTCGCGCCCGGACCGTCCGTCTTGCCCAGGCCACCCGTCTGTACATCTCTCAAGCGAGCCGGTCCGCAACGGCAAGCACCACAGCAGCGGCCACAAGCACCGCTGCATAGGTGACCATCACGGCCCGACACCACCCGTCATCACGTCTGACGCCGGCGCCCGGGTCATCCCGCTCGGGCCGGGAGCCAGTAAGCCCGGGCGGTGCCGCGTACGGCGCAGCGTCGTCCACGCGAGGATTCACTCCTGCATCAACGCGTGATGAGGGCTCTTCGACACAGCACATCCGCCGCCATCACCCTTTCAACCCACAAGCCGACCCCCACAACGGCGCCTCCCCCGGGCCATGAACGGGCCGGTTCGGAAGACAGATTGTCTTCCTGTCCTGTTGCCTGGACCGAACAGGGGAAAGGCGACCAGGGCGGCCCTAGATGAGTGAGTCCGACGACGGGGAACGGGTGCTGATGGCTCCCACGCGGGAGACGGCGGACTTCGTCAGGCGGACCTACGTCTTCGACACCGTGCGTGTCGTCCCGGTCTACGTAAGCGCCGACGGCGCCATCCGGACCGTCACCGCGGGCTCACTCGTCCTGCGCTTCACCACCGGCAGGGGAGGACTCCTGGGCTTCATGCATGGGGCGCACGATGGACCTGCCCGCCCGTGTGATCAGGAGACCGTCGGCGCGGCCCCATGAGTGGCGGTCAGCCGGGCACGCTGGCCGTGACGGCAGTGGACGAGGCGATCGCCGAGACCGGCGGCCTCGACCTCGGCGAGGAACCTCGGCGAGGAACGCAGCGAGCGCATCACCGTGTAGTCGCCGTAGTGGACGGGCAGGACCAGCCGGAGTCCAGGCGCCGGGATATTTCCGCTCCCTGCGCGCCGTCCGTGGTCACCAGAAAGCCGCCGGGGAGGTGGGTGCCGCCCAGGTGGAGGACGGTCAGATCGGCGGAGGGGAAACGGGGGGCGATCTCGTCGAGACCGTCGTACACCAGTGTGTCGCCCGAGACGTACAGCCGCAGCCAAGCCGGTCCGCGTACGGTGGGTGTCGCAGTGCGCCGCGAGCGCTTCGTTCACGATCGTCTCGTCCAGTACGGGTTCGCGGCGGCGTCCGCGTTGGACCAGGGCGAGGTGTCGGCGGATTTCGGCGAGCAGGTGGATGCTGGTACGACCGCCATCTTGGCGCTTCCTGCTCCTCACTTGGCATGTGCTGCCTTCTTGCCCATCTGGTTCTTCCGCGCTTGACCCGGCGGTCCGGTCGGAGCCTGTGCCCTGCCCTTCCCTGCTGTGATGGGCGTTGCCTGCTCAGAAGTGTTGGGCGTCGGGGCGGGGTGGGTGGCGGGCCGTGTGCGTGCTGGGGGTGGCTCGCTCATGGGCTGAGCGGGCACGGAGGGGCCGTGCGAGGGCGGGGCGGCCGATGCGGAGGGCGCGTCATCATCGTTGTGAGCCGGGGTGTCCGAAGGGATGGAAGGGGTGGCCTGATCAGGGGCGGATGGGGCCGCTTCTGGCCCTGCCTTGTCTATGGCGTCGGGATGTGAGAGGCCGTCGGTGACGATCAGGCCTGCGGCGACGAGCGCGGCGAGTGCAGCTGCCGCCCCACGCGTTCGGAGGCGGCCGCGGACGGTCTCGGACCGACACCCTTCCTCTTGGAGACCTGTTGAGGCGCTCGGGCTCCAGGGCGCTTTCGCGGCGGGGGACGAGTTCCGGTGTGTGGTGTCGGCGTGGTCCTCGGCTGCGGGCGGTGTGACGCTGAGCGCGGGCCGGGCACCGGGCGCGGCAGGGTTTGCCGTGCTCGTTCCGGCGAGACGGGTCAGGACTTGAGCGCAGTGGCGCGCCATGGGGCGATCTTGTTCTTCCAGACTGGTCATGTCCCGCAGGAGGGTGGCAAAACCGTCGGGCAGGAAGTCCGGGAGGGCCGGCCGGCGGTGCAGGCGCGCTATGGCGGACTCGAGGGGACCGCCGTCGTATTCGAGTCGACCGGTGAGGCTCTCGAGGAGGACCAAGCCGAGGGCATAGATGTCAGCGGGCCGGCCGACGGAGCGGCCCAGGACCTGTTCAGGAGAGAGGTAGGCCGCCGTGCCGGTCAGGGTGCCTGTGGCGGTGCGGGTGGTCGCGTCCAGCAGCCGGGAGATGCCGAAGTCCGTCAGATGGGGATAGCCGGAGGAGTCCAGGAGGATGTTGGAAGGTTTGACATCCCGGTGGACGATCCCCGCCTCGTGGGCGTGAGCCAGGGCATCGGCCAATGCCGCGCCGAGCGCTGCAGCAGCCTCGCACGACAGGGGAGCCTCGGCGATGCGAGATTTCAGGGTGGGCCCGTCGATCAGCTGCATGACCAGGAAGGCATCGCCGTCATGGTGTCCGGCGTCGAAGGCGGTCACCAGTCCCGGATGCTGCAAGCGGGCCAGGATCACAGTCTCGCTGCGGAAAGCATCCTCCGTGTCGAAGCCGGTACCGGCGCGGAAGACCTTCACCGCAACCGGCCGCCGCAGTCGCAGGTCGAATCCGCGGTGTACGTCAGCGGCGCCACCCGAACCGATCAGCGCATCCAGACGGTAGCGGCCCGCCAGAACCCGGGTGCAGCCTTGAAAGGCCCGGGCGCCCCGCACCTCGCGCAATCCCACCTTCGATCTCCCCACTCCGCGAACTCGCACCGCTCGGACGCCCGTCGTCGACGGGCCGCCGAACGCAAGTACCCGTCCATCCGCCGCTTGCACAACAATGGGTGGTGGCCCGCCTGACCGACCGTCGGGCCGGACGGCGAGCACCGGGTGGGACAGCGCTACGGGCGAGGACGCGGCCCACGGAGGGCCGTGGTGCGGTTCGCGCAGGTGGATGAACAGCAATCTGACACACCGTCACTGATGCCAGCCTCGTGCCGCAAATCCGGCATAGCAGTGACACACCAGCCTTAACGCCACAGCGGCGACGTCGTCCGGGCTGGCGATGACGCTGTGAAGTGGCGGCTGAGCGACGAACAGACATGGCCGCGCCGGGTCCGCCGTCTCCAGCAGCTCGCCTGACGCGGGGAGTGCGAAGGCCATCAGATCCCGGACAGGGTCATCCGCCGTCTGCAACATGGCCGGGAAACTAACAGAGGCCTCCGCTGACCTGCGAACTTGCGCCATCTAGTTCAGTAAAGAGCACCGTGCTGATCACCTTGGCCAGCGCCACCGAGGAGCACTCGATCAGGTTCCACCAGTACCACCTGGAGGACATGGGCCGGGTGCGGGTGCGCAAGTACTGCGAGATCGAGGACCGAGAGGTCGACCAGGGCGAGATCGACAAGGGCTACCAGCTGACCAAGGAACAGGTCATCCCGATCAGCGACGAGGAGCTGCGGGACCTGCCGCTGCCAACGACGAAGGCCATCGAGATCGTCGCCTTCGCGCCGCTGGACTCCGTCGACCCTCTGAAGATCGGCGAGGGCTACTGCCTGGCGCCCAGCGGGCAGGTCGCCGCGAAGGCCTACAAACTGCTCCGCATGGCCCTGGACCGGAGCAGCGAGGTGGCCGTCGCGAAGTACGCCTGGTCCGGCCGCGAGCGCCTCGGGCTGCTCCGGGTCCGCGAAGACACCATCGTTTTGCACGCGATGCGCTGGCCCGACGAGATCAGGAGCCCGGAGGAACTGCTGCCGCCGCCCGTCGAGCTGAGCGACGAGGAGATCGACGGCGCGCTCGCGCTCATGGACACCATGACCCGCGAAGACCTCGAGGGTGAGGAGTTCCAGGACACCTACACCGAGCCCTCGCGCAGATCATCGAAGCGAAGCGAAGAACACCGCGAGCCACCGAAGCTCCAGGAGCCGGAGGCGAAGCCGGGGCAGATCGTCGACCTGATGGCCGCGCTGAACGAGTCCGTGCAGAGGGCCAGGGCCTCCCGCGGTGAGGACGCCGACGTGCACGAGCTGCCGAAGAAGAAGGCCGCGAAGAAGCAGCCGGCCAAGAAAGCCACCGCAAAGAAGACCACGAAGAAGACTGCGGCGAAGAAGACGTCCGGGCGCCGGCCGCGCAGCGCCTAACAAGAGGGCTTACGTCTTCCACGGCACCGTGGCCATTGCCGCGATCCGCTTTTGCCTCCGGCCGTGCTCAACTCGACAGAAACTCGCCCTTATCAAGGGTGATCATGATGAAGGCCGACCATCCCTCCAAGCCGTACTTCAGTTCACCTCGGCGGATCCTCGCCCGTGAGCCCGTCGACGGATTCACGGATGAGGTCGGCGTGACCGGCGTGGCGGGCGTACTCCTCGATGAGGTCAAGGAGAATGCGGCGGAGGTTGGGACGTTCGCCGCTACGGGTGGTGTAGGCGCCAAGTTGGTCCAGCCCGCCCGTGCTGAGCGCCTCGTCGACGATGGCACGGGAGCGGGCGACTGATTCCTGCCAGAGAGCGCGCAGTTGTTCGGGGGCGTCCTCCGCAGCGAAGCGGTAGTCCCAGTCGGGGGTGCTCTCCCAGTCGACGGTGTCCCAGGGAGCGCCGACGGGGGAGTCGAGCCACAGCCGGGCGAAGTGACTGTCTTCTACGTGCGCCAGGTGTTTGAGGAGGCCGCCCAGAGTGATGGTGGACGTGCCGAGTGTGGCGCGAAGGCCGGAGGCAGGCCCGGAGCATTTCCAGGCCAGGGTAGCCCGCTGCCGTTCGAGGGCGCCGAGGATGGCTGCTGCCTCGGTGCCGGCGAGTGGAGGTTCCGGCCAAGCTTCGGTTTCGCTCTCAGTCATGGCCGCAGACCTTAGTGAACGGAGCTGACAGTGCAGCCGACGAGCGAACCGCAACGAACCGATCACCCAGAACCACCAGATCCGCCGGACAGCACACCTAGTTGTTGCGGGACATGAGGTTGTTCGCCAGAGCAGGTCTTCAACTCGTTACAGCGAGTGCCGGAAGGTTGCGGTGCTGCTGGACGTTGGCTGCAGGTATGAAGATCAGCGAGGCTTCCAGAGTCAGCGGTGTGAGTGCGCGGTCGTTGCGGCACTACGAGGACGAGGGCTTGATCGTCCCTGGTCGTTTCAGCAATGGGTTCCGTGACTACTGCCAGTCCACGATCGATCGGGTGCTCGTCATCCGGTCGCTGCTGGAGTCCGGGCTGCCCGTGAGGTTGATCAGGGAAGTCCTGCCCAGCCTCGCTGACGGATCCGATGCCGGCACCAAGGTGGTGTGTGCGGAGTTCCTACACGAGGTGCAGGGCTATCGCGATCGGCTCGCTGCTCGCATTGCCGTTCTCAGCGATCAGCAGGCGGCACTCGACGCCTACCTGAGAGAGGCCCGCCGTATTGATCTCTGACGGCCGCTTGACCTTGACGTAAGTGTGAGGTTCCTACAGTCGCTTCATGGAGATCAACGAGCAGCAGAACGCCGCCGAGCAAACCGTGCGAGCACTGGTCCAGCACTCGCACCATGGGCCGAAGGACCTGACTCTCACGACGGATCACCGCCGCCCTACCCCCCGGCCCGGCGAGTACCTGATCCGCGTCGGCGCGGCCGGGGTCAACTTCGCCGATGTCATGCAGACCCATGGCACCTACGGAGGAGGTCCGCAGGCACCCTACGTGGCGGGCTTTGAGGCGGCCGGTGAGATCGTCGGGGTCGGCCCGGACGTCGAGAATCCGCTGCCGCTCGGCACCCATGTCGTCGGAGCCGGACCGGGCGCCTTCGCGCAGTACATGACGATGCCGACCACGGGTGTGCTTCCCGTGCCGTCCGGCTGGAACGATGCCCAGGCTCTCGGTCTGGTGCTGAACTGGGCCACCGCGTTGGCGGCACTTAAGCCGTTGGGCGAGATGAAGACGGGTGAGGCGGTGCTCGTTCATGCCGCGGCCGGCGGCGTCGGGCAGGCTGCCGTTCGCCTCGCCCGTCACTACGGTGCGCGGGTGATCGCCACGGCCTCACCGGAGAAGCACGACACCGTCAAAGCCCTCGGCGCCGACGAGGTGCTGGACAGTCGACGCCCCGATCTGACTGAGGAGATCACCCGCCTGACCGGCGGGGTCGACCTGGTCCTGGAATCGGTGGGCCAGGCCACGTTCGAGGCCAGCCTGTCGGTTACCAAGCCCTTCACCGGACGCATCGTCGTGTTCGGAGCCGCTTCCGGTGACGCCACTCTGACCACGCACGACCTGGTCTTCACCCACCAGGTTCAGATCAAGGGCCTGCACATCGGCGCGCTGGCGGTCGCGGTCCCGACCCTCTACCAGTCGTTGCTCGTCGAGATCGAGGCTCTCATCGCCCACGGCGTCTACCCGCCCGGCACCCCCCACGTGCATCCCCTGGCCGAAGGACCGGCAGTGCTCCAGCAACTCGAAGCGGGCCGGACCCGGGGCAAGCTGGCCCTCGATCCCTGGCGCTAGGAACGCCTGTGCTTCACCGCAATGCTTCGCTGTCCCCCGAGGGACGACTTCGGCTCGCGCAGCGTTGTCAGCACCGCCCGATCGCCCACGTGGCAGCCGAGATGGGGATCTCCCGTGCCTGAGCGTCGGAATGGGTCAACCGCTACCGTCAGCACGGCGAACTCGGGCTGCTGGACCGCTCCTCCACACCTCGGCGCCAGCCCACGGCGACGAGCTCTGACGTCGTCGCCAGGATCAAGGCACTCCGCCGTGCCGAGAAGTGGTCCGCTTCCCGGATCGCATTTTGAGCTCCAGGCCGAAGGGATCTCGCTCAGTCGCCGCACCGTGTCGCGGCATCTGCTCGCCCTCGGCCTGAACCGGCGCCGGTTCATCGATCCCAGCGGCGACCTCAACCGGGAAGCACGGAAGATCATCGCTCGCCGTCCGGGACACATGGTCCACATCGACGTGAAGAAGGTCGGCCGGATCCCGGACAGTGGTGGCTGGCGAGTCCATGGACGCGGAAGCCACCAGGCCAAGACCGTCGAACGACGCAAGAAAAAGGGCGCACGCGGCGGCTACATCTACCTGCGTTCCGCCGTCGACGGCTTCAGCCGACTTGCCTACTCCGAAGCGTTACCCGACGAGAAGGCCGTCACCGCCATCGCGTTCCTGCACCGAGCCAGGGCCTGGTTCGCAGCCCACGGCATCGTCCGTATCGAACGCATCGTCACGGACAACGGCGCCTGCTACCGCGCCGGCACATTCGCCCGGGCCATGCTCGGGGCGCGGCACCAGCGCATCACGCCGTACACCCCTCGCCACAACGGCAAGGTGGAGCGCTATAACCGAATCATCGCCGAAGAGTTCCTCTACGCCCGCCGCTGGGCCTCGGAGGATCAACGCCGAGACGCCCTTGACGTCTGGAACGTCCACTACAACTACCACCGACCCCACGGTGCAGCTGGGGGCCAACCGCCAGCCCGGCGACTACGCGCAGGCGTAACCAACGTCCTGGCCTCATACACCTAGTCCGCAAGCCCGGGGCCTTCCCCGGCGCGACCGCGCTGGAACAGGCCCGCTCCGCAGGCAAGTTCACTCCCGTCCATGATGCGTGGCGGGCGGCGGCCTGCAAGGCCCACGGTGACCGGGACGGCACCCGCGCTCTGATCGAGGTCCTCCTGCTGGGCCGGCATCTGCACCACGAGTACCTGGTGGCCGGCCTCGCCGCCGCCCTGCGAGCCGGCGCATTGACCGCGGACGCAGTCGCCTTGGAGGCACGCAAGGCCGCCGAAGCCCCGGCCGCCACAGCTGAACCGGAGCCGGACCGGGCGGGGTGACGTTCCTGACCGAACGGCGGCTGGCCCACGTGCCGCCCGACAACCGGCCGCTGCCGTCAGTCGCGGCCTACGACCAGCTGCTGCGACCCAGGCAGCGGCCGAACCGCTCCGCCGTCCAGGGAGAAACGCCATGACAACATTCAAACGCCACCGCGGACTGACCGAACAGGCCGCCGACGCCGCCGTCGACCAGGCATGCCGCATGCTGCGGCTGCCCACCATCCGGGCTTACTGATCATTTCAGAATGAGGTTCGGAGTCGTCTCAAGCAGATGATGCTGCAGGCGAGTTGGAGCAGTCCGAGGTGGAGGTCGGCTCGTATCTCGTAGCGGATCCGCAGGCGCTTGAACTGGTGGAGCCAGGCGAAGGTTCGCTCGACGACCCACCTGGTCCTGCCCAGGCCGGATCCGTGGGCGGTGCCCTTGCGGGCGGTCTTTGGCGTGATGCCGCGAGCGCGGAGGAGCCGCCGGTACTTGTCGTAGTCGTAGCCGCGGTCGGCGAACAGCCGCCGTGGTCGGTGACGTGGCCTGCCCACCAGGCCGCGGATGCGAGGTATCGCGTCCAGCAGGGGCATGAGCTGGGTGACGTCGTGACGGTTTCCGCTGGTCAACGACACCGCAAGGGGCGTTCCGTGCCGGTCCGTGATCACATGGTGCTTGCTGCCCCGGCGGCCGCGGTCGACCGGCGAAGGTCCGGTGTGAGCCCCCCTTTCAGGGCCCGGACGTGCGAGCCGTCGACCGCGGCGTCCTCCATGTCTAACAGTCCGGCCTTGCGGAGTTCCGCGAGGAGGATCTCGTGTAGGCGGGGCCAGTCGCCGGCCTCGGTCCAGTCCCGCAGCCGCCGCCAGCACGTCACCCCGCTGCAGCCGATCGTCTCGGTCGGCACGTCCGCCCAGGTCACACCTGTGCGCAGCACGTAGACGATCCCCCGCAGAGCCGCACGGTCATCCGCCGGCAGCCGGCCTGGATACCGCCGACGCCGCGGTGGGCGAGGCGGGAGCAACGGAGCGACACGATCCCACAGGTCATCAGGCACAAGATCATCCGACACCCGCAGAACTCTGCCGCCCACCAGCCCAACTGCCAAGCCTGTGAGCCAAACTCATTCTGAAATGATCAGTTAGTTCCCGGAACTCGCCGAAGCAGCCGCCGGTGACCAGATGTCGTATCGCGGGTTCCCCGCCGAACTGCTGATGGCCGAGTGCGACGACCGGGCCCGCCGCTGCTCGGAACGACGGATCAAGGCCGCCGCCTTCCCCCGCGAGAAGTCGCTGCGGGCTTTCGACTTCGATGCGAACCCCAGCGTTGACCCGGCGGTCATCCACACCCTGGCGACCTGCGAGTGGGTCAAAAAGGGTCCGCCGCTCTGCCTGATCGGCGACTCGGGAACCGGCAAGTCTCATTTGCTGATCGCGCTGGGCACCGAAGCCGCGATGGCCGGCTACCGGGTCCGCTACACGCTCGCCACCAAGCTCGTCAACGAGCTGGTCGAGGCCGCGGACGAGAAGGTGCTGACCAAGACCATCGCCCGCTACGGCCGTGTTTGTGCATCGATGAGCTGGGCTATATGGAGCTGGACCGCAGGGGCGCTGAGCTGCTGTTCCAGGACCTGACGGAGCGTGAGGAGAAGAACAGTGTCGCCATCGCCTCGAATGAGAGTTTCAGCGGCTGGACGAAGACCTTCACCGATCCCCGGCTCTGCGCGGCCATCGTGACCGGCTGACCTTCGGCGGCAACCTGATCCAGACCGGCACCGACTCCTACCGCCTCGCCCTCACCCAAGCCCGGGCCGCTGCCCAGGACACCACGGACTAGGGGCAGGTCGATTGACGTCGCAGTCGCGATTCTGCTGTCGGCAGACCCGCTGGACGGAACATCGCGGCCTGTCAGGATGGCCGCATGGGGAAGAACACGGCGGTGCGTCGACTCGATCTCGGGTACTTCACCCGGCCGGCTTCAGAGACAGGCGGCCCGCAACCGCGAGTTGAACCCGTGCTCGCTTATCTGGTGCAACACGAACAGGGACTGATCCTCTTCGACACCGGCATCGGCAGCGCTGACTCCGAGACCGAGGCACACTACCGACCCCAACGCCGCGCACTACAAGAGGTACTTTCGGCGGCTTGAGTCACCCTCGACGACATCTCTGTGGTCGTGAACTGCCACCTTCACTTCGACCACTGCGGCGGGAATCCTCTCCTGGGCGGCAAGCCGATCCTGGTCCAGGAAGTCGAGCTGGCCACCGCCCGCCGGGGCAACTACACCATCGACGAGCTTGTCGACTTCCCCGGCGCACCCTACGAGGAACTCGCTGGTGAGACGGAGATCTGGCCGGGCGTCTGGATCATTCCGACCCCCGGACACACGCCCGGGCATCAGTCGCTGGTCCTTCGGCAAGGCGACGGCACGGTGATCCTCGCCGGACAGGCACACGACTCCGCATCCCAGTTCGCGTCGGACCAGCTGGCCCGCCAGGCCGCACTTCACGGCGTGGAACAGCCGCTTCCTGACTATGGGCACTGGGTGGAGCGGCTTGCCGACTTCGACCCGAGACGAGTGCTCTTCGCCCACGACTGCTCGATCTGGGAACCCTCGGACAGCAACTTCTGAACTGACCCAACGACGCCGAACCGCGTCGTCCAGAGGAGCGTGGGCTGACCGGCGGTCATCATCACGACCTCGAGGACGAGCCAGATCACTGCGGGAGTGGTGTGTCACTTCTCAGCGATATTTCGCGGACCTGCGATCGACAAGTGGTGTTCAAACTCGCTGACACGCGGTGTCCGTTCACACTTACGAAGCCACACTTCTGCACTGGTTCCGCTGACTGCGTATCCGCCGGGAAATCCGCGCCGACATCCACCAGGCCTTCCCCACCCTCGGCTGCACAATCA
Source organism: Streptomyces sp. NPDC050416 (assembly GCF_044458845.1). Taxonomy (NCBI): domain Bacteria; kingdom Bacillati; phylum Actinomycetota; class Actinomycetes; order Kitasatosporales; family Streptomycetaceae; genus Streptomyces; species Streptomyces sp. NPDC050416. The sequence continues at coordinate 12,595 of NZ_JBITII010000022.1, forward strand.
TCTGCTGGCGGCGCCTGAAAAAGCAGTGCTGATCTGAGCCCTCAGCCCGAACCGGCGACCAGTGCCTCGCCGAGCGGGGTGCGGCGGTAGAGCACGGACCGTCCGGACCGGGCGCGGACGAGCAGTCCCGCGCCTCGCAGGATGGCGAGGTGGTCTCCCACCGCGCCGGGTGCCATGGCGAGGCTTCGGGCGAGGTGGCTGGTACTGGCCGGGGCGTCCAGCGCCAACAGCAGCCGGGCTCGGGCCCGGCCGACGAGAGCGGTCAGGGCATCCGGTCTGGGGAGGCTCTCCTGTTGGCCCCACAGGGCGGCGGTGCCGCGGGCAGGATAGATCAAGGTCCTGGGCCAGGGGTCTTCCAGGTGGGCGGCGATATTCGCGACGAATACCGAGGGGATCAGCAGGAGCCCGTCGCCGGCGAGGCGGACTGTTCCAACTTGAGGGAAGTGGCCGATCTCGATACCGCCGGCTTGCCAGGCGATGCTCGGGTGCAGGCTCTCGATGGTCGTGGCCCACCCGTGTTCGCCGATCACACCCACCCGGTGTACGACGTCGCGCTCACAGATCGCGCGCAGTTGCGGCCAGTCCGTGGCGAGCAGTTCGTGCCAGGCCTGGTCCATCGCATCGGCGATCCTGGAGACGGCGTCCGTGGAGTCCAGCACTGCGCGTATGCGGGGATCATGGGCGGTCGGGCCGGTCGCGTTGGTGGCGATTTCGTGGCGGGCCGCTTCCAGTGGTGTGGCCCGGATCATGGCCAGGTCGTCCGCCCAGGTCTGGTTGAGGCCGCGCGGGGGCGGGGCGACGAAGTTCGGTCCGGATTGCGGGGTGTGCAGGGCGAGGGCGGCGTCCAGTTCGGTCTCGCGGCGAAGCCGTGCAAAGGCCGGCAGGAGCCGGGTGGCCCAGGCTCGCGGCAGCGGCCGGTTTTGGCCGGCGAGCGAGCGTAGGAGTAAGCAGAGGTCCATCGCGGGCGACAGTGCGAAGCGGCTGCGCAGCAGGTCCTCGACGGAGACTTCGAAGCGGAGCACCCTGTGATGCTACCGCCGGACGTCTGTTCCGATTCGTCCAGCGACGAATCATTGGTGGGTGGCGTGGGCGCACGGCGAGGCTGGGCGTCATGATCCCAACCGCCGAACCCGCGCGGGGCAACCACCGTGCCACCTACCGGGAGGTGCTGGCCGAGCCGCGATTCCGGCTGCTTTTCTCGACCCGTGCCGTCGCGATCACCGCGGGCTCGCTGCGGATCACCACGTTCTCGGTGCTGGTCTTCGCGGCCACCGGCTCCGCGCTGTTGAGCGCGCTGGCCTTCGGCATCGGCTTTTTCCCGCAGTTGTTCGGCTCGCTGCTGCTGGGCTCACTGGCCGACCGACTGCCGCCCCGCGCGCTCATCGCCGGCGGCTACGCCTTGGAGTGCGCCGCCGCCCTGCTGCTCGCCCTGGTGCGGATGCCGATCGCTGCAAGCCTCGGTGTCGTGGCGCTGGTCGCCCTCGCCACACCGGTGTTCGGCGGCGCGTCGAGTCGGCTGGTCGCGCAGTCGCTGAAGGGCGACGCCTATGTACTGGGCCGTTCACTGAACAACATCGCTGCCTCCGGCGCGCAATTGTTCGGTCTGGCCCTGGGAGGTGCGGTCGTCGCGGCACTCGGCCCGCACCGGGCGCTCGCGGTCAGCGCCGCCCTCTACCTCGGCTGCACGCTCGCTGTCCGCATCCGGCTACCCCGGCTGGAGCCGGGAGAGTTCGTCGGCACACCCGGCAGCACCCGGGGCGATGGCGGGGCCGTCCGGGCAAGCCTGCACGGTGCCGGCCTGCTGCTGCGCAAACACACGGTACGACGACTGATGCTGGCCCAGTGGCTACCGCCCGCGTTCGTAGCGGGCGCGGAAGGCCTGATCGTCGCCTACGCGGGAGGACGCCACTTCGCGCCCGGCTGGTACGCGGTGCTGATGGGCTGTCTGCCGGTGGCAAGCTGGTCGGTGACCTGCTGGTGGGTCGACTGCTACGGCCACCCACCCGGGAGCGACTGGTAGTCCCGTTGATTGTCCTGACGGGACTGCCGCTGGCCGGCTTCGCTACCGAGCCCGGAGTGGGCGTCTCGTCCTGTCTGCTGCTGCTCTGCGGCGTCGGATTGGCCTATGGTCTCGGCCTGCAACGTCCGTTCCTGGACGCCCTACCGCCAGATGGCCAGGGCCAGGCCTTCGGTCTGCTCGGCTCCGGCAGCATGACGCTGCAGGGCGTCGGTCCGGCCTGCTTCGGCTCGGTGGCCGCAGGCATCGGAACAGGCGGCGCAATCGCCCTGGCAGGCGGCGCGGCGGTGCTTACCGCCGGCTGGATTCTCACCTGGCACCCGCCCACCTCCCCGGTCCCCGTCCCGAACCACTCAACGGGATCAGAGAACGGCACCGAACAGCATGCGTGTCGTTCTCCTGCGCAGTAACCGTCACAGGTCGGGTCGGCCGCGAACCGTCACGCACCCCACCCCCACCCCCGCGTCTCTCTGACAGACAGTCATTGCTCTGCCAGCCGTTGCGGACCACGTACGGGATCTTGAGACCACGAACGGCCCAAGGAAGGTTCATGCCGCATGATCGATGAATTCGCGAAAGACAACCTGCACCGGAGACTGCGGCGGGACCGCAAGGCACTGCTCTGGAAACTCGACGGCTTGTCCGAATACGACGCCCGCCGGCCTTTGACAGCGACCGGGACCAACCTCCTGGGCCTGGTCAAACACGTGGCCAGCGTCGAAGCCAGGTACTTCGGCGAGGTCTTCGACCGCCCTTCCCCGGAACCGCTGCCCCGGTGGCAGGACCACGACGGCAGCGACCAGTGGGCGACCGAGGACGAGACCCGCGATCAGATCATCGGATTCTACCGGCGCACGTGGGAACACTCGGACGCGACGATCAACGAGCTCCCCCTGGACGCCCCCGGCCACGTGCCGTGGTGGCCGGAGCCTCATGATCCATGTCCTCGGCGAGTCCAACCGGCATGCCGGGCACGCCGACATCCTGCGCGAGGGCCTCGACGGCCGGACCGGGATGCGCCCCGAACACGAGCAGCCGATCGACCAGGAAGCCCGTGCAGCCTACTGCGCGAAGATCGAGCGGGCCGCCAGGTCGGCCGCACCCATCAAGGCTTGATCTGACACATCAGTTCCCTGTCAACTCTGGCCACTTTGTAGCGATCTCTCATCTGACTCCTGGTCTTGGTTGGTGAGGTGACACCGTGTAACAGCGGAGAAGGTTGGTCCTGTGGTCTCGTCCTGAGCGTGTCGGTGGCCAGTGCCATTTCCCCACTCGCGGCGATGTAACGGGATGTCAAGTGGCCGCGAATGGTCACACCGAGTCATCGGCCTGGAGGCACGCCGCCTGGTAGCTGTCCGAAGTCCTGGCGGATCCCGCGGAAGCCCCCTGTCGGGGGCGCAAGACCGGTGCAGCATGATGAGCCCGTGGACTTCGAGCCGTACCGGGGTGAGTTGGTGGCGTTCTGCTACCGGATGCTGGGTTCGGTGCACGAGGCCGAGGATCTGGTGCAGGAGACGTTGCTGCGTGCCTGGAAGGCCCGTGACCGGTATGATCCGGCGCGCGCGTCGGTGCGGACCTGGCTGTACCGGATCGCGACCCATGTGTGCCTGACCGCGCTGGAGGGGCGCCGGCGGCGTCCGCTGCCGTCCGGGCTTGGGGTGCCGAGCGACGATCCCGAGGCGCCATTGATGCCGGCGCTCGATGTGCCCTGGCTTCAGCCGTTCCCGGACGCGCGGTTCGATGTGGAGGTCAGGGCGGATCTGCGGCTCGCGTGGGTGGCGGCGGTGCAGGTCCTGCTGGCGCGGCAGCGGGCGGTGCTGGTGCTGCGCGAGGTGCTGGCGTTCACCGCCGCCGAGGTCGCCGAGCAGTTGGGGACCACGGTCGCGGCGGTCAACAGCGCGTTGCAGCGCGCCCGTGCCGCCCTCGCCGACGTGGGCGATGCCGGTGCGGTCACCGAGCCGGACGATCCCGAGGCGCGGGCGGTCATCCGGCGGTACATACACGCGTTCGAGGCGGCGGATGTGCCCGCGCTGGTGCGGCTGCTGGCCGACGACGCGGCGCTTGAGATGCCTCCGGTGCCGCTGTGGTACCGAGGCAGCCGGGACTACGGCCGGTTCCTGGAGCGGGTGTTCCGGATACGGGGCAGGGGCTGGAGGATGCGGGAGCTCACCGCGAGCGGGCAGCCCGCGCTCGCCGCGTACGCGCCGGAGCCCGGCGGCAGGCACCGTCTGCACACCCTGCAGGTCTTCTCCGTCATCGACGGCCGGGTCGCACACAACGTGGTGTTCGCCGATCCGCGCGTGTTCGACGCCTTCGAGCTGCCGGACGAGATTCGTGCAGGCGAGTTCCGCCGGGAGCGATGAGTCGGGGCGGTGCGGCCGGTACGTACCGGTGAGCACCGAACCGAAGGGAAACTCATCGTGAGCATCATCGTCATCGAGTTCATCACCCTGGACGGGATCGTGTCCGATCCGGACGGATCCGCCGGCACACCGCTGGGCGGCTGGGCATTCCGGCACGGCCCGGAGGCGGTCGCCGGGGACAAGTTCCGGCTCGGCCGTACGCTCGACGAGGGGGTACTGCTGCTCGGGCGCGCCACCTGGCAGCTGTTCTCACGGCTGTGGCCGGGCCGCAACGACCCGTTCGCCGCGCGGATGAACGCCGTGCCGAAGCTGGTCGCCTCCCGCACCCTGACCCACATCGACACATCGATGTGGGCGAACTCCCAGCTCATTGACGGCGATCTGGTCGACGCCGTCAAGCGCGAGCGGCGGGACATGGTCATCGCAGGGAGCCTGAGCGTCGTGGACCGGCTGATGGCCGCGGACATGGTCGACGAGTACCGGCTGCTGACCTTCCCCACCGTCCTCGGCACCGGCCGGCGGCTCTTCCCAGCCAATGGCCCGCACACCGAGCTGGAGTGCCTGGCCGCCGAGGAGGCCGGTGCCGCCGTCCTCACCCGCTACCGGAGGGCCGCCCGATGACCGCCCGCTTCATCGCCCTGTACGAGACACCCACCGCCCCCGCGGCGTTCGACCGGCACTACCACGATGTCCACATCCCGCTCGCACGCCGCCTCCCATGGTTGAGCCGCTACACGATCGGCCGCGACATGGTCGCCGTCCGCGGCGGCTTCCCGTACTACCTGGTTGCGGAGCTGGAATGGGACTCGATGGACGAGCTGCACGCCGCGTTCTGTTCACCCGAGGGACGCGCCACCGCGGCCGACGCGGCGCACCTCCAGGAACTCGAACGGGTCCGCGGCGTGATCTTCACTGTGGACGAGAGTGCGCTGTAGACGATCTCTACCGTGCGCGTTTCGAACGAGGCTGAGGAGCTCCTCCTTCGGATCGTCCGCGTCGGCGCCAGCGAAGACGACCGCTCGCCCGAGCGTTGGGAAGCGACCAGCTACCGACGCTCGGGCCAGTCGGCGCAACCGGTCGGCTCACGGGGGCCGATCGCGCGCAGCGCGTGCCCCCTTCATGACTACCCAGAGTGAAATCGCAACTGGCCGTACGTGGGGAATTCCAACTGGTCGCCGTTCTGACCGCGAAGCGGTCAGGACGAGACGAGGCGGTGCACCTACGAGCCGGGGTCGGGGGCCGGGCGCAAGGCCACCACCCGGGCTCGTGTATGTCCCGACTGGCCGCGGAGCTGGTGGTTCTCAACGGTGAAGACGTTCACCACGCGGGCGAATGTCTCCGGGGTCAAGGACGTCACGGCAACTTCCTCCGGTACAAGAGGCCCTCGGTGTGCAGGCTGTGACGATCCTGGGTGGATGCCGGCGAAGGGACGGGATCCTTGGCCTGGCAGTCTGTCGATGTGGACGCTCTCATCGGCACTCAGGTGCCTCATCGGCGACTGGCCGATTCTGCCTCGGCGGTTGCGGCCCTGGAACGGGTCGCACCTGAGCTTGCGCGTTTCCGGCGTACGGCTCCCGCCGGCATCGACTGGGCCCAGGTGGAGGAATGCCTGGGCGTGGGGCTTCCCTCGGACTACAAGCTGCTCGCTGAGAGCTACCCCTCCTTGGTCTTCGGTGACTTCCTGTGCGTCGGCTTCCCGTCCCCCGGGCGGGAGACGGCATGGGCCGAGGACCCGGAGGATCTTGAGATCCTCGCCGAGTGGTGCGAGGACGCCGAGACGGCCATCCCCTTGTACCCGTTTCCTGCTCCTGGAGGGCTGCTGCCTTGGGGGACGTCGAACCAGGGCGACTACTTTCTCTGGACCACCACTGGGGCCGGGCCCGATGACTGGACTGTCACTGTGGCCTCCCGTAATGCCGGCTGGTGGCACTACACGGGGGGCACCGTTCAGTTCCTGGCGGACCTGATCAGCGGGTCCCTCGAGCTGTGGGAGTTGCCGCCGGTGCGGCCTTCCGTCGAGGCCTTCGGAGCAAACTGAGACCGTCTCCATCTGCCCAGGCATCCGCATCTCGGGTCGGGTGAGGTCGACGGCGACCGTCCGGACGCCACCCGGCAGCTCCCGTGGGCGGCGGCGGCGAGCATGCCGCGGCGGATCTCGTCCGGGGCGGCCTCGACGAACGACAGTGTGTCCGGTCGAGCGCCGCGCCGAGCGCGGCGACCTTCTCCGGCTGGCTCAGCGACTGTTCTCCGGTGAGCAGGTATGTCTGACCTCCGTGCTGCGGGTGGCCGAACTCCGGGAGTTCCTGGAGGGCGTCCAGGGTCGCCTGGTACTCGGGCACGGCGAGCTTCGCCAGGTGCGCGTTGTAGCGCACGACGATCGGGTGCGCACCACCAGCGTGTAGTGCGCACCACCACCGTGCGCGTATCGCAGGCGCAAGCGGAAGAGAACCGGCGCCGCGTGGTCGAGACTGCGTCACGGCTCTTCAAGGAGCAGGGAGGCCAGGTCAGCGTCGCCGACTTGATGAAGGCGGCCACACTACTCACAGCGGCTTCTACAAGCAGTTCGCCTCCAAGGAAGCGCTCTTCGACCAAGCCACCGCCCACGCCTTCGCGACCTCGGGCGGAGGCACTGCCGCAGGCCCCGCGGCTGCGATCGATGCGTATCTGGCCACCGAGCACCGCGATGACGTGGTCGGCGGCTGTCCGGTGGCAGCCCTCGCAGCCGACGTCTCGCGGGGCCAGGGCGGCCCCGCGTCACAGCGCAGGTACAGCGAAGGCGTCAGCGAGACGGCACAGCGTCTCGCCACGGACCAGGACGACGGCCTCAGCCGGCTGTGCACGAGCGGTGAGCGGCCCGAAGAGGACGACCGCCGTGCGCCACCGGGTGTCGCGCACGAGTCGGCGCTTATGCCTCGGTGCCCAGGCCCAGGTCGTCGAGAACCGTGATGAGCTGACGGCGGGCGTCGGGGGCGAGGCCCCGCAGCGGCAGGGTACCGGTAGCGCCGGGACACCAGCTCGCCTGCGCGGCGCCGCTCCCCTGCCGTCCACGCGAATCCAGTCCCTCGATCTCACCGCACGCGCAGTGGCGGCGACGAGCGAGTCGACGTCGAGGATGTCCCCGCGGGCGATCTCCACACTCCGGCTTTCGAGCCTGCTCGCGTCGGTCCTGGGCCGGACCGGGGCGCGACGTTCTTGTCGCGCTCGGGTGCGTGCCCGTGGGGCGGGCCTGCCGAGGGCCACCGGGGGCTGGGGCGCGGGTCATCGGTGGCCTGCGGGAGGTTTCCGAGGGGTGGCCCGGACGCCTGCGATGCGGCCTTCCTCGATGTGCTGCCGCACCACACGGCTCGGCTCATCGGAGTATCCCAGACGCCGGGAGATCTGTCTGACGTTCAGTACCGGCCTGCGGGCAGCCGAGCGCGCGCTGCACCAAGTTACTTGGATTCCTCTTGCGGAAGAGCATGGCTGTTGATCGCGTCGGCGATCGCGTAGGCGGTGCGGACGAAGGACTCTGCCTGCTCCGTCGACAGGTTGAGCGCGGAGATCTCCTCCAGGGCACGCCACATGGCTGCCAGGGGCTCGCGCAGGGCACGGCCCTTGTCGGTGAGGTGGACGACCATGACCCGCCGGTCGTGTTCGGCCGGCTCGCGGAGGAGCAGGCCGGCATCCTGCATGCGGCGCAGGGACTTGGAGACCGTGGAGTGGTCCAGGCCGACGCTTTCGAGCAGTTCGGACTGGGTCTGGCCGTCCCGGTCCAGGAGTTGCATCAGCAGCAGTTCCTGTCCGGGGTGCAGGTCCATCTCGCGGAGCATGGCGGCGGCGCGGGCGCGGTGAGCGCGGGCGAGCTGGAAGATCGCGTAGCTCATCGGCCCTTCGCCGGCCGTGGTGGGGGTGCGGTGTGTGGGGGCGGTCATGGTGCGGTTCCTCAGACGGTGTGGGTGGGGTAGTCGGTGTAACCGGCCACTCCGCCGCCGTAGAAGGTCGCCGGGTCGGGGGTGTTCAGCGGCGCTTCAGAGCGTAGCCGCTCGACCAGGTCCGGGTTGGCCAGCGCGAGGGCGCCGACGGAGACGAGGTCGGCCGTGCCGTGGTCGATGTCCTTGGCGCGGGTGGGCAGGTCGGTGCCGGCCCGGTTGAGGATGAGCGTGGTCGGCCAGAGCGTGCGCAGGGTGCCCAGCAGGGCGTCGTCGCCCGTGTGGAGGATGTGGAGGTAGGCGAGGCCGAGCGGGCTGAGGGCGCGCAGGAGCGCCGGGTACAGCTCGGCGGTGTCGGACTCGGCGATGTCGTTGTAGGTGTTGCCCGGGGAGATGCGCAGGCCCGTGCGGTCGGCGCCGATCTCCTCGGCCACGGCGGCGGCGACCTCGACGGCGAAGCGGATGCGGTTGTCGAGGGAGCCGCCGTATCGGTCGGTGCGCTGGTTGGTGTTGTCGGCGAGGAACTGGTGCACGAGGTAGCCGTTGGCGCCGTGGATCTCCACGCCGTCGGCGCCTGCCGCGACGGCGGCGGCCGCGGCGCGGCGGAAGTCGTCGACGGTCGCCGCGACCTCCTGCGTCGACAGCGCACGGGGTGTCGGCATCTCCTGGGGCCCGGACGCGGTGAACATCGTGCCCTGCGGCCGGATCGCCGAAGGGGCGACCGGCCGGCGCCCGTGGGGGGTGTTGTCGGGGTGGGAGATGCGTCCGGTGTGCATCAGCTGGATGACGATCCGGCCGTCGGCCGCGTGCACGGCGTCGGTGACCTTGCGCCACCCGGCGATCTGCTCGTCATTGTGGATGCCAGGGGTGAGGAGGTAGCCCTGGCCGTCGGCGGAGGGCTGGGTTCCCTCGGTGATGATGAGCGCGTGCGAGGCCCTCTGGGCGTAGTACTCGGCGTTCAGCTCGGTCGGTACGCCTTCAGGTGTGGAACGGTCACGGGTCATGGGGGCCATGACCAGGCGGTGCGGGAGGGAGATGTCACCGACGGTGGTCGGTGTCCAGAGGGCGTTCAGCATGAGTGGTCCTTCGGTGCGGTGATAGCCAGGTGATGACTGGAACGAGAGGGAATGGCGGGGGTGATCAGTCGAGGGTGAGGGCGATCTTGCCCCGGACATGCCCGGCGTCGCTGACCTGCTGTGCCGTGGCGGCCTGGTCGAGCGGGTAGGCGGTGACGGTGGTGACGACCTTGCCGGTCGCGGCGTCCTGGGCCAGGGCGGCCAGGCGGGCGGCCGAGCGTTCCTGGCCACCGCTGGAGAAGGTGATGCCGAGTTGGTGCGCGCGGAAGTCGGCGATGGTGACGATGCGCTCGGTGCCGCCGCGCAGGGTGATGGAGTCCTCGAGGGCTCCCTTGCCGGCCAGGTCGAAGACCGCGTCCACGCCGTCGGGGGCGAGCGTCCGGACCCGTTCGACCAGGCCCTCGCCGTAGAGGGTCGCGGTGGCGCCGAGTGAGGTGAGGTAGTCCTGGTTGGCGGGGCCGGCGGTGGCGATGACGCGTGCTCCGCGGGCCGTGGCGAGCTGGACCGCCAGGGTGCCGACCGCTCCGGCCGCGCCGTGCATCAGCACGGTCTCCCCGGCGGTGACGCCGAGCAGGTCCAGGACCCGCTCGGCCGTCTCGGTGGCCACCGGCAGCGCGACCGCGTGCCGCCAGTCGAGGCCGGCGGGCTTGGGAGCCACGGTGGTGGCCAGCGCGTACTGGGCGTACGAGCCGGTGTCCGACCAGCCCAGCACCTCGTCACCGACCTCCACGTCCCGCACGCCGTCGCCCAGGGCGTCCACCACACCGGCGAACTCGTGCCCGGGGACGGAGGGGAGCGGCGTGGGGAACACGGCCTGCAGTGCCCCGGAGCGGATCTTGCCGTCCATCGCGTTCAGCCCGGCCGCCTTGACGCGGACGCGGATCTGCCCGGGGCCGGGCTGCGGAACCTCGATGTCCGCCTCGCGCAGCACCTCCGTGCCTCCGAAACGGTCGAACAGGATGGCTTTCATGACTACTCCTCTCGGACCGCCACCCATTTAGGTGGCTGGCCACGTAAATAACGTAGCAGCAAATATGTGGCTAGCCAAGTATTTGGTTGGGGTGCTGTCCGAAGGCATCTCGGGCGGGGACGGTCTTGGCGGCGACGGTGCACATCTGCCGTTCGGAGCCACGCCGGAGGACGAAACACGGCGAGGGTGAGGACGTCAGGGTGGTGGCCCGAGGAACTGGACCTGATCGCGCCGGGCCGCTCCCCGACCATCGAGATCTCCGACTTCGTCGGCCTGGAGGAGATCGAGCCGGTGCACGGAGGTCAGCGCGCTGACGTCGTCCGGAGTGAGGGCGACGTTGCGGCGTTCCCGGGGTTGGCGCAGGACCGTGTCGGCGTTGGGGCCGCGGGGCGGACCTCTGGGTCGTGGCGGGTAAGGACGCTGCGCTCACCGGCCCGGCCCACCACCACCGCCGACACCGCACCGTCGAGCACGCCGCCGCAGCGACCGGCCGAGAGGGGCGTCAGGCCGGGCGGATCGCGCCCCTGATCGCCGACTCGCCGGCGAAGAACACCGACTCTTCCCGGATGAGCGCTCCCGGACCCGGGGCGTGAATCATCATGCCTGCGCCGCTCCAGATGCCGACGTGGCCGAGGTCGTCGTGGAAGAAGACCAGGTCTCCGACACGGGCGTCGGCGAGCGAGACCTGCACTCCCGCTTCCCACTGGGCCTGGGCAGTCCGGGGAAGCGTGACGCCGGCGGCCTTCCACGCGGCCTGGGTCAGACCGGGGGCGTCGTACGATCCCGGCCCGACCGCGCCCCATACGCAGGGCCGGCCGATCTGCGCTCGGGCGAAGGCGACCACCCGCTCGGCCTGGGTGCTGTGGCCGGCGTCCGGAGACAGCCAGGATCCACCGTAGACACCGGGCGTAAAGGTGGTGGAGGGAGGTTCGCCTGCCGTCGAGGTAACCGGGTCGGTCGGGGCGGCAGCCACTGTCGGTACAGAGGGGGCGGAGGCCGGCTCTGGGGGCACTGTCGCAACTGGGGCCGCCGCTAGGGCAGATGCAGGGATGCTCGGCAGGCCGGCGCCATAAGTCGTGGTCACGTCGGCCGGTGGACCTGAGGCGTAGTAAGCGGTGGGTTCGGCTGACTGAGCCGTGGCATACGGTGCGGTCGCGTCGCTCGCCGGAGCGGCACCGTACGTGCCCCACCCGCCTATTGGAAGATCCGCATGGTGAGTACCCGCGGTGGGTTGCGGGACAGTGGGCAGCGCCTCGGCGGACTGCGGGTCGGGTAGCGGGCTGGGCAGTGGGCTGGACTCCGGGGCGGGCGCCGGTACGGGCGCGTACAGCGGTCGCGCCGCCACGTCGCCGAGGACCGGCTGTGCACCGGTACGCCAGGCGCTCTCGTCCCGCCGGGACTCGCCTGCCGCTGCCGGTGCGACGCGCTGGTCGGAGAGCTCCGGGAGGAATCCGGTGGTCGGAGCCTGAGCTGATCCGCCGGTCAACTCCCCCGCAACCCTGGGCGCTTGGGGCGCTTCGAGAGCGCGGGGTTGTGCGGGACGTTCCGCCGGGCGCACGGGTCGTGCCGCCTGGGGTGCGCGGTCGGGACGGACCGGCAACCTCCTGTCCGGCTGCGACGCCGGTACGGTCGGGCCCAGCTTGGCACGGGCGGCGTCGAACCACTGCCGGGCAAGGGTTCCGACTCCGGACTCCGTGTCTCCCTGGGACCGGCCGCGGGCGGGCGCGCTCCGCTGGCGCGGGATCGCAGCGGCGCGGGTCGCGTTGAAGGTACCCGTGTCGCTCTCGGCCCGGTCGTAGAGGCTGTCGATCCACCGCCGGACCTCGTCAGGGCTCGGCTCCTCGCTCTCATTCGCCAACGCGGTAACCACCAGACTGCGAGAGCCGGGCCTCGACAGTGAAGGCCTTCGGGGCAAGGGAGTTGGCCCTGCCCGCGAAGGCGGTCACTCCGGGGGGCGAGGTTCGTTCCGACGCCATGGAAAAGGGCGCTCCTTCCGTTCGAGAGTGAACGAAACCACCTGCCTATTGGGTGAAGTCGTGCACGCAGTGGCCAACCTAGCCAACTTGTGAGCCTTCCGTGAAGATCAAAGCCCGAAAACGCCCGATATGCTTCTGTTACCTTCGCCTCTCCCTTTGCAGGCCCGAACCAATTCGTCTCACAGGTGCAGACATTGGACCGCATTGGGACATCGCGGGCGACGCCAGCACGAGGCCCCCCACAGCTGAAGTGATCAGCAGGTATCAGGCCACAGGTCACCGCTTCCGGCGCCCGCGGCCCGGCGTCGGCGTCTGCCCGGCGGCCTTCCGCGCCGCGTCCAGGGCCCGTCCGGCTGCCCGCAGGGTACTGAGGACCGCCGTCACCTCGCGGACGGACCGCTCGGGAATCATCGACCCGATCCGCAGCTCCAGCTCTTCCTCGAAGACCTTCAGCGCCCCGTCCACCAGTTTGCGTCCCTCGGGCGTCAACGGCGGTCGTTCGGATTGGCCCGCCGCTCGGACAGGCCCGCCGCCTCCAGACGGTCGACCACCTTGCTCGTGCCGCCCACCGTGATCGAGAACTCTTCCGCGATGTCCTGGATCCGCGGCCGGGGCCGACGCAACAGCAGGTGCAGCACCTCGAACGAGGTCAGCGGCAGGGCGTACTCGGCCCGCAGCCGCCCCTCGATGCCGTTCCACAGCTCGATCGCCAGCGAGACCAGCTCCCGGTACAGCTGCTTTCCGGGGGGCTTGGGCTTCGGCGGTCAGGTGACGGTGCGGAGGGCTCGCGCCAGGGCGGGGATCATCACCGCCGCAGGGACGAGGTGCAGTCCGAGGAGCGCGGTGGTGGTGGCGGTGTTCGCGCCGGAGAGGAGGGGCGGGACCAACGAGATCGCGGTCAGCGACACCGCCGTCCACACGAATCGCCCGGCGGGGCGAGTGCTCCAACGAAGAAGAGCGACGGCGATGACGATGCCCACGACCGAGAAGAAGCCGGTCACCACGGCGAACCCGGCCAACGGGATCGTCTCACCGCCATCGGGGACCTCGAAGTCGACACCGACGGCCTGGGCGAGCGCCGCGGCGAGGGTGGTGGCCACCATCGCCGCGAGCGTGGCGATGAAGCCGGTGCCGGCGAGCCCGCGGAGTCGGCGGGTGCGGCTGGTCCGGCCCGATGCCGGGACTGCGCCGACCCCGGTGTCATTCCTTGCGTTCATGCCGTTCCTCCGTCATTCGGCAGCCGGCGTACGTGCGACGGCCGGGGTTTCGCAGGGCGCGGGCGCCGGTGCCGCGGGGCGGCCAAGAAACCCGCGTGGCGTTCGAGGACCGGCCCGGGCTCGCCGCCGCGCAGCGCGAGCGTCGGCACCGGGGCTACTCCGTGCCGTCCGCCGGCAGGCGCTCGGGCAGTCCGAGCCGCGGGAACCGGTCGTCGTGGAAGGTGATGATCTCGGTGATCGCCCCGCCGGTCACGCGCAGGACGTCGATCGTCAGCGGCAGGTACGCGCCCTCCCGGTCCTGCCAGAGGTAGAAGGCGACGGCGGGCTGCCGGTTCACGGAGGTGGGGACGGCGCGCAGGCCCGTCATGCCCTCGAAGCCGTCCTTGATCCAGTCGTTCACCACCGCGTCGCGGCCGACGTGCAGGCCCGGCGTGGGCGGCATCGAGCAGCGGACGTCATCCCGCAGCATCGACGCGAGCGCCGGGATGTCCGTGGCCACGCTGGCGTCGGTGAAGCGGCGCACCAGCTCGCGCGTCCCGGCATCCTGTTCGCCGCCGGTCCAGTCCTGCCGCTCGGCGGGCAGGTGCTCCCGCATGCCGGCGCGGGCCCGCTGCAGCGCACTGTTCACGGAGTTGACGGAGTCCCCGAGGAGCTCCGCGACGTTCTTCGCCGGCCAGCCGAGCACGTCCCGAAGGATCAGCACGGCCCGCGGGCGCGGCGCGAGGTGCTGGACTGCGACCAGGTACGCCAGCTCGATCGTCTCCCGCGCGACGGCGACGGCCTCCGGCTCGTCCGCGTCGCCCGCGGGCAGCTCGTCGAGCAGCCGGTCCGGGTAGGGCTGCAGCCACAGCACCTCGCCGCCGGTCGCGGGCTCCGGGCGGCACCTGGCGAGCAGGTCCAGGCAGGCGTTGGTGGCGATGCCGTACAGCCAGGCCCGGAACGTCGACCGTCCCTCGAAGGTCTCCCGCCGCCGCCAGGCACGGAGGAACGTCTCCTGCACGGTGTCCTCGGCGTCCTCGAACGACCCGAGCATCCGGTAGCAGTGCACGTGCAGCTCCCGCCGGTGCCGTTCCGCCAGCCCCGAGAACGCCGGCTCGTCGATCTCGCCCAGCCCGCTCTTGCCCAGACCGCTCACGCCCAGCTCCTTCAGCCGCGTATCCGCACTCATCACGTCATCCTTCCGCGTCGTCGTGTCCCGTCGTAGGTGTGACGGGCGCGGGCACGAAAACTCATCACCCGTTCACGCAGGCCCTGCCCGTGCCCGGAACTGTGGCTTCCACCACGGCGGATGTTGTCATGTCCTGGTGAGATCACCGGGTGCTCGGTTTCCTCCTGCGTCTCCTGCCGTTCTGGGTCCGTGAGCCGCTGCTCATCGCGGTCGGGTCCGTTTTCGGCGTACGCATCTTGTATCTCGCCGTCCGCGATCACGATCGGGTCGCGGCCGCTATCGGCGTGGCGTTCCTCGTGTTCACCGCCATACGCCTCTACGCGGTGGTCCGGGCCCTGCGCGCACGCCGGAACCCGGTTCCGGCAGCCTCCGCAGACGGGGCGGCGGTCGATGCCGCCGCTCAAGCCCCAGCCCAAGCCCCAGCACCGGCTCCGGCTCCGGCTCCGGCCCCGGTCCAAGCCCAGGCACAGGCCCAGGTCGGAACTGGGACGCGTCCCGGCCCGGCCGCTCCGGAGAAGGAGCCCAACGCATGGGGCCAGGCCGTCGCGGCCGTGGCCGTGTTCGGGGCACTCGCGGCCGCGGTGTGGCTGGGCCCGCGCGTGCTGCCGGCCCACGACAGCACCCCGCAGCCCGCCTCGTGTTCGGCCGGGGACGACGAGGAACTGCCGAAGGCCTACAAGCAGACGCCCAAGCCCGTGACCGGTGAAGAGCTGTGCAAGGCGCTCAACCGGCCGGACCTGGCCAAGCTCCTGGGAACGCCCGGAGAGACCGCGACCACCGCTTCCGGCACCAGCAACACCGCTCCCCTGACGGACGGGAAGGTCGCCCAGCCGGAGGCCGAGGTCGCGTTCGGCACGTACACCGTGAACGTCTCGGCCACTTACAACAAGTTGTCGACCGGCCAGTACGTGAAGCTGATGAAGTTCGGGAACGAGACGGACGTCAAGACGCTCTCCGTTCTCGGGCGGCCCGCGGTGTTCTCCTCGGATCACACCATGAAGTTCGAGATCGATCTCGGGAGTGGCGGATCCGGCGGGCCGGTCGAAGAAGGCCCCCTGGCCAGGACGCTGTCCGTGGCCCTCGACCATGACGACCGGGGCGGCTACTACGAGATCACCGTGTGGAGCACGTCCGGAGCCCTGCCGAACGACAGCGTCCTCCTCGACATCGCCGAGAAGGTTCTTCCGACGATCTCCTGACGGCTGGCCCGTAGGTCATGCGACTACGCCATGACCTGGGTCAGGGGTCAGTCCGGGTCCTCCGCCGCAGGCTCAGCCTCCGGCAGCGCCGGATAGTCGGTCGGGTAGAGCCCGGCCGCGAAGCCGTACACCACATCGCCTCCGCGCGGCAGTTGCGCGTAGTCGTTGGCGAGTTCCAGGACCCGCGCCCAGAACTCGCGGGCCTGCTCCCGGGGGATCCGCACGTGCCGCACGATCGAGGAGAGTTGATCTGCCTGGTGTGCGGGGACCGACTCGGCGGCGGCCGTGGCGAGATCGTTGTTGCAGTACGGCGGCGCGGTGGGGCTGTCGGTCGGGCTGACCGTGCCGACGCGGAAGATGCGCGCGGTGCGGCCGTAGTAGCGCTCGTCGATGGCCCGCACCCGGCGGGTCCGCACGACCCTCAGCAGATGGGCGTCCACGAGGACGCTCACGTGGTGCGCGACCGTGCTCTTGGGGCGGCCGAGCGCGGAGGCCAGTTCGCTCACCGTCGCGGCGCGCTCGAGGAGCAGCTCGAGGATGGCGTCACGCAACGGGCTGGCCAGGGCGCGGAGTTGGGCCGGGGCTGTCACATCTACGACGTCTGCGAGGTCGTAGTCGGGGAAGCGGCTATTGTTCGGCACTCTTCGATTATTCTAAAATTCCGGATCATTCGCTACTGCCGGCAAGGGGTTGGGCATGACAGAGGTCGTACTGTTCCATCACGTGCAGGGGCTGACTCCCGGTCTTGCCGCGTTCGCCGACGAACTCCGCGTGGCCGGCCACACCGTGCACACACCTGACCTGTTCGAGGGGCGCACTTTCGGCTCCCTCGAGAAAGGTCAGGGCTACGTGGAGCAGGTCGGGTTCGGTGAGATCACCGAGCGCGGCGTCCGCGCGGCCGAACCGCTGCCGCAGGACGCCGTTTACGTCGGTTTCTCGCTCGGTGTGCTGCCCGCCCAGAAGCTGGCGCAGACGCGGGCGGGCGCGCGGGGCGCGCTCCTGTTCCACGCCTGCATCCCCGTGTCGGAGTTCGGTGCGGCATGGCCTGACGGTGTGCCGGTGCAGGTGCACGGGAAGGAAGCCGATCCGTTCTTCGCCGAGGACATCGAAGCCGCCCGCGCGCTCGTCACCGACTGCGCCGACGCGGAGCTGTTCCTGTATCCCGGCGACGAGCACCTGTTCGTGGACAGCTCGCTGCCGTCCCACGACCCGGACGCCGCCAAGCTCCTGACCCAGCGGGCGATCGAGTTCCTCGGCTCGCGCTAGGCCCTGTCCAGGACAGATGGGTCTCCCAGTTGGAGAGCGCGCGCGTCGGGGAGCGTCGGCCAGAACTGGAGGGCGTGTTCCTCTACCTCGTGGGCGGCGATGAGGAGGCGGCCCTTCCAGTGGTAGGGCGGCTCGTGGCCGGGCCTGCTGAACAGGTCATCCGGCGGCGGGTCCTGGAACAGGTCGTCGGGATCGGTACCGGTCGTGAAACAGGCCGGGGTGCCGACGGAGGTACAGGTGAAGGGCTCGATGTGCCTCCACTCCCCCGGCAGCGGCTCGGGCTCCTCGTCGTAGACCAGGAAGCTGATCCTGACCGGCTCCCACTCGCTCGATCCTGCGGTGATGGTCAGGCAACTGCTGCCGGGAGTGGTGGTGATGCGGGTGTCGGATGTCATGGAGGGCAGGGCGATGCCCTCGGGTTCTCCCATGTCCACGACGTAGAAGGCGTGGTTCAGTGCGGCCAACGCGGCGTATTCGTTCACCGGCCGGATCTGGGGCATGGGCGTTGCTTCCTCGGTCACGGGGGCGGACCATGCGGCCGTCATCCAGCTCGGCAACCGCCTACTGCGGCTTGGTGGCGATCTGGATCAGGTTGCCGCAGCCGTCGTCGAAGACGGCGGTGGTGACGGGGCCCATCTCCAGGGGCTCCTGGGTGAAGCGGACTCCGAGACCGCGCAGGCGCTGGTACTCCGCCTTCACGTCGTCGACGGCGAACTGGGCGAGCGGGATGCCCTCCTCGACGAGTGCGTCGCGGAAGGTCTTGACGGCCGGGTGGCCCGCGGGCTCCAGAAGGAGTTCCGTGCCGTCGGGCTCTTCGGGTGAGACGACGGTCAGCCACCGGTCCTTCTCGCCCACCGGGACGTCGTGCTTCTTCACGAAGCCGAGGATCTCGGTGTAGAAGCGCTCGGCCTTGGCCTGGTCGTCGACGAAAACGCTGGTCAGGTGAATCTTCATGGGGCGCTCTTCTCTGGTCCGGACGTATCGGCCACCAGCCATCGCTCGGCGATCTGCCGCAGCGGGGCCGTGTTCAGCTCGTGGAACTTGTAGCGGCCCTCCCGCCGGGTCTCGACGAGCCCGGCGGCCTCCAGCACGGCGAGGTGCTGGGAGACCGCCTGGCGCGAGATGCCGAGCTGGTGCTTCATGCTCAGTCGGGAGCAGATCTCGAACAGCGTCTGTCCTGACTTCTCCGTGAGCTCGTCGAGGATCGTGCGACGGGTGGGGTCGGCCAAGGCTTTGAAAAGGTCATCGGCCACGACCACACAATAGGCAACTGTTCACTTGCATATCAAGAGACGTGCTGTTCGTGCGGCCTGTGCGGCTCAGTGGGTGATGTCCATGCGCTGCGTGCCGATGACCGACAGCAGCCGTAGCGCCTCTTCGGAGGACGAGCCCCGGGCCGCTGTATAGATCACGACCTGCTGGTCGCGGTCGGTGATGTCGAGGACGTCGCAGTTGACGGTGACCGGGCCTACCAGCGGGTGCTGGAAGGTCTTGCGCAGGGTGGGCTCGGCGGACACGTCGTGGGACTCCCACAGGCGGGTGAACTCTTCGCTTCCGTCGAGGAGTTCGGCCACCAGCTCGGCCACGTCCGCGTCGTCGGGGTAGCGGGCGGCTGCGGCGCGCAGCCGCTGCGTCGATCTGCGGGCGAACGCGTCCGCATCCGACACTCCGTACAGCCGCTGCCCGTGCGTGTGCGGCCCGAGAAAGACACGGCGGACGAGGTTGCGGTCGCGTCGCGGCAGGGCGGAGAAGTCCTCCATCAGGGCTGCCGCCAGATCGTTCCAGGCGAGTACCTCGAAGGTCGCGGACGTCACGGTCGCCGCGGCCTGCGGCAGTCGGTGCAGCAGGTCGAGGAGGCTCTGCCGTACCTCGCGCGGCGGCCCGGACGACGGGAGAGGCGGGGCACCGGCGAGGTGGTGGAGATGGTCACGCTCGGCGCCGGACAGACGCAGGGCCCGTGCCAGTCCGGCCAGCACCTCGTACGACGGGCGCGGTGCCCGTGCCTGCTCCAGCCGCGTGTAGTACTCGGTCGAGATGAACGCCAGCTGCGCCACCTCCTCGCGGCGCAGGCCCGGGGTGCGGCGGCGCGGGCCGACGGGCAGCCCGGCCTCGGCAGGAGCGATCCGCTCCCGTCGGCTGCGCAGGAAGTGCGCCAGTTCCTTTCGATCCACCCGCCCAGTGTGTACGGACGTCGGCCGGCCCAGCCAGGTACCGCTGGTGCCTGGCTGGGCTTCGCGGACGGGCGCAGGCTCGCCGCCATGGACAACACGCCTGCAACCGCACCGTCCACCGCCCCTGCCGCCCTGGGACTGCTGGCCGGCAAGGTCGCCTTCATCACCGGTGCCGGGCGCGGCATCGGAGCCGCCGCGGCCCGGCTCTTCGCCCGCGAGGGGGCGCGGGTGCTTCTCGCGGCCCGGACGGAGGCCCAGCTGAAGGCGGTGGCCGAGGAGATCCGGGCGGCGGGCGGCACCGCGGAGTACGTGGTGTGCGACCTGGCCGACGCGGGAAGCGTGCGCGCCGCGGTGGACCGTGCCGTGAATCTGTACGGCCGGCTGGACATCGCCTTCAACAACGGCGCGACGATCCAGCGGCCCGGCCCGATGGACCGGATGCCGGAGGCCGACTTCGACCGCGTCTACGACGTGAACCTCAAGGGCGTCTGGCTGGCCATGGTCGCCGAGATCGCCGCCATCCGAGCCACCGCCGGCACGGGCGCCATCGTCAACAACTCCTCCGTCGGCAGCCTGATGGGCAACCCCGAGCTGCCCGCCTACGGCGCGATGAAACGGGCGGTCAACAGTCTCACCGAGTCGGCCGCCGTCTCCTACGGTCCGGAAGGCATCCGCGTCAACGCCATCGCCCCCGGCCAGACACCGACCGAGATGATCCGCACGTGGGAAGAGGGATCACCCGGTCTGCGCGAGCGCCTCACGGCGCGCACTCCGCTGCGCCGCGCGGCCGATCCGCAGGAGATCGCGCAGGCCGCCGCCTGGCTCCTCAGCGACCGCGCCTCCTACGTGACCGGCACGGTCCTACGGGTCGACGGCGGCGCGCGGGCCTGAGCAGAGAACGCCGTCTCCGCGGGGAGCACATCAACTGCCGCACCGCATCTCCCGTTCGAGGCAGGCGCGGAAGGTGTGCGGGGGCCGGCCGGTGACGCGCTGGACGGTGTCGGTGACGCGGTCCTCCGCCCCTGCGGCGATGGCACGGTCCATCCCGGCCAGCAGTGCGGCGAACTCCTCCGGGACCTCCGCCGTGAGGCGATCGCGCATCTGCTCGCCGGACAGACGGCGGTGGATCACGGACCGGCCGGTGACCTCGGTGATGATCGCGGCGATGTCGTCGTGGCTGAGTGCCTCGGGTCCGGTGAGGACGAGATCGGTGTCGGGGGCCTGCTCGTCGGTCAGTGCGCGGACGGCGACGGCCGCGATGTCCTCGGCGTCGACGAAGCCGACCCGGCCGCCTTCGGTGGCGGTCCGGATGATGCCGTCGTCGCGGATGCTGCGGGCGTGCGCGTGCGTGCCGGTGAAGTTCTGCATGAACCACGAGGGCCGCAGTACCGCCCACTGTTCGAACAGATCGGGCAGAGCCCGGTGCACCGTTCCCACCGCCGGGCCGCCCTCGGGGATGGCCGAGGAGCTCAGCAGCACCGCGCGGCGCACGCCGGTGGTGCGGGCCCGGTCGAGGAACGGCAGCATGACCGCCGCGGGGTCGGAGTCGCCCAGGGGCGGTATGAGGTAGACGCGGTCGACTCCGTCGAGGGCGTCAGCGTGGGTGGCGGGGTCGTACCAGTCGAAGCGGACCGGTTCGGCGCCGGCGACCGGGACAGCCCGACGGCCGGCGGCTTTGACGCGGTGGCCGGCGGCCGTCAGTTGTGCGGCGGTGCGGCTACCGGTGGTGCCGGTGGCCCCGATGACCAAAGTGGTGCCGGCGGTGGTCATCCGCGGCTCCCGGCGAAGTCGGTGCCGGGCTCGAGGACGGCGAGGGGGTTCCAGTAGTCGCGGTAGGAGGTGATGCGCCCGTTCCGGACGGTCACGACGGCGATGTAGGTCATGTCGAAGGGAGCGCCGGTCTGTACCAGGCGGCCAACACCGCGCATCTCGACCACGATGGTCTGCGGATCGGTGGTCCGGTGGATCCGCAGGGCGGGGAAGTCGTGCAGGTCGATGTGGTCGGGGTAGTGGCGCATGTAGCCGGCGACGGCCTCCCTGCCCTCCAGGCGCCGGGGCCGGCCCTCGGGGGCGAAGGGGAACTCCATCACGCCGTCCTCGGCCCACAGGCCGACCCAGCCGTCGATGTCCTTGTCCAGCAGCAGCCGCAGACTGTGGCGGTACAGATCCGCCGGAGACGTCAGCTCGGGCATGGGTATCCTCCCTCTCATAGAATCCGGACCTAGGGTCCGTTTTGAAGATACGGACCGGCGGTCCGCTTTTCAAGTGGAGGAGCAGCATGCCCGAGCGCAAGTCCCGCAAGGACGCCGTCCGCAATCGGGAGGCCGTACTCGCGGCCGCCGACGCCCTCTTCGCCCGCTGCGAACGTCCCGAGGACGTCACCATGGCCGATGTCGCGGCAGCGGCCGGGGTCGGCAAGGGCACGCTCTTCCGGGCCTTCGGTGATCGCGCCGGGCTGCTCCGCGCGCTGTACGAGGCACGGCTCGAACCGATCCGGGAGGCCGCCGAAGCCGGGCCGCCGCCGCTGGGGCCCGGCACCCCACCGCAGCAGCGCGTGCCCGCCCTGCTCGATGCCGTCCTGTGCTTCAAACTCGACAACCGGCGCCTCGCGATGGCCCTGGAGGACGGCGGGAGCGACAGCCCGTACCAGGCGGAGCACTACGCGCGGTGGCACCGCCTGCTCCGAGCCGCACTGGAGGAGGTCCCCGGCCTCACCGACAGCGACTTCACCGCTCACGCCCTGCTCGCCGCGACCCGAGCCGACCTCGTCGAGCACCTGGCGGGACAGGAGCGCGTGCCGCGGGAAACAGCGCGGGCGCAGTTGGCGAACTTCACCGCGAGAGTCCTGGCCACCGGGCCGGTACGGGGATCGAGCGCCGAGGACTGACCGAGGGCCCGGAGGACATCGGCTGCGAGGACGAGCCGGTCCGCCCTCGACGCCGGCCAGGTCTGCGGTAGTTACTCCTGGTACTGCGTGAGGTCGATGCCGTACACCGCGAGGTCGTGGCCGTGGACCGGGTCCTGCGCGGTGCCTTCCGCCTGCATGCCGAGTTTGTCGAGGACGTTCAGGGAGGCCCTGTCGCCGGCCCGGCATACGGCGACCACGCGGTCGAGGCCGCGGTCCTGCAGTGCGAACTCCAGGGTGGCGTGCGCCGCTTCGGAGGCGTACCCCTGTCCCCAGAGCACCCGCCCGAGCCGCCAGCCGATCGCGACCTGGCCGGCGACCTCGGCCGGCGTGTCGGGTACGTACAGGCCGACGGCGCCCGCCAGCTCACCCGAGCCCAGGAGCTCGACCGCGAACATCCCGAATCCCTCCTCGTCCCACTCCTCTTCCCACGCCTCGATGTCCTCGGCGGTCTGTTCCGGAGAGCGCGGCCTGCCGTCGCCGACATTCCGCATCACCACCGGATCCGCCTGGATCTCGGACAGGGGGACGAGGTCGTCGTCGAGCCAGCGGCGCAGGAGGAGACGGGGTGTGCGGATCTCGGTCATCGCCCCATCCTGCCGATACGGCGGTGGGAGCGCGAACCGGGGAGCGGGATCGCGGCGGTTCATGCCAATGATCCTCCAAGCGCCCGCCCAAGCGGCTGAACCCGGTGCACCGAGGCGTCGGCGTGCACGGGCGCGCTACCGTTCCCGGCCCGTACCCCGCACCCGCCACGGGCTTCTCGGCCCGCGCCCCCTCCACGACACCGGCCACCTGACCCGGTGACGCCGCCGCTCTCGTCGACCACTGGTCCCGGGAAGGCATCTCCTACGCGCTGCGCTCAGGAGACCTGGCGGGGCATGCCGCCGCCCGTCTCGTCGCGTCCGCCGACGACGCGGAGGCCGGAGCCGTCGCCGACCGCTACGGGCGGGAGGTCGATGACGTCCTCGGCACCGAAATGCGGGCCAGCGGCACGCTGATGAACCTCTTCGCCCGAACCCCGGCCTCGTCCACACCGCCCTGACCCGCCTGCCCCCGCCTGGCGCCGTCTCGACGCCTACATCGCCGGCCGCACCACCGTCGCGGGGATCATGACCACGCCCCTGGCTCGCGGCGCCACCACCCTGGCCGTCCGGCTCCCCCGCCAGGCCCGCGAGCACGTCCGCCTGTGAACGGCTCCGCCGCTGTCACACCTCACAGATCGGCGGCGTCCACCACGTCGCCCAGGTCGACGAACTTGAAGCCGGTCGCGGTGCGCGTGCCGCCCTCGCCGTCGGGGACGTCGGGAGTCTCGTGGCCGTCCTGGACGACCAGCAGGCCGCTGGGGTAGCGGCTGCCGAGCGGGGCGTTCAGGACGGCGGCGCCGTCGCACTCCTGCGCCCCGTCGAGCGTCGCCGAGGCCGCTCCGACGCGGAAGCCGCCTTCGTACTCGTTGTCCTCGCTCACCTCGCGGTCGTACAGGGCGAAGGTGTCGTCGCCCTGGCTGGAGGCGAGCAGGTAGCCGTCGCCGTCGGACTCCTGCAACAGGGTCAGGCCCTCGACGTCGGCGGACAGCCGGTCACCGCCGTAACCGGGGTCGGCGCCCGCCGAGCACTCCTCGGTCTCCTCGTCGTAGACGCCGGGCACGCCGTACTCGCGGACCTTGTCCACCAGGACCGGCTTGCCGGTGAGGTCGGCGCGGATCCGCCAGATGCCGATGTCCTCCTGGCCGGCGTAGAGCGTGCCCGTGGCGGGGTCCACGACCATGCCCTCGACCTGCGGGAGCTCGCCGGGCTCGGCGCAGGGGGACCAGGTGGTGCCGTTCGGGAGGCGGAAGGAGGCGGGCAGGTCGAGCGTGCGGACGTGCCGGTAGGTGACGGTCCCACTCGCGGTGGGCTTCAGTTCGACCAGCGCGAGGCGGGTCCGCTCCCGCCGGCTGACCAGGGCGTAGGAACGCCCGGTGGACTTGTCCTGCCAGGTGGCGAGGCCGTAGGCGGTGCGCTGGTCGTTGATCTCGGCCTGGCCGGTGGAGAAGACCGGGGCGGTCGCCGGGTCGGTGATGTCGGTCAGCGGGCCGCCGGGCTTCGACGGGTCGATGCGGTAGATCCGCAGCCGGTCGTTGCCGCGGTCGCTGACCACGGCGACGTCGGCCCGGCCGGTGGAGGTGCGCAGACCCGTGACGAGGTCGACGTTGTTGTACCGGCCGGGGGCGTCGTCCTCGGCGGGCGGACGGGGCGCGGGCAGCGACTGCACCAGGCGGGCGTCCAGGTCGTACACCCGCAGGCCGCCTTCTTTGGCGGTGGCGATGACGAGGCTGCGGTCGGGGTCGGCCGCATTGCGCCAGATCGCCGGGTCGTCCGCGTCGGAGTTGCCGCCCGCCTCGTCGTCGTGGAGGGCGGGGGTCTCGCCGACGGGGGTGACCGTGGGCAGTCCCCCGTCGTCGGCCCCGGCCGGGGCGGGGGTCAGGAGGGCGAGCACGGCGGTGCCCAGGACGAGGGCGGCGGTTCTGCGGTGCGTTCTCACAACCACTTCCTTGGTCGATGTCGAGGACATGCCGATCGTGCGGGGAGAACTTTGCGCGCAGGAGACTGTGATCTGTACACGTGCTCACAGGAAAGGCGATTGCCCGCCAACTGCCGTTCAGCTCACGCCGTACCCTGACGCCATGCGCATGCGCCCCACTCTGAGCTGGACGCCCACCGAGGACCTGCCGCCGGGCAGCACGGATCCGGAGCCGGTCGCGGATGCGCTGAGCACCGGCGGTGTGCTGGTGCTCAGCGGCGCGGGCATCTCCACGGAGTCGGGCATTCCCGACTATCGGGGCGAGGGCGGGAGCCTCAGTCGGCACACGCCGATGACCTACCAGGACTTCACCGGCAGCGCCCGGGCCCGGCGCCGGTACTGGGCGCGCAGTCATCTCGGCTGGCGCACTTTCGGCCGCGCCCGCCCCAACGCCGGGCACCGGGCCGTGGCGGCTTTCGGGCTGCACGGCCTGCTCTCGGGGGTCATCACGCAGAACGTCGACGGCCTGCACCAGGCCGCCGGCAGCGAGGACGTGGTGGAACTCCACGGAAGCCTGGCCCGGGTCGTCTGCCTGTCCTGTGGCGCCTTCAGCCCGCGCCGGGAACTCGCCGAGCGGCTGGAGGAGGCCAATCCGGACTTCGCGCCCGTGGCCGCCGGAATCAACCCGGACGGTGACGCCGACCTCACCGACGCGCAGGTCGCGGACTTCCGCGTGATGCCCTGCGCGAGCTGCGGCGGCATCCTCAAACCGGACGTGGTGTTCTTCGGTGAGAACGTTCCGCCCCGACGGGTGGAGCACTGCCGCGAACTGGTCCGTGAGTCGGCCTGCCTGCTGGTCCTCGGCTCCTCACTGACGGTGATGTCCGGGCTCCGCTTCGTCCGCCAGGCGGCTCAGGACGGGAAGCCGGTGCTGATCGTCAACCGGGAGCCGACCAGGGGCGACCGGCACGCCTTCACCCGGGTCGCGCTCCCGCTGGGAGCGGCACTCACCACCGTGGCGGAGCGGCTGGGCATCACCGTCGACTCACAGGCGACGGCGCCAAGGTGACAGCAGCCGTCCGATCCCGCCCCGCGAAGCGCATGGCGATGAACGCCCCGAGGTACAGGGCGGCGACGACCAGGAGCAGTGCCTGATAGCCCGTCACCAGGGCGAGGTACTCGATGGCGCCCCCGGTCATCGCGCCGAGCAGGTTCGCGCCGAACGCGGAGGTCGGGTCCGGGGCGAGGGCGAGGCGGTCCGAGAAGATGAGGTTGGCGCAGAAGATCGGGGTGAAGGCCAGGGCGATGGCGGCGGCGAGCCGGGCGGCGAAGGGCAGGGACAGCACCGCGTCCACGGGGACGAGCCAGACCACCGCGAGGGAGCCGAAGAGCAGCAGTTGCAGCAGCAGTTGGTTGACCTTCCGCAGCCTGCGCCGGACCTCCACGGCCGCGAGGACGGCGACCAGGACGCCGAAGAAGACGAGGGCGTTGACCAGCCAGGTCGTGCCGAAGTAGAGGGCGAAGCCGATCACGTTCTTCGTTTCGAGCAGCAGGAAGGCCGCGCCGAGCAGGAACATGTCGGTGTAGCGGAGCGCGCTGCGGATGCGGACCCCGGTCAGGCGCACCGACAGGAGCGTCACCAGCAGGATCGCGCCCAACGCTCCGAGGTAGAGCGTGGGGATGCTCCGGTGCAGCAGGTAGGGGAAGGGGTGGTCGTCGCTCGCGGCCGCCGGGACCGCGCCGCTGGGCTGCCAGGTCTTCGCGCAGGACTGGTCGGCGGGGGTCATCCCGGCCACCAGCACGGCCGCGTTCCTCTTGAACGTCGTCATGCAGGGGGCGTGACCGTAGACGTCGTCGAGGCTCCCCGCGAAGCGGTCGACCAGCCAGCTCTCGCGGTAGTAGTTGTACATGGCGAACGCGCCGTCCGGCGCCAGGTGATCGCGTGCGGCCTCGAAGGCCTGCCGGGTGAACAGGTAGCTCTCCAGGCGCAGGTTGCTCGCACCGGCGACCAGCGTGAGCGAGTCGGGCAGGGCCAGGACGATCAGGTCGTACTTCGTGTTCGTCCGCTCCAGGAAGGCGCGCCCGTCGTCGATGTGCACGTGCACTCTCGGGTCGTCGTAGGGCCTCGCGGGGTGCAGGTCCGAGCCGATCTCCTGGAGCCGGGGATCGATCTCGACCGCGTCCACGCGCTGGGCCCCGTACGCGAGTGCGACCGCGACGTCGTTGCCGTTTCCGGCGCCGATGATCAGCACGCGCTTGTGCGGGTTGCGGGGTGTCTGGTCGTACGCCTGGCGGTAGGGCGAGTCCTTCCGCATGAGCACCTCCAGCGGGGCGGTGCTCTGGTGGGGAACGCCGTTGGCGGAGATGTACCAGGTCCGGGTGGTGGTCGGCGAGGGTTCGAGTTCGATCTTGTAGTAGGGCGACCAGGAGATGCCGCTCGTCGTCGTCTCCAGGAACAGGGCGGCGACCATCGCGGTGAGGGGAATGCCGTACATCAGCGTGTTGCGCCGCCCTCCGAGGACCAGCAGGGCCACGGCGGCGAGTACGCCCCACACGACCGACGGAGCGCGCAGCCAGGACAGCACGGCGAAGGACAGGGAGCCGGTGATGCTGCCGAGCAGGTCGTAGCGGTAGGCGTCGAGCGAGGGAAGCAGGCGGAAGAGATCCGCCGTGATCTTTCCGATGCCCGCCATGATCACCGCGGTCAGCAGGAAGATGGCCGGCAGCGTCACCCACTCGGGAAGGCCGGTGGTCTTCACGGCGGTGAAGTAGAGGACCTCGCTGCTGTTCTGGCGCACCTGCACCGGGTATTCGCGCACCAGAACGACCAGCAGCGCGAGCGGAACGGGTGTCCAGCGCTTGAGCCACTGTCCGCGCTCGGCGGGGATCAGGAAGCCGATGCCGATCCCGAGGAACGATCCCAGCAGGATGAAGTTCGAGAAGTAGCTCAGGTGGACGACGTTGGCGCCCGCCCATCTGATCAGGGCCAGCTCGACGAAGAGCATGGTGGTGCTGGCCAGTACGAGCCTCCAGCGCACCGATCGCACTGTTTGCCCTGACTCGGTCCGCTTCATGGTCATTTACGGTGCCATCCCTGGTGCGCCGAGTCGAGGTGCCGTGCCGGGCCGCCGTGTGTCAGTCCGCGCGCACCCGCCGGGTGCGCCAGCATGGCAACGGTCGCGGAGAACAGCCACGGCAGCCTTTGTGCCACGGGCACCAGCGCTGCGCGCAGCGGGGGCTTCCGCGTGGCGCCGAGGAGTGCGTGCGTCAGCCAGCGGTAGCGCCGGGTGAGCCGCCGCCACTCCCGCTCGTAGGCCGCGACGTCACCGCTGGTGATGGCCCGCACCGCGGCGGGTGCCTGCGCGAGGGCCAGCGCGATGCCCTCGCCGGTGAGCGCGTCGACGTACCCGGCGGCGTCGCCCACGAGGAGGACCCGGCCGGCGGTGCGCGCGCTCGCGACCTGGCGCAGCGGGCCTGCTCCCCGTACCGGTCCGGCGACGGGGGCCCCGGTCAGCCGCTCCCGCAACTCGGGGAAGGCGGCGAGGTGCTCGTCGAACGGCCGGCGGACGGTGGTGAGCACCGCGACGCCCACGAGGCCGCCGGCCACGGGGGTCACGTAGGCCTCCGCCTCGCGGGCCCAGTGCACCTCGACGTGGTCGCTCCAGGGGGCGAGCGCGTAGTGGCGCCGCAGCCCGTGCCGCGGAGGGGAGCGGCGCGGCCGGTTCAGCCCGAGGGCGCGGCGGATCGGCGAGTGCAGGCCGTCGGCGGCTACGAGGTGGCCGGCGCGGATGCCGTCGACCATCACCCCGTCCTCGTCCTGCTCGACGTGCCGCGCGGTGCGCTGGTCGACGCGTACGCCCGCTGCCAGCACCGCCTCGCGCAGCAGCGCGTGCAGCGTCGTACGGCGCACTCCGCGTCCCGTGCCCGCTCCGAAGCCGGCGTCGACCCGGCAGGGTCCGGCGACGTAGCGGATGCCCCGCAGGTCGTGCCCCGGGGGGTGCACGCCCAGTGCGCTCAACGCGGCGACGGCGCCCGGCATCAGGCCCTCGCCGCACGCCTTGTCGACGACGCCGGCCCGCTGCTCCCAGACGGTGACGCCGAGCCCCGCGCGGGCCGCGTGCAAGGCCGTGGCCAGGCCGGCGGGTCCCCCGCCGACGACGAGCAGATCCATGCGCGCCTCCTCAGGCCAGCCGTGTCAGGGCGGCGTCCTCGGCGCGGACGCGGGTGGCGAGCAGGAGCCCGTTGAGGGCGGTGAAGACGACCGCCGTGATCCAGGCCGAGTGCACGAGGGGAAGCGCGAGCCCTTCGACGGCGACGGCGAGGTAGTTGGGGTGCGGGATCCAGCGGTACGGTCCGCCGGTCACGCGCGCGGCGCCGGGTACGACGATCACCCGGGTGTTCCACTGTCGGCCCAGTGTGGCGATGCACCACCAGCGCAGCCCCTGCGCGAGCGCGACGAGGGCGAGCATCGACCAGGCCAGGACCGGTACGACGTCCGGCCGGCGCAGCCACACCTCCGCGAGCGCGCCGACGAGCAGGCCGGTGTGCAGCACGACCATGAACGGATAGTGCCCCCGCCCGGACTCCACGCCGCCCCGGGCGAGGCTCCGGGCGGCGTTGCGGTGGGAGACAGCCAGCTCGGCGACCCGCTCCAGGCCGACGGCCAGCACCAGGAGGGTGAACCAGGCCTCGCTGCTCACTGTCCACCACCCGGGGCGCGCAGGAGGACGAGTTCGGAGCAGAACCCCGGGCCCATGGCGAGCATGAGGCCGTAGGAGCCGGGCGATGGCGGTCGGTCGGCGAGCGTGTCCGCAAGGACGTGCAGCACCGAGGCGGAGGACAGATTGCCGATCCGGCGCAGCGACTCCCAGGTCACGCCCAGCGCGTCCCGCTCGACGCCGAGGGCGTCCTGCAACGCCTCGAGGACCTTGGGGCCGCCGGGGTGCGCGACGTACCAGTCGAGGTCGCGGCCGGTCAGCCCGTGGTCGGCGAGGAAGCCGCGGACGTCCTCGCCGACGTGCCGGCGCACCAGGTCGGGGACCGCGGAGTCGAGGACGACTCTGAATCCGCCGGATCCGACGTCCCAGCCCATCATGCGTTCCGAGTCGGGGTAGAGGCGGCTGCGCGAGGCGAGTACGTCGGGAGCGGCGGGGTCGTCGTTCTGGGCGAGAGGGTGCTCGTGCCCGACGGCGACCACGGCGGCGGCGCCGTCCCCGAACAGGCCGCTCGCCACGGCGTTGGCGACCGAGGTGTCGTCGCGCTGGAGCGTGAGCGAGCACAACTCGACCGACATCAGCACCGCGACGGCGTCGGGGCGCCCGCGCAGCAGGTCGTTGAGGCGGGCGATGCCCGCCGCGCCGGCGACGCAGCCGAGGCCGACGAGGGGCAGCCGCACCACGTCGGGGCGCAGTCCGATCTCCGCCGCGACGCGAGCCTCCAGGGAGGGCACGGCGAGGCCGGTCACCGTGCAGGAGACGATGTAGTCGACGTCGGCCGGCGTGAGGCCGACGCTCTTGAGCGCGTCGACCACCGCACGGCCGCCGAGTTCCACACCGGCCCGGATGAAGACGTCGTTCGACTGCCCGAAGTCCTCGATCCGGCCGTACTCCTCCAGCGGCAGCACGGTGTGCCGGGTCTCGACGCACACGTTGCGGTGAAGCCGCTCGACGACGCCGCGATCGACCGTCTGCCCGACCAGGGTGGTGGTGAAGGACTCGGTGATCTTCTCCTGCCGGTGACAGTGCTCGGGCAGGGTGCCGCGGACGCTGAGGACGCGCATGGTCATGCTGGCTCCTGGGACGGGACGGTGGGGCGCGGGGAGCACCCGGCCGAGGCCGGGCGCGAGGTCAACCGTGACGGTGAGCGCAAGGGCTGGGGCGGGAGAGCCGGGGCGGTCGTGGCGCGGGGCGGGCCGGTGCCGGCCGGAGCGGTGTCCGTCGGTGCCATCAGGCGACCGTCAGCAGCACGACGTCGAGCAGGGCGATGGTCACCGCGGCCCGGAAGGGGGTGCGCCCGCTGCCGAACCAGGTGAGCCCCGCGAGGATGGTGACCAGTGCCGGGGCCGTCCACGCCCACGCCGGAGGGGATCCGGCGGGGCCGGTGACGGCGAGCACCGAGGCGGCGGTGAGCAGCGCGGCGGCCAGGGCGCGCGAGGGGCGTTCGCCGATCCGGTGCGGCAGGCCGCGGACCCCGGTCGCCTCGTCGTCGGCCAGGTCGGGCAGCACGTTGAGCAGATGCGCGCCGACGCCGAGCGCGGCGCCGGCCGCAGTCATCCACCAGGGCGCCCAGTGAGGGGGCGAGGCGGCGAGGGTGACGACCGAGGGCAGCATCCCGAAGCCGCAGGAGTACGGCACCCATGACCAGGGGGTCGCCTTGAGACCGAAGTTGTAGGCGTGGCCCGCGCCGGTGGCGAGGACGACGCTGACCAGGGCGCTGCGCCAGCCGACGAGCGCCGACAGGACGAGGGAGGCGACAGCGGCCACGACGAGGGCGCGTGCCACCCAGCGGACCGGGAGAGAACCGACGGCCAGCGGCTTGTCGGTGCGGCCCACGGCGCGATCACGCGACAGGTCGAACAGGTCGTTGCCCCAGCCGATCGTGAGCTGGCCGGTGAACACCGCTGCGGTGACGGCGGCGGCGTCCATCGGGCGCAGGCCGCCGCGAAGCGCCAGCAGGCCCGTGCCGGCGGTGACGGCCAGAGCGGGCCCGCCGTGGGCGGCGGCGAGCAGCGCGAGCGCGCGCGGCGGTCCGGGGCGGGCGGGAGCGGTGCCGGCGGTCACGGGCATCGCCCCGCCGCGTCCGGCGCCCGATGGATCGCATCGCCGAGGGCGCGGGACACCGAGCGTGGACGCAGCACGGCCCCTTCGCTGCGCCCCTCCCCCGCTCTGTTTCCGGTCGCCCAGGACCACGGCCCGTCGTCACCGGTGATCACGTTGCGCATGCAGGATCGGTCCCACGTTGCCCACCCGCTCACACGGGGTGGTCCGGCATCCGGTGGAACGGACATGTCCGGACGGAGAGCCGGTGCGGAGTGACGCCGCCCCCGCGCGTGCTCAGGTCAGGGTTTCCCCAACCCGGTGCAGGTAGCTGAAGTCGTGGTCCCGGCGGGCCCTGCTGAGCGGGCGGATCTCGCGGGTGGCCACGTTCAGCGCGTAGCCGCCCACCGCTCCGAGCACCCAGGTCAGGCCAGGCTGCACCACGCCTCCGGCAGCGGCCGCGAGGGCCAGGGTCACCATGACGGACCGCTCGACCCATGCCATCCGGCTGCTCCTGGCGGCGGCCCGGTAGTCGGCGACGGACTCCTCGATCTCCCGGCGCAACTGGGCCAGGACGTCGGCGGGGTGCTCGTCGTCGCGGCGGAGGTCCCCGAGCATGCGGTGCAGAGCCCGCATCAGGCGGTTCCGCTCGTCGGCGTATCTCTCGCGGAAGGCGACGACGTCGGCGATCGGGGTGCCGGGGACGGGCAGGGGCAGGAGCTTGCCGAGCTCCAGTTCCCAGGCGGGCAGCCGGTCCTCGCCGGCGGGACGCAGGGCCCACGCGTGCGCGTCCACGCGGTCGGTACAGGGAACGTACGAGACCCGACGGCCGGCGGCGATCTCGCGGGCCAGGGTGCCGATGACCAGTTGCTGGACTTCCTGCGGGACGACGAGGCTCCAGTAGTCCCCCTGGTACGGCCGGGCCAGGCGAAGTGAGAGGAGTTCCCGCTCCAGCCAATGACTCATCTTCGAACCGTAGAGGTACGCGTCCGGGAAGGACAGCTGGTGGCGGTTCGGGGGGACGGCCATCCTGCGCAGCTCCTGCAGCAGAACGCGGGAAGCCTGGCCGCGGTCACGGCGCCAGTCAGGGTCGTCCAGTTCCTCCATATCGCCCAGCTCGAAGGTGACGGGCGTGTACAGGCGCCGCTCCTGGAGCTCGTGCAGTTCCGCGGGCACGGCGACGTCGTATTCCCGGCGGTCCTGCGGCACGATGGACGCGATGCCGTCCCAATACAGCAGCGCCTGGTGCAGGATCTCCGTCGGCGGCTTCACGAGCGGGTAGTACAGCAGGACCGCCACGGCGCCTCCTCGTACGCGAACTCACCGCCCGATGGCGGCACAGCGTCCCGAACATAGCGTGGCTCTGCGTGGCGGCGGTGTCGAAGGGCTAACTGCGGCGAAGTGCGGCCTCGATGTCGGCGAGTTGGGCGGCGAGGATCTCCTCGAACGCGGCGCTGCGGTCCGCACCGAGGGGGCGGACCTCGCGGGCGAAGTGGGCCAGGGCGGGGAAGCGTTCCGGGTCGGCGCCGAGTACCGCGACGCGGAACAGCTCCATGCCCTGTTCGTGCTCCTCGGGGGTGATGGTGCTGACGCCGGCCTCGGAGGCGATCAAGGCCGCGATGAGGACGGCGAGCCGGTGGTAGCGCGCCGGGATCTCCTCGTCGGGCAGGCCGGAAGCGCGCAGGGCTTGCAGCACCTCTTCCATGACCAGCCGGGAACCGGCACCGCTTGACGCGTAGCGTCCCCAGACCGCGGCGAGCTGGGGCTGCCGGCCGAACGCCTCCCGCACGCGCAGGGCCAGGGCGGTGATGCGCTGCTTCCAGTCGCCCTCGGCGCGGTAGCCGTCCGAGGTCCTCCCGCCGCGCCGGGTCCACCCGTACCAGCACGGTGATGTGGTCTCGGCAGGAGAGAAACCGCGCGGAGCGTTCCCGCCAGATCCAATCCAGGTCGACCTGGTTGGGTCGCTGTGCCGGTTCGGGGAGTTCTGCCGCGGCCAGCACGCGCGACAGCCGGTAGGTGCGGTCCGCGCCGGACCTCGTGGCCAGCAGGTAGACCCGGTCGCATACGGTCACCAGGCCGATCGGGTCCACCGTGCGCCACTGAGCACTGTGCATCGTGAAGTTGCTGGTCAGGGGTCTGGTGTGGGCGGGGGCCGGAGTGCTCGTCCTGATCGTGGGCGGATGACTTCGGCGTAGATCATCCGTCACCGGGAGACTTCGCGGTTTGTCAGCACCAGCAGGGCCCGCACCAGGGCGGTCGCCCACTTCCGGTCGCTGCGGATCTTGCCGACCACCCGCCAGTTCCTGAGGTGGGCGAAGCCGTGCTCGACCGGTGCTCGGACAGCGGCGAGGGCCTTGTTCGACGGTTTCTGACCGCGGGTCAATGGGCGGTTCCGGGCGGCCTTGTAACCGGTGATCACGGCCGGGTCGGCGTCGGGGGCGCTGTCGTCGAGACCGACGACTCCGGCGAACCCGTGCACAGTGAGGGTCGACTTGGCGCCGGTAACGACGCCAGCGAGCGCGGGGCCCGCGTACGCGAGGCGATCCAGGGCAGCTGCCCACGGTGCGATTCGGGCCGGTCGGCGATGTGGACGACCTCGCGCTCGGCGTAAAGCGCTGTTGCTTTCGGTAGCCGCCGAAGCGTCCGAGAACCTGAATGGACGGTCGTTTCGTCTCGCTGATCGTGAAAGGGATGGCAGACCTCGACGAGGCAGAACTCGTGCGTCGCGTCGCCGGTGGTGACCGGGCAGCGTTCGACGAGTTGTATCGGCGTACTTCGCCCTGGTTGGCGGTGCGGCTCCGCCGCCGCTGCGCCGACGACGACGTCGTCGCCGACGTGCTCCAGGAGACTTATCTGGCGGTCTGGCGTGCGGCCGGCAGCTATGCGGGCTCCGTGACCGAGGGCAGTGCGGTCGGCTGGCTCTGGGCGATCGCCGCGAACCGTCTCGTCGACGCGTTCCGCCGACGTGCCCGGCAGGAGCGGGTGCCGACGGTTGCCCTGCTCGATACGACCGCGCCAGCCGCCGAGGACGAGGTGATGGCGAACCGCGTCGACCAGAACTTCGAACAGGCGCTGCTGCGGCTGCCACCGGAGTTGCGACAGGTGCTGCAGGCGATGGTGCTCGACGACCTGTCGGTCCGTCAGACGGCGGTGCTGCTCGGTATGCCGGAGGGCACGGTGAAAACCCGCGCGCGGCGGGCTCGGATCGCGTTGCGGAAGGCGCTCTCATGACTCATCCCACCACCACGATCCTGGCCCGCTACGCGGACGGCGGGCACGGACTCGACGACGCCGCGCTCTGGTCGATCGAGGTCCATCTCGACGCGTGCGCCCACTGCCGTGAGTCACTGGCCGCCAAGGCCACCCCGGCCACGACGGATCTGCTCGACCGTGTCGCCGTCTCGCTCGGCCAGGCGATCGAAGCGAGCCCGTCGCCGACCCGGCGATGCACACCGGCAGCGGCCGTGCACCGACGCTGGCTCGCGTGGACGCTGCTGCCCTGGCTCACCGTGACCGTCGCGGTGCTGGGCTGTGGCGTACTCCTGGACTCCGCCGAGCCGAGCCTTCCATCGCTCGTGCTGCTGCTGGCCCCGGTGGCTCCGCTGCCCGGCGTCGCGGTGGCCTGGAGCCGGCGGATCGACCCCGCCTGGGAACTCATCGCCACCACACCGGCAGCCGGCCTGGCCATGGTGCTGCGGCGGACGCTCGCGGTGCTCGTCGTCGTGCTTCCGGCATTGCTGGTGGCGGGTGTGAGCACCGGAACCTCGCTGGCCCTCACCCTGCTGCCGTGCCTGGCGTTCACGGGCGCCACCCTCGTGCTCGGCGCCCTCATCGGCGTACGGCGCGCGGCGATCGGACTCGCGGTGGTCTGGTCCGCGGCAGTCCTGCTGCCGAGTGTGGCGGCCCAGTCCCTGTCCCCGGTACTTCAGCCGGGCAGCACCGCCGACTGGGTGGTGGCCACCGTGGCCCTTGCCGCGATCACACCGCTCGCCGCCACGCATTTCCGCCGCCTGACCAGTGGCAACTGACCCCCCATCAACAGGATCGACAGGAGAGACCCATGCGAGCGGTGCGTGCTGCCGAAACGGCTCCCACCCTTCATCCCTGGCTCGTCCACGCAAAAGAACTGCGTGTCCGGGCCGGCCGGCACCTGGCCGTCGACGGACTCGACTTGACGCTGACTGCCGGCGTTCACGGTGTGCTCGGCCCGAACGGCGCCGGCAAGACCACGCTGATGCGCGCGCTGTCCACCGTCGTCAAGCCCGCCAGCGGCTCATTGACGCTGCTCGGCGCGCAGGTGGACGGCCGTGCCGACCTGCGGGAGGGGCGTCGCAAACTGGGGTATCTGCCGCAGCAGTTCGGCTTCTACCCGCGGTTCACCGTCCGCGAGTTCGTCGCGTACATGGCCTGGCTCAAGGAAATGCCCAAAACCGCGATACCCGACGCCGTACAACGCGCGATCGACCGGGTGGGTCTCACCACCAAGGCCGACGCCACGATGAAGACGCTGTCCGGCGGCATGCTGCGCCGGGCCGGCATCGCCCAGTCCATCGTGAACGACCCCGAACTGCTACTGCTCGACGAGCCCACCGTCGGCCTCGACCCCGAACAACGTCTCGACTTCCGCGACCTGCTGCGTGACCTCGGCGCCGACAGCTGTGTGCTGGTCTCCACCCACCTCGTCGAGGACGTCGTCGCTGCCTGCACCGACGTCATCCTCATGAACGAAGGCCGAGTCCTCTTCCAG
The DNA here is from genome assembly GCF_044458845.1 of Streptomyces sp. NPDC050416. Taxonomy (NCBI): domain Bacteria; kingdom Bacillati; phylum Actinomycetota; class Actinomycetes; order Kitasatosporales; family Streptomycetaceae; genus Streptomyces; species Streptomyces sp. NPDC050416. The sequence continues at coordinate 48,835 of NZ_JBITII010000022.1, forward strand.
GGCACCCCCGACGACCTGATCGCCCGCGGTGGGCAGGGCGACGCGGGCGACAGCCCTGCGGAGCGCGGCTACTCCGCACTCCTGCGCCGGCACCGGAGCAACGTATGAACCGCATCCTCGGCATCGAGCTCCGGCGCTCGGCCGCCCTTGGCGCCGCGCTCCTGATCGCCGTCGCCGGCACGATCGTCCTCCACGCCACCGCGGGGCGATGGTCCACGGGGTGGATGGCGCTGGCCATGACGCAGCGCGAATACCTCGCGGTTCTCTCGCCCCTTGCGATGGCCGCCGGCGCCTGGCAGTCCTATCGCGAGCACCGGGCGAACATCGCCGAACTGCTCGCCGCCGTGCCCCGCCCGAGACCGCAGCGCGTGGTGCCGATCCTGGCCACGACGGCCCTGGCGGTGCTCGTCGCCTACCTGGTCACGCTCCTCGCGGCGGCACCACGGATCGCCGACACGGCGCGCTACCTGCCGCCGGCCGCGTTTTTCGTCGTGGCCGTCGGGCTGGTCGCGATGATCGCCTCGGTCTGGCTCGGGTTGGCCGTCGGACGCCTGGTGCCGGCGCTCGCCACCGCACCCGCGCTGGCCGTGATCGGCTTCGCGCTAATGATCCTCGCGCCCCACGCCCTTCCGGACGGCGGATTCACGGCGGCGTTCTCCCCGGCCATGGGGGTGAGCATGTTCAGCGACTACGACACCGTCGACGGCGGAGTCAGCGCCGCCCAGGCACTCTGGACGGCCGCGGTCGCGGTGGCCGGCGTCGTGCTCTTCGCCGTCCAGAACCGTAAGTTCGCGTTCGCCGCGCTGCTGCCGCTGGCCATCGGGGCCACGGCCACGGCCCTGGTGGTGCCGACCGGCGATGCCTACGACCAAGGGACGCTCGATCCGGTCGCACAGGAACTGGTGTGCACCGACGACACCCCGCGGGTCTGCGTCAGCCGGGCACACGAAGGGTTGCTGCCCGAGGTAACCCCCAAGGCCCGGCACGCATTGGAACTCCTGACGAAAACATCAATCGTCGAGGCACATGAGGACACCTCCACGTTCTCTCCTCCTACGTCACCGAGGCCGCGGGCCGACACCGCGCTGATGAGTATCACGGTCGACAAGCACGGTCACCTCGCCCACCCGGGACGGCTCGAACCGACGATGCTCACCGGAGTGTTCACCAGCCCTCTCAGATGCGGAGACAACCGGAACTTCACGGTCGCCACCGCTGCGGCCTACTGGCTGCTCGACCGGGAGCCGACCGCCGGTCCCGATGGCCTCGAATTCGATGACCCGGACGCCGTCAAGCTCTGGAAGGGACTGCAGGCACTGCCGCGAGCCGAGGCCGAAGCCCGGGTTATCGCCGTCTATCAGGCCGCCCGGAAGTGCCAGGACACCACCGGCCTCCTGAGCGGAGGCGCCCGATGACAGGACTGACGCTCTACGTCCGCTCACGCCAGGTGCCGGCGGCTCTCGGCGCGGCCGGCGCGGGCACCGCCATCGCGTGGCTGCTGGCGACGGCCTTCAGCGTCAAGGGCGAGGTGAGCAGCACCGTACTCGCCCTGACGGTCCTGCTCCTGGTAGCCGTCGCCACCACCACGCTCTCAGGCCCCGACGACACCCTGGACGGCACGGCGGCGAGGCCGTGGGGATGGCTGCGGATGTCCCACCTGGCCACGGCCCTGGGATGCGTACTCATGTTGCTGCTGGCCACAGTGCTCACCGGCACGCGGTTCGGGCCGTTCGGATGTGTCGTCCGCGACGCGTCCGGCCTGCTGGGCCTGACCGCCCTGGGGACGGCCACGGTCGGCACCGCTCACTCGTGGTTCCTGCCTCTCGGGTGGACGCTCGGCGCGGCGGCGTTCCCGGGCATGGGCACCGCGGGGGAAGCGCTGACCTGGCAGACACAGGCCTCCGACAGCCGACCCGCGGCCGTGGTCGCAGCGGTACTCACCGTCGCCGGAACCGCCGCCTACGTCAGCCGAGGCCCACGTA
>NZ_JBITII010000023.1:0-19285 GCF_044458845.1 Streptomyces sp. NPDC050416
TGCGTTTCCGACTCTATCAGATCTTTTCTCGACCCGATTTCCTCGGTGCTTTCCAGGTTTCCGCTTCCGCGTTTCCCTTTCCGGCGGTTCCGACTCTATCAGATCCTTTCGGGCCCGATTCCCAGTCAGCGGGGTTTGTCTTGGCGGCCCTTGGGCCGTTCCGACGAGTGAGACTTTAGCGGATTCCCCTGCTCCCGAGCCAATCGGGGGCCGCGTCCTTTCGAACGGGGATTCCTCATTCCGTAAATACGCATGCCAATGAAACGACGACAGAACTACGTCGTCGAGTAGTGGTTGGTACTTGCGGATTGGCTGCCCGGGGACCGACCGGGGTCGGCGCTCACGTCGGGCAACTCGGAGAACACTACGGATGGGGTCTGGGCGTGTCAACTCAAGGGCAGACGGCACCCCGGGGGCGTAGTGTGGAGGGCATGACGACGCGTACGTGTAGCCAGCTGTGGTGGGCCGCCTGACGGCGGCCGTCCTCACGTATGCACTCAACGGCCGCCGCTTCGGCGGCCGTTCTTGTTTTCTCCCTCCAGGACCACCGGGGGGCGGCCGCCGGAGCGGCGGTCTCGGCCAGGAGGTGGAGGAGAGATGACACGGGTCTTCAGCGGGGTCAAGCCGACGGGGCATCTGACGCTGGGGAACTACCTGGGAGCCATGCGGCGGTGGGCTGCCGTCGACCAGCACGAGGCGGACGCCTTGTTCTGCGTCGTCGACCTGCACGCACTGACCGTGGACCACGATCCCGCGCGGGTGCGAAGGCTGAGCCGGCAGGCGGCGACCTTGTTGCTGGCGTCCGGGCTGGATCCGGAGCTCTGCACGCTGTTCGTGCAGAGCCATGTGGACGAGCATGCGCGGCTGTCGTACGTGCTGGAGTGCGTGGCCACCGACGGTGAGATGCGGCGGATGATCCAGTACAAGGAGAAGGCCGCGCGGGAGCAGCGGCGGGGCGGGAGTGTGCGGCTGTCGCTGCTGACGTATCCCGTGCTGATGGCGGCGGACATCCTGGCGTACGGGGCTGATGAGGTACCGGTCGGGGACGACCAGGTGCAGCATGTCGAGCTCACGCGGGATCTGGCGGTGCGGTTCAACCAGCGGTACGGGCATACGTTCGTGGTGCCGCGGGCCACGCGGCCGAGCGTGGCGGCGCGGGTGATGAACCTGCAGGACCCGACGTCGAAGATGGGCAAGAGCGATGACGTCGGGCCGGGGATCGTCTATCTGCTGGACGAGCCGGACGTGGTGCGGAAGAAGGTCATGCGGGCCGTGACCGACAGTGGGCGGGAGGTCGTCTACGACCGGGAGGCCCGGCCGGGGCTCGCCAATCTGCTGGAGATCCTCGCCGCGTGCTCGGGTGGGAGTCCTGAGGAGCTGAGCGGTGCGTACGCGTCGTACGGGGATTTGAAGAAGGACGCCGCCGAGGCGGTGGTCGAGGTGCTCAGACCCGTGCAGGAGCGGCACAAGGAGTTGTGTGCGGATCCTGGCTATGTGGAGGGGGTGCTGCGGGACGGGGCGGAGCGGGCCCGGGGGATGGCGCGGCCGACGGTGGATGCCGCGTATCGCGCGATCGGGTTGCTGCCTGCCGTGCCGGAATCGGCGGCTGCGGACGCGGGTGGGGCCGGCGTGTTGAGGGTGTGAGGTGGTGCGGGCGTCGGGGGCGGAACGTCCCCGACGCCCGTGGTGCTCCTCAGTTGTTGTTGCCCGAGGCCAGGGCGCGGCTGCGGTCGCGGGCGGCTTCGAGGGCGGCGATGAGGGCGGCTCGTACGCCGTGGTTCTCGAGTTCTCGGATGGCGTTGATCGTCGTACCGGCGGGGGACGTGACGTTCTCGCGGAGCTTGACGGGGTGTTCGCCGCTGTCGCGGAGCATCGTCGCGGCGCCGATCGCGGACTGGACGATCAGGTCGTGCGCCTTGTCGCGGGGCAGGCCGAGGAGGATGCCCGCGTCGGTCATGGCTTCGACCAGGTAGAAGAAGTAGGCCGGGCCGGAGCCGGAGAGAGCCGTGCAGGCGTCCTGCTGGGACTCGGGGACGCGGAGCGTCTTGCCGACGGCGCCGAAGATCTCCTCGGTGTGGGCCAGGTGGTCGGCGGTGGCGTGCGTGCCGGCGGAGATGACCGACATGGCCTCGTCCACCAGGGCGGGGGTGTTCGTCATGACGCGGACGACCGGGGTGCCGGGGGCGAGGCGTTCCTCGAAGTACGCGGTGAGGATGCCGGCGGCGCCGCTGATGACCAGGCGGTCGGCGGGGACGTGGGGGGCGAGTTCGTCGAGGAGGGTGCCCATGTCCTGAGGTTTGACCGTGAGGATCAGGGTGTCGGCGATCTTCGCGGCTTCCGGGTTGGTGACCGGGGTGACGCCGTAGCGGGTGTGGAGTTCCTCGGCTCGTTCCTGGCGGCGGGTCGTGACCAGGAGGTCGGCCGGTGTCCAGCCGGCTCGGATCATTCCGCTGATCAGGGCTTCGCCGATCTTGCCGGTGCCGAGGACTGCGACTTTCTGGGTCATGGCGCGGGGTGCCTCCGGGGGTGCGTCGTCCGGGGTACATCCTCGCATCGAGGAGGGGGCGGCGGCTTGGCTGTCCGTTGGGCGGGATGCCGCGCGCCGGGGGGCGCGGCCGGCTCATGCCGTTCTGCGTCGCAGGGTCGCCGCGCCCAGGGCCAGGACCAGCAGGGCGCAGCCGGCGACTATCAGGGTGTCGCGTACGAACGTGGCGGTCATGTCCGTGTGGCGGAGGACCTCGTTCATGCCGTCCACCGCGTAGGACATGGGGAGGACGTCGGAGATGGCCTCCAGGGCCGGGTGCATGGTGTCGCGGGGTGTGAACAGGCCGCAGAGGAGGAGCTGGGGGAAGATCACCGCCGGCATGAACTGCACGGCCTGGAATTCCGACGCCGCGAAGGCCGAGACGAAGAGGCCGAGGGCCGTGCCGAGGAGGGCGTCGAGCAGGGCCACCAGGAGGAGGAGCCAGGGGCTGCCGGTGACGTCGAGGCCGAGGAACCAGACCGCGAGGCCCGTGGCCAGGGCGGACTGGATGATCGCGAGGGTCCCGAAGCCGAGGGCGTAGCCGGCGATGAGGTCGCCTTTGCCGAGGGGCATGGCGAGGAGGCGTTCGAGGGTGCCCGAGGTGCGTTCGCGCAGGGTGGCGATGGAGGTCACCAGGAACATCGTGATCAGCGGGAAGATCCCGAGGAGGGACGCGCCGATGCTGTCGAAGGTGCGGGGGCTGCCGTCGAAGACGTAGCGCAGCAGGAGCAGCATCACGCAGGGGATGAGGATCAGCAGCGCGATGGTGCGGGGGTCGTGGGTCAGCTGACGTAGGACGCGGGTGGCGGTGGCTGTGGTGCGGGAGGCGCTCAGGGCCCGCGGCCGGGTGGGGGTGGTGGTGCTCGTGGTGGTCATCGGGTCGTCTCCTTGGTGCGGGCTGCGGCCTTGGCCTCGTCCACCAGGTGCAGGAAGGCTTCCTCGACCGTGTCCGCGCCGGTGCGGGTGCGCAGGGCCTCCGGGATGTCGTCGGCGAGGAGCTCGCCCTCGCGCATGAGGAGGAGGCGGTGGCAGCGCTCGGCCTCGTCCATGACGTGGGAGGAGACCAGGAGGGTCGCGCCGCGGCTCACCGCGATGGCGTGGAAGAGGGTCCACAGGTCGCGGCGCAGGACCGGGTCGAGGCCGACGGTCGGTTCGTCGAGGACCAGGAGCTCGGGGGTGCCGAGGAGGGCGACGGCCAGGGAGACGCGGCTGCGCTGGCCGCCGGAGAGGTTGCCGGCCAGGGCGTCTGCGTGGGTGGTGAGGTCGACGTCGGCTATCGCGCGGGTGACGTCGTCGTGGCGGCGGTCGGCGGCGGGCCTGCCGGGGTCGAGTATCGCCGCGAAGTAGTCGAGGTTCTGGCGGACGGTCAGGTCGTCGTAGACGGACGGGGCCTGGGTGACGTAACCGATGCGGGTGCGGAGGGTGGGGTGGCCGGCGGGGTGACCGAGGACGTCGAGGGTGCCGGTGACCTTGGCCTGGGTGCCGACGATGGCGCGCATGAGGGTGGACTTGCCGCAGCCGGAGGGGCCGAGGAGGCCGGTGATCTGGCCTCGGGGGATGGTGAAGGCGAGGTTGTGGAGGACCTGGCGGGGGCCGCGCGTGACGGTGAGGTTCTCGGCTTGGACGGCTGTGCGTGGAGGGTCGGGAGCATTATTCATCATGTGATGAATAATGCCCCCGGGGGTGGGGTGCGTCAAGCAGAGGTCTTCGCCAGGAGGAGGATCACGTCGTAGACCTCTTCGACGATGCCGTCCGGGAAGGCCTTGAGGAGGTGCTCGCGTTCCTCAGCCAGGAAGGCCGCGGTGTGGTCCTCGCCGTGGACGAGGAAGACCGAGTGGCTGCCGAGGTTGGCGAGGTGGGTGTCGACCGGGATGCGGCGGCTCCAGCGGACCGTATGGCGGGTGAAGTCGAGGCGGCCGGTGGGGTCGGCGGCGCGGGCGTTGACGTTTCGCCGCTCGGCGGCCGTGTCGATGCCGAAGTGGCGTTCCGTGCGGGCGGCGGCTTCGGCGATCCACGGCACGTCCAGGGCGTCGGTGTTCCACCAGAGGGCGAGGGCGCCGCCGGGGCGCAGGACGCGGAGGGCTTCCGGGACGGAGCGGGACTGGTCGGTCCAGTGCCAGGCCTGGGCGTAGGTGACGAAGTCGGCGGAGGCGTCGGCGAGGGGGAGGTCGTCACCGGTGCCGCGGACGATGGGGACGTCGGGGAGGGTGCTGCGGAACTGGGCCGCCATGCCGTCGCCGGGTTCTACGGCGATGACGTGCGCGCCTCGGGCGTGGAGGAGGGCGGTCGCTATGCCGGTGCCCGCGCCGATGTCTGCGACGCGGGAGCCGGGGAGGGGCCGGTCGGCCAGGGCTTCTATCGCGTCGAAGAGGGCTGGGGGGTAGGAGGGGCGGCTGGCCGCGTATTGGGCTGCGGCGGTGTTGAAGGAGTGGGCGCGGGCAGTGCGGGTGGGGTGGTGGGCGGAGGGGGGTGTGGTCATACGGCCATGGTGGCCGGGGGCGGGGTTGGGGGATTTCGGTGAGAGGCCGGCGGGTTATGCGGGGCGGCGCTTTTTCGACGGGCTGCCCGAGCGGCGGGTCGTGCGCTGCTCGTGGTGCTTGCGGGCTGCCTCGTACTCCTCGCGGTGGAGCTTCTCGCCAGGGGCCTCGGTGAGGGAGCGGAGGAAGTAGGCGAGGAGGGAGCCGACGAAGCCGATGGTCAGGAGACCGCGGAGGGACGCCTGCCGGTCGGGGTCGGAGCGGCGGGTGAAGCCGTCCCAGGTGTGGCGGAAGGCCAGCGCGCTGCAGATCGCGAACATCACGACCATGAGCAGGGTCACGAAGCTGCCGATCGCGGCCAGCAGGAGGCCCTGGTAGGCGAGGCGGAGGACGAGGCAGGAGACGACTGCGGTGGCCAGTGAGCCGAGGGCGACGCCTATGCGACGGGCGGTGTAGCCGTTGTCGTGGTTCAGCCAGGTCGTGCCGAGGAAGCGGATCGGCTCGGGGCGGGGGGCGAGGGGGCTGTTCTCTGCGCTCACCGGTCGATTATGGGCCTGCGGGGTGCCTGCGGCGGCCTGTGGCTGCTTCGGTGGGGGTGCGCGTAGCGCCTACCGGGGTGCGGTGGGTCGGGGCCGCGCCGGGGGGGTGTCCGTCCTCGGAACGGCGCGATGGGCTTGCGTACCGACCAACTCCCCGTTGACGCGCCAACCGCTGCGGGCGGACACCCCCCGACACGTCCCCTTCCGTGCGTCGGCGGGTGCGGGTGCGTGGTGGCTTAGCTGCCGCAGGCCGCCGCGCTGCGGGCCGCCGTGGCCGCCTCAGCTGCGGGCAGTCGTGCCTCCCCCAGTGCCTTAAGGGCCTGGGAGGTGCCCCCAGGCGGCACGGGTGGGCGCAGCGGCACCTCGCAGCGCCGAGTTGCGCACCCACCCCGCCCCAGCAACAGCGCCGCAGGTCAGCCGCAGCGCGGGCGGATGTAGCCGTCGCTGCCCGTCCTGACGTAGGCGTCCGAGACGTACTGGCCGCTTGCGATGTTGTCCCAGATGTTCGTCGTGCCGTACGGGCCCGTGACCGTGGTGCCGGGTGTCTGGCAGTGGATCGGGACTCGCGAGCCCTCGGGCAGAACCTTGACGATCGGGTAGCCGGTGCCCGGACCGCTGCGGACGTTGACGCTGACGCCCGGAGCGATCGAGTAATAGGTGGCCGCCGCGGCCAGTGTGGTGACCAGTGGCTTGCCGCGCTCGGCCTCTTCGACAGGCTCTACTGACATGAAAACCTCCCCCGTTGCACCCCATGGCTTCCATGGGATCCCGTTCATTCCCCTGAATCACGCCATCAAACACCAGTGCGTGACACGCCAGCGGAGGCTAGCAAGCCGCCTCTGTCCCGTACGAGTCATCGACTAGGCTCCGTGCGTCGCGCGCGCGGACGAACAGCACGGGGGTGGTCCCATGGCGCCACAGCGGAACGTCGGAGCGGGCCCGGAAGCGGAACTTCCTGAGTACGCCGGTCACTACCGGCTCGAGTCCTGTCTGGGCTCGGGCGGCATGGGGGTCGTCCACCTGGCCCGGAGTACGTCCGGGATGAAGGTCGCCGTGAAGGTCGTGCACGCGGAGTTCGCCAAGGATCCCGAGTTCAGGGGGCGTTTCCGGCAGGAGGTCGGGGCGGCCCGGCGGGTCAGCGGGGCTTTCACCGCGCCCGTCGTGGATGCCGACCCCGAGGCCGGACGGCCCTGGATGGCCACGCTGTTCATTCCGGGCCCGACGCTGGCCCAGGAGGTGAAGCGGAACGGTCCCCTGGCCCCGGCGCAGTTGCGTCGGCTGATGGCCGGGCTCGCCGAGGCGCTGCGTGACATCCACCGGGTCGGGGTCGTGCACCGCGACCTGAAGCCGAGCAACGTCCTGCTCGCCGAGGACGGGCCGAAGGTCATCGACTTCGGCATTTCCCGGCCGAAAGACAGCGAGTTGCGGACTGAGACCGGGAAGCTGATCGGGACGCCGCCCTTCATGGCGCCGGAGCAGTTCCGGCGGCCCCGGGAAGTGGGGCCCGCCGCCGATGTGTTCGCCCTCGGGTCCGTGATGGTGCACGCGGCGACCGGGCGGGGGCCGTTCGACTCCGACAGTCCGTACGTCGTCGCCTATCAGGTCGTGCACGACGAGCCCGAGCTGGCCGGCGTACCGGAAGAGCTGGTGCCGCTCGTGCTGCGGTGTCTCGCCAAGGAGCCCGAGGACCGGCCCTCCCCCGACGAGTTGATGCGGGAACTGCGGTCGGTGGCGGCCTCGTACGACACGCAGGCGTTCATACCGGCGCAGCGGGTGGAGGAGGAGGCACCGGCCGTTGCCGAGCAGGGCGGCGGGGAGGAGGAGCCGTCGCGGCGGTCCAGGGTGCGGGTCGGTAAGCGGGCCGCGCTCGGTGCCGGAGTCCTCGGGCTGGCCGTCCTCGGTGTGCTCGTGTCGGTTCCCTTGCTCGGGGATGGCGGGCCGGCGTCCGAGGTCGCCGCTCCGCGGACCACGGCGGCCGCGTTCTCGGCGTGGGAGGCGCCGCCGTTGTCCGGGAAGAGCATGCCTCAGTGTGCGTACACGGCGGGGAAGTTGCTGTGTGCGCAGACCGGGCTGGTCTTCGCTCTGGATCCTGTCGACGGGCGGCTGCTGTGGCGGCATCCTCTGGACGCGAGCGGGCCGCCGAGCGGGGCTCCGGTCGTGTCGGGTGGGCTCGTGCCGGCCGGGCTGGGCCAGGGGCGGCGGGTGACGATGCTCGATCCCGGCTCGGGTGAGGTGAAGCGGCGGCAGGAGCTGCCCGCGTACGGGGGGCTGCGGGCCGTCGGCGGCATGCTGCTGCTCACCGCGGCCGACGGGACGGTGAGCGGGGTGGAGAGCGCCTCGGGTGAGGTGAAGTGGAGTCATTCGATTCCCGGGCAGGACGTGCCGTATTTCGTCTCGTTTCCCGGGGATCCGCTGGCTTACGCGGCGAGCGTGTTGGGTGACGGGTCCGGTACGACGGTCACGGCGGTGGATCCGGGCACGGGTGACGTGCGGTGGGACGCGCGGCTGGAGGGGGCGTTGCAGCCTCTCGGGACCGTGGACGGGGCGGTCGTATTCGTAGCGGTCGACGCGGTGCGCGGGGAGGCGCGGGCCGTGGTCCGTTACGACCCGGAACGCCGGACCAGTGTGCGGGTGCCGTTGCGCATTGCGTTGCAGCAGGTGGCGGGGAGTGTGCACGGGGACGTCGTGCACCTCATGGCGACGGGCGGTGCGCTGGTCGCCGTCGATCTGGAGGCGCGCAAGCAGCGGTGGAGTCTGGAGACGGGGATCGTCCGGGGGTCGACGCCGGTCGCCGACGACCGGTACGTGTACGTCACCGCGCCGGACGGGAGGCTGCTCGCCGTCGACGCGCGGCGCGGGAAGCTCGTCGGGCAGACGTCTCCGCGGCTGGGCGAACGGTCGGATCGGGTTCCGGCCGCGCTTCCCGAGCCCGTGCTCGTGGGGGACCGTGTCTATGCCGGTGCGCCGGACGGGTCCGTCTTCGCCGTGAGCGGGCGTGATCCGTCGGGGTGGTAGCGCGTACGCACAAGGGCCGCTCCCGGGAGACCGGGGGCGGCCCTTGTGCGTGGAGTGGTCAGCCCAGCTTCGAGACGTCCCGCACGGCGCCCTTGTCGGCGCTGGTCGCCATCGCCGCGTAGGCCCGCAGTGCCGCCGAGACCTTGCGGTCGCGGTTCTTCGGGGCGTACACGCCGTTCAGCGCCTGCTCGCGGCGGGCCAGCTCGGCGTCGTCGACGAGGAGTTCGATGGTGCGGTTCGGGATGTCGATGCGGATGCGGTCGCCGTCCTCCACCAGGGCGATGGTGCCGCCGGCGGCCGCCTCGGGCGAGGCGTGGCCGATGGAGAGGCCGGACGTGCCGCCGGAGAAGCGGCCGTCGGTGATCAGGGCGCAGGTCTTGCCGAGGCCGCGGCCCTTCAGGTACGAGGTCGGGTAGAGCATCTCCTGCATGCCGGGGCCGCCCTTGGGGCCCTCGTAGCGGATGACGACGACGTCGCCCTCCTTGATCTGCTTCAGCAGGATCTTCTCGACGGCCTCCTCCTGCGACTCGCAGACGACCGCCGGGCCCTCGAAGGTCCAGATCGACTCGTCGACGCCGGCCGTCTTCACCACGCAGCCGTCGACCGCGAGGTTGCCCTTGAGGACCGCGAGGCCGCCGTCCTTGGAGTACGCGTGCTCGACGGAGCGGATGCAGCCGCCCTCGGCGTCCTCGTCGAGGGCCTCCCAGCGCTCGGACTGGGAGAAGGCCTCGGCGGAGCGGACGCAGCCGGGGGCCGCGTGCCACAGCTCCAGCGCCTCGGAGGACGGGGAGCCGCCGCGCACGTCCCAGGTCTTCAGCCAGTCGGACAGGGACGGGCTGTGGACCGCGTGCACGTCCTCGTTGAGCAGGCCCGCGCGGTGCAGCTCGCCGAGGAGGGCGGGGATGCCGCCGGCGCGGTGCACGTCTTCCATGTAGTACGTGCGGTCCTTGGCGACGTTCGGCGCGACCTTGGCCAGGCAGGGGACCCTGCGGGAGACCGCGTCGATCTCCTCCAGGCCGAAGGGAACACCGGCCTCCTGCGCCGCGGCCAGCAGGTGCAGGATCGTGTTGGTCGAGCCGCCCATCGCGATGTCGAGGGCCATGGCGTTCTCGAAGGCCGCGAACGTGGCGACGTTGCGCGGCAGGACCGCGTCGTCGTCCTGCTCGTAGTAGCGGCGGGTGATGTCCATGACCGTGTTGGCCGCGTCGACGTACAGCTGCTTGCGGGCCGTGTGGGTGGCCAGGACCGAGCCGTTGCCGGGGAGGGAGAGGCCGATGGCCTCCGTCAGGCAGTTCATGGAGTTGGCGGTGAACATGCCGGAACACGAGCCGCAGGTCGGGCAGGCGTTCTCCTCGATGCGGAGGATGTCCTCGTCCGAGATCTTCTCGTTCACGGCCTCGGACATCGCGTCGACCAGGTCGAGCGTGCGGACCGTGCCGTCGACGAGCGTGGCCCGGCCGGACTCCATCGGGCCGCCGGAGACGAAGACCGTCGGGATGTTCAGGCGCAGGGCCGCGTTGAGCATGCCCGGGGTGATCTTGTCGCAGTTGGAGATGCAGATCAGGGCGTCGGCGCAGTGGGCCTCGACCATGTACTCCACGCTGTCCGCGATCAGGTCGCGGGAGGGCAGGCTGTAGAGCATGCCGCCGTGGCCCATCGCGATGCCGTCGTCGACGGCGATCGTGTTGAACTCGCGCGGGATGCCGCCGGCCTCGACGATCGCCTCGCTGACGATCCGGCCCACCGGCTGGAGGTGCGTGTGGCCGGGGACGAACTCGGTGAAGCTGTTGGCGACCGCGATGATCGGCTTGCGGCCGATGTCCGCACCCGGTACACCGGAGGCGCGCATAAGGGCGCGGGCGCCCGCCATGTTGCGGCCGTGGGTGACTGTGCGGGACCTCAGCTCGGGCATCGTCGCTCGCTCCTTCAGAGACGGCGTCAGAGGATTCGGAGACTTCTGACTGCTACCGAGCGTACGCCGGTCATCCAGAGGGCGGGACGGAGTGTCCGGAATGCGGGACGCATGTCTCGGCCGGCGGCGGTTCAGGGCCCGGTGAGATGCCCCTGCACGACCGGTGCCAGGCGCGCGATGATCTGCTCCGGGTCCGCCGAGGCCAGCGGCTCGATCTTGATGACGTACCGCAGCATCGCCGTGCCGACCAGCTGGGCGGCGGCGAGCTCGGCCCGCAGCTCGGCGTCCGGCAGGTCCAGCCGTCCCGCGATGCGGCGCAGCACTTGGGTGGCGACGATACGGCGGAAGACGGCGGCCGCCGTGTCGTTGGTGACGGCGGAGCGGACGATAGCGAGCAGGGGCGCGCGGGTCGCCGGGTTCTCCCAGACGCCGAAGAAGAAGCGGGCCAGGCGCTCCCCGACGCCGTCGAGGGGGCCCTCCTCGACGGCCTTCGGCGCGTCGAGGGCGGGTCCGAAGGAGAGGGCGATCGCCGCCTCGAAGACCTGCTCCTTCGTCCCGAAGTAGTGGTGCACGAGCGCCGGGTCGACCCCGGCCGCCTTGGCGATGCCGCGGACGGAGGTCTTCTCGTAGCCGCGCTCGGAGAACTCCTCGCGGGCGGCGGTCAGGATGCGGTCCCGTGTGCCGGCCGACTCCGTGCGTGGGGGGCGGCCTCGGCGGCGGGTGGTGGGTCCTGTGCCGGGGGCGGTGCCGGGGGCGGGGTTTGGGCCGGTCCCTGTGCCGGGGCCGGGGTTTGCGCCGGTCCCGGTGCCGGTGCCGGGGTTGGCGCCGGTCCCAGTCCCGGTGCCGGGGTTGGCGCCGGCCCCAGTCCCGGTGCCGGGGTTGGCGCCGGCCCCGGTGCCGGTTCCCGAGCCGGAGCCAGTCCCCGTACCGGTTCCCGTCCCCGTGCCGGTGCCCGTCCCCGTGCCGGTGCCCGTCCCCGTGCCGGTCCCCGTCCCGGAGCCGGAGCCGGATCCGGTGCCAGTCCCGGTCCCCATGCCCGTGCCCATGCCCGTCCCCGTGCCGAAGCCAGTCCCCGTGCCGGAGCCAGTCCCCGTGCCGGAGCTGGTGCCAGTACCGGAGCCGGTGCCAGTACCGGTCCCCTTGCCGGAGCCGGAGCCGGTCCCCGTGCCGACGGCGTTCGGGGGGCCGGGCGGGGGCAGGTCGGTCATCGCCTCGGTACCTTCGCCGCCGAGGCCAGGTGCAGGCGGGTGAAGGCCAGGGCCTCCGCCAGGTCGGCCTCCCGCTCGGCGCTCGACATGGCGCGGCGGGTGTTGACCTCGATCACGACATGGCCGTCGAAGCCGGTCAGGGCAAGCCGCTCCAGGACCTCGGCGCAGGGCTGGGTGCCGCGGCCGGGCACGAGGTGCTCGTCCTTGGCCGAGCCCCTGCCGTCGGCGAGGTGGACGTGGCCGAGGCGGTCGCCCATGCGGTCGACCATGTCCAGCGCGTCGGCGCGGGCCGTCGCGGTGTGGCTGAGGTCGATCGTGAAGTGGCGGTAGTCGTCCTTCGTCACGTCCCAGTCGGGGGCGTAGGCGAGCATCTCGCGGTCGCGGTAGCGCCAGGGGTACATGTTCTCGACGGCGAACCGTACGTCCGTCTCGTTCGCCATGCGCCAGATGCCCGCGACGAAGTCCCTGGCGTACTGGCGCTGCCAGCGGAACGGGGGGTGGACGACGACCGTGCTCGCGTCAAGCTTCTCGGCCGCGGCGCGGGCCCGCTGGAGCTTGGTCCAGGGGTCCGTGGACCAGACGCGCTGCGTGATGAGCAGACAGGGGGCGTGGACGGCCAGGACCGGGATCTGGTGGTAGTCGCTGAGTCTGCGCAGGGCTTCGATGTCCTGGCTCACGGGGTCGGTCCAGACCATGACCTCGACCCCGTCGTAGCCGAGGCGCGCGGCGATCTCGAAGGCCGTGGCCGTCGACTCCGGGTAGACCGAGGCCGTCGACAGGGCGACCTTCGCGTCCGGGATCCTTACGGCTGGCTCTGCCATGCAGGACAGATTACGGGGTGTGGTCGGGGTGGAGCGGGGTGCCTATTCGCCGTTGTGGTGTTTGCCATAGACGGCCCCGCCCTCCCCACGGCCTCACACCGACTCCATGTGATCCAGGCGGCGCAGGATCACGCCCTCCCTGAGGGCCCACGGGCAGATTTCCAGGCGCTCCACGCCGAACAGGTCCATCGCGGCCTCGGCGACCAGGGCACCCGCCAGCAGCTGGCCCGCCCTGCCCTCGGAGACGCCCGGGAGCTCGGCCCGTTCCGCCTCCGTCATCCCGGCCAGCCTCGGGACCCATTCCTCCAGGGACTTCCGCTTGAGTTCCCGCTGAACGTAGAGGCCCTCGGCGGAGCGGGCGGCTCCGGCGATGCGGGCGAGCTGCTTGAAGGTCTTGGAGGTGGCGACGACGCGGTCGGGCGGGCCGAAGCGGCTGAACTCGCCGACCGTACGGGCGACCTCGGTCCGGACATGGCGGCGCAGGGCCCGCACGTCGTCCGGGGCGGGCGGGTCGCCGGGCAGCCACCCGGCGGTGAGGCGGCCGGCGCCCAGCGGCAGGGACGCGGCCGCGTCGGGCTCCTCGTCGATGCCGTAGGCGATCTCCAGGGAGCCGCCGCCGATGTCCAGGACCAGCAATTTCCCGGCTGACCAGCCGAACCAGCGGCGGGCGGCGAGGAAGGTGAGGCGGGCCTCCTCCTCGCCGGTGAGGACCTGGAGCTCGACGCCGGTCTCGGTGCGCACGCGCGCGAGGACGTCGTCGGCGTTGCGGGCCTCGCGCACGGCGGAGGTGGCGAACGGCAGGAGGTCCACGACGCCCTTGTCCTCGGCGGCCTGGAGCGACTCCTGGACGACCGAGATCAGCCGGTCGACGCCCTGGGGGCCGATCGAGCCGTCGTCGTCGAGGAGCTGGGCGAGGCGCAGTTCCGCCTTGTGCGAGTGCGCGGGCAGGGGGCGCGCGCCGGGATGCGCGTCCACCACGAGCAGATGCACCGTGTTCGATCCCACGTCGAGGACACCGAGTCTCATGTACGGAACGCTACTGCCAGCCGTGCCATCCGCCGTCCTCGGTGCCGGGACAAGGCCCGTACTCTGGACTCGTGCCAAAGACGAAAAAGGCGAAGCGCGACAAATCATCGGGCGTACCGCGGCCCGACGAGAAGAGTCCCGACGAGAAGGGCCTCGACTTCGCCCGCGCGTGGGTGGAGTTTCCTGATCCGGCGGACGACGAGCAGGTCTTCCGCTGCGATCTGACATGGCTGACCTCTCGCTGGAACTGCATTTTCGGCAGCGGCTGCCAGGGCATCCAGGCCGGCCGCGCGGACGACGGGTGCTGCACGCTGGGTGCCCACTTCTCCGACGAGGACGACGAGAAGCGGGTCGCCGAGCATGTGGCGAGGCTCACCCCGGACATCTGGCAGCACCACGCCGAGGGCACGATCAACGGCTGGATCTCCGAGGACGAGGACGGCGACCGGCAGACGCGCCCCTTCCAGGGCTCGTGCATCTTCCAGAACCGGCCCGGCTTCGCCGGCGGCGCGGGCTGCTCGCTGCACATCCTCGCCCTGAAGGAGGGCCGCGAGCCGCTGGAGACCAAGCCGGACGTGTGCTGGCAGCTGCCGGTGCGGCGGACCTACGAGTGGATCGACCGGCCCGACGACACGCGCGTGCTCCAGGTGTCGATCGGTGAGTACGACCGGCGCGGCTGGGGGCCGGGCGGCCACGACCTGCACTGGTGGTGCACCTCGGCGACCTCGGCGCACGGCGCGGGCGAGCCGGTGTACGTCTCCTACCGGCCGGAGCTCATCGAGCTGATGGGCAAGGCCGGCTACGACCGGCTGGTGGAGCTGTGCGAGGAGCGGCTGGCCTCGCAGCTGCCGTTGCTGGCGCCGCATCCGGCCGATCCGGTCGCCTGACCGTCTCCTGCACTGCCCCTCTCTTGCACTGACCGTCTATTGCGTGGACGGGCTCGGGTCGCCGCTGTCCGAGGGCGGGGGCGTCGGGTCCGGGCCCGGGTCCGTGGGTGTGGGGTCCGGGTCGGGTGACGGAGGCGGGGTCGTCGGCGTCGGGTCCGGTGGGGCCGAGGTCGTGGGCGTCGGGTCGGGCCGGGTCGGAGGCGGGTCGCCCGGATCGCCGGGGCGAGGGTCCGGTCGCGGGCCGGGGTCGGAGGGGCTGGGCGCGGTGCCGTAGCCCTCGATGTGGACGACAGCGCCCACCGGGGCGACCGCCACCTGCGCCTGCCAGGGGCCGGAGGGCTCCCGCAGATGGTCGACGTACACCTTGATCGTCAACGATTCGCCGGGCCGGAGCGTTCCCGACGACCGGCTCAGGTAGAGCCAGTCCGCTCCGGTGGACGCCGACCAGCGGACCGGGTCCGGGCCCGTGGCGGTGAGGGTGATGAGGGTGGTGTCGCCGCTGTGGTCCGCCGTGACGTCCAGGGCGCTCGTACGGCCGGCGCCGGCGACGCCGAGGACCTCCACGGAGACGTCGGCCTTGCCGTCCTTGCCGAAGCGGGGGCCGGGCCTGGTGCTCGCGTTGCCGGTGTTCTCGTAGCCGCCGCCGGCCATCTCGCCGTCCAGGGCGAACGGGTCGTCCGCCTCGCGTGCTGAGGCGGAGCGGCCGTCCTGGCCCTCGCCGACGGGGGTGCCCCGGTAGGCGGCCCACAGGGCGAGCACGGGAGCGGCCACCACGGTGGCCACGACGGTCGTCGTGACGGCACGCGCGCGCAGGCGGTCCCTTCGGGCGGCGCGGTCCTTGGGGTCCATGGGGAACCCGCGCCGGTCGAAGCGGGGTCCGGCGCCACGCGCGCGTGCGTGGTGGGCCATGGCGACGTGCAGGGCCGCGCGCGGGGCGGACAGGACGGGCAGTTCGGCGGGTGTGACGCTGGTGCCGGGCCAGCGGCCGGGGATGGCGCGCTCGGCGGTGCGGCGGCAGCGCGGGCAGTCGTCGACGTGCCGGACGAGTTCGCGGCGCAGGGCCGTGCCGAGCACGGGCCGGTCGTCGCCGACGAGGTGCGCGACGCTCGGACACGCCCCGGTCTCGACGACGGCGAGGGCGGCACGCGTGCGTTCCACCTCGCAGGCGGCGGAGGCGAGCAGGTCGCGGGCGGCGGCCAGGTCCATGCCCAGGACGGCGGCGACCTCGTGGGCGGCGAGGTGGTGGCGCACGGCCAGTTCCAGCGCCTCGCGCTGCTCCGGGGTGGTGCCGGCGGCCTCCGGCCAGGCCAGCAGGGCCAGTTCACGCCGCCGTCGTTCCTGGACCTCCTCGGAGACGGCCGGGCCGGACGGCCGGTCGGCGCGCTGAGGGCGGCCCGCGGCGTGGCTGCTCTGACGTTTCTGCTTGGCCTCGGCCAGCTTGCGCAGGCACGCCCAGCGGGTCAGCGCGTACAGCCACGCCCGGCGGTCGGCCGGGGCATCGGGGACGTGCTTGCCGCGGCGTTCGGCGAGCGCGAGGGCGTCGCCCAGGGCAGCGGTCGCGGCGTCGTGGTCGCACAATACGGACAGGCAGTAGGTGAACAGGCCGTCCAGGTAGGGCTCGTAGCGCGCGGGCGGCCGCTGCGCCAGCGTGCGCGCCGCCCCGCGGTCACGCGCTTCCCGGTGCGCCCGGTGCGGGCCGGCCGTGCGGGTGGAGCGGGTCGAGATCTCCGGAGTACTGCTCATCATTCGGCGACCGTAGGCGGCTGTGGGTGGCACCTTCCGGCGGCTTGAGCACATTTAATCCGTACGGGTGAAACGATCCCTCAATCGGGGATATGAACCAGTGGTTCCGCCGCCGGCGCGGGGTGGCGGGGCCCTGGCGCGCAGGTGACCGCCCCGGCCGGCCCCCGCGTTGTCAGTGCCTGCGGCTACGGTTTCGTCCATGGCTGCCCGTACGAAGACCACCAAGGACCGCCCGTCCTACCGCTGCACGGAGTGCGGCTGGCAGACGGCGAAGTGGCTCGGCCGCTGCCCCGAGTGCCAGGCCTGGGGGACGGTCGAGGAGTACGGCGCGCCCGCGGTCCGTACGACGACGCCGGGGCGGGTCACCACCTCCGCCCTGCCCATCGGCCAGGTGGACGGCCGCCAGGCCACCGCCCGCTCCACCGGCGTGCCCGAGCTGGACCGCGTGCTCGGCGGCGGACTCGTCCCCGGCGCGGTGGTCCTGGTCGCGGGCGAGCCGGGCGTCGGCAAGTCGACGCTCCTGCTGGACGTGGCGGCCAAGTCGGCGAGCGACGAGCACCGCACGCTGTACGTCACGGGCGAGGAGTCGGCGAGCCAGGTCCGGCTGCGCGCCGACCGCATCCACGCCATCGACGACCACCTCTACCTGGCCGCCGAGACGGACCTGGCGGCGGTGCTCGGCCACTTGGACGCGGTGAAGCCGTCGCTGCTGATCCTGGACTCGGTGCAGACGGTGGCCTCACCGGAGATCGACGGCGCGCCCGGCGGCATGGCCCAGGTGCGGGAGGTCGCGGGAGCCCTGATCCGGGCCTCCAAGGAGCGCGGCATGTCCACGCTGCTCGTGGGCCACGTCACCAAGGACGGCGCCATCGCGGGCCCGCGCCTGCTGGAGCACCTCGTGGACGTCGTCCTGAGCTTCGAGGGCGACCGGCACGCCCGCCTCCGCCTCGTCCGGGGCGTCAAGAACCGCTACGGCACCACCGACGAGGTCGGCTGCTTCGAGCTGCACGACGAGGGCATCACGGGCCTGGCCGACCCGAGCGGGCTCTTCCTGACCCGCCGGGCCGAACCGGTCCCGGGCACCTGCCTGACCGTCACGCTGGAGGGCCGCCGCCCGCTGGTCGCCGAGGTCCAGGCGCTCACGGTCGACTCGCAGATCCCCTCCCCGCGCCGCACCACCTCGGGCCTGGAGACCTCCCGCGTCTCGATGATGCTCGCGGTGCTGGAACAGCGCGGCCGGATCAGCGCCTTGGGCAAAAGGGACATCTACTCCGCGACTGTGGGCGGTGTGAAGCTCTCGGAGCCCGCAGCGGACCTGGCTGTCGCTCTCGCCCTGGCCAGCGCGGCGAGTGACACACCTCTCCCCAAGAACCTCGTCGCGATCGGGGAGGTCGGCCTCGCCGGCGAGGTCAGACGGGTCACGGGCGTGCAGCGCAGGCTGGCCGAAGCCCACCGCCTGGGCTTTACGCACGCCCTCGTACCGGGCGACCCGGGCAAGATTCCCTCGGGCATGAAGGTTCTGGAAGTAGCGGACATAGGGGACGCCCTGCGGGTCCTCCCCCGGTCCCGTCGCAGAGAGGCCCCCCGGGACGAGGAGGGTCGCCGGTAGACTTTGCCCTGGTCTCGCCCGTCCGTGCGAACCGAGCGCGCGACACGGGGTCGCCCAGAACCTGCGACCGGAGGAGTGCAGTGGCAGCCAACGACCGGGCATCAGCTCCCGGAAAGTCCGGCGGGAGTGCCGGTACCGAGGGCCTGATGCGCGCCTCGCTGAGCGCCGTGGCACCCGGCACCGCCCTGCGCGACGGCCTGGAGCGCGTGCTCCGCGGCAACACCGGCGGACTCATCGTCCTCGGCTCCGACAAGACGGTCGAGGCGCTGTGCACCGGCGGTTTCGTGCTGGACGTGGAGTTCACCGCGACCCGTCTGCGCGAGCTGTGCAAGCTGGACGGCGGCATCGTGCTGTCCTCGGACCTGTCGAAGATCCTGCGCGCGGGCGTGCAGCTGGTCCCGGACCCGACGATCCCCACGGAGGAGACGGGCACCCGGCACCGCACCGCCGACCGCGTCAGCAAGCAGGTCGGCTTCCCGGTCGTCTCGGTCTCCCAGTCGATGCGGCTGATCGCCCTGTACGTGGACGGCCAGCGCCGCGTCCTGGAGGACTCGGCGGCGATCCTGTCCCGCGCCAACCAGGCCCTGGCGACCCTTGAGCGCTACAAGCTCCGCCTCGACGAGGTCGCGGGCACGCTGTCGGCGCTGGAGATCGAGGACCTGGTGACCGTCCGGGACGTCTCCGCGGTCGCCCAGCGCCTGGAGATGGTGCGCCGCATCGCCACGGAGATCGCCGAGTACGTGGTGGAGCTGGGCACGGACGGCCGGCTGCTGGCCCTCCAGCTCGACGAGCTGATCGCCGGCGTGGAGCCCGAGCGCGAGCTGGTCGTCCGGGACTACGTGCCCGAGCCCACCGCCAAGCGCTCCCGCACGGTCGACGAGGCGCTGGCCGAGCTGGACGCCCTCACCCACGCCGAGCTGCTCGAACTGCCCACGGTGGCCCGGGCGTTGGGCTACACGGGCTCGCCCGAGACGCTGGACTCGGCGGTGTCGCCGCGCGGCTTCCGCCTGCTCGCCAAGGTGCCCCGGCTCCCCGGCGCGATCATCGACCGCCTGGTCGAGCACTTCGGCGGCCTCCAGAAGCTGCTCGCCGCGAGCGTCGACGACCTCCAGACGGTGGACGGCGTCGGCGAGGCCCGGGCCCGCAGCGTCCGGGAGGGGCTGTCGCGGCTGGCGGAGTCGTCGATCCTGGAGCGGTACGTCTAGCGCCTGCCTGACAACGAGGGCGGTACCCCTTGCCGGGTACCGCCCTCAAGCGTCTGAACCGCCCGGTGCTAAAGGGTGTTGCAGAACGTCCCGGGACATCACGCAGCTCCTCGCACGCAAGGTCATCAAGCGTCGCCAGCCGCCAGGAAACGGAACAAAACGAAGCGCTCGACAGGTCGGATCATGGCAGGAAACCAGCGCCGGTCCCGTTGTGCAACACCCTTAGCTTGTTCTTTTTCTTCCGGCCTCGAACGGTGTCTCGTACTGAGTCGCTCACCTGGGGGTTTGCCGGACGTGGGGGCGGCCTTCGTCTGATCCT
>NZ_JBITII010000024.1:0-15646 GCF_044458845.1 Streptomyces sp. NPDC050416
GGCCTTGCCGTAGTTGGTAGTTGCGGTGACCGTGGTGATCGCGGGCTCGGGCCAGGTCTCCGGCTTGGCGAAGCGGAATTCCGGGCCGTGCTTAGACCGTGTCCTACGTGGTGAGGCGGACGTTCACCCGGTATGGGGCGGGGAACGTGGAGCTGGATCGTGCCGGACGGCTTGTGGGAGATCGCGAGGCCGCTGATCCCGGAGCAACGAACACGACCACAGGGCGGTGGAACAGCGAACGCACCTGATGAGACGCTGTTCGCGGCGATCATCTACGTGCTGGTGAGTGGCTGTGCCTGGCGGGCACTGCCGCCGTGCTTCGGCGTCTCGAAGTCGACCGCTCACCGCCGGTTCCTGATCTGGTCCAGAGCCGGCGTATGGGGCCGACTGCATGAGACGATCCTGCACCGGCTCGACGACGCCGACCTCATCGATGTCTCTCGCGTAGTCCTCGACTCGGCCCACGTGAGGGCTAAAAGAGGACAACGCTCGGATGGTGCCGAACACCCCGATTCCACCCTGGTTCACCACGACGTCCAGTCGGCCGAAGTGCTCCGCGCGATGCGTGACATGCGGAGTCAGGGTTCCCATGGCGAGCCCGTGCATCGGCCGGCTGCTTTCATCCCGGGCCCATCAGGAGGGCAGGCCGGTCCACAGTGTGGTGACGTCGTCGGCCGGGGGTTTGATGATCATCTGCTCAGTGGCGGCCGGGGAGCCGCCGATGGCCCGGGAGTTGCCTGCCGTGTCCGGGGCGTACGGCTGCCATCCAGGGTTGCCGGTGGCGGCGAAGGCGGCCCACGCGCCGACGAGGGAGTCGCGTGCGACCAGATGGTCGGGGCTGTCGGCGCCGACAAGGGTGAGCTTGTCGAAGACGTGGAGCAGGTCGGCGCCGTGGAAGGCTCCCATGTCCGGTCCGCATGGCTCGTCGAGGAGGAGGTAGTGGTAGGCGCGGCCACCCGCACCCACCTGGGCCCCGGCCAGGCGCGTCGCGGGCAGCCGGTAGAGGGCGTCGGTGAGGAACGTGCTGCGCAGCGCCGACAGGTCGTCGGGATCGGTGATGCGGTTCCGGTAGGCGTCGAGGAGCTTCTCAGGCTCCGTGACTCCGGCTCGCCGCATCTCGGTGTACAGGGCTGTTTCGTCCTCGGGGCGGAAGGAGTCGCCGCCGATCAGCTGGAAGCGGGGCGGATGAGAATCTCGTTGACGTCGACGGTGGCGGGTTGGGTGATGGCATACAGGACCGCGCGGGCGATGTCCCCGGGGTCGAGTTTCGGGTCGTGGGCACGGTCGGGCGGGATGCCGCCGGTGTCGACCAGGCCGGGCTGGACAAGGGTGACGCGGACGCCGGTGCCGACACACTCGGCGCGGATGTTCTGGGCGAGGCCGTTGACCGCCCATTTCGTGGCGGAGTAGAGGTTGCCCGGTCGCACCCCCCGGCCGGCGGCCGATCCGGTGAACACGAGGTGACCGCCGGAGGCGACCAGGGCGGGCAGCGCGGCACGTGCCGTCAGGGCGGGTCCGTAGACGTTGGCGAGCACCATGTCCCGCCATTGGTCGGGCGGTGCGCCCTGGGTGCCGAGGAAGCTCGTGACGACACTGGAGCCAGCGTTGGCGAAGGCAACGTCCAGCTGGCCCCAGGTGTCCTGTACCTGGCGGACGAGGCCGCTCAGCTGGTCCCAGTCGGTGACGTCGCAGGCGACCGGCAGGACTCTGTCGGGGCCGCCCAACTGTGCGGCAAGTTCGGTCACGGTGTGGTGGGTTCGCGCGGCGAGGACCACACGGTATCCGGAGTCGACGGCCAGCCGGGCGGTGGCGGCTCCGATGCCTCGGGAGGCTCCGGTGATCAGGAGGACGGGATCGTTCATGCACGCCAGATTAGCCATAACGGCCGCAACCGGTCTAGACCACTGTGTTAAGTTTTGCCACCAGCCAGCGAAGGAGAAATCCGTGGACTTTCGTGACGACTTCGGGGCCGCGATGCGCGCCCATCTCCGCATGATCGAGGAACACAACGCCGCAGCCCTGGACGTGGTGGCAGCGCGGCTACTCGATGTGGCACGCACCGGCAGGGTCGTGCACACCACCGCGGCGGGCCACAGCGTGGCCGCAGTCCTGGAAACCTTCTACCGCGCCGGCGGACTGGCCTGTGTACGCCCGTTGTTCCACCCGGCGTTGCTGCCGCTGAACGGCGCGCAGGCAAGCACCGAGTTGGAACGAGTCAGCGGGCTGGCGGCGACCTTGGTCGCCCCGGCGGGTGTCCAGCCGGGCGATCTGGCCGTCGTCTTCTCGAACTCGGGCGTGAACGCGTTCCCGGTAGAAGCAGCCCACGAACTCAAGCAACGCGGGGCCTACGTCGTTGCCGTTTCCTCACGCCTCCACATGGCGCAGGCGCCCACACGATCCTTCGCCAAGCTCGGTGATCTGGCGGACGCGGTGCTCGACACCGCCATCCCGCCCGGTGACGCGGTCGTGCCCACACCGAGCGGAGCGACCGCGTCGATATCCACGATCTGCTCCGCCTACCTGTGGAATCTGCTGTTGGCTCGCCTGGCCCGACTCTCCGTAACCCAGCAGGTGTCCCTCCCCCTCTGGCGCAGCTCCAACCTTCCCGACGGCGACGCGATCAACCAGCGACACCTCGACGATTACCGGGTAGCCATCCCGATGCTGTGAGCCGTTGAAGCGACCGGGACTCCTCGGGAGAGAAGGCCGTGCCAGAACGGAACGCGACCTCGCGTGTGATCGCGCCGAGGTCCGTTTCGCTGGCTTCGCCCCGCTGACGTGGTCAGCCCCAAGGGCGCGAGGTCAGCATCGCCACCATCCGCTAAGCGGCTCAAGATCCTCACCGCCTCATCCGGGAGGCCCCCAAGGAGCGCATGATGAGGTCGTCTTTGCGCAGGGCGATACGGATGATGGCCAGGCTGATCGTTTCCGGGTCGGCGATGGCCTGCAAGGGCCGGCGGTCGACTCGCACCAGGTAGGCAAGTGCAGCACGCGACGGAGGTGTGCTGGGTACGGCGAAACCTCGGTGGGCTCCAGCCGACGGGTGCTGGACAGCAGGTAGATGACGTGAGCTGTTGAGTGCGCAGACCG
Source organism: Streptomyces sp. NPDC050416 (assembly GCF_044458845.1). Taxonomy (NCBI): domain Bacteria; kingdom Bacillati; phylum Actinomycetota; class Actinomycetes; order Kitasatosporales; family Streptomycetaceae; genus Streptomyces; species Streptomyces sp. NPDC050416. The sequence goes on from NZ_JBITII010000024.1 coordinate 3,091, forward strand.
AGGTCCTCGACCTGCCCGGAGCCATGGTGCTGCCCCCCTTCGACGACACCCACACCCACCTGCTCCTCGCCGCGCTCCGGTCCCAGGACGTCATACCGGTCCAGTGAGAGCGGGTGCGTCCAGGAAAGTGCAGGTCGGGACGTAGAGGTTGGGTGGCGTCGAACCAGTCCGTGACATATTTGTGAGACGCGAAGGCAAGAGAGGCACGGCCCACGGGACCCGTGTCTCGGTTTCTGTCTCTCGTTGCGGCGGCTGAGTCACCGTCGCCGACACCGGGCCTGCGGTGCCGCCGAGGATCCTGTTCGCTTCGCCGCACTGCCCGAGACGCCGCGCTGACATGAATAGTCGACCGAGGCGCTACACGTTGCCGGTCTGGGTGCTGAAGAACCCAGGCCGTCGCCGCGCCCCGCGCTGGCACGTGAACCCGGCAGAAGCGATGACGAGTCCGGCGAGGAAGTAGGGGAGGGGCGGAGCCTTCGGGAGCCGAGCAGTAGGACGCCGTCGGCGATCACCGCGGACTCGTACGGTGGAATATGAGAAACCTAGTTTCGAGTATCACGACGACACCGTCCAGGCCGGCCATCGCCTTGGCCCAGACGGTGTCGGTCAGACGGAATCGCTCAGATGCGAGTCCACTTCTGGTTGGTCGCGCCGCTGCAGTCCCAGATCTGGACCTTGGTGCCGTTGGTGGTCGCGCCGCCAACGACGTCGAGGCACTTGCCAGAGCCGACGGCGGTGATCGTGCCGTTGGTGTTGAGGCGGAACTGCTGGTTGGACTGGCCGTTGCAGTCCCAGATGTTCACGGCGGTGCCGTTGGTGGTGGCGGCGCCGACGACGTCCAGGCACTTGGCGCCGCCGTAGACCCGCAGTTCGCCCGAGCTGGTGCTGGTGAACTGCTGGTTGGCGCCGCCGTTGCAGTCCCAGATCTCGGCGAGGGTTCCGTTGGCCTGGGAGCCGCCGGTGATATCCAGACAGCGGCCGGAGGCCTGACCCTTCAGCGAGTAGGTGCTGCTGCCGGGCGGTGTGCCGCCGCCGGAGACCACGTACATGGCGGCGCCGTGGGCGGGGACGGAGGCGCTGATGGAGCCACCGGTCGTGCTGGTGGTGTGCGCCCACAGGTCGCGTACCGAGTAACTGGGCGCCGCTCCGAGGCCGATCTGTGTAGCGGACGTGGAGACGGTGGCCGTGCCGCTGCCGCGGTTGAGGAGGACCACTGCGACCGAGCCGCCTGCCATCGGCTTGGTCCACACCTCGGTGTTGCCGTTGTCGACGATGCGGTTGCCCTGGCGGCCGCCCCAGTCCTGGTTGACGCCGATCACCTCGGTGTTGGTCAGGATCGACTTGGTGGCGGCGCTCATGGTGCGCAGGTCGTTGCCCGCGATCAGAGGCGCGTTCAGCAGCGCCCAGAGGCTGAAGTGGGCTCGGGACTCGGTGTCGGACAGGCCGTTCCCGACCTCCAGCATGTCCGGGTCGTTCCAGGCCCCGGGGCGGGAGAAGCCCGCCCAGCCGGGCTGAGCATCCAGGATGCCCATCACGGAGTTCCAGTTGGCCTGGATGTCGCCGGTGGTGCGCCAGGAGTTGCCGGTGGCGGGGCCCCAGTTGCCGACCTGGTCGTTGCCCCAGTTGCAGAGGGCGAACAGGATGGGGCGGCCGGTCCTGGCGAGGGCGTCGCGCATGGCGGTGTAGCGGTCCTGGCCGCTGCGGCCCTGGTGGTCACCGCAGTTGTCGTACTTGAGATAGTCGATGCCCCAGGACGCCCACAGGTTGGCGTCCCGCTGCTCGTTGCCGAGGCTGGCGGGGTAACCGGCGCAGGTGGTCAGGCCGGCCGACGAGTAGATGCCGAGCTTCAGCCCCTTGCCGTGCACATAGTCGGCGACTGCCTTCATGCCGTTGGGGAACTTGACGGGATCCGGGACCAGGTTGCCGCCGGCGTCACGGTTCCGTGTGGACCAGCAGTCGTCGATGTTGACGTACTGGTAGCCGGCCGCGGCCATGCCGCTGGACACCATGGCGTCGGCGGTCTGCCGGATCAGACGGTCACTCACATTGCAGCCGAAGCTGTTCCAGTCGTTCCAGCCTAACTGCGGGGTACGAGCAAGGCCGTTGTCGAGCGCCACAGCCTGGGGGGCGGGTAAGAGAGCGAGAGGTACCGCGGCGGCGACCAGGGCCGCCGACAGCATCGCGCGGATGAGTCTGAGCATGAGTTTCTCCTCGATGGATTGTGCGTATTCGAAGGCGTCGAGCGCGAGCCCGATTCCGTTGGGCGCCGGTGGCCGACGTCGTCCCAGATGGTGCTGCTGTTTACGCTGACCGGCAGGTCGGACTGGGCGGTTGGTGCCGGAGCGCCGACGCGTCAGTTCGGTGCCTGCAGGTGGCCCTGTGAAAAATTGTGTGAGGCCCGACGGTGCGGGATGAGCCAGAGAAGTCAGTCAGGGTCGGTGCTACGGGCCGTTTGCCGACGTCGGCTGGTGGAATGTGACCGGGCCAGCTGGCGTCGCTGCGGACGCTGCCGGTGACCCCACCGTCAAGACGCGGCCGAGGCTGGTCAGCGACAGTGAATGCCGTCCCCAGCGTCCCGCATCACACAGGTAGGTACACGACGGTGCAACGACCAGGCCAGGACGGCGCCTAGCCGGTGGGGTATGGCGACGCCGTCGCAGCCGTCCCCCTCCGGCCAGCGAGTACCCGGGCCGCAGGCGCGCCCCCAACGGTCGAAGTGCCAGCTCCTGAACGGCACTTCCGTCTACTTGTGCCTCGGGGCGGGGTCAGTCGTCGTTATCGGATGGTCCAGCGCTGGTTGGACGCGCCGTTGCAGTTCGCCAGGACGGTCTGGGCGCCGTTCCCGGTGCCGCCGTTGGTCGTGTCGAGGCACAGGCCGGATGGGGCGCTGGTGATGGTGCCGTTGGCGTTGACGTTCCAGCGTTGGTTCTGCCCGCCGTGGCAGTCCCAGATGATGACCCGTGTGCCGGCGGACGTTCCCGAGGCCTCGGCGTCCAGGCACTTGTTGCCGTACACGCGCAGCTCACCGGCGGCAGTGCGCGCCCACTTCTGACTGGGCCGGTCCGCGCAGTCCCACAGCTGAGCCTGGGCGCCGTTGGTCTGCGACGAGTTCGCCACCTCGAGGCAGCGGCCGGAGCCGGCGCCGACGATCTGCCCGCCGCTCGGCGGTTGAGGGGTCGTGCCGCCGGGCGGCACGTACGGGCACTTGGTCTGGGAGCGGGAGACGCCACTGCTGTCCGCCAGCGATGGGCACAGGAACTGGGTGTAGCGGGTGTCGTTGTCGAGGAAGATCTTGAGCCAGGGGATCGTGCGACGCGTCACGTTGGAGTTCCCCCAGGTGGGGAAGCCGTGGCCGCCGCTGGTGAGCTCGATGTAGGCGCTCTGCGTGGCGGCCGGCATGCCGCCGTACAGCCCGTTGAGGTAGGAGGGGGTGACCGTGCCGTCGTCCCGTGCGCCCATGATCAGCGTGGGTACGCGCAGGCTGGAGAGGTTCTGTGAGGGCGAGAAGGGCGCGAGCGGCAGGGCTGCCTTCAGCGACGGCCGGCGTTCGGCCGCGCTGATGGCGCCGCCGCCGCCCATGGAGTGGCCGAGCACGCCCAGCCGGTTGGGGTCGACGCGGTCGCGCACCGGACTCTTCTGGGTGAGGTAGTCCAGCGCGGCGAGCAGTTGGGTGCCGCGGGCGGTGTCGTAGTCGTTGGGGCTGTTGGTGTCGATGCCGATGACGACGAACCCGAAGGACGCGAGCCACGGCCCCATCCACGCGCCTTCGGCAGACCACCGGGCGGTGTAACCGGGCACGGCGGCGACCGCACCCCACGTCCCCAGAGAGGTGTCCGTCGGGTAGTAGATCTTCCCGCCGTTGAAGCCGTTGCCGGGCGGCACGGTCACCTCCGCGGTCGCGAACGTGCCCCGCTGGGCCACGACGCTGCTCACCGTGGGAGCCGGGCCCCGCTCGTACGGGTTGACCGCGGCAGACCGCGATTGCGCCGACGCCGGCTGGATCGCCACCAGTGCGGCGATCAGACCGGTCACGGCCGCCACCACGGCCGCCTTCAACGTGACCGTCCTGCGCCTCCTGCCGGATCTCACCGGGCGGGTTGGCGCGTCGCCGGAAACCGGGGCGTCGTCGATAGTGCTCGAATGCATCGTCCTGTCCTCCATGCCTTTGTCGTCGTTACGGGAGTCCCGTCCGGGCGACGGGCTATAGGTGGCGTGCGCATGACATATGTAGAATTGAGTTGCCTCAGTGGTGGAGCCCGGGAATGGCCGGGGGAGTGGTGCCTGTGGCGCCGGCGGAGAAGACCGCGGCCTCCTTGGCAGTGGCGACTATGCCGTTCGTTCCGTTGAAGAGGCGCCGGCCCCAACTGGTGAGCTGGCTGGGGTCGAAGTTGGTGACCAGGTCGAGGTACTGCACATCGCTGCTGTTGCCGCTCCACGACCAGCCCAGGTAACCGATCTTGAGCCGCTGGGCGGCGGCCAGGATGGCATCCTCGTCGGGATTGCCGTCCGAGTGGTTGCTGCCGAACTCCCCGACCACGATGGGGAGTTTCGCGGCCACGAAACGGTTCAGGTAGTCGTTGACCTTCGCGGCCGTGTTGAAGACGCCGTACATGTGGACCGAGAACACCGTGTTGCGGTCCGGATCGGCGGCGAACACCGACGTGGCGTTGTCGCGCATCGTGAACGCCCAGTCCTGACCCCAGTTGGGCGCGTCCACCATCAGCGTGTGGTTGAAGCCGGCGCTGCGCAGCTTCTGGACGGCGGCCTTGGTGTCGGCCGTCCACCTGGTGTAGTTGGTGTTTCCGTACGGCTCGTTGCCGATGTTGACGATGACGTACTTCTCCTGACCGGTCAGGGCGCTCTTCACGCTGGTCCAGTAGTCGGCGGCGCGGGACAGGGTGGTCGCGCCGCTCTGTTCGCCGTAGCCCGTGGTGTCGTGGACTTCGAGGACGCAGATGAGCCGGTTCTGCTCGCACTGGGCGACGACGTTGGCCACGTCGGCAGCACTGTTGCGAGTCCAGCGGTCACCGCTGGCGAGGACGACGCGGACGGAGTTGGCGCCCTTGGCCTTGATATGGGAGAGGGAACTGATCCGGTTCGGGTACCAGGTGTGGGCGTGGTTGACGCCCCGCATCACGAAGTCGTTGCCCGACGCTTCCAGCAGGCGGCCGTTCTGGACGCGGAACCCGGTGGGCGCGGCCTGCGCCGGGGCGGCGAGACCGAGCAGGGGGACGGGCAGGCCCAGGAGAGCTGCCAGGACGGCGGCCATTCGTGGGGCGGTTCGCGTGCGGAATCTCATGGCGGCGGCTCCAGGAGGGGGAAGTGTTCAGGGGGCGGTGGCTCGTGCCGTGCAATTGACGGCGGCGGTGCGGGGGATGGCCGTGACATGGGACGCGGACGTGCTGCTCATCGTTCTCGCGCCCTGGTGGCCGCCCTTCCAGGAGGAGACGGCCCCGAGGGCGGCCGGGCAGGCTCGACCACCGTTGGCCGGGCCTGCCCGGCACACCCTTCAGAGGAGAGCGACGAGGGCGGGATACCAGCGGGCTGCGATCTTCGTGTTACCGGAGGCGGAAGGGTGTACCCCGTCGTAGGTGTCGCCTGAGGTGTTGAAGCCCGTCCACTGGTCGACCACGGTCACCGGGGATCGGCTTGTGCTCGTCGCCCGGGCCCAGCCGGGGATCCGCGCATTCAGGTCGGCCACTCGCCGGGCACAGCCGGTGCAGTTGGTGGGGTTCATCGGAATGATCTGTGCGACGAGGATCTTCATGTTCGGGTTCGACGCCCGCATCTGTGTCACCAGTTTGGTGTAGGCGGTGAGGATGCGGTCGGGCGCGATGCTGCTCCAGACGTCGTTCGTGCCAAAATGCATGACAACGATGTCGGGACGGGTGGACGAGAGACGGCCGGGAAGTAGGTTCTGGTTCGCCACGTTGGTCACGAGCTCACCGCCGTGGCCCTCGTTGTCACCGTCGAACGCCTGGGGGCAGCCCTGCTGGCTGAGGGTGCCGACGAAATCGATGTTCGAGTGACCGGCACTGCGCAGGCGGTTCCACAGCACCGCCCGCCAGCAGCCGGGCGAGCCGGTGATCGAGTCACCCAGCGGCATGATGCGTACGGGGTTAGCTGCGGGGGCTGCAGCGACCGCGGGCGCGAGGGTCACGCCGAGGGTGAGCAGAAGCAGAGACAGAAGAATCCGGAAGAACGGTAAGTGCGGGGTGCTGCGCATGCCAGTCCCTTCCTGCGTGAGCCGGGAGTGCTCTGAGAGGTGCGGTCCGGTGATTGCCTGCCTCGCCCCCGACGTAGCTGCCCGCGACGTCAGCGCGCCTGGTTCTGCCCACCACTGGTCAGGTGTGCGGGGTTCAGGCAGTGCAGACGCCGGGGCGAGGCGGAGTGGCATGCTGTTGCCGATGAAACATCCAGGGGGCGGTGCTGGTTGTCGGCGATGTTCTGCCAGGCCGACGCGGTACTGGTTGTCATGGAGCGGCGGGGTGATGCGCGTCGCGGTCAGTGCGACGGTGGTGATGCCGTCAAGCAGTCAACGCTACGAGCCGGATCGCTGCTCTTCGCAGTGATGGCGTGATGCCGAGGCATGCGTCGGTCACGATGGCCTCCTCCGAATGCATGGGGGGTGCCGAGCGAACCGGTGCCTCTTGGGGCCAGAAGGTGATCGCTCACTCGGTCGAGCATGGGACCGCTCCCACGGAGAGTAGGAAGGCACCGAGGTGCCGTCAAGGATTCTGTCTAAACTTGGTGTTTGACCATGCTCGAATTCGTGACTTCGGTCGTATGACGTCTCGCCCGGGCGCGGCGGTGAGCGGCATGAGGGCGGTAGTCCCCGCTGACCGGATGCCGGTTGCGGCGGATCTCCCGGCTGACCGTGGAGGGACTGCGACCCAACTCGGCCGCGATGGCGCGGACGGTCGTCTTCTCCCGTAGCCGGTCGGCTATGTGGAGGCGCTCGTCCTCGCCCAGGTTTCGGGACTCACCCCGGACTTCGACCCGCGTCTGCCGGGACTTGCGGGTGAAGACCGCGACCGCGGGCAAGTCCTGCGCCCGCAGCCGCGGCCTCTTCTTGCGCCCCTCTGGCCGGCCGTACCGACAGTCCCGACCGGTCCGCTCATGTACTCCACGATCCGGCATGCCTGAGCGTTGCCCATTCCTTGATCCACAAGAGCAAGGTAGAGCTCACGCGCCTTCAAGAGCTTCCTGGGCTCCTGCGGCCTGCGGTTCTCCCGAACCTCGAAGCCCATCGCGTCCCCTTACATCGGGGTGTTGCAACGACCTCTTGAACCCGAGGGCACAGCAGGCAGTGCCCCGTCGGGGGTGGCTCGTCGCGGCCTCCGGTGGCCTCAGAAGGTGTACCTGAGGGCCACGGCCAGCTGGGTGTCGATGGCCGACAGCGTCGTGAGGTAGCCGTCGCCGATGCGGAAATGGGGGGCGCTGTGGTTATGAGGTGTCCCCCGGAATGTGGACACAGCGGTGGCATGCTGCCAGTGTGAGTTTACGTCCTCCCTGGTGCTGCTGTTCGAACTCGGCTGGTGAGAGGTAGTTGAGGGCGCTGTGGCGCCGTCGAGCGTTGTAGTAGGTCAGCCACTGGAAGATCTCCAGTTTCGCCTGACGCACCGTCGAGAACAGTCTCTGGGGCATCGTCTCTCTCTTGAGCCCCTGCCAGAACGACTCGGCGAGGGCGTTGTCGTAACTCGAGCCGACCCGGCCCATGCTCCTGCGGATCCCGAAACCGTCACAGACCTGCGCGAACGCGGCCGATGTGTATTGCGAGCCCCTGTCCGCGTGGAAAATCACTCCGGTGGCGTTGCCGCCGCGGGTCGCGACCGCCATCGTCGGGGCGTCGATGACCAGTTCGGCGCGCATGTGGGAGGCCCTCGAGTAGCCGAGTACCCGGCGCGAGCAGATGTCGATGGACGCAGGCGAGATACAGCCACGTCCCGCCGACCTGCACGTATGTGATGTCGCCGCACTACTTCTCGTCCAGGCGGGCGGCGGTGAACCGGCGCTGGACGAGGTCCGGGGCGGGCGGTGCGAGCCGGTCCGGGACGGTGGTGCGCTTGCGGCGCCGCAGGTGCCGGCCCTCGATGCCGTTGAGGCGCATCAGCCGCTCGATGCGCTTGCGGTTGATGGTGTGCCCGAAGCCCCGCAGTTCGGCGTGGACGCGGCGGACCCCGTAGGTTCCCTTGTGCGCGGTGTGTATCTCGCGGATCTCCGCGACAAGCTCGTCCTCGGCGGCCTGCCGCTCTTCGCGGGCCTTCGCGCCGGCGAGCCACCGGTAGTACCCGGAGCGCGAGACCTGAAGGGCTCGGCATATCCGCTGAACGCCGAAGGCCTTGGCGTAGGCGGAGACGAAGTCCCAGCGGCGGGTCTTCACTTCATCTCCTTTGCGAAATAGGCCGCCGCCCGGCGCAGGATCTCCCGCTCGAGCTCCGACTCCTTCTCCGCCTTGCGCAGCCGACCGTTCTCGGCTCTCAGCCGGGCCAGTTCCTCGTTCTGGCTCTCCGCGTTCTGCTCGCCGTGGCTGTGACCGCGACCGGCGTGCTCGTCGGCCTGGCGCACCCAGCTCCGCAGCGTCTCGCCGGTCACCCCGACGTCCGCTGCGACCACCGCATACGTGCGCTTCCCGCCCGCCGCGCGGTACAGCGCGACGGCATCGTTCCTGAACTCCGCCGGATATGGAGATTTCCGTCCCACCAGGACACCCTTCCTCGGATCTGCAAGATCCGTTGTCAGTGTGTCCACACCGTCGGGGTCGCCTCAGCACGAGGTGCCTCCCGGGCCGCGCTCACGTTGTACGGCACCATGCCAAGGAACTCGCTGAACCGGGCGGCGAGTGGAGCGTCGACAGGTCAGAGATCGATGTCGGCATCCGCTGAACTCGGAGCAACAACGGTCAGTGGCGGCCAAGCCGGAACGCTCCAGTCTTGGCACCGGCCCAGTCCTCTCCGGTCGGCGTGTCGGCCTCGTCGGTCAGAGGCGTGGACCGAGGAACAGGCCGCCGCTCGCGTCGATGATCTGGCCGGTGATCCAGCGAGCGGCGTCGGACGCGAGGAAGGCGACCACGTCGGCGACATCGCCGGGCCCGCCCAGCCGGTCGAGTGCCGTCATGCCGGCGATCTGTTCGGCGAGGCCCGGTACGTCAAAGACGGCTCCGTTGGCCGGCGTCCGGGTGGCTCCGGGGGCGACCGCGTTCACCGTGATCCCTCGGGGTCCGAGTTGGTTGGCCAGGGTCCTGCTCATTGTCTCGACCGCGGCTTTCGTCATGGCGAAGGACGTCTGGGCCGGGTTGGCCATCCGGGTCGCCACCGACGAGATCGTGATGATCCGGCCGCCGTTGCGCAGCAGGGGCAGTGCGTGCTCGATGATGAAGTACGGCGCTCGCACGTTGACCGCGAACAGGTGGTCGAACTCCGCCCGGGTCGTTGCGCCGAGCGGGCCGGCCGGTGCGGCCGCGGCGTTGTTGACGAGGATGTGCAGCGGCAGACCGGCCAAGGCGGCCTCGACACCGGCGAAGAGCGTCTCGACGTCGCCGTCCACGCCCAGTTCGGCCCGGACGGCGCGGGCGGCCCCGCCGGCGCGGTCTATCGCCTTCACCGTCACCGCCGCCCCGCTCTCGTCCGTGCCGAAGTGCACGAGGACCATGGCCCCTTCGGCCGCGAGCCGGGCTGCGATCGCTTGCCCGATGCCCCGTGACGCGCCCGTCACCAAAGCCGTCCTGCCGACCTGACCGCTCACGCCGCCCACCCCATCCCGTATGTTAGTTACTAACATTGCGGTAGTGTCTATCACATGATGGAGCGGAAACCGAGACTGCGGGAGCGCCGGCGATCCGAGACGCGGCGCATGATTCAGGCTCATGCGGTGCGGCTGTTCACCGACCGCGGCTACGACGCGGTGACGGTGGCCGAAGTCGCCGAGGTTGCAGGCGTCTCGGCGATGACCGTGTACCGGTACTTCCCCACCAAGGAAGACCTCGTCCTCATCGACCAGCCCGCACAGCTCATCGCCGAACGGGTCGCCACGTCGTCCCCGACGCACCCTTTGGTACGCCGCGTCGGCGGCGCACTCATCGACGCGGCCAAGGCGCTGACCGGCGGCAACGAAAACGAACCGGCAGTGAGCGAGCGATTTCTGCTGGACTGTCTCCGGCTCATGGTCTCGACGCCCGCCCTGCGGGCCCGGCACCTGGACAGCCAATACGCGCTGCAACATGCCATCGTCGACGCCCTCGGAGACGACGCGACCACCCCCGACGCGGCGTTCCGCGCCCACGCGGCGACCAGTGCGTGCCTGGCCGCGATGCACACGGCATTGACGCGGTGGGCCGAGGACGACGGACAGACGGCATTGCCCGAACTGATCACGCGGGCACTCGCCGCGTCCTTCGGCGGCGACGTCGCCACCGGCCGGCGGGACCGAGACAGTCAGTCATAACCCGCCGTCAGGACAGGTCTGACCCGACTTGACGACCTTGCGACGAACGACCGTCTGGACTGGCACTGTCACATCTCGGAACCCCCGTGAACAATGCCATCGAGGGGGTCTTCCATGATCGCGGCCAGGCCCAGCCACTCGCTGTTGCAGGGGAACGAGCGGATGGGGATCAGGGTGAATCGGCCGGCGATCTGAGCGCCTGGGATGCCGGTCAGCAGGGTGCTGTGCGGCGCAGCGGCCGCTGCGGGTTGCCCGTGGCTTAGGGCTCGCAGAGAATCAACATGCTGATTTGATCTCGGTGGGGCTGCTGTTCGCGAGGAACGCGGTGACGTCAGCAGGCGTGCGGAACCTGGCTGTCGAGGGAGGAATGGTGTGGCCGCGCTCGGCCAGGAGGGGCTGGACTTGGTGAATGGCCCTGGTGAGGGTGCTGCCGTTGACTCCGAAGAGTTGGGCGAGCAGATCTCGGGTGCCGAGTTTGCGGGGGTAGAGCACGGTGGCCAGGACTCTCTCGACCGTGGTCAGCCTGTCCTTCGCCCCTGCGCCGCGAGCGCGGATGCGCTCACCTCCTGGTTGCTGGAGCCGTCCCTGCTTACGTAACTCAGCAATTTTCGTGGTCAGTTGGTCGACGAGTTCGTCCAATGCCGGTTCGGGCATGCCGGTCAGCTCCGGGTTGCGCAGACACCCAGTGCCGGACGGCAGGGACGGGCCGGCTGATCGCGGGCTGGCTTCATCGGCTGCGTTGGTGGTGTCGCGAGGCTCAGGGCGGAGGGTGTAGTTCCAGTCGCCGTGGAAGCGGTGCCGGTCCATCGTCAGGGCGTCGATGTCGCTGTCGGTGACCTTGATGCCGGTGTCGTAGGTGCCCCGGTCGAGTTCGGCGTGGACCTTCAGCCCGGCGCGGGTCGTGGTCGCCGCGATGCTGTTCACGATGACGTCGTGGCTGGTCAGCGGACGGCCGCGCCAGTTCATGGAGATGTGGGAGAACAGCCGGTGCTCGATCTTGTTCCATTTCGAGGTGCCCGGCGGCATGTGGCAGACCGTGATGTCCAAGCCCGTCTCGGTGGCCAGTGCTGCGAGTTCCGCCTTCCAGGCACGGGTGCGGTAGCCGTTGGAGCCGCCGGCGTCCGCGGTGATCAGCAGACGGGTGGCGGCCGGATAGTCGTACCGACCGCGGGCCTGCCACCAACGGCGGATGGAGGCGACAGCGAACGCGGCGGTGTCGTGATCGGTGCCGACACTGACCCAGCCGGTATTCGCGGCGATGACATAGATCCCATATGGGATCGCCTTGCCCGGTCCCTGCCGGTCCAAGAAATCGTGCGACTTGACCAGCACCGTCTCATGGGTCGGCCGCCACTGGTGGCCCGCGTTCTTGTAGTCGCCGACAAGCTCCTTCTTCTTGGCGTCCACGCTGATCACCGGCTGGCCCACACTCATGTGCTGTGTGGCCTGCTCGTTGATGTAGCGGAACTGGACGTCACGGTCTGGGTGTTGCTTGCCCTCGATGGTCTTGGCGCCAGCCTGCAGGCTGAAGCCCTCCTGGCGTAGCAGGTCTCCGACCGTGTCCGCGCTCACTCTGTGCCCCTGGCGGGTGAGCTGAGCCGCGAGGTTCCTGGTCGACTTCACCGTCCAGCGCAGCGGCGACATGGGATCGCCCCGCTCGTCAGGTTCGACCAAGGCCAGCAACGCTGGCCGCAGTCCCGGATCAAGATCCACGGCCTTCTTCCGCCCGCCACCGGGCCTGCGAACCCGTCCTGAAGGCTCCTCGCCGGCCTCCAACTCGTTCACACCCTTGCGGACCGTCGTTTCGCTGACCTGGGCCGCCCGCGCGACCACCCGGATACCACCGTGCCCCAGGATCCGGGCCTCGGCCCCCATCAACAGCCGCCGCTGCCGCTCGTCCAGATGCGGGAACAACACCCCAAACTTCACAGCGAGTTGACTACGAACCTCATCGGAGACGCCCATAGCAGACCAACGAGCCTAAGCGGGCGAAGCAACACCTTGATTCTCTGCGAGCCCTTAGACATCGTCTCATTTGGTGAGCCTGCGGTAGCAGATGAGGCTGCAGGCGATGGCGGTGAAGGCCAGGAAGTGCTCGGCCTTGCGTTCGTAG
>NZ_JBITII010000025.1:0-14566 GCF_044458845.1 Streptomyces sp. NPDC050416
CACCCCGCTACGACGTCGGCAAGACCGTCAAACGCCCCGAGACCCTCAAGGCCATCGGCAAGCCCGGAAGATCTTGGTAGATAAAGAACAAGCTTGGTGCGTGTTTCTAAGCCCCGGTCCTGCATAGCCTTGAGACCTACGCTCGCCAGGTGGGAACGGCTGAGGCCGGGTGCCCGGCTCGGAGCTGGAGCAGGAGCTGGAAGGCAGTGCCCGCAAGGCACGGTTGTTGGACCAGCACCTCCCCGCGGATGCGGTGCGGGTGGTAACGGACGGGAGGGCTGTCGTGGACATCGCGCGTGAGGTGGTGGCCGCCACCGGCTGGTCTCGGGTGTGAGTAGTTGCGGTACAGAAAGTGCCGCTGAGATTGATCATGTTGAGATTGGCTTACCTCGTCGGCGCTCCGAGCTGACGGGGCACGGCGCCAGCGCGCAGCTCGCGCAGGTCCGGGATGTGGTTGTAGAGGGTGCCTGGGGAGACGCCCAGCAGCTTGGCGGCAGCGCAAACTCCCCCCAGCCCCCCTCAGAGGAACATGACAGAGCCCAACCGGAGCTTATCGGGGATCCAACACGTGCCAGGCTCGCTGCGCATCCACGGTGGCGCCCCATCCGCAACCGGCGTCCGTGATCGGGCGTCCTGCCGATTGTGAGACTCTCCCCGCCTCGTCGCCGGGCTGAACGGCGTGGCCTGCGGCTGTTGCACGTCTGGATTGTCCTCCCTCTGGTCTTCGTCACCGCGCTCGCCATCGCCGCCGGCGTGTTCTTCGTCGGATGGGACCTGCTCGGCGCCCACGAACTCAAGCCCGAACACCGCATCGACTCCAAGGCGCTGTTCGAACTGGTGAAGCTCTCCTTCGGCGTGGTCGCCGGGGCCGGCGCCCTGGTCGCCTTGGTCGTCGCCTACCGACGGCAGCGGGTCGACGAGGACGGCGCTCTGCGCGAGGCAACCCGTCTGCACACGGAGCGCTTCACCGCGGCCGTCTCCCAGCTCGGCGACGACTTTGCCGCAGTCCGCCTCGGCGGCGTGCACGCTCTGGCCGGACTCGCCGACGACGCCCCCACCCGGGAACTCCGCCAGACCTGTATTGACGTGCTGTGCGCATATCTGTGCCTGCCCTACACCGCAGAGTGGGAGGTGCCAGCCGACGACGCGGCCGCCCGGCATGCCTACCAGGCGCTGCGGGAGGTTCGGCACACGATCATCCGGCTCATCCGGGACCACCTCCGCCTGTCGTATCCGCATCCGCGCTCCTGGCAGGGTTACGACTTCGACTTCACCGGCGTCGTGTTCGATGGTGGGGACTTCTCCGACGCGGAGTTCACCGGCGGCACGCTCACCTTCGACGGTGCGGAGTTCACTGGCGGCACGGTCAGCTTCGGTCTTGCGGGGTTCACCAACAGCATGGTCGCCTTCGTCGGTGCGAAGTTCACCGGCGCCAGGATCGCCTTCCTCGGTGCGAAGTTTACCGGTGGCTTGCCTTGAAACTGGTGCTTGAGGAGCACGCTGGACTGCTCCATCAGGCTGACGTGAGAGCCGGCCGGTGAGCGGCTCCGTCGCGCCTGGTACGCGGGACGGATTCGCACAGGTAAAGCGCGTGTGACGAAAGCGTTGACGGAACCTTGACTCCCGCTTATCTTCTGACCGAATTTACGAACTGCGTTCGAAATTACGGACAGGGACGGTCCCGCATGCCACAGATGTCAGAGCAGCCCCCCGCCAGACGCCGCAGGGTCCTGATCCTTTGCTTGCTCGCCGTACTGATCGCCATGGTGTCGGCGACGACCCCGGCCACCGCCGCCGAGGGCCGCCCGTACACCAACCCGGTCAAGTCGACCAAAGGGGCCGACCCCTGGCTCGAGTACTACAACGGCAACTACTACCTGGTCACCACGTCCTTCACCGGCGTGCTGACCATGCGGAAGTCACCGACCCTGGCCGGACTCTCCACCGCCGCCAGCGTCCAGGTCTGGAGTGACACCACCTCCACCCGCAACACCAACATCTGGGCGCCCGAGATCCACTTCCTCGACGGCCACTGGTACCTGTACTACTCCGCCGGGCAGAGCGCTGTCGCCTGCTGCGACTCCCAGCGCACCCACGTCCTGGAGAGCGCGGGCACCGACCCGATGGGCCCGTACACCTACAAGAACCAGCTGAGCGGCTCCAACCTCACCCCCGGCGGCTGGCTCATCGACGCCACCGTCCTGACGGCCAACAACAGCCTTTACCTGATCGGCAGCGGCTTCATCAACGGCAGCACGCAGAGCCTGGTCATCGCGCCGATGAGCAACCCCTACACGCTGGCCAGCACCACCTTCACCATCATCTCCAGCCCCACCGCGAGCTGGGAGACCTCGGGCGGCGCGGTCAACGAAGGCCCCGAACCGCTCTACCACGACGGCCGCACCTTCCTCACCTTCTCCGCCAGCTTCTGCGGAACCGCGGACTACAAGCTGGGCCAGCTGGAACTGACCGGCACCGACCCGCTGAACCCCGCCTCCTGGACGAAGAAGTCCACGTCGGTCTTCCAGCGCAACGACGCGGCAGGCGTCTACGGCCCCGGCCACAACGGCTTCTTCACCTCGCCCGACGGCACCGAGAACTGGATCGTCTACCACGCCAACGACACCGCGACCGGCGGCTGCGGCAACGGCCGTACGACGCGGGCACAGAAGTTCACCTGGAACGCGGACGGCACGCCGAACTTCGGCACCCCGGTCGCGCTCGGCACCACGCTGCCCGGCCCCTCGGGCGAGACGGCGACGACCCCGACCGCGTACACCTTGGTGAACCGCAACAGCGGCAAGTGCCTGGACGTCGAGGGCGGCAACACCGCGGACGGCACCAACATCTTCCAGTGGAGCTGCACCGGCGGCGCCAACCAGAAGTGGCGCGTCGAGGACCTCGGCAACGACACCAGTCGGCTGGTCAACGTCGCGACCGGCAAGGTCGCGGACACCGCGGGCTGCGCGACGGCCGACGGCACGGACATCGCCCAGTGGTCCTGGCTGAACAACAACTGCCAGAAGTTCCGTCTGGTCTACACGGCCACCGGTGACTACGTGCGGATCGTGAACGAGAACAGCGGCAAGGTCGCCGACGTCGCGAACTGCGGCACCACGAACGGGACCGACGTACGGCTGTGGACCTGGCTGAACAACAACTGCCAGCAGTGGCGCCTCGTCCCCACGACCTGACCTCCCTCCCGCCCCGCACTCCATGATCTGGAGAAACCCCTTGAGACGCAACGCCGTACGGCTGCTCACGGCCGTCCTTTTCGCCCTGGTGGGCTGCCTCGCCGGGCCCGGCACCGTCGCCCACGCGGCCGTGCCCGCCTCCCCCGGCGTGACCTACACCAACCCGATCGCCGAGAAGCGCGCCGACCCGCACATCTTCAAGCACACCGACGGCTACTACTACTTCACCGCGACCGTGCCCGAGTACGACCGCATCGTGCTGCGCCGCGCCACCACCATCCAGGGCCTGTCGACGGCCCCCGAGACCACGATCTGGACCAAGCACGCCAGCGGCGTGATGGGCGCGCACATCTGGGCGCCGGAGATCCACTTCATCGACGGCAAGTGGTACGTGTACTTCGCCGCCGGCTCCACCAGCGACGTGTGGGCGATCCGGATGTACGTCCTGGAGGGCACCGGAGCCAACCCGCTCACCGCGACCTGGGCCGAGAAGGGCCGGATCACGACGACGTGGGAGAGCTTCTCCCTCGACGCCACCACCTTCGTCGTGGGCGGCGTCCGCTACCTCGCCTGGGCCCAGCGCAACCCGGCCGAGAACAACAACACCAGCCTGTTCATCGCCAAGATGGCCAACCCCTGGACGCTCACCGGCACTCCGGTGGAGATCTCCCAGCCGACGCTGTCCTGGGAGACGATCGGCTACAAGGTCAACGAGGGCCCGGCGGTGATCGAGCACGGCGGCAAGGTCTTCATGACCTACTCGGCCAGCGCGACCGACTCCAACTACTGCCTCGGCATGCTCACCGCCTCCGCGACGGCCGACCTGACCAACCCGGAGGCCTGGACCAAGGGTGCGCAGCCGGTGTTCAAGACGAGCGACGCGACCTCGCAATACGGCCCGGGCCACAACTCCTTCACCGTCTCCGAGGACGGCAAGTCCGACATCCTCGTCTACCACGACCGCAGCTACAAGGACATCACCGGCGACCCGCTGAACGACCCCAACCGCCGTACCCGCGTCCAGAAGGTGTACTGGAAGGCCGATGGCACCCCCGACTTCGGCATCCCGGTCGCCGACGGAGTCACCCCGCAGGGCTTCTCGTCGTACAACTTCGCGGACCGCTTCATCCGCCACTTCGACTACCGCGGACGCATCGACGCCAACGTCAGCCCGCTGGCGGACTCGCAGTTCCGCGTGGTCACCGGCCTGACCGGCAGCGGCACCGTGTCGCTGGAGTCCGCCAACTTCCCCGGCTACTACCTGCGGAGCAACGCGAGTTTCGAGGTGTGGCTGCAGAAGAACGACGGCACGGCGCAGTTCGCGTCCGACGCCACCTTCTACAAGCGGGCGGGTCTGTCCGACTCGGCCGGCGTCTCCTACGAGTCGTACGGCTCACCCGGCCGCTACGTCCGTCACTTCAACTACCTGCTGTACGTGCAGACGCCGAGCACGGCCACGGACCGGGCGGACGCCACGTTCTACGCGCAGTAGCTCGTGCGGACGGCTCTCACCGGGGCCGCGGACCGGTGTCGAAGGCGGCCTCCGTTACCGAGGTTTTCAGGGTGGGGTCGGTGGTGCGAGGGTCAGACCGGTGGCGGGTGAGGCAGCCGTCGATCAGGTGTGGCCGGAACTGGATCCTGCGTAACTGCCGGCGAAGTGTGCGGTCGAGGTCGTCGGGTGCGTCGAAGGGGGTGTTGGCCATGGCCCGGCGTACCAGTGACCAGAGGGCCTCGACGGGGTTGAGGTCGGGTGCATACGGCGGGAGGCGGACCGTGGTGAACAGTCGTGCTCGGCCTCGTACCGTTTCAGCCCGGTCGCCAGATGGGTGTTCAGATTGTCCCAGACCACCACGATCGGGCCGCCGAGCTGGATGTGTGCACGGACGAGCAGGTCGCGGTAGTCCTTCCAGGAGAAACTCTGATCGGGGTCGCCACACTGCTGTTGCCCGTGCTAGGCCGCTGGGAAGCCGGCGCGGTGATCCTGCTCATCGTCTGGGGCGTCGCCTACGGGGCCGTCCCCGTCTCCTCCCAGACGTGGTTCGCCCAAGCATCCCCCAACTCACCAGAAGCGGCCTCGGTGCTGTTCACTGCATCCTTCCAGGCGACGATCTCCATCGGCGCGCTAGTCGGAGGCGTGGTCGTGGACCGCTCCTCCCCGTCCACCGTCATGGTGCTCGGCAGCGTCACCGCAGTGCTCATGGTCGTCGTCGTAGGGGTTCACTGAAGGGCTGTTGGACCTCCTCGCATCCCATCCGCATCCCTCTCCACACCCGGTCAATCTGGCCGATCAGCCAGATACTGCAACGAAGAGGACACCACCTCGGACACGCCACCACCGAAGAAGGTCACTCAGGAAGAAACGCACCCCGAGCGCCTCGCACACATCAGCTACTACCGGCTCAGCGAGCCGAGTCCTGGCCCGACAGGACGGCGTGGTCGCCGGCCTCCCGCTTCTCGGTGAGGTCTACCGACAGCTCGGCCACGACGTCGAGGTGTGGTGACGTCGTCGCCGACGCAGTCCTCAGCCAGCGCGGTTCGCACCGCCGACTCTCGGACCTGCGTATCGATTTCGTTCATCGGGAGCACCAGATCGCCGGATCTGGATGGAAAAGGCGCCCACCGGGCGGTAGGTCACCGGTTCCAAGATCGCCGTACCTCGCGAGCCCGCGTCACCATGCCCGCAGTTGGGGCTCGCCGTTCGGCAGGGCCTCCCCACAAGACGGCACCCGGGCTTCGCGCCCTGGACAAGTACGCGGTCGCGACCGCCGGGGCGAGCAACCACCGCCTCGACCTGGCCGCAATGGTGCTGCTCAAGGAGAACCACATCGCCGTGGCGGGCGGGGTCGGCGCCGCTGTCGCAGCCATCCGCGCACACAACGCATGTCGAAGACCTTCTTCCCGGCCGGGGTGAGTCCGTGGCCGTGATGGTTGCTCTTGCCTACGTCCAGGCCGAGCACGGCCTGGCGAACCACCGCGCGCACGGTGGGCTCATCGAGGGCCTGGAGGCCGTCATACACCCGGCCTGGATGACGACATCGCCGACCAGGCCCTGGCCCGCCACTCCCGTCAGCTCAGCGTGCCCCAGAAGGGCCGTAGGATCCCGGCACGGGACCAGCTCAGCTACACGGCCGACTTCGCCTGGCCCGACCGTTGGTGGATCGCCGGCACCGACGGCAAGCCGCCCCGAGCCGCCACCCGGTACGAGCGGGCCCGGGTGGCCAGCCTCGCTCTGCAGAAGGCGATCCGCGCCGCCCGCACCGCATCCGCCGCGCGGGACGAAGCCCCGGCCGCGACCGCGTCGGCCGCAGCACACGCCGCCGACCACAACCACGGCCAAGAGCCGACCGCGCCGCACGCCGTCGACCACCCGGACCGGGACCCCGCCCTCACCCCGGCGCAGCGGGCCGCCGCCGTCCACGCCCACCAGCAGGCCGCGATGCCGGAGCTGCTGGAGGGCCGCATGACCGACCCGGCGACGTGGATGCGCACACCGGAGAATCTGGACTGGCCCGCCACCATCACCCGCGCGACCGACGCCCGCCGCCGCGCAATCAAAGACCGGGAGCTCTCCGCCCCGGCCACACCCCCTGCCGACCCGCGCCGCCAGGAGCACGAGCAGCAGCACCAGCAGCCCGGACCCACCCAGGGAAGAGGGCCGTCACAGAAATGACGGATGCAGCCGGGAGAGGCCTTGCATCCGGATGCCAGGTGCCGTATCCGGTGTGGTGCGTCACCACTCTCGTCCGGCTCACGGCTGATCGGCCGTCTGGGTGAGCAGCATGCCGTGGCTGTGAAGGCTGGGCGCCTCGGT
The DNA here is from genome assembly GCF_044458845.1 of Streptomyces sp. NPDC050416. Classification (NCBI taxonomy): domain Bacteria; kingdom Bacillati; phylum Actinomycetota; class Actinomycetes; order Kitasatosporales; family Streptomycetaceae; genus Streptomyces; species Streptomyces sp. NPDC050416. The sequence continues at coordinate 7,006 of NZ_JBITII010000025.1, forward strand.
GGAAGGCATGCGCTGGGCGCTGTCTCATGCGTCCGTTTCGATCACCGGCCGGGCGCCGACGTGCTGCTGGCCGGGTTGAAGGGAGCAGCACCGATGCGTAGACAACTGGTGTCTGGCGCTGTTATGGCGGTGGCGCTGTTCGGCATATCCGTGCCGTACGCGTTCGCCGCCGAGATAAGCGCCCAGGACGAGCTGTTCATGATGCAGGCCCACCAGGGCAATCTAGCGGAGATCGCGGCGGGTCAGGACGCCCAGAAGAACGCGACGACCAGCTGTGTGAAGAACGTCGGCGCCGTCTTGGTACGGGACCACTCCAAGCTGGACTGGGATCTGAAGATGCTCGCCGGCAAGCTGAACGTGACGCTGCCCGGTTCCCCGTCCGCGGAGCAGAAGAAGGAGCTGGCCGCCGTGCAGGCGAAGGCCGGCAGCCCCGCGTACGACGCGGCATGGCTCACCACCCAGGACGCCGCGCACCGAAAGACGCTGGCGTTGATCGACCAGGAACTCAAGGGCGGGAAGAACGCCGAGGTCAAGGCCGCCGCTCGTTCCGCACGCCCGGTGGTCGCGATGCACCTGGACATGGTCCGCGGCGGAGCGAGCCACGCGGGCAAGGACGCCGGCATGGTCCGGGCCGGTAGCGGCGGCCACCTGGCCGCCGCCGACAGCCCGCTCGCCACGGTCGGCGCTGCGGGCATGGCGAGCGGCGGACTCCTTGCCGCCGTCGGAGCTGTCTGGTTCTGGCGCGCTCGGCGCCGCCCGGCCGCGCACCGCTAGGCACATGGCACGCCACCGGCCGGCCGCCGCGTTCATGACCGTATGCGGGCTGAGCGCGGCGGTCGCCGGATGGCTGATCTCCAGCGCGCCGCAACCCAGCCCCGCGGACGTGGGCTCCGTGCCCGTCAGCGGAGACCGTTCGGCCACCGGTGGCCGGACGACTGCATCGCCACCTACACACATCCGCGGGCCGAAAAATCTCGACGTGGCCGTCGTCCCGGTCGCCTCCCTAGCCGATGGGGCTCTTGCCCTGCCGGAAGACCTGGGCACAGGTGGATGGTGGGCGCTGGGAGCCGCTGTGGGGTCTTCTCAGGGAACGGTTCTGATCGCCGGACACGTCGACACCCACGAGGACGGACTTGGACCCTTTGCGGCATTGCACGAGCTGCCCCTGGGTGCCCGTATCGAGGTGACCGCAGCCGACGGCCAGGTTCACGCGTACCAGGTCAATGCCAGGCGCACCTACCGGCAAGAACAGCTGCCTGGGGATCTCTTCGCCGGGGACGGCGTACACCGGTTGGTCCTCGTCACGTGCGCCGGGCCCTACGACCGGACGGCAGGCCGCTATCAGCGAAATCTCGTTCTGTATGCCACGCCCGTCGCAATGAAGGGTCGTGCAGCCGACCGACCCGGGCCCTTTAGGACCTTCTTGATCTGGATGCCCTCGAGTTCGCTCCAGTGGAGCAGATGACGGAGCGGCTGGCCCTGCTGACGCTGGAGGAGGGGCAGGACTTGTCGGGGCTGCTGCTGGCGGTGGCGCAGGAGGGCGGGCCGGTGTCGGCGGAGACGGACCGGCTGGCGCGGGAGATCGCCGGGCGCATCCTGTCGGAGAACTGACGGTAGTGCTGTCCAGGCCCTGTGGCCCCCTCGCTGCGCCACCCTGGCGGCGTGGTCGAGCAGTAGTGACGTCGCTTGTCGATGAGTTTGGGAGGCGCCCCGTTCCCCGGACGGGTGGTGTTGATGACTTTGGGAGGCACAGGTCTCTTGCCAGGGCAGCATCGGGTGCTCCTGGTGAAAGGTGCTGGCCATGCCGCAGTTGTCGAAGGTCGAGCTGTACGCGGCGATCCGGCGTGACCATCGCGGCGGCATGTCGATGCGGGAGCTCGAGCGCAAGCATGGGGTGACGTGGCGGACGGTTCGCAAGGCACTGGATTCGGCCTGGCCTGAGCCACGGAAGAAGCTGCTGCCCCGGGCGACCGCTCTGGATCCGTACAAGCCGGTGATTGACGGCATCCTCCGTGCTGATCTGGATGCTCCGCGCAAGCAGCGGCACACCGTCACCCGCATCTTTCACCGCCTGGTCGACGAGCACGGGGCGGACGTCTCCTACGGAATGGTCCGCTACTACGTCGCCGGCCGGAAACCGGAGATCCTGGTCGAGTCCGGCAGGGCCCCGCTGGAGGCGTTCGTCCCGTAGACCCACCAGCCCGGGCATGAAGCGGAAGTCGACTTCGGCGACGTGACGATCCGTCTCGCCGACGAGCTGGTGACCTGCTACTTGTTCTCCTTCCGCCTGTCGTATTCGGGCAAGGCCGTCCATCGGGTGTTCGCCTCCTGCGGCCAGGAAGCCTTCTTCGAAGGCCATGTCAACGCGCTTCGGACGCTGGGCGGTGTCCCGCGGAGCAAGGTGCGCTACGACAACCTCAAGGCCGCTGTCGCACGGGTGCTGGGACTGAGCCGGGCCAGGGTGGAGGCCGACCGGTGGATCGCCTTCAAGTCGCACTTCGGGATCGAGAGCTTTTACTGCCGTCCTGGCATCGAAGGCGCCCATGAGAAGGGCGGCGTCGAGGGGTAGATCGGCTACTTCCGTCGCAACCACTTCGTTCCCGTCCCCAACGTCGCCTCGCTCGCCGAGCTGAACGAGATGGTCGAGCAGTGGGACCGGCAGGACGACGCACGCCGCATCGGTGCCCGGTCCAAGACCGTCGCCGAGTACTTCGCACTCGAACAGCCGCTGTTGATGCCACTGCCCGAGGAGCCGTTCGAGACGGGCCGACTGTTCACCCCGCGGGTCGACCGCTACAGCCAGATCCCGGTCCGCACCAACCGTTATTCGGTGCCGATCCGGTTGATCGGCAAGCGGGTGAGGGTCGTCCTGCACGCTTCTCACCTGGTGGTTTACAACCAAAACGTGGAAGTGGCCCGGCACGAGAGGCTGATTGCCAAGGGCGCCGTCCGCTTGGAGCTGGATCACTACCTGGAGGTCCTGGTCCGCAAGCCGGGCGCGTTTCCTGGGTCCACCGCCCTCGAACAGGCCTGCTCAGCGGGCACGTTCACCCCCGTCCACGACGCGTGGTGGGCCCAGGCCCAGAAGGCCCACGACGAGCGGGACGGCACCCGTGCCCTGATCGAGGTTCTGCTGCTGGGCCGGCACCTGCCGCACGAACACATCGTCGCTGGCCTGGCCGCAGCCCTGCGCGCCGGGGCGATGACCGCCGACGCCGTCGCCCTCGAGGCCCGCAAGGCAGCCCAGGCCGAAACCGAACCCGACCCGGCAGGTCAGCCGCTGCCTGGCACACCGCCGGCGAACGTGACGTCCCTGCATGAGTGGAAGCTGTCCCATCTCCCGCCGGACACCAGGCCACTGCCTTCGGTGACCCCCTATGACCAGTTGCTCCGACGTCGTCACGCCAGCGGCGGTGACCACCCAGAGGGAGAAGCACAGTGACCCTGCCCCGCCAGCGAGGCTTGACCGAGCAGGCCGCCGACGCCGCCATCGACACCGCCTGCCGCATGCTGCGGCTGCCGTCGATCCGCAACGAATTCTCCGACATCGCCGACCGGGCGATGAAGGACCAGATGACCTACCGCGGCTTCCTCGCAGAACTGCTGATGGCCGAGTGCGACGACCGAGCCCGACGCCGCTCGGAACGGCGGATCAAGGCGGCAGGCTTCCCGCGGGAGAAGTCCCTGCGGACCTTCGACTACACGGCCAACCCCAACATCGACGCGGCCACCATCCACACCCTCGCCTCCTGCGAGTGGATCAAGAAAAGTCAGCCGCTCTGCCTGATTGGGGACTCCGGCACCGGTAAATCCCACATGCTCATCGCCGTGGGCACCGAGGCCGCCATGAAGGGCTACCGCGTCCGCTACACGCTCGCAACCAAGCTCGTGAACGGCTGGTCGAAGCTGCGGACGAGAAGCAGCTGGACAAGACCATCGCCCACTACGGCCGCGTCGATCTTTTGTGCATCGATGAGCTGGGCTACATGGAACTCGACCGCCACGGTGCCGAACTCCTCTTCCAGGTGCTGACCGAACGCGAAGAGAAGAACAGCGTCGCCATCGCCTCCACCGAGTCCTTCGGCGGCTGGACCAAGACCTTCACCGACCCCCGCCTCTGCGCGGCCATCGTCGACCGCCTCACCTTCAACGGCACCATCATCGAAACCGGCACCGACTCCTACCGCCTCGCCAGCACCCGAGCACGAGCCGAGGAACCCGCCAAGGCTGGCTGACTGCTGCCGCTATCTGCCTCGATGGACAACCGCCCGGGCGGCTGTCCATCTCGCCTCAAACTGTCTCAGTTGATCTGGTCCGAAGTTATGCGTCGGTCGGCTTCCTGAGCTGCATGCTCCAGTCGGCTCCGATGGTTCTCCCACCATGCCGAGTCGCCCGGCGCCATGCTGTCGTTGCCCTTGTTCATCCCCACGGCACCGTCCATGAGCTCCCGGATGATGTCGGCATGGCCAGCGTGCCGGTGCGTGTCAGCGATCACGCGCACCACGGCGTGGTGCAACGTCACCTCGTCCCTACCGCTGGGCCACCATGGCACCTTGCCGATCGTGTCCAGCGCCAGCGTGTCGAGCGTCGCATCCGCGTGGGTCCACGCTCGGCGGTAGAGCCCAATGATGTACTCGCGTGACTCGTCGGCGGTGACCCACATATCCGCGTTCGGCTCGGCACCGTCTTCTAGCCAAGGCAGCGATTCACCGGACGGCCGTCCGAAGGCGTCGCCGAGATAGCCCAGCTCCACGCTGGCCGCGTGCTTCACCAGGCCGAGAAGGTTGGTGCCGGTCGGCGTCGACGGACGGCGGATGTCGTACTCCGAGAGCCCTTCGAGCTTCCATAGCAGGGCATCACGGGCGGACTGCAGATAAAAGTGAAGATCAGCCTTGGGATCTGATGCGGTCATGGGGCCAGTCTGCCGCTCGCATGATCTCTGTCCATCACTGGCGGCGAACCAGATCGTCTGACGCAACGAGCGAACCGGACACGCGCCGTCGTTTCTCGTTGACATTCACGATCCGCTTGATCATCAACTGCCTCCGCAACCCACCGACAAACGCTGTTCCCAGACATCAACGAAGCCAAAGGCGACCTGGTCGGCGGGATGCCATGGCTTGTAGACGGACCGCTTGTCCCAGAAGCGCACCCAGAGCGGTGCTGAAGTGCTCTCGTGCGGCGAACAGCCGACGTAGCGGATCGGGCGGTCCATTGGTCCACCGGCCAAGGATGTCGCGGTCAAAACGGCCCTCGTCGCGTCCTCCGATGGGAGGGACGTTGAAGCTGAGCCAGTGATCGCATTCTTCGGCTGGCAGGTCGCGTCCAAGGTCTCCGAGGTAGACCTCGATGAGACCGTCGGGGTTGGTGCCGATGGAGATGCCCCACAGTCCCAGGCAGCTCAGTCGGCCGTTCTCGATGCGATAGCGAGACGGCTGGGAGGTGTACCGGTTGAGGACCTCGCGCCGGAAGTAGACCAGGGTCAGGAAATGCGGCGTGCCGCGGTCTGTGAAGTAGTTGCTCACCTTGGCGGGGTCGCACGTGGAGGTGATGCACTCCCCGGTGTTGGGGTCGACGGCCACCGTGAATTCCAGGAACCGGGGTTCAGAGGTGTGTGGGCGGGCCAGGTCGACGGGTGCTGCGTCGATGGGTAGCACGATCTGCCTGCCGACCAGCCGGGCGATCCACTGAGTGGATGTCTCCGCTGTGGAAGGCGAAGTGCCGCACGTCGGAGCGGTCGACTGCGTCGATCGCCGGGTCGGGTACGTGATCGAGCCAGGTGATCCGGTCATGCTGAATCACCAGCAGGCGGCTGCGCACTGCGAGGTAGCGGCGTAGGGGCAGGGCCGCGATTTCGATGCGCCGCACAGCGTAGGCGGGGGCGTCCCGGCCTGCACAGAGGCCTCAAGGAGGGCTCAGCGGCCGTTCCCGTATCACGGCAAAGAGCGCCCGGTCCGCCGGAAGGCCGGCAGCGTCGAAGGCGCGATGGCGGCCGAGGTGTTCGACTCGCGAACCGGAGCAGTTTTTCTGCAGGTATTCCCTGAACCAGGCGTCCGGCGTCGGCACCATAGGGGGAAGACCGAACGACTCGGGCATCTCGCTCTCGCCGCTGTCGAAGAACATCACCTTGCCGGTCCGGGACCAGATCTCCTGAAGCAGGTGTGTTGCGGTGTCGAGACCTTGCTCCCTTACCAGGTGATGCCAGAGGGACAGCACTAGGGTGCAGTCGGTTACCGGCAGTAGGCAGACTGTGCCCGGGCTAACCTCCAGTGCCATCACCGCCACTTTGTCCAGCCGGTTTCGCCGCACGGCCATTGTCGCTATGCGAACGTATTTCGGCTCCGACTCCACAGCGACCGTGGGTATCCCATGACTGGCGAGTTGGATCGGGAAATAGCCTGCATTTGCGCCGACGTCCATCGCGCTCTTCACGCCCAGTCGTGCAATCACCGGTTCCATCGCCGCCCACCGGGACTCACTGCCGACCGCTCGCTTGGCCTTCCGCACCGGTAGGCCAGGTACCGGCTGGTAGAGGCCGTCAGGCAGAACGTCCAGCCTCAGGCGAAGCAGATCGATCGCGTCGTCGAGCATGCGACGCGCGCGCTGCATCAGTCGAAACGCCGGAAGCCGCTGGTGGATGCGCACCATGCGAGTGGAAGCCTGGGTCCGCTCCTGGTCCACGGGTCACCTCTATTCGCGCCGAAAAGCACACGCATGCGCTTGTCGGCGCGGAACGACAGTCCCTCTGGTAACGATCATAGATAGATCGCGGCTGGTACGCCCTCGGGTGGAAAGCGTGCCACCGCTGTTCTGCCCACGGCATGTGATACAGCCCGGCCTGTAAAAGTCGACGTCACCCTGGACGATGCCGGACGGTGGCGCCACCGCGCGGCGGCGCCGTTGCTCAGGCTCCGACGGAGGGAAGCGGACATCCTCGCTCTGTGGGACCCATGCGTCGAGGACGGGACCGGCATGTGTCGAGGCGCCAGCGGATGAAGGCGCGGGCGGACCCGTGGGGCGCAGGCAGAAATCTATTCACACGCCGGTTGGGGGGTGAGTGACAGCCGCGCTGGCCGCGCGCGGTCGAGGCCTGCGAACGTGGATCAAGGGCATGTGGCCTCGCGGCTCTGGAGACCCGCTGCTCGAGATGCCCTGCGCTGATGCCCCGCATACGATCGTTACATGGGGGACACGTGTGCCTTTACCCGCTGGACTTGGTTCTTGCGGCTCCCACGCCTCAGCAGGAGAAGTCGTGAGCACACCCACTGAACTCCTGATCGACACGGCGGCAGGTCCCGTGCACATCACGACTCCGGCACCCCGCGACATTTGGTGGGAACTGGCCGCACAGGACACAGACAGCCGCGTCACCCAGACGACCTGGCTCGACTGCCTTAGACGTCGTCTCATTTGGAGTGCTGGGTAGTCTGCACCGTGTGGTGATGGTCGAGCGCATGGTGCCGGACGAGTTGTGGGAGCTGTTTCAGCGGGTGGTCCCACCCGCTCCATCGCGGCCACAGGGCGGCGGTCGGCGCCGGTACGGGGATCGCGAGGTGCTGGC
>NZ_JBITII010000026.1:0-9274 GCF_044458845.1 Streptomyces sp. NPDC050416
GAACGGTCGCTTCCTTTGTACTCACCCTCTCGGGCTTTCCTCCGGGCGCTTCCCTTCGGTCTTGCGTTTCCGACTCTATCAGATCTTTTTCTCGACCCGATTTCCTCGGTGCTTTCCAGATTTCCGCTTCCGCGTTTCCCTTTCCGGCGGTTCCGACTTTATCAGAAGTTTTGAGCCGGATTGACCGGCCACTCGTTTCCGATTCATCGGGAGGGGCTTCAATGAAATCAGCGTTTCATGAAGCAGACAGATGCTCACTGTCGCCGATCCGGGGCTGAACCCCTTGTCCAGGCAACTGTTCGAATCTACCTCCCCGCATGAGCCGTGTCAACGGCTCCTGTGGGGCGAAGAGGAGACTAGCAGTTGAACGGACGTGGTCGCACATCCGGTGGCCGTAGAGCCGTTCAGGCAGCTGTCGGGACGGTGGCGCTGCGTTCCTCTGCCTCGACGTCGCCGGTGTCGCCGGCGCGGGCGGCGCGGCCGCCCAGGACGTAGACGTACGCCAAGAAGGCCAGTTCGGCGACGACTCCGATGGTGATGCGGGCCCAGGTGGGGAGCCCCGAGGGGGTGACGAAGCCTTCGATGGCGCCGGAGACGAAGAGGACCAGCGCCAGGCCGATGGCCATGCCGATGGCGGCGCGGCCCTCTTCCGCGAGAGCTGTGCGTCGTGTGCGGGGGCCTGGGTCGATGAGGGTCCAGCCGAGGCGCAGGCCGGTGCCGGCGGCCACGAAGACGGCGGTCAGTTCGAGCAGGCCGTGCGGGAGCACCAGGCCGAGGAAGGTGTCGAGGCGGCCGGCCGAGGACATGAGACCGACGCCGATGCCCAGGTTGAGCATGTTCTGGAAGAGGATCCAGAGGACCGGGAGCCCCAGGAAGACGCCCAGGATCAGGCACAGGGCCGCGGCCCAGGCGTTGTTCGTCCAGACCTGGGCGGCGAAGCTGGCGGCAGGGTGGCTGGAGTAATAGGTCTCGTACTGGCCGCCGGGGCGGGTGAGGTCGCGGAGTTCGCTGGGGGCCGCGATGGAGGCCTGTACCTCGGGATGGGTGCCGATCCACCAGCCGAGGAGGGCCGCGACCGCCGTGGACAGCAGCGCGGTGGGTACCCACCAGTGGCGTGACGTGTAGACGGCGGCCGGGAAGCCGTGGGTGAGGAAGCGGGTGACGTCGCGCCAGGATGCCCGTCGGGTGCCCGTGACCGCACTACGCGCGCGTGCCACGAGTTGGCTGAGCCTGCCGGTGAGCTGGGGGTCGGGAGCACTGGACTGGATCAGGGAGAGGTGCGTGGCGGCGCGTTGGTAAAGAGTGACGAGTTCGTCGGCTTCGGCACCACTGAGGCGGCGCTGGCGACGGAGCAGGGCTTCGAGGCGGTCCCACTCCGCTCGGTGGGCGGAGACGAAGACGTCGAGGTCCATCGGTCTGCCTGCTCCTCGGCTGTTCGTCGGCGGCTCGTCGTGGATCAGCTTGTCGTACTGCGGCGGGATGCGCCCTCAGCTTGGCAGACTGGCCCTGTCGGGGGCAGGGCAGGGGAAGGACGGCGGGCGTGAGTGAGCTGGTGACGGGCGAGGCGGTGGCGTTGGAGCTGCGCCCCGCGAGGTTGCCCAGCAGGGCGCTGGCCGTGTTGCTGGATCTTGTGGCGGCCGTGGCCGTCTACGTGGCGGTGACCATCGCGGTCGTGGTTTCCACTGCCTCGCTGGACGAGGCAGCGCAGACGGCGCTGTCGATCGCGACGTTCGTTCTCGTCCTGGTAGGCGGGCCGATCGCGGTGGAGACGCTCAGCCATGGGCGTTCGCTCGGGAAGATGGCCTGCGGGCTGCGCGTGGTGCGGGACGACGGGGGGCCGATCCGGTTCCGGCATGCGCTGGTGAGGGGCTTGATCGGGGTGATCGAGATCCTCATGACCTTCGGTGTCGTCGCCTGTATCGCCTCGTTCGTGTCGGCGCGCGGGCGGCGGCTGGGGGATGTGTTCGCCGGGACCCTCGTCGTCCGGGAGCGGATTCCGGTCACCCGGACCGGGTTCGTGCCGCCTCCCCCGCCCTGGCTGGCAGGGCGGTTCTCGGGGCTCGATCTGTCGGCGGTGCCCGACGGGTTGTGGCTCGCCGTGCGTCAGTACCTGACGCGTATGCAGCAGTTGGACCCGCAGGTGGGGTGGTCCATGGCGGAGCGGCTGGCGTCGGATCTCGCGGAACGGACGGGAGCTCCGGTGCCGCAGGGTGTTCCGCCGGCGGCGTATCTGGCGGCGGTCGTGCATGAACGGCAGGCGCGGGAGGCTCGGCGGGCTTTCGGGAGCGGGTCGTCCTCGTCGGCCGGTCCGACTGCTGCGGCTGCTCTGGCTGCTCCGGCTGCTCCGGCTGCTCCGGCTGCTCCGGCTGCTCCGGCTGCTCCGGCTGCTCCGGCTACCGATGCTGCCCCGGCTGCTGAGGCCGCTTCGGGTGTGGGGGCGGCGTCCGGTGCGTACGGACGACCGCCGGTTGTGCCGCCTGGTGCCGTGTCTCAGCCGTACGGTTCGGCTGTCGAGCCGACCGGTGCGGCTGTCGGGTCGTCCGGCGGGGATCGGCCCGCGGAGTCGCAAGAGGTGCCTGCGGGCGAGCGTCCCGGGACCGGTTTCGTGCCGCCGGCGTAGTGGAGGGCGGGCGGGCTGCCCGTTCAGCTGGGGGGCCGGGCTCAGGCGAACACCGACGGCGGTGATTCGAGGTCTTCGAGCTCGATGCCGGGGGCCGCGAGCACCACGTCTCCGGCGATGTGCACGGAGTGCTGTTCCCCCGTGTCCAGGGCTGTGACCTGGTATTCGTCCACGGTCAGGGGGCCGTTGTCAGTGGCGTGTGCTTCTCTTTTCAGCAAGGTCCACGACTGGTCCACGGTGCGCGGGGCGAGGACCGGGTCCGTGAAGGCGACGAGGCGTACGCGGGTGCCTGCTGATGAGGGGGTGAGGCGCAGGAGACGGGTGGTGGCGACGAGGAATGCCGGGGAGGTGCCGGTGAAGGCGTGGGCGCGCACATTGCCTTCGGTGGCGTCGGTTCCGGTGGGGTCGGTGCGGACCCAGGTGACGCCGTCGAGGGCGGCGCCGCGGACCTGCCAGGCGGCGGCGTGGAGTTCGAGGCGGATGGGGCGCCCGAGTTCGTCGAGGGTGAGGTCGACGGAGCCGTGGTGATCGCCCGAGGGGGTGGTCAGCTGGGAGACGTAGCGCCAGCCGGAGGGGCCGGGGGCGCACTGGAAGTGTTCGTCAGCGAGGGGGGTGTGATCGTGCGGATCGTGGAGCGAATAGCGGCCGCGGGGCATGGGGGTCCTGGGTCTTGACGGGCTGGGGCCGGTCGCTGGTCCGGCGAACGGGGCAGGCCCCCGGCACGGGGGTGCGGGGGCCTGCTTCGAAGGACCTGAGCTGCTGAGGAGCTGAGCCGCTCGGCTCAGTAGCGGTAGTGGTCCGGCTTGTACGGGCCCTCGACCTGGACGCCGATGTACTCGGCCTGCTCGGGGCGGAGCGTGGTCAGCTTCACGCCGAGCGCGTCGAGGTGGAGGCGGGCGACCTTCTCGTCGAGGTGCTTGGGCAGCACGTAGACGCCGGTCGGGTACTCGTCGGGCTTGGTGAACAGCTCGATCTGGGCCAGGGTCTGGTCCGCGAAGGAGTTGGACATCACGAACGACGGGTGACCGGTGGCGTTGCCCAGGTTCAGCAGGCGGCCCTCGGACAGGATGATGATCACCTTGCCGTCGGGGAAGGTCCAGGTGTGGACCTGCGGCTTGATCTCGTCCTTGACGATGCCCGGGATCCTGGCAAGGCCGGCCATGTCGATCTCGTTGTCGAAGTGGCCGATGTTGCCGACGATCGCCTGGTGCTTCATCTTGGCCATGTCGCCGGCCATGATGATGTCCTTGTTGCCGGTCGTGGTAATGAAGATGTCGGCCTTGTCGACGACCTCGTCGAGGGTCGTGACCTGGTAGCCGTCCATCGCGGCCTGGAGGGCGCAGATCGGGTCGATCTCGGTGATGATCACACGGGCGCCCTGCCCGCGCAGGGATTCCGCGCAGCCCTTGCCGACGTCGCCGTAGCCGCAGACGACCGCGGTCTTGCCGCCGATCAGGGTGTCGGTGGCGCGGTTGATGCCGTCGATCAGGGAGTGGCGGCAGCCGTACTTGTTGTCGAACTTCGACTTGGTGACGGCGTCGTTGACGTTGATCGCCGGGAACAGGAGGGTGCCGTCACGCTGCATCTCGTACAGGCGGTGGACACCGGTCGTGGTCTCCTCGGTCACGCCGCGGATCTCGGAGGCCAGCTGGGTCCACTTCTGCGAGCCGTCCGTGATGGTGCGGTGCAGGAGTTCGAGGATGACGCGGTGCTCGTCGGACTCGGCCGTGTCGACGGACGGGACCTTGCCGTCCTTCTCGTACTCGACGCCCTTGTGGACGAGAAGGGTGGCGTCACCGCCGTCGTCGAGGATCATGTTCGGGCCGCCGGTGGGGCTGTCCGGCCAGGTCAGCGCCTGCTCCGTGCACCACCAGTACTCCTCCAGGGTCTCGCCCTTCCAGGCGAAGACCGGGACGCCCTGCGGGTTGTCGGGCGTGCCGTTCGGGCCGACGGCGATGGCCGCGGCGGCGTGGTCCTGGGTGGAGAAGATGTTGCAGGACGCCCAGCGGACCCGAGCGCCGAGGGCGACCAGGGTCTCGATGAGGACGGCGGTCTGCACGGTCATGTGCAGGGAGCCGGTGACGCGGGCACCGGCCAGGGGCTGCGCTTCGGCGTACTCCTTGCGGATCGCCATCAGGCCGGGCATCTCGTGCTCGGCGAGGGTGATCTCCTTGCGGCCGAACTCGGCCAGGGAGAGGTCGGCGACCTTGAAGTCCTGTCGGTTTTCGACAGTCGTCATTGCGAGCTGCTCCTCGGGGTTGGGTCGAGGTGGGTACGGCTGGTCTGCGCGGCGGCGGACACAGGGGTGCCCGAAAGAGGACACAGGCATGCCCGCGTGTGCGCAGCGCAGTCCGTCGGAGGCCCTCTCTCCCTCGGCCGGTCCGCGGTGGGACCGCCCGACCGCCATCAGCAGCGACGTCTGGCTCCGTCCCAAGCTACACCGGGGGCGCCTGCGATCCCCAGCCCGCAGGGAAACACATCGAGCCGATCCCGTGACGGGCGGGGGTGGGACTGTCGGGTCAGGTGCCGGGGGGTGGAAGGCGGCGGGGCCCGCCGAGTGGTTCGGCGGGCCCGTGGCCGGAGGAGTCGTACAAGGTGGTGTCAGTGGTCGGCGGGGTGCGGGGTGGGGCCGCCGGGGCTCGCCTCGGGGTCGGGGCCCTTGGCGGCTTCGGTCTCGCTGTAGATGTCCGGCTCGAGGTAGATCACGCGGGCGATCGGGACGGCCTCGCGGATGCGGGACTCGGCGGCGTCGATGGCGGCGGCGATCTCGGTGGCCGTGTCGTCGTGCTGGACGGCGATCTTGGCGGCGACGAGGAGTTCCTCGGGGCCGAGGTGGAGCGTGCGCATGTGGATGATGCGGGTGACGGTGTCGCCGTCGACGACGGCGGCCTCGATCTTCTGCCTCTCCTCGGCGCCTGCGGACTCGCCGAGGAGCAGCGACTTGGTCTCGGCGGCGAGGACAAGGGCGATCAGGATGAGCAGGATGCCGATGCAGAGGGTGCCGATGCCGTCCCAGACGCTGTCGGCGGTGAGCAGGGCGAGGCCGACGCCGCCGAGGGCGAGGACCAGACCGACGAGGGCGCCGAGGTCCTCCAGGAGGACGACCGGGAGCTCGGGGGCCTTGGCGTGGCGGATGAACTCCTTCCAGGAGCGACGGCCGCGCAGGGTGTTGGACTCCTTGATGGCCGTGCGGAAGGAGAAGGACTCGGCGATGATCGCGAAGACGAGGACGCCGACCGGCCAGTACCAGTGCGTCAGCTCGTGCGGGTGCTTGATCTTCTCGTAGCCCTCGTAGAGGGCGAACATGCCGCCGACCGAGAACAGGACGATGGAGACGAGGAAGGCGTAGATGTAGCGCTCGCGGCCGTAGCCGAAGGGGTGTTGCGGGGTGGCCTCGCGCTTCGCCTTCTTACCGCCGACCAGCAGCAGCGCCTGGTTGCCGGAGTCCGCGACCGAGTGCACGGACTCGGCGAGCATCGACGACGAGCCGCTGAAGAGGAACGCCACGAACTTCGCTACCGCGATGGCGAGGTTGGCGGCCAGTGCCGCCACGATCGCCTTGGTGCCGCCTGACGCGCTCATGTGTTCGCGTTGTCCCTTCGTACGCCGTTCCAGGGCCCGGACGCTCGTCTGCTGAACCGCCCGCGACTTTGCCCGTGCTTGACGGTGGGCCATTGTTGCAGCCCGCTCGGGCCGCGGTGCTTCAGGTCACCAGCACGGGGGCCGTCGAAACGGTCAGGCGACGACGGTGGCCCGGAAAAGCGTTCCTGTTCCGGACACTTCGGCCTTTTCGCCGGCCGGGACGAAGACGGATCCGCCCGGGGTCAGGTCGTGCTCGCCGGCCCGGACGGAGCCGTCGGTGCAGAGCAGGATCTGCGGGGTCGCGCGGGTGAGGTCGTGGGCGCCGCCGGCCTCGGGGAGGACGTAGCGGGACAGGCGGAACTCGTCGATGGGGGTCTCGTAGAGCTCCTCGCCGTCCGGGGAGGCCTCGGGGCGCAGGACGCCGGGGTCGCTGGGCCGGAAGCGGACGATGCGCAGGAGCTCCGGGACGTCGACGTGCTTGGGGGTCAGGCCGCAGCGCAGGACGTTGTCGGAGTTGGCCATGATCTCGACGCCGAGGCCGTTCAGGTAGGCGTGCGGGACGCCGGCGCCGAGGTAGAGGGCCTCGCCGGGCTGGAGCCGGACGTGGTTCAGCAGCATCGCGGCGATGACGCCGGGGTCGCCCGGGTAGTGGTGGGCGATGTCGGCGTAGGGGCCGTAGGCGCCGCCGAGGCGGGTGCAGGCGGTGGCCGCCTCCGCGACCGTGCGGGACATCTCCTCGGGGTCGGCGGTGAGGATCGCCGTGAGGACCTCGCGCAGGGCGGCGTCCTCGGGGTGGGCGTGCAGCAGGTCGACGTAGGGCTTGAGGGAGTCGACGCCGAGGCCGTCGATCAGGCCGGCGGCGGCGAGCGGGTCGCGGAAGCCGCACAGGCCGTCGAACTCGGTGAGGGCGCAGATCAGTTCGGGCTTGTGGTTGGCGTCCTTGTAGTTGCGGTGCGGGGCGTCCACGGGGATGCCGCGGCGCTCCTCGTCCGCGTAGCCCTCCTTGGCCTGTTCCAGGTCGGGGTGGACCTGGAGGGAGAGCGGGGCGCCGGCGGCGAGGATCTTGAGGAGGAAGGGCAGGCGGGGGCCGAACTTGGCGACCGCGGCCGGTCCGAGTTCCTTCTCCGGGTCTGCGTCGATGACCTCGACGAGCGTGCCCCGGCCGGTGCGTGAGGGGGCGCCCGGGTGGGCGCCCATCCACATCTCCGCCTGCGGCTCGCCGGTCGGTTCGGTGCCGAGCAGGTGCGGGATGGCGGTGGGAGAACCCCAGGCGTAGGGGCGGATGGTGTTGTCGAGGCGGTCCATGGGGGTCTCTCTGGGTGTTCGGGCGTGCGGGCGCGTCAGGGTGTCCCGGTCATGATCAGGCCCTGGAAGCGAGCGCCAGGTAAACGGCGGCGAAATCCGTGACGGCGATCAGTTCCGCGAGGGTCTCCAGTTCGCCGCCCTCCTCCGGTTCCAGTTCGCTGATCGGCGTGTCGTGGCTGAGGGCCAGGTCGCGGGCGCCGGGAGCGGCGGTGAGGCCGCCGATGGGGCGGTCGCGGAGGAGTACCACGCGCGCGTGCAGGGCGGGTGGTTCCTCGACGCGGTCACGGAAGAAGTCGTCGGGGTCGGCGCTGGCGGCCAGGGGGCCGGCGAGCAGGGCGCTGTGTGCGGCGAGTGCTTCGGGGAGCTCGGCGACGACCGCGGGGATGCCGGACAGTTCGGCGAGCGCGGCGGCGAACCGGCGGCCTGCCGGGCCGGCCGAGGTGCCCTCGGTCCAGACGATCGGGAGGGCGTCGGCGAGTTCGGCGGCGAGGGTCTTGGCGGGATTGCTGTAGGTGGCGATGGCGGGGCCGCAGCGTTCGGCGATGCCGTCGAGGCGGTCGGCGACCTTGCCGAGGGCGTCCGGCGGGGCGGCGAGCACGCCGGTGCGGTCCAGCAGCGCGAGCAGCGGGGTGAGCAGCGCCCACAGGACGCCGGGAGCGGAGGCGGCGAGGGGCTCGTCCTGGTCGTACGGGGCGGTCGCCATGGGGACGAACAGGCCGTGCGAGCCGTTCACCGCGTCGGCGAGCGGAGAGCGGCTGGGAGCTACGGCGACGACGTTGCAGCCGCGGCGGTAGGCCTGCTCGGCGAGGAGGGACAGGCCCGGTTCGCTGCCGTCCGGAGTGGTGATCAGGAGGAGGTCTACGGAGCCGACCCAGCCGGGCAGATCCCAGCGCAGGGCGCCCGCGGCGGGGGCGACGCCGGTGGGGGCCAGCCGCGTGACCGGGCTGCCGGCGCCGGCGAGGGTGCCGATCAGATCGGCGGCGTGCGTGGCGGCGGCCCCCGGGCCGGCGATGAGGACGGCGCGGGGGCGGCCGTCGGGTTTGAGGTCGTTGATGCCGGCCTCGGCGGAGTGGCGGGCGGCCGTACGGACGCGGGCGCCGGCTTCTGCGGCGCCGCGGAGCAGCCCGCGGTGGTCTGCCTCGGAGAGGCCCTCCGGGGAGTCGAGCAGCGATTCGTCGAGCATGTGCGGCAGCCTCCGATCGCCGGAGTCCGGTCCGGGTCCGTTTTTGGGATGTCCTACGTCGGTGCCCGTTGTGCCCGGGGTGTATGTGCACCGGGTTCACGCGGGTGGGTCTGCCCGGGCGCGCCTACGCGGGGCGGCGGGCCTCGTCGACCAGGAGGACGGGGATGCCGTCGCGGACCGGGTAGGCCAGGCCGCAGTTCTGGTCGGTGCAGAGCAGTTCGGTGTCCTGCTCCTTGAGGGGGGCGTGGCAGGCCGGGCAGGCGAGGATGTCGAGGAGGCCGGCTTCGAGTGCCATGCGGGGTCCCTTCGGGGATGGGGCGGGGTGGGGCGTTGGTGCTTGGGGTGGTGCGGATGTGCCTGGTCAGGGTACCGCCGGTGGGGGTGGGGCGGGGGTGGTTGGCAGGTGCGGCGGGTATGTGGGCTGGGGTGGGTGAGGGGGGGGGGGGCCCCCGGGGGCCCCCGGGGGGGGGGGGGGGGGGGGGGGGGGCCCCCCCCGCCCCCCCCCCCCCCCCCCCCCCCCCCCCCCCGGCGCCCGGCGCCCCCCCGCCCCCCCCCCCCCCCCCCCCCCCCCCCACGCCGGTGCC
>NZ_JBITII010000027.1:1885-5093 GCF_044458845.1 Streptomyces sp. NPDC050416
GTCCGGGGTGATGGGTGGCTGGTCGTTGTTTGAGAACTGCACAGTGGACGCGAGCATCTGTGGCCAAGTTTTTAAGGGCGCACGGTGGATGCCTTGGCACCAGGAACCGATGAAGGACGTGGGAGGCCACGATAGTCCCCGGGGAGTCGTCAACCAGGCTTTGATCCGGGGGTTTCCGAATGGGGAAACCCGGCAGTCGTCATGGGCTGTCACCCGCTGCTGAACACATAGGCAGTGTGGAGGGAACGCGGGGAAGTGAAACATCTCAGTACCCGCAGGAAGAGAAAACAACCGTGATTCCGGGAGTAGTGGCGAGCGAAACCGGATGAGGCCAAACCGTATGCGTGTGAGACCCGGCAGGGGTTGCGTATACGGGGTTGTGGGATCTCTCTTTCATGGTCTGCCGGCCATGAGACGAGTCAGAAACCGTTGATGTAGGCGAAGGACATGCGAAAGGTCCGGCGTAGAGGGTAAGACCCCCGTAGTCGAAACGTCAGCGGCTCGTTTGAGAGACACCCAAGTAGCACGGGGCCCGAGAAATCCCGTGTGAATCTGGCGGGACCACCCGCTAAGCCTAAATATTCCCTGGTGACCGATAGCGGATAGTACCGTGAGGGAATGGTGAAAAGTACCGCGGGAGCGGAGTGAAATAGTACCTGAAACCGTGTGCCTACAAGCCGTGGGAGCGTCGGAGTGAAGACTTGTCTTCATTCTCGTGACTGCGTGCCTTTTGAAGAATGAGCCTGCGAGTTTGCGGTGTGTTGCGAGGTTAACCCGGGTGGGGAAGCCGTAGCGAAAGCGAGTCCGAATAGGGCGTTTCAGTAGCACGCTCAAGACCCGAAGCGGAGTGATCTAGCCATGGGCAGGTTGAAGCGGAGGTAAGACTTCGTGGAGGACCGAACCCACCAGGGTTGAAAACCTGGGGGATGACCTGTGGTTAGGGGTGAAAGGCCAATCAAACTCCGTGATAGCTGGTTCTCCCCGAAATGCATTTAGGTGCAGCGTCGTGTGTTTCTTGCCGGAGGTAGAGCACTGGATAGGCGATGGGCCCTACCGGGTTACTGACCTTAGCCAAACTCCGAATGCCGGTAAGTGAGAGCGCGGCAGTGAGACTGTGGGGGATAAGCTCCATGGTCGAGAGGGAAACAGCCCAGAGCATCGACTAAGGCCCCTAAGCGTACGCTAAGTGGGAAAGGATGTGGAGTCGCACAGACAACCAGGAGGTTGGCTTAGAAGCAGCCACCCTTGAAAGAGTGCGTAATAGCTCACTGGTCTAGTGATTCCGCGCCGACAATGTAGCGGGGCTCAAGCGTACCGCCGAAGTCGTGTCATTGCGATATATACCCCCAACGGGGATCGTGATGGGTAGGGGAGCGTCGTGTGCCGGGTGAAGCAGCCGCGGAAGCGAGTTGTGGACGGTTCACGAGTGAGAATGCAGGCATGAGTAGCGATTCACACGTGAGAAACGTGTGCGCCGATTGACTAAGGGTTCCTGGGTCAAGCTGATCTGCCCAGGGTAAGTCGGGACCTAAGGCGAGGCCGACAGGCGTAGTCGATGGATAACCGGTTGATATTCCGGTACCCGCTGTGAAGCGTCAAACATCGAATCCAGTGATGCTAAGGCCGTGAAGCCGCCCCTGATCTCTTCGGAGTGAGGGGGAGTGGTGGAGCCGCTGACCCGATCTGGTAGTAGGTGAGTGATGGGGTGACGCAGGAAGGTAGTCCAGCCCGGGCGGTGGTTGTCCCGGGGTAAGGGTGTAGGACGTCAGGTAGGTAAATCCGCCTGGCAATAGTCTGAGACCTGATGCCGAGCCGATTGTGGTGAAGTGGATGATCCTATGCTGTCGAGAAAAGCCTCTAGCGAGTTTCATGGCGGCCCGTACCCTAAACCGACTCAGGTGGTCAGGTAGAGAATACCGAGGCGTTCGGGTGAACTATGGTTAAGGAACTCGGCAAAATGCCCCCGTAACTTCGGGAGAAGGGGGGCCATTTCCGGTGATGAGCTTCGCGCTCTGAGCTGGGGGTGGCCGCAGAGACCAGCGAGAAGCGACTGTTTACTAAAAACACAGGTCCGTGCGAAGCCGTAAGGCGATGTATACGGACTGACGCCTGCCCGGTGCTGGAACGTTAAGGGGACCGGTTAGTCACTCTTCGGGGTGGCGAAGCTGAGAACTTAAGCGCCAGTAAACGGCGGTGGTAACTATAACCATCCTAAGGTAGCGAAATTCCTTGTCGGGTAAGTTCCGACCTGCACGAATGGCGTAACGACTTCTCGACTGTCTCAACCATAGGCCCGGTGAAATTGCACTACGAGTAAAGATGCTCGTTTCGCGCAGCAGGACGGAAAGACCCCGGGACCTTTACTACAGTTTGATATTGGTGTTCGGTTCGGCTTGTGTAGGATAGCTGGGAGACTGTGAACTCTGGACGCCAGTTCAGGGGGAGTCGTCGTTGAAATACCAGTCTGGTCGTGCTGGATGTCTAACCTGGGTCCGTGATCCGGATCAGGGACAGTGTCTGATGGGTAGTTTAACTGGGGCGGTTGCCTCCTAAAGAGTAACGGAGGCGCCCAAAGGTTCCCTCAGCCTGGTTGGCAATCAGGTGTTGAGTGTAAGTGCACAAGGGAGCTTGACTGTGAGACCGACGGGTCGAGCAGGGACGAAAGTCGGGACTAGTGATCCGGCGGTGGCTTGTGGAAGCGCCGTCGCTCAACGGATAAAAGGTACCCCGGGGATAACAGGCTGATCTTCCCCAAGAGTCCATATCGACGGGATGGTTTGGCACCTCGATGTCGGCTCGTCGCATCCTGGGGCTGGAGTCGGTCCCAAGGGTTGGGCTGTTCGCCCATTAAAGCGGTACGCGAGCTGGGTTTAGAACGTCGTGAGACAGTTCGGTCCCTATCCGCTGTGCGCGTAGGAGTCTTGAGAAGGGCTGTCCCTAGTACGAGAGGACCGGGACGGACGAACCTCTGGTGTGCCAGTTGTTCTGCCAAGGGCATGGCTGGTTGGCTACGTTCGGGAGGGATAACCGCTGAAAGCATCTAAGCGGGAAGCCTGCTTCGAGATGAGGACTCCCACCTCCTAGAGAGGGTAAGGCTCCCAGTAGACGACTGGGTTGATAGGCCGGATATGGAAGCCAGGTAACTGGTGGAGTTGACCGGTACTAATAGGCCGAGGGCTTGTCCTCAGTTGCTCGCGTCCACTGTGTT
>NZ_JBITII010000028.1:0-1095 GCF_044458845.1 Streptomyces sp. NPDC050416
GGCGGTTCCTACGGCGCGGCGTTGCAGAAGGCGATCTACACGCCGTTCACCCAGGAGACCGGCATCAACGTCAAGGTGCTCAACCTGGACGATGCCCCGCTGCTGGCTCAGATCAAGCAGGGCCGCCCGCAGTGCGACCTGATCAACAACTCGATGATGTCGCACTTCAAGTATGTGAAGCAGGATGCCCTGGAGGCGCTGGACCCCGACCGGCTCAAGAGCCTGAAGAGCGCGAAGATCCCCGAGGCGCAGATCACCGAGCACGCCATCGGTCACAGCTTCTACGGCCAGTGCATCGCGTATCGCACGGATGCGTTCGACGGCCGCAAGCCGGAGTCGTGGGCGGACTTCTGGGACACCAAGGCGTTCCAGGGCGGCCGCGCGATGGTCAGCCCGGACGGTGACCTGCCGGAGCTGGAGTTCGCGCTGCTGGCCGACGGTGTGCCGATGGACAAGCTGTACCCGCTGGATGTGGAGCGTGCCTTCAAGGTGCTGACCCGGCTGCGGTCCGACATCAAGAAGTTCTGGGACAGCGGCCCACTCCCCGGTGTGCTCCTCAGCCGTCAGGAAGTGACCATGTCCACCGTGTGGGACGGCCGGATCGCCGATCTGCAGAAGCAGGGCGTCCCGGTCGCGCGGCAGCTCAACGGCATGCGCCGCCAGTTCTCGGGCTATGCCATCGCCAAGGGCGCGGCCAACGCGGACAACGCCTACCAGCTCATGGACTTCTCGCTGCGTGCCAAGAGCCAGGCCAACCTGGCCAAGGCCTTCCCGTCGAACCCGTCGTCCCCGTTGGCCTACGCCAAGCTCACCGAAGAGGAGCGCAACACTCTCGCGGGTGCGCCGAAGTACTACGACAAGGGCTTTGACGCGGACATCGGCTGGTGGCTGAAGAACGAAGCGGCCGTCACCAAGCGCTGGCTGGAGTGGGCTCGTGGCTGAATTCGGTATCGCCACACCGTCCGTGGAGGTGGCCGGCGGCAAGCTGCCCACCGCGACCGGCAAAGCGCTGTCGGTGGTGGCCCTGCGCAAGACGTACGGGGACGTCGTCGCGGTCGACGAGGCGTCCATGGAGATCGCCGCCGGGGAGTTCGT